>CAXXCW010000028.1:0-297623 GCA_963662725.2 uncultured Sphaerochaeta sp.
CGTCATATACGGGGTGAAGAAGGTCCCCTTGAGACGCTCCTGTTCATACAGAAGAGCAATGATGAAGGGAGGTCCTTCTACTATATGGGAGAGATACATTTTCTCTCTAACGAGCAGAAGAGCAAGACCAACGACAAGGGAAAAAAACTAGCAGTTGTCGAGATGCTTTTCAGGATGCAGCATAGCGTACAGCAGGATGTGTACTCCTACATCATAGAGAAGCTTGATCCGGATACCCCCGATGCTGTTTCAGATATTGGCTAGCTAAAGGTTTGCCTTGTAGCATTGGGAATGAACCGCTTTCAACGCATGCTGTCCTGCCCTTGAATGGTACTCCAAGTGCTTCAATATGTATCATGTGGGATACGAGCTGGATGATGGTTTCAACAGCTCATGCTGCATTGGTAAATACAGGCTCTTCTATCCTCTTGACGAATGACCAACTCTGCATGATTCTATAGGTAGGATATGGCACATACCGAACGAACACACTGTATTGCCTCAAGACCATTTGCTGTTGTTTTCAACAGCCCACATCTTATATGTTTTGCATTGTGATCTGGCCAGATATGGCTAAAGGAGCGAAATGTGAACAAGAAACGTGAAACTATCAGAAGACCCGTAGACCGTGAAGCAGTTCCTGACTGGGATGATCAGGATAGGCGTATTCCCCCCACCAAAACAAGCCAAGGGCACCAAGCATCGTTCTGAGGAAGAGGCTATGATCCTTGATAAGGATGATGATTGAGCGTAGGACATTATTCTCCCCCATGCACATGATGTATGGGGGCTTTTCATTACAGGGGGCAGATTGCCTCCGCTATATTGCTCTGTGCGACCTCAACTTCGACCTTGGGAAGTGTCTGGGTGTACATGGGCCTTCCCCCCTGGTCAAGGAACGCTACCTTCAGGGTGTACTCTCCAGGTTCCAGGTCGGTTGATCCGACCCATGCAGTGGAGGGCAAGAAGTGTGATGATCGCACATCGGCGCTCTCACTGGCGTAGTTGGCTATTTTCATCAGCCAACTGAGGACCTCCTCCCCTACAGTCCGTTCCTTGTCCTCCGTTGTGATGCTGTCATAGACAGCTATCCCCAAGGCCTTCATGGTCGAGCGGGTAATCGCTTTCAGGCGGGATAGGGCGGAGGACGCCTTGAAGGTTTCGATGGCAATGGAACTGAGGCTCTCAATCTTTTCCAGAGGGATAATTGTCCCATCCTCCAACGATACCACCACCTGGTGGATAGGGGATTTTCTCTCCACCAGCACAGGATAGGCGATCTTGGCATAGTTGTTCCTAGAGACATAGACAGCGTCCACCACCTCATGCTTTTGGGGTGACAGGCCGTTGAATGCAACCAGGGTAAGCCTGGCCTTCCGATCTGGAATTGGTTCTGCTTCCTTTGCAAGGGAAGCAGGAACAGGGAAGGGGTATAGGGTAGGCTGGGTCACAAACGAGCGTTCTGTCTGGTCTAGCGAGTATCTGAACAGGTTGTCATCACCGATTCCCCTAGCAACGACCATGCTCAGGTAGTTCGCCAGGGCAGAGGAGGAGAAGGCCATGGAGTAAGTGTCTTCCTTGACACTCGCCATGCCCTGTTCGTCTGCATACCTGGTGAGCTTTTCTGCCTGTCTCTCATACTTCTGTTTGAGGAGGGACTGCTTCTCAATCGAGCGGTTCAGCTCGACAAGAGCCGACTCCTCCTCTTCGAGATGCAGGTAGTTCAAGGCTTTGAACACATTGATGTAGATATCCTCATACGACTCACCCTGGTAATCCCGGGTATTGTCGTTGACGATGAAGGATGCAATGTTTGCTGTGACGCTTTCAGTATATGCCTCTTGGATTTTCCTCTCTGAAGAGGAGAGCTGCTCATTGGAGAGTTTGTACTGACCGCTCAGGCGTGAGAGCAAGCCCGCATCCATATCCATGATGAGCGAACCTTGCCGCTGGATGATTGACTCCCTTTTGGAGATCAGGCTCTCATAAGCTGCAGGAAAGTTCCCCTGCCTGTAGAGATTTTCCGTGTCGGATATGTCTATGACTGAGGAGCAGCCCCCAAAAAAGAGGACCAGTACAAATGCTGGTAAAAACGCTAACTTCCTCATATACCCACCATCCCTGCATGAAGTCCCTATGAATTGTATCATTGTTACAGAAAAAGGTACCACTGTTGAGAGTCCGTTGCAACCAAAAAGGTCAACCTCACCTCTCTTTGCAGTTGAAACTGTGAAACTGTGTAAAAATAGAGCTTGCTTTATCACAAATCTGATGTAGACTGAATTTGTCGGTAACGTTACCGATATAATACTGAAGAGTTGGAGCAAAGCGATGGCAGTTACCATAGTTGATATAGCAAAAAAAGCCAACGTCTCAGTTTCTACCGTTTCCCGGGTGCTAAACAATAAGTCGGATGTGAGCCAAGATACGATTATCAAGGTGCGAGCTGCCATTAAGGAGCTCAAATACAGCCCTAGCAGCGTTGCCCGTGGCCTGGTGCTAAAGCACTCAAATATTATTGGATATATCGCTTCGGACATCACTAATCCCAGTTTCCCTGAGACTGCACGCGGTGTAGTGTGCAAAGCCAAAGAATATGGGTACTCGGTCATGTTTTTCGATGCGAACCAGGATAGCAAGGTTGAAAAAGATGCTATTACCCTGTTGCGCAGCAAGCAGGTTGACGGCATTATTCTCTCATTTAGCGAGGCTAATAGGGAAGAGTTGGAAAAGCTCAAGCAAGAACGCTTTCCCGTAGTTCAAATCT
Source organism: uncultured Sphaerochaeta sp. (assembly GCA_963662725.2). Taxonomy (GTDB): domain Bacteria; phylum Spirochaetota; class Spirochaetia; order Sphaerochaetales; family Sphaerochaetaceae; genus Sphaerochaeta. The sequence continues at coordinate 2,768 of CAXXCW010000028.1, forward strand.
ATCGCAAAAGTTCACTATCGACCATATCTACCATTGCCATAGATAATATTGGCAGTGGCTTCAGGGCCACAGACTACCTTTTGGATGCAGGGCATCGGAGGATCGCTCACATAACGACTGGAATCCTTACTCAGTCTGGCTACGAACGGTTGGCAGGGTACCGTCAGGCGCTAACAATAGCCGGCATAGGGATCGATGATGAACTTATACAGACAGGAGCCAATACTGTTGAAGCGGGTAAAACGTGTATGGAGCGTCTTCTCGACCTTGAAAAGCGACCTACGGCAGTGTTTGCTTCCCACGACGTGCAGGCTGTCGGGGCGTATGAGGCTATCTTGGATAAGGGGCTTCGCATCCCTGAAGATATTTCAGTAGTTGGCCATGACAACATTGAAATTTCCCGTTTGATACGACCTAAGTTGACCACGATAGATACATTCAAGTACCGCTTAGGTGAGGCTAGTGTTGATTTATTGGTTGAAGAGATGAATGCCAATACCCCACTGAACAAAGAGAGAGTCTTTACAGGTGAGTTGGTTATTCGTGATTCTGTTCGAGTATTATAGGGTGAAATTTTTTTTATGCTGGTTCCGGTAACGATACCGTATTTTATGGATAGGAAAGAGAGGCAATGATGGAAGTTCAGAAAAATCACAATGGTATGCATATGAAAGAGGATGCATCGAGCAGAGAGATACTCCTTGACAGGGCTAAGGCTGCAATGGTCGCCCTTGGGGTGGGGGATGCTTCGGGAGACCTAGGAAGGGATGCCTCAGTCCGACAACAATATGGAATAGTCAATCGCCTATTACCCAGTGGAAAAAGCACTGATGATACAGAGTTTTCTGTCCTCGCTGGAAGGGCTTTGCTCTCCTGTACAGGAGAGTATACCTCCAAGTACGTAGCCGATGTCTGGAGGGAGCTTGTCCTGGCACATGGTGGGGCGCACGAGAGGGGAGGCACTCCGCTCTATGGTGCTCTGTGGAATCTCTCACAAGGGATGGACCCCCCCTATTCAGGGATCGACAACACGTTGAACAACGACGATGGGGCAGCAATGCGTTCCGTCCCCTTTGGCATAGCAGCAGTTGGCAATCCTGCAGAAGCTGCCCGTTTGGCAGCAATTGATGCGTGTGTCAGTCACGATAGGGATGGAGTCTATGCTGCCCAGGCAATTGCTGCCAGCATAGCGGTTGCCCTTGAAGGAGCTGATTTCGAAACGGTGATAGCTACAGGACGAAAGTGGATACCCCAAGACAGCTGGATTGGAAGGCGTATGGATCTGGCAGATACCATCTTTGAGGAGCATACAGACTTCTTTGACCAGTATGAAGCGTTGCATACCAAGCTGTGGACACCCAGGCACGCTATAGCTGCAGAGGCAATACCACAAATATATTCCCTGTACCGCATGGCGAAGGGAAACTTCAGGAAGGCTTTCCTGTTGTCGGCTAATTTTGGTCGAGATGCCGATACTATCTGTGCCCTTACCCTGGCCCTGTGTGCGGCAGGGCAAGGCCTGGAGGTAATACCCCCAGATTGGGTAGAGCAGGTGCGCAAACCTTCAGGGGTCTGCCTTTCTTTCGCCGTACAGGAGGATCTGGTAGAGATGGGTGAGGCCCTGATGGTATGGGCGCTTGCCCGCTGAGGAGAAATATTCGCAGTAGTGCGAATTTGATAACGTAGGAGGAGAGAATGAAAAGAGAGATGAAGAAGATCGTGATGGCACTGGCCATCCTAGTGTGCATGTCGACATTCTTGTTTGCCGCCGGACAAAAGGAACCTGTTGCCCCTGAGGCCAATAAGGCTGAGGTTGTGACCCTGGAGTGGTGGACATGGAACTCAGAAGAGTACGATGAAGCTGTACAACGCAGTTTGGTCAAAGAGTTTGAAGCTACCCATCCGAATATCAAGGTCAACATGACCTTGCTCCCCACCAAGGGATTTGAGACCAAGATGACAACAGCCCTGGGTGCTGGAGTCGGTGGCCCTGATGTGGCATTCTTCTCAATTTCGAGCTGGTTTCCCAAGGCATTGGACCTTGGGCCTTACATCGAGCGTGATAAGTTTGATACCGGCATGTACTATGAAGGCTTCTGGGACACCAAAACTCAGTTCAATGGAACTACCATTGGCCTGCCTTTGGGTGTCGGTGCCTCCCTTGTGATGTACAACAAAGACCTGTTTGATGCAGCTGGAGTTGCATATCCTTCAAGCGACTGGACTACGTATGAGTATCTGGAAACTGCAAAGAGAATCGCCAATCCAGCCAAAAAAGTCTGGGGTTGTGAAATCCTTACCCGCCCATTCAGAGCCATTTGGTTCAACCATGGGCCAAATGCCCGACTGTACAGCATGGACAGCACAACTGTCGACGGCTATTTGAACAGTGCTGAATCCCTCTCTGCCTATGAGTGGTTTTATGACCTCATGCGTAGCGGAGCCACCCCCAGCGTTTCTGACATGTCGACACTCAGCACTGAGAATACCGGACCGATTGACCTGTTTATGGCCGATCGCCTTGGTATGGCTACGCTCAACCAAGGGCATATGCTGGACGCAGCGCGTGCAGGCAAAAACTTTGGAGTAGTGCGTGAACCTGGAGTTGGAACGAACCCACGGCATGTCAATGCCTGGTCAATGCTAGTCTCAATCTGGGAAGGGTCGAAACATCCTGAAGAGGCCTGGACTTTCCTGAAATGGTATGTCGGACCCGAAGGGCAGAAATTCCTGATGGACAACGGTAACCTGTTCCCCTCAATTGAGTCTGTAGCTGTACAGTACAAGGACGCTGACAAGGACTATGTGCAGGGTTTTCTGGAAATTCTCAATGACAAGCAGGTTGCAATTTGGCGTGGGGCTCACCCCTCCGGAACAAAGGTTGAGGCTACAATCAAGGACCTTTGGGACATGATCAAGCTTGGCACCATCAAGAAGAGCCAAATTAAGGGAGAACTTGACAAATTGGTTCCCCGAGCTCAAGAAACCCTGGATGAAGCTAAGAAGACCCTTTTGTATTAGATATTAGCGAACAATCTATTTCATGCAGGAGCTGTCCGGAAGATTCAACCCTTCCGGACAAGACTCCTTGCGAGAGGTTAAAAAGTAATGCAAACACCCTGGAAAAACCGATCTCAAGCTGAAGTCAAGGAAGCCATATGCGGGTATATCAGCATATCCCCATGGTTAGTCGGCTTTATCATTCTCACGTTCATACCGATCCTTTCGACCGTCTACTATAGTTTCACCCGCTGGACTATCATGGATGCCCCGGTCTGGATAGGTATGGAGAACTATGTGCGGATGTTTACCAAGGACCCGCTCTTTTACCAGGCCCTCAAGGCCACCGGACTATATGTGGTGATGTCACTGCCCATAGTGATTGTTTTTGGCGTGTTGTTAGCCCTTCTGCTCAACATGAAGATCAAGGGGATGAACTTTTATAGGACGTTGTTCTATATCCCGGCAGTTATATCGGGGGTTTCGATTGCAATGTTGTGGACTTGGCTGTTGCAACCTGATGTCGGCATCGTCAATACCCTCCTTGCCCTCGTAGGCATCGAGGGGCCCAAGTGGTTCTGGGATCCTAAATGGGCTCTGCCTTCGGTCGCAAGCATGAGTTTGTGGAAAGTCGGGGGAAGTGCAGTCATCTATTTGGCTGGCCTCCAAAATATCCCTCCCCAGCTGTATGAAGCCGCCAAGATAGATGGCGCGGGTAGGATACGGACTTTCTTTACCATCACAATACCTTTGTTGACCCCCACGCTGTTTTTCCAGCTGATCATCCAGATGATCGAGGCTTTCAAGGTGTTTACAGAGGCTTTCGTCATAACGAAAGGCGGCCCCCTCAAGGCAACATACTTCTACCTGCTCTATTTCTATGAGGAAGGCTTTCAGCATTTCAATACCGGCTATGCATCGGCACTTATCTTGGTGTTGGTTGTAGTCATTATGAGCATGACCATGCTGGTCAACTATACCTCTAATCGTTGGGTGTACTATGAAGGGGAGGATAAGGCAAAATGAATGCGCTAACAGTTTTCAAGGCCAGAAGGCAGCATAAAATAAAAAAAATGAGAAAATCCATCTTGATCCACCTGTTTATGATTACATTGACCCTCATTTTTCTCGTACCAATTTTCTGGATGCTCTCGACAGCCTTGAAGACCCGCTGGGAAATCTTCGTTTGGCCGACAACCTGGATTCCTAAGGTTCTGCACTGGGAGAATTTCAGAGATGCCTTTACTCGTGTACCGATGCTTCGTTTCATGGGCAATACCCTCTTTATCATCCTCATTAAAACTATAGGAGAGTTATTGGCAGTTCCCCTGATAGCTTATGGCTTTGCCCGTCTGCGTTTCCCCGGAAAAAAAGTGTTCTTCCTGCTTGTGATAAGCACTATGATGATCCCCTTGCAGACAAAGCTGATTCCCTTGTTTACGATGTATGTGAAGTTGGGGCTTAACGATACCTACTGGCCTCTCATCCTTCCTGCTTTTACAGGGACTCCTTTCTTTATCTTCCTCTTGATCCAATACATGAAAACCCTGCCAAGAGACCTTGACGATGCTGCGAAAATCGATGGATTGGGCACCTTCGGAATTCTCTACAGGATACTGCTTCCCCTCTGTGTCCCGGCACTCACCATCATAGTTACCTATACGTTTCTGTGGACATGGAACGAGTTTTTGCAGCCTCTGATCTATTTGAGTACCTACGAAAAGTTTACCATCCAGCTTGGTCTGGAAATGTTCAAAGGTATCTGGAGCGTAGAGTGGAACCTGCTTATGGCAGCTACGTTGGCAACGATGCTGCCTGTGTTGGTTATGTATTTCTTTGCACAGAAAAAACTGATTGGAGGAATAGCCTCCGTTGGACTTAAAGGTTGATGGAGGAGATGGTATGGCCATTACTGTAGTGACTTTTGACTTTTGGGGTACGTTGTACCGTAATGTCACCTCCTTGAAGCATGAGAGGAAAGACCGGATCAAGCACTATTTCTCCCTTGCCGGAGTCACCGGAATATCAGATGAGATGATTTATGGGGCCATGGAGCGTTCCTGGGTAATCTGGGATACTGTTTGGCGGTCGGAACACCGTACCCTCGACGTGCATGATTTTATGGCCCTGGTCCTTAAGGACCTCGCTGTTGGACTTCCTGGCAATTTGTTGTCTGAGCTTTGTGATGTCTTGCAGCAGGCTATCTTCACTGGCAATACTGTGGCGACAGACCATATTATAGACGTTGTTCGGGAACTGTCCGAGACAAAGCAACTCGGGATCATTTCAGATACGGGAGTCTCTTCTGGTAAGTATTTGCGCAAGCTGATCGAACGGGATCATGGCTCGAGGTTCTCCTTTGGCCTGTATTCCGATGAACTGGGGATGAGCAAACCAGCCCCTGCGGTGTTCCAGGCGGTACTGGACCGCATGGGTTGCCGTCCTGAAGAGGTGGTACATATCGGGGACCTTTTGCATACGGATGTCATTGGTGCACGAAAGGCGGGCATGCACTCGGTGCGGTATATCGGGGTACGTGATGTCCCCTCCATCGGATACGCTGAGGCAGATTATGTTATCAGTGATTATCGAAAATTGTGCGCCATTATAGAGGAGATGTAGGAATGAGTTTTCCCCTTGATTATCGAGAGAGAGTATACGCTGGTTGGATAGGCAAGTGCGCCGGTGTACGCTTTGGTGCTCCTGTTGAAAACTGGACATATCAGGAGATTAAAGAGACTCTAGGAGAATTGGAGACGTATCTGCCGCTTCCTCCTGGAAAAATCTTTAAGCCGGATGATGATACCGCATTTCCCATGATACTGGTAAAGGCCATCTTGGACTTTGGCCCAGAAGTGACCGCTTCCCATTTTGGTGAGACAATGCTCAACTATCTTTCTGACCAACGTGGGACATTATGGTGGGGTGGCTACGGGGTCTCGACTGAACATACGGCCTATCTGAACCTGGCCAATGGGATCCCGGCACCCTTTTCGGGTTCGACAGAACTGAACGGCATTAGTCTGGCTGAGCAGATAGGGGGGCAGATCTTCAGCGACATTTGGGGATTGGTTGTTCCCAATGCTATCCATGAGGCAGCTCGTTATGGAGCGATGGCTGCTAGCATTTCCCATGATGGCAATGGAGTTTTGGGTGGAAAGTATATTGCAGCCCTCACCAGTGCCGCCTTTCATTTTCAAACTCCCGAACAACTGGTCACAGAGGCCTTGGAGGTAATTCCTGCCGATTCGGCATATGCTCACGTGGTGATGGCAATGCTGGAGTTTTACCGTAATCACCATGGTACATGGCATGATGCCTACCACTATCTGGCAGCCAACTATGGGTATGATAAATATCCTGGAGTGGTCCCCATCATCCCCAATGCAGGGGTTATCGTTCTGGCCCTTCTCTATGGGGAAGGCGATTTTTCCAAGACGCTTCGGATAGGGAACATGTGTGGGTGGGATACCGATTGCAACGTAGGCAACTTGGGTGCGATCATGGGGGTTTCCGTTGGCCTGGAGGGCATTGCTTCCGTGTGGAGAATTCCAATGCAGGATGAACTGGTGCTAGCTAGTGTGACCGGTAGTGCCAATTACACCGATATCAGCTCTTGTGCCGATACGATTGCTGATTGCGGGGAGTTGGTGGCTGGCGTAAAAAACTCAAGGAGTCCTCATCGCTATCACTTCAGCTACCCGGGTTCTACCCAAGGTTTCAGAATCGGCCCTGATTCAGCGAAGATGATACAATTGCGTACCGTTTCGACAAACGAAAAGTCTCGAAACTTTGCTGGCCATACTGGTTTGTGTGCGGTCATCAAGAAATTGGGTAAAAAAAGTCAGGCTTCGTTCTTCGTAAAGACACAATGTCGGGTTTCTGAGCTTAGTGCCAACTACTATGGAGCATCCTTCTCTCCGAATATCTACCCGGGCCAGACTCTAACAGCCTCAGTATACTTGCCAGAGGGATCACCAGACTCATTCATTGCAAGCCTGTACTACCGGGACGCTGGGCAAGACACAAGAACGCACCAGTTGGGTGTACCACTCCTTCCGGGTGAGAGTGTCCCCCTTTCATTCACCATTGAACGATTGGAGAATGCAGAGATAACAGAGGTCGGTATCGTTGTACACAATATCGGCAACGGCCTTGAAAATGGCTGTGTGGTTTTGGAACATCTCAGCTGGCATGGGGATGCCGACTACTCTCTTGATTTTTCATCTTCCCGGCATGAAGCTGGTGGGATTTCCCAATGGACGGGTTATCGTGGGTATTGGCGCTTGGAAGATGCTCTGGTGGTAGGTAGCGGATATGAGTCGGGAGAACAATATACTGGTTCACCGGAATGGAAGGACTACCAACTGCAAGCAGGGCTTATCCCCCAGGTAGGCTCTTTTCATGGGATTATGGCTCGGGTACAGGGAACCAGGCGCTCATATGTTCTTGCCCTTACAGGAGATAGTACAGCGACGCTCTATAAGAAGGATAAGGGGATCTTGGTGGCTCTAGCCACTGTGCCCTTTGCCTGGGAACTGGGTAAGCACTATACCCTCTCCTTGGCAACCAAAGGCACTACCTTAGTTGCTGGTATTGAGGGCCAAAGCCTGATCACCTTTCAGGATAAGATGGAACCCTACAGACAAGGACACATTGGACTGATGTATGGAGCAGCCTGCCGTACAACCTTTACCCGGGTTGATGTGAGTCCGCTATAAGAGGAGTCCGGATATGGAAAGAACTGTTGTCGCAGGAAAGAAGGAAAAAGGTGATACCCTTATCACTCTTTCAACACATACAGGAGCGAATGAGATTCATATCATCTCTCCTGTCCTTGATTTGTTTGGCTCACACATCCGCTCATCTGTTGAGCTGACATTGCAAGAGCTACAGGTGGCGAATGTTCTTGTCCTTGTTGAGGACTGCCAGGCCTTGGATTGTGTAACCCGGGCCCGCATGAAGTGTGCCATCGAGCGCCTTTACAGGGGATATGGTGTATGAGAAGTTGGTTATACACTCCAGCCAATACCCCAAACAGGATGATCCAAGCCGGTATATATGGCTCTGATGGCATCGTTTTTGATTTGGAAGATGCAATAGCCGTCTCCGAAAAAACTGAGGCGCGCATATTGCTGGCCGAGATGTTGCCTGTCATTAGGAATAACCTTGAAGCAACGCACCCCTTGGTCAGAATTGCAGTGAGAATTAATGGCCTTGATACACCTTATTGGCAAGAGGACCTGGAGGCGTTAATCCCTCAAGGTGCCACTATCATCCGGATTCCAAAGATTGAAAGCGCTGGAGAAATTGAAAAAATTGCGCAATTCCTGTCAGAATTGGAACGTGCCTCAGATATCGAAGAGGGGAGTGTGCAGCTACAGGTCTTGCTGGAAACACCACGCGGGGTGGAAGAGGCATTTGCAATTGGGGATGCATGCCCAAGGATCATTGCTTTTGGTTTCGGGGCTGAAGATTATTGCTCAGCATTGGGTATTCACCGAAATGGTGATAGCACAGCCCTTGGTTATCCTAGGGCCCGTATCGCCAGTGCTGCAGCTGCCTGTGGTTTTGAAGCCTATGATGCAGCATACGGCTTTCTTGATGATGAGGAACAGCTAATCCTTGAGTGCTCACAAGCAAAGGCGCTGGGATTCCATGGCAAGTCAGCGATACATCCCAAGCAGATCGCCATCATCAACCGGGAGTTTTCTTTTTCTCCGTCTGAGATACAAGAGGCTAGGGCCATCATGGCATCGTTGGAAAATAGGAATTGTGGGGTCGTCAAGCTTGAGGGCAGGATGATCGACAAGCCTGTTATCGCTTGGGCAAACAGGGTGCTTGGGATAGAGTTAGGTCAATAGGTGAGAGATGCAAGGGACATATAATGACATAGGAAGATGTATTCCAACACAGATCAGTGGGTATGGGGCTACCAAACCCTTCCGTTATGGCAAGGAGTATGTTCCGCAGACCCATGCAATAGCTATGCCACGGGAAAAGGCCCCCTTTAAGGTCAATGATTTGCGAGAGGCCATCTCTCTTAGCGGCTTGAAGAACGGGATGCGCATCAGCTTCCACCACCATCTTCGCTTGGGAGACTTGGTCGTTGGTCTTGTTCTGGAACAGCTACAGATTCTTGGTTTCAGAGATTTGGTCCTGTGTGCCTCTTCCCTTATGGGTCCTTCCTGTGAATCTGTGTTGCGGGCTGTACAAGCCGGGGTGCTTGTCAGGATTGAGACAACTGGCCTGAAAGCCCCCTTGACAGACGCTGTACTAGAGGGACTCATTCCGCAACCGGTGATCTTTCGTTCCCATGGTGGAAGGGCCCGCGCAATTGAGGCTGGAGAGATTCCCATTGATGTAGCCTTCTTAGCCTCCTCAGCCATCGATGCTTTGGGAAACTTGTATGGGACTATTGGAAAGAACCCGTTCGGCTCAATGGGGTACGCCCTCCCCGATGCCCAGTATGCAAGGAGTGTCATCGGCATCACTGACACCATGGTAGGTGAGCTGGATTCACCAGTTGCCATACCGGCTACATGGGTTGATTTGGTTGTAGAGGTTCCTGCCATTGGGGATGCAAGGCAAATTTCTGGAGGGTCATTGAGGATTTCTCAAAACCCTCTTGAGATGCTTATTGCAACGCAAGCTTTGCGTGTGTTGCAAGCCTCCACCATGATAAGAGAAGGTTTCAATTACCAAGCGGGTAGTGGAGGTTCCTCTTTGCTGGTTTCCATGCTCCTCGAGCAGGCTATGAAAGAGAACAATATCCAAGGGGGGTTTGCTTCAGGGGGGATTACCGCATCTTTGGTATCTATGGCAGAACAGGGCCTTTTTCATACGCTCTATGATGTGCAGAGCTTTGACAGTCCATCTGTAGTGTCTTTGGCCAATAATGCCTTCCATAAGGAGATGGGATCCTCCTTGTATGCAAACCCTTACCACCCTGATTGCATCGCACATGCCTTGGACGTGATGATTCTCTCTGCGACAGAGGTTGATCTTGATTTTAACGTAAACTCGATCACCGGTACCAATGGACGAATTCTTGGAGCATTGGGAGGGGGGCCGGACACCGCCTATGGAGCCAAGCTGACGGTCGTCGTCATTCCCTCTTTCCGTGGGAGGATTCCCATGGTCCAGCAGCAGGTCAACCTGGTATGCACCCCTGGAAGGGATGTTGATGTTGTGGTTACCGAACGGGGTATTGCGGTAAACCCTTTTCGTCAGGACCTCATACCGTTACTTCGTGCATCCTCCTTACCCGTTGTGCCCATAAGGACCCTGATGGAACAAACAAATCATCTTACAGGTGTACCACATCTGCCCATTTCCAATAACAAAAAGAGGATCCTGGCTGCGGTAGAGTATCGTGATGGAACCATTATCGATTGCATCCGGTAACAAACCGATGAATCGTTCGCCCAAAAAATGCAGGGTGTAATGCCACAAAGCACATGTTTTGTGTACACTTTTGCCTGTATCAAAGGTCCTCTTAGCTATGGCCTTCTTGTAACCCTATTCAGGGGTTCTCTGTTTGTCCGGTAGATACTTTTTCGTTTTTTCATACATTGTGATGTGTATTTTGATACGGAATCCCGTTATCTGGTGTATAATCGGTAAAAATAGTTGTAATAGGGAGAGTACATATGAAAAAAGCAGTGCGACTCAGTATTCTTTTGGTGACCCTTGTCACCTTGCTTGTTTCCTGCCAGTCCACAGTCTCTGTAGATAGGATTGCATCTGATACAGATATAGATCTCAGCGGTAACTGGAATGATACCGATATCCGTCTTGTCGCCTCTGCCTTGGTCGAGGACAGCTTGAACTCGCCTTGGGTGGACAGATTCAGAATGAAGAACATGAAGAACCCTGTGGTAATCGTGGGAAGTTTCATCAACAGAAGCAGCGAACATATCGATACCTCCATCATCGCCAAGCGCTATGAGATGGAGCTTATCAATTCCGGCAAGGTTGATATGGTCGCAGATGTAGCCTTCAGGGCGACGGTGCGTGACGAGCGTGAGGAACAGCAGTACTTTGCAAGCGAATCGACTGCAAAGGCATTAGGCAAGGAGATAGGCGCAGATTACCTGTTGCAAGGCTCTGTGAGGACCAACCTTGACCAGGTGGGCGGTAAGTCTGTAAGGACCTACTACGTTTCAGCTGAACTGATTGACATTGAGACCAACCAGAAGGTGTGGGTCGGAGAGGAGACCATCAAGAAGATGGTCAAGCAGAGCAAGTACAAGTTTTGACAAGGAAGAGGAAACCCATGAGACCAGGTAGACAGACATCTCGTATGCTAGTGCTTGTGCTATTTGTCCTGCTAGTTCTCTTCAGTGGCTGTGCATCTGTCGGAACTGCGAATACCCCCCGCTGGCTTGATGACCTGTATGATGATCAGTACAGCGAAGATACCTATCTTTGTGCAGTCGGAAGCGGATCCTCGCGAGAAAAGGCGGTTGATTCCGCCCTCTCCTCGCTTTCCCAGGTCTTCAACTCCCAAGTGCGTTCGGAAACAACCGTTCTTTCACTTTCCACCGCAAACACAAGCGCAACGGGAGATGTACAATTTACTGAGCAGTCAGAGATGATGGATCGGGGTACCGTGAGCTCCTCTACCGATAGGATAGTGGGAGCTGAGGTTGTGAATACCTACGTCGATTCCAATGCACGGGTATATGTCAGGGTAGCTCTGCATCGCAAGAGGACAGCCGAACTCTACCAGAAGGAAATTGCAGAACTCGACCTCTCCATCATGTCGGTAAAAAGAGCCCTCATTTCCCTGTCAGATCCTCTGGAACGCTATTTTACCCTACTGAAGGCGGTCTCCTTTTCCAAGCGGCAACAGGACCTTTTTGACCAGATACAGGTGCTCCTGAAAACAAGCCAGAATTCAACCCTGATCCCCTTGGAACGGGAACTGGCGGGCATTGCCTCCTCTGTGAGGATTGCTGTCACAGTCGATAGCATTGAAGGCCATCAGGTGCTCTTTTCTGCCTTCAGCCAAAAGTTGGCGGAGCTGGGCTTTGCTGTTGTTCCCCTTGATGGCGATCCTACCGCATTCTTGGACCTGCAGTACGAATGCACCCCGCTCGTCCTGACGGAAAGCCCATACAAATTTGCACGCTATACACTCACAGCCCAGCTCAACAGCGGCAGTGCCACCCTGTTCTCGTATCAGAAGAGTGACAGGGAAGCGGCCATGAGTGAACCTGAGGCCCAGAAGAAGGCTCTTCTTCAGGCCTCTACCAGCTTGGTTTCTGAATTTTTTGCCCTCTTGCAAGAGAAGCTTGGGGATACAAATTAGAATAACTGTCGAATTGGAGGTCTTTGATGAAGAAAATTTTGATCGTACTTGTAGCAGCCCTTTTTGTTTTCGGACTAACCGGATGTGCTTCAACAAAACAAGAACCCGCACCACCTGCTCCTAGTAAGAACGTGATCCTTGGTGCTGATGGCATTCCCCAGCCAGATTGGGTCTACAAGACCGTATCAAGCCAGGATATGCACTATGAGTCAGGGTATGGGATGATGAGCAACAAGCAGAACTCCATCAAGCGAGCTACCGTTGAAGCGAAGAACAAGATTGCAGCATGGGTAAGTACCTCTGTCAAGGAAGTGGTCGTAACCTATGTCAACGATGCCGGTAGTGGGGACAATCGCCAGGCAATGGATGCCATGGAAACCATCAGCCAGCAGGTGGCTGAAGCGACCCTTTCTGGTGTAACCACAGAAGAGATGTGGGTTGACTCAGATGGTGGTGTATGGGTCCTTTGCACCATTCCTCTTGCAAACATCGAAAAGAGCTTCGAACCAGCCGCCGAAGCTGTTGCAGAGGCCTTTGTTGAGAGTGATGCTGCCGCCGCTGCCAATGCCAAGATGAAGGATGCCTTTGCAAACCTCCTTAAAAAGGCAAACTAGCGAGCGATGCCAATAAGAACCATAGCACTGCTATGCATCATGATCATCTCGCTTTCGGGATGCTCCACCACCGGTGGAGTATCCGAATCAGAGCCTGATGATCAGAGGGACCTCTCCCTTGTAGACTTGAGCAGCTATCCAAGTGATGTCTATGTCGGCATCTCAGGGCCATATTCAACCCAAGAGCGTATGGTTGAGCAGGCCATCCTTGCTTGTGCAAAGAGCATCCTCCTTGAAAGGGCGCTCGCCATGGAAAACACCCTTGTGATGCAGGACAGCAGTAGCAAGGGTCTTATCTCGTTTGCCCAGAAGGAAAAGGCTTACTATGATGATGCAAGCCTCAAGGAAGTGGTGGAGGCCCTTGAATTGCTCTCGGTCACCTTGGATGACAAGGCAGGTGCCGTTGTGTTTGCCCGTTATCCCGATAGCTCAAAAACTAAGAGATTCCACATCTCTGGCACCGATACCTTTGGAAAACCCAATTGGCTTACATCCCTTCCCCAAGTGGATGGGTATCGTTTTGGCATAGGAAGCAGCAAGGCCCGCCACTTCCTCAATGACTCCCTTGAGGCCTCTGATTTTGCCGCGGCTCAGAACCTTCTTGATTTCAACACTGAGCACTCCTTCTCCAAATCCCTCACCACAACACGTGACGGGAGTGCTGCTAGTATGGACAATGTCCTCTACCAAGCCCAGCGCGGCCTGCTTCTGGGCTTTAGGGTAGTGGATCGGTATTATGACGAAGAGAGTGATACATACTGGAGCCTTGCCTCCATTATTGAATAAGGAGCTACCTGATGCATAAGAACGTTCTTCCCTTTGTGTTTTGCGTAGGCTTGGTGCTAATTCTTGTAGGATGTGCAAGCACACCCAAGCCAAATGCCGATGGATCGCCATACTGGACGACCTCAACGCCAAGGAATACCCGCACCCTTCACTATGAAGTGGGCTCTGCAAAGCAGTCGACCCCTCAGCTGAGTCTGTTGCGTGCTGAGTCTTCCGCAAAGGATGCCATCGGACGATGGGCATCCACCACCGTAGACAACGCTCTGGTGACCTTTGTCGAGGAAGCTGGTGAAACCTTGAGGAATCAGCAGAGCCTTGAGGTGCTGCAGAATATGAGTGTTCAGACAGTGAACATAGCCTTGCGGGGTGTTTCTGTTGCGGAACGGTATACAGCGCCTGACGGGACTGTCTGGGTGCTCTCTTCCTATCCTGTCAAGAACCTCAAGGATGCCTACAAGCAACAGACAGAAGCTCTGGAGAAGAAGCTTGAGATGGCCGAGGCCAAGGCCGAGATTATGATGAAATATCTGGAAAGCCAGCTGGAAGGGGATGTCGTTGAGCCCTAAAGGCTAGAGCTCTCATCTATTTAGTACAAGTTTGTTGTTTATGGCAATTACTCTCTTGACCAACAGGAGGGTAATTGCCATCTTATTTGTAGGAGTTCTTATCATGAATAAAATAACCATTATCGTACTCATAATTCTCATATTGGTTTTTCTTATCTTTCTTGGGGTAAAGGTCTTTGCCAATGGGACAAGTGAAAACCCTTCAGCTTCAGAAGAAAAAATGGCTTCCTACCGAAAGATATCGGCCCAGGTGGCTAAAGAGATGATGGATAGCGGGCAGGATCTCATCATCCTTGACGTACGTACTCCAGGTGAATTTGCCGGGGGGCATATCAAAGGTGCCATCAACATAGCGAATGAGACCATCGGAAAGGAGAGACCTTCCTTGCTACCTGACACAGGGGCCACCATTCTGGTCTATTGCAGAAGTGGTTCGAGAAGTGCACAGGCAAGCAAAAAGCTGCTTGCACTTGGGTATACCGAGGTCTACGACTTTGGCGGAATCATAAACTGGCCCTATGAAATCGTGCAGTGAGGCCGCCCTTGATCAATAGTGCAATTCGCAATCCAGAATACTTGTATATCCATGATACAGGCGACAGCTTTGTCTATGGAGCCGACCAGGAGTGGTATCCCATGCTTTGGCAACGCAGAGCGGGTTGCGGTCCTACCACGGCTAGCAACCTGATGCTCTACTTTCTGCAAAAGCAAACTCCACGCAAACAGCTGAAAGATGAGGCGGTTCTCCTGATGCAGGAGATGTGGCGCCTTGTCACACCCGGCATCATGGGGGTACATCTTCTCAGCCAGTTTACCAAGGGTGTCCAAGTGTTCTTGCAGAGGCTGCCCTTCGCCCTCAGTGAGCAGACATTGAAGATTCCCAAGGCAAAGGAAAAGAGGCCCGCCCTAGCCCATGTTGTCGAATTTTTGGTTGCTGCCTTTGAAGCTGACTCCCCGGTCGCTTTCCTTAATCTCTCAAGGGGATCATTGACCAATCTCGATGAGTGGCACTGGGTTACCCTCGTTGCAATAGAGCAAGAAGGGGAGACCAAGCCTGTATATGTCACCCTCTATGATGCTTCCTTGACGTGGAAGATCGACCTTGGCCTCTGGCTAGAGACAACTACCCGTGGAGGTGGGTTTGTCTGCTACCTTCCTGTAACAGCCTGATGACCTCATCATCTGCAATGGGTCTGCTGAACAGGTAGCCCTGCATATAATCACAATCCATCCCCAAGAGAATCTGACGCTGGGCCTCTGTCTCCACCCCTTCTGCAATGATCAGCTTGCCTAGATGGTGGGCCATTGAGATGATGTCAGAGGATATTCCTGTAGACGCGGGACCGATAAGTTTGTCTACGAACTGCTTATCAAGTTTTAGGATGTCCACTTCCAACTCTTCAAGACGGTTCAGAGAGGAGAACCCTGTACCAAAGTCATCAATTGCAATGCGTATGCCCAGTGCATGGATGTTTCGTATCTGCAGGGAGAGAAACTCAAAATTACTGGAAAAGACTGATTCGGTCAGTTCTATTCCAAGTTGCCGTGCCTCAATCCCAGCCGCCTTGATTATTGCCTGAAGGGTTTCTACAAAAGTCTCATCCAACAGCTGCATGGCTGAGACATTTACTCCGATAGGGTAGGAGCCGTACCCCAGGTCTGTGAGGTCCTTCATGAAGGCAGCTGCCTGAGCCAAGATGACTTTCCCCAGTGGGATGATGAGATGCCTCTCTTCAGCGATGGCAATGAACTCCAAGGGAGGCACCCTTCCCAAGATATTGCTTTGCATGCGGGCAAGAGCCTCAAAGCCGACGATCGAACCATTCGTGGCATTGATTATTGGCTGATATGCAAGATGGAGAATACCCTTATCTCCTGCAATTATGCTTTTGAGTTCGTTTTCAATGGCATTCTGGCGTAGTATCAGATCTTCTGTCTCCTTGGTGTAGAATTGGATCTGATTTGCTTTTCCTGCGGCATTCAGGGCTATGGAAGCCTGCTTGATGATCGTATCGAAAGTGAGGGGGACTTGATTCCACTCCACAACCCCAATGCTAAGGTCCACCGTACCTATAGTCCCCGGCTGTTCCTTGATGGACAGTATCTGGTTGCAGAGGCTGTACAGTGTTTCTGGGGAGCCGTAATTCTTGACAGTGAGGATGAACTGGTCGTCTGTGAAGCGATAGAGTTGCAGGTCTGCTGTCTTGAGGGATAAGCCAGAGAGGTACTGGGCTATCTGATGTAAGAGAACATCACCATAGTTGTATCCATATATGAGGTTGATGAATTTGAAGTGTAATGGATTGATTATGACGAGTGCGAGATTTTTTTGTACCTGCCCTTCCTCCATTCTCTTGAAGCACTTGATGTTTGGAAGGCCAGTGACGTCGTCAAAATAGGCAACTCTGAAGATATGTCGGTTCTTTTTCTCTTTGTGTAAGATGCTGAAGATGAAAAGGAAAAAGAGAAGGATCAGTGCTGCTGTGATGGTCATTGCCATCTGGAAAAAGAACCTGTTGGTGTTTGTCAGGTCGAACAGGATGGCCAGTGTCCCCATGGTGGTTTCGTGTACCTCAATAGGTATATGGAACTTGAGATACGAGTCAAATTGCCTGCCCATATGCTTGAGGTTGGTGGGATCCTCCTCAATGGGTTGGGTGAGGAT
Organism: uncultured Sphaerochaeta sp.; assembly: GCA_963662725.2. Lineage (GTDB taxonomy): Bacteria > Spirochaetota > Spirochaetia > Sphaerochaetales > Sphaerochaetaceae > Sphaerochaeta. Next base: position 19,715 of record CAXXCW010000028.1, read on the forward strand.
CGTCTCATCCTCCATTTGCCCTATCTCGCCTGGGACGCTCGATGCTGTCACCATGTTCTTGGAGTTGATGAATGCGATCCGGATGAAGGGACTTTCATTGACCATCTTGTCTATGATCGCCTGCTCATTCAGCTGCGCATAGAGCTCTGCTACCTTGTCGGCAAGTATTCCCGTCTGTATCATCCTTCCCTCACCATAGCGCTGGTAGCTGTAGAGCCAGTTGGTGCCAGTTTCTGTGTCTGGACGAATCTCATCGATATGCTGATCAAGCCCACTTTCAAAGAAGCTCCTGACAGGGTGCCCCTTAGGGGCAACCCATTCGGGATATAGGCCGTCACTGGAATATTCGATCATCAGATTCTTGTCGTAGACATAGAAGACATCAACATGCAGCGTCTTGGCTAGGTCTGCAAGCATCTCATTGGAAAAGGGTTTTTCTTGCTTGGAGATGATATTCCCTGCTACGCGAAGGCTTCTTCGAATCTGCTCATCAAGTATGGTCCGAGCATCAAGGGCCGCCTCCAAGTATCTGGCGTATGTCTGGGCAAGAAGTGTTGCCTCATGGGTTTTCTCGGTATGGTAAAAGTCGTTGAAATAGGAGATGACCAGGAAGCCAGACACAATGAGGAGGGAAAGGGTACTCACTAGAGGGATGAAAATGGATCTCCACAGGCTTGCCTCTCTTCTGTATGTACGCTTCTCCAACCGGGTGCCTCCTTGTCGCTATCCTATGAGCCTATCATTCGATTATGACTGTTGGCAACATTTTGCTAGCGATATACTAAGGATTTTGTTGGTTCACGTCCTGACAGCCTTACATATACGCCTGGTAAAGGTTGTGGTGTAATGCAATGTGTTGGTAGGGCATGCGTCTACACAATGCCCACACCCGACACAGCGCAACGCCTTAACAGGGACCCCGTCCTTGGCTAAGGATGAGATGTCGATGGAGAGTGGGCAGACAGCATTGCATTTCCCGCATTGGATGCAGTGAGTCTCATCGGTTGTAATCTGCTGTCCTCCCAACCTACTGATCCAACTCAGAGCTGTCCCAAGAGGGCAGTAATGGCAGTAGAGTCTTCCTACGAACGCCACCCAGAAGAACATCGCCATGAGAAGTTCGAATATGAGGTATTTGTAGGTTTCTCCCTGAGAGACCCAGGCCATACTTTCCTGTAAGGGGACACCTGCCTTGTAGAGAAGCCAGTACAGGGTGAAGCCAAAGGCAAATATGATGAAGATCGTCCTGACCCCAGCAAGCAGCTTGAGCTTTTCCTTTGAAAGCGGACTTTTCCTTTTTCCTACCAAAGGGATGGCAGGTTCGAATATTTCTGCTGCAAACCCATTGAAGAGGCAGAGTGTAGAGCACTGTAACCTGCGTCCGAAGAGAAGTGTCCCAAGCAGGATGAAGCCACTGTAGATCCAAAAGAAGAGTATCGATGCCCTGATACCTCCTAACCCTATGCTTTTGCTAAGATTCTGGTGCATGGCCGTCCCCTCCAAGCCCGCTTGTAGGGGGACGGTGGACCAGGGAAGAGGCATGGCAAAATAGTAGGCTTCGGGATTGGCAAGCAGAACGGGGAGCATAATATGGACCAGAAGGGCAGCCAATGCAAAGCCAATAAGATTCTGCTTGCGCATGGCAACTTTTCCCTTCTGTCTTCTGATGCGAAGAGTAAGGTAGCCGCAACCCAGAATGAGAACTGTTTTTATCCAATTTTCATAGAAGTGCCACAAGCTTGCAATGGCCTTTGCCGCCTTTGGAGAAGCGGAAGGGACATAGCCCCAGTTGAGTGAGGCTATGATAAGGCAGAGGCCAATGTATGCCCAAAGAAGTGCTTTCAGGAGACGAAGCTCCCAAGTAGTATGCTGTATCACCTTCAGTCTGCCCGTTTGTTTTTTCTTACTAGGATAAGAATTAGCGTTGCAACCAATACTGCCATGGCAACTTGCACCGTGGTTATGACTACCGGATACGCCCTGTTGAAGCCGGATTCTGATGTGTGCTTGATGAGAATTCCTGCAAAGGCCCATATCAGGGTGGCGACGTAGGGGATGTCCTTAGCCAGAAAACCGGTGGTCATGCCGATGAGGGTGGCGATGATGATGAGGGTACTTGTCCACATGGCTTCGCTGAGGCCCCATCCGCTGAAGCCCAGGGTTACCAGAAGGGCTGTGACATTGGCAATGGTAGCAACGGTTATCCATCCGAAATATATGGAGAAGGGCAGCTTGATGAAGAGCCATTCCTTCCGTGTCATTGGGTTGTTCTTGAGCAAGAGATGGATTGCTATCAGGGAGAGAAGGATCAGAAGCATCAGGATGACCGAGAGGAAGATGATGGAGTAATGCCAGCAGAAGATCCAAATGGCGTTGATCAGGGAGGAAAAGGCGAATATATTGCCTATTCGTATGAGAAGCTGCGGGTCAGTGGCTTTCTCTTTCTGGAACAGTCCCAGCTGATAGAGGGTATAGAGGCCAAGCAACACGTAAATGACTCCCCAAATGGAGAAGGTGACCCCTGCAGGGGCAAAAAGGTTGGGGAAGGAGTCTGAGACCTCACCTGTAGTGATCCCAGCTATGGGAAGTATGTTTGCCAGGGCGTTGACGGTAACCATAAGGATGAAGGTGATGGTTACGAGAACTGAAGTCGGGGTGAATCGTAGTTTCTTGTCCATGTGGTTCTCCTATAGCAAGGAGTAGTATGAGGTGAGAACCTCATCCACTCCATGCTTGTTTGCTATGTTCATGATCGATTGCTTGAGTTTCGTAAGCGGTATCGCAGCCATCTTGTACTGGTCAATCCTTTCGGTGATCCGTTTCTCCTCTGCCTCTGTTCGTATGCACATCTCGGCCATGGTCGCTGCTGTGATGGACGCTTGGGAGCGAGAGACTTCCAGCGCGAGATATGTTTGTAGGAGCCTGTAAAATGCGATGCTTGCCTGCTGACCTGGCTCTGCATCCCTAAGGAGCTCTTCCATCTTCCAAACCTTTGCCGGGTCGCGTTCGGTGACCAGTGGCCTGTATTTGGTCCACTGCTTCTGAAGTTCTTCTCTAGTGGCCCCTGATGTGGCGTGCATGCATTGTAAGGCTGAGACATTCTTGTCCTTTACCTCAAGCATGATATCGATATCCTTATCAGCAAGAGTCTCATAGAATGGAAGAAAGTCATCCAACCTGATGGAGGGGGAGTGCGACCCGGCTCTTTTTCCCGGATCCTGTTGGGCAAAGTGGATTTTCTGCTTACCATCCCCAGCCTTCCAGGTAGAGGCACACCTCTCTATCCACTGAAACTCTGTCAAAGACCCAGGGCTGGCATTGATCGCGTGATGCAGGTTGTCAAACACTACTGGACAGCCTACTTCGTCAGATATGGCCAGCACTTCGCTGATGGTGTAGAGCTTGTCATCATTTTCAATGACAAGCCTGTCCTGTACCGCTTGGGGTAATGATCGGTAGGTGGAGACAAAACGCTTGGTTGCCTCTGCCTTGTCCCCGTATGCCCCTCCTATATGCAGGACGATCTTATGCATATTGCCAAGGCCCATGCCTGATAGCACCCGATCGTGGTATACAAGGTCTGCAATCGCATGTTCCACTACCTCCGTACGTGGGGAGTTAAGGACCGTGTATTGTCCTGGGTGCATGCTAAGGCGAATGCCTCCCTCTGTCGCTAGGGAGCCCAGTTCAAGAAGGGCTTCTGCAAAGATCTCCCTCCAATTGATCGTGTTGGCTTCACTTGAGCCGAAGGGTATGAGGTCGCTGCTGATGCGAAAGAGCGAAATTCGGTTTGCCTGTGTATAGAGAAGCAAGTTCTTCAGATGGGAGAGGTTTGTCCTGCACGTTTGAAGCAGGGTAGTATCAGTGACCTTGGCAAGAGAGAGGCTTTTCATCTCGCTTTGTGGTACTCCAACAGCCAAACAGGCATACCCGATACTCATTGAAACTCCTTTTCCTATGGTGAGTATAGTGTAGTGGTAGCCTCCAGCCTTGTCAAAGCAAAGAAAAGAAAAAGAAAACTCCCGGACATTCCCCTTTACAAGAAACCATTGGCCAAAGGAACCCCAAAGGATCCTTCATCACAAATACAGGTGGCAGCAATGGGAAAAGATTCCCGTCAGATCACCGGGTGAGGCTGGTTCTTCCTTTGATATAGTGGGAGGCTTTCCTCTTGGGAGGTTGACAGAAACCTCCTCTGAGGTGATGCTTATAGGGTATACTGGTACCAAGAGATGCAATCTCTGTATGCTGCCAATGCAAATTAGGAGGATTTTATGTATACACCTTCAGAAAATCGGTATGATTCGATGCTGTATAACTATTGTGGTACAAGCGGATTAAGGCTTCCAGCAGTCTCACTAGGACTTTGGCATAACTTCGGTGATGTGACCTCATTGGCAAATGCCAGAGCTATGGTCCATACGGCCTTTGACCTGGGGATAACCCACTTTGACCTTGCAAACAACTATGGGCCGCCAGCCGGTTCGGCTGAGCTGAACTTCGGCAAAATCTTGGCACAGGATCTCAAAGCCTATAGGGATGAGCTGATCATCTCCTCCAAGGCAGGCTACGACATGTGGCCAGGCCCCTATGGTGAGTGGGGCAGTCGCAAGTATCTGCTTGCAAGCCTCGATCAGAGCCTCAAACGAATGGGTCTTGAGTATGTGGACATCTTCTACTCCCATAGATTCGACCCCAATACCCCCCTTGAAGAGACCATGGGTGCTTTGGAAACTGCCTATAGGCAGGGCAAGGCCCTGTATGTAGGCATCTCTTCCTACTCGGCAGAGAAGACCCGCGAAGCCCATGCGATCCTCTCTTCCCGCAAAGTTCCTGTCCTCATCCACCAGCCTTCCTACTCCATGCTCAACCGCTGGGTTGAGGAGGACCTGCTGGAGACCTTGGGAGAACTGGGGATTGGAACCATCTGTTTCTCGCCTTTGGCACAGGGTATGCTTACTGACAAGTACCTCAATGCAATTCCAGAGGACAGCAGGGCTGGAAAGAAGGGTACCTCCCTCTCCACAGCGATGCTGACCAAGGAGAATCTCGACCGCATCAAGGCCCTCAACGAGATAGCTAAGAAGCGCAAGCAGAGCCTGGCACAGATGGCTCTCAGTTGGGTACTCAGGCGCAAGGAAGTGACTTCAGTTCTGATAGGGGCAAGTTCGCCTGAACAGATCAAGGAGAATGTTGGAGCGCTCGATCACCTTATTTTCACAGATGATGAGCTGGCCGAGATAGACAAGTATGCCCAGGATGGCAACATCAACCTCTGGGCACGTTCCAGCAACGAGAAATAGGAATAGAAGAATAATTGCATGAAGGCTGTCCCCAAATAAGGAGATGCCCTTCATGCATTGTAGAGAAAGTAGCAGCAATGTGAAATCAGTTTAGGGGACATGTGGGCTATACGATAGGGCATACCCAAAAAAAAATAGGTTTGATTTTACTTAAGTTTTAGAAATAAGTGGAATATACTGAAACTATAGGAGTTCATATGAGCCACCGATTGAGTGAAATCGCCAACAGCATCTACGGCTTGGATATCTCACAGTATGATGACTCATTCCTTTTGCAATCAGCACAAAAGAGATTTGCCTGTACAGGAACCACTACCATCTCAGAGTATGTTCAATTCGTAGCAGAAAACCCCGATGAGGCAGTGAAACTCTTTCGATCATTGAATATTACCCATACAGAATTTTTTAGGGATCCCCTCTCTTTCGCACACCTGGAGAAATGGATTCTCCCCTCTCTCCTTGCAGGAAAACCTGATACCAGTGAGTTGAGGATTTGGTCCGCAGGATGTTCGTCAGGCCAGGAAGCATATTCACTGGCAATGGTTCTTGAAAACATACATATGAAGAGACCTAACAAGCTTCGCTACCGTATCATCGCAACAGACATTTCCGAATCAGCGCTTCTTCTGGCAAATAAGGGCGAATACTCCGAAACTGATATCCAGAGGATAAGGGTACAAGATTTGCGGGAGTTTTTTTGCAAAACAGGGGAAACCTATACGGTATGTGATCGCATAAAGGCCAATGTGAGTTTTGCAACCTATGATCTGCTGGACAGCCGGACCTCTTTCCCAACAGAGAGTGTTTTTGGAAATTTTGATCTTGTGATATGCAGCAATATATTGTTTTACTACAAGGAAGACCATCAGCATCGGATTGTTGAGAAGCTGATACGTTCTATGGACGAGCATGGATATCTGCTAACAGGCGAAACAGAAATACCAGCCTTTGAGAAGTTTGGCAATTTGTATCAGGTTGTCCCACCCTCACCAATTTTTAGAGTAAGGAAATGCATGAAATGAAACTTAAAGACACCAAGCTATCCAAACAGATAAATGTCTATTTAGCGCTGTTCTTTCTCCTGGTCCTGATTGTGGTGGTAAACTCCTATTTTTCTGTACAGGCATTATGGAATAATACTGCCAGAATATATAACAATCCCTTCACCGTTAGGGTGGCAGTGGAGGAGATCAAGACTGATGTCCTGTTGATACATAGGGATATGCGACAATTGCCTTATGAGGAGAATTCAAAGAATATTGAGGAGATCCTTAGCAATATTGGTTCGTATGAAGCAGATATTGAGCGTCAATTGGATATTCTGTACGAAAGGTATTTGGGGCCGCAAAGCGATATTGACAAGGCTGTGGATGCATTGACCGTATGGAAAGCTATTCGAAACGAAACTGTCAGATTGCTCCATGCCTCTCAGATTCAAGAAGTGGAGAACAGGGTAAAATCGAGCGGTGTTGGAGGAGCTCAGACCGATAAGATTCTCAGTCATCTCAACACGATCAGCGATTTTTCAACGGTAAAGAGTAAGGAGTTTTTCAGTGGTGCCGATGAACATAGGGTCCAAATCATCAATCAAATCGTATTCTTATGTCTTAGCATATTCGTTTTGTTGGGTATCCTAGCACTGTATCTTCGGAAAAGCTTTCTGCCTCCGATGGCAAAACTGACCGATGCCATTGAAGCTCTCAAGCAGGGGAAGCTGGATACCCGTATCCTCAGTGAATCACCAAATGAGTTGGGGGAGCTCTCAAGGGCATTTGACACCATGGCAGAGACTCTTCAGGCAGAAAGGGCCTATAGGGACAATGTTTCAAGCATTTCCTCTGTCATGTTCAAACATTCAGCCCTACGGCCATTTTGCCAGGAATTGTTACACAACCTTCAGATCTTAACAGATTCACAGATATGCGCATTCTATTTTTTGCATGAGACCCAGGATCGATTCGAGCATTATGAGTCCATTGGTCTTACCCATGATAGGCTTGGTTCTTATTCGTATTTTGGGAAGGAGGGTGAATTTGGAGCAGCCATTGCATCAAAGAGGGTGCATCATCTGAAGGATATCCCTTCAGATGTTCAGGTAGTATTCTCAACGGTAAGTGGTGAATTCAAGGCAAAGGAAATCATAACAATACCCATTGTGCATATGGACCAAGTCATTTCCGTCATCTCTCTGGCGAGTATCAAAAGGTATACAACAGCTTCAGTCCATCTGATACATGGTTTGGTAAATGAAATCACAGCAAGTCTTAACGCTGTGCTATCCTCTCAGAGAGCCCTAGAGTATTCACAAAAGCTGCAAGAGACCAATGTTGCACTTGAGCAACAGGCCAGGGAACTCGAAATGCAGGCCTCTGAGCTGAGAGAACAGAACACAGAGCTGGAGATGCAAAAAAGGCAGCTTGATGAAGCCAGTCGTCTCAAGACCAATTTCCTGTCGAATATGAGCCACGAGTTACGAACCCCACTCAATTCAGTGATTGCCCTCTCGGGCGTGCTTGGTCGCAGGCTCGCCAATACTATTCCGCAGGAAGAGTGCAGCTATTTGGAAATAATTGAACGCAATGGAAGAAATCTTCTGACGATGATCAACGATATCCTTGATATTTCGCGTATTGAAGCCGGGCGGGAAGAAGTAGTGATCACCGAGTCCAATGCAAACAATACGATCGCTGAAGTGGTGGCGATGCTTCGCCCACAAGCGCAACAGCAAAATATCGAGCTGCTTCATACATCAGAAGATACAATACTAGCCATCGATACCGATGTTACCAAATTCCGACATATTTTGCAAAACCTGATCAGCAATGCGGTGAAATTTACCGAGAAGGGCAAGGTAGAGATTTCAGCCGTGCAAACCGGTGACACCCTGGAAATTTCTGTGAGTGATTCAGGAATTGGTATTTCCGCAGAAAATATCCTACACATTTTTGATGAGTTCAGGCAGGCTGATGGCAGCACTTCCAGAAAATTTGGAGGAACCGGATTGGGTTTGGCCATTGCAAAAAAATATGCAACACTTCTGGGTGGAACCATTGCAGTAACAAGCACACCCGAGGTGGGATCTGTCTTTACCTTGACGCTTCCCCTGCATTATACCGGTGCACAGGATACTGCAGGACACTTGAAAGTGGATTCCAATACTGGGGAGACAATTCTATCCTTGCCACAGAATGTTCGTGACATATCTGGCACCACAATTTTGCTGGTTGATGACAATGATTCTTCAATCATACAGATCAAGGATCTTGTGGAGGGTCTAGGATGTCACGTTGGTGTCGCACACGGTGCAGTAGAGGCGTTTGAGATTCTTGACCAAGGGCTCCCTGATGCCATGATACTAGACCTGATGATGCCGGATGTAGATGGGTTCAAAGTGCTTGAGATTCTTCGCAATGCCGAGGCGACTGCCCATATCCCTGTTTTGATACTGACGGCAAAACATATCACCAAAGAAGAGCTGAAGTTCCTCAAGCGTAACAATGTGCATCAACTTATCCAAAAGGGTGATGTCAAGCGCCTGGATCTCCAGAGGGCAGTTGTCTCCATGCTGTATCCAGATACAACAAAACAAGAGCAGGTATCTCCAAAGAGGCGTACCATTGAAGGCAAACCAGTAGTACTGGTGGTTGAAGACAATAGGGACAATATGATTACCGTTAAAGCGCTTTTAGGAGAGCATCATACTGTACTGGAAGCAAGTACTGCCCAAGAAGGAGTTGAAATGGCAAGAAAGCACATGCCGACTCTGATTCTGATGGATATTGCATTGCCGGACTTCAGCGGGATTGAAGCGTTTGGGCGCATCAGGCGGATGCCCCAAACGCAACATATACCTGTCATTGCGTTGACTGCAAGTGTTATGCAACATGAACGTGAAACCATACTTTCACATGGTTTTGAGGCTTTCATAGGGAAACCTATCATCGCCAGTGAATTTTTTATGGTAATTGATGAGGTACTCTATGGGAAATAGGAAGATCAAGATCTTGGCAATTGATGATAACAGGGATAACTTGATCACTTTGAAAGCTCTGATACAGGATGAGTTTCCACAAGCGGAGGTGTTGACAGCCACAAATGGTCGACAAGGACTTGAAATGGCTTCCCTTGAGGCGCCTGATGTGGTGTTGCTTGACATCATCATGCCTGGAATGGATGGATATGAAGTTTGTAGGAGGATGAAGGAAGATCTGAATCTATGTGACATACCTGTTGTCTTTATCACTGCAATCAAAGGGACAAAGGAAAGCCGTATCAAGGCCTTGGAAAGTGGCGCTGAAGCTTTCCTTGGCAAGCCGATCGACGAATTGGAACTGACAGCACAAATTCGTGCAATGCTCAAGATCAGGGCCGCTAACATACAGAAGCGTGACGAAAAGGAATTGCTTGCTGCATTGGTCGAAGAAAAAACTAAAGAACTGAAAGATTCGAATACGAAGATGATGCAGCTGTTGGATTCCATGAGAAGGGACCAATCCTTTATTGAGGCTATTTTTGATAGCATCCCAGGATATTTGTATGTGTATGACGAAAACAGAAACCTGGTTCGATGGAATAGGAAGCATGAAACGATGACAGGCTATTCTGCAGAGGACCTGTCCCATATGAATATGTCCCATTGGTTTGATGAAGAGCATATGCCTTTGGTCGATGATGCAATTCATGATGTGTTTGAAAAAGGGTATGGTGAAGTGGAAGCTCCGCTGATCAAGAAAAACGGAGAAAGGATGATGACCCGCTCAAGTGGAGCCCCACTCGTTTGGGACGGGAAAAAATTCTTTACTGGCATAGGATTGGATATAACGGAACAGAAAAAAGTGCAAGATGCCTTGTTGGCATCCCAATCCATCTTGAAGGCGGCTTTTGAAAACAGTCAGACAGGGATAGTCATAGCGGACGCTCCTACCGGCTCTATCCGGTACGTCAATAAGGCAGGTCTTCTCATCATTGACAAGACAGAGGAGGATTTTGTCGAAGGTTATGATAGTATTGCCAAGTATGTTACATACGGCACTACGCTTCATCTCGATGGAACTCCTTATGAGAATGAGGAATTCCCTCTGGCCAGAGCTCTACTCAACGGAGAAACCTGCACCGAGGAGTTCATCGTAAGGCGAGATAATCTTAAAGACAGGTATGTGCTTGCAAACGCTGCCCCCATCAGGGATGCACATGACATGATCAAGGCAGGGGTCATTGTTTTTCTTGATATAACCGAACGCAAGACAATGGAGATGCGCCTTAAGCAGAATATGGCTGACCTGTTGGAATCCCAGCGAATTGCCCAGGTGGGAACCTGGAGATTGGATCTAATGACGAATGAAGTTGTATTGTCGGAGGAGTTGTACAAGATGTATGGCTTCGACTCTTCGCTTCCTACTCCTCCCATCTCTGAGCATCGCAAGTTTTACACAGAGGAGAGTTGGGAACATTTGTTGCTTTCCATGGAGCATACAAAAAAATATGGAGTCCCCTATGAGATTGAGCTGGAAACTACAAATCATGGATGGATATGGGCGCGTGGTCAAGCTGTGAAGGACCCGAACGGCAACGTCACGGGTCTTTGGGGTGCGACCCAGGAAATCACTGAGCGTAAGAAAAATGAAAGGGATCTGTTGTATCTCAGCAATCACGATCATCTTACAGGATTACATAACAGAAGATATTTTGAAGAAACCTTGAAGAGGATGGACACAAGGGATAATCTTCCTCTCTCTGTTATCATGTTTGATGTGAACGGATTGAAACTGGTCAATGATTCATTTGGGCATGATGTTGGTGATTTGCTTCTTAAAGCCACAGCAAAAACTATCACTACATCATGTAAAGGTGAGACCCTCACAGCCAGAATGGGTGGTGATGAGTTCATTGTAATCTTACCCAGAACCACCACGGCAGAGACAGCACGAATAGCAAATCATATCAAGGAGTGTTCCTCAGAAGAGAAGGTCGACAATATTGAGTTGTCACTCTCCTTTGGATATGACACAAAGACAAGTGAAACCGATTCTATCAATGAGATAATTGCCAATGCAGAGAACCATATGTACTCCCACAAACTCTATGAGCGTTCAAGCATCAGGAGCAAAACAATAGACCTTATCATGAATACCCTGTTTGAAAAGAGTGATCGTGAGGCGATGCATTCAAGTAGAGTAGGCTATATGTGTCAGTCCATAGCAACCCAAATGAAGCTCAGCAAGGATAAAGTCCATCAGATGAGAATTGCAGGACTTATCCATGATATCGGAAAAATTGGTGTTGATGAAACAATCCTGAATAAGCCAGGAAAATTAACTGCTGAGGAAAGAAGAGATATTGAAAGGCACAGTACGATTGGTTGGAAAATCCTAAGCTCAGCGAATGAGTTTTCTGAATTGTCACAATTCGTCCTTTGTCACCATGAGAACTGGGATGGCAGTGGTTATCCAAATGGCCTTAAGGGTAGTGAAATACCGCTTGAAGCTAATATTATCCGTATTGCTGACTCGTATGATGCAATGACGAGTAACAGAAGTTATAGGGAAGGGATGAGTAAAGAAGCTGCAGTTGCAGAGTTGAAGAGGTGTTCCGGAACGCACTTCAATCCAGCGATTGTTGAGATATTCGTGAATATGGTGTTACCGGTATTCAGCGAGAACAGACAGGTGAATACCCATTTTATGCTCTAGATGGGTATATTCCGATAAGTCGGATGAGTGACGGTTTTGTAGGGAAGGGATGTTTTATTGCATGAACCCGGACCGAGCAATGATCTTGAGGCAGCAAGATCCCATAGTACATTTCATCCGGTTCGAATAGCAAGGGAATACCAGGGAATTTCACAATGCTATGCCTATCTCATGAATATGCAAAATCCCTACCTATCCATGCAGGCCTGAAGAGATGCTGAGATGTTCTCTTGAGTTTCTCCTGAACTAGGCAATAATTGTCAAGACGCCACATGAAGCTTTTCCCTTGGATATGACCATCCGGCCTTTACTGCGGTTCAGGATGCTTGTGTACCTTTGGGGTAATCCAATCGCAACATCTTTCAGCCTTTCATCATGGTGGGCATCATGATCGCAAGTTCGATATCATACCTTGGATGGCCGCCTCTTCTCTACTTATCTTGTCAGGAAGAAAGCCATCCTAGAGTTCGATGTTGCTCCGTTCAACGGTGCTTTGGGCCTGCATATAGCTTCCATATCCATGAATACCTTGACAATGATTGTTGTCCTCTGTTATATTTTACACAATTAAATAGATAGTAGGAGTATTACCCATGGGTACATCTTTATATGATTTCACAGTAAAGAGCAACGACGGAACTGATTTTTCCCTCTCTTCACTGAAGGACAGACCAGTGCTTATTGTTAACACGGCAAGCAAATGCGGCTTTACCGGCCAGTATGCCGGTCTTGAAGAGCTCCATCAGGAGTATAAGGGGAAGGGCCTTACCATCCTTGCCTTCCCCTGTGACCAGTTTGCCCATCAGGAACCTGGAACAGATGCTGAGATCGCAGAGTTTTGCAAACGTAACCACGGGGTGACCTTTCCCATCATGAGTAAGATAGAGGTCAATGGCAAAGGTGCTGACCCTCTGTATGTCTGGCTGAAGAAACAGGGGCCCGGAGTGTTGGGCAATTCAATCAAATGGAACTTTACCAAGTTTTTGGTGGCTAAGGATGGTAAGCGTGTCGAACGCTTCGCTTCAAAGATAGAACCTAAGGACCTGAAGAGTGCGATTGAGGAGGTACTGTGATGGCACATCCACAACTGCTTCTTTCCAACCAGCTTTGCTTCCGTTTCTACGCCTTGGAACGTGAACTCATGGCCGCATACCGTCCCCTTCTGGACAAGCTCGGGCTCACCTATGCCCAGTACATAACCTTGCTCTATCTCTGGGAGCATGACAAGGCAACTGTAGGGGAGCTTTGCGCTGCCCTAAGCCTTGATACAGGGACAGTCTCTCCTCTTCTGAAGCGTCTTGAGGGTGCCAAGCTTGTTGAGAGAAGGCGTCTTCCCTCCGATGAGCGTACTGTTGAGGTACGGGTGACTAAGAAAGGCAAGGAGTTGGAGGAGAAAGCTCTTGCAATTCCCGAACACATTGCCTCCTGTCTGCTTGCAGGCGATAAGGATGATCAGGGAAAAAGGTATGCACACCTGCGGGAGATGCTTGACGAAACCCTCGGTCAGCTGAGGGCTACCAGAAAGCAAAGACTTTCAGTATAATCACCTATGGTCCGGGAGGGCCAAAATGTATGAAAACTGAAAGAGCAGCGTTGAAATCTGTTCCATCATTGGATCTTGAGAGATATCTTGGACGTTGGTATGAGATAGCAAGGTTTGCCCATGGCTTTGAAAAGAAGCTGGTTGGGGTCACTGCCCAATACTCCCTACGCCCTGACGGAAGGATCCAGGTGGTCAACAGCGGCTTTAGGCACAAGATCGGTGGTACGTATACCCAGGCGAAGGCCATTGCCTGGAGGCCCGATGATTCAGTCCCCGGTTCCTTGAAGGTGAAATTCTTCCCCCTTTTTTCCTCTGACTACCTGGTCTTTGGCCTTGATGAGGAATCCTACAGCTGGGCTTTGGTAGGTGATCCTCAGCGTACCACCCTATGGTTCCTTGCCAGGACAGCAGAAATTACTCCCGAACTTCTTGAACATATGAAGGGCATAGCCCTGGAAAAGGGCTACGACCTGTCGAACTTGACGATGGTGGAGCAACAAGAGCGGTAGCTCTTCGTTATCTCTGCATACAAGGGATAGCGTACGCTCACGCATTCTTGTGGGTCAGCTTCTGCAACAGGTTCGGCTTTGGACGGGGGAAGGAAACTGAATATTCAAATCCTTTCCCTTCCCTTGCTTCCTTTCGCCGTTCCGGCATGCCAGCTAACTCAACGATGAGCCTGCCCTTGAAGAGGCTGTGGAATTTCTGCTGGATCATCCGACTTCCCATAGGACCCTGTCACTATGGGAACGACATCTTATTCATGCAAGTGGGATTCCCTTCCCGAACATCCGACCTGTTTGTATATGTAGTATCTTTTCCAATATGGCCCAGAAGGATGCACATTTTCTTGAACCCTTTTGAAGCACTTTCATCCAAAATTGTCGTGGGGGAACGAAGTGCCCCAAACCTGGCAAGTCTCGATCTCTGCAAGCAAGGTCATCCGAGATGTCTTTCGGCAAGGCGTTATCAGGAGATTTGCTACATCTCAGAGTCTTGTTATTGAACATCTGTCAGGAGAGTTTCAATCCACAACCAACTTTTCTCTTCAAAGTCATCTTCGATATCCACCAAGCGTGTAGACATTTCATAGTCAACAGGGAGTTCCAACAATGCGAGTATTTCTGCACTGCTCATTGTTGTCATTGTCTCAAGCTCATTGAGCCTTGTCTGCATGGTGATGGTGCCCTGTCGGGCTGTATCATCCTGATGCAGTGCATTCCCTTGTCCGGCCAGAAGTGGAGCAAGGAAGAACAATAATGTCAGAAGCAGTGCAATGGAGAGGGATATGGTATGGGTATGCCTGTTTTTCCGCAGTTTTGGAGGACATGACCCCTCGCACAATCCACACCTGATACACCTGCTTTCCCGAACGTATTCTTGAGCACAGGGATCAAGGCCTACTGGACAGGCTTTGCTGCACGCTCCGCAGGTAATGCAGGACTCCGATGGTCTGTAGATCTTCAGGATGCTGAATTTTCCCAACAGGGAAAGGATGGCGCCCAAAGGACAGAGCCACCTGCACCAGGGACGCTGTATGAAAAGAGATGCCAAAAGGGTGGTGCCTAGGATGATAAGGGCAAGGGGAGCAACCTCTCCCGTAAAAAAATGCATCAGGGCATAGTAGGGATCGGCTTTGATGAATACCAGATTGAAGCTTCTTGCCGTAGCAAAGAGAATGAGAGCCAGAACCAGATACCTGCTAAACTGCAAAACCCTGTCCACACTTTTTTTGACTTTGATGTGCGGGATCTTAGTCTTTCTTGCCAGGGCATTGGCCCAATCCTGGACGCTTCCTAAGGGGCAGAGCCATCCACAGAATACTGGCCCTGCCACGATTGTGGTAATGAGCACACCAGTGAGAAGAAAGATGTTGGCTATTCCTGTCTTTGGAATGAACAGCCCTTGGCTGACAAGGCGCGTCAATGTTGCAATGCCTCCCATGGGGCATATCATATGAAAGATTCCGACAGGAAGAGAGAGAGCCCCTACAAATAGGAATATCTGGACAGAGGTGCGAAGCACTCTCTCTCGCTTTGTCTTACGTGACAGAGAAGATGATTTCTTCATCATAGCCTCCCTTAGGGCAGGTGCGAATAATATTGAGAGTCCTGAGTCCTGCTTGTGAAGCTACAAAGGATAGGGTAGTCTCATTGGTGGTCTTGGATGTTGTACTCCACACTATGGGGCTCTGTAGCACTACTCCCTGCTCACTCTTGTCCACTCTCCACTTTTGCTTATCAAGCATGAAAAGTGTATCCTCAGGGGGAATTTTACAGGCCCGATGATCTTCGGTGAAGATAACCTGCAGGGTGTAGTACCCCTCCTTTTCAAGGGCGATGGTTGAACCAGGAAGAATTCTCATATCTGTCAAGGAAGGCCCTGATAATCTGAACTCCATCTCGCAAGCCAAAAGGGGAAAAATGAGACCAAGCATAAGGATACCGATTACACACAATCGTTTTGAAACCATGAAGTACCTCCGTACGCCTGAAGTATTGTCTTACCTTGTCATACCTCATCGCAAGAGTGGGTAAAGATTCGGTAAAGATTGACAGCAAATGACTTTTTCTTGCGTTCTGTTCTTGCCCTCCCTATGCTGGTGAGCGTACACTTGGCCCATGATATATGTAGTGGAAGACAATGACGCCATACGCGAAACGATCTGTTCCTATCTGGAACTCTCTGATTATGAAGTTGAACAGTTCAGTACCGTTGCATCGGTAGTAGAGTCGCTGGATTTCAAGAAGGCCCAGCTATGCATCCTGGATGTGATGCTTCCTGATGGCAATGGCTTCGAGCTTGCCAAGCGCATACGCGAATCTCATAGCGATGTGGCCTTCCTGTTCCTCACCGCCAAGGAGGCGGAGAGCGACCGCATCCTTGGCTTGGAACTGGGTGCTGAGGATTATATCGTCAAGCCATTTTCCCCTAGGGAGTTGGTCCTGCGCGTACAGGCAATACTCAGGAGGCTTGAAGTCTCACATACGACTGGGAATGGGGAGAATGGCAGTACCCATGTGTGGAGGTCTGGTGATCATGACCTTATGATAAACAAGACAACCCATACAGTCTTTGTGCAAGGCAAAGAAGTGTACCTTACCAAGGTGGAGTGGAAGATTCTGCTTTTTCTCGCCTCAAACCCAGAGGAGCTCATCAGTCGGGAAAGAATCCTCGGGGAGTGTCTGGACTATCTGCATGACGGATCTGACCGCACAGTCAATACTCATCTGAAAAATCTACGTTCAAAGCTTGGTGATGCCCAGTGGATAGAGACAGTGCGAGGTTTCGGATACAAATGGGTGGGAGAGCCGCAACAATGAACAGAAGCAGACAACGAGAGTTTTTCAATCGTCTTTCGGTGAGGTCGCTGGCTCTGGTGCTCGTCTCCCTTGGTATGTTTGCCTTGGTCTTTGCGCTGCTGCTTACCTTCGGCCTTGGTGAGATATTGCAGGTCTGGCATGAGGATGAGAAGAAGGCCTTGCACCAGTATGTGCGCACCGCTTTGCTGGAACTGCAAGGCACAGCCAAGGATGTGACCCAGGCAGATCTTGTCCGCTCCTTTGAAGGACTCCCCTTTGCCCCTGACTATCTGGTGGTCACAGGTCCTGACGGGGCTCTTCTCTACTACTATAAGACAGCTGAAAGGGGTGCCGGACAGGCAAGGATGGCCCTCAAGAATCTCAAGGAGATCACGGAGTGGAATGAGGTTACCCTCGATAATGGGTCCTTGGCCTTCAGATATGCCTTGCATCTTCCTTCCTTTGAAGAACAGGCTTCAAATGGGTATCTCATTGTAGCTTCCAAGCTTTTGCTGCTATGGACCCTGGCCAGTGCTGCTCTGCTCTCCCTCCTCTTGGCCTATCTGTTTACACGCCCGTTGAAGCGTGAGAGCAAACAAGTGGTCCAATCCTTGCAACGTATGGCCAAGGGCGAACGAAATGTTCCCTTGAAATTGGGGAACGTTGCTGAGTTCAATGACATCGCCACAGCGGCTCAGGTACTGCAGGAACATCTGGTGGAGGAGGAGCAGCTACGCAGGCAGTGGGCTGAGGATGTTGCCCACGACCTGCGTACACCCCTGTCTGTCTTGCGTGCACAGCTGGAGGCTATGGTTGATGGTGTCTTCAAGTTAGAGAAGGCACGCCTGGAGAAACTGGTCCTTGAAACGGATAAGCTGGAAAAGCTGGTGAACAGCCTTGCCCTGCTTACGCACCTGGAGACCCCAGGCTTTAGTCCGAAACTGCAGGAGGTGAAGCTTGATACCTTTTTGCATGCTTTATGCGAGCAGTATAGTCAACCGGCCAGGAACAAGAGCATGGTCCTGCAGTTGGATTGTCCTGATGCGGCAATCTTGCGCTGTGACCCATCCCTAGGAGAGCGAGCTGTGGGAAATCTTCTTGCAAACGCCATCAAATATGGCAAGGATGGCACAGCCATACAGCTTGTCGTTGGTGTAGAGGATACCAGGGCGACCTCTCTCTGCATTGAGAATGAAGGTACGATCGGAGAGGAAGTTCTCACCCATATGTTTGACCGTCTCTATCGTGGAGAAGCTGCAAGGTCAACAGAGGGCACAGGTCTTGGCCTCTCGATCGTGAAAGCAATTGTCGAAGCCCATCGATGGAGCATCGCCATTACCTCAGAGGAAAGAACCAAGGCATGCATCTCATTTACCCAATCTTTACCATATGTGAGTAGTAACTCCATGGCATGAAAGTATTGTTAGGCTATCAAAAGAGACTGGAGGTCTTCAATGAACAAAAGAAACATCAGTATGGTAGCCATACTTCTCGTGGTGGTATCGGTAGGGGCATTTGCCTCATCGAATAGTGATCTGAATGGTAGCGACTTTGTCCGCCTGGGAAATCTGGGTATTGTTACGGGAGCCCTTTCTGAAGAGGATGGCGAGTGGTATCTCTCCACCGATGAAGGTGAGTATGCCTTGCATCTGGGAAACTATGAGGTCGTCTATCCCAGAGGGATCGATCTCAAGGAAGGGACTGAGGCTGTTGTCAGAGGGTTTGTCCTTGATTCTGATATCTCAGCGGTGACACTTGCAACCGGAGACCAGCGATACTCTTTCCGTACAGCAGAGGGCGTTCCCCTGTGGTCTGGTCAGGGAGAGAGACAGAATCAGCTGGCAAACCAGTATGACAGGACAGGACAGGGCAACTACAGGCAGAGCGTCCCCATGGTGCAGAATAGGCAGGCCAGCTACCAGAGCCCAGGTATGCAGGGAAGGCAAGCAAGTAACCAGAGTCAGGGCACCTACAGACAGCCTGTTCCCATGGAACAGCATAGACAAGCTGACTTGCAGGGTTTCGGCCAAGGCAGACAGGTGGTGCAAAATATGCCAAAGGGCAGGCGCTAGGCAATAGTGCCAGGGCAGTACCTGAGACGCTTAGTCAGCTAAGCGACTGCTGCTGACACTATTGGGGAATCAAATATTGCATGTGCCTTTGCATCCGAAATACATTTCGAAGACAAATGGTTAAGCAAGGCAAAAGTACATCAGACGCACAATAAGGGAAGGCCGAATCAACACAGGCGTGTTGCATCGGCCTTCTTCCTTGTACGGACTTCTGCCCTTGTGCTTTTTTTCTTTCTCTTTCTCTTTCTCTTTCTCTCTATCAGGTGAACCTCAACCGACCTTCGTCTTCATCTTGGCAAGGCCGGTCATCAGGACCTTCAGACTCTCCTTCTCGAACACCTCTTGTGCCATAGCCAGTTCCTTGGGCCCTGGCTGCTGTACACCCTTGAGTGTGTATTCGAGCTTGAGTTGCTCCCACTTGTACTCTCCCATGTTGTGGTAGGGCAACAACTCCACCACCTCGATGCAGGAGAAACCCTTGAGGTAGGTTGCAAGGTCTTGGAGCCTTGTCTTGTCCAGAGTCCATCCTGGGACCAGCACATGGCGTAGCCATACCTTCTTGCCGATGCTTTCGCAGTACTCCAAGGTCTCCAGCGTATTGGCATTGCCCATCCCTGTGAGGCTGAAGCTCTGCTTGTCATCGAGGCTCTTTATATCCAACAGGACAAGGTCCACCTCATCAATGACAGCCTTGGTATGTTCCAGAGGCACACTGCCTGAGGTATCGATGGCTGTATGCAGTCCTTCCTTCTTGCATCTCCGTATGATATCAAGGGCGAAGGCCGGCTGCATCAGGGGCTCACCCCCACTGAGGGTGATCCCACCCTTGGCGATGAACGATCGGTAGGAGAGAATCTCCCTGACTACGCTTTCGCTGTCGGTGACGTTCTTTCCCTTCATCCTCCAGGTATCTGGGTTGTGGCAATAGCGGCATCTCAGCGAACAGCCTTGGAGAAACAGGACATACCTGACTCCAGGTCCGTCGAGGGTACCAAAGGTCTCAACCGAATGTACTGTTCCTTGTATGCTCATACTATACTCCTTACAGGTGGTCGTGAAATGTTCTGTTGATGACATCAAGTTGCTGTTCGCGAGACAGCTTGATGAAGTTCACTGCATAGCCGCTTACACGGATGGTAAGCTGTGGATACTTCTCGGGGTGGTCCATGGCATCGAGGAGGGTGCTCTTCTCCATGACATTGACGTTGATGTGGTGACCTCTCTCTGCGAAGTAGCCGTCCATAAGGGTGACCAGATTTGCAATCTGCATCTCCCTATCCTTGCCCAGGGTTCCTGGGATGATGGAGAAGGTGTAGGATATTCCATCTTGGGCATAGTCGTAGGGGATCTTTGCAACACTCTTCATGCTTGCAACACAACCTTTGGTATCACGTCCATGCATCGGGTTTGCCCCAGGTGCGAAGGGTTCTCCCTTCTTCCTGCCATCGGGGGTGGAGCCTGTCTTCTTCCCATAGACCACGTTGCTGGTGATGGTGAGCACCGATAGGGTGGGGACGCTGTTGCGATAGGTGTGGTGGCTGCGCATCTTAGTGATGAACATCTTCACCACCTCAACTGCTATGGAGTCGACCCGCTCGTCATTGTTGCCAAACGTAGGGAAGTCCCCTTCAATCTCAAAGTCCACAACCAGGTTGTTGTCATCGTAGACGGGTTTCACTTTCGCGTACTTGATGGCCGACAGGCTGTCAGCGACTACACTGAGGCCTGCGATGCCCCCTGCCATAGTCCTGAGGACGCTCTCGTCATGCAAAGCCATCTCAATGCGCTCGTAGCTGTACTTGTCATGCATGTAGTGGATGACATTGAGGGTATCGATATAGAGCTTTGCAAGCCAGGAGCACATGTGATCGAACTTTTCCATCACGTCATCGAAGTCGAGGTACTCGCCCTTGATCGATTGGGTCTTCGCTCCTGCTTGCTCGCCGCTTTTCTCATCACGTCCACCGTTGATGGCATACAGCAGTGTCTTTGCAAGGTTTACCCTGGCTCCGAAGAACTGCATCTGCTTGCCGATGGCCATAGCCGAGACGCAGCATGCGATGCCGTAGTCATCACCATAGTCCACCCTCATCAGGTCATCACTTTCGTACTGGATGGAGGATGTCTCGATGGAGAGGTCCGCACAGTATTTTTTGAAGTTTTCAGGAAGTCTCTGACTCCATAGGACGGTGAGGTTGGGCTCGGGTGCGGGGCCCAGATTGGTGAGGGTATGCAGGAAGCGGTAGCTCATCTTGGTAACCATATGGCGTCCGTCATGGCCCATGCCCCCTATGGTCTCGGTCACCCAGGTGGGGTCTCCGCTGAACAGCTCGTCATAGGCAGGGGTCCTGAGGAACCTGACAATGCGAAGCTTCATGACAAAGTGGTCTACAAACTCCTGTATCTCTGTCTCTGTGTACTTTCCGCTTGCAAGGTCTCTCTCACTGTATATGTCCAGGAAGGTGGAGACCCTTCCCAGGCTCATCGCAGCTCCGTTCTGCTCCTTGATGGCCGCAAGGTAGGCGAAGTAGAGCCACTGGATGGCCTCTTTCGTATCAGTGGCGGGCTTTGCAATGTCAAAGCCGTAGGAAAGGGCCATCTGGTGCAGTTCTTCCAAGGCCCTGATCTGTTCGCTCAGTTCCTCACGGTCGCGGATAGCATCACTATCCATGACATCAAAGATGTGGTTCTCCTTGGCATGCTTTTTCTGTGCGATAAGGTAGTCGGTTCCATACAGGGGGACGCGGCGGTAGTCACCTATGATCCTCCCCCTTCCATAGGCATCGGGAAGGCCGGTGATGATGCCGGTGTGTCGGGCCATCTTCATCTCAGGGGTATAGGCATCAAAGACACCGTCATTATGGGTTTTACGGTAGGTGAATACCTGGTCGATATCTTCAGGGAGGGTCTTGCCATAGGCCTTCAGTTCAGTGTGTACCAGGCGGATGCCTCCAAAGGGCATTATGGCACGCTTGAGCGGCTCATCGGTCTGTAGCCCTACGATCTCTTCGAGCTGTTCATCGATATAGCCTTTGCTGTGGCTGGTGATGGTGGATATGGTCTTCTCGTCAATGCCGTACATGCCCCCTCGCTCCCGCTCGATGGCAAGAAGTGAAGAAAGCTTCTTCCAGAGCCTTATGGTCTTGTCGGTGGGTTTTTCCAAGAAGGAGGCATCACCCTCGAAAGGGGTATAGTTCCTTACGATGAAGTCTCGGGTATTGATTTCGAACGATGTATGTGTTTGTGTATCTGTAGCGTTCATATGGTTCCTCTGCTATAGTATTTGGGTGCATGCGTGCATCACCCATACGTGAGGTGTACCATGTAGGACTTTTTTGTTCTGTGATTCTAATCACATTTGCATACAAGTGAGGATTTCTTGTGAATAGTATAGAACCCTGCAAGAGTTGCAACAATGACCTTTGCATGAGAAATGTACCCCTATTCGCCACCCTTGACCGTGAGGCCATGCATGCCCTTACTGACCAGATGGCGCACAGGACCTTCAAGAAGGGGGAGATCATTGTCCGTGAGGGGGAACGCCCTCTGGGCTTCACCGTCATTCGTCAGGGCAGCGCCAAGGCATTTCGGACCACGTTCGACGGACGTGAGCAGATACTCTACATCTTTCCGGAAAATGACTATTTCGGGGCACGTTTCCTGTTTACCGAGGAGAAGGTACCCTACTCGGTAGAGGCTCTGGAGGAGACAAAGGTCTGTATCCTTTCCAAGGAGCAGTTCGCCTCTCTGTTGCTTGAGCACAGCGGTGTTGCCTTGCAGATCATCGAGGCCATGGCAAACCGCATGAGCCGGCTTGAACTGGTCATGCAGAGCATGGGGGGGCGCAACGCCGAACTGAGGATCGCATCGCTGCTGCTGGAGTTCAAGGATACCTACGGAAAGAAGAACGGTGAGTTCCTGGAAATAACCCTTCCTTTGAGCAGGGAAGGGTTGGCAAACTATCTGGGACTGGCTAGGGAGACCCTCAGCCGCAAGATGGCACAGCTGGAAGAGGATGGCATCATCGAGAGCGTAGGATCGAAGACCATACGCATTGTAGACCTAGCACGCCTACAGGACCTTTCTGTCCTTGTAGACTGAATCTACTGAAGGGTTTCCGCTTTGCTGTAGAGTTCCCCGATATCAGCCTTTGGCATCAAAGCAGAAAGCAGATAGGCGATGATGATGATCCCGGGGATGTCAATCAACAGTCTGGTGATCGCAAAGAGAGGGCCTAGGGAGGCAATCTCAAAGAGAAACATTGGGATCTTGGTTGTCGACCAGGCTCCGAGGAAGATGAGGATGTTGGTGAATTTCACCCCTTTCTTCATAAAGACAGCAGCTACGGGAAAAGCTCCGTAGAGCGGGCCTGCCGCAGCTGACCCAATGAACAGGGCAAGCATGATCCCCTTGAGACCTGACTTCTCTCCCATGAATTTGACCATAGTCTCCTTGGGTACCCAGACATCCAACAGGCCCAACAGGATGAAGATGGGAGGGATGACCAGAACCATCTCCTTCACTTGGTAGATGGTGGTCTGCAGCACCTTCTGTCCCACTTCCCAATTGAAGGATCCATAGAGGACCAACAGGGCGAGCACAATGAAAAACGCCTTGTAGCGCGCTAGGAACACTTTCACAGCAGGGCCTCCATGACGGTTCCAATTGCATAGGCTACGATAAACGAAAAAATGAACCCCAATGCATTTCGCATGACGGCAAGACGCTTGCCGAAGTAGCGCATCTCAACAGGGAGGGTCACAATGCCCACCATCATCAATGACGAGACAAAGGCCGCTATCTGCATATAGCCAGCACCCCCCTGCAACAACAAGGCTGCGGTGGGGAAGGCCACAAAGCCCGGGATAAGGGTGACTGCCCCTACGAGCGAGGCAAGCAGTACGCCAAACCAGCCGGATTCGGATCCGATGATACGTAAGATCATGGTATGGTCCAGGAGGGATAGCAACAGGCTCACCACAAGTATGACTACCAAAAACTGGGGAAGTATATTCTCAAAAGCCTTCCAGGCCTTCCTGAGGGCCTGCATGCTTTTCTTCCTGTCTTTCTGAAAAGAGAGGAGGAGGAGAACTGCAGTCCCTCCATAGAGTACGATATTCATGTTGTGCATTCCTTATGTTTGAGTTCTGTCGCCTATATATACAGGAAAAACTTGCTAATGACAATTAGTTAGCTAGGGATTTTCACTGCATTCGCTTGCAGAAATACCCTACTCATCCAAGGAAATATACCTTATGTGCAGGCAAATACCCATAGGTTGAGTTGAGGGCATTGTATTTGTACCTACCCTACCAATGATAAGTCTCTGGGTCATTGTTTGGTTGCCAATATATGCCATCGGAACTTTTATTGGCAAAAGATGATTCTTCATATACAATCGGTGATATTATCTTGCGCTTTGGCTCTTGGTGGGCTACCATTATTTAGGAGCTTTTCCTGTACGAAAATCAAACGGAGGTAGTATATGGCTAATGTGCAATCGATCCTGGATGAGAAAGGAAGAAAGGTATTTAGCATCAAGGCTGAAGATACTCTAGCCCACGCCCTATTGAAGTTGACCGAACATAAGATAGGCGCTTTGCTGGTTGTAGATGAGGAGAATAACATCAAGGGTATTCTCTCCGAGCGTGATATCATTCGCCACTTCTCTCGCAAGCTTGAGCATCTGAATACAGCATCCATTCCTGTCAGTGAAGTCATGACCACAGCTGTAACGTATGTCAATCCAAGCCAAAGCTTGGATGAATGTCTCCAACTGATGACCGCCGGTCACTTCAGGCACCTGCCGGTTGTGGAGGAAGGCAAGCTTGTCGGTATGATCTCCATCGGAGATGTGGTCAAGCTCTCCTTGCATGAGCGTGATTTCCAGATTGGGGAGTTGGAACAAGTACATCACCAATCCCTATTGACCATAGTGCTAGGCCGAATAGCAGTCCGAGACAACCCGCACAGCATCTCTTGAAAGAGTTGTCATGCGGGTTTAATGTCTGTACATACCATGCGAGGAGAAATTAATGGACAAAGAAAAAACAATACAGTTGAAAGCGATCATAGGCAAGCTCCACAGCGGTGCGTCTCCCGAATCGGTTAAGGAGGAGTTCCTGCGTGAGTTCGGCAGTGTCAGCGCTGAGGATTTGGCGGCTGCTGAGAAGAGGCTCATGGAAGAGGGCATGCAACTTGAACAAGTGCAGAAGCTCTGTGACGTGCATGCCTTTGTCTTTTGAGGACAATCTTCAGGCGGTAGGCAAGGCCAAGCAATCGGATACCATCCCCGGACATCCTGCCATTGTATTCAAGGGTGAGAACATCGGGTTGAAGGCCTTCCTGGAGAAGACGTTTGAGCCTGCTTTACTGGCGTTCTCACAGGACAGTTCGGAGAAGCGCACAAACGATCTTGTCCAGGCGGTACAAAGCCTGTCCAAGTTGCATGTGCATTACCAGAGAAAGGAGGAATCTCCTTTTCCCTTACCTTGAGAAGGCAGGCATAACCGCCCCTCCCAAGGTTATGTGGGGTGTGGACGATGAGATACGGGCCTTGTGGAAAGAAGCCCTCTCCGATCTTCCCTCCAAGGGCAAGGACGTGCTGCCGGTAGTGGAGAAGCTGTTGGGACAGGTGAAGAGCATGATCACCAAAGAGGATAACATCCTCATGCCGATGTTGCTTGAAAACCTTGACGCTGATGCCTGGCTGACTGTTGCGCGTGACAGCGCCGATATCGGCTACTGCTTCAACGGTGGTGTTGAGGGAGCTTCCCCTTCTGATGCAATTGCGTGGTATCGTTGGAATTTCACTCTGAGCGGCAAGGAGGACAAATCCGAACAGTCTGGTGACAAAGTCCGTCTTCCCAGTGGAAATTTCACCCTTGAGGAACTGACATGCATGCTCAATGCGATGCCTTCAGACATAACGTTTGTCGGCAGGGATGATAAGGTACGCTACTTCTCAGAAGGGAAGGAGAGGGTATTCCCCCGCACACGCAGTATCATCGGGCGCGATGTGGCACACTGCCACCCTCCGAAGAGTCTGCATGTCGTGGAGAAGCTGGTTGCGGAATTCAAGGCTGGGACGAAGGACGCGGAGTCTTTCTGGTTGCAGAGGGGAAACCAGTTTGTCCTGATCCGTTACTATGCAGTCCGTTCCGAACAGGGTGAGTATCTTGGTGTCATGGAAGTGACTGAGGAGATATCAGCCTTGAGAAGCCTGGAAGGGAACAAGCTGCTCGCTGATTGACAATAGCAAGCCTGAGAGAGGATTAGCCTCTTTCAGGCTTTTCTTTGGTGAGTTCCTGCGTATTTCTCTTCTTCATGGAGGCTATGACCGCCATATAGGCATATATCTGCCCTTGGATCTCTGAGTTTTTCAGTTCGCCTCTTCCCACCCAGTCCTGGCCTTCGTAGATGGTCAGGTGGTGAAGCTCACCTTCCAAATCATTGACCTTCACTGAAGCCAGCCTGATGCGATTCTCCAGAAATTGCATGGTGGTGTTATACCCATCATGGAAGGCCTGCTCTTCAGAGGTCAAGTCTTGAGATATGTCTGTATCGTGCATATGTAACATTTCCTATCCTGATCGTGTCGCCAACTTCTCAAAAAGCTGGGTCAGTTGTATTGCTATATCTTGGTTCTTGAGGGTTTTGATATCCTTCAGAGCCCGATCCTTGTAGGATTGTGCAATAGAATCAGCTTTTTGTACACCACGTAAGGATTGCACCAAAGCGACTGCCTTGGTTACCGAAGCGTTGGAGTTGCTCTTGTTCTTTTGGCTCAAGAGAAGGGCGAGCTCTCTCTCCGATTCAGGTTTTGATGCTTCTGTTTCGAGGGCAAGTAACAGTGGAAGGGTAGGGATGCCCTCCTTGAGGTCTTTGCCTGTATGCTTTCCAAGCTTCTGTTGTGTGCCCACATAGTCGAGAATGTCGTCCTGGATCTGGAATGCCATACCCATGGCGTAGCCCATGCGGTGGCAGACCATCCTTTCAAGCTTGGAGAGCTTACCTACTGAGGCTCCTGCATAGCAGGCGAGTGCAAATAGGGAGGCTGTCTTTCCTGCTATTCTCCTGTAGTAGGTGGTCTTGGAGATGAAGTAGTCCCCTTGGCCTGCATCCTGTTCCAGTTCGCTTTCACACAGACGCGAGATGGCATTGGACACCACCTGAGCATTCAGCATGTCATCTCTCTCTTCAGAGGAGATGAGGGCGAGGGCACGCGCTAGAAGGTAGTCCCCTGCTAGCACTGCCTGTTTGGCCCCTGCCCGGGCAAAGAGCGTAGGCACGCCCCGGCGTGTCCTTGCAGAGTCAATGATGTCGTCATGTGCCAGCGAGGCGAGGTGGATCATCTCCAGGACGCTTGCCACCTTGATGGCCTGTTCCCTGTCAGTTTCCTCTCCCAGTTGGGAGCACAGCAACACAAGAGCCGGGCGCAACATCTTGCCACCCGACATCACATGTGACCGTAAAAGGGTTCTGACAAAAGCGTGCGAACTTTCCACTGTCTGTTCAATGGTTGCCTGCACGCTTTGCAACTCCTGTTTGAGAAGAGGCTGATTGGCGAAAAGATCCTGCATCCTATAAGCCCTGGTTCTTCTCAAGCTTGCGCTTCATCTGCTTCTTGGTGAACTCAGGCTCTCCCATGAACAGATAGGTCTTCTTTGCAAGAGGTGTCTTGTTCCAGAGCTTCTTCAGATAGGGCATGACCCAGTAGTCAAGTCCGAAGGCCCGTCCGGCCCCTCCGAGCATCATGATGGAGACTGCCATGTACCAGAAGATCTCCTTGCCAGCCAAGGCGCCAATGAGGAACATGACTGAAAGCCCAAGGGATACCACAGCAGCTGGGAAGGTAAACAGTCCACCCAGGAAGCACAGTCCTATACCCACCTCTGCCAGTACGATCATGATCTGGAACAGGTAGGGTGCCTGCGATACGAACACATCGTTTATCCAGGTGTAGAGGGCCAGAGGCTGATCCAATACGGGAGGCGCGAACTGCTGTACAGCTTCAGTGACAGCGGTGGCTGTCTCTGTAGCCGCTTCCCCCCACGCCTCTGAGGCCGCTCCGACAGCATCAGAGGCACCCCAGTAGACCTTTGATCCGGTGGTATCGGTAAGCCAACCCTCGGTTATCTTGCCAAAGCCTTCAATGAGCCACATCACTCCAAGGAACATCCTCAAAAAGGTTGTCCAGTAGGAGGGGACCCGATAGGCGGCCATGCCTCCGATGAGCGAGCGCTTGTGCTTGATCTCTAGGATTTCATGTTTGAAATAGGTCCAGGCGCCATTGACGCCGCACACTCCAAACTGGTAGTACATGTTGACCATATGCTTCATTGCCTGGGCAAAGAAACCGGACATGGAAATCCCTGCGGTATGGGAGACGGCGTACTTGCCGCCGATGGATACCATATATCCATGGAAGTTGGACTTGAATGGTTTGGGTGGATTGGCTTTCTTTCCCAGTGCGCTCTTGATGGTGTAGATTACGCCTTCGGTAGCGGTCTTGGCACTCTGCTCCGCTGCCTCTACAATCTGGGGAACCGGGCGGTTGTTCTCCTGGAAATACATACCGTCACCAACGACGTAGACATTATCATAGTCGGGTGACTGCATGAACTCATTTACCTGCTTGCGTCCCATCTTGCCATCTTCAATGGCAAGGCTTTCACCAAACTCGGTGCCCCGCACGCCACAAGTCCATACCAGTGTCTTGGTCTTGATGAAATCTCCTCCCCTGATGGAGAAGCCCTCTTCATTGACCTCTGTGATGAGGGAGTTGAGCATGATCTCAATACCCCTCTTGCGCATATAGCGTTCTGCTTTTTTTCGGGGGCCTTCAGGAAGCATATTGAGGATCTGTCCCAGAGCTTCACAGTTGATGATGCGCACTTCGCTTGGGTCGAGCTTGTTCTTGTCACAAAGGTGGGGAAGCCACTCGGACAGTTCGCCGACGAGCTCCACACCGGTGAAGCCTCCTCCGGCAACAACAAAGGTCAGCAGCTGCTTGCGTTTCTCTGCATCAGCTTCCCTGGCTGCCTCCTTGACCATCGTCTCAATGTGATAGCGGATAGCCAAGGCATGTTCAAGGCTCCAGAGGTAGAAGGCGTGTTCCTTTACCCCGGGGATCCTGAAGTCAGCAGTCTCACCACCGGTACCCAGTATGAGTTGGTCGTACGGGTAGGAACCCCTATCGCCGGTGAGCACCTGGCTGGTGAAGTCAATGCTGCGTATCTCATCCTGGACAACATGTACCATCTTGCCAGAGAATATTCGGTCAAATGAGATTTTCACAGCGTTCTGTTTGACCCTGTTTCCCGCAACCTCATGCAACTCTGTCATGAGTATGTGGAATCTGTTGCGGTCGATCAGGGTAATCTCCACCTGATCTTGCATTTTCTTAAATGCCTTGTGAAGGTTTTTCGCAGCATGTACTCCTGCATACCCTCCGCCAAGAATTACAATACGTTTCTTTTCCATGTTCCTATCCCTTTGAGCCTGTTGTAAAGAATGGTTCTCCGCACATTGTCTTCTAGTTGAGCGAAGGGCACAGACTCGCATGTAACCTAGTCATACACTAGCATATTATTGAGTGATAAAGCAATTGTTGCTTAATTTATCGAAACAATATTCGCATATTATACAAGATTTGTAACCCACTCGATCAGAACATATGTGATCAATTTGCAAAATCTTTAGACAAACAACAAAATGCTTGCAAAAGAGTATGGAAAGGCACGGAAGAATGAGTTGTATGAGCTTATTTTAAGGGTATGTGGAGTAATGAAATAAAAAAGTTTTCGTAAAATTGCGTTTTTTATGGATATTTTTCTATAGCTATATTGATACTCATTATCAAATGTGTATATGATTAGATATTAATGACTAGTGAAATACTTGCTGTCAAGGAGAATTATTGTATGAAAAAAACTATGAAATTGGCTTTTTTAGCCATTATCTTGCTTATTGCACTCGTAGCAGTGGGTTGCGCCAAAGAGGAGCCTAAGGCAGAAGCCACAGTTGCCACACCCGCGCCCAAAACCGCTGTCGAACCTGCCTCCGCAGGTCTGAAGGACGGCATTTACTTTGCTATGGATGATGAGTTCGCTTCTTCCGGATGGAAAGAGACAGTCACCCTCACTGTCGCAGGTGGGAAGATCACCAAAGCGGACTGGAATGGCGTCAATATCTCCGGAGGTGCAGACAAGAAGGCCTATGACAAGGCCGGCAAGTACAACATGGTCAAGTTTGGCAAGGCCCAGGCAGAGTGGTCGGTGCAGGCAGAGAAAGCAGAACAGCATCTGATTGCAACCCAGGATCCCACCGCCATATCCTACAAGGATGATGAAGGACATACCGATGATATCGCCGGAGTCTCAGTCCATGTCAACGGCTTGTTCGACCTCGCCCAGAAAGCTCTTGCAGCCGGTCCTGTTGGTCGTGGACCATATGCCGATGGAGCATACTTTGCCATTGCCGACGAATTTCCCTCATCTGGGTGGAAGGAGTATGTCTCCCTTACTGTGTTGAACGGAAGGATTGCAGCCATCAACTGGAGTGCCATCAACCGAGCCGGTGATGACAAGAAGGCAGTGGATAAGGCTGGTAACTACAATATGGTCAAGTTTGGCAAGGCCCAGGACGAGTGGACTGTACAGGCTAACCGTGTTGAACGTCATCTTATCGAATCACAGGACCTTACGGCCATCACCTACAAGGATGAAGAGGGGCATACCGATGATATCGCAGGTGTCTCCATCCATGTCAACAGCATGTTCGAATTGGCCGAAAAAGCCCTTGCTTCCGGTGTCCAGAAGATTGGCCCATATGCCAATGGCTCTTTCTACGCCAGCGAAGATGCTTTCGGTTCCAGTGGGTGGAAAGGATTCGTATCCCTGTTTGTCAGCAATGGCAACATCGTGCAAGTCTACTACAGTGGCGTCAATGAGGCAGGTGATGACAAGCAGGTATTTGCCTCTGAAGGTAACTATGGCATGATCAAGGCCAGTAAGATCGGTAAGGAGTGGCATGAGCAGGCTCAGGCAGCAGAGGCTTACCTCATCGAAACCCAGGATCCCAAGAAGATCAGTTTCACCAATGCCGAAGGCAACACTGATGACATTGCAGGGGTTTCCATGCATGTCGGTGACTTCTTCAAGTTAGCTGAGAAGGCCCTCGCATCAGGACCAAAGAAATAAGTTTCCTGTTCTGAGTTTGTTGTTCCTGGTCAAAGAGTAAGAGAGATTCAATCGGGCCTTGCAATGCATTGCAAGGCCCGAATTCTGCCTTGTCAGTGAGCGAACGGAATTGTACCCGCATCTTGGCTTTGAAGAGGGTTGTGTCTGCCCGTTCGATGGGAGTTCCTGAGGTCTGAGGCACTTATTCCCTTGGGCAATGCCGATGCTTACCGACTGAGAAAGGTCTTTATGATTTTCCTGGATATGTTCCTCGATGGCGCTCTGATTACATGTGCGGTGTACAATGCCTGTTCCAAGACGGAGGAGGTAAGGATGGTGGCAAATTCATCCCCTCCTAATCCGTGAGCAGATATCAGATGGTTCGGCCTTTGCCCGTTCTGCTGTCATGTCCAGCAGGTTTTCAAAATATCTTGTATCCCCACATTCGTAAGATACTCCACTTCCAGGGAGAGTTTTCGTAGTCGAAGCACTATGCAGGTTTCCAGGGAGACAAGGACGATGATCAGGCCAGTGATTAGGAGGAGCATGTTGTGCAGGTTCTTCTCAAGGGTTCCCATGCTGAAGGCACCTACTTACCCGCACCGCTGTCCATTGTCGGGGTATGGGCAAAGATAGGGGTTTCCCATCGTTCGTCCTTGACGATCCCGCCTCTGAGTGCGACTGCACTCTAAAAGCAACGCACTCTTCTGGTGAGAGCTTGGTAGCCTCATCAGCCAGATGGGGGAGGGAGCGGTACAGTTCAAGGAAGGGCAGGCCTTCCATGGCAAGGACCTGTACGGTGGTATTGGCGACGGCAAAGGCTTATCCGCCCATCTCATCAGGTGTTGTCTGCTTGTAGGTGGAGTTGAGAATATGTGCAGGCAATAGAAGGGACAAAGCAACTATACAGACGGTGCGAGTGAGAGGGACCAAGAAGAGGTTGTTCGGCACCGGTGACAAGCCATTGAACCATTTCTCCTTCAGATAATTCTGTGCAATTAGCCATATGGAAGCATGCCCGTTTGAGAGGTTGCTTCAAAGGTATTGGACAAATCTTAGAAATTATACGATATGGTATCGTAATCAGGAAAGAACCACTTGTAACAGCATGTAGCTGACGATACACTAGAGGCAACAGGGGGGAGTATCCGGTATGCATGTAGATGCGGTTTCGCTATTTGTGTTTGCATTTGCCACTACCTTTTCCCCGGGGCCCAATACGATAAGCAGTGCTTCGATGGGGCTTTCCTTCGGATACAAGCGTTCTTTCAAGTATATGCTGGGAATCGCTGTAGGGTTTTTCCTGATAATGCTCACCTGCTCGCTTCTTTCAGCCTTCATCCAGGCATACCTGCCAAGGGTGGTCACACTCCTTTCGTATGTCGGGTCGCTCTACATCTTCTCCTTGGCTTACCATACCTTCAGCAGTGGGTACTCCTTAGCAAAAGGGGAGGGCAGTCCCTTGGGATTTGGGCGTGGTCTCATGCTGCAGATAGTGAATCCCAAGGTCATCATCCTTGGACTCACTGTGTATACGACCTTTTTGCTCTCGATGCCCCACACCTGGTTCAATCTCATCTTCTCTGCGTTTGGCTTCACCATGATGAGTTTCACCGCTGTCTCTACCTGGGCAAAGTTAGGCTCGCTCATCGGAGAGGCGATGTGTCGGGACAAGGTCAGGAAAATCATCAATGCCGTCCTTGCCTTGTCCCTGTGCTATGTGGCCATAAGGATGCTGTTGCAGGCAGGTATGCCCCTTGCCTAGGTACAAAGGATCTATGCGATCAGACCTTATTCGTCCGGGTTCTCAGCCTATGGGAAGGATTTCCACAATCTCCAGGAAGAGACTTGGATTCTTTGCATTGGCTTCGTTGTTCAGCCTGGTGTTTTCCTCCTCGCCCACATAGCTTGCGACGACACGGCAACCCTTGTTCCTGTCAGTCTTCTCGACTGCTGTGGGGTTGTACTCGTAGAACATGACCACAACAAGCTTCCGCTCTGTCAGGTTTGTCTTGGTCCTGTTGTCGGCAAGTCCTAGCTTCAGGTATTTGCCGTCCTCAGTGATGCCGGGGATGGCCACTGCAAGATTTGGTGAACCGTCGGCGTTGGTGGTGGCAATACCCACTGTTACCTTATAGGGATAAGCCTCCAATGCTGCCTGCAATTTCCCCAAGTCATAGGAACCTGCAGGGTAGTACAATTGCCCCGAGGCAGCGGTTATCGTATCAACAGAAGGCTTTGCCGCTTCTGTCTCCCCAACAGTGGGTTGTTGCCTTGTGCACCCTACAACGGAGAATAGTACTCCCAACATCACAAACAAGACCATCATTCGTTTCATGGAAATTCCTTTATACCGGACAGGTATCTTGGCTTCACTTCCGCAAGCCCTGACAACTGTAGCATGGTGAAATGAGAGTTGCAATATGGTTTGGATATTTTCCTATCGATTGGGTAAGGCCGTGGCATTGCCTTCACTACTGTATGCTCAGCATGCCACAAGGCAGCTTTGTCCAGTAGACTGATCTTCCTTATTGGGGGGGGGCAAATCCGAAATGCCCATAGAGCGTCCTCTGCTCTTCTGAGATCTCATCTACATAAGGATGTATCCCTGCGCCCTGGCATTGTTTCAGCATGTCCAGGGTGTCCAGAAGGTCGGTCAATGCATATGACCTGTAGAGATCCTTATCCTTCATTGTCCTGTCTATGGCAGCGACGAACATATGGGCTACGAATTGTACGAACAGCTTGCCTTCCAGATTTTGTTCATATGAGACCAGGGTGCCTTTCATGTTCAGCCGTTCCTTGAGATTGGAGAATGCTTCTTCTATCAGGGCTCTTGACCTGTATACTTCCAAAGCTTCGACAGGATCCTTGAAGTCGTTTGAAATGAGGGAGAAGTATCCGAAGTTCCTCTGTTCTGCATCAATGGCATCTTGCTTTAACGTGACGGAGATTTTTCGTGACGAAGTCTGCCGAAGGTCAAAGTATGTTTCGTACAGCCCTTCATGGGAGGGCACCCTTTTGTTTGCATAGAGCTCCTCCTCCAACCGGTCAAGCCGCTTGTGGAAGGCAATCCTGTCATCCATCTCCAGTTGCTCGCTGTAATATAGGTGGACGTATATCCTCTTGTCGGTCCTGATGACATCTCCGTTACGTTTTTTTACTTTTTCATGAGGCCACACGCTCATTACAGAGTAGCATCCCAGCTGATAGCCTTCGTGATAGTGCGAGCGTTTCTTGATTGTCTCCCTGACAGGGTCAAGATGGCTCTGTATAAAAGGGAGTGAGACTTTGCTGCCCATGAGAAACTTGTAATGGTTCGAATAGAGATCATTGACGTTTTCGTCACTGAAAAAATCACGATCCAGGATGAATTTCATTTTTCCGTCGATCTTGTCAGAGAGATCCTTGAGTATCTTCTTGAGCGTGGAGACTTCAGAAATGTAGCTTTGGGAATTACTGTAGCTTACAGGCATCTTGGACTCTTCGCCGTACAACAAGGTGAGGTTGATCTTTGCAAGAGGGTCAGCTTCATTGTTTCCCCTGTATTTGATCTGTATGAAGGTCTCCACAAAGGAGGAAACAGATGAAATGTCAAAAGAAAGATATTCCTGTTCAGCTCTTCTCGCTACCTGCAAGGAGAAAAACTGTTCCTTGCGCTCAACGGTGACCGATCGGAACAAATCAGTGCAACTCTGTGGTGGTATTGCCTCCTGATAAGGCAGGACATGTGTGGAAGCCCA
This sequence comes from uncultured Sphaerochaeta sp., assembly GCA_963662725.2. Classification (GTDB taxonomy): domain Bacteria; phylum Spirochaetota; class Spirochaetia; order Sphaerochaetales; family Sphaerochaetaceae; genus Sphaerochaeta. Next base: position 54,549 of record CAXXCW010000028.1, read on the forward strand.
TTTGGGAAAGCGACTGATGGTATTGTTCTCTTCCAGGATAAGGAAGAAGGCCAGTGACAGCATCTGCCTGTAGGAATGGGGAAAGCACCGTTTCAGGTCTTCGGTGATTCCGTAGCGCTCGCCTAGTCGCTCAAGCAGATAGGTGGCGCCAAAGAATTTTCTGGTGAGTTCTGCCGAGGGTGGCACATCAGGTCTCTCTTGTCTGAGCTGTTCCAATTCCAGCTGCATCCTGTACTGCTTGTTGGGCACGAATACATTGTCTACCAACTTTCCAATGCATACCCGGGTATTTCGGGACTGTTGCTTTTCCTTGTCCCAATAGGAAGATGACTCATACACATATATTGTATTATTGTTCTTGTTCTTTACATATACCAATGACACAGAAGTATCCTCTCATTGGTATAGTTATACCTTGGTTTGTCCGTTTAGACAAGATATGAAGGGTAAAATAGCCAATATTTAGCGTATTTCCCTATATACTAGGTATAATTGTTTGATAGTAATTTTTTCTTTCCCTAGAATCTGTATATTGGTCGCTTGTACATAAATTATTTATTAAACATTTACAATATATATAATTAATGAATATTATTCATTGTTATAATTTGAGAAAGCACATAGCTCTCCAATAAAAAAGGGTATAATGTTGTAGAAAATTCTGCAGTTTTTATATGAAATATTGAATAGTTTTATAAAAAAATTTAGATAATTAATAATAAAAAAATAATTTAACTACATATATTATAAAAAAATAACAATAATCATTAGATGTATTTTCCTATTTTATAGTAGTATTCGCTTGCAATTATATTGAAAAATCCGTACTTTAATACAGTAAACCATACAACCAAGGAGAAATTGAAGTATGAAAAAATTAAGTATACTGACCTTAGCACTATTGCTCATTGTTACTGGAGGCCTCTTTGCAGGAGGCGAATCAGAAGCCAAAACTACGACAATTGTGTTCGGTGATGTTTCGTGGGACTCCGTCCAGGTACATAACAGGATTATGGGTTTCATTATTGAAAACGGCTTAGAAGGATACAAGGCAGAGTTTACCCCTGGGGATACCCTACCCATCCTCAATGGCTTGATGCAGGGTGATATTGATGTGGATATGGAGTCATGGCACTCTAACTTCCCGGAAGTGTATAGGAAGGGTATAGAGTCAGGGAACATTATTGACCTTGGGCAGAATATGCCCGATGCCCCACAGGGCTGGTGGGTCCCTCGCTACCTCATTGAAGGCCCGGACGCACTTGCGCCAGATCTGAAGAGCGTCTCTGACCTGCCAAAATATGCCTCCCTGTTTCCCGATCCGGAAGACTCCTCAAAAGGTATGATCTATGGTGGGGTAGCTGGATGGTCACAGATGAAAATTTCCGAAAGGATTTTTGCAGAAAACAATCTCGGAGACACCTACAACCTCACTATCGCAGGTAGCGGTACGGCAATTGCAGCTACGATGGTAAGCGCATTCAAACAGGGAAAGCCATGGGTAGGGTATTACTGGGCGCCTACAGCAGTCCTTGGACGTCTGGACATGGTCCGCCTCAAGGGAAGTGAATATGATCCCGCACTTGTGAACATATTGGTACACAAGGCAATGATCGAGAAAGCTCCTGATGTGGTGGAGATCCTGAAGGCATATTCGACAACTGTTGCAGAAAATAATGAGTTCTTGGCAAAGATGGACAACGAAGGTTGGTCAACCCAGGAAACAGCCATCTGGTTCTTGAAGAGCAAGGAAGCTGTTTGGACCAAGTGGGTCTCTAATGATGTTGCTACCAAAGTAAAGAGTGCCCTCAAGGCGCTATAAGAGTAAGAGGATATACATGGCAAACGAAAATAATACACAAATAGTCATTAAAGACTTATGGAAGGTGTATGGAAAAGATACGAAACGGATCTTTCAAAAGAACCTTCGTGACAAGAGTAAAGAAGAAATTCAAAATGAGACTGGTTGTATTGTTGGGATGCGTGATATCAACTTAGAGATTAGGAAAGGAGAGTTCTATATTCTAATGGGACTCTCCGGGAGTGGGAAATCCACACTCATCAGAGCTCTAATACGACTCGTAAAATCAACAAAAGGCTCAATCGAGATCAACGGTGAAGATATCACAAAAATGAGCTCTGATGAGATGATACAATTCAGAAGGAAAACCTTTGGTATGGTATTCCAGAGCTATGGGCTTCTTCCCCACATGACCGTCCTTGAGAATGCCGCATATGGGCTCAAGATTCGTGGAGTGGGTAAGGAAGAACGCACCCAAAAAGCGATGGAAGTACTGGACACCGTAGGACTCAAGGGATGGGAAGAATATTTTCCCACCAGCCTGTCGGGAGGTATGCAACAGCGGGTAGGGCTTGCCAGGGCTTTGGCCAATGAGCCTGAGATTCTGCTGATGGACGAACCCTTCAGTGGGCTGGATCCCCTCATTAGGCGTCAGATGCAGGATGAGTTGGTGGAGCTTCAGTCAAAGTTGCAGAAAACCATCATATTTGTAACCCATGATCTGCATGAGGCGCTCAAGCTAGGTGATAGGATCGCCATACTGCGTAACGGTGAAGTGGTGCAGGTGGGAACCCCTGAGGATATCATCACGAACCCGGCTGATGATTATGTAGAGGATTTTGTGCAAGATGCATCACCGGCGAAAGTGCTGACTGCCAGGAGCATCATGACAGATATTCCCGTCATCACCTATGTCTGGGAAGGGCCGAAGACAGCCTTGACTCTTATGCGAGGTGAAAAGAAACGCATGGGGTACGTGGTAGATAAAAATAGAAAATTCCTTGGTGTCATCACAGCAAAGGAACTGCAACGATTACTGGACAGTGGAGAGGCCCATAAGTCAATTCCCTCTGCTTCCATCGAACAGGTTGAGTCGGTTCAGCCAGATGTGCTCATCGAGGATCTTTTTAGTGTTGCCACACATAATCCTTATCCGATTCCTGTAGTTGATGAAAAGCAAAGGCTCTTGGGACGAATATCGAGTGATGCCATCTTTGATTCAATTTCCTCAAATGGAGGTATGCATGAATAAATTCCCCGAACTTTTTACCATACCGTTGGCACAAGGTGTCGACAATGCTATGGATTGGCTGTTGATGAACTGGGCTGGATTTTTTGATGTCATCGGGCTTATCATCCTGAAAGTTGTTCTTGCATTTGAGGACTTGTTTCTGTTTGTTCCCTGGTTTGTCATCATCCTTCTTGTAGGGTTTTCCGGATGGAAGCTGATCGGAAGCCTAAAGACAGGAATCCTCTTTATGGTTTTCCTCCTGATAATAGGCCTGTTCGGGTACTGGGACTTGGCAATGCAAACCCTTGCACTGGTGATTGCTTCAGTAGTTTTCGCTCTTCTTGTGGGGCTCCCTTTGGGAATCGTCATGGCAAGAAGCGATAGGGCGGAGAAGATTATCAAACCAATATTGGATGCAATGCAGACAATGCCTTCATTCGTCTATCTGATCCCTGCCCTGATGTTCTTTGGAATGGGCAAGGTACCTGCAATGTTTGCAACCATCATCTACGCGGTTCCCCCGGTGATTAGACTTACCAATGTTGGGATCAGGACAGTGGATGTGGAGGCTGTGGAAGCGGCTAAGGCTTTTGGGGCGACAAAGAAACAAATACTGTTTGATGTCCAGCTCCCTCTTGCAAAGCCCTCCATCATGGTCGGCATTAACCAGACCACCATGATGGCCCTTGCGATGGTAGTCATCGGCTCGATGATCGGAGCTAAGGGCTTGGGGATGGAAGTCCTGCTTGCAATTGGAAGGATCGAGGTGGGACGAGGCTTTGAAGCGGGCATCTCCATCGTATTCCTGGCCGTCATCATTGACCGTCTCACTCACTCCTTGAGCGTGAAGAAACCAAAAAAGCAAAAGAAGAGTGAAGAGCACAAGTAACGTCAGAGTTTGAGACAACAATGATTGAGAAAGCTCTGATCGAGAAAACAACACAGCACACCCTTACAACGGGGTGTGCTGTGTTGTGTGTCAGATGAGTACGAAAATACTTAGTGGCTTTACCCAATCTTTATCCCATGTCCAGCCTTATCCCACCTCATTGCACTATTGTATCATCAGAACAAAGAAACAAGAGCCATCGGCTCGAAGGCGGATTACATGAACATGATGAAGAAAATGAAGAACAAGAAGTATCATAAGGCATTGGCGATCGTAACGGTAATGGGCATCGTTGCCTTGGGATCTCTCGGGGCACAACCCATTGGTGAAGAACAGGACATCCCGATGGAGGTAACCCCAGCTGCAGAAGCCAGTTCGGAAGCTGCAGGAATCCTGTACATGAGGGAAGAGGAAAAATTGGCCCGTGATGTCTATCTGGCACTGTATGAAGTATGGGGTATCAGGACGTTCTCCAATATTGCCAAATCAGAGCAGAAGCACATGGATGCTGTCGCTCTTCTGATAGAGAAGCAAGGACTTGTGGATCCTGCCTTGGATACCAAACCCGGTGAGTTCATGAATCCTGATCTGGCTTCCCTCTATGCCTCATTGGTTGAGCTGGGTTCACAGTCACCCCAGGATGCACTAACTGTTGGGGCGATCATAGAGGATCTTGATATCTCTGATCTGCAAGCCTATCTCCTGAAGACGGAAGATCCCTATGCCAGGGTCGTCTATGCAAACCTCTTGAAAGGCTCTGAGAACCACATTCGTTCTTTTACCAGGCAACTCAGTAGGTATGGCATTGTCTATGAGGCACGCTACTTAACGGCCGAGAGATTGGAAGAGATTCTGTACCGGCAGGTAGGGAAGCGGTAGCAAACAATAATGGCTGTACAGCTTACAGCGGGTAAGCATGAAGCTAGAATACTATTCGATGGAAGGGGTTGCCACGTGGGCAACCCCTTCCTACTCGATTGTCCGGTAGGAATATTCCTTTGGGTGGTCAAGAAACATGAAGGAAATGAGCCGAAAAATATTCTGGTCGGGGTCTGTGTCAGGAGGGAGTCTGCCTCCTGTAGATAATTCAGATGAACAATAAAAAATCCCTCTCCGATAATTTCTTATCTGAAAGGGATTTAGTGTATGCGGTAGACTGGACTTGAACCAGCACAAGATTTCTCCCACTAGCACCTCAAGCTAGCGTGTCTACCAAATTCCACCACTACCGCATTACTGAGGTTTTGGGTGTCCCCCTTACGGGCTGACCTTGGCTACATTACAACAATGAGGGCTAATGCGTCAAGCCCTCTTTTTAAAAAGAGGGCTTGGAAGGCAATATTTATACCAAAGCCTCAAACTCATCCAACAGGGAGGAGAAATGCCTGAGTGCCATCTCTACCGGTTCCCTATGTTCCATATCCACCCCAGCCTTCTTCAATGAGTCGATAGGGTAGGTACTTCCTCCACTTTTTAGGAATGCGAGGTAGTCGCCCTTCTCCTTGGGCCCACCGTTGAGCACCTTCTGGCTCAGGGCTATGGCAGCGCTGATGCCTGTGGCATACTTGTAGACATAGAAGGAAGAGTAAAAATGAGGGATCCTCAATCCTTCAAGGTCACTTTCCTCCTCGAGCTCGACTGCAGGGCCGAAATACTGCTTGAGCAGCTTGCCGTACTCGCTTCTGAGAAGGTCAACTGTCAGGGGGATCCCTTCCTCGCTCAAGCGGTGGGTCATGTCCTCGAACTCAGCAAACATCGTCTGCCTGAAGAGGGTAGCCACGATGTCATCAATACCCTTGCTCAGGATGAAGGCCTTGGTCTTCTTGTCCTCTGCAGTATCCAAGAGATGTTTGGATACCAGCTGTTCGTTGAAGGTCGAGGCCACCTCTGCCTCAAAGATAGTATAGTCATATTGGAAGAAAGGGTTGTTCTTCGCACTGAAGTAACTGTGCATGGAGTGCCCTCCTTCATGAGCTACCGTAAAAAGATCCCTCAGCACATCCTCCTTGTAGTTGAGCAGGATATAGGGAAAGCCCGTGTAGCAGCCGCTGGAGAAGGCCCCACTGCGCTTGCCTTTGTTCTCGTACCTGTCTACCCATCGCTCACTTGTCAGGCCCTTCTTGAGGATTGAAACATACTCCTCCCCAAGGGGGGCAAGGGCCTCGCCGATGATCTCAACAGCCTCTTCATAAGGGGTGTTCTTTTGTACCCCCGCCACCAAGGGCACGTACACGTCATAGTGGGCAAGTTTGTCCAGGCCCATCAGACGGGCGCGTAAGGCGTAGTAGCGATGTAGCGAGGGGAGGGCTTCATGTACTGACTCTATCAGGTTGTCATATACGCTCATCGGAACATTGTCAGGGAAAAGGGCTTTCTGGCGGCAGCTCTCATACCCACGGGCAGTGCAGGTGAACTTGTCCTGCTTGACCTGACCCTCATAGAGGCGCGCGATGGCATGCTTGTGCTGGTCATACGTTGCATAGAACTGCTTGTAGGCCTTTTTTCTCAGTTCACGGTCCTCACTCATAAGAAACGAGCTGAAGGTGCTTTGGGTAAGGGGTTTGCTCCCTTCCTTTGTTTCGAGGGTGCCAAAATCAAAGTCGACATTGGTGAGGTCTCCAAAGGTGGTTCTTGCAGTTGAGGCAACCTCGCTTTGTAAGGCCATGATGCGTTCTTCCTTCTCACTGAGCACATGTGCCTTGAAACGCCTGGACTTCTCCAGGTAGACCTTGTAGGAGGCGAAATCAACGTCCTTCAGGTAGCCCTGTATGGTCTCTTCATCTATGGCGAGCAACTCAGGATCGAAGTAGGCCATGTTTGTCCCGAGTTGGGCAAGGCTCTGCCCTACCTGTGAGTACCGTTTTACCTTGGTGCTGTCCGAGGCATCGCCTGCATAGTTGAGAAACGCCCAGCTGTAGAGCCTTTCAGCCAGGATGCCTGTCTTTTCGTACCACGCAAAGGTATCGAGGAAGCTCTGTTTCCCTTCACTGAGCTTGCCCTTGAAGGAAGGTGCCCTGCCTATCTCTTTCTGCAGTTCCTGCATTCCTTCTTCCCAGGCATGTTCGTCTTCGAACAAGGGCTTCAGATCCCAGGTATCTTCAATTGCTACTTCTGCTCGTTTTTTGATATCCATCATAACTCTCCCAATATGGTATGCATGAGACGGGTCGCCCGTCCCCTGTGGCTGTAGAGATCTTTCTCCTCATCGCTAAGGGCTGCCATGGTTGAGGAGGCTTCATCGACATGGAATATTGGATCATAGCCAAATCCGGCATGACCATCAGGTTCCTCTGTAATGGTACCCTCCACTGTTTCAGAAACCGTATAGACCCTATGTTCGGTAAGCACCAGGGCTAGGGCACAGACAAACCTAGCCTTGCGTTCCTCCTTTTTTTTGAGGTGTGCCAGGTTTTTCAGCAACAGGGCATTGCGCTCTCCTGCCTCTAGCAGTCGTCCTGCCTCTTCCATGCCGTACCGTGCGGTCCTGACCCCAGGCTTTCCCCCCAGGGCATCGACGCAGACCCCTGAGTCGTCAGCGAGGATGGCATAGCCATCAGGGACGTTCGGAAGCAGGGAGAGGGCCTTTCCCAAGGCATTCTCGGTAAAGGTCTCGGATGATTCCTCAAAGTCGAAGGTCAGGCCCAGTTCAGAAGGCAGGAAGATGGCATGGTCGGTAAGGATCCGTGCAAACTCTTCCCGCTTATGGTTGTTTGATGTTGCCAAAAGTATGTTCATAGGGAAAAAGATACTCATTGCGATGCTTTTAGTCCATACATTCCTTGATCAGAGCCTTGATATAATGCACAGCTGAGGCCACCGTCCCTTTGGGAACGTTCAGCAAAAGGCTGATCTGTGAGTGGCTCAGGTGGTATTCCATGCGCCTGATCTGCTCGACTTTTGACCTGTGCACTCGCTCAGTCCAACTCAGAAGGTTGTCCAGCTCCTCCCTCCTTGTCGCATTGGTGCATCCGTTCAACTCTGCCTGGATCTCCATGATCCGCCTGAAATGGCGGTTGGAGGTCTCCTCCATCCGTTTTTTGCACTGTTGCTTCTTCTCCAGCTGCAGGGAGGCAGTGGAGAGAAAGCTGTTGAGCAGGATAGGATCAACTTCAAGCAGGGAGGCGACCTCCTCAAGGAGATGCAGATTGTGCATGTGGGGGGATATGGCCAGCATTATGAGAAAGCGCTTGTGGTTCACCCCTTGCTGCAGCCTCTGCTGCAAGCGCTTTTGCACGGCATCGAGCTCCACCATCTCAGGCCCCTTATGCTTGGGAGAGTTGAGCAACCGATCGAACAGCGATGGCATCATCGCATTTTCTACGGTTGCAAGGGAAGTGAGAGTGGTGTAGCTTCCTGTCTCTTCGGCACAGCTCTCATAAGCAGGTTCATTCCAGCCTTTCTGTTCGCTCTCCAACAAGGCCCGTTCCTTGTTCTTCTGGGTACGTTTGTAGGCTGTGAAGTAGCGGCTTCTCTTGCGGACCACCTCGGTGATGTATCCGACATAAGGCAGGTTGCCCTCCCGATAGGAGATGAGGTAATGCTCAATGGTATCATAGCAGTAAAGTAAAAACTCGCAACAATCCTCCTCAGGCAGAAGCCTGAGTCTGGAGGGAAGGGTGTACAACAACTGTTGGGTAATAAGATGAACCTTGTCGTGCAAAACCCGATCATCTTTGTGTTTTTGCGACAGGAGTACCGCTTTGGTCAGCCTGGTGCTCTGAGTGTCCGAAATTCCTGCGATATGCATGCTTTGCTCCTTGTGGGTGTTCTCCACAAGAAGCATGCAATGTGTATGCCAACTCCCCCCTAGATGAGGTCTTCGACCGCTTTCAGCAGGTTTTTCTGGACAATTTCAAGAGGTTGCCTAACAGTAGCTCCGGCGGCCTTCTTGTGTCCGCCGCCACCAAACCTCTCTGCCAATGCCCCTACATCGATATGGCTCTCGTGGCTTGCACGGAATCCGACCTCAGTAGCATCCTCGGAGAGTTGCTTGAAGAACAGCACCGCTTGTACGCCCTGAATGGACAGCAGCATTGAGTACAGGGCATCACTGGGTTTGTCCGTGGTGATGAACTGCCCGTTATCAGAGAGGAAACTGGTGCTGGTCATCAGCTTCCCTTCAAAATGGGATTCGCTTCGGTCGATGAGCTTGCCCAGATACTTCACATAGCTGAGATTCTTGCCACCGGTCATCTTGGTGTTCATCATGTTTGGTGAAACGCCAAGGTCGACCAGTTCGGCAGCCATGCGCAAGGTCTCGCCCCTGTAGGAATTGATGAACTTGAAGAAGCCCGAGTCAGTGGCAAAGCCAAAGAAAAGGTGCTCGGCTATCTCCTCGGTGATAGCAATGTCCAGTGTCTTGAAAAGATGCATGATTATCAGGGTAGTGGATACCGACCGGGGGACGATGTATCGGTAGGTGCCGAACTGTTCCCCGCTGCTGTGATGGTCAAAGATAACCGTAGTGAGACCTTCGGTCTCGCTTCCCAGATGACCCAACCTTTCGTGGGCGGAACAGTCGACCACAACGACTACGGGATTGCGCTTGTAGAGCTCCTCATCGATGTGGTTAAGGAAGTCAGCCCGCAGATGAGCTATCTCAGAGCGGTCAAAGGGCCCTGCATTTGCAAGGTGGACTGTCTTTCCCATCTTCAGCAACAGGGCCTTCATCGCCATCTGGCTGGAGATGCAGTCCCCATCAGGACTGACATGACCGATGATGATGAATTCCTCCCTGTGTTTCAAGACGCTGAGGATCTCTTCATCTATGGGGGGGTAGGTGAAGAGCATCTAGGCGCCCCGGATGATTTCCGGTTCCTTTCCATCAAGTACGCTCTCCTCTCCTACGATGACTTTCGTCACCCCTGTGAGGGAGGGAAGGTCATACATGATGCCCATCATGATCTTCTCAACGATCGAACGCAGACCACGAGCACCTGTCTTCTGTTCAAACGCCTTCTTGGCAACAGCTGCGATCGCATCCTCTTTGAAGATGAGCTCAATGCCGTCGAGTCTGAAGGAAGCCTCATACTGACGTATGATTGAGTTCTTAGGCTCCACAATGATGCGCATGAGGTCTGCCTGGGTAAGGTTGTTCAAGGCAACATGTATGGGCATTCTTCCGATGAACTCAGGGATAAGGCCGAACTTCACCAGATCATCGGGCATCAGGTTATTATAGATGACACTCAGATCCTTGTCTGCGGTATTGGATATCTTTGCTCCAAATCCCATTGCATGTGCTGATGTACGTTTCTCTATCACCTTGTCCAGCCCGACAAATGCACCGCCACAGATGAACAGGATGTTGCGGGTGTTTATCTTGAGCATCTCCTGGTTGGGATGTTTTCTCCCTCCCTGGGGTGGAACGGCGGCATCGGTACCTTCGATGATCTTCAGCAAAGCCTGTTGAACTCCCTCTCCACTGACATCTCGCGTAATGGAGGGGTTCTCCCCCTTCTTGGCTATCTTGTCAATCTCATCGATGAAGATGATGCCGAACTCAGCTGCCTTGATATTGTCATTTGCGTTCTGGATCAGCTTGAGCAGGATATTCTCAACGTCCTCACCGACATACCCTGCCTCTGTGAGGGTGGTAGCGTCGGCAATGGCGAAGGGTACCTGCAATTTCTTTGCAAGGGTGGATGCAAGCAGAGTCTTTCCTGTTCCGGTAGGGCCGACCATAAGGATGTTGGACTTGTCCAGCTCAACACCCTGCTCGGTGATCTGCTTCTGAAACTTCACCCGCTTGTAGTGATTATATACAGCAACAGCCAGGACACGCTTAGCGCCTTCCTGACCGATAACATACTCATCCATATAGTCTTTCAACTCTTGGGGAGTGGGGATGGTCTCAGGTAAGCCCACAACACTCTCTTGCAAGTTGGGGTCTCCGGCTAGCATATCGTTACATACTTTGACGCATTCGTCACATATGGCTACCCCAGGACCGTTTATGAGTCTCTTTACCTCTTCCTGGCCTTTGCCACAAAAGGAACAGACTTTAGCGTTTCGTGCCATTAATTACTCCTTCGCATTACTTTGTCGACAAGGCCATAGGAGACAGCATCATCGGCACTCAGGAAGAAATCACGCTCAACATCCTTGGATATCTGCTCCAAGCTCTTATGGGTATGTTCGACAAAAATGTCGATGGTGAGTTTCTTGAGCCTGCTGATCTCCTTCGCCTGGATGGAGATGTCAGTTGACTGGCCTTGCACGCCTCCCCAAGGCTGGTGGATCATGACACGGGAGGAGGGTAGGATGTACCTCTTCCCTTCAGCCCCCGAGGCAAGCAGCAGGGCTGCCATGCTGGCGGCTTGTCCCATGCAGATTGTCTGCACATCGCTGTGCAGGTACTGCATGGTATCATAGATGGCCAGGCCGGCAGTCACGCTGCCTCCCGGGCTATTGATGTAGAGACTGATATCCTTCTTCACATCCTCGGACTCGAGGAAAAGCATCTGTGCAACGACGAGGTCCGCAGTTGCATCATTGATCTCACCATCGAGGAAGATGATCCTGTCTTTCAGCAATCGGCTGAAGATATCATACGCTCGCTCTCCAACACCGGACTGTTCGACTACCATCGGTATGGTTGATTGCATCCTTGCAGGATGAATATTCATGGCAAAAGCCCCCTATTAAATCTTAGGATTAAAAAGGCGGACCCTGTATGGGAACCGCCTTTTCACAACACTGACTACTGCAAGAAAAGGATGTTACACACCATAGGATTCTTGCATGAATACACTGTAGTCAACTGCCTCATCCTCTGTAAAAGTGTTATTCTCCTGGAGGAATGGGACTACCTTGCGGAACTTCAGGTCGTCTTCGATCAAACTGCGATAGTAGTTGATCTGAGCTTCGTCGGTGACAGAAGCCAGCTGCTCGTCAACGGCCTTCTGCACTTCCTCCTCATCAGCGACAAACTTCTCATTTTCCATAATCTTTTCCATGATCAGCTGGACGCGCAAATTTTTCTCAATACCTTCTCTCCATGGAGCTGTAATGGATTCCTTGGAGTTGTTCTGGAGCTCTAGGAGCTTGAGTACCTGCTCTTCGCCAAGACCAATCTGCTGCAAATAGCGTTTCCATGTCTGGTTCACTTCCATTTCAATCATGCTTTCTGGGACATTGATGGTGGTATTCTTGACCAATTCCTGAGAAATGGCGTTGAACTTCGCTTCCTCAAGCTTTGCAGTGAGGGCCTCCTCAAGTTTCTTGCGCGTTGCATTGACAAGGTCCTCAACTGTCCCATACTCATCCTTGACATCCTGGGCAAAATCATCGTCCAAGGCGGGAACATCACGGAACTTCAGGGCCTTGAGGGCAACATTGAGTTTGACGGTCTTTCCGGCATGTTCCTCAACGGTGGAATCCTCGGCATAGGTTTTGGTGATGGTCTTCTCATCGCCAATGCCCATCCCTACGATGTCTTCGCCGATCTCAAAATGATCTGATTCACTGCCAATGGTGAATACAAAATCCATACGGGCGGTGGTGGGGACCTCGTTGTCCTCTTCATCAAGCTCGACATAGTCGATGGTGACGATATCACCCTTTTCAGCCTTGCCTTCCTTGTCGATGACAATAGCGTTCTGATCCCTGAGCTTATCGAGCTCCTTGGTGACCTCTTCTTCTGGAAGCTCTACCTTGGGAATGGTGATGGTAAGACCTGTGTAGGAGGGCAACTCAAAGGTGGGCATCACATCATATTTGACGGTAAAGGTAACGTCACTGTTGCTCTTGAAGGGAAGCAGGCCCTCTTCTTCCTGCAGTTCAGGGATGCTGTAGCTAAGGGGCTTGTACTTGTCCTCTACTTCTTCCAGGACTACCTTGAGTTCCTCTTCAATGATTTTGAAGGTGCTTTCCTCACGTATGTCCTTGCCAAACTTGCTTTCCAACACGGAAAGGGGAGCCTTTCCTTTTCTGAAACCCTTGAGCTGGATGGTAGCTGCATACTTGTTTAGGGCTGCCTTGTAGCTTTCTTCAATGGTGTCAGCGGTCACAGTGACCGTCAGCGCGACGGAGGAATTCTCCAGTTCTTTAATACTCTTTTCAGCGATCATGCTATCCTCATCCTTTCGGTCCTTCTCAGACCTATATAACCTAGGCTATGCCATTTAGTTGCTTTTTCATCTTGCGAACCCTTGGAGTATACTATAATCCATGGGGAGCGACCACCCTGCAGAAGGGGAAATGGGAGAAAAACCCTTATACCTGAATCATATTGTATATACCAAGTATTTGCATTTTGGTCTAGGGGATGGGAGAAACGCAGAAGGCCGTCTCAGAAAAACAAATCCCACAGGATTCTGATCTGATCCAATTGGAATGTATCAGAAATCAGGTAGCAAATATTCAAAAACGCAAGCACAAAAAATATCTGGTATATTTTCATATACCAGATATTTGCAAGAGCGAAAGACGGGACTTGAACCCGCGACATCCACCTTGGCAAGGTGGAGCTCTACCACTGAGCTACTTTCGCAAAAACCAATCAGCTTGTTACGACAGATTGGAATAGTACTATGCGAGAGAGGGGACTTGAACCCCTACACCGTAAGGTACCAGATCCTAAGTCTGGCGTGTATGCCAATTTCACCACTCTCGCAGTGCACGTCGCACCCCTTGATGAGGTTCGCCATGAGTGAGCCGCAAAGGGATCGAACCTTTGACCCGCAGATTAAGAGTCTGCTGCTCTACCATCTGAGCTAGCGGCCCATGACAAAAATACTAACAAAAAACAGACCAAAATACCAAAACAAGTACCGTTGCGCCCGGAAGGATTCGAACCTTCGACCTACGGATTCGAAGTCCGGCGCTCTATCCAGCTGAGCTACGAGCGCTTCACTACCTTACAAAAAGGGTGGAAGACGGGGCTCGAACCCGCAACAGCCAGAACCACAATCTGGTGCTCTACCATTGAACTACTTCCACCATGGTAAGCTGAAGCAGTGGTTATTCACCAGTGCGTTTCAACGTTGCTTACTATGCCTTAAACCCATTTCTTTGTCAACATCCCTAAGGAATATTTTGCAAAAAAGGGCTGTTTTCCGGCAAAGCATTACCAGACAATCAGTTGTAAACTCTGCTTCTCATGCATCTGTTGGCCATATTATGCATCGGGCCGCTGGTGGGTCGCCTCTACGTAGCAGAGGTGGTGCTTCCACCTGATGGTCTTTGCTGCAAGCAGGGGTGTGAGCTCTTCCTCCACCTGGGCTAGGTCCACTTCAATGCCAAGGTCCTTCCATGCGTCGTGGTAGGAGCTTCCCAGCCATCTGCTGATGTCAGTTTTGGTGATAAACCTGTTTTCAAGCAGATCCTGCTCTGTGATCTTGACTGCAAAGCCCTTCGCTGCAAAAGCCTTTCGCAGATCATCAGATTTCCAGTTGGAGAGGGTGTTGCCTTCCCCGCCATATATGACCGTCTCGGCCTTCTTGAGGAGAAGCTGTAGGTCGGAGGGGCAAAAATCCGAAAGTCGGGAGCCTTCGGACGGGACTCCCTCAGCAAGATGTATGACTCCTTCAGGGGCAAGACGCACTTTCAGTAGATCCAGCAACTTCCCCTTTTCTGAAAGGCGGGTACATGTGTTGCGTCCCAGGATAGCCTCAAAGGCAAGACCTTTCTCCAAAGTGGAAAGGACTTCTTCCAAGGATGCGTGCACAATGGATGGCCTTTCCAGGCTTTGCAGGGAGTCTGCATAGTGCTTGATGTGCTCAAGCTGTTGCCCTGTCTGCACCTGGGCGACAACCAGCCCCTCAGGGGTATGTCTGTATGCTTCCCAGAGCAGCATGCCGTGCCCTGCATTGCAGATGAGCACCCTGTCGCTCCTGCGTAGGGCCAAAGAGGCAAACAGGGAGGTCCGGATGCCCTGCAACATCGCCCCGCGTTCGCTGGTGGTCCTGCTCAGCCAACGCTCACGCTCCTTGTCCCCCGGTGAATAGGTAAGGTTTTCCACAAACGCATCAGTCTCAATGCTTTCAAGCTGTTCTTCCCTGCGACGGTTCACTTCGCTACGGATATGGTTCTCATACCCCTGTTCACTTGGCTGATAGAATACCTTGCCCTGTAGTGATGTCGGCAGGTACTGCTGGGCAACCCAGTGATCCTGGAACGCGTGGGGATAGAGGTAGCCCTGCCCATGTCCGAACCCTTTCGCATCCCGGTTGCCATCGCGGAGGTGGTTGGGTACCTCGTCCTGGGCTTCTTGCTCAACACCCTTGAGGGCATCAAAGAAGGCCATGGTTGAGTTGCTTTTCGGTGCCGTAGCAAGGTAGAGGGCGGCATGGGTGAGGTGAAATCTCCCTTCAGGAAGGCCGATTCTCTCAAAGGCCTGGGCATCGGCCTCGACTACCACTATTGCATTGGGATCGGCAAGCCCCACATCCTCACAGGCGCTGATAAGCATCCTTCTGAATATGAACTTGGGATCTTCACCCGCACTCACCATCCTGGCAAGCCAGTAGAGGGAGGCATCGGGGTCGCTTCCGCGCAGGCTCTTTATGAAGGCGCTGATGACATCGAAGTGATAGTCACCCTCCTTGTCATAGAGCACAGCCTTGCGTTGGATGCTCTGCTCTGCTGCATCGCCTGTGATGTGGATGTGTGTCTTTAGTGGGGGTGGAAAATGCTCCACAGAGGTCTCCACTGCAAGTTGTAGGGCGTTGAGCAACGATCGCGCATCACCATTGGCAACTTCGATGAGGTGTTCCAACGCACCCTCATCAAAGCTGACCTCATAGCTGCCATAGCCGCGGCTTTCGTCCCTCAACGCCTGGAGCGCTATCGCTTTCAAGTCTGTTTCGGTCAGGCTTTTTAGCTGGAAGATACGCGAACGGCTTACCAGAGCCGCGTTCACTTCAAAGAAAGGGTTCTCTGTAGTTGCCCCGATGAGGATGAATGTGCCGTTCTCCACCCAAGGGAGGAGGGCATCCTGCTGGCTCTTGTTCCACCGGTGAACCTCATCGATGAAGAGGATTGTCCTTTGCTCGAAAAGATCCATGCGGTTTTTGGCCTCCTCTATCTCGTAACGCAGTTCCTTGACTCCGGACAAGACGGCATTCAGTGTGCTGAAATGCCTTTTTGTAGTGTTTGCTATCACCCGGGCGAGGGTGGTCTTCCCTGTTCCGGGAGGTCCGTAGAATATGACTGATGAGAGCTGGTCTGCCTGGATGGCCCTTCTGAGCAGTCGTCCCTTGCCTATGATGGCGTCCTGGCCAATGTATTCGTCCAGAACCCTTGGGCGCATACGGTAGGCAAGGGGTTGGTTCCTGTCGGCACTCTGTTCGCTTGCCGCTTCGAAAAGATTCATTGTTGCACCTTTTTGTTGAGTATTTCATAGAAAGAGCCTGTTCCCTGGAATACGGGCGTTGTCCTCAGGGAGAGTTCCTCCTCGTTCAGTTGGCCAAGATAGGCGGAGAGGAATGTCACAAAGAGGTGGTCTGCCGGATCGGGGCCAAGGGTTGGTAGGGGCTCTTCTCCCAGAAGTACTTTCGCCCTTGACCAGATGGAATACCTGTCGGTGAGCATCTCCCAGGTCTCCTTGCTTAGGGCAAGGTATTCTGCAAGCATGGACCGCACCTCACCCTCTATATCACTCTGATAGATATCCAGCAACAGCTGCGAAGAGCTGTTGTCGCTTGCTTGCATTACAGAGATAGGATCCTCTATCTCCATCTTCCCTATATACGGTTTGAGCAGGCCGGGCATTGCTATAGTTGCACCCCTGAAGCCTGCTATCACCTGTCTTTCCCAGAGAGAGAGGTGTTCCTGCAGAAGGGGAATCTGCTTCTGGTTCGTCAGAGCTGAAGAGGAGGAAGGGATGAGGGTGCTCAGCGTCATCTGTGAGTGCATGGTGGCTTCAATACGTTCGCTGGCTGTCTGCACTACCTCGCGTAGGGCTGTGCGTATCTGCTCAAAGTCCCCCTCTCTCTGTTTGGGGACGGAGGTACAGGAGCTGAGTATGACCAGTACAATGAGGAGGGGAAACAACCTTTTCATGGGTCTGACTATACCATTGCTACCCGCTCTTGCCTAGCTTTCCCGACTGTTTGTCCCATGGGGTGGGGCGACTGTTGACTATCTGAAGAAAAATGCCGACATTATAGGGTAGTGTTAGGAGGATCGCAAATGGCGCAAAACAAACAAACAGTGTTGCACAATGTTGTGGCACGTGAAAGAAGTATAGTGAAGAGTGTCTATCTCTGGATGACCGCTGGCCTTGGGGTAACAGGCGTAGTCGCGTTTTTCCTGGCAAGCAATCCCTCGCTTATGCGGGCCCTGGTCGGAAACGGCATGGGACTGCTTCTGGTCATTATCGGTGAATTCGCCCTGGTGATCTACCTGTCATCAAGGCTTGAGAAGATGAGCCAGAGCAGCGCCATCGGGGCATTCCTTGCCTATTCGGCCCTGACGGGGGTGATGCTGAGTACACTCTTCGCCGTCTATACGGGTTCTGTGATCTACAAGACCTTTTTGACAACGGCCCTGATGTTTGCAGGCATGAGTGTCTATGCAATGAGTACGACGCGAGACCTCTCCGGTCTGGGCTACTATCTGAGGATGGCTCTCTGGGGCTTGATAATAGCATCGCTGATGAATTTCTTTTTCCGGTCTTCAGGCTTTGAGTATATCCTCAGCTTCTTGGGAGTCGGCCTGTTCCTGGGTCTGACCGCCTATGATACCCAGCGCCTGGTCAGGATGAACGAGCAGTACGGCTCTTCCATGGACGAGGATACCTTCACCAAGATGAGCATCATCGGAGCCCTGTCGCTCTATCTGAACTTCCTGAACATCTTCCTGTTCCTCTTGAGGATTTTTGGAAGGTCGAGCAACAACTAGCTTGTCGCAAGGAGTGCACAAATTCGCTGAAGGCTGTCCATATGTTTGGGCAGCCTTCAGTATGTTGGGGTAAGGGGCGTAGATGGATAGGCGGTGCAGTGCATTCCATTCCATGCTGTGCCGTATCGATGCCCTGCGAAATGTACAGGGATAAGGAGAAAAAAAGCAGGAGCCAGTTGATTCTTCCCAAAATCCACTGGCTCCTTATTGTGCAAGCTTGTCTGTCCGGACCCGCTTATCGTTTCATTAGTTTGCCACTATCATGAGCATCTTTGTGTCAGCCCATTGCTGTACAGAATAGGAGAAGTTATGGGCATTGGATGCTACGACGAATTCGTCGTCAAGTGTGCTGAAGGTGGTCTTCTCTGCAATATAGGCTGTCAGTCTCAACACTGCGGTCTCATTTCCGTTTGCAGCGAACAAGGATGTTGCAGCTATTGCCAGTATGACGGTTACGAGTAATGTCTTTGCTGTCTTCTTCATACCGGCTCTCCTTGTTTTTGCTTCTTACATGTATATGATGGCGTATATGTTAGAAGTAGTCAAGGAATATTTTCAATAATTCTTTACAATATAGAAAGTTAGTAAATGTCACATGTTAGAAGAAGTTACAATGAACCTATAACATATCACCTCGTTAGATATGTAATAAGTGACTGTATAAGTTGGTTGGGATGATACGTATGACAGAATGAATGTTGCTTACAAGCACAGTAGCAGGTGTTTTTTTGACCTGGCAGATTTGGACGAAGTTACCCCATGACAAGAGACAGTATGTTTTTTCCCCTGATGATATGACGTAGGATAGGGTGAATAAGTCGGGAGAAGTTATGCATCTTGTTTTGGATAAGAGGTAATGTATGATTCAGAAACAAGCTGAGCCCTGATGGATTTTTCTCATCATATGTATATTGCAGCAGTCTGGAAAAAGCAGCGTCATGATAGGGAACAAGGGTGGGGCCGGTGACTATTTCCAAGATCACAGGCTCCACATATTGCAAGGTTGTCTGTCCTTACCTTATATGGCCATCACATACAGCACCCTGGTGTCTGCAACCTGTTTCACAGAGGAGGAGGTGTAGGCATGGGCTTCGATGGACCCCCCCCCTCGTGCATGGTGGGTGTTAGGGTTTTCGGTATATAGGAACCCAGTCGGATGACTGAAGGGTATTCGGTGTCCTCTTCCCATATCCCCTCCCTCCTCGTTGTTTCATGCCAGTGCATAACGGGGGATATGTATTGGGACTTCTATCACCTGTATTATAAAGTGCTAATATGTATATAGTTGAAAACTATCACAAGTGTGAGGCGCAATAAGGTTGCTTGGAACATATCTCATACATAGCTAGGACATGATGCAGGCTGTGCCTTATAAGTATTGACCAGGTTAGGCCCTGTACGTCACCAGACCCCTTTCCAATGCTGCTTTGAGGGCTTCAAAGGAGAGCTCTTCCATCTCGAGGTAACAGGATCGTCTCCCCACCTCTTCAAGCCTGTGGGCGTCGCTTGAGGTGATGATCGTCCTGTTGTAGGTCTCCGCCCTGACAGGAAGTGTGATGGCTTCGAGGGCGGAGTAGGGAAGGTCTGGCAGAAATCCCAGGTTGGCAAGGGCGCTGTTGGCGGGTTTGTCGATATGTGCAGGGATGACTAGGGCGTCACGGCTGAGTGCCTCTTCAACGACGTCGCCGAAACTGATGCCGCTGGTACTGATGAGCAACTTCTCCACTGTCTCGGTTGTTTCGCCTTCAAGGTTCACAACCAGCTGGTTGCCAAAGAGGCGGGGGTTGTTCTGAATGGGAGGCAGCAGGAACTCGATGAAGGAGCTGAACTGCATCGCATCATCAAGTTTTTCAAACAGGGTCAGCACATGCACATCCTCTACTGTGGTCACCTCAATGCCAAAGAGGGCCATGACCGAGCAGAGCTCGCACGCCTCCTTGAAGGTAGGCAGGTTTCGTCCGCTGTTGTGGTCGGTGAGGGCGAGAAGGCCGATACCCTGCTCCATAGCCTCCACTGCGAGCAGGGCAGGGGTGAGGTCATCGCTTCCACAGGGGGAGAGACAGGAGTGGTTATGCAGGTCAACCTTTACAAGCATCAACCTTTCCCAAAAGGCAGGCGATCTTGCAGCTTGCTTCGAACTGCGTGCCTTCGAACGTAAAGACTGCCACGCTCTCCTCCTCAGCCGCCTTGAGCATGTCAGGGGGAGTGGAGCGTCCGTTGCAGATGACTATCGCCTCGATTCCGGCAAGGGAGGCTACAGCCACAGTGTTCTTATGGGCCTGGATGGTGATGAGCACGCTCTCTGATGGGGCGTTTCCCATGACATCGCTTAGGAGGTCTCCGGTATAGGCATCGTTGATGCTCTTTTCTGCATTCTCCATGGTCTGCTTTACAAATCCCTCCAGGGCCGCCAAATCCTTTACTTGCATGCTATTTCTCCTCATCGCTTCGCAGCTTGATGCTGCACACTACGGTAGTGCCATTGAAATCACTCTCTATCTCAAACTCATCTGTAACCGACTTGACGTTGGGAAGTCCCATGCCGGCTCCAAAGCCCAAGCTCCTGATCCATTCGCTGGCCGTTGACCAGCCGGCTGTCATTGCGTCCTCTACATTGGAGATGCCCGGTCCGTTGTCCCTCGCTGTTATCTGCAGGCTGTCTGGGGTGTACTCTGCGATGAGCTCCCCCCCATCGGAGTGGACAACCAGGTTCATCTCCAGCTCGTAGCTCGCTATGGATGCCCTGCGGATGATGTGCGGAAGGACGCCGGCTTTTTTCAGCCGTTTCTTAATTTCTGTGCTGGCGAAGCCGGCATTCTCAAAGTCATTCTTCATGATCGAGTAGGTGTGGATCTCCCCATGCATCTCGTCGCTCATGCTTGATGTGCTGGTTCGCCGTTCCAACTCCTCGATCTCTCGGTTTATCTCCACCAGCAAAGTGCTGGTGATGTCACGGTTTGTGATCATGCCCACCAGCTCCTTATGCTTGTTCAGCACCGGAAACCGGTGGTAGGAAAACCTGTCAAAGTAGTTGATGGCAAAGGAGACAGGCATGTCGTCCTCCAGGACTATGAGGTTGCGCGTCATATGGTCCTGGGCCTTGTCGTTGATATAGCCCTTGTCCAGGGCCTGGATGATGTCATCCATACTGACGATGCCGACCAGCCTCTTGCCCATCACGATCGGCAGGCCTGTGACCTGCTTCTCACGCATGATGTATTGGATCTCCCTGAGGGAAGTCTCCTTGGTCGCTGTCACCACTTCGGTGGTCATGACGTCCTTTACCTTGAGGCGGTAGATCAGCTCCAGGATGACGTTGGGGGAAGTGACTGTGTTAATGGGAATCTCTTGCATAGGGCAAGTATACATGACCGCAGTCTTATTGCAAAGGATTCTTGTCGACAGGCTTGAACAAACGCATCAATAGGCTGTAATCAACAAATAGATGCGTTTGTCCTGTCTCAGCCTTTGCATCCTTGGGGTTTTTGTCCATACTGGATACCGTTTGAACATACTCTCACGGGCTTTCGGGGAGTATGCGTGAAAAATCTTAGCACGAGGGTTTTACCCATGTTTACAAAGAGCAGGAAAAGCAACAGGGCAATCAGAATCATAGTGATCGGAATTGGCATTACAGCCATAGTATTCATTGTGGTATCGCTCATCACAGTCAAGATAGTGTATGACAGCCAATTCCCACGCTATGAAAGACCGGATGAGAACGTTACAGCCCAACTGAGATACAGCGATATCGAAAAAGACTATCCACGCATCCCGGTGACTTTCAAATCGGAAAAGAATGTCTTGCAAGGTAATGTATACGGTGGTGAAAACACCAGGGGCCTTGTGGTTGTTGCTCATGGGATAGGCGGAGGAGCAGATTGGTATCTTCCTCATATAAAACACTTTGTAGACAACGATTTGCGAGTATTCGCCTATGACTGCACAGGAAGCTATGACAGTGAGGGCATGTCCACCAGGGGGTTTCCTCAGTCGGTAGTGGATCTGCATGCAGCGCTGACTTTCATAGCCGGACAACCAGACCTTTCAGCTTTGCCTTTGGTACTTTTTGGGCATAGTTGGGGAGGATATGCCGTAGTGAATGTGCTCCACTATCCCCACGATGTACAAGCGGTGATCAGTATCTCAGGTGTGAATGATGCTCTGGACATAATTTTGGAACAGGGACAAGAGATGATGGGTGGCTTCATCCATATGCAGTACCCGTTCCTATGGTTGTATCAAAGGTTGCTGTTTGGGGAAGTTGCCTCCTTGGACGCCGTTTCCGCCATCAATGCAACAGACATCCCCATCTTGATCATACATGGAGAGGAGGATGCAATGGTCTCCTACGAGGGCAGCGCGCTTATCGCCAGCAGGAATGAGATCAAAAATCCCCAAGTCAGGTATGTGAAGGCCACCACGTCCGGTCGAAACGGCCATGACAACCTATTTCGCACCGATGCAGCCATTGCCTACATCAAAAAAGTGAATGCGGCATATCGTGTGATATATGACAGATATGATGGTAAAATCCCCTATGCAGTGAAAAAGAACTTTTACGCCGGCATAGACCGAATCATGCTGCAGGAATTGGAACCAAGTATGATGCAGGTGATAGATGAATTCATAGATGGTGTCTTACCCCGCTGATCAGCGGTATTGGGATGACCTTTGACAGGGTAGGCCAACACAGCATAGGGTTCGGTATCTCCGATGGGGTGGGGCATCTTGGTTTTCCTGAATGGTTCAGTATTTGCAGGCTATCCAAAATATCTTACAATTTCTAGTGATTCCTGCCGGTATTTTTGGTATCCTTAGCATATATGAAAGATGTTTTGCAGTTGCAGGTGATCCATGAGGATCCCTCTTTTATTGTGGTGGACAAGCAGGCTCACTTGCCGACTGTCCCGTTGAAGGATGATCCAAGAGAGAAGCAGACCTTGCTTTCCCTCATAAGCGAACACTATCCCGAGGTCCTTGAGATATCCGGGAATAATATCTGGGAGGGTGGGGTTCTTCACCGTCTCGACACTGCAACCAGCGGCCTGGTTGTGGTCGCAAGGACTAAAGAGGCATATGCTTTTTTGCGTACCATCCAGAAGGCTGACCTGTTCTGGAAGGAGTACAGGGCCCAGAGCAGTACCTACAAGGGAACCCTTCTTGCTGGATTCCCTCCCTACCCATACGAGGATCCCTATGCAAGCAAAGGCAAGGAGGTCTTCATCGGCAGCCTGTTCCGCAGGTATGGAGAGCATCATAGGCAAGTTCGACCGGTTCTGGCTGCGAGTCCCAGGCACTTGCTGGACAAGTCGACCGGTGTTTGGTATCTGACCAAGGTCTGCTACAGTGGAAATCTGGAGAATGGCTCCAAGCAGTTTACCTGCAGGCTATCCTCTGGCTTCCACCACCAAGTCAGGGCACATCTTGCATGGAGCGGCTGGCCACTTGATGGGGATCCGTTCTATCATGGAGAGGAACGTCCGAACCTTGGTTTGCGCTGTGTAGCCGTGCAGTTACTGCACCCGGTTACCCAAAAGCAGCTGGAGATCAGGCTAGATTCATAATACAGGAAAGATAAGGAGTCAATTACAATGGCAGATCAGAGAGAGCGGAAGCTTGCCAAGCTTCTGGTAGAATATTCGGTAGAGCTCCAGAAGGGGGAGTCCTGCCTGATTAATGCAGTGGACATCCCCACTTCCATGACAGAGGCTCTTATTGCAGCAGTCTATGAGGCAGGGGCTTATCCGTTGGTGAATGTTTGGAACCAGAGGCTGGAGAGGGCCATGGTTCAGAGTGCGAGCGAGCCCTCCTTGGAAAAATGGGCCGATGTCGATACCTACCGCATGAAGCAGGTAGACGCCTTCATAGGCATTCGCGGCATAGCAAATGTCAGGGAACTGGCTTCAATTCCGGATAAATCCAATCTGTACGGTAAGCTGTACAACACCCCGGTACATATGAAGACTCGTCTACCCCACACTAAGTGGGTGGTTCTCCGCTATCCTACCGAGGTCATGGCGATGCAGGCAAACAAGGGAACCCTCGAGTTCGAGGACTTTTTTTATCAGGTCTGTACGGAAGTCGACTACCTGAAGATGGCCCAGGCAATGGACGTGGCCAAGCAGTACCTCGATACTGTGGACAAGGTCCATATCAAGGCTCCGGGGACAGATTTGCATTTCTCCATCAAGGGGATGGGATTCATCCCCTGTGCAGGAAAGATGAATATCCCCGACGGGGAGATATACTCCTGTCCTGTCAGGGACTCGGTCAACGGAACCATAACATACAACTGTGACAGCACCTTCCACGGCCATCAGTTCAAGGATATACGCTTTGTCTTCAAGGACGGCAAGATAATAGAGGCTCACAGCGACGATGACGCTCTGATAAACGAAATACTTGATGTGGACGAAGGTGCCCGCTACATAGGTGAGTTTGCCTTAGGATGTAACCCAGGTGTCCTCCATCCCATGGATAACACCCTCTTTGACGAGAAGATAGCAGGTTCCATTCACTTTACCCCTGGCAACGCCTATGAGGATTGTGATAATGGCAACCGCTCTTCGGTGCATTGGGATCTGGTGCAGATTCAGAGGCCCGAATATGGTGGGGGGGAGATCTACTTTGACGGAGAACTTGTCCGAAAGGACGGCTTCTTCCTCCATCCGTCCCTCAAGGATCTGAACTTCGAGCCTTGAGGTCCCCCTACGACAATTCTTGCATTTTTTTCTGTTGGTGGTTGACAACATAGTGTGAATGTTTGTATAAGGTGGACATATATCAAAGGCGATGTGGAAGAAATTCCGCATCGCCTTCTTTAGTTTCGGGCCTGTTAGGCCTGTCGTACAAAGGCGTGCGTTGGAGTATCCAGCGCACGCCTTTACTATGTTCACACGTGGGAGGGAACGGTATGTATTCATCTGTAGACACTATGTGGGTGTTGCTGGCAGCCGTCCTGGTCTTCTTCATGCAGGCCGGGTTCGCGATGGTAGAGACGGGACTGACCCGGGCAAAAAATGCCGGGAACATCATCATGAAGAACCTTATGGATTTCAGCCTTGGCAGCATTGCATTCTGGGTGCTTGGATTCGGTCTCATGTTTGGTTTGGGAGCAAATGGGGAGAGCTTGGCCTTCGTCGGAGTTCCTGACTTTTTTGTTCGGCGCGATTATGGCTCTTCCTTTCCAACCTTGGCATTCCTGATTTTCCAGACCGTATTTTGTGCAACCGCTGCCACGATCGTGAGTGGGGCGATGGCTGAACGGACAAAGTTCCTATCCTACTGCCTGTACTCGGTGATCATCAGTGCGGTTGTGTATCCCATCAGCGGTCACTGGATATGGGGAGGAGGATGGCTCAGCACCTTAGGATTCCATGATTTTGCAGGCTCTACAGCTGTGCATATGGTGGGTGGGGTCGCTGCCTTCATAGGGGCAAAGGTCCTCGGCCCGCGCATTGGAAAGTACTCAGAGGACGGCAAGGCAAAGGCAATTCCAGGGCATAGCCTTACCTTGGGAGCCTTGGGGGTGTTTATCCTCTGGTTCTGTTGGTTCGGGTTCAACGGAGGCTCGACTGTGTCCATGACAGGAGATGATACGCTGCTTGCCGCTTCTTCCATTTTTGTGACCACCAACTTGGCAGCGGCTTGTGCATCAGTTGTGACTATGATCATAACATGGATCCGCTATAGGAAGCCCGATATCTCGATGACCCTCAATGGAGCTTTGGCCGGCCTTGTCGCCATTACCGCTGGCTGTGATGTGGTATCCCCAGCAGGCTCTGCCTGTATCGGCATCATCAGTGGCATCGCAATTGTGTTTTCCGTTGAATTCTTTGAGAAAGTCGCCAAGATTGACGATCCTGTAGGTGCCATCTCCGTACATGGGGTGTGTGGTGCCCTTGGGACGCTTCTTGTTGGACTGTTTGCCCTCGAAGGGGGGGTGTTCTATGGGGGAGGGTTTGACTTGCTTATCGTGCAGGGCATTGGGGTTGGATCGGTCATCCTCTGGGTTTTGGTAACCATGAGTCTGGTGTTTATTATCATAAACAAAACCACTGGTTTGAGAGTCAGTGTCGCTGAGGAGATCGCCGGTCTCGATATAGAGGAACACGGGCTGGCCTCAAGCTATGCTGACTTCATGCCCTCCTTTGGTGGAGGTGCCATTCCTTCTGTGCTTGGAACTCCTACCCCAATTGATGAGGCCGTACCCGTACAGGTGGTGAGCACGCACAAAGGCCCTTCCCATAGCGACGCTAAAATGACCAAGGTGGTCATCGTCAGCCGCCAGAGCAAGTTCGAAGCCCTGAAGAAAGCGCTCAATGACATTGGGGTCACTGGCATCACAGTCACGCAGGTGATGGGATGCGGTATGCAGAAAGGCCGCAGCGAATACTATCGTGGCATCCCCATGGAAATGAACCTGCTGCCAAAGATGCAGGTCGAGACAGTCATCAGCAAGGTCCCTGTACGAACAGTAGTGGAGGCAACCAAGAAAGCCTTGTACACCGGCCATATCGGTGATGGAAAGATCTTCATCTATGATGTGGAGAATGTCATCAAGGTGCGTACAGGAGAGGAAGGCTATGACGCCCTCCAGGATGAGGTGGCCCCAGAGTGAGCTTTTCATGCAGAGATTACCCGATCGCAGCCAAACCGGTTATGTTGAGAGATATGTAGAACTCCAACCTGAACCACTATGGTACAGTAGCTATACAAAAGGCGATGGGGAAGATATTCCTCATCGCCTTGTAGCAGTTTGTCACCTCTCCACGTTGAAGGTTATGGTCCTGTTGTTCCAGATGATGACACGGCTCTCCAGGTGTGCCTGCACCGCCCTTGAAAGGACCCTGCGTTCCACATCCTTGCCCACATCCCTCAGCCCGTCAGGGGAGAGCTCATGGTTTACCCTCACCACATCCTGTTCGATGATAGGACCTTGGTCGAGGTCTTCACTTGCATAGTGGGCCGTTGCCCCTATCATCTTCACCCCACGTTCATAGGCCCTGCGATAGGGGTTCGCCCCCTGGAAAGCGGGTAGGAAGCCGTGATGGATGTTTATGATCTTCCCTTGCCATGCGTGGGTGAACTCTGCGGTAAGGATTTGCATATACCGGGCAAGGACAACCAGGTCGATGTCAAAGCGCTTGAGCAGCGTGAGGACCTTCTCTTCCTGGCTCTTCTTTGTCTCCTTTGTTATCGGGAGATAGTAGAAAGGTATCCTAAACTGGTTGGCAACCATCTCAAGGTCGGGGTGGTTGCTGATGATCAGGGATATCTCACACTTCAGCTCGCCCTCGTCCTTACGGGTTATCAGGTCGTAGAGACAGTGGCTGGTCTTGCTTACCATGATGGCGACCCTTGCATTATAGTCGCTGTAGTGGCACTCCCAGGAGAGTTGGTATGTTTGGGCGAAGAGGCCGAACTCCTCCTCCAACTCCTTTCTTGTGGTACTCAGGTCCTGCATATCAAGTTCGATGCGCATGAAGTATCGTCTTTCGATGTTGTCGGTGTGTTGCTGACAATGGAGGATGTTGTATCCCTTGGTATAGAACCAGTTTGTCGTTGCTGCAAGGATCCCCTTGCGGTCTTCGCATTGGATGAGGAAAATGATCTTCTTTTTTTCTGCCATGGTTGAGCCTTTCTTAGAATGTGGTTATTTCGGCGTTGTCTATCTCGTCACCCAACACGATCTCAACGCGGCTTTTGGCCTCAGAAAGTGTTTTTTCCAATTTCTTGGAAAGAAGCATTCCCTCTTCGAACAAGGCAAGGCTCTCTTCAAGGCTTGTATCCGAAGCGTTGAGCTTCTGGGCAATCTCCTCGATCCTGGATACATCTGTTTCAAAACTCATGCATTACTCCTCTATGAGGGCCTTTCGGCTTCCGTCGATGAATGTCAGTTTGATATGGTCTCCAACCTTGGCTTCCTCTCGATTGTGAATGGTTCTCCCTAGTGAATCAGAGACAAGTGTGTAGCCTCGCGCCAGTATAGCAAGCGGAGAGAGGGCTTGCAACTCTCTGGTTGCCAGAAGGACCCTCTGCCTGCTCGTCTCAAGCCTGTCCCTATACGCCAGGTTCATATTCTGAGACGCATTGACCAAAAGGTATTCTCGCCTCTCCAAGAGGTGGGCCATGCTTCTTTGCATCGCCTCGGTGCCTGGGATGCGATGCTCAAGCAGCTGCAGGCGGTGGCTCATCGCCTTGTGGATGGTGAGGGTGAGGCCTTCCACGTTCTTACGAAGATCCAGGATGCCCTGGCTTACCAGCTCAGCGGCTGCAGAGGGGGTAGGGGCACGCAGATCTGCGACAAAGTCAGAGATTGCCCAGTCTATCTCATGTCCCACAGCGCTGATGACAGGTATCTCAGACTCGTAGATGGCCTGGATGACCTCATCCTCACTAAAGGGAAGGAGGTCTTCCAACGAGCCTCCACCGCGCCCTACGATGAGCACATCGCACAACAGCAGGAGGTTTGCCTGCCTGATCCTGCTTGCGATGGAATGGGCGGCTGCATTTCCTTGCACAGTAGCAGGGAGGATGAGGATATCCAAGGAAGGGGCGCGTCGGGAGAGGATCTGTAGGATGTCCTGCAAGGCAGCCCCTGTTGCGCTGGTGACCACCCCTACACGCTTTGGTTTGATCGGAATTTTTTTCTTGCGCCCGGAGGAAAAATATCCAAGCCCTTCATACTCGCGCTTGCGTTTTTCCAGCATGGCAAGGATGTCACCGGTGCCGCTCTTCTCCATGGTATCACACTTGATCTGGTAGGTTCCCCTCGCCGCGTAGACGTCCAGCGAACCGGTGACCACAACCTTGTCCCCTTCCTGGGGTTTGAAGGCAACCCTCCAGGTACTGCCTTTGAACATGATGGCCGAGAGGGCCGAGGTGCTGTCCTTGAGGGTGAAGAACCAGTGTCCGCTTGAGGCTGGTCGGAAGTTTGATATCTCGCCACTCACCCGCAATCCATAGAATCCTTCTTCGAGGGTCCTCTTGATGAGGGTGGTAAGCTCTGTTACCGAGAGTTCTGTCCCAAGGAGAAGCGAATCATCACTCATTGTTTTGCCCGTTCATCGTCCTCTGCCTTTTCAGGCTATGCAGTTGGCTGAGGATCCCCATGACCGAGATCAGCACTGCCATGGCGAGGAAGAGCCAGATATCAAGATACCAGAACCGAGCGAGCAGATAACTGATGAGCAGGGATCCGCCTATCGCATTCTCAAAGACCATATAGGAGGTGAAATCACGCATGCAGAATATCAGGATGAGGATGAGCAACACCGCTGTCACCACAAGGCTTGGAATGAGGGGGATAAATCCCAAGAGGAGTAATAAGAGGAAGAGGGCCATGCTGAGTGCGGTGAAGATGGCGACAATCTTGCTTGCAACAGTACCCGATCGCCTGGATAGGGCAAACAACAACAGTCCTCCGAGGGCAATGCCGGACAAGGCAACGATGCCGAAGGGGTAGTGATCCCTACTTATGAGCAGATCCAGCAATCCCTGGATGGCAGAGTTTGACTGCAAAGCCACAATGAAGGCATCCCTTTGCATAAGCAGAAAGGCAAGGGTGAGGCTGACCATTGCCCCTGAGAGGACGCTGCGTAGGGGTACGAGGTATTTTTTTGCTACGTTGCCATAAAAACAGAGGAAAAATCCTATGAGCAACCCCATTATCATTATAGGGGCGCCCAATGTTGGCAGGTCGGTTTGCATGAGGCGGCTCCTTAAAAAAAAGAGACAGCCTTTGGTGCTGCCTCTATACCATACGTGGTTCCCTTACTCCTGGATGATAGCTGCAGTTGGGCAGACATCGGCACAGGTGCCGCAATCGATGCAGAGATCCGCATCAATTACATAGATGTCGCCTTCTGAGATAGCGTCGGTGGGACACTCTGGTAAACAAGTTCCGCATGAAACACACGCGTCAGTGATTTTGTAAGCCATATTTTTGACTCCTTACTACGTTTTCGTTGCTTCTGACTATATACTCACTGTCCTATCAAGTCAAGAAAGAAGATATAATTGTACTATTGGAGTATAAATGACCCTAAAAGACCGTGAAAAACAAGGGAAATAGCAAGATTTGAGAGATAAATCCAGAGAAACACCCCAATACTATACAGGTGGCAAAATGTTTTGAAAAGAAACGGGTACCATTCATTTACTGGAACAATACCAAGGTAAACCGGTACGTCACAGGTTTGTGCAAAGAGAACATAATTCTTTTTAGTATATATGACAATACCTGTTTTATGGGACACAATACCTTTACTGGCGAAGTTAGGAAGGGCAGTCATCCTTCCCAGTAGCCTAGGTCCCTCTCGGTATGGGGAACTTTGCAAAAAGTACCAGCCAATTGTAAGCCAAGCGCTTACGCATCACAATCTCACTGTATTACCCAAATTCCGCCCCAACTCATAGATCTCTTCTTTGGATCTCTTGCGGCTTGTCAGCAGGCTCCAGTATCCAGAGCATTTCTTCTGGGACTTTGCGATGCCTGGCCCATCCTTAGCCAGTCTTTTCCCGACAATCTTCGGCTCTGGGAGCTTTATGGCTTCTTGTTCTTCCAGGCTATAGGATTGCTGTTTTGGATGGGTTTCTTGAAACATGCTATAACTTGGGACGGAAACTGGGTAGATGATTCTCCAATGGGTACAGGACATGCTCATACAGAAATGTGGACTCTGGCGGGCAGAGTCCACTTGTTTAAGGATGTTGGAGAAATTACAGTCCGGATGCCATCATGCTGTGCAGGCTGCCACCGTTGGAGACATTGCTGAATCCCAGTTGGCTGAGAATGCGAACCCCATAGCTGGAACGGGCTCCTGAAGCGCAGTAGAGGATGATCTCACGACTTTTGTCCTCCAGAGTTTCAGCCCAGGCTGCTACATGGTCAAGCTCGACGTTGATGGCGCTCGGGTGAGCTCCCATTGCAAACTCCATAGGTGTGCGCACGTCGACTATGACAGGTCCGTTACTGGGAATCGGACCCTCCTGTTGCTCCGCTTCTGGTGAGGTTTTTGCCATCCCATGGGAGTGACTATCATCAAGGGTTTTTTTCATTACCGGAAATAGCCCTACTGAGAGGTGCTTGAACCCTATGGCCCGAGCATGTCTCTCCAGGGAGATATACCCCCCGCTAACGTTGTATACCTCATCAAAGCCTGCTCCTTTGAGCATGCGCAGTGCAACGTGTCCCTTCTGCCCATCCTCGCTGATAAGCAGGATCGGATGCCCTTCTGGAATTTTGTCAACAGCCTCACGGACCTCATTCTGGCTGAGGTTGTTGCTGCCGTACAGGTTGGCCTTAGCATAGGTTATGGGGTCGCGCAAATCTATGACAATGGGTTGTTTCTCAAGGGCAAAGTTCTCTACATCCTGAGCCAATACGGCAGGACTGAAGCCATTGTTCTGGTTTGTTGCGGTGAAGCCTGCCATATGTACAGGTCCGTTCGGGCTGTCAAAAGGGGGTGCGTATGCGAAATCGAGCTCTTCGAGATCTGCGATGGTAAGGCCTCCAGCTATTGCGGTCGCCAACACGTCCAGGCGTTTGTCAATGCCCACATAGCCGGCGCTCTGGGCACCTAGGATTTTTCCGCATGATTTGTCATATACGAGCATGAGGCTCACTTTCTGAGAGCCCGGGTAGTAGGCTGTATGGCTGGCTTTGTGGACCACTACAGCCCCGGCATCGAAACCGGCGTCCTTTGCTACCTTCAGACTCATGCCAGTGGAGCCTGCAACTGCCCCAAATACCTTAACTATAGAAGTGCCCATCGAGCCCTTGTACTTTTTTGAACCGCCGAGTGCATTTTCTGCGACGATTCGGCCCTGGCGGTTTGCAGGTCCTGCAAGGGGCATTCTCAGAGTCTTTCCCAATACACTGTGTACGATTTCCACCATATCACCTGCTGCATAGATAGAAGGGTCGCTTGTCCTCATCTCATCACTGACGCGTAGGCCTCCGGCTTTGCCCATTTCAAGTCCGGCATCGGATGCAAGCTGCAGCGTCGGCTTCACACCAACTGAGAGCAACACAAAATCAGCATTGACTTTTGACCCATCATTGAGCAGAACTTGGGATTCTTCAATACCCTTTACAGACTTGCCAAGTCTCAGCGTGACACCGTAGTCCATAAGCTCCTTGGTGAGGAAACCGGCAAACTCGCCCTCCATGGTGGGCATCACTTGCGCCGCCATCTCCACAAGGGTGACCTTGATGCCTCGCTTGGTCAGTGCCTCGACCATTTCCAGGCCTATGAACCCTCCTCCTACCACCACAGCAGTGCGAGGTTCGAATTCACGGATAAAGAGGTCTATCTTATCCATATCCTCGAGCGTCCAGAGTTGGAAGACGTGCTGCTTGTCAACACCGGGAATTGGCGGGACTACCGGCTTCCCCCCTTGGGCAAGGATCAGGGAGTCGTAGGGGAAGGTGCGTTCCTCCCCGGACTCGGAGTTTCGCGTTCGCACTGTCTTGTTTTTCCTGTCGATGGCCAAGGCTTGGGTATGCGTATGCACATCAACACGGTACTGCTCATGGAAAGTCTCCTTGCTGGCAAGGATGAGCGAGGACCTGTACTCTATGTCCCCGCCTATGAAGTACGGCAATCCGCAGTTGGCAAACGAGACGTCAGATCCTGCCTCTAGCAGTGTTATGTTCGCATCATTGTCGATGCGTCGTGCACGGGCCGCTGCAGTGGCTCCCGCTGCGACGCCTCCAATTATCACTATGTGTTTCATTATGTTCTCCTATTGTATTCAATTACCGTACTATCTTGTTTGTTATGAGTCTTTCATCTTTAGGGGGTGGCTTTGAGCATCTCGTTGGAAAGCGTCCCCACCGGACAGATCGCACACCATATCCTAGGCCTGTACAGGCGTGACAGGCCAATGCCCAGGATCGTTGAGCTGAGCATCATCGAATAGAGGCGATAGGAGAGATGCATCATGGCCGGAGGAGCATCGATGGTGATCAGTTGGGGTAAGGGCGCCAGTGGTATGGCGATGAACAGCCGTATGTACTCCATGCTATCCATATTGCCTACAACCACCTGTATGGTTGAGGCAGTGATGAAAAGCAGATTCAGGCCAAAGTACCAGAGCATCACCTTTTTCAGCTTTCCGTTGGAGAACTGGCTGGGAATCTTTCCAATCTTCTTTTTTGCTCCGATCTGCATCAGCAGCGAAGCCCTGGGGCAGTAGGACGAGCACCATACTTTCTTCTCATATCGTGCCAGCAGGACAAAAGGTATCGCAATGCAGAAGATTGCGAGCAGACCCGAGAGAATCGATATGAAGCCAAGGGAGAAATACAGCAGGGTTATCAGAAACATGCCTGGTATGATGCCTTTGCCCCTGTTCATCGAAGTTTTCATGCTTCCCCTTTTTTCATGACCAGCGCCCTGGGCATGCAGTAGCGTGTGCACTTGCCACAGGCGGTACACTTTTCGTAGTCGACCACAGGAGCTGCATACCCTGTTTGGGACAAGGCTCCGAAAGGACAGGCAGAGACAGAAGGGCAGCGGTGGTTCTGCGGGCAACGGTGCTTTTGCACGACAAGGGTCTTTTCTCCGGGTCCTGCGTCTTTTTTTGGGCTAGTCCCAAAGAACTGCATGAAATCAAATGCCATATGGTATCTCCATCGGTTGGTAGGGTTTGTCTGCAGTGTTGTTCTCTGCATCGATAAAAGCATACTGAAAAGGGAGGAAAAGGTCAAATGATTGTCAATGGCAATTGTTTCCAATAACAAATATATTGCAGTCAGCAACACATGCTTTGCTTTTTTCCCTTCGTTCTATGTTCGCTCCACTCCGTCTTCAGATCCTTTGGGTACCCGGTGACTGGTGTCCCCATACTTCGCCTTCTCTTTCCTCATTGGCTGGCTTGCCGAGAACCGGACAAACCAGCTATAGTTTTCCAGGGAGGAAGACACATTGAAGAAAGTTGTCCTGGCTGAAAAGCCGAGTGTTGCGAGAGAGCTTGCACGGGTACTGAACTGTTGGAAACGCGATAAGGGGTACATCGAGGGGCCTGAGTACATCGTTACCTGGGCCTTGGGCCATCTGGTAGAGCTTGCCCAGCCTGCTGTCTACAGCGATAGCTTCAGAAGATGGTCCCTTCGGGACCTTCCCATGCTTCCCAATACCCTCAAGCAAGAGGTCATACCCCAGAGTGAAGAGCAGTTTTCCGTAGTGAAGGCACTGCTCAACCGCCCGGATGTCGATGGGGTCGTCATAGCAACCGATGCCGGACGTGAAGGCGAGCTTGTAGCGCGCTGGATCTTGAAAGTGGCAGGGTATGAGGGCGAGGCAAAGAGACTGTGGATCAGCAGCCAGACCGACAGCGCCATCAGGGAGGGCTTTGCGAACCTCAAGGACGCCAAACTCTATGACAATCTCTATCAGGCAGCAGAAAGCCGTGCAGCTGCGGACTGGTATGTGGGGATGAACGTCACCCGTGCCCTGACCTGCCACTATGACGCCAAGCTCTCGGCTGGCAGGGTACAGACTCCTACCCTTGCCCTCATGACAGAGCGCGAGGATGAGATCGAAAGCTTTGCCGGGCAGTTCTACTGGACGCTGAAGGCTGACTTCGGATCCTTCTCTGCCTCCCACTACACCGATGAGGATACCATCCGCATCAAGAGCGAAGAGACTGCAAAGCATCTGGAGGAGACCCTTGTTGGTAGGAGTGGGTCCATCACCAGCTTGGAAACGGTGGAGAAGAACGAACAGCCACCGCTAGCATACGACCTTACCGAACTGCAGCGTGATGCGAACAATCTCCTGTCCTTCAGTGCCAAGGAGACCTTGGATACCCTGCAGCGGCTCTACGAGCAGCATAAGATCGTGACCTACCCCAGGACCGACAGCCGCTACATCACCACCGACATTGTGGCAACCATACCTCAGAGGCTGAGAGCCCTCAGCCTTACCCCCTTTGCCCCCCTTGCCGCCTCCTTTGTATCTTCCGGCTTCAGGGTCGACGAACAACGCTTTGTCCAGGATCTGCAGGTCACCGACCACCACGCCATCATCCCAACCGACCAGAAGGTCGACCTGACCAAACTTTCCAAAAACGAGCAGGCCCTGTGGGAACTCATCGTCATGAGGTTTTTGGAGGTGCTCAGCCCCGACTACCTCTACAAGACCACCACACTCGTAGCCGAGGTGGAGGGCTCTAGGTTCCAGACCCGCCTGACCATCCCGACCCAGCAGGGGTGGCGTGATGTCGCACGGCTTATCGGACGACGCAGTGCCTCTTCCCTGCTTGAGGATGACGAGCCCTCCAACGCCGCACTGCTATCCCTAAATGAGGGAGGGGCTGTCACCATTGGGTCGGTCAAGACGAGGCGCATGGCGACAGCCGCCCCTTCGAGGTACACCGAGGCGACGTTGCTATCTGCAATGGAGCATGCCGGGCGACTTGTCGAGGATGCCAAACTGAAAAAGCAGCTGGGCAACGGCTTGGGCACCCCTGCCACCCGCGCTGACATCATAGAGAAGCTTATCAACAACCACTATGTCGATCGCCAGGGTAGGGAACTTGTACCCACACCCAAAGGGAGGGAGGTGGTGCGCCTCGCCCCGGATCTGTTGTGCAGTGCCCACCTTACAGGAAAATGGGAAGGCAGGCTCACGCGTATTGCCGAGGGAAAGGATGAGAGCGCCCCATTTATCGAAGACATAAAGGAAAGTACTCGCTCTTTGGTGAAGCAGGTCATATCAAGCGGTGAGACATATGCTCCCAAGTTCAAGGAGGCGAAGACCTGTCCGCACTGCAAGGGCCCGATGATGAAAGTCATCGATGAGATCGGTCAGAATCATTTTATCTGTCAGAGGCTCTCCTGCTCGTACGAGGAGAAGGAGATAAGAAGACGGGTGTTCCTGGAAAAATCCGAACAGGCTGATCCTGCCGTTGTCGTCAAGGTTGTTGCAAAGCCCAAAGAGGGTGGGGCCCCCGCCCCCAAGAAAAAGCTGGTGGTGAAGAAAGCTCTTCCCAAGCAGAAACAACCTGGGATGCAAGGATTTTCTCTTCCTGATGATTCTCATGTCATGACGGAGAAGAAGGGCTACACGTGGGAGACTGTCATAGAGGTGGTACGCCCGAGCAAGTACACCTTCCAGAGGGACAGTCGCCCAAGCCGTCCTGCAAAGGGTGAGGATCGCCCCTGGGGCAATCACAACGCCCCTTCTGCTGTCATCAGCGAGACACCTACCGCAGGGGGTACCTTTGCGGACTTCATGAAGGCGAGCGAGGATAGAAAGAAACGGAACAGGAATAAAAAGAGATAAAGTAACAATAGTGTTATAATAAAAACATTCTGTTATGCTATAGACAACATTGTATCATTTCTGATAGGCTATTTTCATGTTGGAGGCATCATGAAAATAGCTGTTGTCGGATATGGAAAGATGGGAAAGCTCATTCGCAGGGGTGCTCTTGGCCTTGGCCATGAGGTGGTTAGCGTGATCGATCCTGTAGCACAGGATCCTGAAGTCACCGATGCCCACCTTGACGCCTCGACGCTCAACGGATGCACAGTGGCCATTGATTTTACCCACCCCTCTGTGGTGGTGGACAATATTGTACTCTACGCCCGTCTGGGCATTCCTGCAGTCATCGGGACAACCGGTTGGTATGATAGGATGGAGAGCGTACGGGAGGCCATTGATGAAACTTCCTGTTCCATCATCTACAGCGGCAACTTTTCCCTAGGGGTCGCCCTGTACTTCCAGGTAGTCAAGTATGCATCCCGTCTCTTCGGAAAAAGCGGTCTCTATGACCCCTTCATCCAGGAGACCCATCATGCGCAGAAGGCGGACAGCCCGTCAGGGACCGCGGTCATGCTGGCCCAGATGGTATTGGACAATACCCCGGAGAAAAGCTCCATCTACTCCGATACCTTGCACCGAAGGCGAGGGGATGGCGAGATTCATGTCGCCTCCGCGCGTGGGGGTTGGGTGCCTGGAACCCATACAGTAACGTTTGACAGTCAGGATGACACCATAGAGCTGACCCATCGGGCAAGGTCCCGAGAGGGTTTCGCATCCGGTGCCCTCAAGGCAGCCTCATGGATAACCGATGGTAGGAAAGGGTTCTTTACCCTTGATGCCATGCTCGAAGATGTATTTTTAGGGGAGCGTGTACAATGAGAAAAGATATCAGTTTTAGGGGTGTGTTTACCGCGTTGGTAACCCCTTTCACCAAGAAGGATTTGTTGGATGAGGATATGCTGCAGGAGATTATCGAGAAGCAGATAGCAAGCGGTGTCTCCGGGCTGGTCCCATGCGGGACTACAGGGGAAAGCCCGACCCTCAGCCATGACGAACATGACAGGGTCATCGCCCTAACCGTCAAGTTTGCCAACGGCAGGGTCCCTGTCATTGCAGGAACCGGCTCGAATGCCACCAGTGAGGCGATACGCCTCTCACGCCATGCCCAGGAAGTAGGGGCGGATGCTGTATTGCTGGTAAACCCCTACTATAACAAACCTACCCAGAAAGGGCTGTTTTTGCATTTCCAGGCAATTGCCGACAGTGTGGACATTCCTTGCATCCTGTACAATATCAAAGGCAGGACCGGGGTGAACATCGAGACCCCTACAGTCCAGGCCCTCAGCAAGGCCTGTTCCAATATTGTGGGGGTTAAGGAAGCCAGTGGAAGTCTCGACCAGATGAAGAGTGTCATAGAAGCCACCCATGGTGCGTTCCACGTGCTCAGTGGTGATGACAACCTCTGTCTCGACCTGATCGAAGCCGGGGGAGACGGAGTCATCAGCGTAGGGTCGAACATCTGTCCTAGGTATATCTCTGACATGGTGGCCCTTGCCCTTGGTGGTAACATGGAAGCGGCGAGGGCGATGGAAGCCAATCTTTCGGGTCTCTTCAAGGCTAACTTCCTGGAGACCAACCCTATCCCCATCAAGACAGCCATGGCACGCTATGGCTGGTGTGAGGAGTCCTTCCGCCTTCCGATGTGTACCTTTGAGAATGAGGATAACCGTACCAAGCTTTATGCTGAGCTGGACAAATTGGATGGCCTTGGTGCCCTTACGAGGAGAATCTAGAGATGGCTACGATTAACAAGAATTTTGAGAAGCTGGCAAGTGGGTACCTGTTCCCCGAGATTGCCAGGAGGACTGCCGTTTGGCAGAAGAGCAATCCGGGCATTGAGATCATGCGCCTGGGCATTGGGAACACTACCGAGGCGCTTCCTGCTGCTGTCTGCACTGCCATGAGGGAGAAGATTGATGCCCTATCCGAGCGCACCACCTACAGCGGCTATGGTGATGAGCAGGGCGATACCTATCTGAGGGAAGAGCTGGTGAACTACTACAAGCGCTATGGTGTCTCCCTCGAACCCACAGAGTTCTTTGTCAGTGATGGCGCCAAGAGCGATGCTGCGAACATACAGGATATCTTCGGTAGGGACAATGTGGTGGCGATACAGGATCCTGCCTATCCAGTCTATGTGGACAGCAATGTGGTCGGGGGGAGGACCGGTCTCTTTGACAAGGAGAAAGGACGCTATGACGGGTTTGTATACCTGCCTAGCAATGAGGGCAATGGCTTCATCCCCTCTCCCCCAGATAAGAAGGTGGACCTGATATATCTTTGCAGCCCCAACAATCCCACCGGAGCGGTTGCTACGAAAGGGCAGCTCAAGGCCTTTGTCGACTATGCCATCAACAACAAGAGCGTCATCATCTTTGACAGCGCTTACAGCGAATACATCACAGAAGAGGGCTATCCACGATCGATCTACGAAGTGGAGGGGGCCGAAAAGTGTGCCATTGAGATCAACAGCTTCTCCAAGTTCTCCGGATTCACCGGAGTGAGGCTGGGCTGGACCATCGTCCCCAAGGCTCTGGAGTGTGAGGACGCCAAGGCCGGATTGCTCAACAGCCTCTGGAACAGACGCCAGTGCACATTCTTCAACGGAGCGAGCAACATTGCACAGGCAGGCGGCTTCGCAGCCCTCAGTGGCGATGGCTATCAGCAGAGCAGGGCCTTGGTCGACTACTACATGGGCAATGCACGTATCATCAGCGAAGGGTTGAAAGGCCTGGGCCTGACCGTATACGGTGGGGTCAACAGCCCCTACATCTGGGCCAAGACACCCAACGGCATGTCCAGCTGGGCCTTCTTCGACCTGTTGCTGGACTCTTGTCATGTGGTGGTCACCCCAGGCTCGGGTTTCGGCCCTGCAGGAGAGGGCTTTGTAAGGGTCTCTTCCTACGGACATCGTGAGAATGTAGTCAAGGCAATTGCATCAATAGAGGAGAATCTGGCGATATGAGTGAAAAAAACCTTCCTGTGAGTCCTGAGAAACTGCAGGCACTGGCTGAGAAAGTAACCACCCCGTTCTATCTGTATGATGAGAGGGCGATAGTGGAGAATGCACGTCGGTTTACTTCCCTGTTTTCCTGGGCTCCGGGTTTTCGCAACTACTTTGCGGTCAAGGCTTGTCCGAACCCGAGCATCCTCTCCCTCCTGAAAAAGGAAGGCTTTGGAAGCGACTGTTCCTCTTTGCCTGAGATCCTGCTCAGCGAAGCGAGCGGTATCAGAGGCGAGAGCATCATGTTTACCAGCAACAATACCCCCTCGGAGGAGTTTGTTGCCGCATACAAGGCTGGGGCCATCATCAATGTCGATGACATCTCCCATATCGAGCCCATGCTCGAAGCCTTGGGAGAGGTCCCCTCGCTCATCTGCTTTCGCTATAACCCAGGGCCTGAACGGACAGGAAATGCCATCATCGGCAATCCTGTAGAGGCCAAGTACGGCCTCACAACGGATCAGATCGTCGAGGCCTACACGATCATGAAGGAGAAGGGAAGTACACGCTTTGGTCTGCACACCATGGTCGCCTCCAACGAGCTTGACGGCTCTTATATCGTGGAGACAGCCAGAATGCTCTTTGAGCTCTGTGTGAGGATCCAGAAGGAAGCGGGTGTACGCATTGAATTCATCGACATGGGAGGAGGTATCGGCATCCCCTACAAGCCTGAGCAGGATGCTATGGACCTTGAGGCCGTGAGCCGCGGCATGCAGGATCTCTATACTGAGATCATCGTCCCAGCAGGTCTCGATCCCCTCAATATCGTATTTGAATGCGGAAGGGTCATCACCGGTCCTTACGGCTATCTGGTGACGAAGGTCAGGCACGTGAGCAGCAAGTACAAGGAGTATGTGGGTCTGGACGCCTCAATGAGTGACCTCATGAGGCCCGCCCTCTATGGTGCCTACCACCATATCACCGTTGTCGGCAAGGAAGAGGAAGAGCATGACCACCTTTATGATGTGACAGGCTCGCTGTGTGAGAACAACGACAAGTTTGCAATCGACAGGGCCCTGCCCAACGTTGAGAAGGGTGATGTCGTGGTCATCCACGATGTCGGGGCCCACGGCCATGCCATGGGATTCAACTACAATGCCAAGCTCCGCCCAGCTGAGTACCTGCTGAAAGAGGATGGTGCTGTCGTGATGATCCGTAGGGCCCAGACCTATGACGACTATATCGCTACGCTCCGCTTTGATGGGGCCGAGGTAGCTCTCTGATGCACAGCTTTAGCATACGTGTCTATTATAGCGATACCGACTGTGGTGGCATTGTCTATCACGCCCGGTATCTGGACTTTGTCGAGCACGCGCGCACTGAACTGCTCAGGGATATCGGCATCGCTACCAAGCAGACAGGTTCGCATAGCGCCCTTATGGCCCAGGAGATGGCCCTGGTGGTGAAGTCTGCCAATATCGATTATCAGAGACCTGCCTTCCTTGATGACCTGTTGACTGTCGAGACTGAGATAGAGAGCGCTAAGCGCTTCTCCATCGTATTCCGTCAGACAGTCAGGCGCGAGGGTGAGACCTTGTGTGTTGTCCTGGTCAAGGTCGCTGCGATAGACACTGCCACCATGAGGCCCAAGGCGATGCCCGAATGGTTTGTCCCTGCCTTCAATGCACTGTAGGTAAGTTCTTCCAGTCTGTGGTATAGCACGGCGATAGGTAGGCCTGTCCCATCAGGTCTGCTTTGATCATCGTTGCCGCTGTGCCACAGACCAGGGCCTTTCTTCCATAGGTCCGCTGGATCTCCTGCACGACAGGGGAGAGCCTCTCTTCCTGACCTATCCTCTTTTGCTCCCACTCTGCATTGAACAGTGAGTACTGATGCACCCCCTCCTTCTCCAGGTATGTTACCCACACCCTGCTCGCCTTGTAGGGTGCTTTCCTGTATATGGAGGTGAGACACACTTTTGCAGCTGCCAGGAGGGTCGGGGTGTAATCCGATCCTTGCTCGAGCTTCACTGTTGCCGAAGGGGCGATGTAGTCGTCACGAAATCTGCTGGTATAGAGGGCCACTGTAACCTCGCGGGCCTGCTTTCCACGCTTTCTTAGCTTTGTGCTGAGGGTGGCGCAATGGCAGGCAAGGCTCTGCTCAAGCTCCTCAAAGCTCTCTTTGGGGTTTTCGAAGGAGATTCCGCTACATAGCGAGATGCTCTTCTCCACCTCCTTGGGCACACAGGGTACTCCTCGCAGTTCCCTGGCGGTAGAGAGTCCGGTGATGGTGCAGTGCTTTTCGATCCAAAGGTCATCCTTGCAGATGAAGTCATAGGCTGTGCGTATCCCCAGCCTGTAGAGCTGTGCCTCGCGCCTGTGTCCGATACCCCAGACCTCCCCGATAGCAGTGCGCTTCAGAAGTGATCGCTCCTCTTCGTCATGAAGAATGCTTACCCCTGCAGTCAGGCGCTTCCCCTCGTGGTTTGCCAGCTTGGCCAGAGTCTTCGTTCGGGCAAGCCCTAGGGAGACGGGGATGCCGGTGAGGCGGATTATCTCGTCTCGGATACTCTGTGCCTGATCTTGTGTGGGGTTGTCCAGGGAGAAGAACGCCTCATCGATGGAGTAGACCTCCCTGTTTCCCACAAGAGCCAAAAGTGTATCCATAACCCTGTCGGAGAGATCCTGGTAGAGGGTGTAGTTGGAGGAGAATATGGCGGCCCCGACGCTTTCGAGGCGCTCGCGCTCCTCGAAGAGGGGGGCTCCTCTCCTGATGCCCAGCTTTTTTGCCTCGCTGCTCAAGGCGACGATACACCCGTCGTTATTGGAAAGCACCACCACTGCGCGCCTTCGAAGATCCGGGCGGAACAGGCGTTCACACGAAGCGTAGAAACTGTTGCAGTCGCACAGGCCTATCATCGGAGACACCTCACCACCGCCGTTACAACACCGAAGAGGGTCAGCTCCTCCTCCTGTGCCACACGGATATCGCAGAAGTCAGGGTTCTCTGCATGCAGGATTGCCCTGCCTCCCTCGAGGATCAATGTCTTGACGGTAAAGTTCCCGCCTATCTCCGCTACGATGACATCGCCACTTTTTGCCCTGATGGTCCGGTCGACCACCAGGATATCCCCATTGAAGATGCCTTTCATTTTCATGGAGTCTCCACTGCACCGAAGGCAGTAGGTGTTTGCCTTGTGCTTGAACAGCAGGGCATTGAAATCAAGGCTTTCCTCCTTGCTGTCTTGTGCAGGGGAGGGAAAGCCACAGCTTATTGTCTCAAGGAAAAAAGGTATGTGTAACTCATCCATGACTCATATAATCATGGTTTACTTAACACTTGTCAAGTACCTTTATTTTATAGGCATATTGACCAGGATGGTGGTGCTTCCCAGACTTCCCAGTTTTGGATGGCTGACGATGATGTCATAGCGATGTGATCCTGCCTTGGGAACTGAAGTGTAGGAGAAACCGTCTCCGGCAACAAGGGCACCTTCACAGTACCAGGTTGCAGTGAGTTCTGCTGTTTCTACGCCCTGCAGGTTGCTGGGTGTGAAAGTGAGGGTCACACTCTCTCCGGCAGTAGGGGAGCTCGGGGTGCAGCCCACCGTCCCGCCTATGGGCATCATGGTGTCATTTGTGACGGTCATCGTGAAGATGGTGGAGCGGTCTCCAATCTTCATCTCCAGTTCTCCTGTCGTTGTTGTTTCCGGTATGATGCGCACAGCCTCTGCAGAGCCGCTTACCAGCACGTTTTGGCTGTAGAGCTTGGAGCAGAGCATATATGATCCTGAAGGGAGGCTTGATCCGAGGCTGGCTGTACCACTCTCAGCATTCACAGTAGGGGTGGCGATGGAGACGCTCTCGCCTTGCTGGTTGGTGACACTCACTTCAAGACGGACATCAGAGGCAACCTGATCAAGGTTCCAGCTGTAGGATACTGAGAGCGTGCCTTCGCCCACAAGCTCTGTCAGGTTGATGGTCGCAGTGCTGGTTACAGAAGAGAGCATCGTATCAAGAGTGCCTTGGGCAAGGATGGCTCCACTGCTGTTCAGGGCTTGGGCGGTCAAAGACCATTTGCCCATCAATAGCTGTCCAAGTGTCACTGTCGATGTGTTGCCTGTCACATCGACTGTCTGGCTGTTTGGCCCGTTGCCAAAGATCCTGTACGCGGCGATGGTCATGGCATCAGGGGTCGGAAGCAGGCTCCGCTCCTGCATGCTGTACTTCTCGCAGGCAAAACGGACCACAAGATCGGTATGCGTGGCTTTGCTGTCGTCACAGCTGGTAAGGAGCAAGAGTGCGATGAGGGGGACAAGAAATGCTCGTTTCATGTGAATCTCCTAGGAATATGTTTGACCCTTAAGGAGAAGAACGCCTAATTTCGCTTCAATTGGGTATTGGAGAAAGATCTCCCTTTGTCTATACTGGGAAAACTTGGGAGATGGATATGGAAGAGACAATGGTTGTCAGAGTAGCTGAGGGGGATATCGGGCGAGCCCTTCCCCTGCCTTTGCACGCTTGCTGGGGTGGAGCTGAAGATGTTGATGCCTCGGTAAGGCTGAGCCATGAGGGACGGTTCCTACACCTCCGGTTCTCCATCCAGGAGCCCCAGCTCAGACGCATGTGCACCGAACATAACCAAAAGGTCTTCACAGACAGCTGCATGGAGATCTTTCTCCAACGTGAAGGGGAGAGTGACTATGTCAACTTTGAGTTCAGCGCCAGCACCAAGGTCCTTGTAGGGCGTGGGAAAGAGCGAGCTGCGCGAACGCTCTACCCCACCTTTGTCATTGATCAGATCCCTGTCCAGCTTACGTTGCTTGAGAATACCAACATACGGAGCCGGTATCGTCTTGATGTTTCCATCGACCTGATCCTGTTCGGCCTTATGAAGGAAGAGGAGGCTACCTCGTTCATCAAGCTAAAGG
This sequence comes from uncultured Sphaerochaeta sp., assembly GCA_963662725.2. Taxonomy (GTDB): domain Bacteria; phylum Spirochaetota; class Spirochaetia; order Sphaerochaetales; family Sphaerochaetaceae; genus Sphaerochaeta. Next base: position 98,530 of record CAXXCW010000028.1, read on the forward strand.
GTAATATCTACAAGTGTGGGGACGAGCTCAAGGAGCCGCATTACCTGTGCTATGCACCCATAGGGACGCTGAAGCCGGACTTCCATACCCCTTCCTATTTTTGTCCCCTTCAAGTTTCTCTGACACCTGCTTTTTTGAGAAGGGGAAACAGAGATTTCAGACGCTAGTGCCCAGAGCGTACCCCAACACGAAAGAGAACCATGCTGTAGGCCTGTAGCCATATTTCCTCAGACCAAGCCTGCGCGCTTTGCACTGGAGCTTTGGGTATTCGGGTTCCAGTTCTCCTTTGCTGCAAAGACCTCTTGCCCCAGGAGCTTCCCCATGGCAAGGTGTGCCAGCATCTGTCCGAATATGGCGGTGATGGTGGGAAGGCTTCCCAATACGTTTCGCCTGCGTCCCTGGTCGCTTATCTGTTCGTTGAAATCCGGATGCTCTTCCTCCTCAGGTCTCTTATAGGTGAATTGTACCTGTTCTGGTGAATAGACCACCTCAATACCCCTTCCTATCCCTCTTTTGCGCAGGTTTGATCGTACCTGCTTGGCAAGGGGGCATCCGAAGCTATCCATCAGATCGCCTGTCCTTATCAGCGAGGGATCCCTTCGTAAGGCTGCACCCATGCTGCTTACGATGGGAACCTGATTCCTGTATGCCGTCTCCAGGAGGGCGCATTTGGGGTTGAGCGAGTCTATGGCATCGATGACCAGGTCCACATCGCCGGTGAATATCTGCCCGACTGTCTCGTTTTGGACGAACAGGGGCAGCTCTTCCACCTTGCAGTGGGGGTTTATCGCAAGGGCGCGATCTTTTGCCACCTCAACCTTGGAACGGCCTATGTTCTGGTGGGTAGCCAGGATCTGACGGTTGAGGTTGGTGATGCTGACCTGATCGAAATCAACGAGGCGCACAGTTCCCACGCCACTGCGGACAAGGGATTCGAGGCACATGCCGCCCACTGCACCCAGCCCAACCACTGCTACCTTTCTCGTATGCAGGTCTTCTATGGCATCCTCACCGAGGAGGCGCGTTATTCGTAAGAATTGCTCTTTTTGCACGGTTATTCCTTATCAGAGTCTCCCTATCCAGGTGCATCAGGCGTGAGACCAGATCATATTGATCGGTCAGGACTTGTCTGTAGGGTCTCTCTTGCATAGTATTTTCAAAGTCTGTTTCAATGGCAAAGGAGAGGGATGAAAACTCTTCAAGCCTCTTTGCCACATTGGTATGTTCGATCATAGGCCCAAGGGAGAGAATACACCCCTTTCCTGAAGCCTGTCGTGCCGTTTCAAAGCTGCCGGTAAAGCTGTGCCAGAGTATGGGAGGGACCCTTTTCCCTGCCTTGTCCAGGCAGGAGAGAAACAGTCCATCAGATTGGACGATATGGACAGTAATGCTTCTGTCCAAGGAAAATGCGAGGTCGATGGCTGCGTTCATGAACCTTTGCTGTCCTTGCAGATCCCCAAAGCGCTTGTCCAAGCCAATTTCCCCGACCTGTACAAGAGGATTGTCTTGCAGAGCCTTGCCCAAGTCTTCGATGGATGGCAGGGGCCTGTTGGCCAGGGAACCCAGTGCACCAATGCCAGGGTCTAGGAGGTCTTTAACCATTTCCCACTGATCCTGATGGGATGTGCAGTAGAGGGCATCCTGTATTTCTGTTTCGCCAGTGATGTGGCGGTGTGCGTCAAACATACGCCATCCTAGAATCATAGGGAGGCTTTGGTCAAGGTATGGAAAACACCAGATGGGACTACCTCTGTTGCTGATTGCTTTGCGTTGGATACGTCACAGCACCAGGGCAATGTAGGTGACCACAATGCTGAGCAGAATCGGGAATATCATGCCCCCTTTTGTGTAGGCGATGACAAAGGATGCCGCTATGCCGGAAAGCCCTGCATACCATTGTGGTGAGAAGTCAAGGATGACACCGGGAAAAACCAATGGCCCTAGGGCGGCTATGGGCAATAGGCGCATGCTCCTTGCCACAAAGGGTGGCAGCTTGCCCATGAATTTCGCATAGTAGGGAAGGGCGCGTACAAGGAAGGTTGCCAAGGCTGTGGCCAGGATGTAGACAATTGTAGGCATGTTCTCGTTCATGGCACGACCTCGACTTCCGGTATCAGTAGGGCTCCAAGCATTGAGGCGCTCAGCATGGAGATTACAATTGCCCATCCTTTGCCCATGTGGAGAAGAAGGATGAGGATGGAGTTCACGATCGCTGAGAAGCCGGCGATTATGAGCACCATCATCCCTTTTTGCCGCAGCTCCTGGGCAAAGAGGGAGATGAACATCGCATAGAGGGTTACCCCCACAGCCATCTGCAGTTCGGAAGAAAGCACCATCCCGATAAGGAAGCCTAAGGAGGTACCTCCCACCCATCCGAGATAGGAGACCCCTTCCAGGCCCATCATGTAGGTCCAGGAGAGCTTCTGGTTGTGCAGCACCGCCACCGAGAACACCTCGTCTGTGGTCCCATGGGCAAGCAAGAGGCGTTTGGGCCCATGGATACCTTCCTCAAGCTTCTGGTTGATGGCAGCCCCCATGAACAGGTAGCGCAAGTTGATCAACAGGACCCCGATGACTATCTCCAGGATGAGAGCCCCTGATGCAAGAAGATTGATGGCCAGAAACTGACCGCTTCCTGCAAAGTTGGTGACAGAGAACAGCACAGCCTCCCAGATCTTCAGTCCGACATCCCTACAGATGAGGCCGAATGCCATGGCTGTGGGAAAGTAGCCCACACAGATAGGGAAGCCCTCTCTGATACCCCTGGCGAAGGTGAGACTCTCGTGTTTTGCATCGAATTTCATAAGAAGGATAGTATTGCTTTGACCCTTTCTCTGCAAGGGGCGATTATGATACACTTTTGCCATGGGGGATGCATATGGCAATATATCTGGCAAACACAGGACTCGAAAGCCTGGTCAAGGGCGACTCGCTTGACGAGGATAGGCTGCTCACCTGGTTCAGGCAAGCAAAAAGGATTCCTGCAGTGCAGGGGGCCTACTACAGCAAGCTTTTCGACAGCGGCCTTGAACTGATATTCAGAAGCGTCAAGCAAGGCGATGACCTGCAAATAGCAGGCATCGACATGCATATGAGCGGTGCCTGCCTGTGGAGGGCCAAACCCCTCGCAAAGGTTGGAGCAGGAGAGCCTTTGGCAGTCTCTCTCTTGATGACCAACTCCGATGAGAGCTGCGCCTTCATCGCAGACCTTGTCCATGCTGCAACCTTGGAGAGGATTGACGAGGATTCCTCGCTTTCGTTGCAGGTCTGCGCTTTTCCCCAATCCATGGACGTGTATGACAGCAGAGCCTCCTATGAAGAGGCAAACGAGAGTGGATCGCGCCTTGATGACAGAAAGCTCTTGCCCTTCAACTACATCATGGCACGGGATGAGAGCCTCTCCCAGGAGAGCCGGGACACATATGCCGAGCATGAGAAACTGATGGTTTTCGCAGCCCCTGTCTTGCAGGTCCAAAACCGCGAACATGGGTATGAGGGGACCTCCTGCATGGTTGCTACAGTAGCTACTGAGATGGGGCACATTGACCTTGTCTTCGCAGAGGATCAGCTTAGCACAGTTCTGCAGAAGGGATCGTATGTGGTGTGCAGTGCGATCATCAGCGGTGATGTACTGACACAGTAGTGGCCAATTCTCTCCCCTGTCCTGGTTTTCAATCGTGACTACAAAACAATCTCCTGTCGGAAGGATCCTGACAGGAGATTGTATGGTACAGGTCGTTGATGCTGAAATCCCAGATTAGAATCTCTTCGTCCAGGCATGGCAGTAAGGTTGGCTTCCCTTACGCACATAGTAGTCCTGGTGGTAGGCTTCAGCATCCCAGAACTTGGCAGCAGGACGCAGTGTCGTAGCTATCTTCAGACCCTTGTCCTCAAGGATGTTGATGAGCTTGACAGCAGTGTCGAACTCATGCCGGCTCTGATAGAATATTGCCGAAAGGTACTGGTTGCCGATATCCGGTCCCTGCCCGTTTGTCTGGGTGGGGTCGTGGATCTCAAAGAAGTACTTTGCAAGCTCCTCATAGGAGATGACCTTGGGGTTGTAGATTATCTCAACCGCTTCAAGATGGCCGCTCTTCTTGGAGAGTACATCCTCGTAGGTCGGGTTCTCTACCTTTCCCCCGGTATAGCCGCTGGTTGCCTCGTATACTCCCTCTACGCTTTCAAAGAGATGCTCAACACCCCAGAAACAGCCTCCTGCAAAGACAGCACGAGCCTGGGGGGCTCCTTCCTGGAAGGTCATGGAGATGGAGTTGACACAATGGCGTGTATTCTTCTCGGTGAAGCCTTCGCCTAGGAACACATGCCCCAGGTGTGCGTTGCAGGTAGCACAGACTATCTCGGTTCTGGATCCGTCTGCATCGGGGTGTCTCTCGACTGCAAAGGGGAGTTCCTCATCAAAGGATGGCCAGCCGCAATTTGAGTTGAACTTGTCATCTGATGCATAGAGGGGAGAGCCGCACTGTCTGCAGTAGTAGGTCCCTTCCTCCTTGTAGTCAGTGAATTCGCCCGTATAGGCACGCTCGGTTCCTTTGTTGATGATCACCTGACGCTCCTGGGCGTTGAGCTCCTTCAAAAGGGATTGGTCTATGCTCTTGAACTGGAATCGTTCACTGCTAGTGTCTTGTGGTATGTTCATTGGGGGTACCTCCGGCTCCTGTTGTTTTGGGGCGGCGCGCATCGCCGGTAGGGCAACTGCTGCGAGAACCGCTAGGATGGCTATAATAAGAAATATTCTTGTTAGGTTCATAGTATCTCCTTCGAGTGAATCCTAACATGTTTGTCCCTCTGTATCTACTACCAGAACTTGAATATGATTGCAGAAGCCTGTTTCTTGTACTGGTGGTAGCCTTTATACTTCTTCTGAGTGATGCTTTCTGTAAAGATGGTGGAGATGCTGAACAGCATGGTGAGGGCTAGAGGTCCAACCATACTCCAATTGAGGAAATCCCCGGTTGCCAGCGATGCAAAGATGTAGATGCTGAACCAGACGCCCAGTTCGCCAAGGTAGTTTGGATGGCGACTGCGAGAGAAGAGGCCGCTGCTACGGAAACCCTGCGCATACTGGTCGGCCAATTCAGCCTGTCTGGGAAACAGGCCGTACTTGGCCTGCTGGAATGTGTATTGCTGCTGATCCGCTATGGCCTCGACGGCCAGGAAGGCCAGAAACAGCAGTGATGCCAGCCAGAGGGGTCCTGTCATGGTTTTTGGGCCATGCAAGGCGAGCAGGTACAACGGGCCGGTGAAGGCGATGAAGAGAACCTGCTGGTATAAGGCGATGAAAAACAAGTTGAACAGCTGCCAAAGGAATGGATTGCTGATTCTCGTATGGATAATTTGCCAGCGATAGTCCTCGCTGGTGGTATACCCACCTCTTCGGGCAAAATTGAAGGTCAGACGAGCTCCCCAGAGGGTTACCAGGATGGTTGCAACCAACAAGGGTAGGGACAAGCCTCCGTACAGGGCGTAGATCCAGGCAAAGACAACAGGCATTGTGCTCCACAGGCGGTCTGTCCATGAGTAGTCTCCACTTATCAGACCAAAGAGGAAGCTCAGAGAGGCCGTTATCCCTGTAATGTAGAGGATGCTCTTCAAAGGATCGCTTGTCTTCACAGGATTGAACCAGAGGACGAGGATAATTCCAAGCACAATGAGGATGAAAAAGAGGGAGATGGGTTTTTTCTTTGCTTTCATGCGGACACTATAGCAAAGGGTGTAATAATCTTCAATAAACATCACATCAGAAACGTATGGCCAGGATTTGAATGGGTGTGCCTGCTACTTTCCGACTGCCCTGTTTCTTCCCTTGCCTTTTGCAGCATAGAGGTTCTGGTCAACCTCCCTAAGCAGATCCCGTTTTGATTCGGCTGATCCGAGGTTTGTATAGCCACAGCTGATGCTGATCTGAAGACCCTCAATTCCAATAGCCGGCTCCCAATCATGGGTCCATACATCTTTTACCAGAACTTCGGCACATGCCTGTATTGGGGTTTCAGGACTCCTATGGAGGATGATGAGAAACTCATCCCCTCCCCAACGGCATACGCGGTCATCACCTTGGGCATGCCGTTGCAATAGGGAGGCAAGCTCTCTGAGTACCTTGTCGCCAACCTCGTGGCCATACTTGTCGTTGACCTGTTTGAAGTGGTCGACGTCGATAAAAGACAGCAATGTATTTTTTCGTTCATCGGTGGGAAGGGAGAACAGGCCGTTGAGATAGGCTTCCATTGTGGAACGGTTCAAAAGGCCGGTCAGCCCGTCCTTTTCAGCGAGGATCCTGAGTTTGTCGAGCAAAAGGGTTTTCTGCTTTGCCTCGCAAAAGAGATCGTGCACCAGTTTCTGACTGATGAGCAAGAGGATTATCAGGTTGACCGCAAGCAGGAAGGAGAAGGTGAATAGCTGGGTGTAAAGGAAATAGGGAGCATCCCTGATGAGATCATTGGTCTGGTCACCTGCACGTTCAAGTAGGTAGACGATGCGTATCAGATGGAAGAGTCCGAAGACAACATACAGGAAGGTGAGCATCAGAAATGAAGTCCTGTATGCATGGTGCGTATGGATGTTGCGTACCAGCACGTGTATATAGCACGCTGCAAGCACTACACAACCTGTACTGACGAGGATATAGCGGACACTGTTTTGCCAGCTCAAGAAGAAGCTCAACAGCACAAGAAGGAACAGCAGGAAAAACAGAGTGTAGCAGTATCCTTTCCTTATGGTGGTTTGGGTAAACTCCGACAGGCCGAAATAGAAGAAGATTCCTCCCAAAAATGTCAGAAGCGCAAATCCCCCATAGATGATGATTGGATACGCCAGAGCGTTGGCGAGCAACAAGATGGGCGTGATGCCTTGCAAACCAATATTGAGTGTCCAGTACCCCAGTCCGGGGATTTGTCTGTTCGCCCGCAGGTAGAGGGAGATCATGACAATGGTAAAGATTCCCTGGCTGATGGCATGCGCCAGGATGATGATGCTTTCATATGCAAGAATACGCTTCCCCCTTGTTGGGCAAATATATATGTACTATACGATAGATGAAGACAGCGCGATAGGGAAAAGTCTGGAAGACCCTCACTTATTTTTCAGAGAGGGCATCCTCGATAGCCTTGAGGATGACGATGCTGCTGTAGGTCGCCCCGCTTACAGTATCAACATCCAGGCTTTGTCTCTTCACTACTAAAGAGGGGATGCTTTCTGCCTGTTCTCCCTGACCGTTTCTGTGCCTGACCAGGTCTATGTGTGCAATCTGGGTATCCCTCACTTCAACTGCCACCTCTACATCCAGGGGAAAACGGTCAAAGGATCCAGTGTAGGTACCGTCTTCGAGTACGGTAAGGTCCAAACTCCCCACTGTGATGGTCCTGAGCTTTTCCAGGTTTTCCGTAGTCACGGTAAAGAGAATTTTTCCTGCAAGACCTAGGATCAGGAGGAGACAAAGGATCACTATGAGGGTTATGGTACGTTTTTTCAAAGTAGGGGACCTCTTGCTGTAACAATACCGCAATACTTCACTGAAAAACAGGGCTTGGAAGCCTTCTGTTCATTTTGTTGGTTTTGTGAGGTAGCATTTTCCCTGAAGAGCAGAATCGTATGAATGTGGAGAAAGGCTGTAAGTGATATGTTGCCTTTCCTATTGATATAAAGTATCATTATTAGATAAGCCTTGTATATGATTTCAGCCCAGAGGAGATTCCCCATGAACATATTTCTCGAGACCCTTATCATAGCTTTTGTCATCAATACCGTTTTCTTTATCTATGCATTCATCAGAAAGACCGATGTGGTCACCGATTTGTCGTATAGCCTGAGCTTCTTCCTAGCCACGACCTACATCTATATGGTGCATGCAGAGAAGAAGCTCTTGCAGACCTTGATGTTCGTCATTGTCATCCTTTGGGCACTGCGCTTGGGTTCCTACCTGCTTGGAAGAATTCTGAAGACAAAGGTCGACCACCGTTTTGATGACAAGCGTGACTCGTTTGTACGCTTTGGCGTCTTCTGGCTGTTGCAGGCATCAGCGGTGTGGGTGATCCTCCTGCCCGTCACCTTTGCCATGGGTTCGCAAGGCCTGCTTATCAACATGCCGTTCCTCATTTCCGGCTTTGTCCTTTCCCTGTTTGGACTCATCTATGAGACTATCGCCGATTACCAGAAAAACACCTTCAAGAAGAAGAACCCCAAGACCCTCATCACAACCGGGCTTTGGGCAACGAGTCGCCACCCCAACTACTTTGGGGAGGTACTGGTCTGGTGGGGGACTCTGATAATGGTTCTGCCCTACCTGAGAGGAGCTACCTTCCTCGTGGCATTCGGTCCTGTGTTCATAACAGTTCTGTTGCTTTTTGTCAGTGGAGTGAACCTGCTTGAGAAGTCCTGGAAAGAGAAGTATGGCCAGGAGGCCTATTACCAGACATATGTCAGACAGACCTCCATCTTCATTCCCTGGAAAAAGCGAACATGATGGGCAACATCTTGGGCACGGCAGCGCTCTGTCTGGTCGGATTCGCCTTGGGAGGTATCCCAACGTCCCACATTGTCGCATCAAAAAAACATATTGATCTGCGATCCAGGGGCAGTGGGAACCTCGGGGCGACCAACTTGAGCCGGTCGCTGGGCCCCCGTTTGGGAATTCTGGTCGGGGTGCTGGATATCCTCAAGGGAGTGCTGCCTCCTTTGGTGGCCCTGGCTTTCTTTGATCTGAGCAGGCTTTCACTGCTGTCCATAGGCATGATGACCATCGCGGGACATATCTATACCCCCTATCTCCCTTCCCATAGGGGAGGCAAGGGTGTCGCTACCGGAGCCGGGGTCATAGCTGTCCTCTTTCCCCCAACCATCCTGTTCGCCCTGTTCGTGTTTTTTTCGGTGGCGATCGTCACCCGATACATATCCCTTGCCTCGATGAGCACATATGTCCTGCTCATTCCGTACCATAGTGTCATGGGCCGGCCTGTAGAATGTGCCAACCTGGCATTTCTTGGTCTACTGAGCTTGCTTATACTAAGCACGCACAGGGAGAATGTGAAAAGGCTCTTGCACCATACAGAACCAAAATTCAGCTTTTCAGCTGGAAAGGAGAGCGTATGAACATAACAGGAAAAGACCTCTATGGATCATTGACCTTCGGCTATTATTACCTGCGCCAGAACATGCAGGAGATAAACACGATCAATGTGTTTCCCGTTGCCGATGGTGATACAGGCTCCAATATAACCCATACACTCAAATCAATCCTGTCCAATTCTGACGGAACAGGATCGGTTGCGGACATTTCAAACAACTTTGCCAAATCGGCCCTATCAGGAGCCCGTGGAAACTCAGGCATGATCATCGCCCAGTTTTTCCAAGGGTTCTCCCTTATAGCACGCGAGTTTGAGGAGCTGACCGTCAAAGCTTTGGCAGACGCTGCCAAGGCTGCAGTGGCAGCTGCCTACAGTGCGGTTGAGACCCCTCTGGAAGGGACTATCCTGACAGTCATGAAGAGTTGGGCCAACCAACTGGGCAATATTGAAAACCTTGATGCCCCTGTTCCCGTGCTGCTGAGACGGGCCCTTCGCTCTGCAAGGCAGGCGGAGAAGGAGACAACCAACCAGATGGAGCTTCTGAAGCGCTCTGGAGTTGTCGATGCAGGGGCGAAGGCGTTTGTCTCCATATTGGAAGGGGTAGATCTCTATATACTGAATCCTGTACACACGTTCTCTGAGACCGAACATCTTATCCAAGCAGATGCCCATCATATTGACTCAGATCATGCCAATGACAGCAGTCATTTCCGGTATTGCACTGAAGCACTCCTTAGGGTCTCCGACGAGCAGAAAGAGCTTGTCAGGGAAGCTGTTACCGGTCTTGGGGACTCACTGGTACTAGGTAGCCATGACAACCAGATGCGCATACACCTCCATACCGATGATCCTACCCTGATGTTCGAACGCCTTGCCCTATATAGCCAGATAGAGGAGCAGAAGGTCGATGACATGTTCATGCAGCAATCTGCAGCCCATGAACGTATCTCAGATACGGTCATTGTCACTGACTCCTCAGCTGATATCCCTCAGGATGTAGTCGACGAGCTGCGCATCTACAGGATTCCGCAGATAGTGCAGGTGGGCGAGACCTCGTTCTTTGACCGCATCACCATCTCCTCCCCTCTGCTTTTAGGTATCCTCGATGCCTCCCAGCAGAAGGTCTCTTCCTCCATGCCCTCGGTAGGGGAGATACAGCGCCACTTGGAATTTCTCACCCAGCACTACAAGCATGTGGTGGTTCTTTCGGTGTCTGCCAAGCTGAGCGGGACCTTTCGTACCTACCAGCTGGCTGCGAAGCCCCTCCAGGAGAGTGGAGCGCGGATCGATATCGTCGACACCCGCCTGAATGCCTCAGCCCAAGGTCTTGTCGTGCAACTGGCTGCCCGACAAGCCGCTGAAGGGATCGGTGGTGAAGTCTTACTCAAGTCGATCAGGGATACTGCCGACCGCACTACCATCATGGTATCGGTTCAGTCCCTTGAGATGATGGTACGCAGTGGAAGGATCCCTAAGAAGCTGGGTTCCCTGATCCTAAGGATGAACTTCAAGCCCATGGTTGGCCTCACCAAGGAAGGTGGTGGCAGGATTCTTGGGGTACGCTTTTCCAGGACCGGTAGCATATCCGCCCTGGTCAGGCATTTCATGAAGGTGCATAAGAGGCAAGGCATCCAGTCTTATGGGATGTCATACATCGGCAATCCCGACTTGGCCTACTCCGTCGCCGCCATAGTGGAGAATAAGACAGGCTTGAAGCCGCTCTTTGTGGAACAGGCCTCACCAGTCATTGCCTTGCATGCAGGAAAGGGTGCAATATCTCTTTCGTTTGTGAGACTGGGCGGTGAGACTGCAACAGCGTAGGACAGCAACAGCAAACGAAGAGAGATGGGTAAACTGGTCGGCAGTTCACCCATCTCGTTTTTGGTTTTCGTCAACCTCAACCTTCTGATTATCTTCCGATGGGTGAAACCAATTTTCTCTGCATGCTCCAAGAAGGTGCTGAAAGGGGGTTCAACAGTTTATGCATTTCATAGGCCATGCCAAACGATTGGCTTACAAACCTGGTTTACGACCCTTTTTTCTGATTCTTCCGATATTTTCTCTAGTTTCTCTGTCAACAACATGGTACTATTTTTCTTATGCATTGTGAGAACTTTACTGACAAGGTTCCGACACTGAAGAGCATTCTTTTGACCATGCTCAGAGTGGATGAAAATGCAGGGCAGGGAATTGGAACAGATGATCAAGATTGCAATTTGTGATGATGACAGGGAAGAGCTTGCCAAGACCCGAAGAAATTGCATGTCCTATTCGGCCTTACATCCACAGTATGATAGTAGGGTAAGTACGTTTGAGGATGCCGCTAGCTTACTGGCCCATATTGAACTTCATGGAAGCTTTGACATCTTGATCTTGGATATCTATATGCCGATCACCACCGGCGTTGAACTTGCAGAGACGCTCCGAAAGAAGGGCGACATGTCTGAGATTATCTTTCTCACCTCGTCCACTACCCATGCAATTAAGGCTTTTACGCTGGATGCGACCCATTATATCTTGAAGCCATATACCCCAGAACAATTTGATACCGCCTTGAAAAAGGCAGTTTCTCAGCTAGTAAGGCGTAAGCAAGCTTGCATAGCGGTAAAATCATCAGTGGGCACACATAAGGTGTTGTTTTCAGATTTCATGTACGCTGAAACAGAGAATCATATGCAAAACATCCACTTGGCGGATGGGATTGTCCTGCGAGTACGCATGACCTCCATCGATCTGTATGACAAGCTTTCCCATGATGCAAGATTCTACAAATATGGAAGCACATACATCCTCAACCTGAGCAAGATCAAGGAGGTGACTGCCCGTAGCATCTCCCTTGATGGTGACAAGCAGCTTCATATGCAACGACGGCAGTACAAGCCACTCATTGACAGGTATACCCAGTTTTCCTTGAAGGGCGTGTGGTGATGGATTATTCGGCCATATCAGTTCCCCTGATCACGCTCGTAATTTCACAGGTCTTGGCTTTTGACCTGGCGCACTTCCGATTTCCAAGGAATAAGCTGGCCCTGATCATATTTGCTGAACTGGTAGTTCTGGTGCTCATCAGTAGTGCGGTGCTCATTTTTGGCGGGCTTGCGGTGTATGCAAAGTGGTATGTCCTGATCATGGTCGTCCCCGCATTCCTTTTGTTTTGTTATACTTCCAAATATCGTGATGCACGTGATATGTTTACCGTAGTAACTACAATATTCCTGAACTTTCTCATTTCAGTTCCGGCAATGTGGCTGGCACGGTATTATGGCAGTGGGTATGTGGTATACAATCTTGCACGGATAGGCATATTTCCCCTGGTGTTTTTGTTTGACCATTTGGCTTTCCGCAAGTACTACCTGAATGCCCAGGAAGAAATCCTCAAAGGATGGGGAATCTTCAGCATACTACCTGTCCTAGGTTCTGTGGTCCTGTATTATTCCTTTGTCAAGTATGGAAATAAAGGTAGTTTTGTTGAAGTTTTGTATGTGACATCTGCAACAATAGTACTTATGGGTTCTGTCTATGTGGTAATCATTTACCTGTTCCAACAGCTCCATGAAAAATACATCGTTCAGGAGCAGCAGCGCATGCTCTCCATGCAGAACAAGGCTCAGCTCGACCAGCATATCCTGTTTAGGGAAGCAGCTGAAAAGACGAACAGGCGGTGGCATGACGCCCGTCATGCCACGCAGACTTTGATAGAGCTTCTGGAATCTGGAAATGTAGAGACCGCCCTCGGCCATTTGAAAGAGCAGATGGGTATGGGGGGTCTTTCAAAGGAGGAGTACTGCCAGCATCCTGCTGTAAACAGTATCCTTTGCCTCTGGGCAGAGAGGTCACGGAAAGAGAACATACCTCTGACCATAGCTGCCAATGTTCCCGATAGCTTGGAGATAGAGCCGGTCGAACTGTCTGCATTGTTTGCCAATGCCATTGAAAACGCCTATCTGGCCTGTTTGGAACTTCCTATCGATGCAGGGAGGTTCATCAAGGTGGAATCTCAGTATAATGGCAAGCGCTTGGCCATCGGCATTACCAATACATGCAAAGATTCCATCAGCTTTGATCATGATATGCCGGTCTCTTCGAAAGAGGGTGGTGGCATTGGTACACGAAGCATGGTCTATACTGTCAAGCGATTCCATGGTGCATACACATTTTCAGCAGAGGGTGGCCTGTTCAGTACCAGGTTTGTCCTTAATGTATAGGATAGTCACAACCTAATATTTTCGATCATGCCAAAAAGTGAACTCTGCATACAACCTGAATTTCTTGTTTTTTGTACATAGACAGAGAAGCTGGTCTCAAGTCACCGGCAGTCCATGCTTGGCTCGTCTTTTTCGCAACTCCCTTTCCACCAACTTCGGTATGTCGTCACGCAGGTCCTTTGCCTTCATGACACCGAATATGTAGAAGAGTTTCTGCACCTCCAAGGGCAGCTCGCACCACTGGCCCTTGTCGAACGTCTTGCCCTTGGGCTTTCTCCATTTTACATTGAAGACCTCGTCCCTCACGTCATTGAAGGAGTACTTGTCAAAGAGGAGGTACTCGTCCATTCTCCTGCGGATCCACATCTCCAGGATGGTGGTGAGGTAGACAAGGAATATCTTTCCATCGAGATGTTCCTCAAGGCTGTGCCGGGGCCTTCTCATCCTGGTCTTGTAGCACTCGTAGTCCTTCTCCACATAGTCCCTGTTCCTGACAAGGGCGAGGACCTTTTCACAGGAGAGGCCTACAGGGCCAAGGAAGCCGAAGAAGCCGCACTCCTTCATCTTGTCCCTTTGTGCTTCAAGGTTGTTGGTGACACCGATAACCTTGCCCTTAGCATCATACTCGAGGTCAAAGTGCTTGCCGTAGAAGTTGTTTTTTTTGTAGAGGCTGCTGTCTGCTTCAAGATTTTCCTTCTTTGCAGCAAACTTGCGGGCAAGCCTCTGCTGGTCCTCCGCCTGCTTCTGCGAGTCATGGAAGAGATAGAGGGCAAGGTCATGACTGTTGGGACCGCGTCCCCTTCTGGAGGCAGCTATGCTGATGGTCTTTGACCAGGCATGCATGCCAATGGACGGGTAGAAGTTTTCAGTGTCAAGAATTACATCATATGCTTCCAAGATGGCCTCTGCATAGAAGGGGGCGTTCAGCGGCATCCCCATGATGAACCGGAAGCCGCTTTTCAGCAGCATCACTATGACGGCAAGGCTGTAGAACCCCCTGTCCATGAGCAGTATGGTACCCTTGCGAAACTCAGCGCTCTTGAGCTCCTTCAGGGTAACCTCGAGGACATTCTTGTCCGAGGAGTCGCCGGGCAGGGAGCGGTAGTACAGGGCGATGCCGGTGACGGCATCACAGATCATCAGCAAGTTGACCTGGGCCATGAAATCATCTTCCTTGTTCTTGCCGAACTTCGCAGCCTCCAGCATTGTCGAGAAAGTCGATATCGAGGACGTATCCAGGGCAAGTACAACCATATCCTCAAGAGGGTTCTTTTCCTTCCTCTTCGCAGAGGTCCTCCTCTCAAAATCACCGAAAAACCGTTCGGTGGACTCCGGGTCCACAGCCTTGAGGGCCTTGGTTATGCTGTATTCGGTCGGTGCATCCACCATGGTATGCCAGCACACATCATGGAAGTGCTTGGGGCTGTACAGTGCCCTGTCGGGATAGCTCATCATCGCCTCTGCTATTGAAAGCTGTTGCTGCCAGTCGGAAGGAAAAACCTTCTTCAGGGACTGCCATACACCACTTTCCTTTGCTGCAGTCTCGAGCAGGGCGATGAAGCCGAACATCTTGGAATCATAGGTGTCGACATCCCCCCTGGTGTACAGGGAAAAGAAGGGCTCATCGACCAATCCTGTCTCCATCTGCTCCTCTGCAGTGAATGATAAAAAGGTCTTGTTGGGCGTGAACTCGCCCTTGCTGTCGATCTTTCCAATGCACTTTTTCTTTACTTCAGGGTAATCCTGGCCCGGAATGTAGACAGAATGCCCCCAGTAGAGATAAGTGACGTTGCTTTTCTTGTTTTTATGCCGAATAAGTGTATTTTTCTTCATAGTGTATGTACAAGATTGTACATATAAAACATGAGTGAGTCAACCTGTAAAGAGGCTAATAAGTCATTTAATGATAGTGATATATGAATTTAATGAGGCTGGAAGAATCTTCCTATGTACAAAAATAGAGAAATTTAGGATACAAGGTACACCCAATGATTCGAGTGGCCAGGTTCAACCAGTATCGAGCATGTTCATGATCTCCAGAAAACTCTTGTCGCTTCTGATGAAGTCTTCCATTATCTGTTCCCGATCAGCAGCCTGACCCACTGTGTTGTAGTAGGTCTGGTAATAGCGGTCCTTGGTGTCATCGACATACCATCGTGTCTTGACCGTTGTCCCGTAGGCCGTCTAGGTCCGAATGGCACATCCACGGAAGTTCTCGAACGTATGGATCCTGCTGGCGACCAAGGCTGAGACGAGATCTTACATCCCCTTGGCCATGAAGATGAAGCTGTGCTGTTCTCTATCGCTTGTCCACAAGAAAACAGAACTGGGAGACCTCATTGATTGATCCCGGGAACTCCTATAAGGATGGGGGGACCTGGTTTGTCCGGCCGGAGCAAAGAGCGAGATTGCACATGGGGAACTCTTCCTCCTGAGCCTACGGTTGCCCTCAAATATTGTCAGGTGGCGAATTGCATCATGCCATTTGGACAAATAAAAATCCTGCAAGGAATGGTTCCTTACAGGATTATCGGGCTGGGCGGATTTGAACCGCCGACCCCGTGTCCCCCAGACACGTACGCTAAACCCCTGCGCTACAGCCCGAAAATTATCGGTTGCCCGACAGGAAGAACAATAGCATAGAAGGGTAGTAGTGTCAACAAATGGGAGAAATGTCACAATATTTTTCCTATGTTGTGGTATTGAGACCAAATAGTAATAGTTATCTGTAGTCGTTTCCCAAAAAATGTTGTACCTTAAGGCTAGTATGTAGGAGATCAGTATGGCACAAATGACGAAACTAGCACTTGCTCAATCGCTAAAACAGCTTATGGCGGAGCGTACTCTTGATAAGATAACAGTCAAAGAAGTTGTGGCCAGATGTGGAGTCAATCGGCAGACTTTCTATTATCACTTTCGTGACATCTACCATCTGTTGGATTGGATGTTTGTCAATGAAGGGCAGGAGTTTGCCAAACAGTATCCTGACGTCCATAAGGCGGATGACGGTCAGACGGTGATTCGGTCATTATGCACCTATCTGCAGGATAACCGTAGCGTGATGTTGAGCATATATAACAGCCTTGGCAGGGAGTTGCTGGATAGGTATCTCTGCAAAGAGATTGCAACCTTGCTGCACACCACCTTGAAGGTCCGTGCGGAAAAGGCAGGGGTGACACAGCAGCAACTGGACTTTTTGATCAACTTCTACAAACATGCCTTCGTCGGTGCAGCCCTTGATTGGTTCCAGTCTGGAATGCCAGGAGAGACCGAGCAGATTGTTGCTCAATTTGCTCCAATTCTCAAAGGAACCTTCGATTCTGCCATGAAAAGGATGGCAAACAGTTAGTTTTTTTATTTTAAACTGCTATCAATTAATCAATACTTGAAGAATTGCCTCCTATAGCGTACACTATCACAAAACGAATCGGCAAAAAGAGAGTGTTCAATGAACCATATGAAAACAAACGCCAAACGAATTACAATACTCACATTGATAGTCCTATGTTTGTCCCTGTCGAGTATCTTTGCGTATCAGTTCTCTCCCTTGGAGCAGGTTTTTCAGCCTACCGGGGCAGAAAGCACGAAAACATACACGATCGTAAATGACAGCAATGACTCCATTGCTATCAGTATTTCAGCTCTCATCAGAGACCAGGACAGCCAAGGGAATGAATTGAATTCGCCTGCGGACGCATATTTCTCCATAGTTCCGAACAAGCTTGTCGTACCTCCTCAGAGTAGCTGGGTTGTTCGTGTGCAGTATCGTGGGCCTAAAACAGTAACCAACGAGCTCTCTTTTCGCTTGAAAGCTGAACAGATTCCGTATTCACAAGGAAAGAGCAGCACTGACAAGGGTATGTTCAACTTCCTATACATCTATACTACAAGCCTGTATGTGCAACCTTCAAAGGTCGTGGAAAACGTCTCTGTCAGGTCAATTACACCGACTTCAGCAGAGGATGGCTCTCCAACCATGGCAGTTACGCTTGTCAATATGGGTACGGTTCACCAACTCTTGATCTCAAGTATCCTTGAGGTCAGGGACAGCAGAGGAAATTCTGTGGTATTGCAGGGTGCAGACGCGTTGCCTTCTCTTGATGGTATGAACCTTCTCGCTAAAAAGACCGTTACCAAACAAATTCCTTGGCCTGAAGAATTGTCCAGAGCACCTGGGGTGACCTATCAGGCCACCATAAAATATAGCAAATAGTGGAGTCTTTCTCTCCGCTTTTGCCTAGTAGGTTTAATTGAATATGAAACGTAAGGGGTTAGCACATGCAGTAATCTTGGGCGGGTTGCTTGCATTGGTAACCCTTTTTCTTACCACCTTCCTGTGGAATTGTTTTCAGGTTCCTGTGACGGTACCTGCTCAAGAGAGCGAAAAGGTCATCCCCATAACTACTGATGAACGCAAAGCTCCCCCCATCCCCGCTCCTCCTCGCTTTGTGGGGCTCCCTTCTGTCGAGTTACTCAAAGAGATGCCTCCCGTAGAAAAGGCACTTCCTCTCAGTGCAAAACCCCCTGTCGACGAAAAATTGCCTGTTCCTGTTGTCCAGTCCAAACAGCCCGTTATCCCCATGCCACCACCGGAACACCTTATCTGGTTGCCTCGCGTTCTTGAGAAAGTGAACGTGCCTGCGATACCTAGGACCCTTTCCGTTTCAACAAAGCCACATGTTCCTGATGTGCCTCTCCTGTTTGATCCCATGGTTCTTTCTGAAGAAGAGTACGACATGTTCTACCCAGCCATGACCGAACCACAGGTCATGGATGATGATTTCTTCGCTGACTTCTTTGTAGTAGGGGCGGATTCCACCGTTGCCTATGAAGACGGTCTCTACTATCTGGGTCTCTATGTCAACAACGACTATGTTGGAGACATAGAGGTCAGGTTCGAGGGCGATGTCCAATCGGTAAACACCACAGAGCTTAGTCTGTTCGTCGGTGATTACCTTACCAAGGCAGCCTCACAACGCTTGTTTGGTGATGGGCAGGACTATCTCTCCATCGAGCAGATAACCGATCGAGGGATCGAAGCCTCCTACGACAGTACTGCCTTTACCATCTCGTTGAACTTCAGCCTGGAAGACATGCCAGAGAGGTCTGTAAGCATCACAGCCTCCTCCATCAACAGGAGGGAACAGTACGGCATGAGCGGGGCTATCCTCCTGGAGCCAGCCAAATTCTCAATGGCCAGTTCCTTGAGTCTCTATACCCTGTTGGACTATTCCCCATCACCAGCTTTGGTATTGAACAGCAGGCTCCTCAGTCTCAGCGTCTCCAACAGGCTTGCTATCTTTGGGGTAGGTATCAACTTCTCCTTCTCCCTCTCCTCCTCAACCAACGCCGACACCTCCTTTACCCTTGGCTCCTGGAACGGATTCTACGACTTTGTCGAGGCAAGCCAGCGCTTGTACTTTGGTAATGTGGGCTCAAGTTTGAGCAACAAGGCGCCCTCTGGGTCAACTCCCTTCGGCGTGCAGCTTGAGAAGAGCTACTCCTACGGTACCGACAGGGCCAAGGGAAATCAGTTCGAGTACAAGATAGTCCTCGTCGAACCTTCCAAAGTTGTGATTTCCATCAATGGCAATGAGATATTCACCAGGGATTTTTCTGCAGGTACGTACCGCCTGAAGGACTTTGTCTTTACCCAGGGTGCGAATATCGTAAAGATAACGATCATTCCTACCGCACGTCCTGACGACGTCATCGTAGAATATGTTGACATGGGCTATGACTATCGTCTGCTTGGAAAGGGGGATACCCTGTATGGCTTTGGCCTTACTGTACCCAAGGAAAAATCTGCAACAAAATCTGCTGACCCTTGGGTTTTCAACCTGCCTTGGTGGAATGGGCAACACCTCTCCTATCATCTGGATAAATTCACTGCAACCTACTGGCAGCAGGTAGGGGTGACCAACACCTTTACCTTCTCGACCGATCTTGCCTACTCCCCAGGGGTATTCACCGGGACTGTCAATAATGTATTTGCATCCATGATAGGGACAAGCCAGATTCAGCTTACCCTTGGCCTTGATGATAGGTATAGTGAGAACGGATGGCTAGTCCCATCGGTAAGCGGTGCTTTGAGCCATCGATTCAGCGGCAAGTCCGAAGCTAAGTTCGGTACTGTCAACGCAGGGATCACCTTCCTGAAATCCTATCCCAGTCTTGTTGTCGGTGCCCCTGACCCACTTCCATCCCTAGGCTTGAACCTCTCCTATAGCGGTAACCTCACCAAGGACATACGCTTCACCCTATCCGGATCAGTCACACAGAGTATCGGAAAGAGCTCCCCAGCCTGGAATGCCTCTTTCTCGACAGGTTTCTCCCCGTTCAAGGGGATGTCCCTCAACGGCACCATCTCCCTCAATGCTTTGGAAAGCGCTCCTTTCAACCCAACGGTGACAGCTCAGATAACCGGCAGCTATTCATTCAGCCAGAAGCTCAATGCCAGCGCCTCCACCAGTCAGCAGACAGACACGAGCTTCTCTTCGGTCACCGGCAGCAGTTCGTTGGGCATCAGCTACAGACCTTCTTCCAAGGACAGTCTGAACCTCAACCTCAGCGGATATAAGTTTGAAGCTCCCCAGGACCACTCTCTTGTCGCCGGATGGTCACATAGCGGTGACATCGCTTCCTTCTCGTTGCGCCAGCAGGCATCAAACTCCTATAAGAGGATGACCACAACCTTTACCGCAAATACATCCCTTGCCTTTGCAGATGGTGCGCTGGCCTTGGGCAAGTCGGTCAATGAGGCCTTCTTCCTGGTCAGGCCGGTAGGGGAGCTGAAGAAGGCGGAGATCTCGGTTGCAAGGTCTCTGGACTCCTCGCCGACACCACTGGGGAGAGTTTTGGGAAGCGCCTTATACAACAATATCTCCACCAATGCGAAAAATACCGTGGTGGTGTTCTCCACAGGTTCGAGCGACTATAGCAGCGGAGCCTCCTTTGTCTATGAGATCAACCCCCGAAGCCGTCAGGCCTTTATGGCGAAGATCGACATACAACCCTCCTTTACCGTAAGCGGTATCCTGCTTATGACTGACAAGCAACCGTATGAACAGTACTCATCCCCGGTCTACTCCCTCTCTACCAACGAGGAAGGCAAAGAGGTCATGACGCGCGATGATGCCCTCTATCTCTTTACCGACCAGGATGGACGCTTCATCCTCAGTGATGTCCTCCCTGGCGACTATCTGTTTGACCTTAAGGTGGAGGACCTCTGGTATTCTGTCCGGTTTACCGTTCCAGAAGTTGAAGCGGGAAAGACAGGTAAGGATAGGGTTTTGCTCCTTGAGCATTTCTGGGTTTCAGATCCTGAGCTTGAGACCCGGATAATTGTCAGGGATGCTTTCACCCAAGAGGCTGTCGAAGAGGAGACTGATGTCTTTGGGACCGAACTGGTTACCGGCTATGATGCAAGTGTGACACTCCAGATACAGGAGAGGATCGACGAGGAGACCTTCTGGAAGATCATCTTCCCGCCATTTGATCAGGACGACTGGAGCTTTGATGCAACAGCCACCCCAGAGGTGACAGAAAATGATTTCTTCTTTGCAGAGGCAGCTGATCAGCAAGGGGCCCAGCAACAGATGATCATGATCGACCCAGAGAAGATGCAACAGCCTGAGGCGATGGTGCCTGCTGATGGTTCCCAGGAGATCTCCACTTCGAGGGATCAGCAAAGTGCTGGGACTGCCGTCACGCCTGTTGATCTTGCTTCCTCCCTTCCGGGGGTGCCCTCATTCAAATCGGTTAGGATCCAAAGCGTAGGCCAGTACGAAGAGGAATCCGCTCCATCTGTAGCCTATAGCGCACCCTAAGCCTTCCAGTTCAACTTCACTTGACACTAGTATGCAAAAGTACGACTATGAGAATCATCATTGTCTTGAAATCAAAGGAAGTTCTACCGTGCGAAGCGATATTATCGACGAAGTACTCTCGGTTGAGGATAAAGCGCAACAAATCATACGTGATGCCAACACAACTGCACGCAATATACTCAGTGATGCCCAACTTCAGGCAAGTGAGCTTGTTCGTTCTGCCCTCAAGGAGGAACGAGACAGTAACCACGCCCTTCTCCTTCAGGCAGAAGAGGATGCCAACCTTCAGCTCAGCGAGTTTGAAGCAAGTCTCGACATCTCCTCAGTTCTCAATGAAGATACGCTAGACAGCATAGCAAAGCGCATTGTGGAAAAAATATGTAAGACAGAGCTGGGAGACGTATAGCCAGCATATGAAACAAAATCCAACCTCCCTCTATGGGTTTATAAATGCCAAGTTACGAGCCAAGATCGGTCTGATGCGCGAGTCACATATTATCGAAGACCTTCTCAAAGCCAAGGGTGTTGTTGAAGCTGTTGCAGTCCTCCGTGATAGTGAGCACTCCTCTGTAGCCACCGCCTACGACAGGACAGGTGACATCCAACAGATGGAACTGGCCCTCCTGTACAATGAGGTGGAGATGTACCAGGAAGTTGCCAAATATCTGGAAGGCAAACCTGCAGACTTTGTCCTGAATCTCCTGGGAAAAATTGAGGTGGACAACCTCAAGAATACCATCCGTCTTTGGTATGGCAGCATCATACGGCGACGACCGATGCGCTATCGTAGCGAATATCTGTTTAAGCAAAAACTTCTCAACGACATCGATTGGACGGCCTTGGTAAATGCAACCGCTTGGGAAGGTGTCTGCAAGGCCCTTGCAAATACTCCCTACAGTGAACTGGTTGCCTCATTCACCGAACAGCAGTTGGATGATGAAGGGCTGTTTGTCCTGGAAAATATGCTTGACAAGCAGTGGTACGAGCATATGATGGCAAGTACTGAAAGTCTTTCAAAGCAGGACAAAAGTGTTGCCCAGTCTGTCTTTCTGGTGGATATAGACCTGAAGAACCTGCTGATCATGGTACGCTATGGCTGGTACCACAAGATGGATGCAAAAAAACTGGAACCGCTCTTCTTGCCTTGGGGAAGGGTGCATAGGCATAAGAGAGTGCTCGACTTTGTCCGGAGTGCCGCCCAGGAACGAGATCCCTTCTCTGTCATCGAACAGTTGTATCCTGGCTTGAACCAGGAAATCCAGCAAATCTCAGAAGAGAAACGCGGTAGTGTCCACGCTGATGAACTTATGGCGTTGCAAAATCTTCGCATTGAGGCATATCTGCATGAGCGACGTAAGAGTGTCTATAGGAAAATGTTGGCTTCCGATCCTTTTACCATAGGTGTATGCCTGGCATATTTCTTCCTTTACAAGGAGGAGGACACGATGATCAAGGCCATCATCAATGGAAAGTACTATGGCTATGAAGAGGATTATATCAGGGGGGTATTAGCATGAACTTGTTTACAAGGCCGATGAGACTGCTCACGGCCGTGGTCCTGGAAGAGATGAGTGACACCGTCGTAAAGAGCCTCCTTGAGATGGGGGTCATGGATTTTGTCCACCTCAACAGGCTTGACCCCCAACAGATGGAAAAGCTCAGTACCCGTCCGAGTTCCATCAGCCGCATCGCTTTGGAAGATATGCGTCACCGGGTCGAGGCTGTCCTCAGGCAAGGACAGATCTCTCTTCCTACAACAGACGTCCTTGATGTAAAAAATATGGAAAAGCCAGACCTTGATTCCTATGGTTCTCTCATGGATTCCTTGGGGAAAAAACTTCTCCAGCTCAAAGACCGTCAGAAAGAGAGCAACCAGCTGGTGCTCGGCTTTGATGAGATGCACCGCTACATAGATGAGGATAAGGGCGAATACCTGGATCTTCGTGTAGGGGAGGTTGGACACGGAACCGCGGAAGACCTTTCGGCTAGGCTTGCAGCCTTTGGAGGTATACTCGAGCCGTTCTCAGATGGGAAGAAATATATCTCCCTTACCTTGCGTCGCGATGGTTCACAGGTCTCACCCCTGCTTGACAAGTTCGGTTGGACAGAGAGCAGCGACATACAAGCACAGAAAAAAGCCATCTCCCTCATTACCCATCGTCTGGAAAACGAGCACAGGAAAGCGGCGGTCCAGCGAGGTGAGATAGAGGCGGAGGTCAATGCCCTCATCAAGGAAGAGAGCCCCCGTCTCATCTCCATATGGGGCAATCTCAGGCTCAACGAGCTCAGTGACCAGATTCGCTCCTACTTTTCCTACACTAGGAATACGACACTCTTTTCCGGGTGGGTACCTTCCGACCAGGCCGATGATGTTACCCGTGCGATTATGCAATCCAGTGAAGGCCAGTGTGTGATCGAATGGACAGAAGCCACGCAGATGCCCCGTGAGGAGATTCCTGTCGCTGTGACCTCCCCCAAAATGCTGGAACCCTTCCAGAAGATGGTGAACAACTACAGTACCCCGGAGTATGGGATGGTCAACCCCACCATTTTTGTCATGATAGCCTACCTCATCATGTTCGGCCTTATGTTCGGGGATGTCGGGCAGGGGTTTGTGTTGCTGCTAGTCGGGCTGCTGACCCAACTGAGCTACAGGAAAAACCCTCTCAAGGCAGATGGGATGCTCAGCCGGAACATCAGCAAGCTGTTGCCCTATCTTGGGATCTCCTCCATGCTCTTTGGTGTATTGTACGGTTCCTATTTTGGCTTTGCCATGTTTCCTGCACTCTGGTTCAATCTGGATGCCGTAGTCGCAGGAGATGTTACATCAGGTCCTGTCAAGGACGTCTACGGAATCCTTGCCATCACCATCAAGTTTGGAATAGTTGTCATATATACCGGTCTTATCCTTAACTGGATTAACCTGTACAGGAAACGTGCATGGCTGAAGATGACCATAGACAAGAACGGCATCGTCGGAGGGATCCTCTTCGCCACCGGGCTCTATATGGGATTCGGCTTTGTACATAGCGGCTATAAGACGTTCCCTTCTGACCCTTGGATCCCTGTCGTACTCTCTGTCACCATCTTTCTCCTTTTCCTTAGGGGTTTTTTGGATTACTACCTCTCGATGAAGAAGGGAGGCCATAGGGAGAGCGCAGCAAAGGTTGTCATGGATTCCACCATGGAGTTCCTTGTTGACATGTTGGAGATCTTTGGTGGATACCTGTCCAATACACTCTCCTTCATGCGTGTCGCCGGCTTGGGTATCGCCCATGCTGCCCTGATGGAGTCCTTCAAGGAGCTCTCCCATCTCTCTGGTGGGGTGGGGGCCATTGCCATATTGGTCTTGGGTAATGCACTGGTAATAGTGTTGGAAGGGTTGAGTTCGGGTATCCAGTCCCTGAGGCTCAACTACTATGAATTTTTCTCTAGGTATTTTACAGGAAAAGGTGTTGCGTATGAGCCAGTGGGCTTGAAGACATCGTTTGCTGCTCAAAAATAGGAACTTTTTTAGGAGGGTCAATATGACCAGTATCGCATTCAAAAAGAAAGTATCGATGACCTTTGCAGCCACAGCCTTGCTGTTGCTCGCCTCCGGCTTTGTCTTTGCACCCAGTGTGTTTGCAGCAACAGCTGAAGCCGCCGCCCCTGGAAGCTATAGCATTGCCATCATCTGTCTCAGTGCAGCCCTTGCCTTCGGCATCGGAGCCCTGGCAGCTGGCATGGCAATCGGCAAGGTGGGAAGCGCTGCTATGGGAGCCATCAGTGAAAGGCCCGAGATTGCCAGCCAGGCTCTGATCTTCATAGCCCTTGCAGAAGGTCTCGTAGTCTTTGGATTCATAACAGCTCTGATGATTCTTGGTAAGGCATAACAATGAAGTATTTTGTCATCGGTGACGAGGATACCGTACTGGGGTTCTCCCTTGTCGGTGTGTTCGGCATGCAGGCGACAAATGCCGAACAGGCACGGCAGGCTTGGGCAAAGGCACTGGAGGACAGTTCAAACGGTATCATCATCATAACTGATGTGGTTGCCGACATGATCCGTCCGACAGTCAATCAGTATTTGTTTTCCGAATCGTTTCCCCTGGTCGTGGAGATCCCTTCTTCACGAGGTGACGGAAACCCTACGGATCTCAGATCCCTGGTCAATCAAGCCATTGGTGTCTCTATCTAAGGGAGTTCGTATGGAAAGCACAGACAATCGCCTGCTTGATGGGATTATCCGTCAAGCTGAAGAGAATGCAGAGAAAACTGTCGAGGATGCCCGTCTTCAAGCAAAGAAGATACTGCAGGAGGCCCATGTGAGAGCCGATGAGGAGCTCGCCTCTGAAAGGAAATCCTTCCAGCATAAGATGCGACAGATCGATCTGCGTCTGCAGGCAAATAAGAGCAGTGTGAAACGTAAGGCGGCCCTCAGGCAGATAGACGAGAGTTACCTCTCAGTCATGCGGCGTATCCGTGAACAGATGCATTGCAAGACGATTGGGCCCTACCTCTCCTCGTGGATCGCAGAAGCGGCCATTGGCCTTGATCTGAAGGAGGCAAAAGTCTCCTCAAGCAACCAGTGTCCGGCAACGGAGAAACATCTGAAGGAAGCTACGGATCTGGTTAAGAAACATACCGGTTCGGATGTTGTCCTAAGCTTGGATCCCAAGCCTATCAGAAGCCTTGGGGTTGTTCTCTCCTCGTTGGACGACAAGGTCTCGTTCAACAATCAGGTCGAGATCCGTCTCAGACGGTTTGACCGCGTAATTAGGACAATGATTCAGGAATATACATGAAAGACAGAATAGTCGGACAGGTCAAGCGAGTTAATGGTCCGGTCATCCTCCTTAGGGACGTCACTGACGCCTCAATGATGGAGATGGTCAGGATAGGTGAACAGCAACTGATAGGTGAGGTAGTCAAGCTTCATGATGGGCTGGCAACCGTACAGGTCTATGAGGATGCCACCGGAATATGCCCAGGTGACAACGTCTATGGAAGTGGGATGAGTCTCAGTGTGGAGCTGGGCCCTGGGCTGATAGGAACGATTTACGACGGTATCCAACGTCCGCTGGAAAAGCTGATGGAGGCTTCCGGTGCTTATATCTCCAGAGGAATATCCATTCCTGCCCTTGAGCATGAGAAGAAGTGGCCCTTTGTACCGAAGGTAGAGGTTGGAGCGAACCTGACCCATGGCATGGCTGTCGGTGAGGTTGTCGAGACTGAAAGGGTCATGCATAAGATTATGGTCCCCCCTTCCATTTCCGAATGTGTCGTTGCCAAGATTGCCCCTGAAGGTGAGTATACTGTTGACGAGGTCATAGCAACGGTGGTGCTTCCCGATGGCAAGGAGGAGAAGCTGACGATGGTCCAACGCTGGCCTATCAGGGTTCCCCGTCCTGTGCACAACCGTCTCGCCTTGAAACAGCCGCTCATCACAGGACTGAGGGTCATCGACTCCCTCTTTCCCTTGGCAAAAGGTGGCACAGTAGCCATTCCAGGGGGCTTCGGTACAGGCAAGACCATGACCCAGCACTCTATCGCCCAGTGGTGTGATGCTGACATCATCGTCTATATCGGATGTGGCGAACGTGGGAACGAGATGACTGACGTACTCAGGGAGTTTCCCTTGCTCATCGATCCGCGTACCGGCCAGTCGCTGATGCAACGCACCCTCCTTATCGCCAACACCTCCAACATGCCGGTCTCGGCTCGTGAGGCGAGCATCTACACAGGGGTCACCATGGCTGAATACTATCGTGACCAGGGCTACCATGTCGCCATCATGGCTGATTCCACCAGCCGTTGGGCAGAGGCTCTCAGGGAGCTGAGCGGACGTATGGAGGAGATGCCTGCAGAAGAGGGCTTCCCAGCCTATCTTCCCACGCGTATTGCTCAGTTTTATGAGCGTGCGGGCTATATGCAGTGCCTTTCCGGTGATACTGGGTCGGTATCCATCATTGGGGCTGTCAGCCCTCCAGGAGGAGACTTCTCCGAACCTGTGACCCAGCATACCAAGCGGTTTGTCCGTTGCTTCTGGGGTTTGGACCGTGCCTTGGCCAGCAGCCGCCACTACCCTGCGATAAGTTGGACGGACTCCTACACCGAGTACCTTACCGAGGTACAGCCTTGGTGGAGCCAGCATAGTGAGGGGACCTGGCAGATAAACAGGCAGAGGATCATGGAACTGTTGCAGAAGGAAGTCCGATTACAGCAGATCGTCAAGCTGGTCGGCCCTGATGCCCTCCCTGATAGCCAGAACTTCATCCTTGAGGTCTGCTCCCTGTTCAAGACAGCTTTCCTCCAGCAGAATGCGTTCGACCAAGTCGACCGCTTCTGTTCGGTCGGCAAGCAAGTGAGGATGCTTGATATCATTCTGGAGTACTACCAGAAGGGATCCGAAGCAATTTCCAAAGGCGTACCGATGGTAAAGATACGGCGACTGAAGGTGGTCCAAGAGATGGCAAGGATGCGCCTGACCATTGAGAACGAGGATTTGTCTGCATTTGACAAGTTGCAGTTGCGCCTCGAGCGCTCTATCGATCAGCTTGGGGGAATCTATGAGGACTAAAGAAGAGACTTTGCTTGTGCATACAGACCGTCACCTGTTGTCAGGAAGGGAGTACCGAGGTTCTTCCAGGATCGACGGGCCTCTTGTATATATGAGAAACACCCACCCGGTGGGATATGGCGAGCTTGTTGAGATTACCGCACCCGATGGTAGCCATCGATCAGGTCAGGTATTGGAGACCAGTGACGAAGCTGTGGTGGTGCAGGTATTTGAAGGAACCGATGGCTTGAACCTCCCTGGCACCGGGATGCGGTTTATGGGGGAGCCTCTGACTCTTCCTGTTTCAGAACAGATGCTGGGGCGAGTGATGAACGGGTTGGGCAAGAGCCGTGACGGTTCCACAATACCTCAGGGTTCCGTTGAGAAGGATGTGAATGGAGAACCCATCAATCCAACAGCGCGTGAATACCCCAGGGACTTCATCCAGACAGGAATCTCAGTCATCGATGGCATGACGACCCTTATCCAGGGCCAGAAGGTTCCCATCTTCAGTGGAAACGGCCTTGACCACAACAAGCTGGCGGCTCAGATAGCACGCCAGGCGAAGGTACGGGGAAGCAGTGGAGATTTCTGTATCGTGTTTGCCGCCATGGGCGTCAAGCATGATGTTGCCAAGTATTTCATCGACAGCTTTGAGGAGACCGGTGTTTTGGACAATGTTGCACTTTTTCTCTCCCTTGCCGATGACCCCTCCATTGAGAGGACAATCACTCCCAAGACAGCGCTTACCCTTGCAGAGTATCTCGCTTTCGACAAGGGCAAGCAGGTCTTGGTCATCATGACCGACATGACAAACTATTGTGAGGCCTTGAGAGAGATAGGGACTTTGCGTGGAGAGATACCTTCCAGGAAGGGGTATCCCGGGTACCTGTACTCCAACCTTGCCGAGCTCTACGAACGTTCGGGCAAGATATCCGGAAGAAATGGTTCCATAACCCAATTGCCGATTCTCACGATGCCAAACGATGACATCAGCCACCCGGTTCCTGACCTCACAGGATACATCACCGAAGGCCAGATAGTATTTGACCGATCGATGCAGGCCCGTGGTATCTATCCGCCCATCAACTGTCTGCCTTCGCTGTCGCGCCTGATGAAGGATGGAATTGGTGAAGGAATGACCAGGTCTGATCACCCGCATCTGGCAAACCAGCTCTTTGCATCCTACAGCCATGTCAAGGACGTGCAGAACTTAGCTTCCGTCATTGGAGAGGAGGAGCTTACATCCTTGGATCAGCAGTACCTGGAGTTCGGTAATTTCTTTGAGCACAAGTTTGTCAACCAGAGCTTTACTGAGGATCGGAGCATTGAACAGACCCTCGACATCGGATGGGAGGCTCTGAGCAAACTGCCATCGGAGGAGTTGCAGCGTCTCACCGACGAGGAGATCGCCGAGCACTACGGCAAATAGGAGGAAGCGTGAATACAACACTTGCTCCTACACGGAGCAACTTGCTCAAGTTGGCTGATGACCTGAAGTTTGCCCAATTGGGGTATGAACTGCTCGACCAGAAGCGTTCGATTCTTGTAGCCGAACTGCTGACCTTGGTAGACCAGGCCGTTGACTATGAAAGCAGGGTTGTGCAGTCCCTCAAGGAGGCTGAGGCATCTCTAAGCGATGCCATCATGAAGATGGGGCGCCTTAGGGTGGGCAATCTCAGCGGTGCTGTCAACATCGACTATTCCATCGATCTCGGAAGGAGAAGGGTGATGGGGGTGAGTTTGCCCAAGGTCGGCACCACGTTTACCGACAACAGTCCGTATTTCAGTAGTGAAGAGACCAGCATCCTTGCCGAGCTGTCGATAGACCGGTACCGTACTACCCTGAGCCTCATGGGGCGTCTTGCCGAGCTGAAGGTCTCCATCATGCGTCTTGCACGGGAAGTAAAGAAGACTATACGCAAGGTAAATGCCCTGGAAAAGATAGTTATTCCCAATAATCAGGAGACCATCGATTGGATGCGGGGACGCATTGAAGAGCAGGAGAGGGAGAACTTTATCCTTCTGAAGGTGGTCAAGGACAGGATGGAACAGGCAGAAATTGCCATCGATCCTACCCAGAAGAGGATGACCTCCGTCGTAGTTGATGATACGATGGAGAGAGGAGGTTCGCATGGGAATTCCGTTTAAGGATATAGTTGTGTATCTGGACGGCTCTGAGAGTTCGATGACCGCTGCCATGTATGGAATCAAGCTGGCTGCCGAACATGGGGCCAAAATGACTGCAGTCTATGTAGTGAACACGAAAGCTCTCAGCGAATTGGTGAAGGCAGGTATCTTTGTTGCCATTGAGCGCGATGAATACCAGCGTGATCTGCAAGCTGATGCGGACCGGTATTTGCGCCATGTTTCCAAGCTGGCGGCTCAGATGCACCTGGAGATTGAGACGGTCAAACTGGAAGGGGCCACCCATGTGATGGTGAAGCAGTTGCTCAAGGAGCGACATGCTGATCTTCTGGTGCTTGGGGGTATCACCGATATCCGTTCAAGGCGAGAGGAGCTTTCCAGTGAGACTGATAGGATGATGCGTACGTCACCTTGCCCCGTATTGGTGGTTCGGGACGATGACGATATCTGGCTAGAATTTGAAGCGTAAGGAGCAGTATATGAATGTACTAGATGTTTTAGACAAGAATTTGGTCAAAGTTCCCCTTACTGCCAGTGACAAGCAGGGTATCATAACCGAACTTGTTGAGGTTCTGGCCAATGCAAAAGGGTACTCAAAGCAGCAGTTTGAAGATATTTTGGATGCGGTTCTCAATCGTGAAAGCCTTGGCTCCACGGGTATCGGCAATGGCATTGCCATCCCGCATGCCAAGACATCTGTGGTGAAGCAGGTGTTGCTGGTAGTGGGTGTAAGCCGCTTCCCCGTAGATTTCGATTCCCCCGACAACCAGAAGAGCCGGCTGTTCTTCATGGTGCTTGCACCCCCTTCTGCTGCGTCGGCCCATGTGGAGCTTTTGGCATCCATTGCCAGGACCTGCACGTCCAATGTCTTCAGAAGGATGCTTGAACAGGCCAAGGATAAGGATGAGGTCGTACGCCTGTTTATGGAGTAGGGCTATCACCCACAGTAGAGGAAACAAGGGTAGGGGCATTGCGCAAGCAGTGCCTTGATCTTTGTCGTCCGAGGAAGCTTTCATCCCTCGATTTTCTGTTCCCAGATTTCTCCGGAGTGGGTAAGATCGTATGTTCAATGCCTAATATGGACTTTTTCCTTCTTCCCCACTATGGTGATCGTATCATCACCTGAGGTATGTACACTATGCATCAGATCGCCACCTTTACACAATCGGAACTGGAATTGCTTGACAGCTGTGAAGCGATTCTCAGCGAATCTTCGGCGAACCTCTTATCTCATCTGCAAGCATTGCGAAGCGATGTGAAGTTGCTTTCGGAAATCGCAAACAGGTCCCCTTCCCCCAATCAGGACTTCAATGGGGAGCCTGACGGCCGATCATGGCGGACGCTTGCAGAGAAGCTCAAGAATCAGGGCATCGATGCTGTGGTCAACCTCCCTGTCAAGGCGGTGGTCGGCCGTTCATTTATGGTCAGCAAACTCCATCTCTTTGGATTTCTGGAAAAGATCTCCTCTACTCAGCCTTCCTTTGCACAATTGCAACCGATAATGGATAATAAGTATCACAATACCCTTTTTGACCTGATGGCTGAGGATTTGTATGTGTCGGTGATCTCTGAAAGCAAGGGTGGGGAAGTCTGGTTGCACCGTGCTACGGAAGAGCTTATCAAGATGTGGGATTACCGCACCAGTGTGAACAAGAGCGAGTTTGCCCCTAATCTCAGACAGTTGTGGATCGCAAGACATACCATCGTTCCCGTCTTAGGGACCTTGATGGGTACAGTCGAGCTGATGCGACTCTCATTCGGCCTCTCTTCTGTCTGGCACTCCTTCATCATATCCGAGGCTAAAAAAGAGGGCATGACCCACGCCCTGGAAGAGTATCTGTTTTCCCTCAGCTATGAGCAGATTATTCTCCTTAGAGAATATATGCATGGGCATGGCATCTCTGCCATAAGCCGAAGCCAGGCTCACAGTCTGCTGCTCGAATGTGGTGAGTCGGTATTTGAAAAAGGGGGAGGCTCTTCAGCCATCCAGCTCTACAGATCCTTCCTGCAACGTCAGGCACTGGCAAAAGGCAGGCGTCTTACCCAAAGCAAAGGCCCCCATAGGAGCCTTGAGGAGTATTTTCTGATCTATCTTTGGGAGGTTGAGGCCAGAGAAGAGGCAGAAAAGAAGAAGTAGAAAGTGTTACAGCAAGAAGAGGCAAGGACCCCTTGCCTCTTCTTAGTGTTTCTTATTGCGCATTGGTATAGATGTCGTGTATCTCCCGCTTGCCCAGAACCATCACACTGCCTAAGGTGCGTGTGCCGAAGAACGTGCATTTTTCCGTAAGCTCCTCGAGCTGCCCTTTGGTCGGTTCGATGCCCAATTCCTTGAGATTTGTCGGCATGCCGATGCTTCTGAAAAAGTTCTCCATCGCAACGATGGCAGCTAGGGCATCCTTATCGGCATCGCCTGTCTGCTTCACAGCGAATACTTTTTCACCGAACCTGGCAAACCTTTCAGGTTTGCTCATGTACACATACCGTGCCCATGTTCCCCAGATGGCAGCAATGCCAGCTCCATGGGCAACATCAAACATGCCCCCCAGCTCGTGTTCCAATTGATGGGGGGCCCAGTCCCCTCTGGCACTGTTGCCTGCCCCGGTGAGGCCGTTATGGGAAAGGCTGCTTGCCCACATCAGGTTTGCCCTTCCTTCATAATCGTCGGGTTTGTCCTTCAGGATACGGGCGAAGTGAACCACAGTCCTGAGCAGGCCTTCTGCTATCTCGTCGGTAAGGTGCATGGAATCACCAGATTGGAAGTATCGTTCGATGGTGTGCATCATGATGTCCACAGCCCCACTCATAGTCTGGTAGGTAGGAAGGGTGTAGGTGAGCAAGGGATTCAGGATTGCAAACTTGGGACGTGAATATTCAGAATTTGTCCCACGTTTCAGATCTCCGTCCTCATTTGTTATGACAGCTGAATTACTCATCTCGCTGCCTGCCGCTGCTATGGTCAGCACAGCTCCGATGGGCATGCATCCGGTGATGGACCTTTTCTGACAATAGAAGTCCCATACTTCCCCGCCGTGGAACAGGCCGTAGCCGATTGCCTTTGCCGAATCGATGACCGATCCCCCTCCTACTGCAAGGATGAAATCAATGCCTTCCTTCCTTCCAAGTTCGATGCCCTCATGCACTTTGGAAAGCCTTGGGTTGGGGACGACTCCCCCCAAGAGGACATGCCCGATGTTGGCCCTTTCAAGTGAATCGATGATTCTGTCAAGCAATCCTGATCGTATTGCACTTCCCGATCCATAGTGTACCAGGACCTTCTTACAGTTCTGTTCCTGTATGAGAGAGCCCACCTGGGTTTCCGCATCATTGCCGAACACCACTTTTGTGGGGGTATAGTAGGTGAAATCTGCTGTCATCCGTATCCTCCGATTAATATCCGACACTTTCTCCGACCAATAGGACCTTGATCCTCTTGGGGGATTTCTGGTGAGAAAAAACCACATAGTTGGAGCATATGGTATGCTCGCACGCTCCTGCACTCAAGGCCATCAGGTGTTCATCACTGACCGAGGCATTGACGCATTTGCCATGGGTGTTGCAATGGGTATCGCAGTTGAGCCTCACTGCATTTGATGGGGCTGCAATGTGCTTTACCCGCAGTACAGCAGATCTGAGGTCGGGTACTATCTTATCCCAGGACACGATAAGGATGACCTGCTTGGGGCCATAGAGCATTGCTGCAACCCGATTGGAATTGCCGTCCACACAGTAGAGTTCCCCATGTTCGGTGACTGCATTGACACTTGCCAAGTAGGTGTCGACAGTGAAGCTATCCAACAGGACCTGTGCAACTTCACTAGGGGAAAGGCCCTCTTTATGGCGGTCAAGGAAGGTGTACTCGCCACTACGCAGCAGATCTGAGACCCCTGTTTCACCAAGGCTCATCGAGCCTCCTACAGCGACTTTCTCCCCTTTCTTCAGCAGGGAACGTACAGTTGGAAGAAGCGTTTCCTTTGATGGGATGAAGATAGCCTCCATATTGTTTTTCTTGAGGGCCTTGATGGTCCTTTCTACTTGCTTTTCCCGAATTGTCCGTTTGCTATCATCCATGCTGTTCTCTCCTCTTCATGTACTCTTAGGATACCCCATTTTATGAGCTCTCTGCAAGAATGGGTTTGCCTTATCCTCCCATATGAAATTTCGGTTCCTTTTCCCTGCTACATCGTATTCAGTGCATAGGAGAAAATGTCCAATCCCTCAGGTATGGTGTGTATTGGTGCAAGCAATCGACAAGACCTGCTTCCTTCATTGCTGCTGAGCATCAGCATTTTTGAAACAGGGGCTCAATGCAGACCTAGCAGCAGTGTTGTCAGATCTTCACAGAAGGGGAATTCCCAACGCCCTCAAACCCCATCCGAGCATGAAATACAAGATGATCGTTGTGGTTGTGGAGATGCCCAAGCTTGGCCAGAACAGCATCCCCCGATTCAGGAGGGCAGGGAAGAGAAGGAAGAAGACAAGAGATGGCAACACGAGCCAAAAAATCGATCGGGACAGATTGGAAATCTTTTCCATTCTGGCTTTCTCAAAGTGCAGCCAAAGTATGGCGAGAAGGGAAGTGAGCGGTAATGAGGCTATAAGAGCACCGAAGAACGAACTGCGTTTTGCAACTTCACTGACCAGGACAATGGAAATAGCGGAGATCCC
Source organism: uncultured Sphaerochaeta sp. (assembly GCA_963662725.2). GTDB lineage: Bacteria > Spirochaetota > Spirochaetia > Sphaerochaetales > Sphaerochaetaceae > Sphaerochaeta. The sequence goes on from CAXXCW010000028.1 coordinate 132,998, forward strand.
TACCTTGAGTATGTAATACACCAGACTTTCCTCCTAATTTTCTTAGCATATCGAAGCGTAGTTTCCAGGGAAGTGGAATATTGATGAATGTGTCTTGTACACATGTATTCTGAGAATATCCATGAATATGGGCAAAGTCTATACCCCTCAGTAAGGAACAGGGATAATGGTCTGTCTTGTCTGTCCTGCAAATCCATGGGAACGTAAGTTGGCTATGTGCCAGTATCTTGCATTTTTTTATCTGCAGTCCTAGACTCCCATCATTGGGAAATCTTTACCGGTTCTGTTTCTTCTCCTACTGCTTCTCACAACTGGATACCACCGTATACCAGTTGCTCATTACAGTGGGCCCGAATGGTAGCAGGGGTAAGAATTTTCCTATCCAAAGAGTACCCTGAAGAAGAGAAATTTCTTTGGTATTGTTCGTGTGACAGAAGGTGCTGGGCATCATGGAGACGCTCATATCGGTTGGAGACTTTGCTCCTTCATCCGGAGAAGTGCATGGTATCCAGTATCTGACATGCTTATTCTCGAGAGAAATTGGAGAACCATTATGCAGTTTCACAAGTATGTATCAGAGGATAAAATCTTTCTCAATCGTGAATTCAAGACCATTACAGAGGTCCTGAAGTTCCTTTCTATCGAATTCGCAAAGGACGTGGGGTTGAAGAGTGAGAGGGTCTTCGAGCTTCTCGAAGAGAGGGAGAGACTGAGTTCAACCTGGATTGGTCACGGTACACTCCTTCCTCATAACCACTCCTCTGATATTAGGGGAATATCCATCATATTCATCCGGTGTGGCACCCCACTGGTTCTCGATGACGGCAATAAGGTGAAGTACATCTTCTCAATATTGACATCAGGAAAGGATCAGGATCTCTATCTCGGGGTACTTCAGGGCATAGGGAAACTGATAGGCAAGGAGTCTGCCGAGCTTGACAGATGCAAGAGTCCTGCCGAACTCATAGGGATTCTCAGCAAATCAAGCAATTCCATGGGATCTGCCCTCACTTCCGGTGACCTTGCCCGTTACTGGCCCCGGGCAAAGGATACGGACAGCCTTTCGGTCGCTGTGGATCAGATGAAGCGTCACAACATATATTTTCTTCCGGTAGTCAGCGCGCAGAACGGAAAGATATGCGGTGTTTTGGACCTGCTCGATCTGCTTAAAGCAGGATTCCCTGACTATGTGTTCAGTTTGAGCAGCCTCTCGGTGATACAGGATTTCCATCCGATCGACTATTTCTGGAAGAATGAGTCCAACCTGAAGATTGGTGCATATCTCAGGGACCATCGACCCTATCTGATACAGGATTCTGTCACCTATCCTGAAATATTCTTCAAGATGATCAAAGGCAACAGGCGTCATCTGGTTGTGGTGGATGCTAACAATGAGATGATCGGCGTCATCAACCCAAATGAAATTATCAATAAGATGCTGAGGCCATAATGACCATATATATGTATGTAGCAATAGGGGTTTTCATCGTTGTCTATGCCCTGCTGATCACAGAGAGGATGAACAAGGCCGTGGCTGCCATTCTGGGTGCCATGCTCTATCTGCTGTTTCACTTCATACCTTTTGAAAAGGCAGTCGCTCATATCGACATGAATGTAATCTTCCTTCTGATAGGGATGATGATGATTGTGAAGATTACCGAACAGAGTGGAGTGTTCGAGTTCATTGCGATAAAAAGCGCAAAGTTGGTGAAGGCCAACCCAATCGCTTTCTTGGCTGTTTTGTTTTTCATAACCGCTTTTTTCTCGGCAGTGTTGGACAATGTGACCACCGTACTTCTGATCTCACCAATTGTCCTCCTGCTAGCCACGCAGATGGAGATAGAAGCTCTTCCCTTTGTCATAACGGTGATTTTGGCTTCAAATATCGGGGGAACGGCAACGCTTATCGGAGATCCTCCGAATATCATGATCGGTTCTGCTGCAGGGCTCAATTTCATGGACTTCCTGATGAACCTGGCCCCTGCTATCCTGATCATCTCGCTTGTAAATATGGGGGTCTTGATTCTTGTTTTCAAGAAGAGGCTCGTAGTAACCGAGTTGAACAAGAAACGGATCATGGCGATGGACGAAAAGAGGATGATCAGCAATCCCATTCTTATGAAGAAATCTCTTACGGTAATCGGCTTGGTGGTCACCGGCTTCCTCCTTAACGGAATACTGGAGTCTGAGCCGAGTGTAATCGCACTTACAGGAGCTTTCCTTCTGGTCCTTTGGACTCAAGGCGACCTTGAAGAGATTCTCAAGAAGGTCGAATGGGATACGATACTCTTCTTCATCGGGCTCTTTATCATGGTTGGGGTGCTTCAGTTTACTGGTGTGATCGAGAAGCTGGCGGCTCTGATGACAACTATGACCAAGGGAGATCTCAAAAAGACGAGTACAGCCCTCCTGTTCGGTTCAGGGATTCTCTCTGGGATTTTGGATAATATCCCACTGGTTGCAACATTCATTCCAGTTGTCAAAGTCATCGGGGCATCCACTTCAGATGCTGCACTTGCCCCTATCTGGTGGAGTCTTGCATTCGGCTCCTGTCTTGGGGGGAATGGATCCCTGGTTGGCGCTTCTGCGAATGTGATCATGTTTGGCTTTGCGAGAAAAAACAAGATACCACTCAGTTTCAAGGGGTATCTGGCGTATGGAATCCCTTTGACTTTGTTGTCGCTGGTTCTCTCCTATGCGTATGTAGTGGTAAGGTATTATTGATAGGATGGGTAGGTTAGCCCGATAGGTATCATGTCTTTTCGAGCAAACAGCAATCCGTAGGATTATCTGAAATGTGTAGCCGAGGCTTCCTGTATGATTATGCGGGAAGCCTCATCCAGTGAAATATGGGAAATATTGGATTTCTTATATACGTTGCATCTGAGCCAGTTCAATCGTATCCTATAGGAAAGGAGCACCTATGGACATAACCTTTTTTGGAGCGGCACAACAGGTAACTGGAAGCTGTACGCTACTTGAGTGTGCAGGCAAATTCATATTGGTCGATTGCGGCCTTCCCCAGGGAAATGACGAACAGGAGTCAGGCATGGAGCTTCCTTTCGTAGCTTCTGCCATTGACTATCTGTTGCTTACCCATGCCCATATTGATCACAGCGGAAGGATCCCGCTGCTTGTAAAGGATGGATTCAAGGGCAAGATCCTGACAACGGCTGCAACCATCGACCTGTGTGAGATCATGCTTGCCGACAGCGGACATATCCATGAGATGGAGGCGGAGTGGAAAAGCCGCAAGTCGCGGCGTGCCGGCAAGGGGAGCGTGGAACCGCTCTATACCGTAGAGGATGCCGAAAAGTCGATGCAATACTTCGAACCCTGCGACTATGATACCATCCAGGATCTGGGTGGGGGCATCAAGGTCAGGTTTGTGGATGCTGGGCACCTGTTGGGATCTTCCTCGATAGAGATATGGCTCAAGGAGGGAAAGGAGACTCGGAAGCTGGTATTCAGCGGTGATATCGGCAATTTCGACCAGCCCCTGATCAAGGATCCTGAGTATGTCGACAATGCGGATTTTGTCGTCATGGAGTCCACGTACGGCAATCGCCTGCACAAGAAGCCGGCCAATGCTGTTGGGTATGCTGTCCCCACCAGCGTACGGGCACAGGAACTCGCTGACATTGTGGAGAGGACGTTCTTGCGTGGTGGCAATGTGATCATCCCCGCCTTTGCTGTAGGGCGGACGCAAGAGATCCTCTATCTCCTGCGGGTGATCATAGAGAACAGGCTCTGCCCCTCATTTCCTGAAATTCCTGTCTTTGTCGACAGCCCTCTCTCGGTGAAGGCAACCAATGTGTTTGCCGGGAATATCTTCGGATATATGGATGATGAGACCATGGCTCTGGTAAAGAAGGGCATCAACCCCATCATTTTCCCTTCCTTGACCACCATTACAGCAGTTGAAGGTTCCAAGGCCCTGAATAGGCGCAAGGAGAGTTGTGTCATCATAAGCAGCAGTGGTATGTGTGAGGCAGGTAGGATCAAGCATCACCTGAAGCATAATCTGTGGAGGCCTGAAAGTACGGTACTGTTCAGCGGATACCAGGCAGGGGGTACCCTGGGACGGTCAATCTTGGATGGGACTCGGCATGTCACCCTCTTTGGAGAGCTCATCGATGTGAAGTGTGAGGTTGCAGAGCTTCACGGCATCAGCGGTCATGCGGATCAGGATGGCCTGGTTAAGTGGCTGACCGCGTTCAGAAAGGAACCGCGGATGGCTTTCATCGTCCATGGTGACAAGGAAGTCGCTCCCTGGTTTGCTGCATATGTATCCGGATCCTTGGGTATCAGGGCGTATGCCCCAGAGGTAATGCAGCACTTCAATCTTCTGGATGAGGCTTCCTTTCCGACAGCTAAAAGGGTCGACGACTCGGTGCTTCCCTATATTCGTGAGCTTTCTGAGGCCATTGCACTGCTCAAGAAGGAGGAGGCTACTCTCCTGTCAGTGGTTAAGCGCATGGAGGAGGCAGGTAAGGAGCAGGGTTTGGAGGAGAAGCGTGCAATACGCCTTACCAATGCAATTAACCGTCTCGCCAGTGATCTTGAATACCTGCAGATAAAGTGGGGCGTGGATTCGGACTAGAACTTGAAACCGAATACAGCACCCCAAGCGGGCTGCTTCAGTTTGGTGAAGCCCATCTTTTCATAGAAGCCAAATGCTCGGGTGTTGCGTCCATCCACCCCCAGGTGAATGCCAGCAACGCCCGTCTTCTGTACCCTTTCCATAAATGTTAGCATCAGGGCCTTGCCCAAGCCTCGTCCCTGGAGGTTGTCAAGCAGGTTGATGTGTAGGTGTGCAGGATAGCCCACATGTTCCCAGACACCCTCTCCCGGGCCCTTGTTGATGAGGCGTATCATGTTCTCTTCGTTTTCACTTTTGTATGTTGTTATGTGGGCATAGTGCTTTTTCAAGGGAGGAAGCCAATGGCTGTTCATCCATCCATTGAAGGCGACGGTATCGCTTGTTCCTACAATATAGCCTGAAGGCCTGTTATACTCATCTACTGCTATAAAGCAGAGTGATGGGTCGAAAAAGAAATAGGGTGCTGCATAATAGTGTCCGACACAGTAAGGGTCGTGATAATAGTCTGTACCGTCGAGACCTGATAATGCTGTACGCAAGCTTATCTCATATATATAGGGTATGTCCTGTTCGGTTGCCTGTCTGATATATTCCATGATGTTGTCTCTCCCCTCATCTCTACAATACTCCGGAAAGGGCGATCATATCAAGCATAAGAAAATAATACTATAATAAGCTTATTACCTACCATATAAGCAAAAACATTTCCAAAATTAGCAATAAATCGGCGAGATGAAAAATAAATGAAAAATATGCTGGACAAAAACGGATTTCCGGTGTAGTATCCCATCTTGTTCGGCAAGCAGATGCTGGAAGGAAAGCAAGGATGAAAGGGCCGTAGGGCCTTGACGGAAATGCTGGAAATCGGGTAAGTTAGTCGAGCGCCTCAGAGAAGGGGCGGGGGAGTGCAGGAGACTGGGCGACCCGCGATTTATGACACAACAAGCGTTAGGGAAGGGAAAGAGAACGGAAAAGAAGAGGAAGTGACCGCAAGGGGCTTCCCAGTCAATTACCGAGTGATGAACAGTAGATGAGATAAGCTACGTTCGTTTTGCGAGAAAGACAGGGCAGACTATAATCTGAAGAATAGAAGCTGTGGGCCTTCGGGCCCGCATTCCTATGACGGAGAGTTTGATCCTGGCTCAGAACGAACGCTGGCGGCGCGTTTTAAGCATGCAAGTCGAGCGGCAAGGGCCTTCGGGCCCCTAGAGCGGCGGACGGGTGAGTAACACGTGGACAATCTGCCCCCCGGTCCGGGATAGCCCAGGGAAACCTGGATCAATACCGGATGCGAGCGCGAGCACAGAAGTGCTTGCGGGGAAAGGCGCTTCGGCGCCGCCGGGGGATGAGTCCGCGGCCCATTAGCTAGACGGCGGGGTAAAGGCCCACCGTGGCGACGATGGGTAGCCGGCCTGAGAGGGTGATCGGCCACATTGGAACTGAGACACGGTCCAGACTCCTACGGGAGGCAGCAGCTAAGAATCTTCCGCAATGGGCGAAAGCCTGACGGAGCGACGCCGCGTGAACGATGAAGGCCGTGAGGTTGTAAAGTTCTTTTCGGGAGGAGGAATAAGCGTGGCAGGCAATGGCCGCGTGATGACGTGAATCCCGGAATAAGCCCCGGCTAACTACGTGCCAGCAGCCGCGGTAACACGTAGGGGGCGAGCGTTGTTCGGAATCATTGGGCGTAAAGGGCGTGCAGGCGGCCCAGCAAGTCCGGCGTGAAATGCCCCGGCTCAACCGGGGAGACGCGCTGGAAACTGCAGGGCTAGAGTACAGGAGGGGATGTCGGAATTCCAGGTGTAGGGGTGAAATCTGTAGATATCTGGAAGAACACCAATGGCGAAGGCAGACATCTGGCCATGTACTGACGCTGAGACGCGAAGGTGCGGGGAGCAAACAGGTTTAGATACCCTGGTAGTCCGCACAGTAAACGATGTTCACCAGGTGGCGGGGGGTCGACCCTCGGTACCGAAGCTAACGCATTAAGTGAACCGCCTGGGGAGTATGCTCGCAAGGGTGAAACTCAAAGGAATTGACGGGGGCCCGCACAAGCGGTGGAGCATGTGGTTTAATTCGATGATACGCGAGAAACCTTACCAGGGCTTGACATGTGCAGGAATGGTGCCGAAAGGCACAGGCCGCTTGCGGCCTGCACACAGGTGCTGCATGGCTGTCGTCAGCTCGTGCTGTGAAGTGTTGGGTTAAGTCCCGCAACGAGCGCAACCCCTGCTGTCTGTTGCCATCACGTGATGGTGGGCACTCAGACGGAACTGCCGGTGACAAACCGGAGGAAGGTGGGGACGACGTCAAGTCATCATGGCCCTTATGTCCTGGGCCACACACGTGCTACAATGGCCGGTACAGAGCGCAGCGAGGCCGCGAGGCCAAGCGAATCGCACAAAGCCGGTCCCAGTACGGATTGGAGTCTGCAACCCGACTCCATGAAGTTGGAATCGCTAGTAATCGCGCATCAGCATGGCGCGTTGAATACGTTCCCGGGCCTTGTACACACCGCCCGTCACACCATCCGAGTCGGGGGTACCCGAAGTCGCCAGCCCAACCCGCAAGGGGGGGCGGTTCCGAAGGTACGTCCGGCGAGGAGGGTGAAGTCGTAACAAGGTAGCCGTACCGGAAGGTGCGGCTGGATCACCTCCTTTCTGCAAAGAAAGGGAGCCTTCGGCCCTCACAGCCGCAGGCACACACAAGGCCGTCGGCCAGCAGGTGCAAGTCCTGCAGACAATAGCCCCGAAAGGTCGCCCCTCAGATTTTCCGTTCCCTTTGCCTTCCCTATGTGCGAAGTGCCAGTCGGGGGCATAGCTCAGCTGGCTAGAGCATCGGCTTTGCAAGCCGAGGGTCAGGGGTTCGAATCCCCTTGCCTCCAGAGCAAGGTAAGAAAGGTCTTTGAAAGAACAAGCGTAGGGATTGGAAGAATGATATGGTCAAGTGAATAAGGGGTCCACGGAGGATGCCTAGGAGCTGCCAGGCGAAGAAGGACGTGATTAGCTGCGATAAGCCGCGGGAAGGGGCCAATACCCGATGATCCGCGGATTTCCGAATGGGGTAACCCGAATGTCCTGATGACATTCGCATGCGCGCCAATGAAATAACGCGCATGCGGTATACGCTGGGGAGTGAACCATCTGAGTACCAGCGGGAGTAGAAATCAAACGAGATTCCCCCAGTAGCGGCGAGCGAACGGGGAGGAGCCCAAACCGCGTGCCTTCGGGTGCGCGGGGTTGTAGGGGTGCGGCGGGGCACAGCCCGTCCAGTGAGAAAGCGCAACTGTAGCGGAACGGTCCTGGGAAGGCCGGCCAGAGCGGGTGAAAGCCCCGTACGCGAAACGGTTGCGCCTGGATGGCCGCATTTCCTGAGTACGGCGGGACACGAGAAATCCTGTCGGAATCCGGGGGGACCACCCTCCAAGGCTAAATACTCGGCAGCTACCGATAGCGCATAGTACCGTGAGGGAAAGGTGAAAAGGACCCCGGGAGGGGAGTGAAAGAGAACCTGAAACCGTGGACCTACAAGCGGTCAGAGCCCACATTGTTGGGTGATGGCGTGCCTTTTGTAGAATGAGCCTGCGAGTTACCGTATGCAGCGAGGTTAAGGGATAGGAGTCCCGGAGCCGTAGGGAAACCGAGTCTGAACAGGGCGAGCAGTTGCGTGCGGTAGACCCGAAGCCAAGTGATCTAGCCATGGCCAGGCTGAAGCTTGAGTGAAATCAAGTGGAGGGCCGAACCTAAATCCGCTGAAAAGGGTTGGGATGAGCTGTGGCTCGGAGCGAAAGACTAAACAAACTTGGAGATAGCTGGTACTCTCCGAAATAGCTTTAGGGCTAGCGTCGCACCGACTGTCGCGGAGGTAGAGCACTGGATAGGTGAGGGCCCGTCACTGGGTACCGAGCTTAACCAAACTCCGAATACCGCGATACAATGTGCGGCAGTCAGACGGTGACTGATAAGGGCCATCGTCAAGAGGGAAACAGCCCGGACCGCCGGCTAAGGTCCCCAAGGCGTGCCAAGTGGGAAAGGAAGTATGATTGCCCAGACAGCCAGGAGGTTGGCTCAGAAGCAGCCACCCCTTCAAAGAGTGCGTAACAGCTCACTGGTCGAGTAGTCATGCGCCGATAATGTAACGGGGCTAAGCACGCCACCGAAGCCGCGGGCCAGCATCCTAGGGGTGCTGGCGGTAGGAGAGCATTCCGTGTACGGAAGAAGCTGGGGCGGAAGCCCTTGTGGACGGGACGGAAGAGAGAATGCAGGCATGAGTAACGAAAAGACGGGTGAGATCCCCGTCCGCCGAAAGCCTAAGGTTTCCAGGGTAAAGTCAATCTACCCAAGGGTCAGTCGGCCCCTAAGGCGAGGGCGAGAGCCGTAGCCGATGGGAAGCTGTTCAACATTACAGCACCTCCCAGAGTCCCGATGGGACGACGCATAGGGCGAAACGCAGCCGGGCGACGGTAGTCCCGGCCGAAGCGGCGAGCCGATGAGGCCCCCAGGCAAATCCGGGGGCTGAGGCGAGCCGTGAGCGAGACCCATCAAGGTGGGTCGAAGTGCGCGTAGTCGTCGTGCCGAGAAATAGTCTCTAAGGAGCGTCTCTGGGGGACCGTACTACAAACCGACACAGGTGGGCGAGCTGAGAATGCAAAGGCGCACGGAAGAATTCGCGTTAAGGAACTCGGCAAAATGCATACGTAACTTCGGGATAAGTATGGCCCCCGCAAGGGGGTTGCAGTGAAACGGCCCATGCGACTGTTTACCAAAAACACAGGTCCATGCGAACCGGCAACGGGAAGTATATGGACTGACACCTGCCCGGTGCTGGAAGGTCAAGAGGAGTTGTCAGAGCGATCGAAGCAGCGAATCCAAGCCCCAGTAAACGGCGGCCGTAACTATAACGGTCCTAAGGTAGCGAAATTCCTTGTCGGGTAAGTTCCGACCCGCACGAATGGTGTAACGATATGGGCGCTGTCTCAACGCGAAATCCGGTGAAATTGAAGTCCAGGTGAAGATGCCTGGTACCCGTGGTTAGACGGAAAGACCCCGTGAACCTTTACTTCAGCTTGGCATGGAGACCTGGACAGGGATGTGTAGGATAGGTGGGAGGCATGGATGCGTGGCCGTCAGGCTGCGCGGAGCCGCTGGTGAAATACCACCCTTCCCTCTCCAGTTCTCTAACCCCGGCCGTGATCCGGTCTGGGGACAGTGCCAGGTGGGAAGTTTGACTGGGGCGGTCGCCTCCCAAAGAGTAACGGAGGCGCGCGATGGTCACCTTAGGATGGTTGGGAATCATCTCTCAAGTGTAAAGGCACAAGGTGGCTTGACTGCGAGGCAAACAGGCCGAGCAGGTACGAAAGTAGGTCTTAGTGATCTGGCGGTAGCGCGTGGAAGCGCCGTCACTTAACGGATAAAAGGTACTCCGGGGATAACAGGCTGATCTTGCCCAAGAGTTCATATCGACGGCAAGGTTTGGCACCTCGATGTCGGCTCATCGCATCCTGGGGCTGGAGCAGGTCCCAAGGGTTTGGCTGTTCGCCAATTAAAGCGGTACGCGAGCTGGGTTCAGAACGTCGTGAGACAGTTCGGTCCCTATCTGCCATGGGCGTTGGATGTTTGAGGGGTCCTGCTTCTAGTACGAGAGGACCGAAGTGGACGAACCTCTGGTGTACCGGTTGTCGTGCCAACGGCATCTGCCGGGTAGCTACGTTCGGAAGGGATAACCGCTGAAAGCATCTAAGCGGGAAGCCCTCCCCAAGATGAGACATCCCCCCCGCCTCGAGCGGGCATAAGGAAACAGGGACACTACCTGTTCGATAGGCCGGAGGTGCAAGCGCAGCAATGCGTTCAGCCGACCGGTACTAATCATCCGAGAGGCTTGACCATATCACTGTTCCAGTCCCGACATTCGGACTGCCAAGACAGGGCGCACGAGAATATCTCGCGCTCCCCCGTGTTGGCCGGCCCGGTGGCCACAGCAGGGCAGACACACCCGTTCCCATCCCGAACACGGCAGTTAAGCGCCCTCACGCCGATGGTACTACGGTTTTCCGTGGGAGAGTAGGTAGCCGCCGGGCCTTTTTTTTCTTCTCCAGTCCGTTTTCTCTTCCCTGACCGGTTCCTGTCCTTGTCCTTGTTTTTGATTCTCTCTCTCTTCGTTTTCTTCCAGTCCGAATTGGGACTGCCAAGACCGGCCGTACGGATCCTTCCGTGCTTCCTCGTGTTGGCCGGCCCGGTGGCCACAGCAGGGCAGACACACCCGTTCCCATCCCGAACACGGCAGTTAAGCGCCCTCACGCCGATGGTACTACGGTTTTCCGTGGGAGAGTAGGTAGCCGCCGGGCCTTTTTTATTTGTCCAAAATGCTAGAAGCAAGAAGAGCGGCCATATGCAACCAAAAAACCCTCATCGAGGTATCGAAGAGGGGATTGCTGTATTGTAGCTGCTATGAGTTACCAGAATTTATGAAAATAGGTCATCCTTGGCCTCATGTTGAACTGTGAAGCCTCTGAGAATGCATGGAAGCGATACGCAAATGAAATGAGCAAAATGGAAAGTACTACTGATGCCCCTGAGATGACAAGACCAATCACTGCAAGTACTTTTCTGTATGGTTCATATCATTGTCAATAGGTATTCTTGACTGCCTGACTTGGCAAAGAGCTATCACCCCTAGGATTACCCCCAAGGGGCCTCCTAAACCAAATACCATACATGGTGATAGTATTGCGAAAATACTTACGATGAGAGCTGTGATGGAGTTCATGACAAACTGTTGTACGTACCGGACTTCTTTCAGATCATCAATCACATCAGCGTTATTCTCTCCAGGTGTATGCACCTGTTCTTCTTCAGCTGCCGTGCGCTCCATCATTGTTTGTATCTTTTGTTTCCAAGACAGTCCTCAATCAATTGATATTTTTCCTAGGTACATAATGCAAAAGAATGTACCTAGGGGCAACGGACATGCCTTCCTATAGGCATGGTATAGATTCCTTATGTTTTACGGCTACTTCGTGCTTTGGGGTGTATCCGCCAGGATTGTTCATCAGGTGCGTTTTAAGGACTGCAAGATCTTACAGATATTTCCTATGGATCTTTGGATTCACCTTTCTGCTCATGTTTCCCAATATTGGGTATCTTGTGCTACACTGTCCCTCAAGAGGGTGTGATGGATAATCTTGTAGCTGTTCTTCTCGTCGTGTTTGTAGGAGCATTCCTTCAGGCAAACATAGGGTTTGGCTTTCCTATCATCGCTATGATAGTCTTTCCAAGAATCTTTACCTTCTCCACAGCAGTTACCCTGACCCAAATCATCGCGATGGCGAGCACCGGGTACCTTATGGTACGGTACTGGAAGAGAATCCAATGGCGAACGCTGTTCCCTTTACTCTTCACCTCTCTTTTCATAGCAGCTTTCGTCACTGTGTTCAGCCTCTCCGTTGAAGGGGGAAAGCTTGTCATCATCCTTGGCATCGCATTGGTTGCCATCTCACTCTACTTTGTAGCATTCTCCCAGTCCATACAGATTCAGGGGCGAGTTCGCAATGGCCTTCTGATGGGAACCATTGCAGGACTTGGCAACGGATTCTTCGGCATAGGAGGACCTCCGGTCGCCCTATACCTGCTTCCGGCGGTCCCTGGCAAGATGGAGTACCTTGCTACCATCCAGGCATACTTTTTCTTCTGTAACATTGAGTCCATCTTCATCAGGACATGCAATGGGGCATTGGTAATGGAGCAGTTGCCCCTGATACCCCTAGGCTGGATAACAATTGCCCTGGGCACCTATATGGGACTGAAACTCTTTGACAGGATACCCGCTACAATGCTCAAGCGCATAGTATACGTATTTGTGGGATTATCCGGGCTCTGGATCATCATGGAGACGTTGGCTGGCTAGATTCCTTGCTCTACATACGCTTTCGTGTTTCTGAGAACCTGAGCAGGGGAGCACCTGCCAAGGTTGCGGCAAGGGCATGAATCGCCGCAATGGGCATGAATGGTAGCATGCAGAAGGTGAGGGCCAGCTCATACCCGAGTGAGCTTTGCGGATCCACGATTCGACGGTGAATCCTGTCTTGCAAAAACCCAATGACCACACCCCAGATGTTCCCTACCATAATGATACGAGTCGCCCCAAGAATCCCTTTTGCACCATCCTCCCCATAGGCATGCACCACCTCTTCCCATGAGGATTGTGAAGGTCTCCCTTTTGTCTCTGCATAGTGCTGGGCAAACAGTACTGCCCGAATCTGGTCAGGGGGTATGTCACCAAGTTCACCTCCAAGCAAATTAGCGATCTGGCTCGCTTCCATTCCCGTTTCCAGGGCAATCCTGGTATGGGCGTAGGAGCAGAGCCTGCATCCGTTCACCTGGGTTACCCCCAACATGATCCTTTCCATACAGTGCTTGTCCAGCAGCCCAAGTTTTCGGGCCTTCCTGACAAAGCGAACTGTCCTGAACAAAAGGACCAGGTGATGATATCCTTCACCAGCGCCATAGAGCCTGCTTGTATTCATCTGGATGCTCCTCATTCCCATAGTCCCTCAAAAGGTCCAGTAATGCAAGCTTCTTTGAAAAAGCCTTGACGCAGAGGGAATTGAGTAGGATAAGGACCATATCCCTATGTTGATACCATATGAGCCAAAAGCCAGCATCTCAATGGGTATTCGCAGGCTGAAGACTCTGACAACCCATCGCATGTGGCAGAACAGGAATAGCTCTTTTGGAATGAATGCTCTTTTTGGTCTGTGGGTTACTTTGCTTGTTCTGTGGCGATGCTCCCTCAGAAGTAGTACGGGCATACATGCAAAATCTTCTCTGTTTCATCCCAGCCCCTTAAGAGAACTGGGGTTTCTCAACCGAGTGGTCACATTATCAGTAGTATGTCAGATATTTGTTTGAAAATCCATAATAATATGTCCGAATACATAACATAAGAATTGCTATCACATTAAAAAGTGTATTTTACAAAAAGCATTATTTTCATTGCCATAATATTGATAATAGGTAAAAGGTTTAGATAATATATCGCAATATGTAAAAAAGCGGTTACCTCGTTCTTCATTTATCGATATATTGTTACCTATAAGGATCAGGAGACAGGAACTCCCTGTTTGCTTAGAGCCTGATTCATGAATAGACGACCTGAGAGGGTCTGAGATGAGGAGATACATATGAGCGTCATGAGTTTTTCAATTCCAAGGACAATCCATTACGGCGAGGGTGCATTGGAGAAGCTTTCCCTGTTGAGGGGCAAGAAAGCGGCGCTGGTCACCGGAGGAAGTTCCATGAAGAAGTTCGGCTTTCTCGATCAGGCTGAGGCACTGCTGAAGAAGGCGGGCATCGAATCCATCCTGATAGACGGTGTCGAACCCAATCCCTCTGTAGAAACTGTCATGCGTGGGGCAAAGGAGATGCTTGCTTTTGAACCAGACTGGATCGTAGCCATCGGTGGGGGATCAGCTCTTGATGCTGCAAAGGTCATGTGGTGCTTTTACGAACACCCGGATCTGTCCTTCGAAGCAATCATCGAACCCGGCTCCATGCCACCCTTGCGCAATAAGGCCCGTTTCATTGCAATCCCCTCCACAAGCGGAACTGCTAGTGAGATAACAGCATTCTCAGTCATCACCGATACCAAGTCCCACATCAAGTACCCAATCGTCGCCCCTGACATGGTTCCCGATATTGCTATTCTCGATCCCAACATACCTATGACCATGCCCGCCCATATTACGGCCAACACTGGCATGGATGTCATGGCACACGCAGTGGAGGCAGTAGCTTCCATAGCAGCCACCTCCTTTACTGATCCCTATGCCATCGAGGCCATCAAGCTGGTCCTGGAGAACCTGCCAACAGCTTACAAGGAACCCAAGAACCTTGTTGCCCGTGAGAAGATGCACGAGGCATCAGCCCTTGCCGGTATGGCTTTCACCAACGCATCCCTTGGCCTGGTTCACTCCATGGCACATAAGATCGGTGGTGAGTTTGGAGTGACCCATGGTCTTTCCAATGCCATCCTGCTCCCGTATGTCATCGCCTACAACCGCAATAGTTCCGACAAGTATGCCTATGCAGAGAAGATGTTGGGTATCGAGAACATCTCGGACGAGATCCAGCGTTTGAACCGGGAGATGGACATTCCCCTCTCCTTCAAGGAATGTACGGAAGTTGATTTTTCCGAAGACAAGTTCCTCTCTGTCCTGGACCGTATGAGCGAGCATGCCTTTGAGGATCCCTGCACTCTGACCAATCCTGGAACGCCGACAGCTGCAGACATCAGGATGATTTTTGAAGCTGCCTACTACGGGAAAGCCAACAGATAACACTGTTTCAGGTCATGAAGGACCAGGAAGCGGCCGAAACAAGAGTTGTATTCGGCCGCTTTTGCAGTTTCGCTTTTACGGCTTCTTTCCGTACTTCCTCCAATCCCTTCATCCTGTTACTCCCATTTTCCATATCCCTCCGTATCCGATGGTTCGTGCCTAGCATTCCCGACGGCCCCATAGCTGCTGTCCTTATCTTGTCCAGCAAGCAGTTTTTAGGGTACTTGGAGAGCCTTGTACGGGGAAAATCGAACAGTACGAAATATGAAGGATACATGGTATCCGTATCATATTGACAGGCGTCTATCTGAAACGTTACTATATCGATATCAATCAATATGAGAGGCTATCATGGACATTGACAACTATGTACTGATATCGAAAGCTCTTGGCGACCGAAATCGCCTGGAGATTATCCTGTTGCTCACCAAAGGAGAACAGTGTGCGTGTGAACTTCTCAAGCGGTTCTCCATCACACAACCAACTCTTTCCCATCATATGCGAATATTGGCAGAAGCTTCCCTTATAGAGGTACGTAAAGACGGGAAATGGTCCTATTACTCAATTAACTGCCCTGTCTTGCAGGATTTTCGTGCATTTGTTGACCAGATCTCCTGCAGTACGGAGAAGGGGGTCTGCACATGTCGGTAGCTTGGGACTTTTTCCAGAACCAGATGCTCTCCATGCACTGGCTGAACTCTCTTGTGGGAAGCATGCTCACGTCCTTCGGTCTGGATATTGAAAAGAGGGTAGGGGCGAGCCTGCAGTTCTTCATCTACGATATCATCAAGATATTCGTCCTGCTCTCCTTCCTCATCTTCATAATATCCTACATACAGAGTTTCTTTCCCCCACAGAGGACGCGAAAGATACTGGGAAGGTACAAGGGCATCAAGGCCAACATCCTTTCTGCGTTGTTGGGTACGGTCACCCCCTTCTGCTCGTGTTCCTCCATACCCCTCTTTATCGGCTTCACCAGCGCAGGCCTCCCCTTGGGTGTCTCTTTCTCCTTTCTCATCTCCTCGCCCCTGGTCGACCTGGGATCCTTGGTGCTGCTTACAAGCATCTTTGGCTGGAAGATAGCCATTGCATATGTGCTGGTGGGCTTGGTCCTCGCTGTAATCGGAGGGAGTCTGATAGAAAGGCTCCATATGGATGACTATGTGGAGCCCTTCATCATGAACATACAGAGCGTAGAGGGTGAGGTGGAAGTACTCAGTACTAAAAAGCGTTTCAGCTATGCCTGGTCTCAGGTGCGTTCTACTGTAAAGAAGGTGTTCTGGTATGTTGTTGTGGGAGTAGGCATAGGGGCTGCGATACACAACTGGATACCTGCCTCGGCAATCCTGCTGGTTCTGGGAGAGAACAATCCACTGTCAGTCTTGCTTGCAACCTTTGTCGGTATCCCGATGTACGCTGATATCTTCGGAACTATCCCCATTGCCGAAGCCCTCTGGGCTAAGGGTGTGGGTGTTGGGACGATCCTCTCTTTCATGATGGGTGTCACAGCCCTCTCCCTGCCTTCCCTGGTAATGCTTCGTAAGGCGATAAAGCCCCGTCTGCTTGGCCTGTTCTTTTTGATAGTCACTGTGGGGATCATCCTCATCGGATATATGTTCAACACATTCGGACCTCTGTTTGTCTGAAAAATATAGGAGATTGCATCATGGCACCATTTGGATTTGGAAAAAACAAGAAAGTTCAGGCACCTACGAAAGATTCAGTATCATCGGCGGTCAAGATACTGGGTTCGGGCTGTGCGAACTGCAACCTGCTAGAGGAGCATACCAGACAGGCCCTTTCTGAACTGGGTATGGATACCGCGATCGAGCATGTCACCGATTTTGTCGCTATCGCAGGATATGGTGTCATGACCACCCCTGCTCTTGTAGTCGATTCAAAGGTCCTCTCCGCAGGAAAAGTCCTTTCCAAGGATGAGGTGTTGGCTCTTCTGAAAGGGAAGCGAGGTGATGCATGAGTGATACCAAGAGTAACGTGGCCTTTGTCTGCACCCATAACTCCTGCAGGAGCCAGATAGCAGAGGCGTTGGGTACCGCCTTTCATTCCGGGTCCTTTACCAGTTTCTCAGCGGGAACTGAGCTCAAGGCCTCCATAAACGCTGATGCACTGCGTCTGATCGGTGATCTCTATTCCATTGATATGGCAAAAACCCAGAGGCCCAAGCTGCTGGATGAGCTTCCCCCTGTCGATGTCGTCATCACCATGGGTTGTGGGGTGCAGTGTCCTCATCTACCATGCAAGCACAGGGAGGACTGGAACCTTGAAGACCCCACAGGAAAGGATGATGCCTCGTTTCTAGAGATTATCAAGACTATAGAACAGAAGCTGGAAGACCTCTCTGCTCGGATTGAAAAGGGGGTTCTTGCATAGGCGCGGTTTCATTTTTGCTAGTGGACATTTGTTGCAAATAATTGTATTACATAGGGGTAGGGTCCTACAATTCTGGTTTGTTCCCTCTTATCACCTGTGCAGGAGTATCTCATGAGTCCGATTGCTAAGATGTTGCGCGTACGGAGGGAAAATGTTCCTCTGATGTACACCGTGTACTTTGCCTTTTTCGTCAGTGGTATGATGAACACCCTCATAGGGACCATCCTTCCTTTCATGAAAGCAGAATACAACATGAGTTATGTGCTCAGTGGGGCTGTCATATCGGCACACCAGATAGGAAACTTCTTCGCCCTGCTTATCAGTGGCTTCCTTCCCTATCTCATAGGCCGGAAAAGGAGTACTATCATGCTCTCCTTAGGATTTGTCATAGGGTTTTTGCTGATGACCCTTACCGGCAATCCCCTGTTTCTCCTGTTGGCCTTCCTCCTTACAGGTATCGGACGGGGGACCATGAGCAATATCACCAATGTGGTGATGAGCGACATTGCTGACAATAAGACAGCTTCCTTGAACCTCTTGCACGCCTCGTTTGCCGTCGGGGCCTTTTTAGCTCCCTTCCTTGCAATACTTTCCACCTCTGTGTTTGGTGTGCACTGGAGGCTCAGCCTATGGACTGTGGTGATCCTGGAGATTCTGGTGATGTTTTTCTTCAGCCGTTCCTCACTTTCCGGCAAGAGCATCGAAAAGCAAAAGGATGAGGCTACAGGTTTCTACAAGAGCAGGTCGTATTGGCTCAATACCGCTATCCTGTTCTTCTACCTCTGTAACGAGGCTTCCATCATGGGGTGGCTGGTGACCTACTTTACGGATTCGGGGATTCTCAGTCCTGCCTTGGCACAGACAACCAGCTCAGCCCTCTGGATCTTCATCCTCATAGGAAGGCTTGGATGTGCGTTCCTCTCAACCCGTCTGAATAAGAACTTCCTGCTGGTACTGCTGGGGTTTTTCCAGATCGTATTCTTCCTGATGATGGTCACTTCTCGAAATTATGGTCTCATATACATGAGTGTCTTTGGCTTTGGTCTCGCCATGAGCGGAACCTACCCCACAGTTCTTGCCACCATGGACCCCAAGTACAATGCTTCGACCATCGCTGTGGGTACAACCATTGCCACAGCAACAGTCGGAGCTATAAGCATGCCTATCATAGTCGGCTCTGTCGCACAGAAGATTGGCATAGCAGGGGGGCTTGCTACGATCAGCATTGCCCTGCTTTGTATGTTCGTCCTGATACTGGTCAAATTTATTAGTGGAAAAAAAACGGTGAAGAATGTCTGGGAGTATTAAGTACCTCCCCCTTTTCATGCTACACTGACGCCGAAGGAATTATTGATGATTAAACAAAATAAGCATATTAGGAACATAGCCATCATCGCTCACGTCGACCATGGCAAGACTACCTTGGTAGATGCCTTGTTCAAACAGAGCGGTCTGGTCTCAAGAGATGACCAGGATAGGATTATGGACAGTGGTACCATTGAAAGGGAGCGTGGGATTACCATCAGCGCCAAAAATTGCGCCATCAGATGGAGAGGGGTTAAGGTAAATATCATCGACACTCCAGGGCACGCAGACTTCGGAGGCGAAGTCGAACGTGGCCTTTCCATGGTCGATGGTGTGGTACTGCTTGTAGATGCTGCAGAAGGCCCGTTGCCACAGACCCGGTTTGTGCTTGAGAAGGCCCTGAAACTGAACCGCACTCCCATCATCGTCATCAATAAGATTGACCGCCAGGATGCACGCAGTGAAGAGGTGCTCAACGAAGTGTATGACCTCCTGCTTGAGCTCAGCGATGATGAGGCCATGCTGGAAGTTCCTGTATTCTATGCTATAGGAAAGAGCGGGCAGTGTGGATTGAACCCTACAGGTCTTGATGACAACATGCATCAGCTGATGGATTGTCTCATCGATTATATCCCGGCCCCTGTCTATGATGATGAAGAGCCCTTTCAGATGTTGGTCAGTGACCTCTCCTACAGCGATTTCCTCGGTCGTCTTGCCATAGGTAAGATCATCAACGGGAAGGCGAACATGTATGACTCTTTGGTCTGTGTCAAGGAAGACGGAGTGCTTCGTCCGCTGAGGATTACCAAGCTGCAGGCGTATGACGGGCCAACGTTCCATGATGCGACCAATGTTGCAAGCGGAGACATCATTGTCCTTGCAGGAGTGGAGGATGTCTCCATCGGAGACACCATCTGTACCAATGCCCATCCTAAGGCGCTGCCTAGGATAAGCATCGACGAACCCACTGTCTCCATGATCTTCTCAAAGAACATCAGCCCCCTTTCAGGTAAGGAAGGGAAGATAATCGCTTCCGCAAAGATCTGGGAGAGACTGCAGAAGGAAGTCTTGCGCAACGTATCCATCAGGGTTGAGAAAAACCTCGATGACTCTTTTACCGTCAAGGGAAGAGGCGAATTCCAGATGGCTATCATCGTGGAACAGATGCGCCGTGAAGGGTTTGAGCTCTGTGTAGGCAGACCCCGCACGATATTCAAGACCGATGAGCAGGGGAGAAAGACCGAACCCATTGAATATCTTAGCGTTGACTGTCCTGAAGAGAGCAGCGGCCAGGTTATGGACAAGCTTGCCAAACGCAAGGCCAAGATGAGTGACATCACCTATACTGAGGGCGGAAGGGTCAAGATGAAGTTTGAGATTCCTGCCCGCGGGCTCATCGGCTACCATGATGAGTTCATGACCGATACCCGGGGCATGGGCATCATGAACAGCTATATGAAAGGCTACGAGCTCTACAAGGGTGATTTCCCCGACCGCTTCAGCGGATCGATGGTCAGTGACCGATCCGGAGTCGCAGTACCCTATGCATTGTGGCAGCTTGAAGACAGGGGTAGATGGTTTATCGTCCCAGGCGACCCTGTCTATGAAGGGGAGATAGTGGGTGAGCGCAACCGTGACATGGATATCACCCTCAATCCTACCAGGACCAAGAAGCTAACCAATATGCGCGCCTCCGGCCATGATGATGCGGTGACACTCTCTCCCATCTCCAAGCTCTCCCTTGAGCAGGCGATCCAGTTCATCAAGGATGATGAGCTGGTGGAGGTCACTCCGACATCTATTAGGATGTGCAAGAAGATCCTCTCCACACAGAATAGGAAGGTGTTCGAGAGCAGGGGTGAGATCCCTGCATATCTGCTGTAGGAGTCTGCATCTCTTTTTCTTTTGGGAATTGGATGCAAGCAATGCACAATATGTCTCGCAAGAGAGCAAACACAAGCCTGAAGGCTTGCCCTTCAGGCTTGTGTTTGCTCTCTTGCTGTTCTCCCTGTTTTGTAGTCGGGTCAGCACATATCTTGTGGGATGGCAACAGAACCACATGGCCCCTGTTCCCCTTTGTCTCAGGACAGAGACAGCATACAGTCAGAGACGTAAGCTGAGGACAACCGGAGCATGATCACTTCCCAAGACTTCAGCATCTATGCTGCTCTCCTCGATCCTATCCTTCAGTTCGTCGCTGACAAGCCAATAGTCGATGCGCCACCCGGCATTGTTTGCCCTTGCATTGAAACGATAGGACCACCAGGAGTATGCCTCTGTGCGATCAGGATAGAGGCTACGGAAGGAGTCAACGAAGCCAGCTTCCAAAAGGAGGGAGAACTTTTCCCTCTCCTCGATTGAGTAGCCTGCATTCTTTTCGTTAGCCTTGGGGTTTTTCAGGTCTATGGGTTTGTGCGCAACATTGAGGTCTCCGCAGATAAGCACCTCCTTGATCTCCTTGAGGGAGGATACATATCCTCTGAAGGCTTCGTCCCAGTCCATACGCACCGATAGGCGGGCAAGCTTGTCCTGGCTGTTGGGTGTATAGCAGCATACCACAAAGAAATCCTCGAACTCTGCAGTGACCACCCGCCCCTCACTGTCGAGTTCATGGCCGATTCCCTGCTCGACGGAAATCGGTTCGACTTTGGAGAAAAGTGCGGTACCGGAGTACCCCTTCTTCTCCGCAAAGCTCCAATAGGTGTGGTAGGAGGGGAGTTCGAGTTCGATCTGGTGCTCTTGCAGCTTGGTTTCCTGCAGACAGAATATGTCTGCATCAATATCGGTGAGATACTGCTCAAAACCCTTTTTCATGCATGCACGCAGCCCGTTGACGTTCCAACTGACAAGTTTCATCCTGGTCTCCCCTACATCAGTGAGATATGAAGGCTCTTTGCCTCGTCCTGGACTTCCTGCGGCCACACTGAGGATTGCACCTCACCTATGTGTGCCTTGTGGAGCAACAGCATGCAGAGCCTGCTCTGTCCAATGCCTCCTCCGATAGTCTGGGGCAGCTCCCCGTTGAGCAGCCTCTGGTGCCAGTAGAGCTTTGCCCGTTCGGGGCATTCGCGAATCTGAAGCTGCCTGAGCAAGGTCTCGATATCGACTCGGATACCCATGGACGAGAGTTCAAGGGAGTCTTTGCGTATGCTGTCCCATACGATGATGTCACCATTGAGTCCGGTATGCACAGAGTCACTGGGGCTCGACCAGTCATCATAGTCTGGAGCCCTTCCGCCCTGGCTGATGCCATCGGCAAGGGGGGCTCCTATGCCGATGAGGAATATAGCCCCATACTTCTCGGCAAGAGCCCTTTCCCTTTGCTGGGGTGACAGGGAGGGATACTCCTTTTGTGCATCTTCCGAATGGATGAAGGTTATGCGCTCAGGGAGTGTCGGCGGACAGAGGGGGAACATCTCGCTTACAAGGAACTCAGTGCGTTTCAGCGAGGAGTAGATCTTCTTGACGATTTTTTTGAGGAATTCGATATTCCTATCCTTCTCCGCCATGACCATCTCCCAGTCCCACTGGTCGACATAGATGGAGTGTATCGCATCAATGTCGTCATCGGGACGTATTGCATTCATATCAGTATAGAGTCCGGAGTTTGCTTTCATGTTCATGTCGGCCAGGGCGAGCCTTTTCCATTTCGCAAGGGACTGCACAATTTCCATCTCCATATTGTCAAGATTCCCGATCTGAAAGCGCACAGGTCTCTCAATGCCATTGAGGTCGTCATTGATGCCTGAACCTCGGGGGACAAACAGGGGGCTGGTCACCCGGCTGAGTTTGAGTCCTGCCGATAGTTCGCTTTCAAAGGTGTCCTTGATGTACTTGATAGCACGCTCAGTCTGTACCTGAGTCATGGCTGGGCTGTAGTCTGTCGGAAAAAATTGGCTCATATGTCGTTTCACTCCTTGGTTCCGATTAGGATATCCTATTTTTTCAATCTGTAAAAGCACTAGAAGATTTCTCTGCACTTTGATAAGCTGTTTCCCATGGAAAAAACAATAAGACTCTGCATGTTTGATATGGGAGGAGTGGTTGCCAAACACTCCGACGCCTCAATGGAACGCCTCCTTTTGCAGGACTTCGGCATCACAGGCTATGACAGCTTCACCTCCCTCGACCAGAGGCTTCCAGCCTTGCTAGCAGAGCACAGCAAGGCTGCTATCGATGAAGAGACCGTATGGCTTCGTTTCACAGAGATGACAGGCATCGCCGTTCCTCCCCATGAAGATTCGCTATGGGGCAGGTATTTCAAGCCTGAACTTGACCCCCATGTGGTGGCGATCATTGGAGAGCTCAAAGCGAAAGGGTATCGTGTCGTCTGTGCCACCAACACAGAAGAGGCCCATTATGCCATTCATCAGAAATTGGGCCAATATGACATATTTGATGCAGTCTATGCATCTCTGCACTTGCTTGAAGTAAAGCCTGAAAGCTCATTTTTTGCAGCAATTCTTAAGACCGAACAGGTGAAACCTGAAGAGGTTCTCTTCGTCGATGATCTTTCAGAAAATTGTGAATCTGCCTCAGCTTATGGCATCAACGCGGTTCTCTATGCGGACCCGGTTGAATTACGATGGCAATTAATTGGTAACGATTTGCTATAATAGTTGTATTTAAATGATGTAAAATAATATTAAAACTATTATAAACAATAGTATTATACTAATAATTTGTACACTGAAACAACTTTGTTCTAAAAAATACATAAGGTTGAGAGCTTGAATGGGCTATGGTAAAATTTCAAACAATTGAAGTAGGCTGATACATTTGAGATGGGTAACTGCCTTGGAAACGAACGTCTCTCAAAAACAAGAAAGGATTGGAAAGCATGCAACAGGTTCAGTTTGATTTGGATTTTTTGTGGGGATGTGCGACAGCGAGCTACCAGGTCGAGGGTGCAATAGAAGAGGGAGGTAGGAAACCAAGCATCTGGGACACGTTCACCAAAATACGTGGAAATGTGATCAACGGTGATGACGGCAGCGTTGCTGTTGACCAGTACCACCGCTACGAACAGGACATAGAGCTAATGGCTGGCCTCAACTTTCAAGCGTATCGCTTTTCCCTTGCCTGGCCTAGGATCATTCCCGATGGTGTGGGAGAGGTTAACTTGCAGGGTGTTGACTATTACATCCGCCTCTGCAATGAGCTTAAGAGCAAAGGCATGCAAGTGGTGGCTACCCTATACCACTGGGACCTTCCCCAAGTCCTACAGGATAGGGGAGGGTGGGCAAACCGCGATACGGCCTACCATTTCCAAGCCTATGCTGAGGCCTGCTATAAGCATCTCGGTCCGTATGTCGACCGTTGGATAACCCTCAACGAACCTTTTTGTGCTGCTTACCTTGGGTATCGCACAGCAGAGCATGCCCCCGGCATCACTGATGATGACCAGGCCAACCGCGCTGTGCATCATCTGAACCTTGCCCATGGCCTTGCCATGCGATCATACAGGGAGACAGGTCTCACAGCACCCATCGGGACAACTCTGAACCCCATCATGCCACGACCCGCTTCCAGAAAGAAGGAAGACCTGCTCGCCAGCGAGTATGCAAGGGCCTTCAATACCGATGTATTCCTGCTTCCCCTGTTCAACCAAGGCTATCCAAAGCTGGTGACAGAGAATCTGGGCATCACCTATCCCATAGAGGAGGGTGATATGGAAATCATAGCTGAGAAGATTGACTTTCTCGGCGTCAACTACTATCAGGAAGGGGCGGTGGCCTTTGACGAGAAACACAAGCTCAAATATGGTGAGGTTCCTGTATGGCAGAGGGTGACCAACCAGGGATGGCCGGTCACCCCCTATGGCCTTCTGAGGATTCTCCATTATATCCAAGGCTTGGATACATCCCTTCCTCTCTATATTACGGAAAACGGATGTGCAAATGATGATGTGGTTGAGGACGGGCGTGTCCATGACCTGTTCAGATGCGACTATGTCAACAAGCATCTTGCCATCTGCAGGCAGGCCATAGAAGAGGGCATTAATCTCAAGGGATATTTTATCTGGTCCTTTCTTGACAACTTCGAATGGGCTTGGGGATATAGCAGAAGATTCGGGATCATATATGTCGACTACAACACCCAAGAGAGAATCCCTAAGGACAGCGCCTACATGATGAGGGATGTGATAGCAGGGTATTGTGAGTTTTCCTGAGCTAATGCAGAACTAATGGAGTAACTGATTATGCAAGGGAAAACATGGAAGATCCAATACCCTATATATAAAAAATATAAAAATTATATAGGTAATATACTGTAATTAGTTTATTAAACATATGAAAAATATAATAATACTATTTTACCTATTAAATAACTAATGAACTTTATAATGAAAATTTGCTATAATTAGTATTTTTCTATAGCAAAAACTAGAGAAACAACATATGTACACACTAAGAATTGTAGTTTAATAATATCAAACACATAATATACATATGCAAGAAAGAGTATGATCCTATATCACATAGGTTAAAACTGATATTAAAATTATTGCTAAGTAGAATTGAAATATACTACTCAATATTTCCTATACAAAAAAAATATCGAATACAACATAAATAATATGATAAGAGTACAAAAAAGATATGAAAACAAATGACTCAATATAAAAATCAGAAAGGAAAAGTATAGTAGCTAGTATAAGTAATATGTTAACCATACAATATAAATACATATTCCATTGCTGAATACATGCTTAATGACATATGTATACAATTATGCTTGCTTTGTATTGAGCTGCTGGGATTGCACTTCAGATACTTGCAACGGCTTTGGGACTTCGCTGCAGGGTGGCCAGAGGTGACCAGAGTCCATCCAGATGAAAGCTCGGTTGTTCCAAAACCCTATGTTCAGTAGGAAATGCTACAGCACAGAGCCGACTATGGATTACCTGGCTTAAACTGGTGTCGTGACCATGGTCGGAACTGTTGCGATTGCCCATGCATAGTGATTGAGAATCTTGATGACAATGAAGCGTTCGAATGGATGATGGCTGCTATACCTTTGTCATTCAGTATGGTTCATTCGTACCGACACCCATTCATAGGGGAACATGATATGAAAAAGCATACAATTCTGAAAGGGAGAAAATGCATGAATAGTGTTTTCTAGGTTTGGACTTTCCCAGATGATCAGGGCAGTGCTAAGAAAACAGGCGTATCATGACAATGCAAAATACCCCTAGGAGTCTGTTGTGGAACCCCTTGGTATTCACCTTCCCGTATAGGGGAAAAAGGATAGTTCACCCATATACAGAAAAACCAATGAAGGGGAAAATGGAGATTTGTATTGATGACATGAAAATTCATATATTGAAAATATAATAAACACTGTAAAAACTAATCTAAACAGTATATAAACAATAAAAACAAATTAAGGAGTTATAGTAAAAACTAACTAAAACTTACATATACAATATAAAAATTTATTGAAATGATTTTGCTTATTTGTGCTTGTGCTATCAAAAGAGGGAGTATATACTTATAAAAAAAGGAAACGATGAAAAAAACCATTTCTTTCCACCTGCAGAAGGGTGGTGTAGGTAAAACAACCATCTCTGGAACTCTTGCTTGTCAGTCAGCGATTGATGGGTATGCTACTCTTTTGATAGATGTCGACCCACAAGGAAATGCCTCGTCTTGGTTTTTGCAGGAAGCACCTGCGTATGAGTTGGCAGATGTTATCCAAGGTAAGTGTTACAGCGAAGATGCTATCGTAGCCATAACACAAATACCAAATCTCTTCATGCTTCCAACATTTGGTATAGGAGGGACTCTCAAGAACTATGCTGAGACCAAGCTTGCTGAGGAGCCCTATGTCTTGCAAGATCTCGTTCATGAACTTTCCTCCAGGTTTGATAGAATCATTCTTGACCTATCTCCTGGTCTTGGTCGGTTGGAAAGGGCAGCCCTGATAGCCAGTGATGAAATCATCTCTCCAATGACGCCCGAAGTTTTTAGTCTTGATGGATTGGAAATTTTTATTGAGGAACTTTCCAAACTTCAGAAAAACCTTCGTTCCAAGGTAGAACATTCAAGGATTATCATCAATTCTTTTGACAATAGGATCAAACAGCACCGGGATATATTTCTTGCTGCTTCTAAAGGTAAGTTTACTGTGTATAAGATACCCGTTGACCCCCTGTTCCGGAAGGCCCAGGAAGCAGGATCGGCTCCCCAGCTTTTCAAGAAAAGAGGGAAAGGTTTGAAACAGACAACACTTGAATCAATTGCTACCATTAACTTGGAAATATGGAGATAGAAATGGCTTTAAAAAGAAACCCTGACAACGAAACTGACCTTGTGGAAGAGAGTAGCATTAGTAGCCAGAAAGCAAAGCAGCTTTTTGCCAATGAGACAAAAAGACCAAAAAAGGAAAAGAAGATTCTCACTACTTTTTCCATCGAACCCTCTTTCAAAAGAGAACTCGAAGAGTTGTTTGCAAGCTTGGGGTTGGGGTGGGCTGCTGGAATACGGTTCTCACTTAAGGAATTTCTAAAGAAACATGGTCAGGAGTGAATACTGCTCCCTTATACGTTAGTATTCCCATTCTATGTCTGTATAGAATCTTTGTTTTGTCTTGCCATCAATCTTTTGTGTTGCCAGTATTCTCAGTTGAATAGTATCGTAACAGTTTGGATCAATACCTAAGTAGTTAAATTCACAATCATTTTACTGTATAATATATATGATTTCTGAATATTTTGATTCTATATTATTGGTGTAATTGTAGCTTTATTATTAAAAAATGATATCAATTACACAATGAAATGTATTAGAAAACATACATAGTACTCTAAAAATTAATAATAAAATATATGAAAATTTTATTGGTATTAATGTATATTTAATTATAAAGAAATTGGAACAGTATTAGAATAAACTATAAAAGCATAAATTACATATTAAAAAAATATGAAACAAAGGTTTTATCATATAGGAAATATATATTCTTATGGTATGTATGTAACACATTTGTGTGTTTTTGAAGTATTAATTTTATTATAAATATATAGTAATTATATGATATACCTGTGTATTTCATATGCAGACAGTTTCTCAGTATTGTGATCATGTGCCATGAAGTAGGGCTCAATGGCCTTCCTAGGGAAAGGCTGGAGTACCTTTGGGGTGGGTTCGTGTTTGGGGGATTTTTCCTGTTTCGTTCCTCTTGCCACTGTTGTATACTGTCGTTTAGGAGGTATGCATGGATGTAGCTTGGTGGCAAGAGTGTGTGGTGTATCAGATATATCCCAGAAGCTTTCAGGATAGCAATGATGATGGAATTGGGGATCTGCAGGGAATCATCAGACGATTGGATTACATCAAGGATTTGGGTGTGGATGCCATATGGCTAAACCCCATCTTTATCTCTCCGATGGCAGATTTTGGATATGATATCTCTGATTACCGGGGTATTGATCCCATTTTCGGGTCTCTCTCCGATGCTGAGCTCCTGATAGAGAAGGCCCATGAACTCTCGATAAGGGTCATCTTTGACCTGGTTTTGAACCATACCTCCGACAAGCACCCTTGGTTTATGGAAAGCCGCCAATCAAAGGACTCTGAGAAGGCGGATTACTATATCTGGAGTGACTCTGTTCCCAATAACTGGAAAGGGGCCTTTGGAGGCAAGGGATGGACTTTTGACAAACAACGGGGACAGTACTATTTTCACTCGTTTCTTCCCCAACAACCGGATTTGAACTGGAGAAACCCGCAAGCTGTTGACTCCATACTTGCGGAAGTGGAATTCTGGTTGGAGAAGGGAGTGGATGGTTTTCGCCTGGATGTGATCAATTCCATCATCAAAGATGATTCCTTCAGGGACAACCCTAGGATTTTGGGAAGCAGACCCCGTCCTTATGATATGCAACGCCACATTTTTGATAGGAATAGGCCTGAATCACACTCCAGGCTAAAGCAGCTGCGCAAGCTAGTCGACACTTACCCTGATAGGATGCTTGTCGGTGAGATCATGGTTGAAAACCCCGGTGAGCCTGAGCTTGCAGCATCGTATCTGGGCCGGACAGGAGATGAGCTGAACCTAAGTTTTGACTTTTCCCTCATCACTACAGGCTTTTCGGCTCAGAAGTGGCAACGTTCCGCCAAGCGTTGGTATGAAGCGGTTGGCAAGCATCGCAGCCCTACCTGGGTATTGAATAACCATGATGTGAGCCGCTCGATATCGCGATTCTCTCACAACCTGGAAAAAGCCCGTTTAGCGGCATTCTTCCTGTTGACGCAAAGGGGAGCCATTTTCATCTACTATGGGGAGGAGCTTGGCTTAAGGAACTCCCGTGTGTGCAGAAAAGACATGCACGATCCCCTTGGCCTGCGCTATTGGCCTTTCCATAAGGGTCGGGATCCCCAACGCGGTCCGATGGTGTGGACTGTCGGGGAGAACCATGGCTTCACAAAGGGTGAGCCATGGTTGCCTTTTGTCAGGAATGCAAACTGGTACGCCGTCGAAAACCAGGAGCTTGAGCAGTATTCCACTCTCGCCTTCTATAGGGCCCTCATCAGTTTGCGATCTGGAGAAGCCGCCTTGAGACAGGGGATATGTGTCTTTCATGATCAGAAGAATTCAAGCCTGATGGTCTATACCCGCACCCATGAGGAGACTCAGTTCCTTGTGGTCTTGAACTTCTCCTCCAAAAAGCAATCGGCATACCTGGGAGAACTTGGCTTGCGAAGTGACAATAGTGAAGAGGTCTTTTCCACTTCCACTGATTCTGGATATCCTCGCTTTTCCTATGACAACGTCGTCCTTGGTAGGTACGAAGGGGTCTTGTTCAAACTCAGGCAATAGTGATGGTCGCTGATGATCGACAATGAATTACGTTGTACGGAATAGTATAGTTAGTTGTTATATTGCTGTAAAAGTTCCGAATTAGGATTGGTAAAGAGTCAGTTTTTCATGTACGTTTTCCTATGCTGATATGTCCATCACACAATGATTTGTGCAAAGTCTGGTGCATGGGAAAATCGGATTGAATAGCATGTGGTTGAGCAACCCATGGCAGGTAACAACATAGGAAAGGAAAGAAGAGGACCCCCCAAGGAGATCCCCTTCCGAACATATGTAGATTGGGTGGTAGTGTCCCTTTGCTACAGTCTGAACAACAGATCATCATAGCTGGGGAACGGCCATATGGTCTTGTCTGTGTAGGTCTCCATCACATCGACATGGCTACGGAGTGAGAGCATTTGGTTTGATACCTCATCACGATAGAGTTGTGCCTGTTTGAGAACCTCATCCTTAAAGGAGAGGGCCTTGGCGATGCTTACGTGAAGATCCTCTGTAGCGGCAATACTCTTGTTGAGGGCTGAAGAGAGGGTATTCGCTATGGTTCTCTGCTGAGAAGCGTCCAAACCGATGGCCTCTTGGTGTGCAATGCTTTCACTCAATGTCCCGAGGTATCGGGTGACCGAAGGTATGACATGTTTTCTGCACATCTCCACCATGATTGCCGCTTCAACATTTACCTGTTTGCTGTAGGTCTGCAATGATATCTCGACACGTGACTGGACCTCACTCTTTGATAGTACTTTCTGGCTTGCAAGCAGCTTGAGGCTTTTTTCGCTCATCAGCTCTGGAAGGGCGCTGACGGTATCGCAGAAATTGGGAAGGCCCCTTTTCTTAGCTTCCACTTCCCATGCAGTGTCATAGCCATTTCCGTTGAAGATGACACGTTTGTGGTTCAGGTAGAATTCCTTGATGATACACTGGCTTTCGAGGTCCATGTCTGTTGCCTTCTCCAGCCTGTCCGCAACCTCTTCCAACACTTCAGCCATTGCAGTGTTGATATAGACGTTTGCATTTGAGATTGTCTGTGAGGATCCTACCATACGGTATTCAAACTTGTTTCCAGTAAAGGCAATGGGGCTTGTCCTGTTACGGTCTGTCAGATCCTTGGGCAGCTGTGGGAGCATGGAGACGCCGAGCTTGACGAACTGGCGGTCATTCTTGCTGCAGTGCTTGGCTTCTGAGATGTTTTCGAGGATCGTATTCAACTGTTCGCCAAGATAGAGGCTTATGATGGCGGGAGGGGCCTCAGAAGCTCCCAGGCGGTGGTCATTGCCCGCTGTAGCCGCTCCGCACCTGATAAGGGGAGCATACTCATCCACAGCCTTGATGAAGGCTGTGAGAAAGAGCAGGAACTGGACATTGTCTTCCATGTTCGATCCCGGGGAGAGCAGGTTGGTTCCGTCATCAGTGGAGAGCGACCAGTTGTCATGCTTGCCGGAACCATTCACCCCTAAAAATGGCTTCTCATGGAGCAGGGCTACCATGCCATGACGGAGGGCCACACTCTGCAGGACATCCATAAGCAGCTGGTTGTGATCTGCTGCAAGGTTTGCAGCGTCATAGACAACTGCGATCTCAAACTGGTTGGGGGCCGCTTCCTTGTGCTGTGTCTTGCTGCTGATGCCGAGCTTCCACAGTTCATAGTTGAGCTCACGCATGAATATCGTGACCCGATCACTGATGGTACCGTAGTAGTGGTCATTGAGTTCCTGTCCCTTTGCCGCAAGGTTTCCCATCACAGTGCGCCCGCTGATGCGAAGGTCCGGCCTCATCTCGTAATACTGCTTGTCGACGAGGAAGTACTCCTGCTCAGGGCCGACATTGACGATGATGCGTTTCGCTTTGGTGTTGCCGAGGGCGCGAAGAACCCTGAGTGTCTGTTTCTCGATGGCCTGGTTGGCACGCAAGAGCGGCACCTTATGGTCAAGGGCTTCCCCATTGTAGGAGAAGAAAGCGGTGGGGATGTACAGGGTCTTCACTCCGGACACATCCTTGAGGAAAGCAGGGGAGGAAGTATCCCAGGCAGTGTAACCACGGGCCTCAAAGGTAGCCCTCAAGCCTCCGTTGGGAAAGGAAGAGGCATCACCTTCACCCTTGATAAGTTCCTTGCCGGAAAACTCGAGCAGAACCTTCCCTCCCTTTGTGGGGGTTATGAAGGAGTCGTGTTTTTCGGCAGTAAGGCCTGTAAGTGGCTGGAACCAGTGGCAGAAATGGGTGGCACCCCGGGTGAGTGCCCACTGTTTCATTGCACTTGCAACATAGTCAGCCAGATCGGAGGTGAGTTCCCGTTGACCACGCTGGACCTCTTTGAGCTCCCTGATGGTGGGGTCGCTGAGGTATTTGCCCATTTCTGTCTCTGTGAAGCAGTTGCTTCCATAGAAATCCGTAACCGGGGTTTTTGCGTAGTCGATTTCAAACATGTATGATCCTCCAAGTATTCATCATGACAATACACAGTTTTTGCTCACTTATGCAAGAAGCGTGAGGATCCTTGAAGGAGTTTGGCTATATCGTATCAACAGGAATGATGGTAACCGTGATGGTGTCGCTGTAGGTCCCCGCAGGGGCTTGGTCTACTGTTGTTTGGCCAATATTCGTTATATATATTGGTATTTCTGAAGTATTGATGTAATGGATATCTTCCCATGGGATATCATCCCCAGGAATTACGGCTGTTTCATTAAATCTAAGGTCGTAGGGGATTTTGTATAGGTCTTGATTGCCATCGAGGCTAAGGTTAAACCTCCCTGAAACTACGCTGGAGCTGTTGAAGCTGATATTCACCTCATATGAATCATCGGGACTGCCATTGATCAAGGTAATTTGGGCATCAGCAACTTTTGTCTTCAGGCTACCATATGCCCGGAACAGGTCAATTTGGTTCACATTGATGATTGAGAGCAGATACTGCAGGATCTGTAGCGGATGCTCATCATTGACATAGGGAACCGTATTGGGGAGTGTGGAAGTCGAACCACCACCAACGATGGGAACAGGGGAAGTGGGCTCGTTTGTATTTGGATCTATGGTTTGCCCCACCAGAGGGATGTAGTCAGTATCGTTCCATATGTTGCCTTCCGAGGAAACTGCCAAATTGAAAGTCCCAATGACTCCCTGATACAATTCATACAGTTCCCCAGGTACGAAAACTGAACTGTCTTCCCACGAGACAAAATAGAACTCTACCTTTAGCGATGAAATATTGCTGACAGTATCTTGGTTTGTCAGAAACACTACATTTTGGGTCACCGGTTCACGATAACTGGGAGTAACAGCTGCATTGAGGTAGGTTACTATTTCTATGTAGAACCCGAAATTTTTTAGTTTGGTGCCAGAACCCACTCTCAGTCCTCGAAACCTGAAATTGGTCGAACCGTTCGAGTACAGTACTGCAGGATGTACCAAGGTTGCCAAAGAGGTATTGGCGGTGAGGGTCATTGTCCCCAGCAAACCAACAAATTTGTTGGCAACGCTGGGAGGAGATGGATATCCAGGGGTATCAATTCCCTTGTTAAACTGTATGTATTGCTCTGGTGTATAGGTCACAGTAAAATCTTCAGCAGCCCCCAAGGTGACAAGGGGAATAGAAATGAGGAATATAGCCAAAAGTGAAGAAATCAACCGTCTTCGCATGGATTGATTCTATGCCTATGATACCGGTGCGTCAAGCTCAGATACCTACATACACCGGTGATCTCCTGGAATATCCCTTGAGGGGACAAAAGGGGCGGCCTCAAGAAGAGGAAGCGGCCCTAGCGGCAAGACGTTCTCGGAAAAGCCTGAGCTTGTCCGATATCTCTGCTGCCTCCAGCTGCCTTGAAGGGTCTTCCTCATCAAAGAGTTTCTTGGGCATCTCTTCCAAAAAGCGGGAAGGCAAGCTGGTAACCAGGTCATGTCCGCGCTTGCGCTTCTCACAAGAGGAGATGACAAGCACCCTTCTCGCACGAGTGATTGCGACATAGAAGAGCCTTCTCTCCTCATCGATGTTGGCTGGATTTTCCTCAATTGCACGGGCATGGGGGATATACTGGTCTTCCACCCCGGCGAGGAACACCGTATCGAACTCCAGTCCTTTTGATGCGTGGATGGTCATCAGGGCAATTTTGCCGCTGCCATCTTCATCCACCTGCTCTTTTCCGTTGATGCTCAGGCGGTTGAGAAAGTCAAACAGGGAGGCGTTGCTGTTTTCACTGTTGCGCTCCCATCGTGCGAGCATGTTGCACAGCATGTCGATGCCTTTCATCTTGAAGTTTACCAGGCCCTCATTCTCAGGATGCTCGTTTTCCAGCAACTCCTTGTACCCAATCTCCTTGATCAGGGCCCTGAGGACCATCGCCTTGTTGCCCCGTGTGGAGAAGAGCTGGTCATGGTATTCGTTGATCATCTGTACAAATCGCTTGATGGCCTTCTGCATCCCCTCACGAATCTGACCATCGGTAGCGATGGCCATAAGGGAGAGGGCATCAAAAAGGGAAAACTTGTGGTCTTCGGCGACCTTGCGCATCTTCTCCAGCGTAGTGCGTCCGATGCCCCTTCTGGGGGTGTTTATGATCCTCAACAGGTTAATGTCGTCATCCTGGTTTGCCATCACCTTGAGGTAACTTATGATGTCGCGGATCTCCTTACGGTCGAAAAAGCTTTGGCCTCCGGTCACCTGGGAGGGGATGCCCCGTTCGGTGAACCTGGTCTCCAGACTTGCAATGAGGCTGTTGGTTCGTACCAGTACACCGAAGTCGGAAAAAGCCCGGTCCTCCTTCTTGTGCGCCTCCAGTATGCGGTCAGCTATGACCGTCGCCTCGTCATCATCATCAGAGGGGTGGATCAGGTTGATGGTGCTGCCCTTGCCACTTTCGGTCCAGAGGTTCTTCTCCTTCCTTTCCTGGTTATGGACTATGAGCTTGTTGGCCGCCTCAAGGATCGTACCTGTGGATCGGTAATT
Source organism: uncultured Sphaerochaeta sp. (assembly GCA_963662725.2). Classification (GTDB taxonomy): domain Bacteria; phylum Spirochaetota; class Spirochaetia; order Sphaerochaetales; family Sphaerochaetaceae; genus Sphaerochaeta. The sequence goes on from CAXXCW010000028.1 coordinate 167,396, forward strand.
GCGTTCCAGCTTGATCTCCAGGTGTTCGGGGAAGTCGCGCTCGAACATAACCAGATTTTCGTAGTTGGCCCCTCTCCAGCTGTAGATGCTCTGGTCGTCATCGCCGACGACACAGAGATTTCGGCTCTCCTGGGCAAGCATCTCCACCATCCTGTACTGGGCTAGGGAGGTATCCTGGAACTCATCGACCAGGATGTGGGTGTAGCGGCTTCTCAAGGCTTCAAGGACCTCAGGCTTCTTTTCGTACAGGTCCAGGGGTTTCATGATGAGGTCATCGAAATCAACTGCGTTATAAGCCTTGAGATGCTTCTCATACTCGCTGTAGAGGTTGCGTATCTTGTCAGAGGCCCCCGAAGCAAATACCTTACGGCGTGTCTTGATGTCGGAGAACAGGGCAGACAGTTCGTATAGGTCGAAGCTCTCCACCACATAGTCGAGGTTGAGTATGACCTCCTTGAGCAGGGCCATCCTGTCATTGGTGTCGTAGACGGTGAAGTTGTTCTTGAAGCCGAGATGCTGGATATACTGCTTGAGTATGCCCATGCCGAAGGAGTGGAAGGTGGTGGAGGTAAGCTTTTTCAACTTGAGCCCTGTCAGGGCCCTGATACGCTCGCCCATCTCCCTTGCCGCCTTGTTGGTGAAGGTCAGGGCAAGGATGTTCGACTCGTCGATTCCACTTTCTAGCATATGTGCGATGCGGTAGGTGAGCATGCGGGTCTTGCCGCTGCCGGCCCCTGCAATGACCAACAGCGGCCCGTCAAGCTGTGAAGCAGCTTGGCACTGCTCCTTGTTGAGTTCTTTCTCTAGATTGAAATGCATGATACCTCAGATTCGTTTTATGAAGACCGAGTCTATACCAACCCCCAATGCAACGAGCGAGGTGACGATTAGACCGGAGACGATGACACCGCCGAATACTGCCATCATGGTCTTTCGCTTGTCAAGGCCCATAATCCAGGAACCGAGGGTTCCTGTCCATGCTCCAGTTATCGGTAGGGGGATGGCGACAAACAGGAGGATGCCCCAATAGCCGTACCGGTTTACCTTGGGAGAGACCTTCCTTTGTGCCTTGGCTACAAACCTATCAAAAAAGGAGGTGTACCAAGCCCAGTGGGAGTGGAAGAGCTTATGCACGGTAGCAAGAAACGTATAGGCGATGGGAGCGACCAGGGCATTGGTTAGGATGCAAAGTGGGACTGCGAGCAACAGCGATGCGCCGTTGAAATATGCATAGGGGATGCCGCCCCTCAGTTCGCTGATCGGCAACAGTGACAGCAGCACACTGACAAAGAGAGTTTGGTAGCTCATAAGGGCCCCTTATTCGTGGTGTTGTTCGTCTACCTCAATGGCATGTGCCGGGCAGACCTCATGGCAGCAGTAGCAACGCACGCATACCTTTTCGTCGATGATGATGCTTTTCCCTTCAAGGTGCAATGCTCTTACCGGGCAAATCTCAATACATTTGCGGCATTGGATGCAAGGATCGGTAAGGAAGATAGGTGCTTTGCGTTCGCGCTTCACCCTCCAGCGAATATAGCGGCTGAGGAAGAAGGGGGCGATGAGGGAGTGAAAGAAGCTTGTCTCTTTCTGTTGTGCTATCCTCGCAAAGTTCTCCACCACCAGATCGTTTGCATCGAGCAGGGGGTAGGAGGATGGCTCCGATCCCTCCCCGCGTCTCAGGGCTTCGGCGATGATGGGAATGCTCAAAGGGTCATATCCCATGACCAGAGCCTGGGCGTAGTCAAGGCTGATAGCGTCCTCGGAAGCCAGGATGAGGCCCATGTGCCTGGGTTTTCCGTTGGCAGGGCCTGGGCCTTCCATGCCGATGATACCGTCCATGAGGGAGAAGGAAGGCTTGGCAAGGGCGAAGATACCCACCATCAGGGAGGCGAAGAGCTCGCGGGTGGGGAACAGCACATGACAGGGACTCTTATGCAGGCCGGGCACCAGGCCAAAGAGGTTTTTGACAGCACCTGTGCTGTACATCAGCTGATGGGTCTTGAGTTTGGGAAGACTGAATAGGAGGTCCACCTCCTCAAGTATCCCAGCAAGGGGAAGGCTCTTGCCTCGGGTATAGGGGACAAGCTTTGTCGTGGGATTCAAGGTAAAATCAACCCACTTCACCCCTTCGTCCCTACAGACCTTATCAAGGCCAGAGGCCCTTGGGACAAACGCAGGTCCTTGCAAGCCGGGTGAGTCCCCCATGAGGATCTCTTTGGCCCCTTGTCCCTTAAGCAGATGGATGACAGCACGCACCACCGCCGTGTTGGTGGTGATGCACCTATCCTCTCTGGCATCGGAGAGCACATTGGGCTTGAGCAAGACCCGTTTTCCCGCGACAGAGGGCATGTTGGCGGCACTGCAGGCCTGCTCGACAGCCAGGTCCACCTTAGCCTGTTCGTAATTCTCACATCTTACTATCGCTACACAACTCATGAGACTCTCCTGATGAGACAAAAATACAAGGGGCCCTTTCCGTCGGCCCTGTCCGGAAGGATAATGGAGCCATGGCTGCAAGCTTCTGCTTCAGAAGGTGCTATGTGCCCGAGGCTAAACCTTCCTGCCCGTCTTGTGAATAGCTTTTCGATGACCCCCTCATTTTCAGCGGGTTCGATGGAACAGGTGCTGTAGAGGATGAAACCCCCGACCTTGACCGCCTCCAAGGCAGCGGCAAGCATGGCAAACTGCTGGATGGCCAGGTTTTTTGGTCTTGATGGCTTCCATATCTTCAGTGCCTTGGCATCATTGAGGACATGGCGTTCGCTCGAACAGGGAGCGTCAAGGAGAATACGGTCATACACCTCTTGTTCGTGCAGGCCCCACTTTGTGGCATCATGTGCTGTTACCTCGACACTCTCTTGCCATTCGGGGGGAAGGTGGTTCCTCAGGACGACCTTCAGCCTTCCCCTGCGGGTTGCCGAGCGGTCATTTGCCACGAGGTGTCCACTGCCTTGTAACACTGATGCCATTACCAGGCTCTTTCCCCCGGGGGCGGCACACATGTCCAGGACATGGTCGCCCTTTTGGACACCAAGCAGGCGTGCCGCTATGATGGAGGCCTCATCAAGATAGTAGGTTGCCTTCAGATTATCGCGGAAGGCCATTGGCTTTCTCTCTTCAAGCAATGCGAGTTTCAGATCAGGCCAGCGCTCGCCATAGATGGTTTGGTAGTGGATATTGAAGAGCTTTTCACCCTCAGCTTCCTTAGTATTTTTTCCCATGGATTGACTGTAGCGGATTTTCACCCTCTTGTGAACCTTTTTTGGTTGTGCTATGCTCAGCCATGGCATATGTAACAGCGTTCCTAGAAGGAATCATTAGCTTTATCAGCCCCTGCATCCTTCCCATCCTCCCCCTGTATTTCTCGTATCTTGCTGGTGGGGTAGCAGATGAGGCAAAAAAGGGTGTGTTGCTGAAGAATAGTCTGGCATTCGTATTGGGATTCACCATACTCTTTGTCGCCCTTGGAGCCGCCTCAACCACAGTCGGGCAGTTTTTGAAGGACCATCTGTTGCTGATGAACAGGATAGGTGGTGTCCTTCTGATACTGTTCGCCCTGAACAATCTGGGTGTGGTCCTGGTCAAGGCTGTCAATACAAACCACAAGTTCCAGCTCAAGAGCATGGCGAACATGAATGTCCCCAAGTCCATTCTCTTCGGCTTCGTCTTTGCACTGGGGTGGACGCCCTGTGTCGGCCCCTTCCTGGGAGCCGCCCTGATGCAGGCTGCCAATGCGGCCCTTATCTACAAGGGGATGCTGACCCTGTTCTTCTACGCCATGGGCCTGGCAATTCCCTTCCTGTTTGCGGCAGTACTGCTTGAACAGCTTGAGGGAGTGTTCACCTCGATCAAGAAACATTCAAAAGCCATCTCTGTGGTCAGCGGAGTTATACTGCTGGCCTTCGGCATATCCCTGGTGCTGGGATTCAACCCGGCAGCACTATTTCTCTAGGAGTACTATTGCATGAAAAAGAATACACGGACCCTTCTGATAACGTTCATTTCGTTTGCTGTGGTGATCATCATTGCAGCTATAGCCTACAATATGGTGAAGGACAGAGCCCCGGCAGTCTCCTTTACTCCTACCCTTGCTGTCGACAAGCAGACCTCAACTCCCAGGCAAGCTGAACCTGCTGCCCCTTCGGTGACAACGGCAGACCAGGTCTCTGCAGCCCCTGTCTTGGATCCTGTGCCTGTGAAGGCTGCGTCTGCACCAGATCCTGTCCCCACCCAAGATGATCCGAAACCCTCAGATCCAGAAGAGGATACAAACCCAGTGATACCAGACCTGCCTCTGACCCGTCTCGATGGGACAATGACCTCTTTCCATGATGTCAGGGACGGAAAGCCTGCTGTCATCAACTACTTTGCCTCTTGGTGTCCTCCTTGCAAGCAGGAGCTCCCTCACTTCCAGAAAGCCTTTGACGAGTATGGGGACCAGATCAGCTTCATCTTCCTCGATGCCCTCGATGGGCAGCGTGAGACGCTGAAGACCATCAACGCTTTCATTAGGGATTTCCCCTTTACCGGACCGGTATTCTACGATAAGGGTGAGTTTGCCATGACTTTCCAGACAAACAGCCTGCCCACCACAGTCTTCATAGACAAGGAGGGCAGGGTGGTCAAGGGATATCTGGGTTTTGTCCCCGAGGATGTCCTGTATGCAGACCTCCAGGAACTTCTGGACTAGACCAGCTTGATCATATAGCCGATAAAGAAGAGAGCGCTTCCCCCGATACAGAAGAGATGCCAGATGGCATGGTAGTGGGGGATGCGCTTGTTTGCGTAGAAGATGACCCCCAGAGTGTAGGTGATCCCGGCTGCAATGATCCAGGCTATGATGCCCTGTGGGATATGGGGGACGATATCTCCCCAAAAGAGAACCACGAGCCAGCCCATGGCGATGTAGAGCGCCACATGGAGGGCACCCATCTTCCCCCAGATCAGGAGGGTAAACAGTACGCCTGTAAAGGCAATGCCCCATACCAGTGCGAGTATTGCGTATGCCTTGGGTGTCCCGACATACATCAGCATCGGAGTATAGGTTCCTGCTATCAGGAAGTAGATGTTGCTGTGGTCCAGGATTCTGCACAGCCTTTTTCCATCCCCGTGGGGGAGGGTAGTGATAGAGGCTCGATGCCCCGTAGAGCAGTATCATGGTAAGACCCCAGATGATCATGCCCATCTTCATGGAGAGGGAAGGAAGGGCGGGGAGTCTGAAAAGTATGATGATGAAGGCTACGACGGCCAAGGCAGTCCCCACCAGGTGGGTTATGGCATTTTCCTTCTCCGCTTTGGGGTCGTCGTAGGTGTGCAGTGTAATATGGCGTTCAAGCCAGCTTTGTCCATTTTTCTGTTGCATGGTGGGGTAGCTCCTTGGAAAAACCATACAACCAAGGCCGAAGCTCGACAAGCATGTATGGGACATATTACAGACTAGTCATGTCTTACTAGAGAAAAACCTACCCACTGGGATATTGTGGGCAGGTTTTGTCATCAACAAATAACGTGTTAGAGGATATGGTCCAGAAAGAGCTTGGTACGGTCACTCTTGGGATTGGTAAACATCTCCTTGGGGGTGGCTATCTCTACTATCTCCCCTTCATCCATAAAGACAACCTTGTCGGCTGCCGCCCTGGCAAATCCCATCTCGTGGGTGACCAATAGCATAGTCATGCCGCTTTTTGCAAGGTTGAGCATGACATCAAGGACTTCCTTGATCATCTCAGGATCCAGGGCGCTTGTCGGCTCGTCAAATAGCATCACTTTCGGATCCATGGCGAGGGCCCGAGCTATGGCGACCCTCTGTTGCTGCCCACCTGAAAGCTGGTTGGGATGTACATCTTCCTTTTCTGCGAGGCCGACCATCTTCAGGAGCTTTCGTCCCTTTTCGTCGGCTTCCTTCTTGCTCATCTTCTTGACCTTGAGGGGAGCTAGGGTGATGTTCTCCAAGGCTGTGAGATGGGGGAAGAGATTGAAGGACTGGAATACCATCCCCACCTCCTCACGTATTTTGCGCAGATCCACCTTGGGGTCGACCACGTCATCCTCATCGATGAAGATGTGCCCTCCCGTAGGTATCTCCAGCTTGTTGACGCTTCTGAGCAGGGTGCTTTTCCCACTTCCTGAAGGCCCGATGATGACCACGACCTCTCCATGTTCCACAGTGAGTGAGGCGTTCTTTACAGCCTTGACCACATCCTTGTCAGTCTGATAATCCTTGGTGAGATTCTCTATGCGTATCCTAGCCATTCTTATGCAACCTTTCCTCGAGCATCCCTACGAGGCGTGAGAGTATGAGTGTGATGATCAGGTAGACCAGTGCGACGATGAGCATCGTCTCCAGGGAGAGGAATGTGCGTGAGATATACTCACGCCCCTTTCTCAGGATGTCGCTGAGGGCAATCGCCGATACAAGCGAAGAGTCCTTGAGCATCGAGATGAACTCATTTCCGACTGCGGGCAGAATGACCTTGACCGTCTGGGGCAGGATGACATACCTGAATGCCTGGCTTCGGCTCAATCCTACCGCAATGGCCGCTTCCATCTGGCCACGGGGTATGGCCTGGATGCCCGCTCTCACAATCTCACCCATGTATGCACCAAAACAGATGGAGAGGGCGACAACGGCTGCCACCATTCCCTGGATCCTGAAGAAGCGTCCCATCGCGTAGTAGATGAAGATCAGCTGGACAAGCAGCGGGATGCCTCGAATAAGCTCCACATAGACACCGCTGATCATATTGATCCAGCGTCTCTTGCTTACCGACCCCAGGCCGGTAAGGGTTCCGATGACAATGGCTCCCATAATTGCGAGGATAGTCGCCTGGAAGGTTACCGGAGCTCCTTTGATTACAACCATAAAGATGTCCCTGTAGGGATCCGGTACAAAGATGACAAGTCCTGAAAGGAGGATCAGTGCAAAGCTGAAGGTGATCCTCCAGGAGTTCAGGACATGCCCGTCCCCCTTTCGTGGTATGAGCACACCGTCAGTCATCTGTATGATGGGGTTTTTCTTTTTCTGGTCGGTAGGGTCTACCGATACCATCCTCTGCTTCGCATACTGCATCGGCAGGTCTTTGAACTTCGTTTTCTTTATCTTCTGTATCCATAATTACTCGCAGGTGTAAAGGTTTTTTATTCGTTACTGGTAGTACTACATAATTATGCACCCATTGTCAATACAATTGAATAAATATTCAAGTGATAGGGAGATAATGGACATAATCATACAAGAATTCTCAAAAGGATTAGGACAAGGAAAAGCCGCCAAAAGGCGGCTTCCTCCGATAGTCCTATCTTGTACTCTTTTATAGGATATTCCACTTCTTCTGCAGTTCAGCCATCTTGCCTGAAGCGACAATTCTTGGCAAGACCATCATTGACCAGTGAAATGAGTTCGGTATTGTCCTTGAGCATAGCTATGGCAATGGGCTCGGGATCTCCAAGGTCGCTTGCAGATCCGCTTACCTGCAGGATGTTTGCATAGTTGGGGTTGGAAAGCACGTACTCACTTGCAACGACCGAATCGGTGACCACTGCATCAAGGTTGCCGTTGATCATATCCTCGACTGCAAAGCCGATCTCATCATAAGCCTTGATGACGGTATTCATGCTGGGATTGGCTTCAAGGTATGCTTCCAGGAAGATATGGCCGGTGGTCCCTAGCTGCACTCCCACTTTCCTGTTCTTCAGCGTAGCGGTGGAGGTGAGTCCTGTTGAGGATTTGGGAGAGAGGATTGCCTGGGTGATGGTCATGATGGGGGTGGAGAAGCCCATGGTTTTCTTCCGCTCTTCAGTTACCGATACACCAGAAGCCACAGCATCGTATGCACCGTTGGAAAGACCTGCGAAGATCCCGTCCCAAGCGACGTTCTGGATAGTAATGTCAACGTTCTGGACCTTGGCTATCTCATTGACCAGGTCGATCTCAAAGCCGACGATATCCCCGTTCTCATCGACGAACTCCAGTGGGGGCCATGCGCAGTTTGCTGCAAAGATATAGGAAGGCTTTCCAGACACTTCCTTTGTCCCTGCGCTGAAGAGGGGAACCAGCGAGACCAATAGTATGACAAGTGCGACTGTTGTAATTTTTTTCATTATGTAATCTCCTCGTGTAATATACGAGATGATGCATAGTTATGCATCAAATGTCAAGATAATAAGAATAAATATACATATAAAAGAGAAAACCATGCATATGACGCTGTAAGAAAAAGAGATTCCAAGCAGAATGGACTTGCTTGTCATACACTTGCTGAGTATGGGCCTTGGAAGGAAATGAAGCCATACATTGAAACGCATGGCTTCATAGGGGGCAGTAGGTATGGTAGGGTGGAATGGAGATGTTCACTGGTATTTTTCCAAGTCAATGAGCACTTTGGTCTCCTCCTCTTTTCCAAGAAAGAGGCTGTATCCTATGGGTGCGCCAATTCCATCTTCGTGAAACGGCTGGAAGGAAGTGTCACCCCCTGGTGTCTGTTGTTAGGAAGATATTTGAGTAGACCTTCTCACAAACAGTCGTGTTGCCACTCCTTGGTTTTCCAAGTGCAAAGGGTACGACCACAGGTCATCTCCATGCGAAAATACTGTATCATGCTGTTTGGGCCAAGCACAGTAATGAAGAAGGTACCATGAACTACGAAAAAAACTTACCTGGGGATGGGGCCCACTTGTCCTGCGCCGATATCCCTTATGCATGCCCGAAGCTTGTTTGCTGTTGTAGAGCTTTCCCGAATCGGGGAGGCTCTCCCTGATGAGTGGGAACCGAACAGGAACAGAAACAGAATGGTACCCCCCCCTTTTTTTTGGGGGAAGGCATAAAAAAAGGGGACCGAGTCCCCCTTTCTGTATGCCCTTTGCTTCTAGAGCAGATTCCACTTCTTCTTCAAAGCATCGAAGGAACCGTCAGCCATTGCAAGTTCAAGTCCCTTGTTGACCAGGGCCAACAGCTTTGCATCGTCCTTTTTGACTGCAATTGCGATGTCTTCCTGGGTGAAGGGTTCGCCAGCTACAGTGAGGCGACTCTTGTAGTTGTCGTTGGCTAGCACAAAGTCACTGGCGATGAGCGAGTCACAGACCGCTGCATCTACATTGCCATTGAGCATATCCTCTATAGCGAGGCCGATATCGTCATAGGCCCGTTTCTCGACAGGGTAGTTTTCCAAGGCGAAGTCACCGGTTGTGCCGATCTGCACCCCGATCTTCTTGCCGGCAAGATCCTCGATGCCCTTGATCTTGGCCTTGTCCTTGGTTGGGATGATGACAACCTGTCCGACTTCCAGGATGGTGGTCGAAAAGGCCATGATAGCCTTCCTCTCCTCGGTTACGGTAACCCCTGAGGCGACACCATCATAGGCTCCGTTGGCTAGTCCGGCGAAAATGGTGTCCCAGGGGATGTTCTTGACAACCATGGAAACCCCTGCCTTCTCTCCGATAAGGGGAATGAGCTCAACTTCAAAGCCGGTGAGCACGCCGTTGTCAACAAACTCGAGGGGAGGCCAAGTGGCGTCAGAGGCGAATACATAGGTCTTTTCCGTCTCTTCCTTTGCTCCACCGGAAAACAGGGGAAGCGAGAGGGCGAACAAGAGGGCCAAGAGGATAACAGATATTTTTTTCATAATGGTAAGCTCCTTACAGTACTTCGGTGTATGATGCATACTCATGCAAAAAGAGTCAAGCATAAGGTATATATATGCACAGAAACCAAGAAGGCCTTTACATGATCGGAGGTTGTGTGACCAGCATGTACTGGGTAATGCTAAGGCCGATGATCAGGCCCAGGAGGGTCCCTCCGAGCACTTGGCTGAATGAGTGCCCGAGCATGGTCTTCAGGTTCTCAGGGTTGAACTGGCCTTCCCGGTGGATGTCGCTCAATAGGCGGCTCCACTCATTGATTACCTCTGCCTGTTTGCCGGCAGCGCGTCTGATGCCCATGGCATCATGGATGACAATTGCAGCAAAGGTAGCTGCTATGGCAAAATACACGGTGCCGAAGCCTTCTGTCATGGCTATGCTGGTGGTAAGGGCTATCACCCCGGCAGTATGACTTGAAGGCATGCCTCCTGTGCTGACCATGAGGCGCCAGTCGAACTCGTGCTCAAAGACAGCATAGACGAAGGGCTTGAGCATCTGAGCAACGAAAACAGCGAGGGCTGCTGCGACAAACGGTGCATTGTGGAGAATGTCATTGTTCATAGACCAAATGTATCCATTATTCGCCCTTTACGCAATAATGCTTCTTGCAATAGATGGGCTAAACTTGCTATACCTTGCCCTATACGGGAGTCTGCGATGGAATTCACCAGAGATACAGTCGATTCGATACAGTTTTGGGTACTCAATGTGGCATCATTTGTCGCCCAGCTGACCATTGCCATGGTCAATCTTGCCATGGTCTACCATCTCCGTGGATTTTTTCATCTCACAGCAGACAAGATCGGCATTGCAGCATCGGTAAGCACAGGCTTCTATCTGCTGTTCTGTATTCTCCTCTCTCCCTATACCACCCAGTTCAAGCCCCGGAATCTGGTGGAGACCTCCCTGCTGGGAATGGCTGTCTCTGTAGGCTTTTTTGCCACGACGGCAAACCTTGCGGTGGCCTACATCTCCTTAGCCTTCTATGGGGCATTCATGAGCCTGCTCTGGCCCCAGATAGAAGGGTGGTTCTCCCGAGGTAAGGAAGGGGCCCAACTCAGCCGAGTCTCCAACGCCTTCAACTTCTCCTGGTCCAGTGGCGTAGGGGTCTCCTCCTTTGTTGCCGGGGTTCTGGTCGAACGCTCGACCACCTTGCCGTTTTTTGTCTCCATAGCGCTGTTCCTTCTGGTCTACCTTATGATCGCAACAAGCAGTGCCCTGGTACCGGGGATACGGGCGATGAAGAGTGAGAAAGATGAGAACAGGGACTCGGACAAGGTCGATGAGAGCACCCCCTTACGATTCTACTGCTGGACCGGGGTGATAATCCTCTATACCGGCATGAGTGTCATCCTTACCATCTTCCCCCTCTACGCACAGGATGTTCTTATGATCAGCGAAAGCTTCACCGGTGCCCTGCTGCTTTTCCGTGGGGTAGCCACCTGCATAAGCTTTCTGCTGCTTGGCAAGTTTGGCTTCTGGCACTTCAAGAAGAGCTACATCTTTCTGGTCCAGATATTGTTCGCCCTTTCCTGTCTTGTCCTGACAGGATTTTCGAGCATGATGGCTTATGGCCTGTTCTTCCTCCTGTTCGGCATACTATTTGCCACAGCATATGCTCAAAGCATGTTCCATGGGGCAAGTGGAAGCATCAACCGCTCCCAGCGCATGATCATACATGAGGTCCTGCTCACCGTCGGAACCATCATAGGGGCGGTATTGGGTGGGTACCTGTATGAGACGTTCTCCTTTACCTTAGTGCTTCTGACCATTGGAATAGGAACCTTGGTGGTGGTATCCTTTGAGCTGGTCGTAGCCTTTGTCATCACAAGGCGTGCGCTCACAGCTTAAGAGGTTTCCTTTCCTGCCACCTATCGGATATACTGTGAACAATACTGAAAAAAAACAAACAAAAGGAGCACATATGGGCAAGACACTAACCGAGAAAATACTTTCCGCTCACCTGATGGAGGGCTCCTTGGAGCAAGGCAACCCAATAGGCATTCGCATTGACCAGACCCTTACCCAGGACGCCACAGGGACAATGGCCTACCTCCAGTTCGAGGCGATGGGCCTGCCCAGGGTCAAGAACGAACTTGCAGTCAGTTATGTGGACCACAATACGATACAGGTCGGCTTTGAAAATGCAGACGACCACCGCTATCTGCAGAGCGTTGCCGCAAGCAAGGGCGTCATCTACTCCCGACCTGGAAACGGCATCTGCCACCAGGTGCACTTGGAAAGGTTCGGAAAGCCAGGAGCAACCCTGTTGGGCAGTGACAGCCATACCCCTACCGGTGGCGGCCTGGCAATGATAGCCATAGGATCAGGTGGCCTTGATGTGGCGGTCGCCATGGCAGGCGGGCCTTTCCACCTCATAGCCCCCAAGGTTGTCGAGATTCGCCTGAAGGGCAGGCTGAGACCCTGGGTCTCGGCTAAGGATGTGATCCTTACTGTATTGGAACACTTCACCACCAAAGGTAATGTGAACTGCATATTCGAATATACCGGAGACGGTGTAAAGAGCCTTGAGGTCCCCGAACGTTCTACCATCTGCAATATGGGAGCGGAAGCTGGGGTGACCACATCCCTGTTCCCCTCTGACGAGAATACGCGCCGCTTCCTGGAAGGACACAACAGGGTGGGGGATTACAAACCCCTCTCTGCTGATAGCGATGCGCACTATGATGATCTTTTCGAGATTGACCTCTCTACCCTTGAGGCAAGAATCGCCCTGCCTCACTCCCCGGACAACATCGTTCCCGTCAAGGACGTCGCAGGCAAGAAAGTGGATCAGGTGCTCATAGGTTCCTGCACGAACAGCAGTTATGTCGATATGAAGAAGGTTGCTGACCTCTTGGATGGAAAGGTGGTGCACCCATCGGTAAGTCTTGGTGTGGCCCCTGGAAGCCGTGAGGTCTTCATGATGCTTGCAAACGACGGTTCACTAGCCAAGCTCATCAAAGCCGGAGCCCGTATTCTGGAGAGTGCCTGCGGCTTTTGTATAGGCAATCACCAGAGCCCCGGATCTGATGGTGTGTCGCTGAGAACCAATAACCGTAACTTTGAGGGCCGTAGCGGCACCAAGAGCGGGCAGGTCTTTCTGGTAAGCCCGGAAGTGGCTGTCCTCGGAGCCCTCACCGGCAAGATCACCGATCCTCTCTCCTCCCATGGCTTTGCCTATCCTGAAGTGACGGTCCCGTCCAAGTTCCTCGTCGATGACTCCATGTTGATCTTCCCCCCTGAGGATGGAAGTGATGTGGAGATCTTCCGCGGGCCTAATATCGGGGACCCTCCCAAGAATACGCCCCTGCAGGAAGAGCTCAAGGGTGTGGTGACCATCAGGGTGGGGGACAAGATCACCACCGACCATATCATGCCTGCAGGAGCCCGGCTCAAGTACCGCTCAAACATAGTGGAGTACTCCAAGTATGTCTTTGAGCCTGTGGACCCGAGCTTTGCCTCCCGCTGTCAGGAGAACCAGAAGGAGGGCAAGGCCAACTTCATAGTAGCCGGTTCCTCCTATGGGCAGGGCAGCAGTAGGGAGCACGCCGCCATCTGTCCGATGTACCTGGGTGTCCAGGCGGTCATAGCCATTTCCATAGAACGCATCCACCAGAACAACCTCTGTAACTTCGGCATCATCCCCCTTACCTTCAAGGACAAGGGAGACTATGGGAAGTTGGCCGAGGGCGACGAGCTGGTCCTGGAGAATATCCGTACACAGATTGGAAAAGGCGAAGTCTGGTTGTTGAACAGGACAAAAAACCTATCCATCCCTCTCGCTTGTGAAATCACTGACGAGCAACATGCGATGTTGCTGGCAGGGGGACTACTCAATGTCCTGAAGGAGAATGCATGAAGCAAGAAGAGATCATAACCTTGGAGGGAAAGGACCTGAAGGTCCCTTCCCATCCCACCATCCCCTACATTGAAGGCGATGGGGTAGGCCCTGAAATAACTGCAGTCATGAAAAGCGTTGTCGCCTCTGCTGTGGAGAAAGCCTACAAGGGCGAGCGTGGCATAGTCTGGAAGGAGGTGCTCGCCGGGCAGAAGGCAAAGGACCTGACAGGATCCTTCCTCCCTGATGAGACCCTCGATGCCATCAGGAAGTATCGAATCGCCATCAAGGGGCCTTTGACCACACCTGTGGGCAAGGGTATCCGAAGCCTGAACGTGACACTGAGGCAGACCCTGGATCTCTTTGTATGCCTGCGCCCTGTGCACTACTTCAGCGGTGTCCCTTCCCCTGTCAAATATCCGGAGAAGGTCGAAATGGTCGTATTTCGCGAGAATACCGAGGATATTTATGCCGGTATCGAGTGGGAGGCTGGAAGCGCCGAAGTGGAGAAGGTCATCGACTTCCTCCAGACCGAGATGGGTGTGAAGAGCATCCGCTTCCCCCAGACCAGTGCCATCGGCATCAAGCCTGTCTCCCGAGAGGGGAGTGAGCGCCTGATCCGTAGCGCCATTGATTATGCGTTGCTCAACAAACGCAAGAGCGTCACCTTTGTACACAAGGGCAACATCATGAAGTTCACCGAAGGGGGATTTCGCAAATGGGGCTATGAGCTTGCCCAGCGTGAGTTCGGGGCAAAGAAGAACAAGGCGGGAGAGGTTTCCATCGAGCGTGAAGGGCTTGATGCATTGGTTATCCAGGATTGCATCTGTGATGCGTTCCTGCAGAATATCCTGCTCACCCCAGATCGCTATGACGTCATAGCGACGCTGAACCTCAACGGGGACTATGTCTCCGATGCCCTGGCAGCAGCTGTAGGAGGCATTGGAATTGCCCCGGGTGCGAACATCAACTTCAACAGCAAGTTTGCCATTTTTGAGGCCACCCATGGCACAGCCCCAGATATCGCTGGCAAGGATATCGTGAATCCTCTTTCGCTGGTTCTGTCTGCAGAGATGCTTCTGCGCTTCTTGGGATGGGACGAGGCTGCAGACAGGCTCTTCCTTGCAGTCGAACGGGCCCTTGCCAGTGGTAAGGTGACAGCGGACTTCCACCGTATGATGGTAGAGGAGAACGTCCCTTGCGAAAAGCTGGGTACCAAGGCGTTCGGAGAGCTTCTGCTTTCGTTACTCTAATACAAACTGATCAAAACTGTCGAGTCGGCCATGGGTTTCTCCCATGGCCGCTGTTGTCCCTATATCCGCACCAAGGCTTGCTATGGCGTAGATTCTGCCTATACCGGCTCTGGATGCGCTGATGATCCCGCTTTTCGTGTCTTCAAAGACCACACATGATGAGCCGTCCAATTCCAAGGCGGCGAGGGTGTCAAGATAGATGGCCGGATCGGGTTTGCCCTTGCGCTTGGAATCGTCGGTTATGATCAGGGATGGATGGAAATGGGTGTCGAGGGAGAACCACTTCCTGTACCAGGCCATATTATCAGGGCCTGCACTGGTGGCAATGGCCAGCTTGATGCCTTTCTGCATCGCATCTTCAAAAAGGTTGACAGCGCCTTTGGCAAGGCTGAGGGGCATTGAGGCCTGGCACAGGTCAATGTACAGCTGTTCCTTCTCTTCTGATATCTTTTGTATCGTGCTTGCAGAAAGACCCTCGCCTACAAGGAAGGTGATGGTCTCTCTGTTGGTCCTGCCGTTGAGCAGATGCATCTGCTCTTCTGTGTACGGGTGTTTGCCATACTTGTCTGCGATATGAGCCCACGCCTTCTGGTGATACACAGTATCCCAGAAGAGCGTGCCGTTGAAATCAAAGATGAGGGCCTTAACGGTCTTCAAGAGGCACAACCTTCCTAGACTGGAGCCCTGAGTAGACCTGGCGCGGGCGTCCGATCTTCTGGTACGGGTCGTGTCTCCACTCCAACCAGTGGGCTATCCATCCGGGGAGCCTTCCCATGGCAAAGAGTACGGTAAACATCGACTCGGGGATTCCCATGGCATGGAAAATGATCCCGGTATAGAAGTCTATGTTCGGATAGAGGTTCCTTTCGATGAAGTAGGGGTCGCTCAGGGCGACTCTCTCCAGTTCAAGGGCTATCTGCAGAAGGGGATCCTTCTTGCTGTCCGCTCCCAGGACCTCTTCACAGAGTTTCTTCGCTATCTTTGCCCGGGGGTCATAGGTCTTGTAGACTCGGTGACCGAAGCCTGAGAGTCGGAAGGGGTTGTCCTTGTCCTTGGACATCTCCAACACCTCTTCGATACTCAATCCGTCGTTGAGGATGGTGTTGAGCATCTCCAGAACTGCTTGGTTTGCCCCTCCATGCTTGCTTCCCCAGAGTGCGCAACAGCCGGCGGCGACCGAAGCATAGAGGTTGGCCTCGCTGCTACCCACAAGCCGTACGGCACTGGTGGAGCAGTTTTGCTCATGGTCGGCATGCAGGATGAGCAGAATGTTCAGGGCCTTCACATGCAAAGGATCCGGCTCATAGGCATTGACAGGAGTCCAGAACATCATGTTGAGGAAGTTTTCACAGTAGGAGAACTTATAGGAAGGTTCCTTGAAGTCAAGCCCGTTCATCTGACGATAGCTGAAGGCGGCGATGGTTCGCATCTTGGACAGCAACCTGCTGATGGTAAGGTCAACGTTCTCTTCAGGATCTACATCCGCAATTTCAGGATAGAAGGCCGAAAGGGAAGCTACCATGGCCGAAAGGATGGACATGGGGTGGGCATCCTGAGGGAAATCACGGAAAAAATTACGCATGTCGATATGCAATAGGGAGTGGCGGTTGAGCATCTCCGCATACTTGTGCCGTTCGGGAAGGTCTGGAAGTTCGCCCTTGATGAGCAGGTGTGCTACCTCGACAAAGTCACAATGTTCTACAAGATCCTCAATATCATAGCCACGATACCTCAGAATGCCATTTTCACCGTCGACAAAACATATGGAGCTCATGCAAGAGCCTGTATTCACAAAACCCGGATCGTAGGTGATGAATCCTGTCTCATTGCGCAGCCGGGTGATGTCGAGGGATTTCCCCCCCATGTTGTCGGTGATTACGGTCATCGGCACTTCACGTTCGCCTATGATCAGCTTTGCTCCTTGCTTGTTGATGTCCACTGTACGTCTCCTTAAGGGTGTATGGTTCTCTTTGTTGCGGTGTTGTCTGTAGGGTGGTCGTTATGCACATGAAACGGGTCCAAAGGGGTGCCACTATGGTCCTTGCCAACCTTGTACTCTTCAACCTTCAAGTGTTGGTTATACTGTACCCTATTTTCGGACCTGTGAAAATATGGTGCCATACGTATCTTTTTCTCTGGTTTTTCAGAAGGCCAAAGTCCCTTTCCTTTCTTGTCGCCTCCCTGTATACTCAAAGGGGTCAGGAGGTTGCTCATGCAGGAGATTATGTTGCCTTTGGAGGAAGAGATCGTCGATATCGCCGATTTCTTCAAAGTGTTTGGAGATCCGACCCGTTTGAAGATCCTTTTTCTCCTGGAACGGGGTGAGCGTGGGGTGAACTCCATCAGCGAAGAGCTGGGTATGCAGCAAAGTACCATAAGCCAACAGCTGAAGTTGCTTCGTGCACGCCGTCTGGTGAGGTTTAGGAAGGATGGGCGAAACGTCCTCTATCGCCTCAATGACGAACATATCCATGATATCCTCGCTTTGGGAATCGAACACTATAGTGAGCTATTATGAGCTTCACCCTCCTTACCTTCAGTCCTACCGGCCAGAGCAAGGCTTGTGCCCTAGCTGTGGCCAAGGCTACAAAACAAAAGTTTCTCGAAATCGATGTCACCCACTTCATCCAGAGGGCAAAGCCCCTGGCCTTGGCGGACACCACCCTTATCGTCGCTTACCCCGTATACGGGGGAAGGGTGCCGCACCTCTTTGCCGAGTACCTCAAGGAGATGGTCACCTGCACCAACTGTAAGGCCCTGGTCATCGCAAGCTTTGGTAACCGAGCCTTTGAGGATGCGCTGGTCGAGATGGAGGACCTCCTGCTGGGAAAAGGGGTCCCTCTCATAGGGGCCGCCTCGATAGGGTGCCAACACAGCTACACCGATAAGGTGGGCTCCAAAAGGCCAGACATTGAGGACTTTCAGATCCTTGACCGCCTAGCAGTATATCTCAACGGAGAGACCAAGACCGTCCATCCTCCTGGGAACAGGCCGTACAAGAGGGATATGCCCCTGGCTGACCCTCCCTACATGCCACAGCCCAAGGATATGACTCACCCTATAGACAGCCATTGCTATAGAGTCTGTCCTACAGGATGCCTTGCAAAGGCGGATGCCTCCCTCTGCATCCACTGCTGTGCCTGCATCCAGGTCTCCAACAGCAACCTTGGTATGGATAATCCCTGGTTCGCCCAGTTCACCAGACACCTGGAGGAAACCTGCCAGCAACGGGTGGATAGCGAGCTCTATCTTCCCTAAATACCCAAAAATCCTAGTACAGCTGTTTCTTCATCTTCTTATAGTGGTCAAACAGGGCCAGGCAGGCATCCTTATCCTCATGGTGCAAGGTGAGCACCCCCATATCTTTACAGCCTCCCTCTATGAAGTCATAGATGAAGTCATCCCGAAACCCAATGCTCTTCGCATCTTCAGAGGAGCAACCGTAGTGGATCTCCTTGATGTTTGCCCATATGCAGGCGGCCAGGCACATAGGGCAGGGATAGCAGGTGGTGTAGAGCGTACAACCGCTCAGGTCATGGCTCTGTTTCTCCTCGCATGCCTTGCGGATCGCATTGACCTCTGCATGGGCGGTGGGGTCGCAACTTCCAAGCACCGTATTGGATGCATAGAAGATCTTGCCCCCCTGATCTACCAAAGCGGCTCCAAACGGGCCCCCTTGGTTTGAGTCTACCGTCTGCATTGCTGCCTGTGCCGCTATTTCAAGGATCTCTTTTGTTTGCATGAGTACCCTCCCTACAGGAACATAACACAGATCACAGAGAAATTACACAAGCGAAAGTGTGCCTATCCCCTCTGTGCATTGGCCATCAGGCGGATGGCATTGATGTTGATGAAGCCTTTGCAGTCTACCGGCTCGTAGCCGCCGGCCTTGTCCATCGAACCCAGTGCCTCGTTATAGAGGGAGAGGGGACTGCTGACTCCTGCAAAGATGACATTGCCCTTGTACAGGACCACCTTGCTGGTCCCTGTCACGTTCTTCTGGCTCTGCTCGAATGCCGCACTCAGCATCTCAAACTCCGGGGCGAACCAGTAGCCGTTGTAGATGAGGGTGGCATACTTGGGCATCAGTGAGTCACGCAGATGCATGACTTCCTTGTCCATGGTGATGCCCTCAAGGTTGCGATGTGCCTTCCAGAGGATCTCACAGCCTGGAGTCTCGTACACCCCACGGCTCTTGATCCCAATATAGCGGTTCTCGACCATATCCACGCGCCCAATTGCGTTGTCATAGCCCATTTTGTTGAGGTATAGCAGCATCTCCAGGGGGTCGGTGACAACTGTGCCGTCATCTTCATTTGTTACCGAGACGGGGACGCCGTCCTTGAACTCAAAGCTCAGCGTCGTCTCCTTGTCAGCGGCCTTCTGGGGGCTGAGGGTTATGCTGAACACATCCTCTGCACACCTGAGGGAGGGGTCTTCAAGGACTCCTGCCTCATGGCTGATGTGGATGAGGTTCTCATCTTCGCTGAAAGGTTTCTTGGTGGATGCCTTGATGGAGATACCGTACTGCTTGGCATAGGCGATCATGTCAGAACGACCTTCAAACTCAGAGAGCCATTCGGGATCTTTCCAAGGGGAGATGATCTTGACCTCAGGCATATGCATGTAGTAGCCGAACTCAAAGCGGACCTGGTCATTGCCTTTTCCTGTCGCCCCGTGGGCCACATAGACAGTACCTTCTTTTTTGGCAATCTCAATCTGACGCTTGGCAATGATAGGACGGGCAAGGGAGGTGCCCAGCATATAGGTGCCTTCGTAGATTGCATTGGCCTTGAGGGCAGGGAACACATAGTCTGTGACAAGTTCCTTGCGCAGGTCTTCGATGTAGACTTTGGAGGCTCCGGTTGCAAAGGCCTTCTTTTCAATTGCATCGAAATCCTCATTCTGCCCGACGTTTGCCACATAGGCGATGACATCGAAACCCTTGTTGGACAACCATTTGAGGATTACTGAAGTATCGAGGCCACCACTGTATGCCAGAATCACTTTCTCTTTGTTCATAGTATAAAATCTCCCTGCCAAGTGTAATTAATATATGGGGAGTGTACTGAAATATGTAAAAATATTCAAGCAATCATGTATATTTATTCTAAAAAAGAAGGAATAATGGCATATTTAGTAAAAAAAATGATATTTATGCATATTCATTCATGAAAATTAATCTAATTAGAAAACTGTCTAAATAGTTCTTGCTATTTGGCTTTTCTCCTCGTATACTGCATTCTGAG
This sequence comes from uncultured Sphaerochaeta sp., assembly GCA_963662725.2. Taxonomy (GTDB): domain Bacteria; phylum Spirochaetota; class Spirochaetia; order Sphaerochaetales; family Sphaerochaetaceae; genus Sphaerochaeta. The sequence goes on from CAXXCW010000028.1 coordinate 187,375, forward strand.
ACTAACAGGAAGAAATATATACTGGTGCTGGTATGAGAAATTGTAATTGGAAAAAGAAAAGATGATTGAATTCAAACAGGTAAGCAAGCAATACGATCCTAAGAAGCCCCATGCGGTGGACAGTCTGAGCCTTTCCATAGGAAGCGCTCAGATATTTGGTTTTCTTGGCCCCAATGGGGCGGGCAAGAGCACTACGATCAAGATGTTGGTTGGGCTTCTCTCCCCCGATAGCGGTTCTATCCTTGTAGAGGGGAAAGAGGTGGGCAAGGACAGCCTTGCGATAAAGAGGATGATCAGCTATGTCGGGGATGAGCCGCTCTTCTACGAGAAGATGACGGGAAACCGGCATCTGAACTTTATCGCAGACATCTATCAGATACCCCTAGAGACCAGGAGACAACGCATAGAAGAGTATGCCTCCCTGTTTGAGATGGAACATGCCCTTGATGATGAGATCTCCTCCTATTCGCACGGGATGAAGCAGAAGCTCGGTATCATCGCAGCATTTTTGCATGACAGTCGCCTGCTGATTCTCGATGAACCTATGGTGGGCCTCGATCCCAAGGCTGCTTTTCTCTTGAAGAGGACCATGCGATCGTATGCAGATGCGGGCAATACTGTATTCTTCTCCACGCATGGAATGGAGGTAGCCCAAGAGGTCTGTGACCGCATCGGCATCATAGGCAAGGGAAGTCTGTTGTTCGAAGGGACTGTATCCGAATTGTCGGAACGGCGCGGCAAGGGGGGCGGTACTCTGGAACAGCTCTTTTTGGAACTGACAGAAGAGGCCCCACTCTGATGCGTACACACGTTGTCCTGTTGCTTGTCAGGGCTTTTCTCGATGGAGTAAAGCCTGTAAAGACCTATTTCTCCCGTCTTACCGTCTCCAAAGGCTCCAAGAGAGGCATAGTCCTCCAAGTGGTGATAGCTGCCATGTTGGTCTGCAGCTTGGTCATGCTTGTCCTGATGGTAGGCTTCAACTACTATACCTACCAGACATTGGGGACTCTCATCGGCATTCCCTATCTGGGAATGTTCCTAGCCACCCTTGCAGGATTCTCCTTCTTGTTTTTCCTCGGATCCATCGGGCTCTCCTCCATCATCTACAGTGGCAAGGACATTACGCTGGCATCAACGTTGCCGGTCAGTGGGGTGGAACTGTTGTCCAGCCGTCTTCTTGTTGCATATGTGCTCTATTTTCCCCTCTATGTGGGGATAGTGCTTCCCGGTATAGTGGTTGCGGCCTTTCTTGAAGGGATAAGCCTCCTGTTTGTGGTGGGGAGCCTTTTCTTGTTGTTGCTCGGCCCTCTCTTGCCGCTCTCCCTTGCCCTGCTTGTTGCGACAGCTCTGGTCCGTCTTTCCAAGGGAGTACGCTTCAGGTTGGCCGAACAGCTGTTCTCTTTTGTGTTCATACTGGGTTTCTCCCTGGTCATGATCAGCCTCTTCTCCAGGAATATGGAGGATGGATCTTCCTTCCAGGTTGATTTCCAGGCGATGATGCTGTCTGTAGGCACTACTTTCACCACCCTTACCAAAGCCTTTCCTCTTTTTGTGATGCAGGCGAAAATGCTGTGGACATGGCCTGATTTTCTCCTGCAGGCCCTATGCCTGGTGGCTATCCCTACCGGTATCAGCCTTGTTGTCGGGAGGGGGTATGCACACTCGCTCTCCCTTGTAGCATCCTCCCAGAGCATTACAAGGAAGAAGGGCAAGCATGGGAGACGGGATTCCTATATGAGCATGAGCCAATCCAGTACCCTCATCGTGCGTGAAATTGAAGTTATCAGGGGCCAGTCGGTCTTTATGATAGAGTTGGTAGGGGAGCTGTTCATTCCCTTGATATTGCTTGGTGTCTATGCCCTTACCGGGGTGTTGGGTGAGATACAGGGGTTGGCTTCCCAGGTGGCATCCTCGGCGTATCTGCCGTATGGCCTGGTTCTTGGAGTTCTTCTGATGTCCAGCATCTCGATGCTCAGTAGCACCAGTGTGAGCAGGCAGGGCCCTCAGTTTTCCCTTGATAAGACACTTCCCCTGTCTCCCTCTGTATTTGTCAGGGCCAAGCTCATGTTGCATATGATCCTGGTCGGTTCGACAGACCTAATCTACCTGGCCCTCGCCCTGATGTTCTTCAGGCTCCCTCTGATTCACCTGGTGTGGATGGTGCTTCTTTCCTTGCCGGTGGTATTCAGCATTGCCGCCTTCGGCCTCGCCATTGACTACAGGCGGCCTATGCTCACCTGGAGCATCCCCCAACAGGCGATGAAGAGCAATATGAACGGGCTGCTGGGGATGGGATGCGCGATAGCGGTACTCATTGTGGTTGGCCTTTCGCTCTTTGTCCCCCTTGTGCTCTTCTCATCACCGGCAATCGGTATTGGTCTGTCGCTCGTGGTGGCAGCGGGTCTTTGCTGTGTCTCGTGGAAGGTCTGCACTCGTCAGGCCATTTCAGCCTTCTCAATATAGGAGAGGCAACGCTCCAAGGCCGAATACAGATCAGAGAAGGTTTCAAAGGGGTATCTGCTCTCACCTCCAGTCCAATCGATTATCAGAGCCAGATCCGCTTCCTTGAGCATGGGGATGTCTGTAGGGCCATCCCCAACAGCGATGGTGTGTGTATAGTTCTTTGCAAGTTCGGCAAAGGCTGTACGTTTCTCTTCAGGACTGCTTATGGTGCAAAGGATTTCTGGTTTGGAGGCCTGTGAGAAGTGCAGGCTTTTTCCGCTTACCTGGAAGAAGTGATGATCTATCTTATGTAGGGAGAGGAAGGCGTGGATGATGTTTTCAGTACCGCAGCTGAGAATGGCCAGGTCAGCCTGAGTGGAAAGGGCCTTGAGCAAGGAGAACTGCTCAGGATCCACCAAGGCGGAGATATCCTTTGCAACCTCCTCTATGTGGGAGGGCTTACACCCTCCCAACAGCTCCCCATAGCGTCGGTTGAACTCCCCATGTTTCATTTTCCCCTGGCTGTCCTTCAGGACCATGCGTTTTGCACGGAGGCGGTTGAGGTGTCCACGCCCCTTGGCAGTGGAAAGGATGAGCCTCTGCTCGCTGTCATAGGGATACAGGGGGTAGAGCGTCCCGTCAAAGTCAAAGGCGATGAGGTATTTGTTTTGCATGTCCCGAGTCTAGCAAAGGGTGCAAAAAAAAGGAAGGGACTATTGGATAATCCCTTCCTTTCAAGAAAATGATTGGCTTACTTGCCCAACGTCTCTCCATAGAGCCGATTGAAGTACTGCATATCGGTACTGAGAATCTTATCCAGGGACGGAATGGTCTTCCTGTAAGACTCCAAGGTTCTCCAAAGATCGAAGAACTCAGGATCAACCTCATAGGAATCAGCATAGATTTGAGCAGCCTTGGCATCGGCAACACCCTTGATGGTCTCACTTTTGGCATACGCTTCAGAGAGAATTACCTTTTCCTCGTTCTCGGTCTTACCTTGCCACTGGGCAAGCTGACCCCGACCGTATGAGCGGTATGCTTCTGCAATCTGGTTCCTCTCCTTGATCATCCTCTGGTAGACGCTCTCTGTGAGGTCATCACTGTAGCGGATCTGCCTGACGACGATATCAATGAGCTCGATACCAAAGGCATCGGTGAACTGCTTTGCCTGGTCAAACATCATCTGGCTGAGGCCGTCACGTCCGATACTGATGGTCTCCTGCTTGGTCTGGGTGGCCGTCAGGTTTCTCAGTGTCTCAGCATCTTCGACGTTGTCTAGGTTCTGGACCTGCTCCTCAACCTTGATGTTGTTGATCTTGTTGGTATTCCTGACCGACTCATTGAGGAAGTTCTCACTGATGATTGTCCTTATGGAGGAGTCAAGCACGTCGTTCAGCCTAGCGATACCATTGCTGAGCGTATTGACGGTCTCATAGTACTTGGCAGGGTCTGCTATCTTCCAACGGGCAGTGGTGTCGACCCAGATGAACTGGTTCTCTTTTGTAGGTATGCGCTGAGCAGCCCCATCCCAGGAGATGATCTTGTAGGGATAGATCACTACGTTATCGACTACCGGCATCTTGAACTTCAGACCAGCGACATTCTCTGTATCTACGATCTTACCAAAGCGGGTTACGACCGCCTGCTGACCTTCATACAGGATGTAGAAAGGTCCGAGCAGGATGAATACGACAAGAAAGATAGCGACTATCACCAGTGTGGTTATGAGTTTTTTATTGGTTTTCATTTTTCACCCCCAAGCATCTGGATAGGCAGGTAGTTGGAAAGGTTCTTGTCCACCAAGGTGACTGAGCCACCACCGGCGGGATTGATGATCGATTCCATTGCCTCGATGTAGAGTCTTGTACGGGTAATCTCCTCGTTCTGTTTGTATACCTCAAGGACACTGTTAAAACGGGCAACGTCACCATCTGCCTGGTTTACGCGTTCTGCCGCGTAACCCTGGGCTATCTGGACAACCTTGTTCGCTTCACCCTTTGCGGAAGGGATGACCTTGTTGTAGTTCTGTTTTCCTTCGTTGATGAGGCGGTTCATATCCTGTATTGCCTTGTTGACATCCTCAAAGGCATCCTGGACAGCACCGACCGGTGGGACGATGTTCTGCAGCTTGACAGTTACGATCCTCACGCCAAGACCGTAGTTGTCAAACACTTTTTGCATCTCTGACTGGGCTTCGACCTCAATCTTGGTCCGTTCGCTGGTCATGACCGAGAGGATGGGAAGGTCGCCGACAAGCTTGTTCATGACGCTCTGGCTGATATCCCTGATGGTCGTCTCCCTGGACTCGACGTTGAACATCCACTTTACCGGATCTTCGATCTTGTACTGTACGATCCACTCGACATCGATGATGTTCAGATCCCCTGTGAGCATGATTGACTCACTTGAATAGTCCGAATTGGCAAACAAGGTGTTTGAGGACGGACTTGATCGATAGCCGAATGTCATTGTCTGGACTACTTGTGTTGGAACGTTGTAACTAGCTTCAATTCCTAGGGGAATCTTAGTCTGAAGTCCAGGTCCTACGGTACGGCTAAACTTGCCGAAGCGAAGTACAACCGCTTGTTCGGTCTGGTCTACAACAAAAAAGCTGCTGAGAACCAGCATAACCAACACGATGGCAACGATGATCCAAATAACCAGCTTCGGGCTGATATTGTTCGTTTTTCGTGCAGGCCTCTGTGGCTGCTGCATGGTATCCATGATTTCTCCTTGATGTGTCGGATAGACACACCTCTAATGTACTTACTCACGGAGGTATCGTCAAGGTTACAATATGGTTTCTATTGCGCGTTTTGGCATTGAAATTATGTTGCAAGCGGTCTAGTATGTCCTGTATGAAAAAGAGACTCGTAACATCCGCTTTGCCGTATGTAAACAACATTCCGCACCTGGGCAACCTGACCCAAGTGCTTTCAGCCGACGTTTTTGCCCGGTTCTGTCGCTCCAAGGGGTATGAGACCCTCTATATTTGCGGCACCGATGAGTATGGCACTGCCACTGAGACCAAGGCCCTCAAGGAAGGGGTGACCCCCCAGGAGCTTTGTGACCGTTTTAATGCGATACACAGGGATATCTACCAGTGGTTTGACATCAAGTTTGACCATTTCGGCAGGACTAGCACCCCTGAACAGACCCGCATCGTGCAGGAAATCTTTGCCAAGGTCGATGCGGCGGGCTATATCAACGAGCATGAGAACGAACAGCTGTACTGTCCGGAATGCGAGCGTTTCCTCGCAGACCGCTTTGTTGAAGGCACCTGCCCCCACTGTGGCAGCACAGGTGCAAGGGGAGATCAGTGTGATGCATGCCAGACCCTTCTCGATCCCATTGAGCTGTTGGACAGCCGCTGTGGTGTCTGCGGGACAAGGCCTGTTGTCAAAAAGACTCGCCACCTCTATATAGATCTTCCCAAGGCACTTCCCCTGCTGGAAGAGTGGATGCAAGAGGCTAGTGTGGATGGCTTTTGGGCAAACAATGCTATCCAGGTCACCAAGTCCTGGATCAGGGACGGTTTGAAGGAGCGGTGCATAACTCGGGATCTGAAATGGGGGATCCCTGTCCCCAAGCCCGGCTTTGAGAACAAGGTCTTTTATGTCTGGTTCGATGCTCCCATCGGGTATGTCTCCATTACTGCCAACGGGACAGATGACTGGCAGAGGTGGTGGCACGAGCCTGAAAGCACAGAACTGTTCCAATTTATCGGTAAGGACAACATTCCCTTCCATACGGTCATCTTTCCCTCATGCCAGCTGGCAACGGGGGACACGTGGACAATGCTTCACCATATGAGCAGTACCGAGTACCTCAACTATGAGGGTGGGAAGTTCAGCAAGAGCCTGGGCATAGGGATTTTCGGCAACGATGTGCAGGATACCGGTATCCCTGTGGATGCCTGGCGCTTCTACATGTTCCATAACCGACCTGAAAAGAGCGACGTCACCTTCACCTGGTCAGATTTCCAGGAGAAAATCAACGGAGAGCTTATCGGGAACCTTTCCAATCTGGTCAACCGTACCCTTACCTTTGTCAGACGTTTCTATGACGGCAAGCTTCCCCAAGGTGAGATTGACCCCTCCCTCAAGGAAGTGATCATGGAGAAGGAGAAGGCCATTGATACGTGTCTGGAACGGGCAGAGGAGCGTGATGCCCTGAGGCAGATACTTGCTCTCTCCTCAGTCGGAAACAAGGCTTTCCAGGATGGAGAGCCTTGGAAGATGAGGACTGAGGATCCAGAGAAGGCAGCTTCCCTTCTGAGGACGCTGGTCTACCTCATTCGTGATCTCGGCATAATGGTCGAGCCCTATATGCCCGGTACGAGTAAGAAGATACTCTCTTTCCTAGGAAGTGAGGCTTCTCGCTGGACTGACCTTGGCTCGTTCAGCGGAGTTGAAGAGGTGGGAGAGACATCCCTGTTGTTCGACAAGCTCGAAGACTCCCTGATAGATGAACTGCGTACCCGTTTTGCCGGTTCCCAGCAAGAGCGGGCTGAGAAGGAGCAAACTGCTTCAGAAAACAAGAAAATACATAATGTGGAGAAAGGAATAGAGATGGATGCCAAAGAAACAGAAGAGAGCCTTGCACAACAGTTCAACCGGAGGGTAATCCTCAAGGTTGCCCGCATCACTGATGTGGAGAAACACCCCAACGGAGACAAGCTGTACATTCTTACCCTCGATTGCAAGGAAGAGGAGAGCCGTACCATCGTCAGTTCCATCGTCCCTTACTACAGCGCAGAAGAGTTGCAGGATCAGAACATCGTGTTGGTCAGCAACCTCAAGCCTGCAAATTTCCGTGGGGTGAAAAGCCGGGGAATGCTGCTAGCCGCCAGCGATCCCGAGGCTGAGGAACATACGACCTGTGAAGTGCTCTTTGCCCCGCAGTTTGAAGTGGGTACCATCTTGCAACCGGAAGGGTTTGAGACCCCCGAAGAGGCTCTATCCTATGTGAAGGCCGACCATTTCTTTGCAATGCCCATCGTAGCGGAAGACGGTGTTGTCAAGGTCGATGGTAAGCCACTGGGAGCTGAGGGCAAGCACCTTACCTCCAAAAGATATCTGAACGGTCCTGTAGGCTGAGTACCCCAGTGGGGGAAAAAAGCTTGAAATATGGGGGCCATCTGGCCCCTTTTCTGTATTTAGGCATGGTAGGATGGATATGCTATGAAACTGATTCCGATGGATTACAAGAAAATGTCCAGTATGAGCACCCCTTTGCAGAGCAGTTTTTGGGCTGCAGTAAAGAGAGGTTCCGGATGGAAACCCTATGCCTTCACCATAGAGATGGAGGGGTGGACTTCCCAAGTGCTTGTGTTGGTCAAGCGCCTGTTTCTTTTCTCATCCCTTGCCTATATCCCCTTTGGTCCTGATGTGTTTCATAATCCTGAACGTACCGTGGGTGAGTTCCTGACCAGCCTGTCAAAGGAACTGAAGAAAGCCCTTCCCAAAAGTGTGTTTTCCATCAGGTATGACCTGCCATGGGACGAAGTGAACGACCCGAATGTCATGTATCTTACGGGAGGACGGTTCCACACGGCAAAAGAGAGCGTACAGCCTGACGGGACGGTGAGGATCGCCTTGCAATGGGGGTACAATGCGGTTACCCTTGGCTATCGTGACCGTGCAAAGCGTGCCCTGCGCAAAAGTGCTTCAGTCTATCAGGTTTCGTTGTGGGATGGTGCGACAGCCTCATTCAAACGTTGGTATGAGACCTATCTTGAGACAGCCAGACGCGATGGCTTTACCCCTAGGTCAGAGAAATACCTGAAGGCATTGCTCTCCCTGGATGGCAAGGTGCACGGTGATGTCGCCTGCAAACTCCTCATTGCAAAGGAGGGCCCTATTATTGTCGGGGGCCTGATGCTGCTGATGAGTAGTTCGGAGGCAGTATACCTGTACGGATCCACCCTTCGTCAGGATGGCATTTCCTGCTCCTATGCACTGCAGGACCGTGCCATCCGCATGGCATGTGAAAGTGGATGTACCTTCTACGATATGCATGGTATACCCGGACCTAAGGGTAGGGGTGATCATCTGGCCACCCTGGAGCTGTTCAAGCTCTCTTTTGGCGGGCAAAGCTATTATCGTACGCCGACTACAGACTATACCCTGCATTTTTTCCGTTGGAAAATCTATTCGGTCATCGAGCATTTCCGCTATCGCATGAACCGCAAGACCAAGCCTCAGGAAGGGCCTGCAACCTAGGGTGAAAACGAGTAATCCTCACACCGTTGGGTAGAACAAAGCATGAAATGTGTGGATGCATTCCAGGTTCTTCCTGTCGGTGCCCAACATGTTGACAGGAAAGCAAGAATATCCCCATAGTGCATCTATGTATATTGACAAGAATGACAACCTTAGCGCTGAACGGTGGCAGAGGGTGCTGGAATTTTCCCGAAAGAGGGAAACCCCTTTCCAGGTGATCCTTTCGGAAGTGATCGCGGAGAAATACCACGAGCTTCAGAAGAACCTTCCCTTTGCCGACATCTACTATGCGGTGAAAGCCAACCCAGCTCCGGAGGTGCTGGCACTTCTGGCCCGTCTGGGATCCAATTTCGACGTGGCTTCGGTCTACGAGCTGCGTCGTCTGCAGTCTTTGGGGGTAAGTGCCGATCGCTTGAGCTGTGGGAATACGATAAAGAAGTTTGACCATATCAAGGAGTTCTATCAGGCTGGCATCCGTCTGTTTGTGACCGACAGCGAGCTTGACCTCAGGAACATTGCTATGGCGGCCCCAGGGGCCAAGGTCATGGTGCGCCTGATGGCTGAGGGAGGGCTTACAGCCGATTGGCCCTTGTCACGGAAATTCGGCTGTAGCCCGGATCTCGCTGGCGATTTGCTGGTCCTGGCTCGCAAGCTGGGCTTGCAACCCTACGGGCTCTCGTTCCATGTGGAATCCCAACAGCGTGATATTACTGCTTGGGATACAGCACTTTCCAAGGTTAGCTATTTGTTCTCCTGGCTCAAGGAGAATGAAGATCTTGAGCTTAAGTGTATCAATATGGGGGGAGGATTCCCCGCAGTCTACCAGGAGCGAACCCACTCCATCGATGTCTACGCCCAGGAAATTAGGCGGTACCTCGAGGAGGACTATGGCGATGACCTGCCACAGATCATCATCGAGCCGGGACGCTCGCTTGTGGGTGACAGCGGTGTGCTGGTATCCGAGATCGTTTTGATATCCAGAAAGTCACGTACTGCCTTGGAACGTTGGATCTATCAGGATTGCGGCAAGTTCGGAGGGTTGATGGAAACCCTTGGCGAATCGATCAAGTATCCCATCGTGTGTGAAAGGACCGGACCTGCCGAGCGTGTCATCCTAGCCGGTCCCTCGTGTGACAGCATGGATACGATGTACGAGGAGTATATGTACGAGCTTCCTTTGAGCCTTGCTGTCGGAGACCGTCTGTACTGGCTGTCCACCGGGGCATATACCAGCAGCTATGCTTCAGTTGAATTCAACGGCTTTCCCCCATTGGAGACATTCGTCATCTGACCAAGGGACGGGCGTGAATGGATTCGGATGCTTTGCCCTAGCTCTCCAGAAGCAGTCCCACCAGCTTCTTGAACTGGTTCCCCCTGTCAAACTCATTGCTGAACATCTCAAAGGAGGCACACCCCGGGGAGAGGAGCACTACTTGAGGAAGATCAGGGAGTTCTTTGGCTTTCTGCACAGCATGGCTATAGCTCTTCAGCACAGCGTCATCCATTGAGGAAAAAGGGCCTTCATAGGCTATCTTCTGTTCTTCAAGCAAGGGAATGAGCTTCTCCCTGGTAAAGGAGCCGTCCAACAGCGAAATGCTTGAGGCCGCTTGCAGCACATCAAGCATCGAATCCGGCTTGAGGCTCTTGTCCGTGCCTCCGCAGATGAGATGGCTTGCCATTCCCCTGAAGCGGGCATAGGTGAAGTGTACAGCTTCGGGTATGGTGGCTGCACTGTCATTGATGAAGAGTATGGTATCGAGCAGGCCTGCCTGCTCGATCCTGTGCGGTACCCCTGCAAAGCTATCCAAAGCCTTCAGGACTGACTTCCACTTGAAACCCAGGGAGAGCAGGATCGCATAGGCGCTTTTGAGATGGGGCAGCTCTTCCACCTCTTTGGCACAGGTCCTGTCAATACCGCGTACGTGCTTTCCGTCAAGTCTGGTCTGCTTGCGCACCCGTTTTATCAGGGCGTCGGGAACCACAGCTATCTTTGTGGAAGGGGAGAAGAGGGTAAGTTTGTCTTCAAGGTAGTTTTCGATGCTTTCGTAGGTGTTCAGATGGTCGGGATAGAAGTTTGTCAGGGCACAGACCTCCATGGGAGGGAGCTCCCCATGCATCGCTGTCACTGTATCGCGTATCAGCCAGGAGGAGAACTCGCAGACCAGGAAATCCGGAAGCTTCTGCTGTAGGTCATGCCTCTTTTCCCATTCGCGGAGAACTGTGAAGGCACTGATGCCCATATTCCCACACTGCATGGCCTCATAGCCCAATTTTTCCAAGGCGTGTGCCACAGCTGCGCTGGTGGTTGTCTTGCCTTTGGTCCCTGTGATGGCTATGATCTTGGTCTCGGAGCACCAAGGGGAGGAGAAGAGCCAGGCAAAGTCATTTACGACCATCCTTGCAGAGGAGAGCAAAGGGTTGTTCGGAGGTATGGCGGGATTTTTCACCACGATATCCGCCCAGAGAAAATCTTCCTTACGGTGCTCCCCTGCAATGCAGGTGGCTCCACGTCGGGTAAGGGCATCCATCTCGAATCCCAGCTCACACGTGCCCTTCAAGTCGGTAATCCTTACTTCATCGCCATGGTCAAGAAAATACGTGGCGGCGGAAAAACCCCCTCCATTCATCCCCAACCCAAAGATCAGAACCTTCATGTACACTCCTTATTTTATACTGCCATACTAAAAAGAAAACAGCTGAAGGGCAATATGGTGTCACCCATAGGGAGCCTTTCCCCCCGTTATTTGTAAGAAAACCGGGGGTAGCCAAATTGATTCTCCCTACCCCTTGACGTTGCCAACCCATCCTTGCATAATGACACGGTAATTACAAAAACGCCGGCATTGGCTTGCCAATAACCCAACCGGTGGATTAAGGAGCTCTACAGTGCCTTGTGGAAGAAAAAGAAAAAGACATAAGATTGCTACTCATAAGAGAAAGAAAAAACTCAGAAAGAATAGACATAAGAACAAGAAGTAGACTTCTTTCAATCTTATTCAACTGCTAAGTGCAGTTCACAAACGCAAAAACCGCCGGTCGCTCCGGCGGTTTTCTGTGGTTGGGCATGTACCCCTCCCCAGTCTTTCCCTATCAAGCTTTGCTCCAAATGCCGTCCAAGGCCCAGATATGAAGTCTGTGGGCTATATAGTTTTTCCTGTCTCTTTCAATTGGGTTGTGATAATATGAATTCAAGACCACCGGTGAGGGACCGTTCCTGCAACTGCATACGATCCTTTGAGAACATGAATTGCGCAGAAGAGGGGAGGGCCCCATGGGAAAAACCTCTTTCCCGGAACAGTGGCTGCAGGTGTTTGACAAGTTCTCACCCTATTACTTTGTTGTCGAATTGGGATCGCAGATCAAGGTCCTGTACAACGGAGGAAAGGCATGCTCATATTATGGGTATCCCGTTGAAGCGTTTGTCTCCAAGATAGAGGATTCCTTTGTTGACCTTGTCCTGGAAACTGACCGCCCTCATGTAGCCAAGTGCATCAATGAGGCACAGGATACCAATGCTGACGTTGACCTGCAGTTTCACCTGATATGCCATGACCGCACACTCTCTCAGATCCATCTGGTCGGGACTTGCCTGTATTCCTCAGAGGAGGGAGTGCCCATCTACCTGTTTCTGATATCTGAGGAGCCTCAGGGATTGGACAACCTGGATATGGAACATGATTCTTTCAGGCTTGTCTTTCATGTGGATACAGGCAAACTGCTTGAGGTCAACCTACAGGGGCGCATAGCGTTTCTTATCCATAAGTATTCCAATACCTATGAAGCCATTTCTCTCTTTGCAACACGGTATGTGCATCCCCAAGATAGGAATATTTTCTCTGCCTTTGCAGATGAGAGGACCTTGAGAGCTTGTGCAATGGGCAAGGGAGAGCAGAAGGGCCTTGCCTTCAGGCGAAAAAGCCATAACGATCGTTTTTCTGGCTACCAGTGGTCGCTGTTGTCCTACAGAGTGCAAGACAGGGGCCCTGACACTGGTGTGGTATGCTCCCTTGTCATACAGGATTCTGACAAGACAACCCGGATTTTGGCAGAAAAGACGCTTCAGGCCCAGCTAGACCCTCTGACAGGGGTACTGAACAGGTTGGCCTTGGAGTCCCAGGTAACACACCAGATAGCACTCAGTTCGGAAAAAGATTGCATTGGCGCTTTCTTTATGCTTGATATCGACCACTTCAAGTGGGTCAATGATACCTTTGGCCATGGAAGGGGAGACCATGTGCTTCGCCTGGTGGCTCAAGCGGTCAAGGGGGTGTTCCGACCTACTGACATAGTCGCCCGTCCCGGAGGTGATGAGTTTGCTGTCTTCATCACAGGCATCCCTTCCCAGGAGCTGGCTATGACAAAGGCTGAGAACCTCTGCCGTGCATTGCGCTCCATTGGAAAATCTGATGCGGATTTGCAGCTCAGTTGCAGTGTCGGTGTCTCGATCTTCCCTGACCACGGAAGCACTTTCGCCGATCTCTACCATACCGCAGATCTGGCCCTCTATCAGGCAAAGAGGGAGGGACGTGACCGGTTTTGCCTGTATGGATCACAATCGCTTCGCTTTGAACAGGAAAGGCCTATTGACTGTGAGTGGATTGTCTCCCAGTTGGAAGAGGAGATATATATCTGCAATGTTGATACCTATGCCCTGCTCTTTGCCAACGAGGCTCTGCTCAAGAGGCTTGGGCTATCGGCATTCACTACCAAAGGGAATTGTTATGAGGTGCTTCACCAGCGGAGCACACCTTGTGAGGGGTGCAGAAACTTGTTCCTGAAGAAGCATATGGTCAGCTCACGCTTGTCTAGGGATGGTGATGGATCTGCCTTGTTCCTGGTCCAGGAGAAGGCCTTGCTTTTGCAGGGTTCACGTGTGAAGCTATCGGTCTCGACTCCCATTCCCCATGCATGGAGAGATTTCCTGGAAAAACATATAAGCAGCACTACCGTTGAGTCACTTCCGGAACGATAAGCGGCTGCCTCTCTGTCGGAGGAAGGTTCTTAGCTCTTGCCCTTGGCTGGTAAGCAGATGCAAGAGCTTGCCTCGTTAGAGGATATCTTGCTCTGCTTTGTTGACCTCTGACTCCAAAACATGCTAGTGTACCGAGAACCTCTTTATCCGCTAGTTAGGCGGATCATTTAGTCCGTAAGGAGGAACCATGAGAAATTATGAGTTCACAATCATCTTCGATGCAAACGAAGAGAAAACACAGGCTGGCTTGGAACTGGTAACCGGTCTTTTCGAAAAAGCTGGGGTAGAGATAACCAAGCAGGAAGATATGGGCGTCAAATACCTCGCCTACGATATCAAGAAACAGGAAAAAGGCCACTATGTATACTTCGAAATGAAGGCAGATCCTTCCGCTATCCTCGGATTCGAGAAGGAGTTCTTGCTGAACACCTCCATTTTGAAGTTTCTGTTTGTCAACACAGAAAAATAAATCTACAAGAATTGGAGCATAAGCATGGCAAATGACTTGAACGTGATCGCATTGGTTGGCCGTCTTACTCGGGAGAGCGAACTTCGCTATTCCAGTGGCGGTATGGCTATCTGTAGTTTTTCTCTCGCTGTTAACCGTAGAAAGAGGACGGCTGACAACAGGTGGGAGGATGAAGCCAACTTCTTCAATTGCACCATGTTTGGAAAGAGCGCCGAAGGCCTGAACCAGTATCTGGAGAAGGGCAGGCAGGTTTCCATCCAAGGTGAGCTGAGGCAGAGCCGCTGGGAACAGGACGGACAGAGCCGTTCCCGCGTTGAGATCGTAGTCAATTCCTTGCAGCTTCTGGCCAGTGCTGGTGGTGATCGCCCAGAAGGCCGTCGTACCGACAGCCCGGCGAAACCCCAGGGATCATATGCGCCAAGGACGCAAGCTCCCCCCCCGATGCCCGATATGGACTACGGTGGGCCTGAGCAGTTCGATGACGACCAGATCCCATTCTAATAACCTGCTTACAGCAGAAAACTAGTTTTTAAGGAGAAAAATTCATGCGTGATGACGATAGAGATTCCAAGGATTCCGATGGCAGAGGTGGTAGAGACAGGCGCTCAGGTGGCGGCGGACGCAGACCGAACTTCCGAAAGAAGGTCTGTAAGTTCTGTACCCAGAACCTTACCCCCGATTACAAGAATCCTGAAATGCTTCGCAGATATATTACCGAAAGGGGCAAGATCCTTCCTGCTCGCATAACCGGTTGTTGTGCAAAGCACCAGAGAAGCGTTACGAACGAGATCAAGAAGGCCCGGGTACTCGCATACCTTCCTTTTGAGAAGAAGTAAGCTTTGTTAGACGGTATGGATCAGAGTGAAAAACAGTTGATGGTCAGGGCGGCCTTGGTGGCAGGAGTGAGTTTCGTACTCTCCCGGTTCATGCTCGGCAATTTCCTGTTCACCATTCCGCTCATGGTTCTGGCGCCTAAGATTTCCGATCGCAGATATGCTTTGATCCCCGTGGCGGCCGTTGGGCTGCTTACGATGGTCGTCTCCCTGTTCCAGGCCCCTGGAGCGCTCGCAGAGAGTGCAGGAAGATTGCTGCTGGGTATCGGGTTGTTCATTCCGCTTGTATTGTTGGTCGCCAGCGCAGTTTGGATTTATCTGGACGATCAGCGGACAATGGTACGCTATCTTGCATCCTGTGCCTTTGGCGTGGTTGCTTCGATGGCTTTGGTTATCTGGCTTTCCAGTGGTTCCGAGACAGTTGCAAAGGTCGATGCCCTAATGCTCGAATCCTTCCGTGCACTGTTTGGAGTGTTGGATGGTCCCTCCGGGACTCTCACTGCGAGCGAACTGGAGAAGGTGTACCGCTTGTCGGTAAAGGTCAGTGGATCTGTGTTGGTCCCCCTTTGTATGGGACTGGTAGGATTTGCTTCCTTCATGGCAATGAGTTACTTGGGACGATATGACGAAGATTTTTCAAAACGGGTTTCCCGCTGGACTGCTCCGTATGAGAACCTTTGGGTGTTTCTCGGATCATGGACGGTGGTCCTGTTGCTGATGGTCTTCAAGGCTCCCTTTTTGGGACGCGCCCTGGCATTGAATATTGCCTTGGGTTCCTGTGTGCTCTATGCTGTACAAGGTATGGCCATCGTACTGCACTTTGTGCGTCGCAAGGGTCTTCCTATCAGTGGTGGACGCTTGATGATGAGCCTGTTCCTGATAGCCTTTTTGGTACCTGGTTTGAACGTATTGGTTGTCTTCCTGTTGCCCCTGCTGGGGGTCTTGGAGACTTGGATAGTATTTAGAAAAGACGAGTAAGGAGTTTTCATATGAAAATCATTCTCAATCAGGATGTCGCCAACCTCGGAGAAGAGGGAGACGTAGTAATTGTAAAGGATGGGTATGCGCGTAACTACCTGTTGCCCACCAAAGCGGCTGTCATGTTCAACAAGACAAACATGTCTTTGTTTGCCGCCCGTGAACGAGCTATTGCAAAGCGCAAGAACGAAAAGCGAACCCTGGCTTCAGACTTGAAGGCCAAGCTGGACGAGACGACCATCACCTTGGTTCTCTCTGCCGGTGAAAGTGGAAAGCTCTTCGGGTCTGTAACCTCAGCTATGGTCCAGGAAGAGCTGGCAAAGCTGGGCTTTGAAATCGAACGCAAGCGAATTGAAGTCTCCTCCCACACCATCAAGATGGTCGGCACCTATTCTGTGCGTATCCGTCTGTATGAGGATGAGAGTGCTGAGATCTCAGTTGTGGTCGAGAGCGAAAGCCAGGTGAAGGCACGTGAACTTGCTGCTGCCAAGGCCGCTGCTGAAGAGGCTAGGGTCGCTGCAAAACTGCCGCTGAAGAGGCAAAGGCTTCCTCTACCGCTGATGCTGCAAAGGCCGCTGAAAAAGCTGCCAAGGCCGCAGAGAAAGCTGCTGAGCATGCTCTTGCTGCAACCGAGGAAGCCGAAGAGGTCGCCAAGGATGTGCAGGCTGCTGAAGTAGCTGAAGAAGCTGCCAAAGAGACCGAGTAACAGCATGGCGTCGAACAGCATGCTTGGACGCGTTCCGCCCCAGAATGAAGAGGCAGAACGTGCAGTATTGGGTGCAATCCTGCTCAATGACAAGGTCCTTGTAGAAGTGACTGACTTTTTGGGCAAGGATGATTTCTACCGGGTTGCACACCAGGAGCTGTTTGGTGCCATTGTTGCTTTTCGTCAGGAGAGTTCGGAAACCCTTGATCTGATCACCTTGAGTTCCTATCTCAAGAGCCATGATCTGGTAGACAAGTGTGGCGGACTCTCCTACATCTCCACCCTCACCAGTGATGTTCCCACCACAACCAACGCCGCCTACTATGCCAAGATTCTCAAGGCACTGGCACAGAGGCGCAAACTGTTGCTCTTCTCCTCCAAGCTCAAGGACAATGCCTACGACGAGTCGCAGGACATCCAGAAAGTGATCGATGATGGGGAGCAGGCCCTCTCCAAGCTCAATAACGAGACTGCAGGCAGTGACAACTACTACAGCATCAAGGATCTGATAAGCACGACCATCAGCGACATTGAGATGAGAAGCACCACAGGGATCAAGAACGGCTTTGAATCAGCGTTTGCCCCTTTGGACTCCATTACCGGTGGGTTCAAGAAGCAGGAGTTCATCATTGTCGGTGCTCGACCTTCCATTGGTAAGACGGCCTTCGCCCTCTCTGTCGCCCTGAACATGATCGTGAAGAAAAAGTACCGGGTAGGGTTCTTCTCCCTCGAGATGAGCGCCTCCTCCCTGATGGAGCGCCTGCTGACCGGACATAGCCGGGTCGACTTCTCCCATATACGCAAGGCAACACTCAAGCACAGCGAGATGAATGCCATCATCGATGCCTCAGGCTCCCTCTATGATGCGGAACTCTACATCCAGGATACCCCCAACATGAAGCTGATGGAGTTGCGCGCCCAGGCAAGGCGCATGAAGCTCGAACATGATATCCAGATCATCTTTATTGACTATATCGGGCTCATCGATGCTGAAGCCGATGCCCGTATCCCCCGTCACGAACAGATCTCCATCATATCCCGGTCACTGAAGCAGCTCGCCCGTGAGCTTGATCTTCCTGTAATCTGTCTCAGCCAGGTAGGAAGGCAGGCTGATGGGGTGGAGCCCAAGCTCAGTGACCTGCGTGACAGCGGCTCGATCGAGCAGGATGCCGATGTGGTCATCCTGTTGCACCGTGATGTAGGAAAGAATCGCACCGATGATGAGGATGAACGGCGCAAGAACAATATCCAGGAGACAAAGATCATCATGGCCAAGAACCGTAACGGTGAGACCGGTGTATTCTCCTTGGCATTTGTCAGCAATATTGTCCGATTTGAAGAGATGGAGTTCAGCCGTCAGTATGTATCCGGGAACAACCCTAACGCCTGATGGATAAGAAGTGGATCATATCCGCATAACCTAGAAACACAAAGATGCCAAATACCAAAACTATGCCGACCAACTGGAGCATCCAGTAGGTCCTAGGCTGTATCTGCTTGCCTGTGACCCATGAGAACAGGGCGGTGAGCACCTGTCCCCCGTCAAATGCGGGAAGGGGAAGCAGGTTTGCTATGCCCAAGGAAATGCTCACCACGCCCAACAGATACCAAAGGGCCCTGAAGCCGCCCCCTGTATCACTCTCCAATCCCAACGAGGTGATGTCTCCGATCATGAGGGCCGCCCTCGCAGCTCCTGTGAACTCCTGTCGCACGTTGTTGCTCTGCCCACTGATGAGCATCCTCAAGGATCTGATCGTATCGCTCGCCATACCAATCGTTGTATTCCAGCCATTGATGAGACTGAAGGGTGGAGCCTTCACAACCCTGCTTTCAGAGGCAAGTGAGAAATTCCACTCGCCCTTGCCCCGTTCGTCCAGATCAGGGCGGAATGAGATGACCAGTTGCTGTTCACCTCGCAGTACGAGGAGCTCTGTCGCCTCTGTATTGCTTTCTAGGGCGACCAGCAAGTCGAGGTCATTGTGTATCTCTCTGCCGTTTGCCTGCACTATACGATCGCCCTTGGTAAGGCCGGCATCCCGTTCCGGTGTTGCGGGGCGTACACTTCCAATGATGGGTTCCCTGATTACCGAGAGACCATAGTGCCTTCCCTCCTCACTCTTCTCTCCCTCTAGGGCAAGGGTCAGCAGGGTAGTATCCCTCTCAATGGTAAACAGCTGTACGCCTTCACTGTCGGTGAGTTTCTCTTCCAAGGCTTCCCAGTCTCTGATAGCTTGTCCATTCAATGCGACTATCCTGTCCCCAGTTCTCAAACCTTGCCGATAGGCCGGGCTTGTTGTGTGGGAAAAGATGGATGGGTAGTCGTTTACAGTTGCAATGACACTCTCAGTGGAGAGTGTCTTGTAGGGGATGAATGCGAGGACTGAGTAGAGAACTATGGCAAAGACCAGATTCAACAGTGGTCCTGCGAGATAGGTGACTATTCTCTTTGCAGGGTGAGCTGAGAACAGCGAGCGGTGTTCTACATGGGTGAACTCCCTGTCGTTATGCTGCAGGGCGGCTCTGAGGTCGTCAGAACCCTTGAGACGGCAGTAGCCGCCGAAGGGTAGGGCGCTGAGTCTGAAATCAGTGCCTTTGTGGGTGAAGCCCCATATCTTGGGGCCCAGCCCAAAGGAAAAGACTTCCACATCAATACCGCTGGCACGAGCGGCTATAAGGTGACCTGCCTCGTGGATGACAACCACCAGACCGATACCCAAGAGTCCAATGAGGTATTTGCTGATGAGTATCATGAGGCTGTTCATAGGAAGCTTCTTGTCAGGATTCTCGCTTCCTTATCGAGGGCAAGTGTCTCTTCAAATGAAGACGGGGCGCATTCCCATGGTTTTTCCAGGGTTTTCTCAATGGCGCGAATCATCTGGAGATAGGTGCACCCTCCATCGAGGAAGGTTTGCACCGCCACCTCATCGGCTGCGTTGAAGGCAAGCGGGGAGCTGCCTTTCCTCTGTAGGATGGAGAACGCCAAGGCAAGGAGGGGGAATCGCTGGTAATCGGGTTTCTCAAAGGTGAGGGTTAGGTTGGTAAAATCCAGAGGACGCACCAAAGACGTCCCTCCGGCACCCAGGGCGTTGACAATGGGGAGGGTCATATCAGGCATTCCCATCTGGGCATAGACAGCTCCGTCACGGGTGCGGATCATGGAATGGACAATTGATTGGGGGTGGATGACCACCTCGATCTGCTGAGGGGGAAGGCCGAAGAGATAGGAGGCCTCGATGACTTCAAGGGCCTTGTTGGCCAGCGTGGCGCTGTCTATCGAGATTTTCCTACCCATCTTCCATGTGGGGTGGGCGAGAGCCTGTTCAACGGTAATATGGGCGAATTGGTCTATGGCAAGAGTTCTGAACGGACCTCCGCTGCCGGTAAGGACCAAGGTTTCTATCTCTTCTTGGGAACGACCCTTGAGCAGCTCCGAGAGTGCGCTGTGTTCGCTGTCGACAGCTATGATCGCACTGTTGTGTTCCCTTGCAACGTCAAAGAGATAGGAGCCTCCGCATACGATGCTCTCCTTGTTGGCCAAGGCAAGGTCAAATCCCTGTTGCAGGGATAGCAACGAAGCCTCAAGCCCTGCAAAGCCTGCGATGCCATTGAGTACAATGTCTGCATCGAGGCATGAGAGCATGGAGGAGAGGGATGGGAATGTGGTCATGTTGGGATGGGAGCCTGCCTTGCTTCCGGTAAGGCAGATGGAAGGGCAGCCGAGCTCTCTGGCAAGAGAGACCAAAGCAGCCTCATCACTGTGAGCTGAGAGGCCCACCACTTTGATGGTAATCTTCTTGTCCCGGATAGCCTTGATTGCGGTTGTTCCGATGCTGCCTGTACAGCCTAGGATGACAAGCTTTTTCATGGCTTAGAAGAGCGCTAGCAACAACCAGTACACAGGTGCGCTGGCGAGCATGGAGTCAATGGAATCCAGCAAACCTCCTCTTCCGGGGATGAGGTTACCGCTGTCTTTCACGTTTGCCGCACGTTTGTATGCGCTTTCAATGAGGTCTCCGATATTGGCACTGACGCTTGTCAGAAAGCCAAGCAACAGAGCCTGGGGTATGCTTACCATCTCTTTTACCCCGGGGTAGAACAGGCAGAAGGCGAGTGCCAGTGCGACTGTACTCAGTGTCCCTCCCACAAAGCCTGCAACGCTCTTGTTGGGGCTGACCTTGATGATGCCCTTGTTGTTTTTTCCTAAGGACATGCCAAAGAGGAACGCGAACACGTCATTGCCAAACACCAGCAGAAAAAAGAGCAATAGGAAGGCTGATGCATGGTCTAGTGCGGTCAGGCGCATGATGAAGGTTATCAGAAGTCCAGGATAGATGAGCAACAGGCTTGCCCCGCCGATGCGGGAGAAGGTCTTCTCATACTTGTCTGTGGGACCTGATCTGAGTTCTGTAGTGTAGATTGCCAGGGCCATAACTACCAAAGTCAGCTCAAGCAGGGGGAGCTGGGGAAGGAATGCTATCTCCAGCCATTGGGAAAAGGGAAGGAGGGCAGCTGTCCATGAGGGGAAATTGATGCGTGCCCCCTCAGCCTTGAAGTAGAGCTCCTTGAGCTCGGCTGTGGCAAGGGCGGTGGTAAGCATGGCAACCAGAGCCAAGGCGAGAAACCCATAGTAGGGCAAAAAGAAGATGATGGAGAATAGAGCTGGTACTGCAATGACTGTGGTTAGTATCCTCTGGCCCAGTGAATTCATTCTACCCCCCCAAACTTGCGCACCCTCTGTGAATAATCCATGCAGATTGTCCGGACATCCTCCGCCTGCCAGTCCGGCCAGAGCTTTTCATAGAATCCAAGCTCGGCATAGGCGCTGTCCCACAGCAAAAAGTTGCTCAGGCGCCTTTCGTTGGCGCTACGTACTATCATATCGACAGGGGGTACCTGGGGCAAGTCCAAATGGGAACGAATGTCATCCTCGACGAGAATCTTTTTGGGGTCTTCTGCGAGGCAGCGGTTGACAGAACGGCAGATCTCATTCTGACCGCCATAGTTTATGGCAAGGATGCATGTGATGGCAGTGTTGTTCTCAGTAGCCTTGACTGTAGAGGCGATGACCTCCTGCACGTCCTGAGGGAGACCGCCAAGATCTCCACAGACAAGGACTCGAATTCCATGCCTGTTATAGAACCCAAGTTCCCCATGAAGCTTGGCAACAAGGACATGCATGAGGTAGGATACCTCCTGCTTGCTCCGTTTCCAGTTCTCTGTGGAGAACACATAGAAGGTGACAAAACCGATGCCAAGCACCGAAGCTTCCCTGATGACTCTCTTCAGTGCCTTGAGGCCCTCAAGATGGCCTGCAGTCCTGGGAAGGGCACGTTTCTGTGCCCATCTCCCATTCCCATCCATAATGATGCCGAGGTGCTTGGGGACAACGGTTGGTGCTTCCATCTAGATCTCCATGATCTCCTTCTCCTTGGCATCAGCGAGTGTTCCCACCTCTGTGCTGAAGGAGTCTGTCAACTTCTGGATCTCCGCCTCTGCATCCTTTTGCTGGTCTTCGCTGATATCCCCTGCCTTCTGCATCTTCTTCAGCTCATCCATAGCCTCACGGCGTACATTGCGCAGGGCGACCTTTGTCTGCTCGGCAGTGGCCTTTGCACTCTTTACCAACGCTTTTCTTCTCTCCTCGTTCAAAGGGGGGAAGTTGAGGCGAATCAGCTTGCCGTCATTGTTCGGGGGCAGACCGAGGTCGCTCTTGAGGATTGCCTTCTCGATTGCAGAAAGGACACTCTTGTCCCAGGGTTGGATGACGATCATCCTTGCTTCAGGGACACTGATGGTTGCGACCTGGTTGATAGGAGTCTCGTTACCGTAGTATTCGACACGAATCTTATCTAAGAGGGAAACGGAAGCACGTCCGGTTCTCAATGAGGAAAAGTCCTTCTCAAGACTTTCAAGACTTTTTTGCATCTTGCTTTCGCAAGTTTCTAATACCTGTAGCATACAAATCTCCAATAGGCCAACCGCCCACATACGTGAGCGGTTGGTATGAATCGATGAACGTTAGACTTCGCAGGAAGCTGAACCGGCAAGCACATAGGTGTAGTTGGTAATTTCAACCTTTCCACCGACACTCTTGCTGATTTCCTTGGCTTTCTGTTCCACAGTGACAGAGTCGTCCTTGACAAATTTCTGCTGGAGGAAACAAATCTCTGCAAGGTGCTTGCTGAGCTTGCCTTTGACGATTCCCTCAACTACCTTCGCCGGCTTGTCAAGCAAAGCTGCCTGGGCGGTAAAGATATCAGTCTGCTCTGCGATATAGGCAGGGTCGACCGAGGATGTGGTGAAGTAGGAAGGGGTGAAGGCGGCGACGTGCAGGGCACAGTCGTTTGCAAACTCCTTGACTACAGGATCATCGGCAACGCCGGCCTTGTCTGCCTTGAAGGTTACGACAACACCGAGAGACCCTTCACCATGGACGTAGCTTGAGGCAAACTCATTCTCGCCGAGGGGCAGGACAATTACCTGCTTGAGGGCCATGTTCTCCTTGATGACAGTGATCAGGTCATTGACCATGCCATTGAGCTCGTCGTTGATGGATGTGTAGCCATTCTCCACAACTGCTGTAGCGATATTCTCTCCAAGCTCGGCAAACTGAGCATTTCCTGCAACAAAGTCTGTCTCGCAGGAGAGCTGGACGATGACAGCCTTGTCATCAGCCACTCTCACAAATACACGACCGTTGTTGGTTGCCCTATCCTGTCTCTTGGCGATGGCAGCCAGACCCATCTCCTTGAGAAACTTGTTGGCAGCATCGAAATCACCATTGGACTTCATAAGCGCCTTCTTACAATCCATCATGCCTGCGCCGGTGGCGTCACGCAATCTTTTTACATCTTCAGCTGTTATAGCCATGTTTTGCTCCTTAGTCCTCGTAGAGGGTCTCTTCGTCGACGGTGATGCCGGCTTTGTCGTCAGCTACATCTTCCTCTACTACAGGCTCAGTAACCTTGACTTTCTTTTCTACAAAATCGGTGATCTCCGCACCTTCTTCAGTGGAGAATACAACCTCTTCGTCAACTTCCTCCTCAACCACTTCCTCCTCGGCACTCTCTTCTTCGGTGCCCAGTGATTCGATGATCTGGATTCCTGCTTCGTTGTCAGCATCGATCACTGCATTGGCAATGATCTCGACAAAAAGACTGATGGCGCGAATGGCGTCATCGTTTCCAGGGATGGGGTAGGTGATGTCGGTTGGATCACAGTTGGTGTCAACGACAGCAATTACAGGGATGCCAAGGCGCTTTGCCTCTGTTACTGCAATGGCTTCCTTTTTGGTGTCAATGATGAAGATTGCTCCGGGGAGATCCTTCATATCCTTGATGCCGCCAAGGTTTTTCTCAAGCTTGATCATCTGCTTGGTAAGCAGGGAGACCTCTTTCTTGGTCAGGGATTCAAAGGTGCCATCATTTTGCATCTTCTCAATCTTCTTGAGAGTGGAGATGGACTTCTTGATGGTTGAGAAGTTGGTAAGCATACCGCCGAGCCAGCGGTTGTTGATGTAGGGCATCCCACAGCGCTTCGCTTCGGTTTCAATAGCCTGCTGAGCCTGCTTCTTGGTGCCGACGAACAGGACAGTCTTACCCTGTTTAACAACTGCACGGACTGCATCATATGCTTCGACGATACAAGCAGAGGTCTTCTGCAAGTCGATGATATGGATTCCATTTCTCTGGCTGAAGATAAAACGAGCCATCTTTGGATTCCATCTTTTGGTCTGGTGACCGAAATGCACGCCTGATTCTAGCAGGCTTTTCATGGTTACTACGGACATAATCCTCCTGTCTGACGACACAGCCATACTACGTACAGCGTTCGTGCGTCACCCTTCATCTATTACTCACCCTCGCAGGGGCGGATATTCTGTGTCATCACTTACGGACACAGTTGCAAGAAGTATTTCAGAAATCTGCAACAGTGGCAACCCTATAACCGTTGCAATATCACCGTGTATGCACTTGATGAGCTCTTTTCCCTGCTCCTGGATCCTATAGGAGCCGGCTGCGCCTCTCCACTCTCCAAGGTCGAGGTACCTCTCAATGGTTGTTTCATCCAACTCCTTGAAAAATACTGAGGCCTCATCAAAGCCATGATAGACCTTGTCCTGATACCACAGAGCCCAACCGGAGTGCACCACTTGGGCCTTGCCGCTGAATACCAGCAACTGTCGCTTTGCATCCTCACGGTTGGCAGGCTTGCCTATGAGCATGCCTTCACATGCTACGAGGGTGTCGCACGTGATGACCGGTATCTCATATAGCGTGTGTTCTTTCCTGTACGCCTGCAATTTGCGACGTGCAAGCAGATGCACAGCCTTGGAAGGGTCGCTCTCCTGGTGGCTCTCGTCACAGTGGGTGGGCTCTGCCCTTACCTCAACGCCCAACTCCTCCAACAGCTTTTTGCGTGCCACTGACTGTGATGCCAGTATCACACGTGAGAAGAAATCATTCAGCTTGGCCAAGCTCTGCCTCCAGGCTCTCCGCCTCTTCGTTCAGCAACAGCCAGGCAGTCTCGCTCGTTGCAAGCAGTTTCTCAAGCTCCGCCTTCTGTTCGACCAGGGCCTTTATCCTGATGGCATCCGTATAGTTCTCTTCCAAAGCCATGCTGTGGTCAACCATACCGATTTTTTGCTCCAACTTCTCATGTTTCCCAAGCAGTTCCTCACTTTGGCGTCGTAAGGTTGCCAGACGGTTTTTCTGTCGGTTTGCTTCCTTATAGGAGAGGGATGCCATGGGAATCTGTTCCTGGGCCTTCTCCCTATTCTGCATCTCCTGTTCCACCTTCTCCTTCTCTTCAAGCTTGTAGGAGAAGTAGGAGTAGTCGCCATCGAAGAACTCGGGCTTGTCCGTATCGGTGAGGTAGAGGATCCTGGTGGCGATATGCTCGATGAAGTGTGCATCATGGCTGACAAAGACCATGGTCCCGTCATAGTGTTCCAGGGCCTTGAGCAGCATCTGCTTGGCATTGATGTCCAGGTGGTTGGTCGGTTCGTCTAGGATGAGCAGGTTCACCGGGTGCAGCAAGATCTTCAGAAGCGCAAGGCGACTGCGCTCCCCTCCGCTGAGAACGCCGACACTTTTGAACACATCATCTCCGCTGAACAGAAATGATCCCAGATAGGTGCGCAGCTTGGGGATGTCAGCGGTAGCGGCTACGCTGCTGACCTCCTCAAGGACTGTAAGATTCGGGTCGAGGGTCTTCTCGGTATCCTGTGCGAAATATCCTATGCTTACCCCGCTTCCTTGGCGAATGACGCCCTTATAGGTGCGATCATCGCCACAGAGCATCCTAAGCAGCGTACTCTTTCCCGATCCGTTCTTACCGGTCACCGCAAGCCGTTCGCCACGGTTGACCTGAAAGGAGAAGTCTTCGAATATGACCTGGGTATCGTAGCGCTTGTTGAGGTTCTCCACCATGAGGACATCGGTGCCGCTATGGGGGGCTGGAGGGAAGGTGAAGGAGAGCTGCTTGAGGTGGGAAGGGACCTGTACCATCTCCATCTTCTCTATCTGCTTGATCCTGCTCTGCACCTGCTTGCTTTTGGTCGCCTTGTAGCGGAACTTTTCTATGAACTGTCCTGTCTTCTCCAGCTTCTCCTGCTGCAACCTGTAGGCAGCCTCCAGCTGTGCGATCTCAAGCTCCCTCTGCTCGAGGTATTTGGAGTAGTTTCCACTGTAGCGGGTGAGCTTGCCGTTGAAGAGCTCGAATACCTCGTTCACCGTCTCATCCAGGAAAGCCTGGTCATGGGATACGATCATGATACCGCCCGTGTAGACCTTGAGGTAGTTTTTCAGCCAGTATCGGGCCTCGATATCAAGATAGTTTGTCGGTTCGTCGAGCAGCATGATAGTGGGATGCTCGACCAGCACCTTGGCAAGGGCTATGCGCATCTGCCACCCACCGGAGAACTCCAGGCACTGACGATCGAAATCCGTTGCCAGGAAGCCCAGACCCGAAAGTATCTGCTCGATCTTCTCCTTGCGCGAGAAGTATCCCTCTTCCAGCAACGCCTCCTGTATGGCGGAGAGACGTACCAGAAGGGGGTAGGTGTTCTCCTCCTCAGTGGAGAGGGCGAGTTCCCCTTCCAGGCGCTTCTTCTCTGCAAGCATACTGTCAAAGCGCTCATAGCCTCGCTCCACCTCCGAGTATACCGTACCTTCCTCAAAGAGAATGTCGCTTTGGGGAAGGTAGGAGATGCGAAGGTCGCGTGTCTTGCTCACATGCACGCTGTCTGCACTCATCTGGCCGCTGAGTACCTTCAGGAGCGTGGATTTGCCGCTCCCGTTGCCTCCGGCAAGGGCGCTACGGCTTTTTTCTGTCAGGATAAACGACACATCGTCCAGAATATCCCTGTCTGCAAATGCAAGGTGCATGCTTTGTACCTGCAACGTTGCCACTATACTGCCCCTTTCTCTAAACGGGTGTTGAAAAGCCCGTTATTTGACGTTATGATGACTGTAACACAAGCATGTGTTCTAGGACAATCCACCCGACTGCAGGAGGTTTACAGTGCTATGCCTTACCCTTACCGGCTCTACCCTAGAGGAGAACCGGCGTCTGGTGGAACAGAACAGGGCGTGGATCTCCCTCGCCGAGCTCCGCCTCGACTACCTCAGGCCTGACGAGCAGAAGATTGCCTCGTCCTTCCCTTCAACGGTGGATCTTCCCATTATCCTGACCTTCCGTCGCAAAAGCGATGGGGGGTTGTGTACGCTCAGCGAGAAGGAGCGGCTGCAGACCCTGTATGAGACAGCCAAAGGCAACTACACCTATGTTGACATCGAAGAGGATGTGAAAAAGAGTGACCTCAAGTTCAAGGATCCTATGTTTGAGCAGAAGGTCGATTTTGAGCGTTCACTGAAAGATCGTGGGGTGAGGATCATCAGGAGCCTGCATGACTTCACCTGTGTTCCAGCCGACATATACGGCAGGATCTCCAAGCTCGCCTCAAAAGGAGACATTCCCAAAGTGGCGGTCACCCCCAAGAGCATGATAGACATCATCTCCCTCTTCAGGGTACAGGCAGAGCTCTCTGAGATCAAAGAAAAGATCATCATCGGGATGGGGGACTTCGGCATTTGTACCCGCCTCCTGTACAGGAAGTGCGGCTCGATGCTCACCTTCTGCTCCGATTCCCAGGCCGCTTTAGGCCATCTGGGTGCCAGGACGATGAGCGAGCTCTATCATGCCGACAAGGTGGATGAGAAAACCCACGTATTCGGCATCATAGGTAACCCTGTCTACCATACCGCCTCCCCAAGGATCCATAATCCGGGCTTTGCGGCTATCCACTACAATGCCATCTATGTTCCCTTCCTCGTTGACTCGGTGCGCGCCTTCTTCAAGCTTGCAGAGATGCTGCAGATTCACGGTTTCTCGGTGACCGTACCCCACAAGAGAAATGTCCAGCCCTACCTTGGCAGGATCACACGTGAGGTCAAGCAGATCGGGGCGTGCAATACGGTGACCAGGATCCAGAACATGTGGAAGGGTACCAATACCGACTACTACGGCTTTCTCGCCCCCATCGCAGATGCCATCGCCGAGCAGACCATACGGGCAGCGCTGGTAATCGGGGCGGGTGGGGCCAGCCGGGCAGTGGTCTGGGCTCTGCACAACCATGGGATCAAGGTGACGATCCTCAATCGCAGTGTGGAGAAGGCCCGTCTTCTGGCAGATGAGACGATGAGTAACTGCGACACATTGGAAAACTGCAATCTCTACAGCAATAGTGTCGATCTGGTTGTGCAGACGACCAGTGTCGGCATGGCCCCTGATGTGGATGGGGATCCTGTCCCTTCGTTTGTCTTCTCCGGAAAGGAGATTGCCTATGAATTGGTCTACCAACCCAAAGAGACCCCCTTCTTCAAGAGGGCCACAGAGGCGGGGTGCCGTGTCATAGGGGGGGGGGAGATGTTGCTCGAGCAGGGCAAGCTTCAGTTCGAAGCCTTCAGCGGATATCACTATCCGCACTGGATCCAACCGGATATCTAGACCAGGTGGTAGCGAAGCTGGCGTACCAGGAATATCTTGCTGACAGGGATGATCTTGACCTCCATGTCGGGCATGACCGCGGCCTTCAGCAGCGCTTCCTTTTGTGCCGTGTAGGCGACCTCCAGGGCCTGGACAATAAGCTCCTGGTCAGGGAGCATCAGCTGCAGGGCTATGTTCTTCTTGCCCACGGCATTGCGGCAGAGGCCCACCTTCCCCTGATAGTCGAACCCACCCGCTTCAATTACCCCGTTGACCACCTGTGCGACGATTTGGTCCTCTACAAGGATCATCTTCGCCTTGAATCGCTGCTCAAGGTCTGAACGTTCAGCCTTGGACAGTTTTGCCGTCTCAATGTTCATTCGCAGTATCTTGTCCGGTGGGGCGGGATGCATCTGTTGCATGGTGGGGATTGCGATAGGGAGTGGTGCTACCTTGGATTGCCGTATCAGTATCTCAAAGAGGGGATTGTCAGCATCAGTGCTCACTTCCAGTTTCTCTGCTGTTCGTTTGGCAGGGACCAGGATCCCGCTCTGCACCAGGATGTTTCTCCATGTCTGTTCGGTCGACCTTTTCATCAGGAAGATGTTCTCTGCGATGGTTGAGACGATATGGTCTTGTATGCTCTCCAGCTGGGTGATCAGTCTGGTGACCCGGTTTTCGGTGACAAGCACAATCCCGTCGTAGATGGTTATCTGCTGATAGCGTTCGTGTGTGATGCCAAGGGTCTTGATAAGGGAGTCGCTCATCATGGGGTAGCTGTTCTTCTCCAAGTAGGTGCGGATCCCTTTCCATGTGAGGTTGTTGTCCAGCCCCCGGGTAAAGCTCTGGGGGGTGACATGATAGCTGGTCTGCCGGTCGAGGATCAGCAGGTCGGAGAAGCGATAGAGGATATCGTCAGCCTTACAGCTTCCGCTGTAGCTGACAGAATTGTCCGAATCGATGACCAAGGTGGAACGACCGGTTTCCTCCTCTATCTGGTTGGCATGCCATATGTCGTCCAGGCTGAGCACCCCCAGGGTAGTCAGCGTATCCAGCAACTGGGCATCTGCCTCTATGCCTGCCTTGAGGGCGAGAACCCTGATAAGGAGCTTCAGCGAAGGTGTGTCGCATGATCCGACCTTCTCCAGAAAGGCTATGAGGCTGTTCGCAAAGGCGATTGCCTTTGGACGATCCTTCTCCTTGGGGAATGGTTCCGCTATGAGAGTGCACAGCAGTTGTCTGTCATTGAGGGTGAGCAGCTTGTGTGCCTTTTCGAAGTTGACCGATATGCGCCTTTCACCTGTTATGATGCATTGTCGGGTAAACACTTGCCCAAGATGGGCGAAGAGCAGTTTCAGCTGTTCGGGACTGTAGGAGGGGAAGAGGGAGGTGTACTCTTCCTTGAAGGCGAGCTTCAGTTCCCTGTCCATCACATTCAGGTAGGACCGGACGAACTCCGTTGAGCAGTACGAACCGCTCTTCAGTTGGTCGCTCTCCTCTCCAAGCAACGGCTTGAGTGAGCACAGAAGGCGTAACCTCTCCTCAAATAGGGGGTTGAAGATCAGAGCCCCTCCGTCATTGAGCAAGATCATGCGCTCCTGCAGGTTGGAGACCCTGCGTACCAGTTTGCCATAACTCCATCTGCCTTCCAGGAGGCTGATGATACTCTCCCCCGTAAGGGCTCCTCCCACATTGACAAGACTCAGGATGATCTGATCCATCTCATCGATAAGGGAGAATATTTTCTCTTCTATCTCCATTTGTGAAAAAAAATTGCATAGTTTTGTAGTCAGGGCGGGCTTATGGAAGGGGGTTTGTATCAAACCCAGATAGTTTCGGACGAGGTAAAAGTAATTCTCTTCAGAGTATTTGTTCAGCAGAGACTTGAAAGCTTCTTTTGCATAGTCAGTCAATGGGGCCATACCTCAATTTCATAGGAGTATCCTTGCTCCGCAAGGAACTTCTGTCGGTTTGCCGCAAACTCCTCCTCATTGGAGTAGCGTGTAACAATGGAGTAGAAAAAGCTTGCCCGATCCTTGGGACGGAGGATCCTGCCCAACCTTTGTGCCTCCTCACTGCGGGATCCGAAGGTTCCCGAGACCTGGATGGCTACCGAGGCGTCAGGCAGGTCGATGGCGAAGTTTGCAACCTTGCTCACCACCAGGATGTGAATATCGCCCTCCTTGAAGAGGCGGTAGAGTTCCTCCCGTTTGACATTCGGGGTGCTGCCGGTGATGATGGGCAGGCCGAACAAGGCCGCTATGGTCTCCAGTTGTGTGATATACTGTCCTATGATGAGGATGAAGTCATCGGGATGACGCGCTACCAGAGCCTTGACCACATCAAGCTTCAAGGGGTTCTCACTTGCCATGCGGAACTTCTCTCGCTTGTTTCCCACCGCATAGGGGATTTCCAGCTCTGTAGGAAGCTCGACCCGGATCTCATGGCAGAAGGCTTCCGCGATGAAGCCCTGCTGTTGCAACTCGTTCCAGGGGACATCAAAGCGTTTGGGGCCGACTAGGGAGAATACCTCATCCTCGCGTCCGTCCTCGCGCACAAGCGTCGCTGTCAGGCCGACGCGGTAGACGGCCTGCAGCTCTGCGGTGATCTTGAATACAGGGGCTGGCAGCATGTGCACTTCGTCGTAGATTATCAGCCCCCATTCTCCCTTGGTCAGCAACTCAAGGTGGGGGAACGGGCCTTCCTTGTCAGGGCGGTAGGTGAGTACCTGGTAGGTACATACCGTAACCTCTCTCGGTTCCTTGCGTTCGCCGGTGTATTCGCCGATCTGCTCGGCTGAAAGATCCATCTTGTCAAGGATCTCATCCCGCCACTGGTGGACCGCAGCTATGTTGGTGGTCACGATGAGCGTCTTTGTCTTGAGGAGGCTCATGATCTGCATTCCCACCACCGTCTTTCCCGATCCGCAAGGAAGCACGATTGTCCCGTAGCCGCATCCGGGACCAAGGTCTCCAAGCAGAGCCTGGGCAGCCTGTCTCTGGTATGCCCTCACACCAAACTTATATCCGCCTCGTGTCTTCTCCCTCAGGGCCATGGGGACAGGGATCCCCTTATCCAAGGGGATGCGGTCATCGACGGGGTAGCCCATCTTGATGAGCTGCAGCTTGATCTCACCGCGGTTGTATTTGTCTATGAGATAGGAGCTCTCGTCATTGGGGACTAGCATCTTCGCAATATTCTTGCGGGCTGCCATCTCTGCCTTTATCCTGGCCCCGTCAATGGAAAGCAGGTAGTACATCGGGTCTTCGCTTGCGCTGAGGACCACCTTGCCGAATCGGGAGGCTATGTCGTTGACATAGAAGAGCACACTCTCACTGACGGGGAAGCGTGACCAGAACTGGATGCGCTCGGTGATGAAAGTGCTCGACACCCCGCTTGATGCTGCGTTCCAAAGGGATATGGCGCTCAGCGAATAGGTATGCACATGCTCTGGGCTCTTAACCAGTTCGCAGAACTTCACGAGATCTGAGCGGCACGCCTCGCTATCCGGATGGTGCACATCCAGGAGCATGGTCTTGTCACTCTGGACTATCAGCGGTTTGTCTTTCATCTCTGCCTACCAAAGGCGGAATACCAGAGGTCGATCAGCGTAATGGCCACCATCGCCTCGACAACCACCACGGCCCTGGGGCAAATGCAGGGGTCGTGACGACCCTCTATGAGCAGGTCTGTGGTATGGTTCTCCTTGTCTACTGTCTTCTGGCTCTTCCCTATTGAAGCGGTGGGCCTCACCGCAGCCTGCAGGATGATCTCCTGGCCGCTGGAAATGCCTCCGAGTATGCCCCCGCTGTGGTTGGACAGAAAGCCTTCGTTGGTCCTCTGGTCGTTGAAGGCACTGCCTCTCATGGTGGCACAGGCAAAGCCGTCGCCGAACTGGATGCCCTTGATGGCTCCGATGCTCATCACCGCATGCGAGAGCAGGGCTTGCAGCTTGTCGAACACAGGCTCTCCCAGTCCTGCCTGAAGGCCGGTTACGCGGCACTCTATGATGCCTCCGATGCTGTCCTTCTCGGCTCGCACTGCCTCGATGAGGGAGGCCATGCCCTGGGCGGCCTCGTTGTCGGGGCAGGTGAGGGCGTTGTCAGCTTCATCCCAGTTTCGTTTGGTGGCAACGATGTGTCCCACCTGGACAGTCCCGGCAAAGATGGAGATCCCATGCTGGGCGAGTATCTGCTTTGCCACAGCGCCTGCTGCAACTCTGGCGCTGGTCTCCCTTCCGGAAGACCGGCCCCCACCACGGATATCGCGAACACCGAACTTCTTGAAGAAGGTCCAGTCCGCATGACCGGGGCGAAAGAGGTTCTCCAGGTTTGAGTAGTCGTAGGAGCGCTGGTTTGTGTTGTATAGGATCATTGCAAGAGGGGTCCCTGTGGTAAGACCTTCATACATGCCAGAAAGGATTACCAGCTCATCCAGTTCATTTCTCTCCGTGCCCAGGGGGTTGGCCCCCGGCCTGCGTCGTCTCATCTCATCTTGTAGTGCCTCGAGATCCAGTTTGAAGCCGCTCTCGATGCCATCGATGATGACCCCCAGCCCCACACCGTGGGATTCCCCGAATGTGGTGACGGTAAAAGCCGATCCGAAACTATTGTGGGCCATGCATTAACTCCTCAGAAAGCCTGGAAAAAATATGTTCAGCGTTCTCTTTGATACTCTTGTAAGGGTACAATTCTACCACAATATCAGATAACTTTCCATAGAGTGCATCCCTGGTGGTGTAGAGGGAGGCGAAGGATCCCTCGATATCAAGGGGGTCGAGAAAGGGGGGGACTCCCCCTGATAGGATCCGTGTGAGCAGCGCATGTTCCTCCACCCTGAGATAGACAGCCTTCCCTGACTTCCTGACCAGGGCTTTGAGGCGTTCGTTGTCACACGCACCCCCTCCCAGGCTGATAATGGTATCTTTGGGATCGGTTGCTAGGAAATGTTCCAGGGAGGTGGCCTCCTGGGCCATGAAAGCCTCTTTGCCTTCACTTCTGTACAACTCCCTGATGGAGAGGATATCCGGCCGATCCAAGAGTATGAGCTCATCGTTGTCGATGCACCGATATCCTGCCTTTTTGGCGACCAGTCTGCCCATACTGGTCTTTCCACTGTGTTTTATCCCGCAAAAATAGAGTATTGACACTGTTAGGACCTATCGAACAGGTCGGTCCACTCGCCACTGTAGGCTTGCAGGACAGGCTTGATGGCCGGAGTGTTGGCATAATAGGATCTCTGTCTTTTCTGCTTGCGTTCGAGGTTGATGCGCTCTGCCTTCATCTGGTAACGCGCCTCATGAAGGTTCTTGCGAACCTGCTCAAGGTTGTAGTTCACCTTGACAGTCTTCTTCAGGGCGTAGTGGAAGGTCACGACCATGGCATACCAGAACAGGGAGAGCAGCAACGGTTGGAAATCCATATAGGTATAGGCCTTGGAGACAGAACCCTCCATGGACGCCAGCGTATAGAGCCTGATGGCGTTGGGCCAGAGCAGGAAGAGGGTGACGATGAGGGGCACCACCCAGTACAGTCCTTGCCTGGAGAAGAGAAATCTGAGACACGCTGCAAATGCCAAAAAGTTCAATAGCAGACAAACAATGGGTAGTTCGTACGTCTCGATCATGATGCCTCCGCTTTCCAAGGGTCTTTTGCTATGATACCATAGCTATACTATTTGGGGAATAACTATGGAAATGACAAAACACGCAGATCTGGAACAGTTGCAGCAGCGAAAGAACAGGAGAAAGGGCGATGTGCGTGGGGCCTATTACCGCGATACCACTGCCATCATCCACTCATCTCCCTTCAGACGCCTGAAACACAAGACCCAAGTATTCTTTGCACCTAGCAATGACCACATCTGTACCCGTATGGAGCACTGCCTGCATGTCGCTTCCATTGCCTCCACCATCTGCCGCGGACTCGACCTTGATACCGAGCTGGCATGGGCTGTGGGCATGGGCCATGACCTCGGGCATACTCCTTTTGGACATACCGGGGAGAAGATTCTCTCGTCCCTGATGCAGAAAGAGGGCTTTCCTCCCTTTGAGCATGAGCTGAACAGCCTGCGTGTCGTTGATTTCCTCGCTGAGCATGGGAGGGGGCTGAACCTGACCTATGCAGTGCGCGATGGTATTGTCTGCCACAACGGCGAGAGCCTGGTGCAGGTGATCAAGCCGACATTTGAGATCAAGGACCTTGAGAATCTGCGATCACGAAAAGACCTTGTCCCCACAACCTATGAAGCTGCGGTGGTGCGCTTCAGCGACTCCATCGCCTATATCGGAAGGGACTTTGAGGATGCCAGCAGGCTGAATATCATCAAGGCGGAGCAGTTGCCGAGCATCGTCAGATCCCGTCTTGGCAAGACCAATGCCCAGATGATAGATACCCTGGTCAACGATGTCATCGAGCATTCAAGCGACAAGGGTGGCATATGCTTCAGTGACCACTGTTTTGAGGCCATAGAGGCTATGATAGCCTTCAACTATACCAACATCTACAAAAGTCCCCTGCTGGAGGGGTATGAGCGGTACTTTACCCGCCTCATTACCCTGATCGTTGAGTATCTGAAGATGCTCAGGGAGACCTGTGGCTTTGAGGAAAAGCTCTATGCCTCTGAGAAGAACATGCTTGCCATGGGGTTCTTCCACCATCTGGAGGATATGCAGCAGAGCTACCTAACCCATGACGGAAATCTCGACAATCTCATCTACGACTATGTTGCCGGGATGAGTGACAATTTTGCCCTTGATTGTGCAAACGAAATACTCAAGCCTGAACATCTCAACGATTCCATCGCGCTTTCGCTGACAGGCAAGTGGTTTGACGCTAGGTAGTGAGTCCCTGTTCCTTGCCAAGCTGATGGATCTCAGCGATGAACTGGCCCAGGTCATCGAAGGCCTTGTATACCGCTGCAAAGCGCACATAGGCTACCAGGTTGACCTCCTTGAGTTGCTTGAGCGTCTCGTCTCCGATATCGGATGAGGTTATCTCGCGCTTGCTGCCCACCTTGAGCATGATCGCATCCTCAATGTTGTGCAGCAGCGTCTCCACCCTGTTTTCACTAATATCCAGCTTGTCGGTGCAGGTGCGTATGCCCCGTCCAATCTTGTGCAGTTCGAACCGCTCGCGCCTGCCGTCCCGTTTGACGACCATCAGGGGCTTGTCCTCTATATGTTCGTAACTGGTGAAACGGTAGCCACAGGCATTGCACTCCCTTCTTCTTCGTATCGAAGTTCCGCTGGCATTCTGGCGGGACTCCAGGACTTTGTCATTCATCTCTTCACAATGGGGACATCTCATGACGTTCCTCCTGATACGAGTATAGCCGTACAAAGGGTGTTTTTCAACATCTAGTGGTGATTTGGTGGTAAGCATTGAAGTTACGAAAGAAAAATACACTAGGCACTGGAAAAAAATATCCGTCACAGTCCTTTTTTTGAAAACACTAAGTGTAATTGATTACACAAATTCACCCTAAGTTGTTGTAATTATTCGTTAGTTGTGACTATAATAACATCAAATAAGGAGCAAACAATGGCAGAGTCGGTTAGCAGTTGCGTCAAACGAATCGTGGACAAGTCCCCCTTCATACATGAGATGCTTATCAATGGCATCCTCTCCTTCAGCAACTACGCACAGGCCATCCATGCTGAGGTCCAGAAGGCATATGGAAAGGATGTGAAAAGCTCGGCCATTGTCATGGCGCTGCGCCGCTATGGGGATGAACTGAAGGCGCGTACCATGAAGGAAGAGCATAGCAGCGTCGAGTACGGCATTGTGATGAAGACGAATATCTTTGACCTGAACCTTGTCAGACGCGACAGTTTCATCAGCAAGCTAGGAGCACTGTATGGCCAGGTGTCCACAGAGAAGGGTGATTTTCTGAATATCACCATAGGTAGCCACGAGGTCAGCCTCGCTGTCAGTGAGAAGTATCGGACTCTTGTCACTGACCTTGCCAAGGACGAGGAGGTCCTGCATGTGATGGAGGACCTGGTCGCCCTATCTCTGGTCTTCACCGGCGATTTTTTGCAGACTCCCGGGGTCGTCTATGAGGCGGTGCGGCGCCTAGCTTGGGAGCAGATCAATGTCATAGAGATTGTCTCCACCATGAATGAGCTGACCTTTGTCATCAAGCGGGAGGCCTCCATGAAGGCCTTTGATGTATTGCAGGGGTTCCTTGGTGCGAAGTAGGACCATTACCCTGATCAGTGGTGGGTATGACAGCGGAAAGACCACAACCCTGCTCACATTCCTCCAGGAAAAAAACTATCCGGCCACTCAGCTTTGTGGCTTCGTCTCCCTTGCCAATGCAGAAAAAACCTGCTATAGACTGAAAGACCTCTTTTCCGGAGAAGAGCGGGTTGCCCTTGATGAGCAACCCATACCATCGGGACGCAAAAAGGGAAGGTTCTTTGTCGATGATGCTGTCTTTGCCTGGGCAAACCAACATGTCATCGGCCATCTTCCTTCAGCCAAGCTTGCAGTATTTGATGAGGTGGGAAGATTTGAACTTGAGGGTAGGGGCTTTGACCCATCCTTCAGGGCGGCCCTTGCAACCGCAGATTTGGATATTGTGGCTACGGTACGCTCATCATTTCTCCGGGAGGTCAAAGAAAGCTATGCACTTGATAGGTACACCCTCAGCGTACGTCAGGTGTGATATACGTGAGGATGGGCGAAGATGAATGAACTCTTATGGTTTCTGCTTCTTGTATTGGATTTTGCCGCTATCATGGTTGCCTATAGGTTTTGGGGAAAGCTTGGTCTCTACATCTGGATTCCCATCAGCATCATCCTTGCCAATATCCAGGTCACCAAGAACGTGGTGATATTCGGCATTGAGGCCACCCTTGGCAACATTGTCTATGCCACCAGCTTCCTGGTCACCGACATCCTCAGTGAGATCTATGGCAAGAAGGAGTCGGCCAAGGCTGTCAGGTTCGGCTTCTTCGCCCTGCTTTCGATGACTGTACTTATGCAGGTCGCCCTGCTGTTCGAACCCTCATCATCTGATATTGCCCACCCGGCTCTCAAGACCATATTCGGTCTGATGCCCCGAATCGCCATCGGATCTTTGGTTGCATACCTTTTGAGCAACACCCACGACATATGGGCCTTCGCCTTCTGGAAAGAGAAGAGGCCCGGTAGGGGATACCTCTGGCTCAGGAACAACTTCAGCACCTTTGTCAGCCAGCTCATCGATACCCTTGTCTTTACCTTCATAGCCTTCTGGGGGGTATACCCCACCTCTGTGTTGGTACAGATACTCATCAGCACCTTTGTCCTGAAGTGGGTGGTTGCCATCCTCGATACCCCGTGTATCTATCTTGCAAGGGATTGGTACGAGAAGGGCAGGATACCAACCCCCTCGATGTAGCTACTTAGCAGGGAGAATTCTGGCCAGTTCGGTTCGACATGCCTCTGTACCTGCATAGAACGAAGGTGAGAAGGCTTTCCTTTCAAGGACGAATCTGTCGTCATAGACAAAAGGGGAACCGTCAACATACTGGATATCCATGCCACAGGCGAGCAGCACTGCATGACTGGCTGCAATATCCCAGACATAACAGCTCTGGTTCACACACCCTTGGATGTGCGAGTAGATCACCGGTGCGAGCATATGCAGGATGCTGCTGCCAAATATCCGTATCTTGCCGTGAAAGTGGGAGAAGTCCATCAGCCTCTGTCCGCTCGAACCCATGGTAATCTGTGTGGGTCGGTTCTTGTCCCCTGAAACAGTCCAGCTCTCCCCGTTGATATGAAGCTCTGATCCAGGATCGAGACGGACAAACAGGCTGTCCTCACCTATGCCCCAACGGGGTGCGGCTATGTAGGCCCCAACGGGTTTGCGTCTCTTGTCCAGGATGCCCAGAGCCACTGCCCAGGAGGGCAGGCCTTGGGAATAGACATCAGTTCCGTCTATGGGATCCAGGACAAATGTGAATGGTGCTTCAGGATCAAAGGGAGTGAGCGTCTCCTCGCTGATGATGTTCGCCTCGGGAAAGAGGGAACTGACTACCGAAAGAATCCTCTTGGATATGGACAGGTCCGTTTCGGTGATGACCGAACCGTCGCTCTTATAGGAGCGGTGAATCTCTCGTTGCTGCTCTTTTGCGTAGATACCTGCATCCTCAACTGCCTTTGCAAGCATATCGAGTTTTTCTCTTTCAAGTTGTATTTCCATCGTATTGCATAACCTTCTTGCTCATGATAGGGTAATGGCGCTTATGCAAATGCCTATCGCCACTATCGTACAATCGTATATCAAAAGCAGCCCTGCCTACAAGGCGTATGCCACAGGGGCCTCTTCTCTCTCTGTCCAGGGGCTTGATGGGTATCCTCTTGCCCTCTTTTTGCGTCTGCTCAGCAGACGGGAAAAGAAGCGTATCTGGGTCATCTGTCCGACTGAAGAGAGTGCCCTTGCCCTGTTGAAGGACAACGGCTGTAAAGTCGATTCCAAAAGTGTCATGCAGACACCCCTAAGCACCGAAGAGGTTAAGACCATCTATCTTCCCGGCCATGGCAGGAAGCTGTACTCGAGTTTCACCGGTGATGACATCGAATATTCCCAGCTGAAGAGACTCTCCTCCATCAAGGAATGCACCCATGGTATCATCATCACCCACCTGAGGCCTTTTGTCAGCCCTGTGGTCTCTCCCAAGGCACTTGACGATGCCGAACTGAACATACGTACCAATTCCCCGTTCGATCCCATCAAGCTTGCAGAGGAGCTAGGAGGGGCGGGCTACATCAACACTGTTGCAACCAGTTCCCCCGGTGAATTCTCCGTACGGGGGGAGGTCATGGATATCTTCCCCTACGAGAGTGACGACCCGTATCGCATCTATGCCGATTGGGATACGGTTGGCAAGATCAGCATCTTCAATCCAGTCACTCAGGAGACCACGGCAAAAATCGGTGGTTTCTCCCTATCTCTTGTCGACGCTTCCCGTGCCAATCTGGTCTCCTCTTCGATAGAAGAGTATTTTACCAAGGATGATTTCTTCTGCTTTGTAGGCGACCAGAGGCTTGCGACCAGCTACCATAGCCTCACCCTCGAGGCAAAGGCTCTCTACCGTGAGGCGTTCCAGGAAGACCGGCAGGCTCTGAAGCCAGACCAGCTCCTTTTTGATTTTCCCGCTTTCCAGAAGCGTGTTTCCAAGGCTATGACGCTGGTGGACATCTCAGGGCAACACGATGATGCGTACTCGTTCGATATCGGGGGACCACGATCGTATTTTGGTAACTTCGTCCTGCTCAAGGAGGAGCTGCACAGCCTTTCCAAGGGTGGGTGGCAGACAACGATCTTTACTGAGAACCTCCTGCAGAGGCAGCGTCTTATGCAGATGCTCAGTGATTTTCCCGACCTCCGATGGGAGACCCAGGAGATGTCGGGAGGCTTTTCCATCCCTTCTGAGAAGGTCATAGCCATTTGCGAACATGAAATCTTCGGTCGCCGCCGTCAGGTGGTCAAGACGTTGCAACATACCCAGTCATCACCTCTGGACTCCTTTGTGGACCTCAATGAAGGTGACTATGTGGTGCATGTGAACTACGGGGTGGGCCAGTTCGTCAAGATAGACCGCGTCTCCAGCTTTGACCGGGAACGAGATTTCATTAAGATAGAGTATGCCGACAGTGAGATGCTCTATGTCCCTATCGAACAAGCCAACTTGGTCCAACGCTACATAGGCAGTGAAACGGGTGCCCCCCGAAAGGACACCCTTGGAGGACAGGGTTGGGAGAACAAGAAGAAGAAGGCTCGCAAGAGTGCCGAGGATCTGGCGAAGCACCTCATCACCCTCTACGCAAAGCGCAGGAACAGCGTCGGCTTCGCGTTTCCCAAGGATACCGACTGGCAACTGCAGTTCGAAGCTTCCTTTCCTTTCGATGAGACAGCTGACCAGCTCACCTGTATCGAGGACATCAAGGAAGATATGGAGAAACCGATGGTCATGGACCGTCTGGTGTGTGGGGACGTCGGCTACGGCAAGACTGAGATAGCCTTCCGTGCCGCCTTCAAGGCGGTCATGGGTGGCAAGCAGGTGGCCTTCCTTGCCCCGACTACCATCCTTGCAGAACAACACTATGACAACTTCCTCAAGCGGGTGGGTTCTTTCCCCATCAGGTGTGCGCACCTGTCAAGGATAGTGCCCAAGAAAGAGCAGAAGAAGACCTTGCTTGCTGTTGCAGAGGGCAAGGTGGATATCCTGTTCGGCACCCATAGGATATTGCAGAAGGATATTCTCTACCGTGACCTTGGCCTGCTGGTCGTAGATGAGGAACAACGTTTCGGGGTTAAGGACAAGGAGCGTATCAAGACGATGCGAACCAGCATCGACTCGCTCTCCCTAAGTGCAACACCCATTCCCAGGACCCTGTACATGTCACTGTTGAAGATTCGTGACATGTCCCTGCTTACCACACCTCCTATAGCCAGGAGGCCTATCAAGACGAATATCGATGAGTATGATGAGTACATCATCTACCGCGCCATACGCGAGGAAGTAGCCCGTGGCGGGCAGGTATTCTATCTGCACAACAGGATAGAGACCCTAGACAATGTGGTGAGCATGCTCTCCCAGAACCTGCCTGAACTCATCATTGAAAGTGCACATGGACAGATGGACAGTACAAAGCTGGAGGATACGATGCGACGCTTTGTCCATCAGGGCATCCAGGTCCTGGTATCGACGACCATCATCGAAAACGGGATCGACATTCCCAATGTGAATACCATCATCATCGACCGCGCTGACCGTTATGGGCTCTCCCAGCTCTACCAGTTGCGTGGCAGGGTGGGCCGCAATGACCGCCAGGCCTATGCGTACCTTTTCTATCCCCAGGGAAGTGCCCTCAGTGAGATCGCACTCAAGCGCCTGAAGATCATCAGCGAGAGTACCGAGCTGGGATCGGGCTTCAAGGTCGCCATGAAGGATATGGAGATCCGGGGTACGGGAAACCTTCTGGGCAGGGAGCAAAGCGGACAGCTTGCATCGGTGGGCCTGGACATGTATATCAGGATCCTTGACGAGGCTATCGCTGACCTGCAGAAGGATGGCGAGCGCGATGAGGATAAGGAAGTGTTCCTAGAACTCGACTACACCGGCTTCATTCCCGACTCCTATATCAAGGCGCCCCAGGTCAAGTTTGACATTTACCGCAAGATATCTTCCATTGCTGACGAGAAGCAGCTGCAACAGCTCAACAGTGAGCTAGCCGACCGCTTCGGGCCTCTTCCTGAAGAGGTTGCGAACCTGCTCTATATCGCAGAGATCAAGATCCTCTGCCGTAAGCTCTCCATCGTACACCTCACTGACCGCAAGGGGGTGGTCATGCTGGAGTTCGGCCGTGTCGCCAAGCTGAATGTCGAGAAGGTTATGGCTCTCATCGCCCTGAGCAACAAGCGTGTGACCCTCGATCCAAGGCGGATGAATTTCATGTATATCAAGATTGATGCAGTCTCCTTGCGTGACAAGGCACTGTTCCTGATGGAACAGTTGCAGCGGCTGTTGTAGGAGGTCCTATGGATTCCATATTTAATGAGATCCCTTCACTGGCAAAAGTGGAGGATCGCGAGGTAGGTACCCCAAGAAAGATCAAGAGCTTCGTTCTGCGTTCCGCAGGGCTCAAGCCTTTCCAGGTGGAGGCCATTCGCCGGTACTATCCCAGCCATGTTGTGGAGTATCAGAAGGAGGTCCTTGACTTTGCACAGGTGTTCGGCAACGACAAGCCCCTGATCATAGAAATTGGCTTTGGCATGGGGACCTCTTCCCATAGGATTGCCAAGGATCGTGAGCAGTATAACTATCTTGGCCTTGAGGTGTTTCTCTCCGGCTTTGCCAAGTTGCTCAGCCTCATTGGCAAGGATGACCTCCAAAACATTCGCATCATGCGCTTTGATGCTGTTGAGGTGCTTACCCATATGGTGGCAGAAGGCTCGGTTGCAGGCTTCCATATCTTCTTTCCCGATCCCTGGCCGAAGAAGAAGCACCATAAGAGAAGGCTTATCCAGGAGCCATTGGCAACACTTCTGGCCAGCAGGCTACAGAAGGGTGGCTACATCTACTGTGTCACCGACTGGGAGGAGTATGCCTACCAGATGCTGGATGTGTTTGCAACCATACCCTCGCTAACCAATCCCTACGGGGGCTTTGCCCCACCAAGGCCTTGGAGACCCACCACGAGCTTCGAGCAGAAGGGCCTGCAACAGGAGTTTCCCATCAATGAGGTATGGGTGGAGAAGAGGTAGGGTGGGCTGACCCCTAGCTAGCCAAGAGCATCATGATGGTTGTCCGATGGCATGGCTCCGAGAGACTTACTGTACTTGAACATTGGAATCCAGAGGAGTGATCTCAACACTGATCGTAGTTGTGTAGCTTCCTGCGAGACTCTGCTGGACATCACTTGACAGGACACCGGTAACAAATAGTTTCCAGACATTGGCAGTGGTGAATGAAAGATTGTCCCAGGTGCTAGGAGCCTTAGGCGAAATCATCTGGGTTTGTGATGCGTTGGTTCCACGATGCAGGGAAAAGGGTATGGTTGCACTGTTTCCCAGAACTGTATGCCTGAACTTGAATTCATCACTTTCAGGCACAGCATTGTCCCTAAAAATGATGCTGACGCCATAGTTGTTATTATAGTCATCGCCTTCCAGGTTCATTTGTGCTTGTACAACCTCAACCTTATTGTTTCCCAAAGCCTGAGAAAGGTTGATCGCTACCTGATCGGGAGTAATGGAAAGCCAAGCTGTGACAGGGTCTTCAACATATCTGTTTCCATATAATGTGATAGGGAGTGCCTGTGTGATCCTGTTGGACTTGACAGTGAAATATGATTGGTAGTTCCCATTGGGAATGGTATCTAGATGTGCTTGGTTCCTTCTGACTACAGCCAGATCCACCCATGTTGAAGTATATTCATAATTGGTAAAGAAACCTGTGCCAGAGCTTACTCCGATTACAATGGTGTCCCCATCTTTAGTAATGACGGTATTTTGTTGCCCGAGGATGACCACCTCATTGTTGTTCTTTCGTCCACTTGCCCTGCCTACAAGAAAATATTCACTCCAGGCGTTCGGTAGGGAAGTGTGGGTAAAGTAGAACATGCTTGTGTTGCCCGAAAGTGATTGGTTGAATGTCAGTGTTGTATTTTGTCCTGTATAATCTATACGACCGACATACCCGGGCAAATTTTGTACCTGTATTTGGTTGTTCGTGTAATTGCTAGGATTTTGGAGGGTGTCTGCTTGAGAGAGGTCAAGGGTATTGCCAGAAGGAGAAAAATTCATTTCTGGATTCCCTGTTGCATACAGAGAGATGCTGCCGAGTAGCATGCAGATGATTAGAAGGGAATGGGAAAGCAGTCTGTGTCTTTTCATTGTGAGGTCCTAAATGCATTCTTTGCTTTGGGCACGCTGAAGGTGTGGATTTGGAAAATTGCATGCTCTGTGTATGGTAAGTCGTATGATAATA
Organism: uncultured Sphaerochaeta sp.; assembly: GCA_963662725.2. Taxonomy (GTDB): domain Bacteria; phylum Spirochaetota; class Spirochaetia; order Sphaerochaetales; family Sphaerochaetaceae; genus Sphaerochaeta. Next base: position 231,474 of record CAXXCW010000028.1, read on the forward strand.
TATAAGCTATCATCAAACAAAACAAGGCCTAATTTTTGAGGTTGGGGTTGTAGAGTATAGCGACCTTTTTGGAATTGTGACAAAGGATGTAATTCTGGCTAGTAGGATTGATGGTTACAGAAGGTTCTTCTTGCGATGCAAAAAAATATCATGAAACTGTCAGATTATGACAATTTCATGATCTCTCAATAAGCATGACATGAAGAAGAGAAAGCCGTATGGGAACCTACTAGGACAACGAGGGCATTATGCTTCTCAGAACCACACCCCTGGACCTTGATTCCTACAGCAGACCCTGCTGGCTATATCGATAGCTTCGAAAATATCCGGATATCCGTTTGTGTTTTACACAGCTACCACTTTGCCTTCATAAGGCTTCAAGGATATACGGAGGGGTCCTGTATTCTGAACAAACTTCACCAGGATCTCCACTTGGTTGTTGGTATGGTTGTTTGCCACAAGGAGCTTGTTTCCCTTGCTCTCCAACAGCCTGAGCAAAACAGAAGTACCTGATGTTCTTGCTTCTTGTCCTGTATAGCGGTAAGCAAGGCTTTCAATGTCCAGGTACCCGCTCGGGTCCAATAGGCTGGCAAGATATTCGCCAGTATTGCGATCGTCCTTTGTCTCAAAGCTGAGCGATATGAAACTTCCTATCCAGATGACCTTACCCGAACCATGAGGCTTCTGTATCACAGCAGGCTCTCCGTCTGAGAACCAGCCTGTACAGACTCCTGCTTGTTCATTGCTAACAAGCTGTCTATAGAGGGAGAGCTGAACGGTGGTACTCTCTGTCATCACAGAGATGCCGCTTCCCTCAGGTATGGCTTGGACTTCCTTATGTTCCAAACCCATCATCCTCTGCAGGAATGATCCCTGGAAATCCACTTCACCATGTGCCTGATAGAGGCCTGCACAAGCCTCAATGATGAGTGTCCCTCCCAGTCGGACAAACCGTTCAAACACCTTTTCGGTAGTGGAGTCGATGGTCAGTGGCATCGGAACATACAGTACCTTAATGGAGCCCGACAGAAGGGCGTCGAGATGGTCCTCATGCAGGAAACGGATGGGGATTCCCTTGGTGTAAGCTGCCTTACATACCCCGCTCAGACTTTTTGCATAGAGTTCCTCAAGTCTTCCTGCAGCAAAGTTCAGCAGGGAAATCATTCGTGAGACGTATACTGCATTCGTTTCGCACACCCTCCTCGCTTCATCAAGGGCGGGAGTGTTCAACTCGATCGCACAACGTGAGGCGCTGTTGCTTCTGGGGGTTGACTCGCCTTTGAAGCCTGTGAGGCCGAACCCTGGAGACTCCAAGCCTGAAGGCTCGGGGGCATACTGCCAGTAGATCGTACCCTTTCCCCCACATGCAATGGTATTGTAGTTCCAGACACTGATATCTTCTGCAGTAGGAACCTCACCCCCCAGCAGTCCTGGTTTGCCAGCTCCCCCTTGGAGTTCAACCTGGTAGAAGGGTTTGTCCTGTGCAGCCTGAGCAACCATCTCGTTATGCAGGTAATGGCGATAGTAGTGCTCTTCTCCCATCAGCCACTTGGGGAAACTGGAGAGGCCAAAGGATTCCACTTCCCTGGCAAGGAGAAATTCATCCCCCAGCTCGTTGCTCAAGCCGCCGGTAAGCCTGTTGCCTAAAATTCCACTATAGGCGACATGGGTCTGTACAGGCTTGAGCGGTGCTCCGTCCTTGCATGCTCTGACGCGCTGTCTCAGCCAGTGTTGGAGATTCTCCAGCCAAAAGGTTCTCCAATCGATCATATCAGGGTAGGTACCGAACCGTGTTGGGGGCTGTACCTGATCCCAATCGGAATACGAGCGGTACCAGGCATTGCCCAGTGACTCAAGATCCCGATATTTTTGTTTGAGGTAGGAGGTGAATTCACGCTTTGAATGTTTGCAGTAGCAGAGCATGTTGCTACGGTAATCGTACATCGGTTCGAGGTGTGGTTCATTCCATACATCAAAAAGGATGACCGCATCATTATCCGCATAATGGGATGCGGTAACCCTGATGAAGGTCATGACCATGTGGGAATATGCATGGTCGTCCATGCAACGTCCTGGCCATCCTGCCGTGGGTATGTTCGCAGGGCCCCCATAAGCAATGCTCTGGCCATCGGCGGTTGCATACAGATCCTCACTGTCCCCTGCATAGGTCCAGTAGGGAGCACCCTCCGGTATCAGATTTATGATGACTTGCAGATGATGGGCATGGGACAGGGCTACCAATGAATCAAGATCTGCAAAATCAAACACCCCAGGCGATTTTTCTATCGCGTTCCAGACTGCCCAGAGTTTGATGCAGTTGAATCCCATCGCCTCCATAGTGGTGATGTCCCGCACCCAGCAATCCTTCCTTGGGAAAGGAGGACGAAAATATTGAGAGCCGTATAGCATGTGACTTATCCTTTGACCGCTCCTGCAGTCATTCCACTTACCAGATATTTCTGCATAAAGAAACCGATGAGTATGATTGGGGCCATGGTGATGGTTGCCGCAGCACTGCACTTTCCCCAGTCAACCGAAACCGCCCCCACATAGCGGGCGATGCCTACCGTCAGGGGATAGGTCTTCAGATTGGTAAGTTGCAACGAGAACATCAGTTCATTCCAGGAACTCTGCATGACCAGTATGACAGCCGAAGCGATGGCCGGTCTCAGCAGGGGGAATATTATTTTCGTAAATATGTTGATTCGGCAACACCCTTCGATGCTGGCTGCCTCGATCAGTTCATTTGGGATGTCTGCGATGAAGCCAGTCATCATCCAGGTGACAAAAGGGAGGGAGAGACAGCTCAAGGTGAGGATGGGAGCCAGATAGGTTCCGGTCAGATGGATGCGGTTCATCATCATGAAGAGGGGGATCAGGATGGTAATCGATGGCACCATCTTTCCCAAGAGCAATACATTGGAGATCCTCCGTCCAATGGAAGATTTGCAGATCTTCAAGCCATAGGCTGCCATTGAGCCTAGGATGATGGTAAAGGCTGTTGTGCTTAGCGAAATGATGGCCGAATTGCGAAAATAGATACCGAACCTGTCGAGGGTCAGGAGCTTCTGGTAATGGCTGAAGATTGGTTCGAATACAATTTTTGGCGGCATCAGCTTCATTTCCAGCGTTTTTCTGAATGAGTTGCTGATGACGATATATATGGGGATGACAGTCCATGCAAGCAACAAGGCCAAGGCACATAGCATCAATGCCAGACCGATGCTTTTTTTGATCGTATATCTGTGTTTTTTCATACTTAGCTTTTCCCCTTTGCGAGATTGTGTCTGATGAATGGTATGCCGAAGACGCAGAAGGTCAGAAGCATTGTAAGAATTGAGATGGCAATGCTATAGCTGAGGTTCGACTGTTCGAAAGCCTGGCTGTAGGCATAGATGCTCAACGAGAGGGATGAGTTGTTCGGACCCCCTCCGGTCAGGGAGTAGATGATGTCGAATATCTTGATGGTATCGACACCACTGACAAGCAGGATAACGACATACACATGTGTCAGTTGGGGTAGGGTAATCTGAAAGAATGTCCTGCATGGCCCAGCCCCATCAATCTCTGCCGCTTCATAGTACTCCTCCGGTATCGAAAGAAGCCCTGCGGTCAAGACAATGATGACAAACGGGGTAACCTGCCACCAGTGTGCGATGATGGTAGAGAGCAGTGCTGTTGAAGCCGATGTAACCCCGGGGAATTGCTCGATGCCGATGCCGAATCTGCCTAGAGTCCAGTAGAGGATTCCCTTGGGATCATAGATGTACCGCCAGATAAGTCCTACCACAACCGGAGAGACCAGTAGGGGCATTGTCACAATGGGGCGCAAAATCGAACTTGCGAAGCGTTTGAGGTTCATGAGCAACAAGGAAATGAGCGTCCCAAGCACCAAGTCCCCAGCAATTGCTCCGAAACTGAACAGCAAGGTGTTGACAGTAACCTTCAATGCAACCGGGTCTCTGAAGAATTGTGCATAGTTAGCCAGACCCACAAAGGAATCAACTGAGGTCTCTCCCCCAAATCCAAGGCTGAAGAAACTGAGAAAAAGCCCATATGCCAACGGTACCACCATGATGAAAATGATAACCAGAAGAGTTGGTAGCATCATAAGCAAAGGTAACAGGTCGCCGCGTTCAAGCGACCATTCTAACGTTTTCTGTTTCACAATTGATCCCTCCAGGGTCAGAACTCAGAGAATTATTTGCTGAAATCAACATCCTTCAGGCTGGCCTGGAGGTTTTTCATGACAACGGCGGGATCGGCATCGGTTGAAGCGATCTCAGAGAGGGAGACAACCAGAGCAGCCTTGAGCTTGCCGAAATTTGCCAATGGGGGATCGATCTTGCCGGCAGCAAGCTGCTGCATGACCACAGGGAGGAACGGAGCTTTGGAAAGGATTTCACTGTCTGTCCCGAGGTCATTGATGGCACTGATCTGCTGATCGGCAAGAGTCTGCTTTTTCTCGGTCTCCTTGCTCGTCATCCACATCACATACTCTGCGGCCTTCTGTACATTAGCTGAATTCTTGGCTACTGCCCATACCCAGAATGAGTTTGTTGCAGCGGCATTTCCGCTTCTGCCTGGTAAGACGGCATACTTGACCGTATCGACTATCAAGGACTTTTCAGGATCTGCATTCTGGTTTGCAAGGCCGCTCATGATGATACCGATAGGGGCATCTTTCATTCTCACAGCTTCTGCAACCTCGTCATGGTGCCAGGCGAGACATCCTTCGACGGAGTTCTGTACCAGCTGGTCATAGATTGAAGCGGCCTGAATGGCATCGGCACTTGCGATGTCAAGGTTTCCCTTCGCATCAAAGTAGTAGCCACCGTCACTGAAGAGCAGCTGGGAAAATAGTGTCACTGCAGCAGAACCCTGTTTTGCAGGAAGGGCGATGCCAGTGCCTTTGCTCTTGAAGTATTTTGCCACTGCAATCAGTTCATCGGCATTCTTGGGAACAGCAATACCTTCCTTTGCAAACACTTCGCTGTCATAGGCGATGATCAGCGTCTGCGCAAAGGTCGGAAGCCCGTAGGTCTGTCCATTGAATACACATCCGTCCAACAAGCCCTTTGCATACATGGTGGTATCGACACCTGCTGATTTGATTTGGCTGTCTATAGGAAGCAGATACCCAGCATCTGTATACTCTTTCATCCACTGGCTGTTCACCCAAACCACATCATAGTTTCCAGAACCGCTTACCGCTTGGAATGAGGTAAGCTGTTTCTGTTTCAAGTTGCCGTAATCAACATCATCGATGGTGATCGTAGCACCGGGAAACTCGGAGCTGACCTTCTTTTGCAGGTCGGCATGGGGCCCGGCCCAGACTGAAACCAAAAGGTTGGTTTTTTCGCTTGCAACCTTCTCTCCACTTCCTCCGGCGAATACCATCGCTGATGCCATGATGGCTACCAGAACGAGACTCAAGACCTTTTTCATACTCATTTTCATTCTTCTCTCCTTTTTCCATCCTATGATGGATTATTCACGAACGACCTATATTGGTACAGCCCCGGCTTTGCAGTTCATCCAGCCAGGTCTGAACAAGTGACTCTGAAGCACCGACTTTCGGAAGGAGAGGCGAGACCTCTTCTCCCAGCTCCTCTGATTTTGCCAGTCCGAAAACATGGTATGGCATCAGCTCAGCGCGAAGTATCTTGGGATACCGCTTCAATAGGGATGCGATTCCATCAAAATGATCGCAGGTGTCATTGATCGTAGGAATCAGGGGTAGGCGTAGGACTATCGGTTTTCCCGTTCCATACAGATAATCCAGATTCTCCAGGATCAATGAGTTGCCTTTTCCGCAATACTGGGCATGGAGTGAGGAAGATGTCATCTTGTAGTCAAAAAGAAAGTAAGCTTCATACCAACACGTGGGTACACTTCACCCAGCCATTGGATTAGAATGGCTTAGGTAATGCAAGAGTAGTATGGATTATGGGATTAAGCTATTTCAGGCATCCCAGGCCTGTTCCAGCTGTTCGGCAGTCAGGTTCCAAGGTCGGAACTGTGACCAGTCGACATCCTTGGCCTTGGCTTCCGAATTCATTATCACCGTAATCTTGTCCAACAGGAACTTCAGGTATAGCGTAGGATTGATTTTGTTGAGTATCGCAGTCTGCATCACAGTCATGAGCTTTGTCCAGGCGAGGGCTCCCCGCTCGGTGGAGGCAAAAAGACTGTTTTTACGTGAAATTACGAAGGTTTTCACCTCCCGCTCCTGAAAATTGTTGTCGCAGGACAGCTCGCTGCTCGCCAGATAATTCTTGAGGTATTGCATCTGGTTCAGAATATAGTTGAGAGCCTTTCTCAGCTTCACTTCACTCTGATGGAGTGGCACCCGTTCCTTTGCATACGTTTCAAGGGATGCAAGTACAGGCTCTGCCAATTTTTTCCTCTCTGCTAGGAATTCAGCTTCATCCGAATTGTCCCCGGGGCGTTTGGCACGCAGAGTCTCCTCAATTTCATACAGTTTGCCGATCAGCCCCAGGATGGTGTTGCAAGTGAGGAACCCTTCGCTTTCCGGGAGTTTCTTGTAAATTGCCTTGAAGCAGACAAAGATTCCTCTGCGAGCATGAGCGAGGCAACCTGCCAGTACGATACCCTTTTCAAGGAGTGCCTCGGTATCCTGCAGGAACTGCTTGGCTGCCTCTTCCCCTTCCTCCTGTTCAACCGTTTTGGCAAGGTTTTCGTTTATTTCATTTGTGATGCTTGAATAAGCTCCATAGGCATCTGTTTGGAGGGCAATTCCTCTGCAGTCACCGAACAGTTGCCTTGCATAATCATATCCTCTGGTGTTGTAGAAACGAAAATAGGAGGCAGGGTGATCGTTTCCCTCGTAGGAAAGAGCCCAGACATAACCGAGTGCGCTCTTCTTCCTTTCTGTGTTGTGGATACACAACAATGTAGTCTCATCGCCGTGAATGGCCTTCTGGCCCTTGATGTAGGAAAGGATGTCCTCCCATACGGGAGTTACAAGGTCCCCTGCAGCAAGAAAATAGGAATTCAATAGCTGGGCATCCACGATGTTGGAGCTGTTTATCATGTTGATGCGCTTAGCCTGGCGGTAGATGGGCAGCCCCCAGAGGACCTTGTCTGCGACAACAGCGGCGGCCGCCCCGTTGGTCAGCTTCCCGCCCTTGACGAAATCGGGGGCCAGCTTGTTGCGCAGGGAGACGACCTTGCCATCCTTGTCACTGTAGAGATGGGTTATGGTCACCTTGTTGCGGTAATGCCCCCTGACAAAGTCAAACTGGCTGTGTGTCTCGGTCTTTATGAACGTGAGGGTGGCCGCATACTCTGCATCTGAGACTTCCCTGAGGTCATTGTTCACCTCGTGGCGTGGAAGTACATCGAAAGAGGACATGTTCCTTCCTCGGGTGTGCACCCCAGGCTGTCGCCCCCATTTTTTCTTGTCGTCCTCAAGCTTTACGGGTTTGTCTCCAAGTATCTCGGCAATGACGGCATCATTGGAAGTCTGGGGAGGGGCATCCGCCTCGGCTATATCAAGGTCTCTGATCCTTTCCTGGTTGGTGATGGTGTGCTCGGCAAGGTCCTTCCTGAGTTGCTTCAGTTCCTTGCTGCTCTGCTTCTCTGTCTTTGCTGCCCAGAGCATGCACTTGTCGATGGAGATGTTTTCCTGGAGGCTGTCGACAAAGACAAGCAGCCTGTTGTAGTCCCCAAGGGTTTTGGAATGGGTGGCATCGAGGGCATCATACTTGAGTACAGACCCTTCGTACCGCTTGTTTGCAGCCTTCACCGAAAGGGTCAGGGCAGCCACTTTAGCTTCCAATATATCGATGCGTTTTTGTTTGTCGTCTTCGGTTTCCATCATGGGTAATGATAGCATTTCATAAGGGAAAGCACAATGGTTTTACAGGATAAAAATACATATTATTCCTTTTCGTATATGTATTTAAACTGCTTGTTCAGGACAGTTGGGAACATGCTTTGAGAGCCTTTCTACGGTATTCTCCTGGGTCTGCAGCAAGGCTTCTGACCTGTTCGAAGAGGGCCTCCCGAGAGATTTCATCACCATCCTGTTGGGGCCATATGAACTTTTGGTTGAGGATCTTGCGTGTTAGGCACCACCAGCCGTTGCCTTCCCAGAAGAGGAATCGCAGCTGATTTCTGCTCTTGCTGCAGAATACGAAGACCGCGCCGCTGAGTGCGGCATCTGCATTGGTGCCCACGGCACAGGCGGCGAGCATGTCGATTCCCCACCTGAAGTCCGTGTTGCCTATCCTGATGAAGAACCTCTTGGATTCCAGGGCATGGATGAAGGGCCTATCTGTTTGTTTCAAGGTAGTCCTCCAAGAAGAAGAGATGGTCCATGTGCCTGATGGTCGATGGCAGGCTCGCTACCTGTAGCATCACCCTCATCCTGATCCTCTCAATATAGAGGGTGTCCCCTGAAAAAAGGTCCTCGCCCTCGGGCCTTCCCGAAAGGACCTCTACCATGGAAAAGGTCTCGCTACTGAAAAGGCTTGTCTTTTCCCCGGGTTTCTTCTTGCATTCCAAGGCCTTGGCAGCTAACACCGCCTCAGTCACCTCCGTTGCAGCCAGGATCTTCCAGCATTCAAGCTCCTGAATTTTGATCTTGTGATGTTTGCAGAACACGACATCAGTCATGCCCTGTTTTCTGGCATTGTATTGGGTAAGGATGCTGCGTCTGTATAAAGTAAGTCTGGTAGCCATATCAATTCTCCTTGCCCAGACGATAAAGGATTGGAGTTATCATTGAAATGACGTATTGGTATGAAGCTTACAAAAGAAACAGGTCTATAAAGGGCAAGACCTCCTCAAATGAAGCTCTTGGAGCATATCCACTTGTCTCCATACAGAAATTGACACCGCTCATTCTTGTGACAAGGTCCTTGATGAACGGTACATGGAGCATGGGCTCCCCTCCGCTGAGGGTGACTCCCCCTTGAGCATCCTTAAGCGAAAAATACCGAACATCCTTGGAAATCCTGTCAACTACCTCTTCGACGGTCATGACATTCCCTACAAGGGAAAGGGCATCATAGCAACATGCCTTGATACATTCACCCGACCCGATACAGAGCTCCGCATCCACTGTGTGCACTCTTTTCCCCTCAAGCTCAAGGATTTTGTGCACCCCTTGCTTGCACGCTGACACACACTGCATGCAGGAGGTGCAAAGCTTGCTATGGAACATGAGTTGGCTCTTGCCTACATTCGATTCCGGATTGTGGCACCAGATGCAGGAGAGGGGACAACCTTTGAAGAACACAGTCGTCCTGATCCCAGGCCCGTCATGGAGGGAGAAGCTCTGGATATCAAATATTGTAGCGGTGTTGCTAATAGCTGGTTCTGTCATAAATTTCCTGCTGGACATCTTTCTTCAAGCTGACAAACCTTGCACTCAAGCCTCCAATCCTGACAATGAGATCCTTATACTCCTCAGGATGGGCAATGGCTTGCTCCAAGTCCTTCTTGCCCACTACGGTGATCATGGCTTGGGCTCCTCCACGTTCAAAATAGTCCTCGACCAGCATCTGGGCCTTGCCATCCTTGTTGTACCAAGTCTCAGTGGTGAAGCGAAGGTTCTGCACCATCCCCGCCATATTGTCATGGGGAATTTTCACCAGGGAGTTCAGCATTGCCAGCAGTCCGTTCTTGTCAGAGCCTGAGGCTGGGTTGTTGGCATTGGCAAGCGGCATTCCGCTTCTTCTCCCATCGGGAGAAGCTCCTACCCAACGTCCGAGGGTGGTATTCTGCGCATTATTGATATTTACACAGAGGTAACTCTTCAGGCCTACCTTCGGAGCCTGTTCCTTTGTCACTTCACAGAGGAAGTTGTGCAGATCTAACAAGATGTCATCGGTATAGGCAATGTCGTTGCCATATTTGGGGACATCCATCATGGTTTTTCGCCTTCCTTCATATCCGACGAAATTATTGTCCAGGGCCTCAAGCATCTCTTGGGCACTCATCGATTTTTCCTCAAAAATGAGACGTCTGATTGCTGCCAGGCTGTTGGCTGCATCAACATTTCCATAGAGCTCAAGTGTTCCCGCAAGGTATTGGCAACCGCCATCGAATATTCCCTTGCCCTCGGCCAGACACCCGTCATACAGCATGGAAACCATCATGAAGGGGTGCAACTTCCCAATAGCCTGATAGAGGTACACCTCGTACTTTGCCTGGGCCTCGATGAAATGGGTGAGATGGCTCTTGTACACGTCCAAAAACTGTTCATAAGAGGCGCACTCCACTAGGCTGGGGCTCTTGAATGACAGGTATTTCCCACTTACCGGGTCAAGTCCACCATGGAGGGCCAATTCAAGCACCTTGAGCGTTCCAAGCGAACCATTAGGGGATCCGAAACTGTAGTGGTCGAACTCAATCTCCCCACATCCAAGCGGCATGTAGGTCTCAGCCAGTTCTCGGCTTACATCAAAGGCCTTCATGACTGAGGGGATGAGCACCTCATCGTTGTACAGCAGTGGGAAGGTTCTTCCTTCACCGATACAACGCATTGATGCATCCCATACTGACCGGGGAGTGTCTTTTCCAAACCGGAGGGTGAACTGGGGCAGGATCTCCCTGACAGTTCGGCATGCCTCGCAGGCAACAAGACAGAACCTGTCGGCATTTTCAGGATTGCGTCTCCCATATCCGCCTACGATGACCCTTCCGTCAGTCTCGCTGTCCAAGCTGTCTATCAGGGTAAACAGGCTTTGGATCATTTGCAGGGCCTGCCCTTCAGTGATGACTGCAGTATCTATATCATGTGCATACAGGTCTCCCAGATACTCATCCATCCTGCCGAACTCGATCAGGGGACACATCAGGCCGTATATCCAGCAGAGTTCGATTGCCTCCAGCAGGCTTGTAGGTGCTTGGGTACAGATGGCAAGGCAAGCCTCAGCAAGGGCTTCCATCTCCTGCTTCCTTTTTGGGGTTCCTGCTTTTTTTGCCTCCTCTTTGGCAAAGTCATGGTAGGCATGGCAACAATCGACGAGTACATCGAGGGAGCCGTCAAGGCATGTATAGAATATGGGGTCCTTGCCTGTGTTGGGACAATCTGCCAGTGCTTCTGCGATCTCCTTCCGAAGGCCAGGAATTCCAATCCTTACCAGCTTGTCGAAATCAATGAAGGCCCCTGCCATCCGTATGATGGGGGAGGCGGGAACAGGTTGTGTCTTCCACTGCTCGGAGGGAATAATTGCATGGATCTCATTTGGTGTACCACGCAATACCTTTTCATAGGTATTGCGTGATTTCCAATAGGTCAGCAGGTCATGGAGGTCTTCGCGGTATTTCGCATTGCCAGACTGGAATTCCAATGCTTCAGTGACTCTTGGTTCGTCAATATAATAGCCAGTCCCTCCTGTCTGTCCTTGAATCCCGTATCCTATGAGGCCGAACTGAATTCTTCCTGCCAGCACATCATTCTCCTCTATCGGCATGAGAATCGCTGGGTACTGTGCCTTCAGGCAGGCAAGTTCAATCTGGGCTGGATGGGTATATGTGCTGACAGCTTCGCGATGGGCTTTGGTGAAGCCAATCTCGAAGGAGAGGTCCTTTCGTGGATCACTAACTTTCCAATGGTTCATATCATTTCCTCCATGCTTGTAGGCATGGGGGAAGGATAGCATTACCTCAGCAAGCCATCTTGTCGTGTTATGACCTAATTATTGCTTTATTTTGATATATTTGCTAGTATATATACAATAAGAGAGTAACAATGAAGCCTATCAGACTAATGAGCTCTTCCTTTGTGGATTTTCCCGGCAGGGGATATGCGTCGTATATCTTTGACAAGCAACAGCTGAAAGTATATCACTGTCATGATTTTTTTGAGCTGTTTCTCGTAGACCAGGGGCATGCCATCCATACGGTGAATGGTCTTAGCTTGCCACTTTCAGCAGGTTGCCTCTGTTTCATCCGACCTGAAGACGAGCATTGCTACCAGGGGTTGTCGGATGATTTCAGGATCATCAACATCATCATTCCCGCTCCAATTGTCGGGTCTCTGTTCTCTTTTCTGGGTTCCAGCTTTGACGGAAAGCGTTTGCTTGATAGCCCGTTTCCTCCCTGTGTCTGCCTGGATTACCACGACCTCTCCGCCCTTATACGAGATTTCGAACAGCTGATCCTCTACAAGAAGATACTGAAGGAAAAGAGTGATATCATGTACCGCATCACCATCTTCAACCTGATCACCAAATACTTTCTGATCCAGCAGGTCCATACCCAGACAGCCCCGATCCCCCAGTGGCTGAAACTTCTCTCGCTGCAGATGCTTACCAAGGAGAATTTTACCAAGGGCTTGCCTGCATTGTACCGTCTGTCGGGTAAAAGTCCGGAACATGTCTCTAGGGCTTGCAAGAAGCACTTGGGGAAAACCCCCTCCCAACTGGTGAACGACATCAGGCTGGAACACTCTGCCATGCTTCTGGTGACAACAGACACTCCTGTAATAGATATATGCCAGGAGTGTGGGTTTGACTCGCTGAGCTATTTCTACCATCGTTTCAAGGAACACTACAACATATCCCCCATAGGATTCAGAAAAGACAAGACACGTTCGGAATCAAGGATCTATCTGATGGGAAATCTCTCAGTTAGGGCAGAGATTCCCCTGTCAATACCTCTTGATGCCAAAAAGGAATGATCCGCACCTATCAACCAATTGCAAAGGTTCAGAAACAGATATATCGTAGCCAATCAGAAGAGGTTTGCTAAGCAAATGAACAGATCTGCAATTGTGCTCTTTATCAGAAGAGAACCTGTGTTGTCAATGTCCTGGGTGCTCGCACTCATATCCATGGCTTTTGTTCTTCCTTCTCCCTCATATGTTCGGTATATTGACTGGAAGGTGCTGGGTTGCCTGTTTGCACTTATGCTTGTCGTAGCCGGATTTAGGAAGATGTATCTTTTTACGGCGTTTTCTACGGTGCTCTTGCGGTATGCCCACACTCCAAGGCAAGTGGCATCAATGCTGGTCGGCCTTACTTTTTTCACCTCAATGGCCATCACCAATGATGTCGCACTCATAACGTTCGTGCCCCTTACCATCGTAGTGTTTTCTCTGTGCAATGCACAAAAACCTATTCTCATGACAGTCGTACTGCAAACTGTTGCAGCAAATGTGGGAAGTTCCCTTACCCCGGTTGGCAATCCCCAGAACCTCTACCTGTATTCCTACTATGGCCTACCGGTAAAGACGTTCCTTTTCATCATGGGACCCCTGGTGGGAGCTGGAGCATTGCTTTTGGGTATCCTTCTCCTGCTCATACCCTCCAGATCTGAAGAATTTCAGTTGCGCATCCAGGATGTTCCCCAGTTGGATAGGAAAAAGCTGTTGAGGTATCTTGCCCTCTTCTTGCTCTCGATCGCAGCGGTATTCGACGTTGTCCCCTGGTACCTTACCGTAGTGGTGGTCATGCTTTTCTCAGAAAAGATCCTTCTGAAAAACGTCGATTACCCCTTGTTGCTGACGTTCATCGGTTTTTTTGTCTTTGTGGGTAATCTGGGGGAGATCGAGAATGTGAGGATCCCCTTGCAAAGGGTGTTGCAGGGCAAGGTATTCCTCACTTCTCTTGTTGCAAGTCAGATCATCAGCAATGTTCCGGCAACCCTATTGCTCTCTCAGTTTACCCAAAATAGCAGGGATCTTCTTCTGGGTGTCAATGCCGGTGGATGTGGAACCCTCATCGCATCGATGGCTTCGGTCATTTCCTTTACCTGCTACAGCCATTACAAGCCTTCTGGGGTAGGAAGGTATCTGGGTACCTTTACCTGGGTCAATCTCCTTTTTGTCGCCTTGTTTATAGGGGTATGGCTGGTGATGTAGAGAAATTCCAATACAATTCTGCAAGGGCTCTGGCTAGAAGCTGTGGGATTATGTCGTCGTAGAATCCCTTCCAAATTCAGTACAAATTCACTTTCAAGGATCATTAACATAGCACATTGCACAAGCTCTCGTTGCGTTATCCATAGGGGAAGCGAAAATTTCCAAAATTCTTTCTTTTGAGGGGTACACCATACAGACCACAATGCAAAGGGGAAATACCCTATGGCTTACACAAGAGGGAAGGGAGCTTGCCGCCGCAAGCTCCCTTCCAAATTCAGTACAAATTCACTCTCAAGCAATCAGAAAAAACCATTTTGTTTCTGATTGTCCCCCATACCTACTCCTCATCCTCCAAGGAATCCTTGTAGGCTTGAATGACTTCATCGGAAAGCTTGCCATGCAGCGGTTCATAATGATCAAATTCCACTTCAAAGCTTCCCGTGCCGCTGGTCATTGACTTGAGGTCAATGGCGTAGTTCAACAGTTCTGACTGTGGAACCAGTGCCTTTACCAGTTGCAGATGCCCAATATCCTCCTGTCCCAGAACCCTTCCCCTTTTGCTGGAGAGATCTGAGAGAATGTCACCAAGATATTCGTTGTCAATAAATACACCGAGCTTCATGATCGGCTCAAGCAGCACAGGAGCTGCCTTGGCCATGGCAAGTTTTAACGCCCCCCTGGCCGCGAGCTTGAAAGCCATCTCTGAAGAGTCTACAGGATGTTCCTTACCGTCGACAAGGGTTATACCCACATCAACTACAGGATATCCTGCCAAAAACCCTTCCAACATCTGCTCATGCAGACCTTTTTCGATGCCTGGTATGTAGCCCTTGCTTACCGAACCACCCTTGATGGCGTTGGTGAAGCTATACTGCTCGCCACGAGCAATGGGCTCGATCTCAATGAGAACCCTTGCGTACTGCCCGTGTCCACCGCTCTGCTTCTTGTGGGAGTATTCGACCACACCGCTCTTATTGGTGATGGTCTCCCTATAGGCAACGCGGGGAAGCTTGGTCTGTATGGAAATCTTCTGCTTATCCTTGATCTTGTTCAGGATCATATTGATATGCAGTTCTCCCATTCCAGAAACTACACTCTCCTTGGTCTCCTCGTTGAAGTGGATCATGAAGGTCAGATCCTCTTCCTTGACCTTATGGAGGGCCTCGTTCATCTTCACTTCGCTCTTCTTGTCATCAGCGGATATCGCAAGGGCATAGATCGGCTGAGGGAAGGCTACCTTCTTGAACTTGAAAGCCAGTTCAGGATCTTCCAGAAGGGTGGAGTTGGTGGAGGCGATGGTATTCTTTGCAATGATACCGATGTCACCGGCTGCAAGGGCGTCGACTTCGGTGAGTTTTTTCCCTGTCATCCGGTATACCTTGCCTGCGCGCTCTTTCTTACCCAATGAAGGATTATAGAGCTCTGTGTCACCTCTAAGGGTCCCAGTCACCACCTTCAGGAAGCTGAGCTTGCCGCTGAACTGATCCAAGGTAGTCTTGAACACTACAGCGCTTGCCGGGCCCTCTTCAGTGATGGGGTAGGCAGTAACATTACCTTCCTTGTCATAGACCCATTCGTTCTTGCCCAGTGGTTTGGGGAAGTTGTAACGGATGAAATTCAGCATACTGGTGACACCCAGTCCCATCTCTCCTGCTCCACAGAACACAGGAACCACACGGTTCTGGTCAAGCCCTTCGCGAAGGCCTCGCCTGATCTCATCCGTATCCAGGGTCCCGACCTCAAAGTATCTTTCGATAAGGTCGTCAGCACCCTCTGCTGCATTTTCTATCAGGGAGGTGCGATATTCCTCGACATACTCCTTCATGTCCTCTGGGATATCAATTATCTTCTCCTTACCGTCATCTCCAAGCACATAGGCCTGGTTTTCAATAAGGTTTATGACACCCTTGAACTCCTTTCCGGCCCCTATGGGGATGACTACCGGGACGAAGGTTGTCTTGAAGGTATTGTTGAGGTCTTCCAGTACTGCTGTATAGTCAGCACGGTCGCGGTTCATCTTGTTTATGAACACCGCCCGTGGTTTGTTTCTCTCATCAAGGTGACGCCATAGTTTGATGGTCTCTATCTGAGCCCCATCGCGTCCGTCCACTACCATCAGGGCTGATTCGCACGAACGAAATCCGCAGATGGTCTCTCCGATAAATGCTGCTGTTCCCGGAGTGTCGAGAATGTTGAGGGTCTTTCCTTCCCAATTGAAGGAGACGAGGGATGCGTGAATGGAGATCTTGTGTGCTATCTCCTCTTCGGTATAGTCACTGGTGGTTCTACCGCTTTCTACAGTTTCTGCCCGGGAAATCACCTTTGCATAGAACAACATCTGTTCCACTAAAGTAGTTTTCCCGGTTTCATTGTGGCCGATGATGGCAACATTCCTCAGGTCTGTGCTGGCAACGCTCATAATTCCTCCTTTGATCACCGTCAAGTACCCGGTGTCTACAAAAAATGCATAGACCAATGGTAAGCCCCAGAACCCCATATGTCAAAAGAATTCTTTCCGACAACCCAACAGGAAACATCGTTTAGAAAGGAGGTCCGCAGTCACTTAGTGAAGTAGTGGTTATGCCCCATGTGCAAGAATATGGGTTTCTGTCTTTGGCTGTATGCTGAAAGGATGATTTTGCAGTAACCCGTCTCACCTGCATAGATACGTGCGTATGCGTTTTCGGTTCATGGTTTAGGTATGTAGGGATATCCTTGCAGCGTCATGCTGACGATGCTAAGGGACAATCTGTTGAATGGCTAGTACACCGGATTATGTCTCTTCCCCTTGGTGAGCAGGGCTTGGAAACATATGCTGGTATCCAGACAAAGAAAAAGCAGACTCATCGCATGACGACAAATCTGCCTTATCCTATAGTAAGCTCCATATGGATAGAGTGGGAAGTTTGTATGAGTTACCTTGTAAAACTCACATTGGCATCGATGATGTGGTTGATGTCTTGTTTGAGTTTGTAAGCGAACTGATCCATGACCGTGACGTCGTTGGGCAGTTTGTCTCCGTCTTCACAAAACAGGGTCCAGCAAGGGACATCAAGGGCTGCGCTGATCTTCTCGATTGTTGCAAAGGAAGGGGCCTTCCTAGAAGTCTCGATCTCAGTCACAAAAGAGGTGGAAACACCAATCTTTTCAGCAAGTTGAGCCTGTGTCAAAGCGAGTTTCCGTCTTCTTTCCTTTAGGTTCCTAGCGAAGATGTCCTGTAAGTTGTAAGTTCTAGCCATGTTGTACTCCTCTTTCAGTAATCACTATATTAGCTACTAAAACGTGTTTAGTAAAACTTTATTTCTTTACTAAGTCATTACCTTGCTTGTATTTTAGACTTGAAGACTGGAATAAAGCAAGGGTTTGTACAGCTATTTTTCATGGTTTTCAGACAATACTGCTATTTTTTTGCGTAATGGTTGAACTCCATGGAGAAGGTTCCCCTTCCTTGCGTTGCTGAACGAAGTACAGTCGTGTAGCCAAAAAGCTGTGCCAAGGGCGCCTGTGCATGGATATACTCTCCGCTGGGCCTGCTTTCGATGCTGTTTACCAAGCCGCTTCTGCTGGTCAGACTGGATATCGCCTCACCTACAAACAGGGAGGGGACAGCAATGGTTACCTTCATGATCGGCTCCATCAGAACCGGACTTGCACTCTGGGCAACCTTGTCAAAGCACATTGCAGCGCAAGCCTCGAAGGCAAACTCCGATGCGGTAAGCTCATTGTACTCAATGCTGGTCACTTCCACTTCCAGGTCACAGACCTCGTAGCCCATCTGTATGCCTCCCTTGAAGGAGTTGGTGATGCCTCGCTTGACAGCGTCGGTATATATCTCAGGAATACCTCGTGTCTTTGCAGAACAGAGGTACTTTGTCCCGCTACCCTGGCTCAATGGGCGTACGGTGATGCCGACACCAGCGGTGTTCTCCTTGCCTGCAATGACCTTTGAGAAACGCTCGATGCCACTGGCCGTATCGGTGATGGACTCACGGTAGGTAACCTGCGGTTTGCCTACCCGAGCCTGGATCTTCATCTCTTTGGTAAGGCGGGTGACCAGCACATCGAGATGTAGCTCTCCCATGCCGCTGATGATGAGCTGACCTGTCTCCGCATCGTCACGATGAGTGAAGGTAGGGTCTTCCTGGGCAAGGATGGCAAGAGCCGATCGCAACTTGTCCCCATCGCTGAGGGTATTGGGCTCGATGGCAACAGAGATGACCGGAGTGGGGAAGTGCATCTCCTCCAGCAGCACCTGTGCACCTTCGCTTCCGATGGTGTCTCCTGTCCTGCCGTCCTTGAAACCGACTATCACCCCGATGTCCCCGGCTTCAAGCTCGCTGAGCTCTTCCGGCCGGTTGGCATGCATGCGCATGATCCTATTGACGCGCTCGCGCTTTTTCTTGGTTATGTTCATGATGGTGGTGCCCTTGCGAATGGTCCCGTTGTACACCCGTACAAAGCTGAGAGGTCCTGCCTCCCTGTCCACCTGAATCTTGAAAATAAGGGCGAGAGGGGGTTTTTCCTTGTCATAGACCACCTCTACATCCTTACCTGACTTCTGGTTGATGCCGACTAGGGGTGGGACTTCCGAAGGGGATGGCAGCAGTTCTATTACCCCGTCAAGCAGGGACTGGACACCGATATCCTTCAAGGAAGAACCTACGAAGACAGGAAGGGCCTTCCTTGCGATGGTCGCCTTCTTCAGTGTCGCCATGATCAGGGGAAGGGGGATATCCTCCCCCTCAAAGTACAGCTCGGTTATCTCGTCGCTGAAGGAGGCTACGCTGTCTATGAGCCTCTCACGCCACATTCCTGCCTCATCTTCCATGGCCTTGGGGATTTCATTCTCCACTATGGTCTTGCCCTGATCTCCGCTGTCGTAGGTAAGGAACTTCATGGTCATCAAGTTGATGATGCCCTTGAATTGATTTTCAGAACCCACAGGCAGGAAGAGGGGGATGGGGTTTGCCCCGAGCTTTACACTCAGTTCCTTCAGGGACTCCTCAAAGTCGGCCCCCAAGCGATCCATCTTGTTGATGAAGGCAATGCGTGGGACACGGTAGGTATCTGCTTGCCTGTACACAGTCTCGGTCTGAGGCTCGACACCCCCTACGGCACAGATGACCATCACAGCCCCGTCGAGCACCCTCAGAGAGCGTTCAACCTCGGCTGTGAAGTCCACGTGTCCGGGCGTGTCGATGATATTGACCTGATGACCCTTCCAAAAACAGGTGGTGGCTGCACTTGCGATGGTTATGCCCCTGTCCTGCTCCTGTTCCATGAAGTCCATCGTGGCCTCGCCGTTATCGACTTCGCCAATACGATGATTTTCCCCTGTATAGAAGAGGATCCTCTCAGTGGTGGTGGTCTTGCCGGCATCTATATGTGCCATAATTCCAATATTTCTTGTCAGCTTCTCATTCATAGTTCTTATCCTTCAACAATCTGCGCTAATATATCACATTTGGACAGGTTAATCAACGCGAAGGAATACCCAAAAGAATACGCAATGAGTTCATGATAGCAAGCAATGCAACTCCCACATCAGCGAACACCGCCCACCACATGGTGGCAAGGCCCATTGCACCCAGGACCAGGGTGATCAGCTTTACCCCCAGGGCAAAGGTGATGTTCTGCACTACAATCCTCCGTGTCTTCCTTGCAATGCGCAAGGCCATAGGGATTGCCAGAATATCATCGGTCATGATCACTATGTCCGCAGCCTCAATGGCTGCATCACTGCCAGCGGATCCCATGGCGATACCCACCTTTGCCCTGGCCAGAGTCGGCGCATCGTTGATGCCGTCCCCTACAAAGGCGGTATGTTCCGATTCCTTTTCCAGCCTAGCAAAGGCCTCCACCTTCTGATCAGCAAGCAATCCTCCTTGTGCCTCGTCCAAGCCGATCTGCTTCGCAATCCTCAGGGCAACAGCCTTGGAATCCCCACTGAGCATCACCGCTCTTTGTATACCCAGACTTCTAAGCTCTTCCAAGGCTTCCTTTGCCCCAGGCTTGAGGGTGTCCTCCACAGCAAAACTCGCCACAAACTTTCCGTCAACGGCAAACAGGACTGAACCTTCGGTGCCATCAGGACTCCCATTTGCCTGTTCGAAGGAAGGGGGGATGGAAATGCCCCTCTCCTGCATCAGGAGGGCATTGCCTGCCACCAAGGTCTTTCCCTCAACAGTGCCTACTATTCCCCGTCCCGACATCTCTGTTACCGACTGGGCATGGACAGTCTCCTCTGCCTTGCCATACGAGGCGAGGGCCTTTGCTATAGGGTGGTTGCTGTTCCGCTCCAAGATGCTCATCAGCCTGACTGCTTCCGCCTGGGAAAGAGGACTCTCTTCGGACAGGATGACACTCACCACACTGAAATCCCCTTTGGTGAGGGTTCCTGTCTTGTCAAATACCATAGTGTCCAGCTTGCTCAAGGCCTCGAGATAGTTGCCTCCCTTTACCAGAAGCCCATGCCTGGCACTTTTGCCGATACCTGCAAAGTAGGCCAAAGGTACCGATACCACCAGGGCACAGGGACAGCTGATGACCAAGAATACCAGGGCCCTATAGAGCCAGGTGGGAAAATCCCCCACAACCAGGGTGGGGATGATGGCTATCATGGCCGCTAGTGAGACTACGATGGGGGTGTAGTATCGGGCGAAGGAGGTGATGAACTGCTCAGTGGGCGCCTTATGTGAGGAGGCGTCCTCCACCAGGGCCATGATCTTGGCCACCGTACTGTCGCTATAGGCCTTTGTCACCTCAATATCCACAACCGAGCCCAGGTTCACCGAACCGCTGAGCACCTCCATCCCTGCTTCAACGAAGCGGGGTACGCTCTCTCCTGTAAGGCTTTTTGTGTCCAAGGAGGTACTGCCTTTGAGCAGTATCCCGTCAAGGGGAATCTTTTCCCCGCTGAGGATGCGCAGGTGAGAGCCAACCGGGACCTCTTCAGGGGAAACATTCTGCACTACAGCATTGTCCTCAGAAACCAGACGGGCTGTCTCACTTTTCAGATCCATAGCAGCTCTGATGGACCGCCTCGAGCTGTCGACTGCTGCGCTCTGGAAGAACTCCCCTGTCTGGTAGAAGAGCATGACAGCAGCCGCTTCACTGAACTGTCCGATAGCCATCGCACCCAAGGATGCTATGCTCATGAGGAAATTCTCGTCGAACACCCTCCCTTTGAGGATGTTCGAGCCAGACTTGAGCAGTATGTCGTAGCCGCTGACCAAGAAGGAACCCACCATACAAGCCATGGAGAGGTGTGGTAACCCCACAACAAACCCGACAAGAAGCAGTGAGAAGGAGAGAAATAGCCTGGCGAGCCTGATGGTGATCCATGGGGAGGTCTCCTTGGGTACGGCTATCTGCTCACTATTCAGAGCAAGTGTAGGCTCCGCCCTTTTGGCCGTGGTCTCCACGCCTTTCCAAAAGGACTCACCTTTGGGTTCTGCTGTCTTGACAGTGAGCTTTTTTTGCATGAAGTCCAGGGAAACGAAAGAGATGCCATCCATTGCCGCTACCGATCGTTCCACCTTGTTTGCGCAGGAGGCGCAATCTAGGCCGCTAACCGACCACGTATGTGAGGCCCTGCCTTCCAGGCTTTGCAATACCAACGAAGGGCTTGCTCTTTTTGCCACATCTTCGAGGTGTTGCCAGAACTGGCTGCCTTGCACTCCTTCGCTTTCGACAGTGAGTCTTTTTGCCATGAAGTCCAGACGAGCCTCCTTGACACCTCTCTCCAAGGTGAGGGTGCGCTCTATTTCGGATGTGCAGTGTGCACAGTCAAGATTTTCAAGTTTCCATGTACGTGTCATGCTGGGGCAGTCTCCTATATATCAACATATGATTATATTCGAATATATTTTAGGCAAAATATTCCTTTTCGTCAAGGAACATCGTGAGATGGAAAGGGGAATGAGGGGGAAGTGCTGCTGTCCCCGCGTTCGACTGCCTCTGGTTGTCCAGATGATGGTCCGCCTCCGCTTCCTGTGCACGCTTCGGCTTGGCTAATTCCATTGTTCCATTTGGTCCGTCAGCTTCTTGCCCATCTTGCTCTTCGGTTCGTCGTTTCCTGCCATATGTGCTCCACATCCCTAAGGTAAGCGCATCGGCCCTCCATGCAGGCTTTGTTACACTACGATGAGAAGAACCCATTGGGCCTTACACAAAAATGAACCGAAAATTCCTACTCCGCTGGACAATCCATCAAGATAAAGGCATCATATGATGAAGGAGTCAAGTATGAATCAACACAAAGGATCATGTCTTTGTGGGAAGGTCACATTCGAAATACTCGGTGATTTTCAGAGCTTCTACCTCTGCCATTGCAGATTCTGTCGTAAGGACACTGGCTCAGCCCATGCTGCAAATCTTTTTTCTTCATCCGCAACGCTGCATTGGCTGACAGGAGAGAAGCTGGTGACGACGTTCGATTACCAATCAAGCGGGCACATAAAAAGTTTTTGTCAGGAATGCGGTTCGGCACTTCCCAATGTCCAACAAGGGGGGGCGCTCGTGGTGGTTCCGGCAGGAAGCCTCGATTCTGAAGTATCCATCCTGCCAAACGCTCATATCTTTACTGCCGATAAGGCAAATTGGGACCATGACCTTCAGCATATCCATGCGTTTGCCGATCTTCCCGAATAGGCCAGGATGGCCGACATGCCTGGAGAAAACCCGATATGGCTCCTGCTGAATCCTGATATAGGGTAATGGAGAGTACAAATCAAGGCTGAAGCACGCTACTGCCTGCGTAACCCGTTTCTTTTTATGAGAAGGGCGATGCTTACTCTCCAGGGGCAAACCGTGAAAGCACAAACATTCCGGCAATCGGGGCCTGCAATAGCACACCATGGGTCTTCGTCCGCCATTGCTGTTGCAACGGCTGTCATTTCATATGGGAATAAAGTCCGATGTGCATTGAACCTGGCTTCAGGACTCGCACATGCATGCATAGGGATTGGTATATTCGGGGTCTTGTTCTTTCTCGAAGCGATGACCAATTCACCTACGCCATGCCCTGTCCTGTCGCTTGTTTAGGATTGGCCCCCTACACGCTGTATCCAAGATAAAACAGGTGACTCCTGCTCTTGCCCGCTTAGTGGGGTGCATCAAAGCAGTTTTCCTCAAATAGGTTTGTAATAACAATTGGTTTGGCATCGACCAGAATGGCCAGAGACATACATATTCAGTGAATTCCGTCATGCATCGCTTGAGCCAAAGGCCAGATAAGAATCCCTGAGAAAAATTTCCCAACACATACCCATGCTCCCACAACCGAACGCCATTGCAGCCAGGGCAATGGCTGGAAAGTTCCCAAGGGAAAGCTTTCCCTTGAGTGATAATGCCGTATCATGCTTATACTTCTGGGGAGCAGGCATCTTTGGTTGGAGGCCGCTTCCCTCTCCTTTTCCCATGATGCCATCAAGTGCAGTATAGCGATAGGGGGGACAAGGAGGACTTTCAGGCAAGGTCTGTCCCCTCGGGAAGTATCTGCTTTTCATAGATTCCCCTTTTTCCTGATGCTACGAAGGAGAGCCCTGACACCAGAAAGAGAGGGAGAGGATTGGCATAGCCAAACAGCTCGAGGCCCAATACAAAGCAGGCTAGAGGAAGTTTTGTCGAGCCACTGAGCATCCCGATCGAACCGAACATCGCCATAGTCGATACGGGGATGGAGGTGAGCGTTGAGAGCAGCGAACCGCTGGTTGCCCCTATGACCAGGATGGGTATTACCTCCCCACCTACAAATCCACTTCCCAGGGTAAGGGCGGTGAGCAACAGCTTCAACAGGGGGGCAAGGGCCGTTGTTTTTCCCAGCTGCGCTTGCAGGATGAGGTCCATGGAAAGGCCGTTGTATTGGAAGGAACCTGTGAGGGCATAGATGATGAGCGTCGCTGCCAACAGACAGGAGCTTGCTACCAATGCACGCAGGAACAGGTTTCGCCTGATCTTGGCAAACAGGCTCTTTGAGAGGTGGACCGCCAGACAGAACAGGCGGCTGAACATGCCGAAGGCAATGGCCACCACTGAGAGGGCAAGAAGAGTGGAAAGGGTCAGGGGGAAGGTCTCCACAACAAGGGGCCTGAAGGTATGTACCTTCAGGGCCTGCACCAACAGGCATGCGGTCGTCGAGGAGATCAGACAGGGTAGCAGGGCATCGGTACGATTTTCCCTGGGGCTGGAGAACTGCAGACCGAAGAGCGTACCTGCAACAGGGGCGTTGAACAGCGCCCCAAAGGCCGCCCCGGCTCCGCTGATAAGCCAGATCCCCTGCGCCTTCACATCAACGGAGGTGCTGTTGCGGTAGAAGAGATAGCGTTCGAATCGGTTGAGATAACTTCCGATGGAGGCCCCGATCTGGACTCCCACGCCCTCTTTGCCACCTGAGGCCCCCACAAGATGGGTTATGATGGTGTTTACAAAGAGCAGGGGAGCCATCTTTGTGGATATCTTGCTGTAATTCGAATGGGGATCCTGTTTGAAACCCATGCTTGATGGATGGGCTATGTCTAGGATACCCAGGTTGATCATCTGGATGACCTGGCTCGCCCCATCCTTGAGGTAAGGGCCGACCTTGGCGTAGAGCAATGCGGTAAGAACAGCCCCTACTGGAATGAACAGCAACAAGAAGGGGTGACTTTCCCTGACAGAGGATGCCCACCCTATGGTGAGGGTCAGTGCGCTGATGGCCAAGCCCACCGCAAGCCCCAGGATTAGTGAGCGAACAAGCCAGTGAAGGATATTGGCTTGGTGGTTTCTCAACAAGGATTTCATGCGGATATAGTACAGGTAATCGGTCTGCAGGTATATGATTTTGTATAGTCAAACTGATATCCTGATGAAGTTTTTTGGATTTCATGGACATTTGTCCTGTTTGTTTTTACAATGGTGGTACACCAATACATAGTACCTGAAAAGATTCTTTTTGCAGGAACAACGAGAGGGTAGATACGATGGACGAACAAGGGTTGCAAGGTGATTCTCAAACGTACAGGAGAATCGTGTTTGAGGGGAACAGGCAAGTTTGGAGAACCATCTATCTGAGTCTGTTATGCGTGCTGGTCGGCATTGTCGCAGCCTTTGGTTCCATCGGGTTCAGATTCCTCATTGATTTTTTCCATAACCTGCTGTTTTCAGGGGTGCTTTCCTTCAAGCACAATCCCTCTCTCTCCCCATGGGGTAAACTGGTCATCCTGGTCCCGGCTGTTGGTATAGCCCTGGCCAATTTCATCACAGAGAAGTGGGCCCCCGAGGCAAAAGGCCACGGGGTTCCTGAGGTGATGGTGGCAGTTGCGAATAATGGGGGGAAGATCAGGCCGGTGGTTGCATTGGTGAAGACCCTTGCATCTGCCCTTACCATTGGAAGCGGAGGCTCGGTGGGAAAGGAGGGGCCGATCGTACAGATAGGCTCGTCCTTCGGATCGACACTGGGACAACTCTTCAAGCTTACCCCCCGGGAAACCATCATTTTGGTAGGAGCGGGAGCCGCTGGGGGCATCAGTGCAACCTTCAATGCACCCATCGGCGGGGTGATGTTCGCCCTGGAACTGATCTTACCCGAGTACAGCATCATGACCATCATGCCTCTGGTAGTATCCTCCATTGTCTCCACCTACATATCCACCCTGATCTTGGGCACCCATCCGGCATTTGGTATTCCCCAATATATGATGGTCTCTTCCTTTGAACTTCTGAATTATGCCCTATTGGGCCTGGCCGCAGGTTTGCTTTCCGTTGCCTTTATCCATATGGTCTATTTTGTTGAGGACCTTTTCCACAAGATCAAAATCCCTTCGATCATCAAGGCCTTGGTAGGAGGTACGCTTGTCGGATGTATCGGCCTGATCTCCCTGAAGGCTTTCGGTTCCTATTATGTCTATGGCGTCGGGTATGATTTCCTCAATGGTGTTCTGGCCAATGAGATGCACTCCCTGGTCATGCTGTTGTCCCTCATTGTTCTGAAGGTCCTGGCAAACACCCTTACCTTGGGTTCGGGGGGATCAGGTGGTATATTTGCTCCTTCACTCTTTTTGGGAGCAGCCCTTGGGGGATCTGTTGGTATTCTGGCCAACATGATCGCCCCAGGTTCCACAGGATCTGTTGCCGCATATGCGATTGTTGGTATGGGCTCTGTAGTCGCAGGGGTAACCGGAGGGGTGCTCACCTCCATCATCATGATTTTTGAGATGACGAGAAACTACCAGATTATGCTTCCCCTCATGTTGGGTGCGGTTCTTTCCCATTTTGTGGCAAAATTGCTGTACAAGGAGACCATGTATACGAAGAAGCTCACCAGACGGGGTATACATATCCAGTTTGACAAGAGAATATCCACCTTCAAGATGTTAAGCGTAGCTCAGGTTATGCAGAAGGACATAGTCTTCTGTTCACCAACGGCAAGTGTGCATGATACCCTGACACTTATGCACAAGCATAATCTTGGTGTCCTTCCTGTCATCGATGGAAAGGATGTGTTGGGAAGCATAAGCTATAAGGAGCTCTACAACGCCAAACCCGAGCAGAGTGAACCCATCGAGCCTCTGATCAACAGGAAAAACATAACCATTCCCAGCACCGCTGACCTGTATGAGGCCCTTGAGGTGATGCAGGACAGTAAAGGCAATATCCTCATTGTTGTGGACAAAGATCTGATAGTGGGGCTGGTTACGGTGAAAAGGTTGATCTATAGTTCTATGGACAAGCGTAGACACTGTTAGGCAAATCATGGGAGATATGTCACCCATGGTGAAACAGCAGGTATTATGAAGCAAACCTTCAACTTTCCCAGTACAGGCTGATGACTTTCACCTGGGGCAAGTATGCCCTGGAAGCTGTACATAATGCAGTGGTGCTGGAAGAGGGTGCCATACCATGATGCTCAACAACCAACAGCAACAAGATATGCAGAAGATCCTTATGGCCAGGCGCTTCTTGAGGAAGCATGGATACGATGCCGAGCCCGATCTGCCCAAGATATAGGTAACAGGTGGGCAACATTGCCTTGAGACCTTCGGAGATGAGCAAAGACCAATGAGCTTGAAAATACAGGATGACCAAGGCTCCAAGCCCTGGTCATCCTGATCATTGCGCAAGATATAGAATGGTTCAGTGGGCAATCAACAGCCTATGTCCACTCGTTGTAGAGCTCCTCGATTTCAGCCATCTCCTCAGCATCACTTGGTTGGAGATTCCTGAACATCTTGTGCTTGGCCCTGATATAGGCCAGTACCATGAGAGCTTCCTGACGGTCGCTCATCTGGGTCAGTTCAACTGAAGAGTAGAAGGGCTTCACCTTCCCTGCATCCTTTCCCTCGTAATAGCGGTATTTCTCAAGGTTGGTGGGAGAATCTTTCCAGTCGCTCTCCATCTTCTTGAACTCCTTTGCACGCTTGGATGCGCTCCAGTTGCGGCTGTAGAGCTCCTCGGCAAACTTTTTGTAGTGGCCGGGGTAGAGCAGCTTGGCAGGAAGGCTCTCCATGTCCATACGCATGTAACTTACTGCCCAAGTCTTGTCACCAAAGGAAATGAAGCCCCCGGGAAGCTCATCATAGAGACTGGAAAGCACATACCAGGTTTCTGTTGAGTCGAGGGTGTTGAATTCGTTGACGATAATGGTAAGGTCCTCAAGCATCCCCTTGGCCTTGCCCAGGGCATTCAGAGGACCTTTTGTCTGTCCCCAACGCCCGCTGTTTGAGGATTTCCACAGGTATGCCATGGCGTTGGGATATTTTTCGATGGAAGCGAGGGCATAGGCTTCACCTTTTTCATATTCGATATATTTTGCATCCTTGTCGTCATCAGGCAGCTCATCACCGATGGAGACCTGCAGTCGAGCAAGGCGCCACAGCACCTCAGACAGCTCCTTGTCAGTGGAGGCGAGGCCTTTTTGCACCATGAGCTCTGTTTCACAGAGTGAGAACTTTTCCTGATCCTGAAGGAGGTCAGCCTGCGTAAAATCAGTGGCGGCTGACAATGTGGTCATGGTGAATAGGGACAGAAACAGGGTGAGCAAAACAGCAATTCGTTTCATACGGGGCTCCTTTAGTGCATAAATCGTTTGAGTAGGGAAAATTTACCCTTGAAGGGGGCGTAGCGAAGGGGTACATCCAGGAAGGGGTACTTCTTGAGGATGCTTTTTCTATGGCTGAAGGTCAAAAATCCCTCTTTGGCATGGTATTTTCCCATACCGCTGGACCCGACCCCCCCAAAGGGAAGGTGGGGGTTGGAGAGGTGCAGCACAGTATCATTGATGCACCCGCCGCCATAGATCAGGGTGTGCGCGACACGCTTCTGGTTCTGCTTGTCCTTGCCAAAGTAGTAGAGTGCAAGTGGATGGTCCCTGTTTTCGACAAAGGAGAAGGCTTCGTCAAAGTGGTCGTAGGCAATGATGGGGAGCAGGGGGCCGAAAATCTCATCGGTCATCAGGGAGGAAGCAAGATCTGGCTCGGTGAGGATGGTTGGCGCTATCTTCATCAGCTTGGGGTCGAGCTGTCCGCCATAGGTGAGATTCCCATGTTCAAGCAGTCCTGTTAGGCGGGAGAAGTGTTTCTGGTTGATGATCTTGGGAAAATCGCTGTTGTTCAGCGGATCGGTGCCGTACATGCTTTGCATGGCCCCGACCAATTCCTCTATGAAGCGATCCTGCAGATCTCGCCTGATTAGGATGTAGTCGGGTGCGATGCAGGTCTGTCCTGCATTGAGGCACTTGCCCCATGCAATACTTTTTGCAGCGACCTTGAGGTTTGCACCCTTGTCTATAATGGCCGGGCTCTTACCCCCCAGCTCGAGGGTCACCGGTGTGAGGAATCTGGCAGCTTTCTGCATGACGATCCTTCCCACGGTAGGACTGCCGGTAAAGAAGATATGGTCAAAGCGGTAGTTCAGCAGTGCTGTGTTCATCTCACTGCCGCCTTCGAAGGTGGTGACATAGTCGGAAGGGAACACTTTAGCAAGGACTTCAACGATGATACGTGAAGTATGGCTACTGTAGCGTGAGGGTTTTACCACAGCACAGTTGCCTGCTGCCAGGGCTGCGACCAAGGGAGCGATGGTTAGTTGGAACGGGTAGTTCCAGGGGCTCATTATCAGGACCACTCCAACAGGTTGGGTTACGATGAACGAGCGGGAAGGGAAGGAGAGGATTGTGGAGCGCACCCTCTTGGGTCTGCTCCACGCATCAAGATGCTTGAGGTGTTGGTCTATTTCGCTGTAGACAATGCCCAGCTCGGTGGCGTAGCCTTCGAAGTCAGACTTTCCCAAGTCTTCATAGAGGGCTTTGAGGATCACCTTCTCATGTTCGGAGATGCTCGCCTTCAGCGCTTTCAGTTGCTTTTTCCTCCATGCGACACTCAATGTTGTCCCTGTTTGGAAAAAATCACGCATTTCGCTCATGCAGAGCTGAATTTCTTTCATACAAGCCTCCCCTACAAAATCCAGTATGACATTACAAAGGTCCTTTGTCAAAATATTATCAGAAGCCCACAAAGCCAAGGATACCTGCAATACATTGATTTCCAGGTTAGCAATGGCATCATATCAAGCCACCTTCCAAGCTAATGCAAGTGTTCTTCTTGGTTATTCCTCAGTTCCCAGAACCAGAGAGGCATGATGGAAAAATTACAGTTGACTGATAGGAAAACCTCTTCACAAAGGTATATTTTCTTGCTTCACATGCTTTGACCATGACGGTTCCAGATAGACCAAACAGTCCTTTGCAGACATATCTTGCGCTATAAAAAAGCTGACTTATGAAAAAGGGAAGGCCTGAATCGATCAGGAGACCTGAAGCTATCAAGTCTTGACAGATGGACAGGAAGGAACACAAAAGAGCCTTCTCCCTTTAGCTCAAAGTGAGAAGGCCCTGTGTATTACTGTGTAACCGTAGGAAATCAGAAACCGGCTATGGTTGGGCCATCCAAGGCCTTAATGATCTCAACTCCCAGTTTGACTGCATTCTGAACATCTTCGAGGCTGCTAATGCCCCAATGGGTATGGGCATACCTGACAGGAACCCCTATGACAATGGTTGGAATACCCCTTTGGGAGAGGTGTATCTGACTGGCATTAGTCGAGCCTCCGCTTCTGACTGCCTCTTGCACGGCAATGTTGCACTTCCTTGCAATATCGAGGGCAAAACGTTGGAAGCGTGGGTTGATGATGGTCTTGCTGTCGATATGGCGCAGCATAGGGCCTTTACCCACAGCGGTCTGTCTCTGGTAGGCGGGTAGGAACGTGTCGTCTGCAGGGACACCTTCGAAGCAGATGGCCACATCGGGATCAATGGTCCTGGCGGTGATGACGGCTCCCCTGCATCCTACCTCTTCCTGGCTTGCAAACCCTGCAATCAGGTCGACATTGAGCTCTTGGCCCTGCAGGGCTTCCAGGGTATCGATGATGGAGGTACATCCCAGGCGGCAGTCAAAGGCCTTGCCCATAAGAAGTCCGTTCAGTTCGTTGAGGGAAACACTGGCTTCCGGAACTACAGGTGCTGCAATTTGGATCTTGTACTTGGATACCGTCTCCTCGTAGCTGAAAGACCCAATGTCTATGATCATGCTGGAAATTTCAGGGGCTGCCTTTCGTTCGGCTTCACTCAGGTAATGTGGTGGCTTGCTGCCGACCAGACCGGGAATATATGTGCCTTCGCTGTTGCGGACCCTGACACGGTGTGCAGGGATGTTGCTGGTGACCCAGCCACCGATAGGGATGAACTCCAGCATTCCGTCTTCCCGGATGCACTTGACCATGAAGCCCACCTCGTCCGTATGGGCATCGAGTTGTATGACAGGACGATCGCCCTTGTTCCCTGCAAATGAAAGGTAGAGGTTTCTCATGCTGTCTTCGGAAAAGGTTCCAAGCTCTGCTGCTTCTTCCCGGATGGCCAGGAGGACCTCATCTTCAAAACCTGAGATTCCGTTTGCATCACAAATTCGTTTGATTCTGGAAATAGTGTTCATTCGTATGACTCCTTGTCATGTAGTATTATTCATACAAAGCCGCTCTTGTACAGGTGACAAACGTTGACCAACATGGTTTACCCGCTTAGAATGAAAGCCGGCGATGGGGTTCGCCTTCTGCTCCTCCTATGAGGAAGTAAACCGCCCGTTTATGACGAAGCTGATAACTCCTGGCAAATACTTGACAGCATCCCTGTCATCAGGAGTTAGCTATGGCTTTGAGTCTTGCCCTTATCATCCTGTTGTGTCTGTTGGCTGAAAAGCTCTCTACCCGCATAGGGTTGCCGCCCTTGGTGGGTATGATAGCAGTAGGAGTTGTCTTAGGCCCAGAGCTCCTCAATGTCCTCGATCCAACCCTTCTGGAAGTGAGTGCAGACCTACGCCTGATAGCCCTTATTGTCATCCTTCTCCGGTCAGGCTTCAACCTATCCAAGAAGGGTTTGCAACAGGTGGGCGCTCATGCCGTCCTGCTGGGATTCCTTCCGGCTACCTGCGAAGCCCTGCTTGTCTTCTGCCTTGCCCCTGCCTTGCTCGGTATCAGCAGCATCGAGGCGGCAATCCTTGGCTGCATCCTTGCCGCTGTCTCCCCAGCTGTGGTTGTGCCTCCCATGATACGGTTCATCGAAGAGAGAAGGGGAGAGAAAAAACATATCCCCACCATGGTTCTGGCGGGTGCCTCTCTCGATGATGTTACTGTCATTGTGGCCTACAGCATGCTCATCGGCATATATGGGGGAAACCAGGTCAATATCGGGTGGCAGGTTGCTAGCATCCCCCTCTCTATTTTGTCTGGTATTGCAATCGGGTTGGTAGTGGGTATCAGTCTGGTCTCCCTGTTCGAACGGTTCAACCCACGTGCAACCAAACGGGCACTGATAGTAGTAGGGATGTCGATCATGCTGGTCAGCTTGGGGACATTCCTGCAACGATGGAGCATCCCCTTCGCCGCCCTGATAGGGGTGATGACCATAGGCTTTGTCATCTTGGAGAAGCGCGAGAAGATGGCCCATGAGATAGCCTCCAAGCTGGGGAAGATCTGGGTGTTTGCCCAGATACTCCTCTTTGCACTTGTGGGCTCGCAAGTGCAGATAGGAGCTGCCTTTGATGCGGGGCTGAAAGGACTTTCCTTGATCTTCCTCGCCCTGTTTGCAAGGTCCGTGGGTACTTATTTGTGTACTGTAGGTTCCAACCTGAATACGAAGGAGCGACTGTTTGTCGTGCTCTCCTATCTTCCCAAGGCAACAGTGCAGGCAGCCATCGGGGCTGCCCCTCTGTTGGTCATGCAAGCGAATGGCATGCCGACACGTCCCGGGGAGCTCATCCTGGCCATGGCCGTGATGAGCATTCTCATAACTGCGCCATTGGGAGCATTGGCCATCAGTTGGGGTGGAAGGGTCTTGTTGGTGCAGGAGACGGAATAGGACTGCCACATGGGAGCTGCAACCTGCTTATTTGTGGGTGTGGGTACAAGAGAGGCAGATTGCAGCCCGAAGAAGGGTAATTGTCAGGATACATACTAAGTCTGCTTGGGAGATATGACGTATAAGATATGTATCCTCTATGTAAGGTCTAGTACACAAAATGGCATCTGTCAAGATAAGGACCGTGCATAATCGGCAGAGATACTGATATGGCGAATATGCAAGATGGGGTCGGCATCACAAAGAAAAGAAGCTGCCGTAAAACGACAGCTTCAGTGATGAAACATCTCCTAGGGGAATTGAACCCCTGTTGTCGGGATGAAAACCCGATGTCCTAACCACTAGACGAAGGAGACATGGTCTTGCATGTTACACGTAACAGGCACTTTGAGCCGCACAGGATTCGGACCTGTGACCCACGCCTTAAAAGGGCGTTGCTCTACCAACTGAGCTAGCGGCCCCTGCAACGTATTGGACTATAGCAGGAAGGAAGAACTGGTGTCAACTACTTGCAGGAAATATTTCACACCCTTTGTATCCTATCGCCAATGTCGGTCAATTCCATATGTCTTATACGATAAGGCTTCTACCATATCTTCTTTGGTGACAACATCGCTTTTCTTGAAATCTGCTATGATCGTCGCTATCTTGCATACTGACAGCGCCGATCGCATGCTTAAGTTCCTTCCCTGTAAGCTGGTAGTCAACAAGGGCAAGTTCTTGAGGTATGTCCGGTCGCTTCTTTGTTGCTGTTTCAGCCATACTTCTTCGATACTATCCAGAATGTTCGGATCCTCTTGCAAAAGGGGTATTGTCACGAGGTTTTCCGGCAGTACGCCAAGACAGATGTCGAACCTATCAAGCAGGGAAGAGCCAACCTTATTCCAGTGTCGCTGTCTCTGCCTTTCGCTGCAGATGCACAGCTCATCTTCCCTGCCCGTGTTTCCGCAGGGACAGCCATTCATGGCTGAGGCTAGCGTGAAACTGACAGGGTATGCCCCCGTTCTCTTTTTTTCCAGAAAGAAAGAGATTGTCTTGAGAGTTTTCTCCTTCTGATTAGTGAGCTCATCGACAATGAGCACACCCCTATGGGCAAGATGAAGAAACGATTGCCCCTCTTTAAGGAGATCCTTCTCTCCCATATGGGGAAAAATCTCCACTGTTGGTCTGGACTTTGGCATCTCGCCGCTGATACGGGCTATTTCCTCCTTCTCTGTTGGAGATAGGGGAGGTAAGAGTTTTTCCAGTGTACTGAGCAGCAAGGTTTTCCCTCCACCTGGAGGACCATAGAGCAGGATGTTCAGCCCCCCTGCTGCGCTGAGGGTCAGGGCCTTCTTTGCCTTCTCTAACCCTAAAATTCCAGAAAAGGGGTGTTCTGGTGGGGATGAGGGATGCAAAGAGGTAGTTGGATACCGATTCCCTTCATGGCAGAGGGCGAAGCGTCTCACCTGGTGTAAAGCGGTGGCGATGTCACTGCACTGGACTATGTGAAGGTTCCCCTCTGGGTAGGTATGCTGGGTATGAGGGCCGATAAGGAGTTTGCATCCCTTTGCTGTGGCTACTTGTACGGAATCAAGGAGAGTAGGCATGGTATCGATGTTTCCATCGAGGTTGACCAAGCCATAAACCAGAATGTCTGGACACGAGCTGTTCAGCAGGTTGTCCTTGCTCAACAGCAGGGCTAGCAGCATGGCCAGTTCCAGACTTGCAAGCTCATGGTTTGGAGGGATTTGCAGAAGTGAAGTGGGTTGCTCTTTTCCCAGGAGGGCGAACAAGGCCTTTGCCTTCAGTTTGAACTGCCTCTGCTCAATGGCAGACAGGCCCAACAGGGAGAGTGCTCGAGGGGAGGGAGAAACCTGTATTTTAACAGCTTCACCTAAATATCCCTTGCTCTGGTATGCATAGATGTTCATGCCTACAAAGAGGCGCCTTACGCCTTATTGCTTCATGTGTCGAAGTCGGGTGAGCCTTTGCCTCAAAAGAGGATCGCAAATACTATTCCGTATTGTAGGTGTGTCATGGATTTTACACTTCGAGAAGACATTGCACTGATACAGTAAATTGCGTCAAGAAACCAGAAAGAACATGTTTCCGATTCGATAGGTGGTATCACTATCCTTTGCAGACCCTTGCCCCTTTACCTATACGAGACGATGAGCATTTGTAACGGTATTGCTATGAAAAGGAGTGCTGTGCTTACCATCCATGCAGCATGTGCAAGCTCAACATCCAAATTTTGAATAGAGGGAGGGACCAAGGCTCAACCGGCATGGAAGAGAGGATAAGGATTACCTTCAGCGGGAGTACACTGTCAATAGTTCCAAATTCCAATAGAAGGCAGCCGAAGTCGCTACAAATGGAACTACAGGATACCTTATGACTGAAACCCCTATTGCTGGTTTGATAAGGCTGTTTCCCCTAAGATGAATACAACAAGGGCTCCCGTTGACCCTATGGTAGTCATTGCACTGCAACTGAACAAGGATCCAGCATGCTTTGGTCCGATTTTTTAGTGCCTTTCCGACAATGAGGGAGTGACTCCACCCGTACATGTTGCCAGCAACCCGATACCAGGCATACGTATGATTTGTGCCGTATCAAAGGAACAATCCAGATTGCTCCTATCGTGGCAATTGGGTTGGGACAGAGCAGGGCAATTCTCTGAAGTGCTATACGCTGCTTCCCAAGAGACTTCCCTGCTCTAATTTTTCCGGTGATGACCAGTCTCTGGATAAGGTATACTATGGTGGCGCTGGATATCATTTTGTTTCCATCATAGTATTTGTAGTGCTTGTAATATTACGAGTTACGCATCAAACAGTTGAGACTGAATGCCAACTTTGCAATGATAAAAAAGTTAATTGCAATCTCATTTTTAGGTGAGTCCCCCTATTTTTTTGCTTGTATTTTTGCCAAGTATTAAAATATACAGGAGATTCACCTTATGCCTCCATTACCCGATTGGGTTCTCAAGTACAAACCCAAGGGAATATATACGAAAAAGACCAAAAATGGGTACGCCCTGTATCGGGGCCATTCAGAGAGGGTGCCTGGGAAAAGCTACCCGGTATTCCGTTGCGATGAATACCTGGGTATCGTAACTGAAAAGGAAGGCCTCACTCCTTCCAAACCGCCTGTTAAGGCGGGGATCAAGGTCCTGCGCTATGGGTTCTATCAGGTTGCCGAAGCTTCGTGCAAAGTAGTACGGGTGCATCCTAAGAGGCTCGGTCTCGATGCAGAGACCCTTTTTGTGAGGACGACCCTTGGTCTTGAGGGCAGGGAGAGCCAGCTTGGGTATGAAGGCAGCTGGTTTTCCCTGCTGTTTCCTGAAATGGACTTAGTCAGGGACCTGACGAAGGGGGAGGAACAATATCTCCCGACCATGAGGCGACAAGTCGAGTCGAAGCTGAGGGACCGCCTCGGCCCTGATTTTGATGAGATGCTCGCCCTTTGCTCAAACCTGTATGCAGTGCATGTCAATGGAGGGTGGCATATTTCAGATATGCCCGACCGGCTTAAAGAACTTGCTATGAAGTATGCAATATCGTTTGAACTTGGAGGCACCCATCATGAAGTTTGAGACACTGAGGATGCAGATAGAGGATTTCCAGTCTTTCAGCACCATCAAGGTAAAGGATGCGGGCAATGAGACAAGGATCCGTATACTAAGGAAGATACTGAAACTGTTTGGGGATGTACCCGATTGCAGGGTCCAAGGACGTACCATATACCCGCTCAATGAGGTCATTCTCATGCTGTTCCTCACCACACTGGCCGGATCTGAGAGCTGCCTGTCCACACAGGATTTCTGGATGAGCAACGCCAGGCTCTACAGGCGCCTGTTCAGCAAGGAGACAATCCCAAGCCATGATACATTCAGGAGAGTCCTCGCCATTATCAGGGCAGATGAATTCAATGCATTGCTGGTAAGCGTATTGCGCAATTCGGATACGGCAATCAGAAAGGCCTTGAACCTTCCAATCCCCCAGAAAAAGATAGTGTCGGTGGATGGCAAGCAACTTAGGGGCACCGGGCGTAAGGCCGACACTTCAGAAGAGATCAAAGACCTGCAGATCCTCAATATATATGAGCAGGATTCGGAGACATGCCTATTCTCGGAGGCGATAGAATCCAAGACGAACGAAATTCCTCATGCCCAGAAGATTCTCTCGAGGATGAACCTCAAGGATACGGTGGTCACCTTCGATGCCATGCATATGCAGACCAAGACTATTGGTATCATTGCCGAGTCAAAGGGTGACTATATAGGGGGCCTGAAGGGTAACCAGGGGAAGGCCACTGAATTTTCCAAGGCACTATTTACTGAGGAGAACCTGGAGAAGCTCAAGGTCATTGACGGTTGCTACCATATGACGAGCGAAATCAGCCACAACCAGCTCGAGCAGAGGTCCTTTTATCTCTATCCCCTGACCTCAAGTGAGAAGAGAGGCCTGTTTTCTGATTGGAAGAAGGTTTTTGCTGTGGTATGCATGATCAAGTCGATGATCCACAACATCACCGGCAAAGAGACGAATGAAATCCGCTACTATCTTACCAGCTTGAAAGACCTTACTGATGCCGCACATTGCATACGATAGGTTTCCTCCTAGTAACGAAAAACTCTAGAAAACAATAAAAATTGAGCCTCTAATGGCTTCTTGATGGTAAAACTCAGGGTAGACTTCTGAAAAGAGATTTGGTGCGTATGTCATACTTGTGAAATGTGATATGTAGTTTTATATATTTTCCTTTACATATTTTTATACTAGATTATATAATTACATAACACAGTTTGTGTCTATGTACAATGAATTAAAAGTACTGGAAAACTAGATTTTTATTACTACTTTTGATTGATCCAACTGCAGTCCTACATGTATCGCTTTTCAAAAATGCATATGTCAATACAGTTGATATTAGGAACGGTGAAATACATTTCATAACCCGAATTATCGGGTTTTATAGATATAGAGCACTTTGGAAAGGGAGAAATCGATATGAAACATGTATCAAGATTGTTCCTGATTATAGCTTTATCAATGTTATTCATCATTACAGCATCATCATGTGAAACTGTTTCAAGTTTACTAGAAGAAATCAATTATTCGAAAGGCTCTGAATTGACGGCAAACCCCATCACTGATGTCCGTTGGATGGGCTTTGACGCTGACAAGGTGGGAGTCGGGAACAACAGTTCTCCCGACGGCACCATGGACGGGCACTTCAGGATCACGCTTAACCTGCCTGGTAGTCAGGAAGTAAGTGGCCTCCGGCTGTTTGCCTCTGACGCCAGCGGGAACAAGGGTGCGAGCTATTGGTACACGTCACAAGATGATTCTACCTGGATCCTTGGTGCTTTCTCCCAGGGAAGGCTCCTTAATGCTGCCAGGCAGACACCTCTGGGAATGTTTACGGGGATAGTCGACCTTGATGTCTATGCGACCAATGATGGATCGATGACAGTTGGAAGTTACTTTCTCATCGAGTGTGATTTCAGCGGGATCGTCTATAGCAAGCTGATACGATTATCCGAATCGGGTTCTATGGATGTGAAACAGCCAGTCAGCGCCAGCCCAGGCGTTGTTGATAGCGTTGCGAAGCCTGTGGGTGGCAAGTTGACGGCAAACCCCATCGCTGATGTCCGTTGGATGGGCTTTGACGCTGACAAGGTGGGAGTCGGGAACAACAGTTCTCCCGACGGCGCCATGGACGGGCACTTCAGGATCACGCTTAACCTGCCTGGTAGTCAGGAAGTAAGCGGCCTCCGGCTGTTTGCCTCTGACGCCAGCGGGAACAAGGGTGCGAGCTATTGGTACACGTCACAAGATGATTCTACCTGGATCCTTGGTGCTTTCTCCCAGGGAAGGCTCCTTAATGCTGCCAGGCAGACACCTCTGGGAATGTTTACGGGGATAGTCGACCTTGATGTCTATGCGACCAATGATGGATCGATGACAGTTGGAAGTTACTTTCTCATCGAGTGTGATTTCAGCGGGATCGTCTATAGCAAGCTGATACGATTATCCGAATCGGGTTCTATGGATGTGAAACAGCCAGTCAGCGCCAGCCCAGGCGTTGTTGATAGCGTTGCGAAGCCTGTGGGTGGCAAGTTGACGGCAAACCCCATCGCTGATGTCCGTTGGATGGGCTTTGACGCTGACAAGGTGGGAGTCGGGAACAACAGTTCTCCCGACGGCACCATGGACGGGCACTTCAGGATCACGCTTAACCTGCCTGGTGGTCAGGAAGTAAGCGGCCTCCGGCTGTTTGCCTCTGACGCCAGCGGGAACAAGGGTGCGAGCTATTGGTACACGTCACAAGATGATTCTACCTGGGTCCTTGGTGCTTTCTCCCAGGGAAGGCTCCTTAATGCTGCCAGGCAGACACCTCTGGGAATGTTTACGGGGATAGTCGACCTTGATGTCTATGCGACCAATGATGGATCGATGACAGTTGGAAGTTACTTTCTCATCGAGTGTGATTTCAGCGGGGTCGTCTATAGCAAGCTGATACGATTATAAGATTGATAAGGGGGTCTGAATACGAATTAGGACTTTCCATATTGCTCATTCAGTACATGGATTTTGTTGTAGAATCAGCAAATTATAGTTTTTTCGCGTGTTGGAACAACAAGTTTCATTTCACTTTGAAGCGGTGAAGGTAGGGGTAAGCTGTACTTGTGCAGCTTACGGTTGAAATGCCCGGGTATGCTAAGCGAAGTTCCTCATATCTCAAAACAGCTCTTTGTCACCTATCGCTTCACCTGCAAGAGAATATCAAGCCTTTTCAGCTGGATCCTATAGGCAAAGAAGAGCAACGCAGAAGCCGCCACCCAGGCGATGGGGCTTGCCAGACAGATGCCCACATACCCCAGATAAGCAGGCAGGCTCAGGGCGACAAGGACTCTGAAAAGCAACTCTTGCATGCTGGAAAGCATAGGGATGAGTCCCGAGCCCATCCCTTGGCAGGTGCTACGCAGGACAAAAATAAGACCCAGAGGTATATAGAAAGGGGAGGTGATGTTGAGGTAGAGCTGCACCATTTCGATGACACTGCCATTGTTGGCATCGATGAAGAGGCGAGCAAGGGACGATCCGAATGTGAGCAGCAACGCATATGCGGCAAGGCTGAAGAGTACTACCAGTAAGGTTGCACTCCTGACGCCTTGGCGCACCCTGTCAAGATTTCCAGAACCTAGGTTCTGTCCTGCAAAGGTGGTCATGGCGACCCCTAGGGTTCCCAGGGGAAGGGTGGCCAGCTGTTCGATCTTGATGCCGACAGAGAACGCCGCGACAACAGTGCTGCCCATCTTGTTGATGAAGGCCTGTACGAACATGACGCCAAGCGCACAAACTGAGAGTTGGAGGGCGCTGGGTATTCCTATGCGAAGGAGGTTTCCTATCATGCTCCAGTCAAGGGCCCAGTCTGATCTGCTCAGGTGCAGCGAAGGGTAGCGCTTTGCAATGTAGATGAAACACAGCAGTGCCGAAAGGCTCTGGCTCAGCACCGTCGCCAAGGCAACGCCCTCAACACCCATGTTCAGGAGGAGAACAGCGACAAGGTCACCCACTATATTTAGCACTGATGCTATAAGAAGGAAATATAAGGGAGATCTGCTGTCTCCCAATGCCCTGAGGATGGATGCGAGCAGGTTATAGTATATGGTAGCAACGATTCCGATGAAAATTACAGTCAGATAGGAGGCGCTGTCATCGATGATGTCAGAAGGGGTATTCAGCACCAATAGGATGGGTCTGCAAAGCCACACGGCCAAGGCCGATACGACAAGCGAGACGGCCCCTGCTGTTAGGATGCTCATCGCTACAGCCTTTTTCATGCTCCTTGTATCTTTTGCACCATACTTCTGGCTTACTATTACAGAGAAGCCTGCGGTCAATCCAACTACAAAGCCCAATACAAAGAATGTTATCCCCCCAGTCGATCCGACAGCTGCAAGGGCTTGTACTCCAATGAACCGGCCAACTATGATCGTGTCGACCATACTGTAGAATTGTTGAAAAAGGCTGCCACCCATGATGGGCAGCAAAAAAAGAAGTATGAGACGGGTAGGGTTGCCCCTACTCATATCCTGTTCCATAGCTATTTCTCCCTGCCGGCATAGTAGCGAAGCAGCCCATCTTGAACAAGGGTAAATGGCATTTCGCACGGTTTCGAAATTATTTTCACTTATATTTGCAAACCCTATGGACAGGATTAGTCAATACCGGTAGTATCCCATCTTGTTCGGCAAGCAGATGCTGGAAGGAAAGCAAGGAGGAAAGGGCCGTAGGGCCTTGACGGAAATGCTGGAAATCGGGTAAGTTAGTCGAGCGCCTCAGAGAAGGGGCGGGGGAGTGCAGGAGACTGGGCGACCCGCGATTTATGACACAACAAGCGTTAGGGAAGGGAAAGAGAACGGAAAAGAAGAGGAAGTGACCGCAAGGGGCTTCCCAGTCAATTACCGAGTGATGAACAGTAGATGAGATAAGCTACGTTCGTTTTGCGAGAAAGACAGGGCAGACTATAATCTGAAGAATAGAAGCTGTGGGCCTTCGGGCCCGCATTCCTATGACGGAGAGTTTGATCCTGGCTCAGAACGAACGCTGGCGGCGCGTTTTAAGCATGCAAGTCGAGCGGCAAGGGCCTTCGGGCCCCTAGAGCGGCGGACGGGTGAGTAACACGTGGACAATCTGCCCCCCGGTCCGGGATAGCCCAGGGAAACCTGGATCAATACCGGATGCGAGCGCGAGCACAGAAGTGCTTGCGGGGAAAGGCGCTTCGGCGCCGCCGGGGGATGAGTCCGCGGCCCATTAGCTAGACGGCGGGGTAAAGGCCCACCGTGGCGACGATGGGTAGCCGGCCTGAGAGGGTGATCGGCCACATTGGAACTGAGACACGGTCCAGACTCCTACGGGAGGCAGCAGCTAAGAATCTTCCGCAATGGGCGAAAGCCTGACGGAGCGACGCCGCGTGAACGATGAAGGCCGTGAGGTTGTAAAGTTCTTTTCGGGAGGAGGAATAAGCGTGGCAGGCAATGGCCGCGTGATGACGTGAATCCCGGAATAAGCCCCGGCTAACTACGTGCCAGCAGCCGCGGTAACACGTAGGGGGCGAGCGTTGTTCGGAATCATTGGGCGTAAAGGGCGTGCAGGCGGCCCAGCAAGTCCGGCGTGAAATGCCCCGGCTCAACCGGGGAGACGCGCTGGAAACTGCAGGGCTAGAGTACAGGAGGGGATGTCGGAATTCCAGGTGTAGGGGTGAAATCTGTAGATATCTGGAAGAACACCAATGGCGAAGGCAGACATCTGGCCATGTACTGACGCTGAGACGCGAAGGTGCGGGGAGCAAACAGGTTTAGATACCCTGGTAGTCCGCACAGTAAACGATGTTCACCAGGTGGCGGGGGGTCGACCCTCGGTACCGAAGCTAACGCATTAAGTGAACCGCCTGGGGAGTATGCTCGCAAGGGTGAAACTCAAAGGAATTGACGGGGGCCCGCACAAGCGGTGGAGCATGTGGTTTAATTCGATGATACGCGAGAAACCTTACCAGGGCTTGACATGTGCAGGAATGGTGCCGAAAGGCACAGGCCGCTTGCGGCCTGCACACAGGTGCTGCATGGCTGTCGTCAGCTCGTGCTGTGAAGTGTTGGGTTAAGTCCCGCAACGAGCGCAACCCCTGCTGTCTGTTGCCATCACGTGATGGTGGGCACTCAGACGGAACTGCCGGTGACAAACCGGAGGAAGGTGGGGACGACGTCAAGTCATCATGGCCCTTATGTCCTGGGCCACACACGTGCTACAATGGCCGGTACAGAGCGCAGCGAGGCCGCGAGGCCAAGCGAATCGCACAAAGCCGGTCCCAGTACGGATTGGAGTCTGCAACCCGACTCCATGAAGTTGGAATCGCTAGTAATCGCGCATCAGCATGGCGCGTTGAATACGTTCCCGGGCCTTGTACACACCGCCCGTCACACCATCCGAGTCGGGGGTACCCGAAGTCGCCAGCCCAACCCGCAAGGGGGGGCGGTTCCGAAGGTACGTCCGGCGAGGAGGGTGAAGTCGTAACAAGGTAGCCGTACCGGAAGGTGCGGCTGGATCACCTCCTTTCTGCAAAGAAAGGGAGCCTTCGGCCCTCACAGCCGCAGGCACACACAAGGCCGTCGGCCAGCAGGTGCAAGTCCTGCAGACAATAGCCCCGAAAGGTCGCCCCTCAGATTTTCCGTTCCCTTTGCCTTCCCTATGTGCGAAGTGCCAGTCGGGGGCATAGCTCAGCTGGCTAGAGCATCGGCTTTGCAAGCCGAGGGTCAGGGGTTCGAATCCCCTTGCCTCCAGAGCAAGGTAAGAAAGGTCTTTGAAAGAACAAGCGTAGGGATTGGAA
This sequence comes from uncultured Sphaerochaeta sp., assembly GCA_963662725.2. GTDB lineage: Bacteria > Spirochaetota > Spirochaetia > Sphaerochaetales > Sphaerochaetaceae > Sphaerochaeta. The sequence continues at coordinate 274,079 of CAXXCW010000028.1, forward strand.
GAATGATATGGTCAAGTGAATAAGGGTCCACGGAGGATGCCTAGGAGCTGCCAGGCGAAGAAGGACGTGATTAGCTGCGATAAGCCGCGGGAAGGGGCCAATACCCGATGATCCGCGGATTTCCGAATGGGGTAACCCGAATGTCCTGATGACATTCGCATGCGCGCCAATGAAATAACGCGCATGCGGTATACGCTGGGGAGTGAACCATCTGAGTACCAGCGGGAGTAGAAATCAAACGAGATTCCCCCAGTAGCGGCGAGCGAACGGGGAGGAGCCCAAACCGCGTGCCTTCGGGTGCGCGGGGTTGTAGGGGTGCGGCGGGGCACAGCCCGTCCAGTGAGAAAGCGCAACTGTAGCGGAACGGTCCTGGGAAGGCCGGCCAGAGCGGGTGAAAGCCCCGTACGCGAAACGGTTGCGCCTGGATGGCCGCATTTCCTGAGTACGGCGGGACACGAGAAATCCTGTCGGAATCCGGGGGGACCACCCTCCAAGGCTAAATACTCGGCAGCTACCGATAGCGCATAGTACCGTGAGGGAAAGGTGAAAAGGACCCCGGGAGGGGAGTGAAAGAGAACCTGAAACCGTGGACCTACAAGCGGTCAGAGCCCACATTGTTGGGTGATGGCGTGCCTTTTGTAGAATGAGCCTGCGAGTTACCGTATGCAGCGAGGTTAAGGGATAGGAGTCCCGGAGCCGTAGGGAAACCGAGTCTGAACAGGGCGAGCAGTTGCGTGCGGTAGACCCGAAGCCAAGTGATCTAGCCATGGCCAGGCTGAAGCTTGAGTGAAATCAAGTGGAGGGCCGAACCTAAATCCGCTGAAAAGGGTTGGGATGAGCTGTGGCTCGGAGCGAAAGACTAAACAAACTTGGAGATAGCTGGTACTCTCCGAAATAGCTTTAGGGCTAGCGTCGCACCGACTGTCGCGGAGGTAGAGCACTGGATAGGTGAGGGCCCGTCACTGGGTACCGAGCTTAACCAAACTCCGAATACCGCGATACAATGTGCGGCAGTCAGACGGTGACTGATAAGGGCCATCGTCAAGAGGGAAACAGCCCGGACCGCCGGCTAAGGTCCCCAAGGCGTGCCAAGTGGGAAAGGAAGTATGATTGCCCAGACAGCCAGGAGGTTGGCTCAGAAGCAGCCACCCCTTCAAAGAGTGCGTAACAGCTCACTGGTCGAGTAGTCATGCGCCGATAATGTAACGGGGCTAAGCACGCCACCGAAGCCGCGGGCCAGCATCCTAGGGGTGCTGGCGGTAGGAGAGCATTCCGTGTACGGAAGAAGCTGGGGCGGAAGCCCTTGTGGACGGGACGGAAGAGAGAATGCAGGCATGAGTAACGAAAAGACGGGTGAGATCCCCGTCCGCCGAAAGCCTAAGGTTTCCAGGGTAAAGTCAATCTACCCAAGGGTCAGTCGGCCCCTAAGGCGAGGGCGAGAGCCGTAGCCGATGGGAAGCTGTTCAACATTACAGCACCTCCCAGAGTCCCGATGGGACGACGCATAGGGCGAAACGCAGCCGGGCGACGGTAGTCCCGGCCGAAGCGGCGAGCCGATGAGGCCCCCAGGCAAATCCGGGGGCTGAGGCGAGCCGTGAGCGAGACCCATCAAGGTGGGTCGAAGTGCGCGTAGTCGTCGTGCCGAGAAATAGTCTCTAAGGAGCGTCTCTGGGGGACCGTACTACAAACCGACACAGGTGGGCGAGCTGAGAATGCAAAGGCGCACGGAAGAATTCGCGTTAAGGAACTCGGCAAAATGCATACGTAACTTCGGGATAAGTATGGCCCCCGCAAGGGGGTTGCAGTGAAACGGCCCATGCGACTGTTTACCAAAAACACAGGTCCATGCGAACCGGCAACGGGAAGTATATGGACTGACACCTGCCCGGTGCTGGAAGGTCAAGAGGAGTTGTCAGAGCGATCGAAGCAGCGAATCCAAGCCCCAGTAAACGGCGGCCGTAACTATAACGGTCCTAAGGTAGCGAAATTCCTTGTCGGGTAAGTTCCGACCCGCACGAATGGTGTAACGATATGGGCGCTGTCTCAACGCGAAATCCGGTGAAATTGAAGTCCAGGTGAAGATGCCTGGTACCCGTGGTTAGACGGAAAGACCCCGTGAACCTTTACTTCAGCTTGGCATGGAGACCTGGACAGGGATGTGTAGGATAGGTGGGAGGCATGGATGCGTGGCCGTCAGGCTGCGCGGAGCCGCTGGTGAAATACCACCCTTCCCTCTCCAGTTCTCTAACCCCGGCCGTGATCCGGTCTGGGGACAGTGCCAGGTGGGAAGTTTGACTGGGGCGGTCGCCTCCCAAAGAGTAACGGAGGCGCGCGATGGTCACCTTAGGATGGTTGGGAATCATCTCTCAAGTGTAAAGGCACAAGGTGGCTTGACTGCGAGGCAAACAGGCCGAGCAGGTACGAAAGTAGGTCTTAGTGATCTGGCGGTAGCGCGTGGAAGCGCCGTCACTTAACGGATAAAAGGTACTCCGGGGATAACAGGCTGATCTTGCCCAAGAGTTCATATCGACGGCAAGGTTTGGCACCTCGATGTCGGCTCATCGCATCCTGGGGCTGGAGCAGGTCCCAAGGGTTTGGCTGTTCGCCAATTAAAGCGGTACGCGAGCTGGGTTCAGAACGTCGTGAGACAGTTCGGTCCCTATCTGCCATGGGCGTTGGATGTTTGAGGGGTCCTGCTTCTAGTACGAGAGGACCGAAGTGGACGAACCTCTGGTGTACCGGTTGTCGTGCCAACGGCATCTGCCGGGTAGCTACGTTCGGAAGGGATAACCGCTGAAAGCATCTAAGCGGGAAGCCCTCCCCAAGATGAGACATCCCCCCCGCCTCGAGCGGGCATAAGGAAACAGGGACACTACCTGTTCGATAGGCCGGAGGTGCAAGCGCAGCAATGCGTTCAGCCGACCGGTACTAATCATCCGAGAGGCTTGACCATATCACTGTTCCAGTCCCGACATTCGGACTGCCAAGACAGGGCGCACGAGAATATCTCGCGCTCCCCCGTGTTGGCCGGCCCGGTGGCCACAGCAGGGCAGACACACCCGTTCCCATCCCGAACACGGCAGTTAAGCGCCCTCACGCCGATGGTACTACGGTTTTCCGTGGGAGAGTAGGTAGCCGCCGGGCCTTTTTTTGCCCAAATGCCAGCATGGCTTGTGCTGGTTGATGAAATATGTATCTTGATCGCACAGTATATGTGATGTACACCAAGAGGCCCGTATGGACTCCTATAGCAGGAGATCATACGGGCCTCTTGGTGTTTGCTATGGATATTCATTTGTTTTCCAAATACTAGCATTGAACAGCTCATGCAAGGGTAGTTATGCACTCCCACATCACCCGCTTCAAACAGCAGCCTCATTAATCCCCCTGTATGTTCGTTGTTATGCTCTCTCCTGATTTGCTCTCTTATCTCTTTCTTGATATTCTGTGGAAACCAACTGCAATAGCAGGTATACTGGGTCGAGGAGGAACGTGTGGCACTGATTCCATTTTACAAACCCACCATACGCCGAAAGGATATGGATGCCGTGTTGCAGACCATGGTAGACGAACGGATAGGGCCGGGTGAGAGGGCGCAAGAGTTCCTCAGGCAGTTCTGTACCCTTACAGGAACAAAGGAAGGCATAGCCCTCAGAAGCTATGTTGATGCCCTTGTCTCCGCCCTCAGGCTATGCAAAATTGGGCCTGGAAGCAAAGTAGGGGTGAGCATACTCTCCCCCCGTGTATATGAGGCGGCGATAACGAGTCTGGGGGCTGAGGTGCTTCTTGGTGATATTGATGCCGAACATGGATGCCTCTCCCTGTCAGAAGCGACGAGACTTGTCTCAGAAGGGGCATCGGTCCTGCTTGTCCATGAGCCGATGTGCCAGATCCCCTACGAATGTGACTATCGTCAGTTGGGAGTGAAGGTCATAGAGGACATAAGCCAGAGCCTTGAAAGCACCTATGAAGAGACCAAGGCAGGATCTTTTGGCGATCTGGTTGTCTGTGCCTTCGAACAGGATTGCATCATTTCCACCGGAGGTGGAGCAGCCCTGGTGTTCAATGACGGTGCATTCGCTTCGCCCTTAGAGGCGCTGTATTCCGAGGTAAGGATCTACGAGGAGCTTCCTGATATGAATGCCGCCTTGGGTATCATCCAGCTGAACAACCTTCCCTTCCAGATGACCAAACGCCGGGAGTTCTATGCGCTTTTTCGCCAGTCCCTTTTGAAGACACCCCATAAGCTGTTCGGCATAGGAAACATCGACTTCGAACCGAATGGTTATGGATTCTGTGTGGTCTTGGACTCCAAGGCCGAAGATGCCATCAGATTTGCGAACAAGTACCAGGTATCGGCACGGAAGTCCTTTGCAGAGAGCCTGGGGACTTTGCACAGCCAACGCTTTGACCTGTATCCCAATGCAGTGCCCCCTCTCTTGAGGGCTCTCTCGTTCCCGACCTATCCGTTTCTCAAGCAGGGTGATGTTGAGATGCTGATAAAGGTAATCTCTCACCTTCCCTAAGGAGTAGCAATGAAAAAACGCACACTACAGCAGGTGCTCATCATAGCCAACTGGCAAAAGAAGGCCTCCCATGAACTCTCTGATACGATAGGGCACTATCTTGCAGAGAGGGGGATCCATTCGACAATCTTCCGTACCTGTGAGGAGAGTGAAGCACTCGTGGTTGAGGAAGGAACCGATCTGGTCATCTGCCTGGGTGGGGATGGGACGGTCCTCTACTGTGCCCGCTACCTCCAGGATCTTGGCATCCCCATACTGGCCATCAACCTGGGAACCTTCGGCTACATCACCGAGATATCTGTGGACGAGTGGGAAGAGGCCATCGAGCACTATCTCAAGGGGCGCAACTCCATCAGCCGCAGGCTCATGGTCCGTGTAGCTGTCATGCGAGGCGGTCAGCGGGTATTCTCCGGTCATGGGCTCAATGAGATGGTCGTAACATCAAGCGGCATCAGCAAGGTCATCAATCTCTCCTTGGCAATCGATCAGACCCACGCAGGGTATTTCCGTGCAGACGGGCTCATAATCGCAACGCCAACAGGCTCCACCGGATACAGCCTTGCAGCAGGGGGTCCTATCCTGGATGTGGATCTTTCTGCCCTCATCGTCACCCCAATCTGTCCCTTCACCCTCTCCCACCGGCCTCTTGTCATCAGCGGGGAGTCAAAGGTCGCCATTACCATCAACAAAGATCAGCGGACCGGCCTCATGCTCTCCATCGACGGGCAGCAGACCTTCAACCTGCAAGAGGAAGATGTCATAATTGTCGAGAAATCGAGAAGTAAAGCGCTCCTTGTCACAAGCGAAAGGCGTAACTATATAGAAGTAATACGTGATAAACTCAACTGGTCAGGAGGAGGTCTCCATGCTTGAGCGCCTTGAAATTCATCATTACGCCCTCATCGATGATGTAGCCATCGAATTTGGGGAGGGCTTCACGGTAATTACCGGTGAAACGGGAGCAGGGAAGTCCATAATACTGGGAGCCCTTGCCCTGTTGCTGGGAGAGAAATCCGATGCACAGGCCATACGAAGCGGCTGTGAAGCGGCAACTGTCAGTGCAACCTTCTTTCTTGGGGAGAATGTCCCTCCTGCAATAGCGGCCTATCTGGAGGAGAACAGCCTTGACCTTGATGACGGGACCCTTTTGCTTTCCCGGAATGTCAGGAGCAACGGACGATCGAGTGCATCCATCCAGGGAAGGGCCGCCACAAGAGGTGATCTTACCCTTCTGGGGGAGGAGCTGTTGGACATCAGCGCCCAACGTGACCATCAGAGCTTGCTTTCATCAGCAAACCAGCTGATGGTACTTGATGCATTCGGGTCCTGTCATGCTGAGAAACAGGCTTATCAGGAACTGTTCAGGAAGATGCAGAGCCTGGAGGCCGAGCAGAAACAGCTCAAAAAAAACCTTCAGGACAGCGCACGGGAAGCGGAGTTCCTGAAGTTTGCAGTCGACGAGATATCCAAGGCAAAAGCCGAGGTGGGGGAGGATGAACAGCTTGTCGAACAGATTCGGACCATCTCCTCCTTTGAGCAGATACATGACGCCCTCAGCCTGGCAACCACGTTGCTCCATGGATCTGATGCAGGGGCGAGTCTGTTGGGAAGTCTCCACCAGGCAGGCAAGCAGATAGGCATCGCCTCAAAGAGCGATCCCAATCTAGCAGAGTATCACCAGAGGCTCGAGAGTTCCTCCATCGAGCTTGAGGACATCTATGAGAGCCTGCGTGACTATCTCTCCTCCATGTCCTTCTCCCAGATGGAACTTGACCAGATGCAAGGCCGACTCGCCCTCCTACAGAGGCTGAAGAAGAAGTACGGGCACTCTCTGGAGGCAATGCTCGCCTTCAAGGCAGAGAGTGAGGAGAAGCTGCTGCAAAGCGAGCAGGGGGAGGACCTTTTGCTGGACTTGGAGAAAAAGCTTGTCCAGACTTACAGTGAAATGCACAAAGCCGCTTCCTTGTTGACAGAGGTACGGAAAAAGGCCGCCCTTACCCTGCAAAAGGAGATAGAGGAGACCCTGAGGACGCTGGGAATGAAGGAAGCGCTGTTTACCATTGAACTGGCCAGCATCCCACCTTCAGTGAATGGGCTAGACTCCATAGCCTTTATGATCTGCGCAAACCCGGGCCTTGAGAGCCGTCCTATCAAGGATGTGGCAAGTGGAGGTGAGCTTTCTCGGATCATGCTTGCATTGAAGACCACCCTCAGTCATCATGACAGGGTAGAGACCCTGATCTTCGATGAGGTGGATGCAGGGATAGGAGGGAGTGTCGCCCTCTCGGTTGCCAAGCAGCTGAAGAAGCTGAGCCGAAGCCACCAGGTACTGGTCATTACCCACCTGGCCTCCATTGCCAGCCAGGCAGATACACACCTTGTTGTCTCCAAGGAGGTCACCGGGGGCATGAGCTTCAGTCACATCCAGCGTGTGCAGGGCCTGCGCAGGGAACAGGAGATAGCACGCATGCTCAGCGGCGATGAGGCAAGTGAAGTGAGTCTGGTCCATGCAAAACAGATGTTGGACGCTACGAAGTAGGAGGTAGGCAGATGCTGTCGTGCAAGAAGAGAGAGAACGGATTTTATGTGGGGGAGGATCCTCACAGCCCGCTAGCCGAGATAACTTACCACCCTCGGGATGAGCGGACCATGGTCATTGACAACACCTATGTCTCCGATACCTTGCGAGGTCAGGGGATAGGGGGGCTTCTGGTTCGTAAAGTGGCTGAGCTAGCCAGAAAGGAGAACAAGAAGATAGTCCCCCTGTGCTCCTATGCTAAGCGCGTCATGATACAGAATCCCGATTACCAGGATGTGCTGGCACCAGAAGAGTTCTAGGAAAAATACTGGTTTTTCTGTATGGAGAAAAAAGCCATGCATATCACCATACTTTTGCCTCAATTATCCAAGATTTCTATGTTTGTTGCAGGGAAATGTTGATGGGATCATGAAAAGAAACCTCCAGGATCCTGGAGGTTTCTCGTCTGCTAGCATTTATCTGTTGTTTTAGCCCTCGGTACCTTGCTCCCCGCTATGCGACAATGCCTAGTTGATGGAAATATCAAAGTTAAGGGCCTTGCCCAGCGTGTTTATCAGACCGATGTCAGTATCCTTGTGTGCTCTCTTGTCCCCATTCAGGTACGGGTAGACTGAATTCTGAATCTGGGTAAGGTCAGGCTGGAAGGAATTCTCGCGCACTATCTGCAGGAACTCCAGGATGAACCGGATATTCTTGTCGTACAGGCCATAGGCCTGAATCTTCTCTGCAAGATAGGCCATTTCCGAATCAAAGAGGCGCTTGATTATGTCCCGGTCGGAAGGTTTCGTATACTTGACGAAAAATCCGATCAGGGTGATGAACGACTGCTTGAACTCATCCCACAGGGGAAGGGTCCCATATCTGAACAGGCTTTTTATAGCCCTCAGGCACGAGCCTATGTTCTCCTGGTAAAGAGAGCCCATCGGCAGGTAGGGGGTTGCCTTTGCAAGGGCTGCATAGTGATGGATTTCGCGTGCGATTCTCTTTATCTCAGAGCTTTCAAGACGGCAGATGCCGTTGTCAATCAGCTTGAAGAGGTCATCACGCATTCTGGAAGGGATATCCTCAGAATCGATGAAACGGCTCTGTATATCACCGTTTCGCATATCCCTGAGGGTCAGGGTGTATGTCAGCTCTGATTTCCCTGGGGCAGGATCAAGGACCGTACACTGGTACCTTATCAACGAGAATTGGTTGGAGATCTCCAGTATCTGGGTCTTTTCGTCCTGGAAGTCGTATTTCTCCAGCTTGAAGATGCCGTAGCTGTCACTCCGGTCCTCCGGAAGCGCTATCCTGCGATTGAGTACAAAATAGAGGGCGGCCTCGATCTCACCGGGCAAGTTGTCCAGCGCCTCAAGGGCAAGGTCTTCCCCGTCGCCGTCCTGCTTGCGGTTTGACTGGGCAAGCTTGAGATCGGCCATCAGGGATTCGAGGAGGGAGCCCTCCTTGCAAAAGCGTTTGTAGAGGTCAACGGCCATCAGTGCGTAGACGATGTTCTGCCTGGGTTCCAGACCTGCAAGGTCATTGAAGAACCATCCGCAGCTAGTATAGGCGAAGTGCCTGTACTGCATACCCAACAGAAGCGAAGCGATGTTTGTCCTCTCCCTCTTGTCAAAGGGATATTGCCTGTCCAAGTCGTTGAGGAACTCTTCCATGGGTATGAGGTTTGAAATGACCGGGCCAAACATCTGGACCAGCTGTTGCGCCTCAAGCTTGTCAGAGAAGATGCGTCTCACCTCATTTTCCACGCAGACATCGATCTTCTCTCCCAGATTGTCAAATGCCTCTCGTAGAGGTGTCCTCCACTTCTGGTTCCAGGATTCGTCGCCTCCGGTATGACAGCCACAATCCTTATACCATCGGGAGACCCCATGCACGCATGACCAGCTGGTCCCTTTGTTCGCCTCACCATCATGAAGGGTTGCATGGAGTGTTGCAGGGTGCTTTTCAAGAAAGGTTGCATAATTGGTCAGACGGAAGTCAGATCGCTCTTGCACCTTCTTTATCAGGGCGGCAAGAGCCATATCCCCATACGGCTCATGATGGCCATAGATCTCCCCGTCAGTGGCAGTGTGGATAAGCTCCTGCTTATCCTCCCTCTTGATGGTGAGCAATCTTGCATACAGATTGTCCGCATCCCGCAGCAAATGACCGAAACTTATGCCTTCGGCAAGGCTGGGATGGTAGAAGAATGCACTGATGGTGGATCCTTTCTCCCCTGTCAGGATAAAGGGTTTGCCATATGGGGCGCTCTTGCCGTTGAGATCGAGCATTTTCCCGTTTTCACTTTCAACGCTTTTGCACTGCCAGGGCGAGAGGATGACGAACTTGAGCCCGTATTCTGATAACAGGTCGATGACCATGCCATTGATGGCGGTCTCAGGAAGCCACATCCCTTCGGCCTCCCTGCCGAAGCGCAGGGAGAAGTCCTTCAGGCCCCAGACAATCTGTGCCCTCGCCTCCGCCTCTGTGCAGAGAGGGAGGATGGAGTGGTTGAAGCTCTGTGCCATGGCGTTGCCATGTCCCAGGCGCTCCACGCTTTTCTTGTCTGCCTCGATGATGAGGTCATGGGTATCAGGATGCTTGCGCTGTAGCCAACTGAGCAGGGTAGGGCCGAAGTTGAAGCTTATATACTCATAGTTGTTGGTCATCGAGAGGATTCGTCTGACCCCCGAAAGATATCGGGAGTGGACATTTGCATTATAACAATCGGAATAAATTCTCTCATTCCAGTCCGGGTAGGGGGAGGCTGAGAGTTGTTTTCCTATGATTCCTGTGCGTGGATTCTCTCTGGGTGGCTGGTAAAAGTGCCCATGGAGAATCAGGTCAGTCATTGTATCTGTCTTATTCATAATTTCATCATAAAGTATATCATAGGAATATAGTACTATGATAGGTCAAACAAGGTTGTTTCCCTTGCCTTCTCGCCCCTTATGGTCGAAAATGGGCTAAAGGAGAGTTGGGAATGAGTATACATATTGTAGCTGATGAGGGCAGCGTCGCTGAAAGCGTACTGCTGCCGGGTGACCCCCTTCGGGCAAAGCACATCGCCGATACCTATCTGAATGATGTATTCTGCTATAATGAGATACGTGGCATGTACGGCTATACCGGCTATTGGAGAGGGAACCGGGTCTCGGTGCAGGGCACCGGCATGGGCATGCCTTCCTTCTCCATCTACGCCCATGAGCTGATAGACACCTTCAAGGTCAGAAGGCTCATACGGGTAGGGACCTGCGGCTCCCTTGACCCGAGGCTCAGGCTGAGGGACATCCTCATAGCCCAGGGGGCGGATACCGATAGCGGCATGAACAGCTCACGCTTCGGCCTCTACCAGCATGCCGCCACAGCCTCCTTCTCCCTGTTGCAGAAGGCCTATACCCATGCCCTGAATGCCCAGGTAGGCTTCAAGGTAGGCAATGTGCTTACCAGTGACCAGTTCTATGACATGCATGGTGAGGACAAGGCCGCCATTGCCAAAAGCCTGGGAACCATGGCTGTGGATATGGAGAGCTGTGAACTCTATACCCTCGCCCATCTCAAGGGTGTGGAGGCTCTGACACTGCTTAGTGTGAGCGACTCCATCCTCACCGGAGAACAGGTCCCTTCCAAGGATCGGCAGAACACCTTCAATGCCATGGTGGAGCTGGCTTTGGAGACCTTGTTCGACTAGAGGCCAATATGCATGCTGTTGACTAACGGAACCGTTTCTTTTACGATTGGTTCGTTACCTAATCGCATAGAATACATTCCGGGAGCAAGCATGATTCTGATCAACATTGATTCCTTGTCCACTACTGAACTGCAGTACATCGCACAGCAAGAAGGGTTGGAGAACTGGCAAACTTTAGCGAGAGAAGAGCTTATTGACGAACTTGAGGAAGCCTATGGTGAGCAGGATGATGATGTGAGCTCCTCATGGCAGAAAAGCAAGGCCAGCCGCAAGAGATTCTGTAACGCCCTGACCGACTTCAGGGGCAATATGCAGAATGTGCAGTGTCTCCCTGGCGTGGAGGATCTGCCCGATGTCTATGCCGAGACAGCCATTCATCTTCTCCTGCGAGACCCCGTATGGGCATATGCATACTGGTCTCTCTCCCCAGCTACCAAGATCCAGGTGTTTGGAGAAGAGGACCAGCTAGGGGGCACACTTTTTCTTCGTGTCTCATCAAAGTCCATGCTCACCGGTGAGGAGAAGACCTTTGACATAACCGTGGGTGTCGATGACACCCAGTGGAATGTCAATCTCCCTGATATAGGACACTCCTATCGGGTCGCCCTCTGCTACAAGAATAAGAAAGGCCAGGAGATTTCGCTTGCCGAAAGCAAGGACGTATCCACCTATCCCTCATACTGGGCTGACCATTATCATGAGATGGCCATGGATGCAAACCTGTTCAATGTACATTATTCCTCTCTGGTAACCAAGGAAGGGGAGATCGTCGACAATGCCGTGCTGCAGGAAATAGCACAGACCTTAAGCGGAGGTGTGCTGTAATGTCAAAAAAATCTGTAGCCTTTATTCTCAATCTCCATCTTCCCTACGTACGCCATTTGGAGTATCCCCGTTTTTTGGAGGAGGACTGGCTGTTCGAATCCATTTCGGAGAGCTACCTGCCCATGCTTCGCATGTTCTACAAGCTTCGCAATGAGAAAGTTCCCTTCAACCTCACTGTCAGCATATCGCCTACGGTGATGTGCATGGTCACAGACCAGGCGTTGCAGAACAGGTTCAACGCCTATATGGAGCGCAACCGAGAACTGGGGGAGAAAGAGGTCTTGCGCTGTGCCGTCGAACAGCCCGAGTTCCTGGAGATGGCAGAGTTCTACCTGGCCCAGCTCAAACAGAACCTCACCGATTTCAATGACCTCTACAGGGGTAACATCCTTGAAGGCTTCAAGAGCCTTGAGGCAAGCGGCCATCTTGAGCTGATAACTACAGCGGCCACCCATGCGTTCCTTCCCTTGTATCAGGAGTATCCGACTGCCATCAACGCCCAGGTCGAACTGGCAATCCAGTCGTTCCTCACCACCTTCGGCCATGTGCCCAAGGGTTTCTGGCTTCCTGAATGCGGTTACTACCCCGGTCTGGAGGAGACGCTCAAGTACCACGGCATCACCTGGTTCCAGGTTGCAAGCCAGAGCATGCTGCTCTCCCCGGACAAGGTAAGCTGTGGAGATTACCGCCCTATTCTCTGTCCCAACGGGGTCGCTGCCTTCCCCCGTGACTATCAGGCGACAAGCCTTGTCTGGTCAAATACCAGCGGCTATCCCTGTGACCGCTATTATCGCGAATTCTACCGGGACATAGGCTATGACCTTCCGATGGAGTACATCGGAGACTATATCCACGAACCTGGTGTACGGGTATTCACCGGATTCAAGTATTGGGCCATCACCGGCAACACTGACCAGAAAAAACCCTATGACCGCTCCTTGGCCCAGAAGAGGATTGTCGAGCATGCACATAACTTCCTTTACAACCTCAAGAAGAAAGGTGATGTGCTCTCCTCTTCCATGGGTAAGGATCCTCTCTACACCTTGGGCTTCGATGCGGAGCTGTTCGGCCACTGGTGGTTCGAGGGCGTACAGTGGCTCGAACAGGTCCTGATCCTCAGTGGCAAAGAGAAAGAGGAGGTTACCTTGGTGACCCCCTCATCCTTCCTCGCCTCTGAGGGGAACCTGCAGGTTGCAAGACCCGCCTTCTCCTCATGGGGGCAGGGTGGATACAGCTCGGTATGGCTTGATGGCTCCAATGCCTGGACATACCGTCACATCCACAAGGCCATCGAGAGGATGGAAGAGCTTGCAGTACGCTTCAGCGACCAGATTAGCCTTAAGCAGAGGTTCCTCAACCAAGCGGCCCGTGAAGTCTTGCTTGCCATGGCAAGTGACTGGCCCTTTATCCTCTACAACAAGACCAGCAGCGGGTATGCCCACAAGCGCCTGACCGACCACCTGAGAAACTTCAATGTGGTCTACGGGAACATGTGTAAGAATGCGGTGAACACCGAGTGGCTTGTCAAGGCTGAGAAGCGCGACATACTTTTCCCGGACATCGACTATAACATCTTCAATCCCGAACGATAAGACCTTTTCGGATGCTTTCAGATCCCCTTCCTTGCGGAGGGGATTTTTCTGGTTCTGAAAAATTATGGGAAATTATACCCAAAGGTTTACGCCTGTTAAGCGGTTATTGCCACTATTTTCCCATCACAGCACAAATTAGCTATAACCTTTGGTTGTATTGTAGTGGTAAGAAGTGTACATTTATGGAACAGAGTGGGAAGAAATCCCAAAATCGTAGGAGTTTTGTAAGGAGTATGGGGGATGTTGACTGGTGAATTTTACAACACCATAGACGACAAAGGGCGGATCCTCATCCCCTCACGTCTGCGCAGCGCCTTGGAAGGCGATGCCTGGCCACAGCCGATTGGTTCATAACGCGTTCCTGTCCTCGTTGATTAGCGCCGGACAATAGCACAGGCGACGGATAACGGGTTATAGCCAAAAGAACAAAACTTAACCAGCAGGAAACACTTTCTGAGCCAAAGGAAACCATTGCAGCGGAATGATGATCAATGATGAAAGCCAGCAACTAATGCCCCGTCATTTCCCTTCTACCGTTGCCCGGCGTGGGTATCTGCGCGACAATAGCGCCCCATTTTTCTGCTCCGCTACAGCCCGGAGCCGTTTTAACCCGCTCCGGCCTGTTCAGAGATGCCCGGGGCAGCAGCGAATCAGATTCAGGAGTCACTCATGACAACCCGTACCGAACTGGCCAACGCCATCCGCGCGCTGAGCATGGATGCTGTGCAGAAAGCCAAATCCGGCCACCCCGGCGCCCCGATGGGCATGGCAGACATCGCCGAAGTTCTGTGGAACGACTACCTGAAACACAACCCACAAAACCCACACTGGGCCGACCGCGACCGTTTTATTCTGTCCAATGGTCACGGCTCGATGCTGATTTACTCGCTGCTGCACCTGAGCGGTTACGATCTGAGCATCGACGATCTGAAAAACTTCCGTCAGCTGCACTCCAAAACCCCGGGCCACCCTGAGTACGGTTACGCACCTGGCATCGAAACCACCACGGGGCCGCTGGGTCAGGGCATTGCCAACGGCGTGGGTATGGCGCTGGCAGAAAAAGTGCTGGCGGGGCAGTTCAACCGTGACGGCCACAACATCGTTGACCACAACACCTACGTGTTTATGGGCGACGGCTGCATGATGGAAGGTATCTCCCACGAAGCCTGCTCTCTGGCCGGTACGCTGGGTCTGGGTAAACTGATTGCCTTCTACGATGACAACGGCATCTCCATCGACGGTGAAGTCGAAGGCTGGTTCACCGACGATACCGTGAAGCGTTTTGAATCCTACGGCTGGCAGGTAATTCCGCGCGTTAACGGCCACGATCCGGAAGAGATCAAGCAGGCCATCGAAACGGCGCGCGCCAACAGCGAACAGCCAACTCTGATCTGCTGTAAAACCATCATCGGTTTTGGCTCCCCGAATAAAGAAGGCAAAGAAGACTGCCACGGCGCACCACTGGGTGACGATGAAATCACCCTGACCCGTGAACGCCTGGGCTGGAAACACGGCGCCTTCGACATTCCTGAAAACGTTTACGCCGGCTGGAACGCGAAAGACAAAGGTGCTGCCGCAGAATCTGCGTGGGATGAAAAATTCGCAGCGTACGCGGCAGCTTACCCGGAACTGGCGGCCGAATTTAAACGCCGTATTTCCGGCGATCTGCCAGCCGACTTCGCGGAACAGGCGCAGGCGTACATTAACGAGTGTCAGGAAAAAGGCGAAACCGTTGCTTCGCGTAAAGCATCACAGAACACGCTGAATGCCTTCGGCCCGCTGCTGCCGGAATTCCTCGGCGGTTCTGCCGACCTTGCCGGTTCCAACCTGACGCTGTGGAAAGGCTGCCAGGGCGTGAGCGAAACCGATGCCTCCGGTAACTACATTTTCTACGGCGTACGTGAGTTCGCCATGAGCGCCATGATGAATGGTATCGCGCTGCACAAAGGCTTTGTTCCTTACGGCGCCACCTTCCTGATGTTTATGGAATACGCGCGTAACGCCGTGCGTATGGCCGCGCTGATGAAGCAACGCTCCATCTTTGTTTACACCCACGACTCCATTGGTCTGGGCGAAGACGGTCCGACCCACCAGCCAGTTGAACAGGTAGCCAACCTGCGCAACACCCCGAACCTGGAAACCTGGCGTCCGTGCGACACCGTGGAATCAGCCACCGCGTGGAAAGCCGCCATCGAACGTAAAGACGGCCCCAGCGCGCTGATTTTCTCCCGTCAGGGTCTGCCACATCAGGCACGTGATGCAGAGCAGGTTGCTGCGGTCGCCAAAGGTGGCTACGTCCTGAAAGATTGTGCCGGCACACCTGACGCCATCATTATCGCCACCGGTTCTGAAGTGGGCCTGGCAATGGATGCGGCTGAGCAGCTGGCCGGTAAAAACATCCGTGTGGTTTCCATGCCATGTGCGGAAGTATTCTGCAAACAGGATGCGGCTTATATCGAATCGGTACTGCCGGCTGCTGTCACTGCCCGCGTGGCGGTGGAAGCCCTGCACAAAGATTACTGGTACAAGTTCGTGGGCCTGAACGGCAGGATCATCGGCATGAGCACCTTCGGTGAATCGGCACCCGCCGGTGAACTGTTCAAAGAGTTCGGCATCACCACCGATGCCGTGGTTGAAGCGGTCACCAGCCTGCTGTAAAACGCAGACGGTTAACCCGGCAAAAAACCGGATAAAGCCATGCTTTATCCGGTTTTTTTATGTCCGGTGTCCCGTCCTGAATAAGGTTGACACATTTCTACCCTACTCAGGAGAAGTGTGATGAAACCCGCTACCAAACGAACTCAACGTGATTACTCCCTCGCCTTTAAACTGGCTGTTGTCGACCAGATTGAAAAAGGCGACATGACCTACAAACAAGCCCAGGACCGCTTTGGTATTCAGGGCGCATCGACGGTTTTGGTTTGGCTGCGCAAGCATGGCCGGTTAGATTGGTCAGCAGGAACCCCTGCATTGAGGCACACCATGAGTACCAAACCTGAAGACCTGACACCAGAGCAACGCATCAAAGAGCTTGAGAAGCAGCTGCAGGAAACCCGGGAGAAAGCGGAGTTCTTTGAAAGGATTGTTGAAGTGCTGAGGGACGACTACGGCATCGAAGTAAAAAAGCCACGCCGGGGGTCATCCAGGAAAAAGACCTGACCATTACCCGCGCCTGTCGGTACCTCGGCATCAGTCGTCAGGCCTATTATCAGCAACAGCAGCGGGACATGCTGCGTCAGCAGAAGAACACTCAGCTGCTTGAGCTTGTGGCTGAGATACGACGGCATCATCCCCGCCTTGGCACCCGGAAACTGCACTACCTTCTGCGCCGGCATCCGTTGATGATCGGGCGGGATAAGCTGTTCGACCTGCTCAGAGAAAACCGCCTGCTGATCAGGCCCCGCCGGGCTTATCAGAAAACCACCCTGAGTCATCACCGCTTCCGGCGTCATCCCAACCGGCTGAAGGATGGTCTGGCTCCCGTTGGTCCGGAACAGGTCTGGGTAGCGGATATCACCTATTTACCTACCCGTGAGACAGAGGGGTATCTGGCATTGGTTAGCGATGCCTGTTCGCGCAAAATCGTAGGTTACTCCCTGGAGGACAACATGAAAACAGCCTCGGTTGCCCGGGCTTTAAACATGGCGCTGAAGTCGAGAAAAAGCGCCGGCCCGCTGATTCATCATTCAGACCGGGGCGTACAGTACTGCTCGGCGGAGTATCAGAAGATACACCAGTGCCACGGCATACAGTGCTCGATGACGGATGGTTATGACTGTTATCAGAATGCACTGGCAGAACGCATAAACGGGATATTAAAGCAGGAATATCTGACGCATAAACCGAAGGATATAGCGGAGGCGAGAAAGATGGTGGGTGAAGCGGTACGTCTTTACAACGAGCAGAGGCCGCATCTGTCGCTGAAATACAAAACGCCCGATGAGGTGCATCGGGCGTTTTAAACGTGTCAATCTATATCAGGACTAGACACGGAAAAATATCAGCCCGTCTCTGAGGCGCTGGCTGCCACACGCAGGCGGTCCACCAGTGCCAGCATTTTCTGCAGTTTTTTCAATTCTGAATGACCGGCAATTTCGCGGGAAAATTCCTGCGGAGTGTGCAGATCATACTGATGTTCCGGCGTCAGCAGATCCTTATCATCCACTGCCAGACACAGTGACTGACCGCGTATTTCCAGTACTGGCTGCGTCAGTTTATCGGCCAGCACCAGCAGTGAGCCCACAACCTCCGCATTCAGTAATTCCACACCGCTGTTATCTTCCGGCAGCTGTATGGTAAATATCCGGTTAAATTCATCCGTCAGGCCCGGCAGACCTTCGCGCTTAAACCGGCGGCGGTAATCAGCACTCAGTGCCATGTTCTTATCTGCCGGGAAATCCACCAGCATGCCATAGCGGTATTCCGTTTTATCCGTTGTGATCGAGCGCGTGCCGCCATTGGAACTGGCGACCAGCTGAGTGTCGTATGTGCGGTAGCTGAACTCATAAACCCGGAATGGAAATGTGCCGCTTTCGCCCGGATATTCCCCTTCATACCACTGCGTAATCTGACGCTGACGGTTACCCCGGCTGAACTCGGCAAAACGGTCAGTCAGCACGCTCATTTCTGCGTCCGGAGGCAATGGCAGAGGCTGCAGATTATTATCAAATGCGGCATCCATCTGACTGATGCGGGCGGACAGATCAGCGGCCTTACTGCGCCTGATCCGCAGGCGGAAAGCAACCACCAAGGCGCTGGCAATCATCAGGCTGCCCAGCGCCAGGTCCGGACTGTAACCCGACGAGAGCAGATCCGTCAGTTCAGACAGTCCGATCCAGTAAAATAACCGCCATTCGTGTACCGATGTCAGCGCTGCCACCAGCAGCGCCAGCAGTACAAAACGGTACACAGGATTATTAACACGGTGGAGCAGCGGCAGGGATTTCCCCGCCTCTTCCCGCCAGAAGGCCAGCATACTGACCAGCAGCAGCGGCAGCCAGGTGGGACTGTCATCCAGCACCGATTCCAGCTGCAGATGCAGTGCGGAGTCATAGTCCATCTGATAGCCCAGATACAGGGCCAACAGCCCCATCATAAACAGGGCGCTACAGGCTGCCCACCACCAGCTGTCACGGTAACGCAGAACCATCTGACCGGCAGCAACCGAACGCACTGCCGCCAGCAGGTCGCGTTCATCAGTGGCCGCATCAATCCGCTGTTTTAATTGCGTAATGTTTTCTGTCACCCTGCGGTTATACAGCATGCACATTCTCCCTGTTGTCATTCATCCGGAATCGTTATTGATCAGCCTGCCTGTGACGTGCAGCAGCGGAACAAGAACGCCAGTATAAAACAGATCAGCACGCTCTTTAGCGGAAACCGTTAACAATAAGCCGGCTGCCGGGTATGAATATTCTGTGCTGCCACTGTGCATTCCCGACCCACTCCGCCGCAACCGCGTTTCTGTAATCCATCGCGGACTACCGGTGAAGCGGTCAACTTCCGCGGCTCCTGTAAAATACGTATTGAAGATACCCGACTGACACTGTAGCCGAGCATGGTCCGCTGTCCGGCAGAGATAAAAAACACGGCAGATATACACAAAGATGAGAGCTACGACGGCACCAGCAGCAGCCAGAAAATCCGTTTCTGAAGCAGCGGAATAAAGTCTCACACCGGTATTAATTGTCTCCTGATAAAACATTACAGAAGGCAGATTGCAGCGTAAAAAAATACCCGCCGGAGCGGGTATCTGAAACAGAAATAAAACCGCTGTCAGGACTCAGTTAGCCTGCAGCCAGCCCAGCAGCTGGGCACGTTCATCATCTGTCATGGCGGTGATGTTGCCCAATGGCATATAACTGGTCTGCAGGGCACTGACCATACGGTCTTTGTACTGCAGCAGCTGTGCTTCGTCTTCCAGAATAATACCGGCCGGCGGTGTCTGGAACATATCACTGGTGGGTTGCGCCGCATGACATTCGGCACAGCGTAAATGGGTGATGTGCAGCGCCTGATCGGTATTGATCACGTTGCCGGTGGTTGCCACCGGTTTCGGTGCCATCCACGCTGCCAGTCCCAGCGTCAGCAGCAGTGCCACGATCAGATAAGCCGGTTTGACCCCGGCACCCTGGGTTTTCAGATTCAGGAAGTGACGGATCAGGCCGGTAATCACCCCGATCGCCGCCAGTACCAGCCACGCGTGTTCATGACCGTAAGTCATCGGGTAGTGGTTGCTGATCATAATAAAGACCAGCGGCAGGGTCAGGTAGTTGTTGTGCGTGGAACGCAGCTTGGCCAGTTCAGCAAAACGGGCTTCCGGTGTTTCCCCGGCATTAACCGCACGCACCAGCTCGCGCTGAGACGGCATAATACCGAGGAATACGTTACCGGCCATGATGCTGCCGATCAGGGCGCCGACGTGAATATAAGCGGCGCGGTCAGAAAATAACTGATCGGCCAGCCAGGCGGAAAATACCAGCACCACAAACAGCACAGCCGCAAAACCTTTGTTGCTGTTGCGCAGTGGCGACTTGATCAGTAATTCATAAATGGCAAAACCGACGGCCAGAAAGAGTACGCTGGAACCGATGGCTCCCCACTGGCTGAACGCCACCTTGGCCGGATCAATCAGATACTGGTTCGCGCCCCAGTAATACATAACCGCCAGCAGTGAAAAGCCGGTCAGCCAGGTGGTGTAAGCTTCCCATTTAAACCAGTGCAGATTGGCCGGCATCACCTGCGGCCCGAGTTTGTATTTCACGACTTCATAAAATCCGCCGCCATGAATGGCAGATAACTGGCCTTTGATACCTTTCGCTTCATTTTCAGCGGATGGTTTTTCCAGACTCAGGTCCAGCCAGACGAAATAAAAGGAAGCACCGATCCAGGCAATGCCGGCGAGCACGTGAAACCAGCGTAAAAACATATTCAGCCAGTCAAAAATATAACCTTCCATTAAAGGTCTCCCGCTTGATTCGTTGTATTCTTTTCTTTGCTCCAGACCTGACGGCCGGCAACATACGTTTCCGCCACTGCGCGGTCGTCACCGAGGATCATCAGGCTGAACAGGGATTCATCCAGGGTTTTGCAGATCGACTGCCGGCGCTTCATCAGGTCAGTGCCCTGCAGGTCGAAAACGACAAAGTCCGCTTCCTTACCGGTGGCAAAGTTACCGATTTTATCGTCCAGAGACAAAGCTTTGGCATTTCCCAGCGTCATCATGTAAAACGCCCGCTGCGCCGGCAGGTTGCTGCCACGTAACTGACAGACCTTATACGCTTCATGCAGCGTCTGCAGCATGGAGAAACTGGTACCGCCGCCGACATCGGTGGCCACACTGACCTCTACCGGATAAGGCTGATCATCCAGTTTAAACAGACCACTGCCGATAAACAGGTTAGAGGTCGGGCAGAAAGAAATCTTACTGCCGCTTTCATGCATGCGGCGGTAATCATCGTCTTCCAGATAAATACAGTGCGCAAACACGCTGCGTTCACCCAGCAGGCCATACTGGTCATAAACGTCCAGATAACTTTTACTGTCCGGAAACAGCTCTCTGACAAAGGCGACTTCGTCTTTGTTTTCAGCCAGGTGAGTCTGCATATAAACCCCCGGATTATCCGCCAGCAGTTTACCGGCGGCGGCCAGTTGTTCCGGGGTTGAGGTAATGGCAAAACGCGGCGTAATGGCATACAGCTGACGACCATTGCCGTGCCAGCGGTCAATCAGCGCCTGCGTATCCGCCACCGAACTGGCCACCGTATCGCACAGTCCTTCCGGTGCGTTACGGTCCATCATCACCTTGCCGCAGATCATACGCGTATTACGTTTTTCACTGGCGCTGAAGAACGCATCCACCGAGCCTTGGTGTACGGTACCGAATACCAGCGCCGTGGTGGTGCCGTTCTTCAGCAGTTCATCGAGGAAAAACTCAGCTGCGTCCTCAGCCACCGCCGGATCGGAAAAATTCAGCTCAGTCGGGAAGGTATAATTATTCAGCCAGTCGAGCAGCTGAGCGCCGTAAGAGGCGATCACATCCACCTGTGGATAGTGAATATGGGTATCGATCAGCCCCGGCATCAGCAGCGCATTATCATACTGACGCACGGCCAGACCGGGGAAATCCGCCAGTACCGTCTGTGCATCACCACAGCGTTCCACCGTACCGGTGTGCTGATTGATCACCAGCAGGCCATCGGCAAAATACTCCGGTGTCTGTTCATCGAGGTAGTGCAGCAGCGCTCCCCGATAGCCCTGATAAGTCATGTTATTACTCATATCCGAATTTCAATCTGCCAGTCATCCGGGAAGAAAAATTCTTCCAGGTTATTGCCCGGCCCGAGGCGGTCAACAATCCAGAAATCGCTGACGGTATTCAGTGCCAGCAACGGGTGATGCCAGCAGTTGGCTTTGTAATTCACGCCCTCTCCGGCAGCCAGAAACAGTCTGAATGTCGCCGGGTCCGGCTTATCGTCACCGAGGCAGACCAGAATCAGATACGGCTCAGCGGAAGCCGGCAGAAATGCCTGACTGCCCAGCGGATGCCGTTCCATCATCTCAATCTTCATCGGCAGGCTGCGTGGCTGAGCACGGAAAATACTCAGAATCGCCTGCCCCTGCTGCTCAGCAGTGCCAACGGTGACCAGGCCAAGGTTGTGATAACGCTCGGTGGTGCCGTTATTGATCATAATCGGCTCACCACGCGCACAGACCAGCTCGCCAAAAGGGGCAAAGCTTTCTGCGGTTAGCGGCTCCGGTGTCAGGGTTACCTTCATCTCAGGAACCCCGGTAGGTTGAAAAACCGTTGGCAGACAGCAGCAGCGGCACATGGTAGTGCTCGTCCGGCGCCGCAATTTCAAACAGGATATCCACCTGCGGATACAGGGTTTTCAGGCCCTGTTCGGCGTAATAACTGCCGGTTTCAAATTCCAGCTTATACAGGCCGGCTTCACGCTCGCGGTCGCCCAGCCAGTCAACAATACGGCCGTCGTCGTTGGTACGGCCTGCGGCCATCAGCTCCCACTGGGGTGCAGCAACATCCGCCGAAGCCGATTTAAACAGGCGCACAACCACATTTACGGCCGGACGGCCGCGCTGGGTATCGAGAATATGGGTGGTAATCACACTTCTGGACATTCTGTTTCCTCCCTACTGCGCCAGACCAAGGATTTTCTTAATACGCAGGTCAGTAATCATCATCTGATTTTCCGCTGCATTGCGGATTTCCTGCTCACGGCTGTTAGGCAGGCGCTGATTCAGCAGTTCCAGCATCTGTGCCGCACTCTTACCGGTGGCGAAGACAATAAAAATAAAACCGAATTTATTTTCGTACTCCGTATTACCGGCCGACAGGGCCTGCAGCACGTCCTCTGACGCACTGTTGGCACCACTCTGCTCGTTCGCGGCAATGGCTTTGGTATTGGCGTACTTAGCGCGCAGTGAATCGACATCGCCAATTTTCGGATGTGCGGTAAAAGCCTGCAGGAAATCAGGCTCTTCCATGGTCCACCAGAATTCGTCAGCTTTCTGCAGCAGTTCATCAACGGACGCATACGGGCGTCCGTTAACCATTTTCTCTGCCCAGCGCCCGGCGGCGCAACAGCTGATAAAGGTGTCTCTGGCCTCGTCGGCCGGCAGATTATTCAGTTCATCCAGTGTCATAATCTGTCCTTTAAGAAGCCGACTGCTTATCAGTGTTCAGAAAACCGAACACGCGCAGACGGCTGATGCCGCCATCCGGGTACATATTCAGTTTGATATGGGTAAAGGTTTGCTCACCACTGATTACTTCGCCTTTATAGAAGTGCTCAGCATCTGCGGTCAGCTTCTGACGCTCAATCACTGGCTGCCAGTCGGCATTTTCATCCGGGTGCTGACCTTCCGGCATATTAATGCCCAGCAGAGAAAAGCTTTCCGGGAAGTTGCCTTTGAAATGGGCGGTATCGACCACCGCCTTTTTAATGCTGCCGCTGCCGGCCAGTTTGACAATAATCCAGTCACACTCACGGCCACCACGACGACGTTTGGTTTCCCAGCCATCTCCCATATTCACGCCACGGTCGGGCATAATGAGGTTGGTCATGGAGCTGAAGAACATATCGCTGCAGCTGACCGGACGGGCGCCGTTTTTCACAAACGCCAGATCCACCGGTTCACCCGGCAGGAACCAGTCCGGATCCATCACGGCTTCACCGTAAACCCGCAGACGGGCAATACCACCGTCCGGGAAACTATTCAGACGCAGATGCGTCCACACGCCAGCCGAGTCACAGTCAACAAAATTATTGCTGTCCGGCTGAACATCCTGCTGTGGGACAATCGTGGTCCACTGGGTGTTTTCATCCGGTGCCGAACGGCTGTTACAGGCTTCGATGGCAACCTGCTGCGG
>CAXXCW010000029.1:0-12001 GCA_963662725.2 uncultured Sphaerochaeta sp.
GGCCTTGACTTCGTCAAGCGAAGCAACGCGGGCATACTTCTCTACGTCTTCGCGCTTCTTGTACGTCTCGACGATCTTCTTAATGTTATCCGGTTTCAGACGATTCTGGTTCTTCACCTTCTCAAACTCGCCAGAAGCATCAATGAACAGGATGTCTTTGGTCTTCCTGTTCTTCTTAAAGACCAACACCGTGGTGGGGATGCTGGTCCCATAGAAGATATTTGCAGGAAGGCCTATCACAGCATCCAGATAGTTCTTCTCGATGATGATTTGCCGGATAGTTCCTTCGGCGGCTCCACGGAACAACACACCATGCGGCAAAACGATGGCCATTGTTCCTTCGTCATTCAGATGGTAGAGGCTGTGCAGTACGAAGGCATAATCGGCCTTTGTCTTGGGAGCCAGCTTGCCGTAGTTCTGAAAGCGCGGATCTTTGAGCTTAGTTTCGCTGTTGTCCCAATGGGCAGAGTATGGAGGATTGGCGACAACCGCATCAAAAGAGCGAGGACGGTTGATGCCTTTGGCATCTTTCCCGTCCGGCCAGTCGCTTTCAAGCGTGTCCGCGTTTGACAGGTTCATGTTGTTGAACGACACTCCATGCATCATCAGATTCATGCGGGCAAGGTTGTACGTTGTTGTGTTCAATTCCTGACCGTAGAATTTGATTGGTTGGCCACTTGGCAGTGCTTGACCCACGGTGAGGAGCAATGAGCCGGAACCCATTGTAGGGTCATACACATTGAAGAAGGCATCGGTCTTGACCTTATCTAAGGTGACAATTTTCGAGAGGATTTCACTCACCTCATGCGGTGTGTAGAATTCCCCACCTTTTTTCCCGGCAGACGCAGCGAACTGGCCTATCAGGTATTCATAGATGGCTCCGAGGATGTCTTTGCCATCGATGCTCTTGTAGTCGATTCCATCCACCAGTTTCACGATACGGTTAAGAGCTTTTGCCCGTTCATTTGTTGACGTTCCAAGGCGCGAATCCCCAAGGTTCACGTCATTAAACACGCCTCTGAAATCCTGCGAGGCCTCCTTGTTCAGCTCGGCATTCTTGTTGAAGTTATCAAAGATGGTCTGATAATCACTCGGTACAACCATGCTGTTGTCGATTTTTTGAATCAATGATTTCCAAGTGTCATGAGGGGCGATAGCGTAGCCCAAACTTGAAGATATATCTTCAAGATAATCGCCCAGATCGTCCTCGTTGGCTTGTTCCAAATAAGCTTGGTTGACAGACCACCCCTTTGGTACGTCAATGACGTTGTTATTTACAAGATACTGCTCTTGATGCTCTGACAGATAGCGATAAAACATGAAGGCAAGAATGTAGTTCTTGTATTCAGCGGCATCCATATTGCCCCTCAGTTCGTTGGCCATTGCCCAAAGCTTTGACGAGATGGTCTGTAAATTACTCATTGTGATGACTCCTTTCCTAGATAAACATTTGTTGAAGCAAGGCCTTCTTCTGTTCTTGTAAGTGTTCTAACTTACGCTGATGAAGGGTGATAAGATTATCGATTTCCAGAAAGAAGCTCCCAATCGACTTTTGTTCATCAGCCTTGGGAAGGTTAACAAGGATATTTCTTAATGCTTCCTGACCGACATTAATATGCTGAGCACCTTGAGCTACCGACATAATTTGGTTTCGGACAAACTGGCCATCTAAGACATATTTCATGAAAATCGGCTCATATACTGCAATTTTTTTTCCACGGATTACAAACCCTCCAAATGCAGCAGGCTTTTCTTTATCCATATATACGTTAGATTTACCAGCATCTTCAACATTTTCAGAGCTTCTTTGAAAAACTATGTCACCGTATCTTACCAGAAATCTCTCATTCGATTTATTAGTGGGATCAAGGTTTACACTTCCTAAAATCACATCGTAGGTTATAAACTTATTGTTTAGAATATCCATAACACTTATGAAACGAATTCCTCGACCGTACAATTCCTGTCCACCATTAAATCCATTTGAAAAATCTAGTAATTCTCCTAACTTACGCTGTTCCCAAGGATCAGTGAATTCCGGAAAACGAACCTCTGGCACATTCGCTCCTTCTTTTGGGAACATTTTTTGCAGTAGACCAATCTTCTGCTCTTGTAGGTGTTTTAACTTACGCTGATGAAGGGTGATAAGGTTATCGAGGTTCCCAAAAAAAATGCCAATTTGTTGTTGCTCTTTGTAGATCGGGAACTTTACGAGCAAGTTTTTGACCAGTGCTCCAGACAGATTCCCTTGCCCACCTTGGAGATATTTATCAACAATTTTTTGCTTCTGGCCACGGAGCCATTGCATAATGAATTGAGAATCATATCCGTCATCCGGTTTGATTGCTAGGATTGCCTGATTAATAGCACCTTGTAATTGGGCTATTCCTACCTCTCCGCTTGTTGCACCATACAATGCATAAAGAATATCTCCAGTGTAAACCATTTTAGCAGATGAGTTCGATATCCCGACTTCGGATAAAAATAATTCAGTACTGTATCGCTATTGATTTCGGCAGACCGAATGAATGGAATATGACCATTATAGTACTCTCTTTTGTCAACAGACGGTGTCCCTCCAGAATATGATTTCGTAACGTCACCAAGCTTACGCTGTTCCCAAGGTTCAGTGAACTCCGGGAATCTCAATTTGGGTACATTGTTTTTGTGTTCGCTCATATTCGCTTTCCTTAATTTTCAGCCAGTTCATCGGCCAATCTATAAATCGCTTCGCGCAGGCTGTTGCGATACTTTATCTTTGACAGGTTTTGCACTTCTTCATCGTGAGCCAAAGTCTTGTAGCTGCTACTTGCCTTTGCAATAATGTCGCGAATCTGCCCCATGTCATCAAGGTCTTGCTGTCCATAATAGTGGCGGCTGAACAGCTCGCGCATAGAGGCACTTGTGATAACGTCTGCAATTCCCCATTTCACTCGGAAGTCCAAAAATACTCTATCCAAACTAACATTATTGGCTTCAAAAATTATCCGGTCGCTGTCGCTCAGTCTGGCAGGAAACTTAAATCCCGAACCCTGTGGCGGAAAGAATCCTTTGAAAATAGCTCCCGCCGCATTGATGATTCTCTTCGCATAATTACGGTCATCCAACCCATTTGCAAATTGGTTGATTTTTTTCTGTGTCACCTTGGCTGATTCGGTCTTACCGCCATGGACTTCATTGAGTAATTGCTCGATCAGCTCGGTCAAGTAGTCAAAGTCAATCTTGACATCCTTGATATGCGTCATGCAAAGCTCAATCTGATAGAGCGGTATCTTCTTTTCCATGGATATGTGCGCTTTGAGTTCGTTGGTCAGGACGGTGGTTAGCATCACTTCCTGCTCAGGGGTCATGCCCAACGCCTTGATCAGCTTATCAGGATTGTCATAGTCAAAGCCCTCCCCGGATTCAGGGTGATATTGCTTCAGCTTTGCCATGCCATTATTGTATTCCCTGAGCAAGTCGAGCATGTAGTCCTTTTGCTTCTCCGATGGTGGCAGCTTTGTGAACCCATTCGTCAACTCGGTCAGTTTATCGACTTTGCTCTTTACCTTCACGAACACATCCTCGAATTTTGGTGCGGTAATGCCATCTGATAGGTTCTGGTTAATGAGGTCTTCATCGGACAAGTTCGCCGAATCCTTGTTGGCGTATACAGCCAAAGCTTGATTCATGAGCTTTTCGTTCTGAGCTGGCCAACGATAGTTGACAATGCGTCCCCACGGCTTTTCTTGCATATCGGCAATACGGTTCGTTCGCGAGTACGCTTGAATCAACCCTGCCCCTTTTAAGGTGCGATCAACATAAAGGGTGTTAAGTTCCGGTGCATCAAAGCCTGTCAGCAGCTGGTCAACCACAATCACAATATCCAGGTACATACCATCACTGGCCGTCTTGTTCAACCGAGATGTGACATCCTGAGTGTAGCCGGAAACGTCATCCATGCCGAAATTCGTGCCGAATTCCTTGTTGTAGGCTTGGATGGCATAAAAGAGTCCTCGATTCGTTTCCAACTGGCTGTCGTTGTTGGTCGTGTTTCGACTGAATGTCACTGCGACTTTGAGAGTCGGCTTACCAGCAGCTTTGTTCTCGGTATTCACACGCTGAAACTCCTTGAAATACATCATTGCCATCGGGGTGCTTGCTTTACCGCCTCCGACATGTGTGGTGAATAGCGCGTTGTACTTTCCCTCGTTCGAACGGTTGCGCCAATTTGCAAAAATATCTTTGACTACCAGCCTGATATGATCTGGATTCTCATCATAAAAGCTTGGCTCCACTGCATCGTCCATGTCTTCTTGGGTCATGTTGTCAATCTTGTGCTTTATCTTCTTGTCCGACCATTTCGGATGCTGTTCACGATAAAAACGAGGGAGAAATTTCTCCTTCATCTGATTCTCGTCAATCGTAGTCTCAAAATCCACCTTGAATCCAAGTACATTTCTGTCTGCTATTGCCTCACGTATCGTATATGCATGGAGCAACTCCCCAAAGATGCCTTCGGTCCTGAATCCTTGAGCTGCTTCGTCAAAGGTTGGCGTACCGGTGTAGCCTATCCAAGCAGCGTGCTTGAAAGCCTTCTGGATAGCGCTGAAAGAGTCACCCCCTGTTGAGCGATGCGCTTCATCGACAATGAACACGAGATTTTTTTCGGGAGACTTGAATGATTTGCGCTTGATCAACTTGTCGAGCTTCTGCACTGAGGTCACGATAATGCTATTGTCTTTCGACTTTAGCTTTCGGCTCAAATCTGTCGTGTTCTCAGTATCCTGAATACTTCCAGCCTCATCGTCAGTCGAATCTGGATCATAAGCGTTGTAGTTCTCGCTGGTCTGCTTGGTCAGAGCAATACGGTCTACCAAGAATACCACCTTGTCAATTTTAGGCATCCGGCTTGCCAGCCATGCCGTCTTGAAGCTCGTGATGGTTTTACCAGAACCTGTGGTATGCCAGATATAGCCCACCTTGTTTATGCCAAACTCAAAATCAACTTTCTTCAACCCCTCTAAAGCTTTTTGCGTTGCATAAACCTGATATGGGCGCATCACCTTAAGGCTTTGCTTGTTCTTCGTGCCGTCCAAAATCATATAATTGGTGGCCATTTGGTGCGCCATCGGAATTGACAGCATCGAATCAGCGAACTCTTTCCAGTTCCGCACAACCTCGTTGTCGCTTCTACGCTGCCAGTTAAAGGCAAAATCCTTATTGAAAGTCTCCGCAGTTGTGTTGGCCATGTACTTCACATTGTTCGGTGTGATGGCCACCAGGATTTGTAGCATAGAGAAGATGTCCCTGTACTGATTTTCATCAATGTATTGGCGCATCTGGTTAAGTGCTTCATTGACATCGTGCGTGTCGCTCTTCTCCTCGATTTGAATGATAGGCAATCCGTTGATGAGGAGGGTGGTATCAAAACAACGGTTCTGCTTACCCGTTATCACTGCCGGACGTTCAATCTGGTTCACGACCTGATAGACGGTATCCCCGGCTCCAATTTGCTTCTGGTCAAAGACCGTCAAGAAAACGTGACGACCGTCATCCAGATCGACTTCAATCTGTGAAACACCATTCATTCCGTACAAAAACTGCCCGGCCTTGTAAGGGGTGTGTAGACTAGAGATAATTCTCTTCACTTGATTGAACTCGACGGTGCTCAGGGGATGGTCAAGCGTGTTTTGGTTGTGCTGTTCGAGTATCTTCTTGAAGTTGTCCCAGAGCTGCTCAGTTGTTTTGATTAAAGGCTCGTACTTCCAGAGCCTGGTCTTGACAACGCAACCCGGCTTTTCCTTTTCCGAATCCCAATCGGAATCAACCGCATTGGAGATTGTCCCGTTGCAGATGTATTGGATGAGTTCAGTTTCAAATTGCTTTTCGCTCATGGATTATTTGCCTCCTTTAGCTTTTCAATGACCAGTGCGGTTTCTGCCGTGGCAACCTTCTTTTTCAAGGCAGCCAGCCTAAGCTGATTAAAATATAACTCGCCAATCACCTTTTGCTTTTCGATCGATGGTAGGACTGAAAATACTAAATCGCTTAGTTGTCTGATTGTGGATTTCAATGTTGCAGAACCCTGCTGACTGCTAAGCAGTTGGTGTTTGATGTTTGCGTCTTCATTGAGTATATAGGTAAGATATCCCACATCGATTAGAGAGACAGGTATAATCTTTACATAATTTTGTGTGTATAGGTAACCATCGTGGCAACTTTTGATAATCGCAGCCTTTCCAGAAATAAGACTAAAGACCAAATCTCCGCTTTCCAGAGTCCCCACATTGTCAAAAGTCCGAATCTGCTTTCTAGTGCCGCCCAGGGTTTCTACTCCGGTCAAATCATCTTCCATTTCCGACTGACCAAAATAGAAATATACAGGGGCATCAGGGTCCATAGACTCTTTGATTCGGAACTGTGGCGTCCCGCTCTTCAGCTCTGCTATCTCCATCATTTGCATCATAACAATTCGTGCCTTTCTAAAATTACATTTGTAATGTACCACCTTCTGAGAGCTCTGTCAAACAGAATGTGTAATTTTTTAAAATTACATTTTTCACAACCTTTGAGATATATGATTCAAGTACTCAATGCTCCTATACATTATTCCTAACTCAATGATAGTTCCAAGAATTTTTGGTCCCACAAGCTGCCCCTTCTTTAAAATCAAATCATGATTCAAGACTATTGACACCCTCTTCTCCATTCCTGTACTCTCAACCCTACCCACATACTACTTAACACCTGTTTACACTATTTCCCAAAATCCTATTGACCCTCAACCATCTTTCGTACTATCCTCCCTTCATTGAGCCTGATGACTAACAGGCTTACAAGGATAGTAAGGATTATGAAGAAGACTACCGTGACTTTTGGCGAGTACCTAAAGCACAAACGCGATGAAAAGCAGATTAGCTTGCGTGAGGTGGCTCGTACTTTGGGGGTGTCAGCACCGTTTCTCAGCGATGTGGAGAATAATCGGCGTGCACCTTTGACCGAGGAAAGATTGGCAGATTTGGCAAACGTGCTGAATCTGAATGAAAAGGAGAAAGCCGAGATGTATGACATAGTCGGCAAGCAAAAAGGCCTGCTCGCACCGGATCTGAATCCGTACGTGACCGAAAGGCCGTATGTGAACGCCGCACTCAGGACTGCAAGAAACCTGGAAGCGAACGAGGAAGATTGGCAACGATTTGTCGATGATTTGATCAAGAGGAAACACGGGGACAACTGAGGAAAGATGAAAAGATGCGCATGTAGACTCGACGCCAACGGGATACCCCATTTGAGCAAGAACCAGCTGGAAACCTATGGAGAACGAGTGCTGCGTGACTTTTCCCCTGAGGTCCTGCTAAAACCACAACCCATGGATATCGACAGACTTATCACCCACTACATGGGCTTTTCCCTGGAATACCAATACCTGTCGCATAACCAGGTGTATCTGGGAATCACGGTTTTCGAAGATACCGAAGCCCTGCCCGTATATGTCCCTGAGTTGGACCAAGCCAAGTTCCTCTCGGTGAAAAAGAATACCATCATCATTGAGGGAACCCTTGCCGACAATCCATCGTTCATCCATCGTGAGCGGTTCACAGAAGGGCATGAGGCATCGCACGGTTTGATTCATCCCGAATATTATCAGCGGAAGGCCCAGATTGCCAGCTTGCACGATTACTGTGATGGTATCTACTCAAAACCTGCCTTCCCTGATCTCAGCGGTGTAGATACCGACGGCAAACGCTTGAAAGGTGAGGCATGGCTCGAATGGCAGGCAAACTATCTGGCATCAGTATTGCTGATGCCCAGACCTGCAGTCAAACGACTGAGGAATTTGATCGAACCCAAAGGTAGTCCATTCTGGCATCAAGAGCTGATCCAGACAATGGTCGATGTGTTCAATGTCTCTGAGGAAGCTGCAAGGGTACGTCTGATTTCACTGCACTTTCTTCCCACATAACCAACAACCACCGGTGTCCGTCATACGATCCCTGTGGTCGTTAGCGGATTGTCTATCATAAAGATTCCTGACTGCCACTTCGCAGCAGGTTTCTTTTTCACTTCGATGTTAGCTTTAAAGCTAACATTCTATAACAAGAGGAGTTGCAATGAGTATTCCTATGAGATGCCCCAACTGCGGAAAGCGGGCATTCGATGCTTCCGGATTTCACCAGGCGGATGAGCCGGTGGAGATCTCGCTCAAATGTCCGCAGTGCGGTCGATTCGTGAAAGTTCCTATTGCACAGCACATGTGCCTGCCCAAGAGAAAAGGAGGAAAGCGCGTTCATATCATGAATACATAACACAGGGGGAAGCTCCTCCACTAAATATACCGACATTATGAAAGTCGGACATACCGAGCAATGGGACCGCATGACGAGTCACCGAATAGCCGGATGATGCACAAGACACACGTTTTGTAATCATCCGGCTTTCTTTTTGCCCGAAAATTCTCATTCATGATCATCAGGACCGTTCGCTCCATAGGCCAAAGAGTAATGGTCATCACCTTTTGGATTCGTTGGATCCAAACAACAGCATCCCTGTGCCAGGCCAGGATTCCCCACCGGGATGCACCACATCAATCACTGAACACCGGTTGTAGGGAATGCGCCGGTCGAAGGTCAAAACGGAGATGCGTTTTGATTTCGGCCAGCATGCCCTCGCCGCTGCATACCCGAATGCCTGTCTCCGTTTTGCCCGAACCCCAAGGAGGGGAACATGGCAAAGGACGCCAGGACAGAATTCTTCTATTACATCGACGGAAAACCGTACCGACTTACCCCAGGTAAGGATGGTATCACAGAGGAGATCATCACCGTTCTCCGCGACTCGTATCATGCCGAGCATCTGAACGACCGGTATGAAGATGAACTTCAGGATGCGAATTTCAAATTCTCAAAGATTCTTCACGATGCCAACCCAGTAACTCATCCTAACGATCCCATCGAACACCTTGTGGATATTTCCCAAGCCCCCGAGGAGGTCCTGTTTCAGGATGAGCTTCCCCCCTCGATCAGAGATCAGGTACACACGATTATCCCACTGCTGATCCCTGCCCAACAGGAGCTTTTCTGGAAGCTTTGCGAAGGCCGACAACTCGTCGATATCGCCCAGGAGGAAGGGACCACGGACAATGCGATCCGTAGCCGCCGCAGGAAGATGTTCGATCGCATCAGGGCTCTCTATGCCGAGGAGTTCGGGGATGCATAGTCCCCGAATTCTCCTCGGGGTACGGATTTCAGGTATTAGGCAGAGGATGTACACACGGGGTGATGCCACACCGAAACAGCCTCCGGGGAAACACCCCGTACAGCGATGGAGAAACACAATGAAACTTCAACACAGGGTCCAAATCAATGTGGCCCAAGGCGGGGAAGGAACCCAGGGGGTACTGGGTAGCCGTGGACGAAAGCTACCCGCAAGGTTGCTGCGATTCCTGTTCGGCCAGTACAGCGAAGTGCTTGTACTTACACCGGGCAAGACGGTCAGGAGCGTCGAGATACATGAGATGCAAGAAGGAGTGAATGAAAATGGAAGATAAAGCCCAGTTGTTGCTTGATGGAGCCAAGGGATTCAGATCCCTTGCGGAGGCGCTCGAGTTAGCCGCCGAAGTGCTTCGCACACAAGACCTGAAGAACCTGCTTGGACAAAAGAATATCCAACCAGACCTTTTTGAAGCACAGGACTGCCCAACGATTCAAGAGCCCTCAAAGGATGAGTCCCCTTTGTCTCTGATCGATGTGCGCAAGATACTCGCAGAGAAGTCACGTGATGGTCACACGGACCAAGTGAGGCTGCTCCTACAAAAGTATGGAGCTGACAAGCTCTCAGCGATCGATCCCTCCCATTACAACAATCTTGCCGATGAGGCTTTTTGTCTGGGAGCAACATTGGAAGATTTAAAGGCTGCCGTCAACGCAATCACCTCGAAGGACAAGGCCGATCAGTTGTCAGCCATCTATGAACACCACTATGCAACCTGTCTCGAGGATTTGAAACCTGAATATTACCCAGGCTTCCTCAGGGATCTCAGGAGGCTTGCCGATGAGTAGGCATGCCCTTCTTTCTCCCTCATCGGCCTCGCGATGGACAATGTGCCCTCCATCAGCACGCCTATGCGAACACATCGAGGAGAAATCCAGCGTCTTTGCCGAGGAAGGAACTGAAGCTCATACCCTATGCGAGTACAAGGTCAAACTTGCCCTGGGAATCAAAGTTGAGGACCCGAGGCCCACCCTGCACTACCACAACGAGGAAATGGAAAGCTGTACCGATGAATATGCCGCATTCGTCCTCGAGGCATTGCAGCAAGAGAAGGATGCTCAAAAAGATCCGTTGATACTCCTTGAGCAACGCCTGGATATCAGCACGTATGTACCTGAATGTTCGGGAACCGGAGACTGCATCATCATCGCCGACAGGAACCTGCATATCATCGACTTCAAGTACGGACAGGGGGTCGCCGTCTCAGCTGAGCGCAACACCCAGATGATGTTGTACGCCCTCGGTGCTTTGAACATGTTCGGTTCGCTGTATGAGGTAGAAGAGGTGTCGATGACCGTATTCCAACCCCGCCTTGCGAACGTGAGCATGTTCACCATGACTGCCGATGATCTAGACAACTGGGCTGAATCCTATCTCAAGCCACGGGCTGTACTCGCCTTCCAGGGCAAGGGTGAATTCTGCTCTGGCCCCCATTGCCGCTTCTGCAAGGTGAAAGTCACCTGCCGCAAGCGTGCCGAGGCAAACCTGGATCTCGCTCGCTACGAGTTCGCCGAGCCAGTACTCCTGGGAGATGACGAGATTGCAGAGATCCTGAGGCAGGCTGACGAGTTGGCTTCCTGGGTAAGCGATATCAAGGGGTACGCTCTTTCGGTATTGGGTAGAGGAGGAAAACTGGAGGGATTCAAGCTGGTCGAGGGTAGATCGATACGCAAGTACACCGATGATCAGGCCGTCGCCGAGGCAGTCAACTCTTCTGGATTCGATCCCTACGAACACAAGGTACTGGGAATCACAGCGATGACCGAGTTGCTGGGAAGAACACGATTCAATGAGATCTTGGGCCCATTCATCTACAAGCCCAAAGGCAAACCGACGCTCGTACCGGAAAGCGATAAAAGACCGGCTATCACAATCAACGACTTTGACGACATGGAGGAAAAGTAATGTCAACAATCGCAAATCCAATGAAGGTAATCACCGGAAAGAACACCAGATGGTCCTACGCAAACGTGTGGGAGCCCAAATCCATCAATGGGGGGACACCGAAGTACTCGGTCTCCCTGATCATCCCCAAGAGCGACAAGGCTACAGTGCAGAAGATCAAGGCTGCCATCGAGGCTGCCTACAAGGAAGGAGAGGCTAAGCTCAAGGGCAATGGAAGGACAGCCCCGTCCCTTGCATCACTGAAAACCCCCTTGCGCGATGGTGATATCGACCGTCCGGATGATCCAGCCTACGAGAACGCATTCTTCATCAATGCCAATAGTGCCACCGCACCCGGTATCGTTGATGCGGATTGCAATCCCGTGCTGAACCGCAGCGATGTGTATTCGGGTGTCTACGGGCGGGCCTCGATCACCTTCTATGCGTTCAACTCCAACGGCAACCGCGGCATCGCATGCGGCTTGCAGAACCTACAGTTGATCCACGATGGTGAGCCTCTGGGCGGTAAGGCGAGTGCCGAGAGCGACTTCGCCACCGACGACGAGGATGATTTCCTTGCCTGATCTCTTCACAAGAGGACGGTGGCAATATGCTGCCGTCCTTTTCGTATGTGATTACTTGAAACCCAACTTCGTTACCAGGAGATCAGGATGAACTACCTTAGCATCGATATCGAGACATATTCTTCGATCAATCTAGCAAAAGCGGAGTTTACCGTTACTGCGAGGCAGAGGACTTCGAGATCCTCCTGTTCGGTTACAGCGTGGACGGCGGGGAGGTGAAGGTCGTCGATTTCGCCCGGGGAGAGAAAATCCCCAAAAACATAATCAGGGCTATCTCCGAC
>CAXXCW010000030.1:0-18243 GCA_963662725.2 uncultured Sphaerochaeta sp.
ATTATTGAACGCGGTACGCATGCGGAGTTGATTGCGCAGGGCGGCAAGTACTATCAACTCTATACCGGGGCGTTTGAATTGGAATAGAGCATAAAACAACCGCCTGTTGAGATAATTGCGCTTCGTTATAAAAACAGATGGGCAGAAAGACGACTGACACCGAATCACTGGAGATTACACGGCCTTACTTCGTTCTTATAACGAGGTAAGGCGTGTTTATATTTAGGTGCGTTCGTAGCTGTGATAGAAGATGTACACATCAAAATGCTTGCTGGCTTGTGTGGGCATCTTTCGTTTACCATGATTGATGCTATCTGTTTTTGGGTTGGAGAAGAAAGCCCCAATCATCGCATAATACTACCTTTTAACGAAGGAAGAATGCTATATCTTTGGTTTGGCTAAGTAGGGTAAAAGTGAATAGACATTCTTGGCTGTTGTAGAGCTGTTACTCTACAACGGCCGTTTTTTATACAACTGCCGCGACCGTGTTCAGCAGGTGAATAGCGGTTTGGGAAGCTGTCGTTTTTGTGAGTCACAATCCTCTATTTGGAATAATCACGGTTCGTGAACGGGCAATAAACCCTTGCCTGCATAAAAACGCATTATTTATTGATTTGCATTTTCATTTTGCGAACTGCTCGGATTGACCGATTGTGATGATGGTTACAAACGACCTTGAAATTAGTTTCAATGGTTGAAATATTGACATAAGGGACATTGGGTGTTACACTGAACACGAAAAGAACGAAATTGCAATGAATGAAATTAAATTCGACCGGGGTGAAATACATGGGAGCTATCCATAACGACCGTCTGTTGGTGAAAGTATGCGAGATGTATTACCTTTTGGATATGAGCCAGAAGGAAATATCAGCCAGACTGGGTATCTCCCGGCCGCAGATCAGCCGCATCATCGCACAGGCGCGCGAGAACCGCTATGTGGATATTAAAATACATAACCCTTATAGTGACGAAACTGCTTTGGAACAAAAATTATTGGCGGATTATAACCTGAAAGATGCGTTGGTCGTTCGTACCGTGGGAGCAACGAATACAGAGCGTATTGAGCAATTTGCTAAAGACGCAGCAGCCTATTTTGATACATACATTGGCACAGGGCAGACGGTTGGGGTGATGAGCGGCAATACCGTGGCTGCAATAGTGGAAAGAATGCGCAAAAACGGAAAGCGTATCGCTACAGCCGTACCGCTTGTTGGCGGTATTGGCAGTGAAAACGCCGATCTTCACGCAAATGCCATTGCCATGCAATTGGTTAGAGAATACGGCGGAACCGCAATGGTGCTGAATGCGCCCCTGATTGTTTCCAGTGCAGAAACGGCACATGTACTGCGGGAGGAAGCGAGCATACGTACCGTGCTGGAAAGAGGCAGAATGTGCGATGTGTCTTTGGTAGGTATCGGTAATGTGGAGGCGACATCGACCACCGCACAGGCGGGTGGTCTTACGGCGGCAGATTTGAACACGCTGCAAAAGAGCGGGGCTATCTCGTCTGTTTGTAATTCATACTTCGATACGCAGGGAAAAGAGATCGATGTGTTGGCAGAGCGCTCGATTGGGCAGCGGCTCAGCGATCTGCGCCATAGTAAAGTGATTGCCTGTGCGATTGGACTCAGCAAAGTGCCTGCTATACTGTCGGCACTGCGATCCGGCAAGCTGGATGTTCTGCTGACCGATTTGGAAACAGCGCGGGTATTAACAGACGCACCGGCAGCTGAGAACTGAAACTTTAGCGGAAACGCTATTGGTAATACAATTTTAACAAGGAGGAAAACCTATGAAGAAACTATGCAAAATCCTGGCGTTGGCGTTGATTCTCACCCTCGCGCTGACTGCAACGGCAGGTGCGGAGAGCATCCAGGGAAAACAAATCTCCGTTATGACTCCGTATCTGGCTTCCGTTACCACCAACCAAATGGTGGAGTACCTGAAGGCGGGTCTGGAAGAGCAGGGTGCGACAGTAACCGTTATCAACACCAATAATGACTTTGCAGAACTGGCAAGCCGTATTGAAGACGTTGTTTCTGCGTCGACGGATGCGATTGTGCTGGTGAGCGCCGATCCTTCCCAGATTGCCAACCAGCTTCAGAATGCGTTTGACGCGGACATCCCCGTTTTTGGCTGCGACAGCGGCTTTATCGAGGGCATGCAGGTCAACGCTACCAGCGATAACTACCAGATGGGCGAATTGATTGTGAGCTATTTGTTTGATACCCTGATGGGCGGCAAAGGCACGGTAATCGCGCTGACGCACCGCCCGCACCCCGGCGTGGTAAAGCGCTGCGAAGCGTTTGACCAATTGCTGACCGAATACCCTGATATTCAGCTCATCACCGAGCAGCATATTCCCGCGGAGCAGCCGATCAATGATTCGCAAACCACGGTGGAAAACCTGCTGCTGGCAAACCCCGACAAAGACAGCGTAACTGCTGTTTGGGCGGCGTGGGACGAACCTGCAATCGGTGCGACGCAGGCGCTGATGGAAGCAGGCCGCGACGAAGTGATCGTGACCGGTGTGGACGGCAACCAGCAGGCGCTGGAGCTGATTGCGCAGGGCACCAACCTGAAAGCGACTGTAGCACAGAACTTTGAAGGCATGGCACAGATCGTGGTCGAACAGATGACCAAACTTTTTGCGGGTGAGACGATTGAAAAAGGTGATATGTACGCTCCTGCGACGTTGATTACCGCTGAGAATGTGCAGGATTTCATCTCCGACAAGTAACCCGACTATCTGCCGGTAAGAGGACGCGGTAGCGCGTCCTCTTTCTATCCGGCGGTGCAAAGGAGAGAATCATCATGTTGCTGGAAACCAAAAACATCAGCAAGCAGTTCAGCGGCTTCTATGCGCTCAGAGACATCAACTTCCAGTTGGAAGCGGGTGAAATACACGGGCTGGTGGGCGAAAACGGCGCGGGAAAATCTACGCTGATCAAGCTGCTCACCGGCGTATATTCTCTGGATGAAGGGCGCGTTTTGTGGAATGGGCAGGAAGTGCACATCCACACACCGGTAGAAAGCCGCGCTGTGGGCATCAATGTTAT
Organism: uncultured Sphaerochaeta sp.; assembly: GCA_963662725.2. Classification (GTDB taxonomy): domain Bacteria; phylum Spirochaetota; class Spirochaetia; order Sphaerochaetales; family Sphaerochaetaceae; genus Sphaerochaeta. Next base: position 3,063 of record CAXXCW010000030.1, read on the forward strand.
TCATCAGGATCGTGTTTTGGTGCCTACCTTTACCGCGGTTGAAAATGCGTACCTTGGGCTTACGTACCCCACCATAGCGGGACGCATTGACTGGGCTACCATGGAAAAACGGGTGCTGGAAACAGCCGCGGAGCTTAACATAGAGATCAACCCGAAGCAGACAGCTGCGGAAATGTCCCCGCCCCAGCGTACATGTCTGGAAATTGTGCGCTCAATGATGCACGATTGCAAGCTGCTGATTCTGGATGAGCCGACCGCATCGCTGACTGATAAAGAGAGCGAATTGTTGTTTTCTATTATCGGCAGGCTGAAGGAAAAAGGAACGGCGATATTATATGTAACCCATCGTATGGACGAGATTTTCAGGCTGACCGACCGCATTACCGTGTTTAAGAACGGAACGATGGTGGAAAGCCTGCAGACTGCCGATACGAATAAGGAACAGTTGATTGGGAAAATGACTGATCAATGGGTGGGAACTGCGGTTGACCGCGCAGAGACGATCGGTGAATGCCTGCTGAAGATTGAGCACGTTGCAAGCCGAGACGGTGTTGTGAAAGATGTGAGCTTTGAAGCGCATGCGGGCGAAATTTTGGGCGTGTTCGGCCTTGGTGGCAGCGGACGCACTGAAACGCTGGAATGTGTGTATGGCTACCGTGCTTTAAGCGGCGGCAGTGTAACTCTTTGCGGTGAACCCTATCACAACCCAAGCCCCAAGCGGTCGCTTAAACGGGGAATGACACTCATCAGCGAGGACCGCCGCGGGAAGGCGATGATCGGCAGCCTGAGCATTAAGGATAATATTCTGCTTAGCTGTATCAATGATTTTGCGAAATACGGCGTGCTGGATGAAAAACGGGAAACACAGTCGGTAAACGACATGGTGGATGCGCTTAGCATCAGGCTGGCGAGCACCGAGCAGCGCGCAATAGAACTATCCGGCGGGAATCAACAAAAAGTGGTGTTCGCCAAAACCCTGATGACGAATCCCAAAGTGCTGCTGTGCGACGAGCCTACGCAGGCTGTGGATGTAAAAACACGCAGCGAGATTCACAGGCTGCTGCGCCAAAAAGCAAACGAAGGCAGCGCGGTGGTGTATGTATCCTCCGACTTAAAAGAGGTACTGGACGTGGCTGATAACATCCTGATTATTTCAAGGGGACGCTCCAAAGAACTGATGCCCAACGTAAACCTGTCTTCCCCGCAGGTGTTAGCCAGTTGTTATGACCATTAGGAAAGGATGATGTACGCATGAAAACGGGTAGCATAAAAAAGACGCTGCAAGCCTATGGAACGCTGCTGGCGCTCGCGCTGATTATTCTGGTTTTCAGTCTGCTCAGCCCCAAATCTTTTTTCACGGTCAGGAATTTTATCAATATAACGCGGCAGATTTCTCTGCTGGTGATGATCTCCATTGGTGCAACCCTTGTAATGAGCATTAACGAGTTTGATCTTTCCATCGGTTCCATGGCAAGCCTTGGCGGTGTTATGTCCGCATTGCTGGCTGTCGCGGGGGTTCCGCTGCCGCTGTGCTTTTTTCTGCCAATTCTCATCAGCCTGGTAATCGGATGGATCAACGGCTGGATTGTGGCGCGGTTCCGCGTGTTAAGCTTTATCACCACGCTGGGTATGAGCACTGTGCTTTCCGGTGTGATCTACTGGCTTACTGGCGGCGCGACGGTGTTCCAGAATATACCGAAAGGGTATTCATGGCTGGGAACTTTTAAAATTGGCACTTTCCCGCTTCTCTCAGTGATTATGATTGTTGCGGTGGTAATTTTCTGGTTTGTAATGCGGCATACGGTGCTGGGCCGCAAGATGTATGCAATCGGCGGCAACGAGGAGACATCCAAAATTGCAGGTATTGACGTAAAACTGTTTAAAAATATTGCCTTTGCGCTTTGCGCGGTGATGGCTTGCATCACGGGTATGTTGATTGCTTCCCGCGTCGGTTCCGCCAACACTACGGCAGGTGAAGGCTACTTCCTTAACGCATATGCAGCTGTGTTTATCGGCTGTACGGTCAGCCGCAAGGGCGTGCCGAATGTGGTGGGCACACTCATTGGTACGGCGATTTTGGGTATACTGGCCAACGGGCTTACGATGCTGCAAATGCCCTCTTATATGCAGGACATGATCACAGGCGCGATCATCATCTTTGCGGTGATTATGCAAAAGCTCGGTAAAGGCGACGCAAAATAGAAGGGGCGAATACCATGAACAACCAAAGAATGCAGGACTTGTTCTCGGCCCGTGGGCGCAGCTTTGTCGGGTATCTGGTGGCGGGCTATCCCAACCGGGAGGAAAGTCTGGCATTGGCACGCTCCTGCTGCGAAAAGGGACTGGATATTTTAGAAATCGGCTTTCCTGCAAGGAACCCGAGTTTTGATGGCGAAGTCATTCGTATTGCGCAGGAAAAGGTGGACCATAAGCTGGGCAGCGACATCACCTATTGGCGCGAACTGCGCGCTGCAGTGGATGCGCCTATCTGGATTATGGGCTATCATAACGATCTGTTTGCAGACGATATTTACCTGAAGCTGGCACAAGAAGGATTGTACGACGTGTTGGTGATCCCCGATATGCGTAATAGCGAACGTGTGGAACTGACAACAAAGCTGGCGCCGCTTGGGGTTGACGTGATGGGTTTTATCCATCCCAAGAGTGACGCAGAAGAGCTATCCACCTGCTTTGAGTACCTGCCGTTGATTTACCAGCAGCTATATTGTGGACCGACAGGCGAAACCAACGACAGTCAGGATTATTTGCCGCTGTTGCACGCCGCCCGTAAGGCCGGCAAAGCAAAAGTATTTGCCGGGTTTGGCATTACAACGCCCGAACGCGCGCAGGAATTGCTGCAAAGCGGATTTGATGGTGTCATTGTCGGTTCTGCAATTATGAAACAGCTGACGCACTCGGTGGATTCAACGCACGACCTGATCAAGCGCATGCATGATGCGGTAAGGAGTGTATAACTATGCGGGCTATCGCAACTTTTGATATCGGCACCACGGCGGTTAAGGCCGTTCTGGTGGGGGAAACAGGCGCTGTGCTGGCAAGCGCTTCGCAGGATATTCCCACTTTGTTTCAGGGCGAACGCAAGGAGCAAAATCCCCTTGTGTGGTGGGAAGCTTTCCAAACCCTGTCCCGTGTGCTGTTTACCCATTGCGATACGCGCGATATCGGCGGCATTGTCATGAGCGGACAGATGCAGGATGTCATTCCTGTGGACGGTTCGCTTGCGCCGCTGGGCAATGCAATTTTATATTCCGACGGGCGAGGAACTGCGGAAGCGGAGAAGCTAAATACACAGTTGGGGCGGCAGAAAATCGCTTCGATTACCGGAAACGCAATGGATGGTACGCTTTCGCTGCCGAAAATATTATGGCTTCGCGAGCATGAACCGGATATATACGCACAGGCAAAATGTTTTTTCATCAGTTCTAAGGATTATGTTAACGCGCGCCTGACCGGTATTTGCGCAAGCGATGTGACGGCTTGCTCAACGGCAGGGGCTATGGACCTGCGGCATTGTATATGGAGCGGGGAAATTTTGCAGGCATGCGGGCTAGATATAGCAAAGCTTCCCAAGCTTTTTGCATCGCATGAAGCCATCGGGGCGGTAACCGCCGAGGCGGCATTGCAAACCGGGTATGCGGAAGGTACGCCGGTCTTTGCAGGCGTGGGCGATGCGGGCGCGACTACGCTTGCCAGTGGAATCGTGAGCCCGGGAGAGTACAATATCAATCTGGGTACGTCGGGATGGGTAGCCACCATTTCGGATGCGGCACTCCGGCCGGGCGAAGGGGTATTTAATCTGGCTGCCATGCCTACTGGAAGGGTCATTAACGTGATTCCATTCCTAAACGCGGGCAATGTGCACCATTGGGTGAGCGCGCTATTTTCGCCGTCTGCGAACCAAATAGACTATGATGGGATGAACGTTTTACTGTCCGGCAGCGAAGCGGGGAGCCATGGTGTGATGGCTCTGCCGTATTTGGCAGGGGAACGATTTCCTGTGCCGGATCCTCATGTGAAGGGCGCGTATCTGGGCATTACACCGGAAACGAATCGTGCGGATATGGCGCGTGCAATGCTGGAAGGCGTGGCGTATTCTATCCGGCAGGGCCTCGATGGAATAGGAACTCCTGTGAAAAGTATATCCGTCATCGGGGGCGGAGGACGAGTGCCTGTGTGGTGTGAGATACTTGCGAATGTTCTTGGTAAGCCGGTTCACGTATACAAGAATGCGGATACGCTTCCGGCGAAAGCGATTGCGGCAGCTGCGCTGATTGGACAGAACAGGGTGGATGGGTATGAAGCTTTTATGCAGACGATGAATGCGAAAAATGCGGTTATCCGCTACGAACCGCAGGAGGAGCTTGTCAGCTTGTATACTCCACTTTTTCAAAGGTATAAAGATTTGTACCCTCTGCTGAAGAACTGGTATGACCCGGGTAACGCTTGAAACGGTTATGAACAAGGACATGTAAACGGTTGTTTCTGTTTGTTCCCATTTTCGGAATTCCCAATCATTTATATTTCCATAGAACAGCGCAGGCACTCATGCGGAGCCTGTGTTGTTTTTTACTAGTAACCATTCGAGAGCTTATTTTATGGACGAAGATAAGGAATATCATTGTATTAATGCATACAAGGTAAAAACCAGTTTGCTTAATTTTCCCCCCTTAACGCATCGGTAGAACAAAACCAAAAATTCGGACAAAGCTTAATATGTTTGTTTTCAGTTGCGCATTTGGTATTGCGCGTAATCTTGCATATTTTAAAGCTGTAAAGTGTTTTATGCTTTTCCATCATAAAAAATGCAATAACACAGAGAAATATCGCTGAAAATTAGCTGATTTCCAGATTGAAACAGCAAATGTGGTGATTTTCTATTGCGCTGACTGCTATAATAAATAGAGTAAAAAGAAAATCGAGACAGACATAAAGTGCTGCAACTCGATTTTGTTTTATGGCCTTGCGACTAACGTACTTATCCGAGTAGAAAGGATACCGGCGTCTTCGTATACGCGGCGGCAGCCGAAAACGGTGAAGGATTGAAAACCATCATACGGGAAAGAAAAGATGCCATTTTTACCAACCGTATGCTCGTTGCCCTCATTCTGCCGATGGTACTGGAAACCACGGTCAACATGACGGTAGGACTGGCGGATTCCATCATGGCAGCGTCCGTAGGCGAAGCGGCGGTATCCGGCGTCTCCCTTGTGGATACGATCAACGCATTGATATTGAATGTGTTTTCCGCACTCTCTACCGGGGGAGCGGTGATTGCCGGGCAGTACCTGGGCAATAAGCAACTTCGCGAAGCAAAGCATGCGGCTACGGAGTTGGTTTGGACCATGATGGCGCTTTCCACGCTGCTTACTGTTGTCATGTATGGTCTGCGCTTCTTCATTCTGAATGTGGTGTTCGGCCCCATCGCACCGGATGTGTACCAAGATGCAAAAACATACCTGATGATTGTCAGCCTATCGATTCCATTTATGGGTTTGTATAATGGAGCTGCGGCGATACTGCGGACGCAGGGGGATGCGAAGACGGTTTTTCGGGTTTCCATGAAAATGGGGTTGATCAACATTGCGGGTAATGCGATTGGTATATATGGGTTGCATGCGGGGATAGCTGGCGTTGCAGTACCAACGCTGATCGCCCGCGCCTTTGGCGGAATCGCAATGCTGCTGCCGTTGCTACACGCAGGCAAGGAACTGCCCATTACACGCTCGTGGAAACACCATTATAATGGCGCGATGGTGCTTCGTATTTTGCATATTGGTATTCCGAATGGATTGGAAAACAGCATCTTTCAGTTGGGTAAAATTGTTCTGCTTAGCTTGGTGGCTACTTTTGGCACGACGGCGATTGCTGCTAATTCCATTACCCAAACGCTTACCCGGATACAGGTGATTCCGGGACTGGCGATGATGCTTGCTGCGACGACGATTGTTTCCCGGTGCGTCGGCGCGGGCAGCTATGAGCAAGCCCGGTATTATATCAAAAAACTGGTATTGATTACCTATGCTTCCTTATTCGTGCTCGATTCTACCATTTTACTAACGCTGCCGAGTATACTGGGTATCTACCACCTATCCGAAGCGACAACGTCGGTTACCTACCAATTGGTTTTGAGTTATACGATTGGTGCGGTATTGATTTGGCCTCTTTCCTTCGTAATCCCATCTGCGTTCCGGGCGGCTGGCGATGTGAAAGTACCTATGCTGATCTCCATTTTATCAATGATCGTATTTAGAATCGGGTCTGGCTATCTGTTGGCGCTGGGTTTTCATATGGGCGTGCTGGGTGTTTGGCTGGCGATGATGATTGACTGGGCTTTCCGTTCCCTTATGTTTATGCTTCGTTATTTCAGCGGGAAATGGACCCGCTATAAAGCAATTTAACAGCAGCGCACGCTAACCTATTTTACTTGCGTACGCTGCCGTTATTCTTCGCTGTTTGCAATATTCTGTTTATATTAAAAATAGAATAAATAAGGGGATGCTGCAAGAAGGCGTCCTGTTTTAACAATGCCGGGATGGTTCTTATGCATCCAGAAAATCTTTCATATGTGCATAGGCTTTATCGCTGTGTTCAATATAGCTCACATGCCCTTCGCCGGGCAAAATGCGGAGGATGGCCGATGGAATGGCGCGGGTAAATGCCTGAGAGTGGCGTTTTCGTACAATATCCTTCTCTCCGGCCAATACCAGCGTTGGGATGCGAATGGTGTGCAGCTCTTGCTGCGAAATATGCGGCTCTTTCAGTATCATCCGGAGCATGCCTGTTTGACTGCGCATATACATGCGCCAAATTGCAAAATGCGCGCTGGTTTTCAAGCCGGAAGGCATAGTGTTAGCACCGCTTACGATCAATTTAGATAGCATATCCGGGTGTTTGATGGCCAGCAGCAGTCCAATGATACCGCCGTCTGATACGCCGTAGAAAATGGGCTTATTCAACCCTAGTGCTGAAATGAACGCTGCCATATCGTCTGCCATATCGGCATAGTGCAGATCGTTTATGGGCTCGCTCTTGCCATGACCGCGCGAATCTGGCATGTATAGTGTATACCGGGATGCTAAAGCTTCGGCGAACTGATCAAACACAGTATGATCAGCTCCGTTGCCGTGGCATAGCAGCATTGGCTCGCCTTTTCCCATGACTTCGTAGAATATACGGACACCATTCACAGTAATCTCCATTATGTACCCCTCCTGATTATAGCAGCGAGTAAGCAGCGTTGACGATTCGCGGCTGACACGCGCAGACATAGTTGTTTGGTAAAACCTGCTGTGCATAGGCAATGGACAGCTGTTCTGCCGGGTCGATAAAAAGGCATGTGCCCGCCGCACCGTTCCAGCCGAATTGGCCCGGCGTAGCGCTGGACCCAGCCGCGCAAGGATCGAGCAGAGTCCACACGCCAAGGCCGTAGCCATACCCTTCCAGAAATGACCAACCTGTTTGCTTCGTCAAATCGAAAGCGTGCATCTGTGCTGTGTTCAAATGACTCATGCGCATAAGATCGATCGTTTTCCGCCCAAGGATGCGTATGCCGTCCAGCGTGCCGCCTGTTGATAGCATAGAGCCAAAACGCGTTAAATCATCCAGCGTGGATAGCAATCCACCGCCGCCGCTCATGAACATGGAAAGGTTTTGCAATGGCCCTTCCAACACTGGATTCGGTAAACCACTGGGTTCGTATAACGGAATCAGTTTTTCTGCACGTTCAGGATGCATCCAAAACCCCGTATCCTTTAGTCCCAGAGGATCAAGCACTGCTCTTTGTAAATATGCTTCCAAATTCATATCTGTAAGGACTTCAATTAAAGCGCCGATTATGTCCAGACTGTACCCGTACGCAAACGAGGTGCCCGGATCAAACAGCAGCGGAACCTGTGCAATGGCCTTGGTGAACTCCCGGCAGGTAAAACTTCCAGATTGGTATAAATTCTGCAACGCGGTATCAAGTGCCGCGTGGATAATATTGGCGAATCTGCCGTCAATGCAGGTATTGTAAGGGATGCCGCTGGACATGGTAAGACAATCCCGGATGCGTAAAGGTGTCTCCGGTTTGCGGAGCGTCCAGCTATTGTTGCCGGACAAACACCCTACCCGTATATCTTCAAATTCGGGCAGGTATTTGGCGAGCGGATCGTTTAGCAAGAACGTTCCGCGCTCAAACAGCGTCATCAGTGTAACAACGGTGAAAACCTTCGTGTTGGAAAAGAGCCGTATTACATCGCTGCGCCGGAACGGACGTTTTGTTGATACGTCTGCATAGCCCTTTTCGCAGGAGAAAATCTCCCTGCCTTTATGGCATACGGTCAGGGCACAGCCGGGTATTCCCAATCGCAGAAAGTCCTCCAGCAGTATCTCCAAATTAGCTTCGGGAGTCATGTTTTTACCTCCTGCAATGCGAATACGATTTCGCTTGTTTGATCGGATTATAGCATAGCTTAAGATAAAAGTAAAGGGATGATCCTGTTGCGGAAACGGAAAAGCGAAAACCATAAAATCATAAGCAAATCAATGATAATCCTTGGATTGGCAAATGGATAATCTGTGACTGATACGGACAGATACGCTAAATTTTTATCTTCAAGGTGTTGACACGGAAACAGGCATGCGATATAATCACAGCGAAAACGTATTCGCTTTCGATTTCAAAACAGAGCATAGATTGGAGTAGTAAAATGGTTACAGTAAAAGACATCTCCATCGCGTGCGGCGTTACGCAATCCACTGTTAGCAAAGCATTGAATCATTACGAAGATGTAAGTAAAGAAACGGCTCAAAGGGTAATCGAGACGGCAAAGCGGTTGGGCTACCAGCCCAACGCGGCAGCCCGGCAGCTGCGTACTAAAAAATCTTACAGTATTGGCATACTGCTGTCCAAGGTAGTTGTGGGCGGTATTGGGCACGAATATTATTCGAAGATTTTAAATAGTATGAAGGACGAGGCTGAACGTTTGGGTTACGATATTTCCTTTATCAGCCGTAATGTTGGCAAAGAACAAATGAGCTACCTGAATTACTGCCGCTATAAAAGTTTGGACGGTTATGTAATCGCCTGTGTGGATTTGTATGACCCGGAAATTTTAGAGCTGCTCCGCTACGATATTCCTAAAGTGGCAATCGATTATACGCTGGACGATTGTACGGCGGTCATCTCCGATAATCTTCAGGGCATGAGCAGTCTGGTGGAGTACGTGTATTCACAGGGACACCGGCGCATTGCGTATATTCACGGCGAGCCTTCCCCTGTAACGCAAAAGCGAATCGCCACTTTTTACCGCACCTGTGAAAGCTTCGGGATAACGGTTCCCGATGCATACGTCCGCTCCGGTCTGCACCACAACACCGAAGCGAGCTATGCCATTACCAAGGAACTGCTAGCGCTTGACGAGCCGCCTACCTGCATTCTTTATCCGGATGACTATTCCTACGTCGGCGGCGGGGATGCGATTGCGGAAGCGGGCATGAAGGTTCCGCAGGACATCAGCGCGGCGGGGTATGATGGTATTTCGCTGTCGCAGCTTCTGCGCCCGAGACTAACGACCGTATTGCAGGATACCGAACAATTAGGCACGCTGGCTGTTCGTAAACTGGTTGAGGCGATCGAAAACCCCAAAACGGAATTCCCGGAGCAAATTATCGTACCGACGCGCCTGATCATCGGCGGTTCTGTGGGCAAGATGGATGCGTAATAACCGCAAGGAGGGAGCCGCGATGCAAAGGCCTGTTATGATAAAAAACAGTTTTGCAAGAAATCTTTGGCAGCATCGGGCGCATGTGTTGATGTGCCTGCCCGCTTTTTTTATCATCCTTATTTTCAACTATATCCCGATGAGCGGATTAGTGCTGGCGTTTAAAAAACTGGATTATGCCAAATCCATCTTTGAAAGCGATTGGTGCGGGCTGAATAACTTTCGCTACCTGTTTCTTTCCGGTACTACTTTCTGGCGCATCACACGTAATACGCTGATTTATTTTGCGGTGTTTACCATTGTAGGCATCGGCGGCAGCGTAGCATTGGCAATTATGATTGACCAGCTGGCTGGCAACCGCATGGCAAAGACATTTCAAAGTATTATGGTTGTGCCGATCTTCGTATCCTTTGTGGCAGTTACGTACATTGTCTACGCGTTTCTCAGCACGGATATGGGTGTTGCTAACCGCGTGATTACCTTTTTTGGCGGCAAACCGGTGCGTTGGTATCTGGAGCCGGATCATTGGTGGGTGATTTTAACCATTGTGAAGATATGGAACAGCGTTGGTTACGGGTCGATATTGTACTACTCCGTGCTTACGGGCGTAGACGGAGCGCTGTATGAAGCGGCTTCCATCGACGGCGCGACCAAATGGCAGCAGGTTCGTAAAATCTCTATCCCCATGCTGGTTCCCACCATTACCATTATGCTGCTTTTGAACGTGGGCAATATTATGCATTCCGATACAGGCTTGTTTTATCAGGTTACGAAAAACGCCGGTTCACTGTATGAGACGACGCAAGTGCTGGATAGTTTTGTGCTCAACGCCATTACAAGATCGTCCGATTTTGGCACGGTGGCTGCGGCAACCTTCTATCAATCCATCGTTGGGTTGGTGATGCTGCTGTTTGCCAACGGACTTGTACGGAAAATAGAGCCTGATAACGCGCTGCTGTAAGGAGGAATGACGGTTATGGTCACGGTTCAAAAAAGACAGACCCGCCGCCGCCGCATCAGCGCGGGACAGTTTACGCTTGTTGGTTTGCTGGCGATCTATACATTGTTTTGTTTGCTGCCCTTGCTGCTGGTGGTGATTGTTTCCTTTTCCAGCAAGGCAAGCGTGGACGCCGTCGGGTGCAGTTTCTTTCCGCAATCGCTGTCGCTGGAAGGGTATCAATATGTACTGTCCTATGGCTCCCAGTTGCTCAACTCTTATGGCGTTACGATTCTTGTAACGGTGGCTGGTACAGTGCTGGGGTTGTTGGTGATGAGCATGTACGCATTCGCCCTGAGCAAGCGGGATTTCCGGCTGCGCAGGTTCCTATCGCTGTTTGTGGTCATCCCCATGCTTTTTACCGGCGGGCAGCTGGCAACGTATATGATTTATACCTCGGTATATAACCTGAAAGATAGTATTTGGGCGTTGATTATGCCTTTGTCGGTTTCAACAATGAACATTGTCATCCTGCGTACTTATGTGCAATCCAGCATCTCCGAAAGCCTATGCGAAGCGGCAAAAATTGACGGGGCAGGTGAGTTTCGCATCCTTTTTCAGATTGTGCTTCCACTGATGAAGCCTGCTTTAGCTGCAGTTGGATTTATGATGGCGACCGCTTATTGGAATGATTGGTATAACGGGCTTCTGTACATTACAAGCGCTTCCAAAACACCGCTTCAGCTGCTGTTGGTTCGGATTCAGAATAATATGGACTTTATCTTACAATCTGCAAAGTTATCCGGCGGTTTATTGAACGCCGCGCAAAAAAACCTGCCCCAAACATCCGCAACCATGGCGGTTGTGGTGACGGTCATCGGGCCGATCATCCTCGCATATCCTTTCTTTCAAAAATATCTTGTCAAGGGTCTTACGGTTGGTTCAGTAAAGGGATGACCTGTGGGCGGGAATGCCCATACATATAAAAACACCAGGAGGGAAAACCAATGAAACGCTGGAAAAAACACATATCCCTGATGCTCTGTGTGCTACTTGCGCTGGGTTGTTTCACCCCCATCGCCCTGGCGGAAGAGATGGTTACCATCTCGCTGTACCGCCCCAATTTCTTAGGCGTTGATGAAAACGCCGTTGCGGCCGTGCAAAACGAGATCAACGCCTACATTGGCGATAAGATCGGCGTACAGGTAGAAATACACGAATTGGCCGACCTTGATTATCCCGAAAAGCTCAATCTTGAGCTGGCTGCCGGCGGCGACGTGGATGTGTTCTTCACGGCCAAGTGGTTTGATATTATCGGAACCGATCAGATTGTAAAGAACAACGCCGCATACGATTTAAGCGAACTGCTCCAGAATTACCCCGAGTTGTACAACTCCATGAGCGAGGTGTTCTGGCAGGGTTCCCGCTATAATGGACGTGACTATTTTATACCGATTTATAAGGATATCGTATCCGGTTATTCCGTTTTTGCTCACCCGGAAACAGCCGAAGCGATTGGCTGTGACATGGCGGCGATTCAGCAGCTTTCCGATTTGACCCCGTATCTGGCAAAGGCGGATGAGCTGGGGCTGCGTTTCCCCTTCCTGTGGCAAAACGAGAAATTGTTTGACTATTTCAGCATCGACCAGTATTACTCCATCGAGCCTTTTGCGGGCGTACCGACGACCGGAGATACAAACAAAATCGTGAATATGGTCGCGACCGATGCGTACATGGATTATTGCAAGCTGATGAATGAATGGGCCGACGCCGGATACATCAATGAAGCGGAAGCAACCAAGAGCGTACCTGCCGATGCATATGTTGGTGACGAGTTTGGCTTTACCTGGATTACCAGCAGCGTGGATGGCAGCTATGCGGCGATTCTCGGCTGGGAACCGGTAACCGCGCAGCTGACCAAAGGCTGGGTTACGACCGGCGCAACCCTCGGCGCTTGCTATGGTATCAACGTGAAATCGGAAAAAGTTGACGCGAGCCTGAAGTTTCTTCAACTGCTGATGACGGATAAAACCTTGGCCGATCTTTACACCTATGGTGTAGAAGGCGTGAATTATACCCGCGACGACAGCGGTAAAGTGCTGATCGCCGAGGATAACACCTACCATCACTGGGCGTGGGAATCCGCTTCGCTCAAAACAGTATCCCTCACAGTGGATCAGGCGGATGATTATATTGCCGCACTGGAAGCGTTTAACGAAAAGGGCACGGCGGTTCCATGCATGGGTTTCCATTTCGACAGCACACCTGTTTCCGCGGAATATGCCGCTGTAAACAACGTAGTGGAACAATATGCATATCTGCTGGAGACCGGCTTTATCGAGCCGGAGGAAGGGATACCGCAATATTTATCCGCATTGAGTGAAGCTGGTGTGGATGTTGTGATTGCTGAAATGCAAGCCCAATACGACGCTTGGCTAGCGGCTGAATAATAAACACGAAAAATTAAAGGGATTCGTTCGCCTTCCGTTTCGGGCAGCAGGGTTAAAACGCTGCCCGCGACGGAAGGCATCATCTTCATTTGCAACGTGAAAGGGACACTATGACAATAAATGATACAATGACACTCGATGAGATCATTGCAACATCAGCCTATTTTGGCAGGCTCTCAGAATGGCTTTTGGTTACACATGATCTGGCTAGCCGGAAACTGCCGCTCAAAGAGATACTGTCACCGGGTGCGGTGCGCGCTGCGCTGGATGGACTTGCTGTAATGACCGAATTGGATCATAACGGGGTACAAACCCTGTACGATTTTTATACGGACGATGAGAAACGCGCGCAACCGGATAAAGCATGTACAAAATTGCTGTACGCACCGGGGAAACCGAACGCGCCGTTTGTGATGGTGTGCCCCGGCGGTGGATATCAAGATGTGTGGACGATTGCGGAAGGGGTAAACTCGCTGGCGGAGCTCTCCCAAATGGGGTATCACGTATTCTCACTGGTTTACCGGGTGAGCCGGGAGAAGCTGATGCCCAAGCCAATGGAAGACTTGGCTGCAGCGATCCGGTTTGTTCGTGCGCATGCGGAAGATTTTAGCCTGAACAAAGAGCGTTATTCGGTGGTTGGGTATTCGGCCGGCGGCCATTTGGCTGCGTCGTGGGGTTGTAATCACCATGGCTGGCGAGCCCATGGTTTACCCAAGCCAGACGCGCTATTTTTAGGGTACGCGGCATTATCCACCATGAATTATTACGACGATATTGCAGCCGGGATCGGCGGAAAAAAGTATGCACGTGACGGACTGGAGTATCTATCGCACTTCGCTGTCGGCGAGCTGGAGCGTGAGGCGCTGGCAGAATACAGCGTGGAGCTTCATGTGGATGCGGATTACCCGCCGACATATATGATCCATAGCAAGGATGATCCTGATGTGCATTACCAAACGTCTGTCTTGCTGGCACAAAGTTTGCAAGAAGCAGGCATTCCGCATGTGCTGGAATCGGTTAATTATTGCGGGCATGGGTTTGCGGTAGGGTGGGATACGCAAGCGGATGGCTGGCTCAAGCGTGCAGTGGATTTTTGCCGATCACAGGTGTAAGGCGAGAATAATGGGGTGAACCGGATGAATAACCAGCAATTGCTGCATTGCGCTATGGACATCGGTGAAGAAATGCTACGCTGCGGGGCGGAGGTCAGCCGCGTCGAGGATACAGTGGAACGGATAGGGTTGGCCTATGGCGCGCAGCGGGTGGATGTATTTACGATTACATCCAGCATGGTTGCCACACTTTGGCGCAATGGCGAAGCGGTAACGCAAACACGGCGCATACGTGAGCACGCTATGGATTTTGAACGTCTTTTGCGGCTCAATGCGCTTTCGCGGGAAATTTGTTCTACACAGCTGGATTTTGCAGAGGTTCAAAACGGGTTTTTCACGTCCATCGCTGAACCGCCAACGTCTGAATGGATGAAATCTCTTGCTTTTATGCTTATCGCAAGCTCTTTTTGTGTTTTCTTCGGCGGGAGCGCAGTGGACGCGCTGGTTTCAGGTGTGATCGGACTTTCGCTGAAGAGGCTGATGACGGCAACAAGGAAGATACGCCTGAATACAGTGGTAACAAATGGGGCCCTTGCATTTATTGGGGGCTTGATTGCGCTGTTTCTGCTCCATCTGAATATAGGGGAACACTATGATAAAATTGTGATAGGCGATATTATGCTGCTGATACCGGGAATTGCCTTAACGCATTCGTTTTGCGATATGATAGGCGGCGATCTCATCTCCGGCATGCAGCGGTTTTGCGAAGCATTGCTTTCTTCTGCGGTTATTGCTGTCGGGTTTGCCTTTGCGCAAAGACTGTTTGTATGAGCGATCTTCTGCATTATCTTGTGCCTGTGGCTGCTGCGGGGCTTGGTACGCTTGGGTTTTCAATGCTGTTTCATATCGGCGGCAGGCGGCTTGTTTTGTCCGCGCTAGGCGGGATGCTTACGTGGATTTGTTATCTGATGATATACCATTTCATCGCTCAGGATTTTGTTAGCTATGCGCTGGCTT
>CAXXCW010000031.1:0-17023 GCA_963662725.2 uncultured Sphaerochaeta sp.
AGTGTGCGAAACTATTCGTAAACCCGAAAATATCAGAAAAATTTGCAAAGCAGCTGGCTGAGAAATCAGCGGTATCGATATCGTTGCTGGCCCGGCTGTGGGTGGTATAATATTGGCATACGAAGTAGCAAGACAGCTTGGCGTAGGAAACGTTTTTTTTGAACGGCAGGATGGTAAAATGACACTGCGTCGTGGTTTCGAGATTCCAAAGAGTGCAAAAGTACTTGTGGTTGAAGATGTTGTAACGACTGGCGGTTCAGTAAAAGAAGTCATAGAAGAAGTCAAAAATCTGGGTGCTGAAGTAGCAGCAGTGGGCAGTATAGTTGACAGGTCGAACGGCAAAGTGGACTTTGGAGTGCCGTTTGAAGCTGTGCTGTCAATGGAGGTAGTGTCATACGATGCGGATGAGTGTCCGCTTTGCAGGCAAGGCGTGCCTGCAGTGAAGCCAGGCAGCAGAAGCTTGAAGTAAATTAAATAATAACAGCGCTTGAAATATGGGCGCTTTTTTTATTGTAATAATTATACATATGAGTTATAATAGCGTTGGTAGTAGTGTCAGGGGGACTTTATGAAAACATTCAACTTTGTACTGATTATGCTGCTTATTTTTATATCTTTTGCCGGCTGTACTAATGCTAATATCAAGTTAGAAGAAATACAAAAATCAAGCATATATGAAGCAGAAGCAACAGGGACAAGCCAAGCGCCGGACGCGGCTGTAGATTCTGACGAGCCGGAAGCAGGCCAAGAACAAGAAAATATAATAACGGTTGACTGCATGGAGTTCTATTTTGATATGCAGATGAGTTCAGCTATAGATGTTTTAAAGAGCTGTGAAGTCGAATATGAAATTGGCGATGACATGTCAACGATAAGGAGCTGGGCAGGAACATGCATTAAAGCAAAAGGGCTTAGCCTATATTTTGATATTGAAGAAAAAACTGCACGAGATTTGTATATCAGGAGAACAAAAGACTAATTTACCTGTAAAAATAGGTGATCTCGTCTCTGACATAACCAACGACCTTGGTGAAGAAGAGCAGTTTTACAGCCCGGAATATCCACCGGGAGCAGTTGCAACTCTAAGCAGCGAGTATGATTTGAACGGATATTTTTTAAGAACAGTTTTCGCAGGAGAGAGGATACCCTCAGAAAACTATGCGGTTTGGGAGATATTCGTATCAAAATACAGCATGGAGCAATATCAAGATACAAAGAATAGCGCAAAGCTTTTGCTAGTCAGCAAAGATGGTGAAACAGCAGAGCTCTACATTGGGATGCCAAGGAAAGATGTTGTTGAGGCTTTAAAACAAAAAGGGATACCTAATGAGCCGAGTGAGAACGTAAGTAATTTAATTAATGGTGAAATGCTGCTGGGGCAAGGGCCGACTTTCGAAGATGATGCCTTCGAGGGGTATAGCTTCAGTATATACTTTGACTGGAACGACAAGATAAGCACTGTCTATGCTATGGGTTCGGGAAGCTATACATCAAAAGGGCTCGCGTCAGGAGATTACTATGCTAACGGTGATGATAAGGAGAAAATGACAGAACTGTATGGAGAAGATTTCTATGAAAAGCCTCTAGAATATGATGATTATCATGTATACAGATATAAGGAAGCGGAGCAGTATCTGTATATATGCACATCAATATATACTGAAGAAGATGAACAGGTAACGGGCATTTACATATCGAGGTATACAGGCGCAAGAGCGCTTAAATAACAAAAAACCGTACCAGAAGGTACGGTTTTTTGTTATTATCACCCCGCGGGTGTAGTGGTCGGTGTTACAGTCGGTGTAGTAGTCGGTGTTGGCGAAGGAGACGTTGTCGGCTCAGGCGTGCTGTATATAGACGATAGATTGTCGGTCAGAGTTTTCAGCTCAGTTGTTTTTTGTTTAATAACAGTCGCGTTTGCGGTAACTGGCTGAGCTATAAGTGTCTGAAGCGCTGAAATCTTTTCGGTAAGCTGCTGTTTATGCTCTGCCGACATTGTGATATCCGAATCGTTTAACAGTGCATTAGATTCTGTGATCTGGGTCTTAGCACCGGCAATAGCGTCGGAAAGCTGCTGCTGTTCCTGCTGCCACTGAACAGTATGCACATCACAGTAATAATCATAATAATCTTCCATATCTGGAGTAAGGTCATTAACAGATATTGTCTGCGGCACCATGAAAGCACCCGGAAGATATGTGTTACGTTTATCCTCAGTTAAGTCCCAATAGATTGAATTTGGCTTAAGAAGCACAAGGCATTTGGTCTCCAGAATACCCTGATCAGTAGGACAGTAGTTTGTGGCTATCTTACCGCTGGAAGTGCAGATAGTAACGATTTGGTGAACGTCACATTCCTCTTCCGGTTCAAAACCTCTTCTGAACCATGCATTGACTGGGGTATTCCCGCCAGGATCCTCTTTACAAGCATCGGTTGCAAGAAGACCAGAGACTGAACAAACTTCACGCCTGATTAAGCCTAAGTCAGTTGGGTTTGCAGAAATTATCTCTTTATCAGACATACCGTCCAGAATCTGTGCCATAATATGCTGCCATAAAGGTGCAGCAGAGTTAGAAGCGTATACATCGTCTGCAAGCGGTTCGTACATATCATGGCCTATCCAAAGCGTCATAGTGTAGTAAGGTGATATCCCGGCAAAGAAAACGCCTGTGGCATTTTGGTTAGTACCGGTTTTTCCGGCGATGGTCATGCCAGGTATCTGTGCACTGGTGCCTGTTCCGTGCTGGACAGCTTCTGTAAGCATGTCGGTGATTAACCACGCGGTAGACTCATTGAAAACTTGACGCTGCTCACGAATGGCCTCTGTATCAAGGATTACATTTCCGTCTTTATCAGTTACATATTTAAAAGACATAGGTTCAAGATATACGCCGCTGTTTGCGATAGTAGCGTAAGCGCCTGCCATTTCTATAGGTGTAATTCCTGATGTACCAAGAGCAAGCCCCGCTCCAGTAACGCTGATATGCGCAGGATTGACTCCAAGGTCAATTAGATAGTTCTTAGAATCTTGTAAGCCTACGAGCTGAAGAAGCGTATAAGCGGTTGCACTGTTAAGAGAGTTTACTAGCGCTGTTCGCAGTGTTACCGGTCCGTAATATTTATTGCCGCCAGCAGGATAACCTTTTTCAGAATCCCATCCATCAATGGGCAGGGGGAGATTTGGCACTACGGTACCGTCAGAATAGCCTTTATCAATAGCGGGAGCATAAACTGCGATTGGTTTAATGGAAGAACCAACCGGCATTGTAGTCTGATATGCCCTGTTCAGAGTTTTCTTGGCTGTAGGAACCTCTCTGCTGCCGACGATGGCTTTTAGTTCACCTGTCTTTTGATCTATGACGACAACGGCAGCCTGAGGCTGAATAGTCTCTGTTACGACACCGTTGCTCTCATACCTGGTAACGGAGCTGCTTTCATTCTCCAGCGCAGGGTATTCGTCCCAACTGCTCAGGCTGTCCTGAACTGTTTTCTGTATTCAGGATCCACTGTCGTATATATGCGATAACCATTAGTACGAATCTCGTTTTCAATAATACTGCGGTTTTCAGTAGTATCCTGCATGTTGCGTTGCTTAAGGAAATGCGTTATAACGTCATATACTGCATATTCCACGAAGTGCGGCATGTCGTACATTTCAAGCACTGTGGATTCTTCAACGATGTGTACTGTGTCATCTAAAGCAGCCTTATATTCCTGTTCGGTTATATATTCAGATATATACATCTGGTAAAGAACCTGATTGGTTCTTTTATTGATGATTTCAGGGTCTTTAGCGTCATAATATACACGGCGGGGATTATAATAGTACGGATAACGGATTATACCAGCCAGCATTGCACACTCACGAAGACTGAGTTCATTTAAGCTCTTGCCAAAATAATCCATAGATGCAGCTTTAACTCCGTAATTAGATGCACCAAGGTGAATGGTGTTAAGATATGCTTCCAATATGTCATCTTTAGTGTATTCCTGTTCAAGCTGCATAGCGAGGTATGCTTCCTGAATCTTGCGCTCATATGTACGTTCGAAGGATAAAAGACGGTTCTTTATTAGCTGCTGTGTAAGTGTGCTGCCGCCCTGGACGTCATCGTTCATAAGATTGCTTAAAAATGCACCGATAAGTCTTTTTACATCTACGCCGTTATGGTAATAGAAACGGACGTCTTCTATAGATATAACAGCTTCCTGAAGCATAATCGGTATTTCTTCAATATTAGCCCAGTCTCTGTTCTCTGTTCCTGTATAAGCGGTGATAAGGCTGCCGTTCGCATCATAAATATATGATGTCTCAGATTGATTTTCAATTTTACCTGTGTCAAGCGTCGGAGTAGTTTCCATGTATGCCTTGGCTACGCCAACAAGAGTCCCAAGCCCGGCGGAAGCTATCATAAAGACAGCAATAATAAGCAATTTGAATGACGTTAGAGCAACACCGATTATAAAACTGGAGTTTCTGGTTTGGGGCTTGAACATGTTTATATGTTCAAGACTGTTGCCGGAAAGATGTTCCTTAGATATATGAGGCAGGACCTTTGTATTTTCCTTTTTGTCCTTTTCGGCGGTTGAGTTGACTTTCTTGAATACCTGTGTATTATGATTAGTTCCATCTTCACTTTCATTTAGATCAAAATCACTTTTATGGCTATGTTGGTCTCCGGCCGCTGCAATGGCAACATTTTTAAAGAAATGCCCCACTGCTTTTGCAGCAGACGAAATCATACTGCCTATAAACACGAAAAATTTACCAATTTTATTAAGCGCCCGTCTTATTAATGAAAGCTCTGAATGCCGATTCATATCAATTCCCCGTTTAGATTTTGCTTAATTATAACACATTTCTATGAAAATAGAGTTTCTTTTTTACGCCTCAATATTAATAAAGCTAAATTTATTAACATCAAACAGTCCCATATCTGTAAGCTTCAATTCAGGTATTACAGGAAGCGCCATAAAACATAGCGTCATTACAGGCTCAAGGTCGTTCTTAATACCGAGTGAGTTTATTGCAGTATGATGAATGCTTGTCAGCTTTTCATCCACCCATTGGCCGCTCATGTCACTCATAAGGCCGGCGATGGGCATGGGCAGGCTTTCAAAATGCGGCAGCCTTCAACTAAAACAATGCCGCCTTGCTGTTCGATCAACTTTTCAACGGCAAAAGCCATATCTTCATCGCTTGTTCCGACAACTATTATATTATGAGAGTCGTGGGCTATTGAAAGTGCGACAGCGCCCCGCTTAATACCGTAGTTTTTTAGCAGCGCAACTGCGACGTTTCCTGTGTTTTGATGTCGCTCAACAACTGCTATTTTGACGATATCTTTATTTGAGTCATATATAAAGTTTCCGTCACAGTCTCTTGATATCTGTGCAACTTCGTTTGCAGTGACAACCTCACCGGGAATCATTGCTATTACATGAGCTTTGTCAGAGTCGATTTTGAGCCTAAGTTTATCAATTGAAAAATTTTTAACATTGAATTTTCCCTTAGTAGAGGAGAAGTCGTGTTTTGTTACGGGTAATAAGTATTTTCCTCCTTTTGCTGCTTCATGTCCGTCAATAAAGACCTGTTTAATATTAAAGTCATTTAGATTATCGAATAAAACTACATCAGCCTTAAGGCCGGGGGCAATTGCTCCACGGTCTTGCAGCCCATAACATTCTGCAGCATTAAGTGTTGCCATTTGAATAGCGACTATCGGTTCTATTCCGGCATTGACGCACAACCGAAGAAGATTATCAACATGTCCTTCGCTCAATATCGTTTTAGGCTGAAGGTCGTCAGAGCACAAGAGGCAGCGCCTGCTGTTATGGGAATTAACAGCCTTGAGAAGTTCAAGAAGGTTATGACATGCAGAACCCTGGCGCATAAGAACATACATACCGCGAGAAAGTCTGTCGTGTGCTTCTTCTGCGGTAGAGCATTCATGATCTGTACGTATTCGAGCAGAGACATATGCATTGAGCGCATTTCCTGAAAGACCGGGGCTGTGTCCGTCTATTGGCTTACCATTGTTCATTGCAGCCAGCAGTTTATCTAACACTTCGTCATCTGCGTTTACAACACCCGGGAAGTTCATAAATTCTCCAAGTCCTAAGATATCCTCCCGGCTAATCAACTGCTCAATCTCAGCCGTACCGACGGTTGCTCCGGAATGCTCAAATGAAGTGGCAGGCACACAGGATGGCAGCATATATTTAATGTCAAGAGCTGTTTTTTTAGAAGCTTCAATCATATACTCAAGGCCAGCTGTTCCGCATACATTAGTGATTTCATGAGGATCGGATACGATAGTAGTGGTTCCATGCGGAACGATAAGCCTGCCAAGCTCTTCCGGGCTTACGTACGTGGATTCGATGTGTATATGGCTGTCTATAAGCCCGGGCGAAGCATAAAGCCCGTCTGCGTCAATTTCTTTTCCGCCGCAGTAGCTGCCAACGCCTGCAATAATTCCTTCACATACAGCAATATCACCTTTAATTATAGAAGCATTGAAAACGTCAATCACCCTGCAATTTTTAATAACCAACTCTGCCGGGATTCTTCCCGAAGCTGTATCTATAAGTTTTTTAAGAAGAGTTTTATTCATTTTATAACCACCCTTGTAAAGATTGTTTATCATTTAAATCAAATTGTTTACTAAAAATCATTAATATTTTACTGTGGATACCACATATTATGCTATCATAATTAAACAAATTTATAAACTGCAGATTAATTTTTATTTTATTAACTTTCCTGAAGCTTCTGCGTATAAATATACATATTATAATTAACATTAGAATTATGCGAATTTGAGTTGTTTTTGGCGGTTAAATTAGTCAAATGATGCGATATATTAATTGACAAACAGTATCAAACGAGGTATATTTAGATATCAAAACTATCATTTACAACGGCGTAAGTTAGGAAGAGGACATGCGCCGTTTTCTGTGTAAGACAATGGCGTCATAAGGAGTTGGTAGGTCAAGTATTAATATTTGATATAAAGGCGGATTTTACATTAGTGTGAAATGTTAATGACAGATAAAACCCGCTGATGCAACAGTTTTTAATTATGCTGTTTCCAAAATAATATCTTAACGGATCAATAAAACCAGAAACAGAAAGAATGAATATGTGTACATATTTTGCATGTGCAAAATTTTTATTAAAAATGGAGGAAAGAAAATGAAAAAAATATTAGTATTATTACTAGCGCTCTCACTTGTATTTGCGTTTGCTGCGTGTAATTCGGGAACAACGGACACGGCAGACGACACTACATCAGATGCTGACACAGCAGACGACACTACATCAGATGCTGACACAGCAGACGATACTGCGTCAGACGCAGGCGCTGATGTTAAAATCGGCGTAATCCTTATCCATGACGAAAACACAGGATATGACTTTGCTCACATCGAAGGAATACAGACTGCAGCTGCAGCAACAGGCGTTGCGGAAGACCAGATAATCTGGAAATATAATATTCCTGAAGACGAAACCTGTTATGACACTGCGACTGACCTTGTTGAACAGGGCTGTACCTGCGTTATATCAGACAGTTTCGGACATCAGGATTTCATGCTTCAGGCTGCTGAAGAAAACCCGGACGTAACATTTATCTCTATGACAGGTGTTAACGCTGCGCCTTCAGGACTTGCAAACTTAAAGAATGCGTTCAACATGACTTTCGAGTCACGTTATGTATCCGGCGTTGTTGCAGGCATGAAACTTGCAGAGCTTGTAGCTGATGGAATGGTCGCTGATTCTAACATGGACGCGGACGGAAATATAAAGATAGGTTACGTCGGCGCATATCCTTACGACGAAGTGGTTTCAGGCTACACCGGCTTTTATCTTGGTGTAAAATCTATTGTTGACAATGTCGTTATGGATGTATCTTATACAAATTCATGGTATGACCCAACGGCTGAAGCAGAATCTGCAAATGCTCTTGTAGCATCAGGTGCTATCATTATCAGCCAGCACGCAGACTCCACTGGCGCTCCTTCAGCATGCCAGGCACTGCTCGACAGCGGAACTACTGTTTACTGCGTTGGTTACAACGTAGACATGCTTTCTGTAGCACCGACGGCTGCTCTAACAAGCTGCCAGAATGATTGGAGTGTTTACTACACTTATGTGATGAATAGCCTGCTAAACGGCGAAGAAATCGCTACTGACTGGGCAAAAGGCTACGACGAAGGCGCTGTAATGATATCTCCACTCGGAGAGAGCTGCGCAGAAGGCACTGCTGAAAAGGTTGCAGAAGTTGAAGCAGGTTTGAAAGACGGAAGTCTCAAAGTATTCGATATCAATTCTTTCACAGTAGGCGGACAGACAATCACATCAACTCCGGCTCTTGACACTGATGGAGACTTTGTACCGGACAGCGGCGAAGCTATAGTAGACGGTGCGTTTGCCGAATCTACACTGCGTAGTGCTCCTTACTTCGGTCTGCGTATAGATGGAATAACAGAACTTAACTAAAACAAACTAATTCAGATACGGAAAGAGCCACATCAAAGTGGCTCTTTCTATAATTATCTTGGGGAGGCATCTAATATGCAAAATGCCGAGGCGGCTGTAAAATTAAAAGATATAACAAAGACTTTTGGTTCGGTCATTGCAAACGATCAGATATGTCTTGATATATACAGAGGTGAAATACTTTCGCTACTTGGAGAGAACGGCAGCGGTAAAACAACGCTAATGAATATGCTTTCCGGCATCTACTATCCTGATAGTGGGCACATATTCGTAGACGGAAGTGAAGCTTCAATAAGGAGCCCTAAAGACGCTTTCGACCTTAAGATAGGCATGATACATCAACACTTCAAACTTGTAGACGTCCTTACAGCTGCCGAAAACATAATACTAGGTATGCCGGGCAAAGGACGCCTTGATATGAAAGCTGTTGGTGAGCGCATACGAAAGATCGCTGACATGTATGGCTTTCATGTAAATCCCGAACAAAAGATATATGATATGTCAGTTTCCCAGAAACAAACTGTAGAGATAGTTAAGGTGCTATATCGTGGCGCAGATATATTGATTCTTGACGAACCTACTGCAGTCCTGACACCTCAGGAAACTGAAAAACTGTTCGCTATACTTCGCAACATGCGTGATGACGGAAAAGCAATTGTTATAATTACGCATAAGCTGCATGAAGTTGAGGAAATATCAGATCGCGTTGCGGTACTGAGGCGTGGTAAGTTTGTGGGCGAAGTGCCAACAAAAGAAACAAATGCAAGCGAAATGACTAATATGATGGTCGGGCGTTCTATATCGCTGAATATTGAACGGCCGGAGCCTGTAGAGCCAGAGCCCCGTGTTGTTGTTGAAGGGCTCACTGTAAACGATGTTGACGGTATAACAAAGCTTTGCGATGTTTCATTTACTGCTTATTCGGGTGAGATATTGGGAATTGCCGGAATCTCGGGTTGCGGACAGAAAGAGCTTCTTGAATCGATTGCTGGTTTACAGCCTGTCGAGGCCGGAAGCATAGTATATATCGATCCGGAAACAGGCAAGAAAATACAGCTTGTCGGCAAAGACCCAAGAGATATTGTAAATTTGGGAGTGTCTTTATCATTTGTTCCTGAAGACAGACTGGGTATGGGCCTTGTTGGCAACATGGACCTTACAAACAACATGATGCTGCGCTCATTCAGGCGTGGACATTCGATTTTAACGGATAGAAAAACTCCTATGAAACTGGCGAAACGTGTCGTGAACGATCTGGAAGTCAAAACTCCTGGGCTTACTACTCCAGTAAGAAGATTATCCGGAGGCAACGTTCAGAAGGTTCTGGTCGGTCGTGAGATATCTTCTTCTCCGACGGTTTTGATGACGGCGTACGCTGTGCGTGGACTAGATATAAATTCATCATATACAATATATGATTTGATAAATGACCAGAAACAAAAGGGTGTTGCAGTAATTTTTGTAGGCGAAGATTTAGACGTCCTGCTGGAGCTAAGCGACAGGATACTTGTTTTGTGCGGTGGGAAAGTCAGCGGCATCGTTCCCGGAAGGGGAGCGGATAAAAATAATGTTGGAATGATGATGACCAAACTTGGTGGAGGAGAGCAGAAAAATGAATCAAACAACTAAAGTGCCATTTGTCCGTATAGCGAAACGGGAGTCTATCCCGACTTGGCGAGGATGGCTTTACCGACTTACAGGCCTTGTTCTTGCTCTTGCACTCAGCGCAGTTATTATTTTTGCTATCGTTCGCCTCAATCCGTTTAAAGTATACAGCGCTATGTTCGAGGGGAACTTTGGCTCTGAAAAGCGTATATGGGTAACGCTGCGTGACATGGTGATGCTGCTGTTTATTGGTATAGGACTTGCACCGGCTTTCAAAATGCGTTTTTGGAACATCGGCGCAGAAGGACAGGTTCTTGTAGGCGGCTTAGCAACTGCTGCAGTTATGATATATTTTGGGAAATCTATGCCGACTTGGATGCTGCTGCCTATAGCTTTTGTAGCAAGCAGCATAGCAGGTGCAATATGGGGCTTTATACCAGCGGCTTTCAAAGCACGCTTTGGCACAAATGAGACGCTTTTCACGTTGATGATGAACTATGTGGCTATCCAGCTTACTTCATACTTCGTTGCGCTGTGGGAGAACCCATTTGGTTCAAACACTGTCGGCATCATAAATCAGCAGACAAAGGCAGGCTGGTTCCCGTCAATGTTTGGTCAGAAATATATGCTGAATGTACTGATAGTACTGGCATTCACGATAATAATGTTTATATATCTGAGATATTCAAAACAAGGATACGAAATTTCAGTAGTCGGTGAGTCCGAACGAACTGCAAAATATATAGGCATTGATGTTAAAAAAGTTATTATTAGAACAATGATGATATCAGGAGCTGTATGCGGCCTGGCTGGATATTTAGCTGTAGCGGGCTCTTCACACACAATATCGACAAGCACGGCCGGAGGCAGCGGATTTACTGCTATAATAGTAGCGTGGCTGGCTAAATTCAATACGTTTACTATGATACTAATAGCGGCACTGCTTGTTTTTCTTGAAAAAGGCGCTATTCAGATAGCATCACAATTTAATCTTAATGACTATGCGTCACAGATGATAACGGGTATTATACTGTTCTTCATTCTCGGAAGTGAGTTTTTCACTCAATACAGATTGATTTTCCGCAGCAGAAAGGAGGCAGTCTGATATGGCACAAATATTATCTATACTGCAGGCTGCACTGGTGTTTGGTACAGTAATACTGTTTGGTTCAATCGGTGAAATATTAACTGAAAAATCCGGCAACTTAAACCTTGGTGTGCCGGGGATAATGAGTCTTGGAGGAATCGCAGGTCTTGCCGGCGCTTTCCTTTATGAAAATTCAGTTGCTGAACCAAGTGCAGCATTAGGTATTCTTATATCTTTGATATGTGCGTTGGCTGCTTCAATTTTTGCCGGCCTTATATACAGCTTTTTGACAATAACGCTTCGTGCAAACCAGAACGTTACAGGTCTTACGCTGACGATATTCGGCGGCGGCGTTGCTAATTTCTTTGGCGGAGCTCTAAACAACATGGCAGGCGGAGTAGGACAGATTTCTGTTGCAACAACGAGCGGAGCTTATAGATCTACGCTTCCGTTTCTGTCTAACGTTGGTGTTTTATCCGCACTTGGTTTTATGGTATATCTTGCGATAATACTTGCTATTATTATAAACCAGTTCCTTTCAAGAACACGAAAAGGACTTAATCTTCGTGCTCTTGGCGAAAGTCCTGCGACAGCAGATGCAGCGGGAATAAGTGTAACGAAATACAAATATCTTTCAACTTGTATCGGTGCTGCCATTACAGGCCTTGGAGGGTTGTACTACGTAATGGACTATATAAAAGGAACATGGGCGAACGACGGAGGCATTTCAAGGCTTGGCTGGCTGGCGGTTGCACTTGTTATATTTGCTCGCTGGAAGCCAAAGCATGCAATTTGGGGTTCATATCTCTTTGGAGTGCTATTTTGGCTCTACTTCTACATACCCGGGCTTACAAGATCCTCTCAAGAGCTTTTCAAAATGCTGCCTTACATAGTTACGATAGTGGTACTTATTATCGTATCAATGCGCAAAAAGCGTGAAAACCATCCTCCGGAAAGTCTTGGGCTTCCATATTTCAGAGAGGACAGATAACAGAATAACACTGCTTTAATTTACTTTAGTTTTATAATATAATAATTGCTGATAACTATGTTAAAAAGTTGTCAGCAGTTTTTTATGTTAATTAAAGCAACTATTCGACTAATAATTGATGAGAGGATAAAATGAGCAAACGTTTTATAATGGCTATAGACCAGGGGACAACAGGAACTAGGGTTGCTCTCTTTGATGAATCTGGAAACATGCACAGCACAGCCTACAGAGAAATAAGACAGATATTCCAGCATCCCGGCTGGGTAGAGCATGATGCCAAAGAATATTGGGATACGACTATCCTGTGTGCAGCTGAAGCAATGCAATGCGGCAATACTAATGCTTCAGAGATCGCGGCTATAGGTATAACTTGTCAGCGTGAAACCACGGTAATGTGGGATAAAGACACAGGCGAGCCTGTGTATAATGCTATAGTTTGGCAGTCCAGGCAGACAGCACAGATATGTGAAGAACTAAAAGCGCAGGGGCTCGACCCTTATGTGAGAGAGAAGACGGGGGCTGCTGATAGACGCATATTTTTCCGCAACTAAGATAAAGTGGATAATGGACAATGTTGAAGGCGTAAGGGAAAAAGTGCAGCAGGGCAAGGTGCTGTTCGGTAATATAGACTCTTATCTTATGTTCATGCTATCAGGAAAACGTGCGCATGTAGAGGATTATTCAAACGCATCAAGGACTATGCTTCTCAACATACATACTCTGCAATGGGATGATACAATACTCGATGCGCTTGAAATACCAAAGAAAATATTACCGAAACTGGTACCTTCAAGCGGCGTTATGTGTGAAACGGACAGGGACGTATTTTTCGGTCAGGCAATTCCGATAGCCGGAGATGCTGGAGACCAGCACGCAGCAACCTTTGGACAAACCTGCTTTAAGCCCGGCATGGTAAAAAACACTTATGGAACAGCCCTTGCAATGATGATGAACGTAGGGTTTGAATCTAAAACCAGTAAAACAGGGCTTACATCAGATATTGCATGGATGGTAGGCAAAAAACCAGAATATGCACTTGAAGGTCTTGTTTTTATGGGCGGGGCAACTATACAATGGCTGCGAGACGGGCTCAAGATAATAAAGCAGTCTAGTGAAGTAAGCGAGCTTGCATTAAGAGTAGACGATACAGGCGGAGTATACCTCGTGCCTGCATTCACTGGCCTGTGTGCGCCATATTGGGACATGTACGCCAGAGGCACAATAGTCGGAATGACTCGTGGCACTACCGATGAGCACATAGCAAGAAGCGCTTTGGAAGCGATAGCGTATCAGACAAGGGACGTACTGGAATGCATGGTAAAAGATTCGGGTCATGAGCTTAAATCTCTAAGAGTAGATGGAGGAGCAACGGCGAGCGATTTTCTAATGCAGTTTCAGGCAGATATACTTGGAATACCAATAGAGAAGCCGCAGGTGACTGAAATGACGGCTCTTGGGGCAGCATATCTTGCAGGTCTCGGTGTTGGTTTTTGGAAGTCAAAAGAAGAGATTGCAAAGCACTGGAAGCTTCAGCGTACGTTCGAACCTGCAATGAGCGAAGACAGAAAAGAGAGCCTGTACAACGGCTGGAAACGTGCTGTAGAGCGTTCGCTGGCATGGGCAAAAGAATAAACTTTGGCTTTACATATACAAAATAATTTTATATACATTAATAATTTGTTAATCAAACTAAGATTGTGTTTGCTCTTCTATTCTGATATAATTAAATATCATATAAAATGGGGTGAATGTTTTGAGTACAGAGAAAATGAACACGATGCAGGAACAGCACGGCAGCGTATCTTTTGCAAATGACGTTGTGGCGACAATAGCCGGCCTTGCAACGATAGCAAATAGAAGGTGTTGCGGGTATGAGCGGCGGTTTTTCCGAAGGACTTGCAGAGCTTCTCGGGCGTAAAAACCTGACAAAAGGTGTTAAAGTTGAAGTTGGCAAGGAAGAATGTGCTATCGATGTGTTTATCGTTGTTAAGTATGGTACTCAGGTTCCTGTAATAAGTGCTAAGATTCAAGAAAACGTTAAAAAGGCTGTTGAAACGATGACAGGCCTTAAAGTCGTAGAAACAAACGTACATGTACAGGGCGTCCATATCGAAAAAGAAGTTAAAGAGGACGACAGCAGGGTACATTAGCTGAGGAGTTTAAGATGAGAATTTTTATCAGAGTTCTATTAACGCTGTATATTATCTTTGTGCTGTGCATTGCAGTAGTTACTATGCTGAGCGCCTGGAATGTTATAGGTTTAGACTATACACAGAGATGGCTCGACACGCTGTATAACAGCGGATGGGCGAAGATAATAATTACTATAATTGCTATTGTAGTAATAATCGCTAGTTTCATGCTTATGTTTGCAAGGACTAAGAAAAGAGAACCAAAGTCAGCGCTTATTGCAACGACTGAAACAGGCTCGATAGCAATTTCACTAAGCGCAGTTGAAGAAATGGCAACAAAGCACATGCTTAAAAACAGCGCTGTTAAGAGTGCAAAAGTAAATGTGAGCGTTAAAGATTCGAAAATAGACATCTCAAGCAAGCTTACGGTTACTGAAGGTACAAACATTCCAGAAGTGCTAAGCTCACTGCAGCTGAGTACAAAACAGGAAGTTGAAACTTATGCTGGAGTTCAAGTAGGCAAAATCTCTGTATTAGTCGAAAGGACAATGCAGGTTGTAAAGGCTCGTGTAGAATAGTGCAGGATAACAAAGAAAAGCAAAACGGGTTTGTTAAGTTTGTAAAGGCCCACAAAGGTGTGATAATAGGCATTAGCCTTGGACTGCTGGTAGGCCATACTCATGCTGACCATCGGTTTTTTTGCGACATTGTTTCTTGGCATTTGCGCCGGTATAGGCGCGTTCTTTGGTTCAGACAATAAATATAAAAAAGAGACTTATAGAAGTATTGGACAGGATACTGCCCGATATTTTTAAATAGAGGAGGTTTTTTTGAGCAGAAGGTCGGCAAGAGACACTGCGTTTCGGCTTATATTTGAATATTCTTCAATTGGTGAATTCAATCCCGAAACAAGAAATGAGATGAGGGATTGTTTTGATAAGGGAATGAATGAGATGGCATGGCAGTTTGTTTCGGATGTTATAGATAAATATAAAGATAATCATATGCTGATAGACGCAACAATAGGCAAATATGCAAAGGGCTGGACTATCAGCCATATGGCAAAAGTAGAGCTTTCTGTTCTAAGGCTCGGTGTGACGGAGCTTCTTTTTTGTGACGATATTGCTGACAGCATAACGATAAACGAGTGTGTGGACATAACAAAAAGGTATACAACGATGAAATCAGCAAAGTTTGTAAACGGAGTGCTTGGCGCAGTCGCAAAGAATAAAGAGGCGTTGTGAATGCCTGAAGAATGCTTTTTCGGCATAGATACAAGCTGCTATACGACATCGATAGCAAAAGTAGCAGATTACGAAGTAATTGACGATGAACGAATAATGCTCAGTGTGCCGCAAGGGAGCAAAGGCCTGAGGCAGTCGGAAGCTGTATTTGCTCATTTAAAGAACATACAGAAGCTTTTTTTAGATTATAAAACAACTGGTATAGAAGCAATCGGATACAGCCAAAAGCCTTGTGACCGGGAAATGTCTTATATGCCGGTTTTTGTTGTTGGAGAGTCCTTTGCTGTTTCGTGGGCAAAGATGCTTGGCATACCGGCAATCGCACTAACACACCAGCACGGACACATATATTCTGCTTTTCTGGGTAGAGAAATTGAGAACGGCGAGTATTGTGCATTTCATATTTCAGGCGGGACGCTGGATGTATTGGAAGTAACAATTGAAGAATCAATAAAGAAAATAAAAAAAATCGGCGGAACGCTGGATTTAACATGCGGGCAGCTTATAGACAGAGTTGGTGTAAAGGCAGGCTTGCCGTTCCCGGCTGGCAGGTATATTGAGGAGCTTTATAAAGATGGGGGCGCCAAATTTGCAGTTACGGTTAATGGTCTAGAAGCCAATCTCTCAGGCGCTGAAACACAGGCGCTAAGGGCACTTGAAGCAGGTGAAGACAGCGCACGTGTTTTAAGCGGAGTGATAGGACACAGCAGCAGAAACGATATCGAAGCTCATAAAAAACGCAGCGGGGTATAAGCGCTTTATATTTACAGGGGGCGTAATGTCAAACTCTGTAATCAGGAAAACGGCGGAGCAGACCTGCTTCGAAGCTGGTGCAGAATGCATAATGGCAGAAAAGAAATATTGCAGCGATAATGCGGTTGGTATCGCATACGGTGCGCAAATTTTATATAACGAAGGAGCGGTTAAATGAGCATAATAGATGGGAAGGCATTGTCGGCGAAGATAAGAGAAGAGCTAAAAGAAAAGGTTGCTGAGTTTAAAAACAAAGGCATCACACCAGGGCTTGCGGTCATACTTGTGGGAGACGACCCCGCTTCTGCGATATACGTTAGAAACAAAGAAAAGGGCTGTATTGACCTTGGTATGCATTCTGTCGTACACAGATTAGATGCAAACACAGAACAGGATAAGCTTATCTCTCTGATACATGAACTAAACAATGACAAGGCCATCCACGGCATCCTTGTACAACTGCCTCTGCCAAAGCATCTAGATTCTCTTGCAGTACTGCGTGAAGTTGATCCGGACAAAGACGTTGACGGTCTGCATGTTGTAACAGCTGGCAGGCTTATGGTTGGAGAAAAGGGATTTATACCGTGCACACCAAAAGGCATCATAAAGCTTATAAAAACAACAGGGATCGAAATAGCCGGGAAAAAGGCAGTCGTTGTTGGCAGAAGCAATATGGTTGGCAAACCGGTTTCACTGTTGCTTCAGAGAGAAAAT
>CAXXCW010000032.1:0-18137 GCA_963662725.2 uncultured Sphaerochaeta sp.
CGGTAGGCAATCCCATCCCCCTAGATGAAATTGACAGCATGAAACTCATGAAGAAAAAGCTGTAACCCGTAAATGATTTTTTCCTCCTCCTAAAACCGCCAGGTATCAGTTCTGTGCGCCTTGGTGGCACATTTCTCCCAGGTCCGAAGGATGTCGGATGAGGCATATTCGAGCTCCTCGTTGATGCGCGTGAAGAGCAGCTCAAGCTCCTCGCTGGAGAAGACAGCGTCTTCCCGCAGCGAGTCCAGGCTCTTGTTTCCGGTCCAGTCTCTCATAGCCCGTACCCCTTGGGGAGAGGAACCTCGTCTTCCAGGGATGGTCAGGGGCCGGTTTGTATGGCTTCCTCTGCTTGGGGATGGGCTGTGGGTCGAACTCCTTGCTGTGGGTGCTTCGCTTCTCCACTTCCCTGAGGATGTAGGTCTCCTCCTTGATGCTGGCAAGCAGCGTGCCGTCGAATGCCTTGATGACAAAAGCCTTCGTTCCCTTCACAAAGAGCCTGGGCCTCAAGCCGTTGGGATACTGGAAACAGGGCTGGTAGTATGCATTGTGGTACTTGATGCTGTTGCCCGCATCAATGACACGCTGGGATACCACCGCCAGGATTGCATTGATGTCCTGCTCTTCAGGCGCTTGGAGGAAGGTGCTGCTCTGCAGGTCCTTCTCATCCTTGAGTGAGAACTGTGCATTGAACCGGGGAAGACAGTCCCACAGGAAGGCATTCGCCTCCTCCATGGAGGCGATCCCATGGCGGGTGAACTCCACCGGCAGTCGGCCTTGGAGCGTTCGGTTGAGCCGTTCTATCCGACCCTTTCTCTGAGGTACCGAGGTTGCCTCGATCTCGATGCCCAGGGTCCTGCAGGCTGCGGAAAACTGGGTGAATGTATCCTTTTCCTCGTCGGGCCTGGACAGCAGGCTGTACTCGAAGACGGTCCTGCGGTCGGTCCTGAAGCGCGAGGGGATGCCGTAGTTCCTGAGGATCATGTACAGTACATGGTAATAGCCGTCCAAGGTCTCCTGGGTGTCGAACCATGCCCCCACCACCTCGCTTGTTGCATCATCTATGGCCACATGCAGGTGCCACTTGCCCGCCCCGGGAACCCAGACGAGCTCGCTGGCATCCATCTGCACCATCTCACCGAAATACTTGCTCCTGGGTCTCCTGGGATGTGCATCGGCATCGTCGAGTACGGCAAAGGCTGCGTTGACCTGCTCGCTCTCGGCCTTGCTCAGGTGCTCCTTCCTTGCGACCAGCCTCAACCGCTTCTCCATCTGCCTCCTGGTTGCCTTCTTCGAGCAGGGGGAGACCAGGTATGCCCCCTTCAGGATCGAGTGCAGTGTCCCGTCCGACAGGTGGATGTGGTGGTCCTCCCTCAGGATCTCGGCGAAATGGGTGAAACTGGCATTGCAGTATTTCTCCTTGTACAGTTGCTCGACCAGCTTCCTTGTCTCCTGTGGCTTGGTCGTTGCCGGCTTGCGGCCCTTGTTGTGGTGGCTGAACAACGAAACATCTCCACTTTCATGCCACTGTACGTACTTCAGAAGCGTTTTCCTGGTGCATCCCAGCTTCGTCCTGCCCCGCCTGATGGCCGTGTCGGTGCAGCCAAGGGCGATGACCTCCCCGGCTGTATGGTATTTCTCCTGCTCTTTCGCTCTCAAGTCCTTCAGTTCCATCATTTTCAACCTCCCGGGGGCGGCTTGCCCCTCTTTGGAAAGCTGTCTGCATCCCCATGTACATGGGGTTTGTACAGTTTTTCGCTCCCGAGGTTGATGGTAGTGGCAACCAGGTCGAGGAACATGCAAAGGTTGTTGGATTCAGTGTGGAAAAGGTCCAGCACATAGCGGAGCCAGCCATCACCGACCTCATTGCAAAAGGTGAGGAGCGCAATTGAGATGTCTTTCTTGGGGAAATTGCAGCCAATGCTTAGCCGGATCCTCGTGACCACAGCCTCCCACATACCCTTGAACCAGGCTCTCCAGTTGGCTCTTGTCCGTGGGCTCGCCATCGAGAAGTCTGTCCTGTTTTCCAGGACACAGCGTATCTCGGAGAGGCAATACTGTTTGTTCCTCACGATATCGTCGGGAAAGATTGTCGAGTACAGGCCATCCCCGGGGCAACGGTAAACGGCGAGGATCATCATCTCCACCGCCGGGCCAGCTTCTGCCGTGTACCTTCTGCCTCGCTCCCGGGAAAACGCATACTCACCCGGTCCCAGGCATTTTCGGCACACGATCCCGCCGTTGCCCTTTCTCAAGGATGGATGGAAGTTCTCTTGAATCGAAGCTGTTTCGATGGTAGTGTGTTTATAACGTATTTGGTGAAGAGGAAGTTTTGGCAAGTGGCAACAAGACAAAGGGCTTCCTCTTCATTTTCTCCTTCGGGGATTCTCTCCCCAATTATTACCCCATTAAACCACAGCTTCCCCCCTACTGGAATATTTCATTTGCGGTATGAATGGGATTTTTCATATTCGAGCCAGTACAGCATGAAACTCATGAAGAAAAAGCTTGACAGCACCACTTTTCTAGTGCAACCTAAAAGAAATCGTTAACGTACACGGTAATATTGTTGATTAAGCCGTGTACGTTAACTATTAAAAAGGAGAAACTATGAAAAAGTTGGTTAATGTACTGTTTGTAGCACTGATTGCAATGAGTTGTCTTTTTGCTCAAGGCTCAAATGAATCAGCGGCAGAGGCAAAAATCGATGAGAACATCACTATCTATGTTACTGTAAAGGTTGGTGGTGCTCTGGATGTGAGAGCAAGAGTCCTTGCGGAATATCTCTCAGAAGACCTCGGCGTAGATGTAATAGTGCAGAATGTCCCTGGAGCTGGCGGGCTCACTTGTGCAACACAGATGTTCACAAACCCTAACGGACCCTTTGACATGATGTTCACTGCAACTTCAACGTTCACCGCCGGTCCTGTATTCGAAGAATCTGTCATCTATTCAATCGATGACTTTAGGGTTCTTGCCCCAGTGGATGTTGAAGAATTTGGACTTTTTGTTCGTCCCGACAAGTATGGCTTCCATACATTCGATGATGTTATTGCATATGCAGATGACAACGAAATCATCTTCGGGTGCGGAGGTATTGCAAACATCACGTACATCTACCAGGCTGCGCTCTACGAATATCTTGGATTCAACTACAATACACTCATCCACAATGGAGCTATTGAAGGTATCACAAACAACATGGGTGGACACAACATGATCACCATGAGCGGTCTTGAAACCGCTAGGCCATACGTTGAGAATGGTGATATCGTACCTGTACTCACCTTCCGTGACACTGATTTTACAGGATATGAAGGCTATACAGTTCCTACGATTCTCAAGTATAGACCTGATAGGCAAAACGTTTATTCATCCCTCATGGAAATTGTATGCCTTGCGGAACTTGACGATGTACATGCAATGCTTCTCGAAGAATCTGTTGCTAGAGTGCTCGCAGATCCCGAATGTGTAGCAGATCTCAAGAAAGTTGGCTTAAACTACATCCCCGACATGACACCTGCTGAAGCAACGCAATATATCAAGGATGAATACAAAATTCTTGAAGATTTTGTTGCTCAACTTATGTAGTCGAAATGTGAATAACAGCATAAGCAAAAGGGAGAATATTCTCCCTTTTGCCCTCTGCAAGGTCAAAGAATGAAAAAAATCAAAATTAAAACAAATACAATTTTTGGAATAGCAGCCATAATATGTGCCATCGCAATTTATTTGATAATCCCCTCACAGGTGAGGCCCTCAAAGGTTGCAACAGAATATATCAATGGTAGCTTTATGCCAAAAATCATGACACTTGTAATGTTCATCAGTGGGTTGATTTGCTGTATCAAGAGTCTGTTGTTCAAGAATGATGCTGCAAGGGAAATTGAGCTCGACATTGAAATCAAGAACCTAACATACATTGGAATGATCATTGTCTATGGCCTTTTGGCAAAATATATCAGTTTCCTTATTGCAAGCATATTGTTTGGTCTCGCATCCCTGTTCTTCATGGAGGAAAAGGGAACAAAAAAATACATTATTGTAACAATCGCAATAATTGCCGTATCCCTTATCTTCAAGTATGGCTTGAAGGTAAAATTCGGCGGGCTATTGGGGGTATGAGATGGGCACATTGATTTTTGAAGGACTACTCGCAAGTTTAAATTTCGTGACCCTCAGCCTAACTTTTGGCGGAGTCCTGGTCGGTATAATATTCGGGGCAATCCCTGGACTTTCTGGAACGTTGGGCATTATTTTGTTCCTCCCATTGACTCGATCTCTCGAGCTTTTAAATTCGCTGGTATTTCTCACAGGTATTTTCATTGGCGGAGAATTCGGCGGGTCCATTTCTGCAATACTCATTGGAACCCCTGGTACAAATTCGGCAGTGTGCACCATGATGGAAGGCTACCCTCTCGCAAAGAAAGGTCATGCAAGAAAAGCCTTGATGATGGCTCTTGTAGCATCCACCGTGGGAGGTGTACTGTCAGCCCTTTCTTTATTGCTTTTTGCACCAACATTAGCTAAATATACCTTGAATTTTGGTGCACCTGAGTTTTTCGCAATTGCACTCTTCGGTCTCTCAATCATTGCATCAGTCTCCGGGGATAGCATCGAAAAAGGGTTCTTTGCAGGTGCTTTGGGTATTACCCTCTCATTGGTAGGGCTTGATCCAGTCAGCGGTATGACCAGGTTTGCATTCAAAAATCTGAATCTCTATGGAGGTCTTGAGCTTGTTGCACTCCTTACTGGCCTCTTTGCCCTTTCCAGTATCATCGAAAAAGTGGGTGACAACTTTCGCAAGAATAAGATAAAACATGCTGAGATGAAGATTGATAAAAAGGACACTCTTCCAGTCTCTGAAGTCTTGAAACACAAGTGGGCCATGCTTCGTGGTTCCCTCATCGGCATCGCTATTGGAATCATCCCAGGTATTGGCACAGGGGTTGCAAGCTTCCTTTCCTATGATACAGCTAAGAGAGCCTCTAAACATCCTGAAAAATATGGCAACGGATCAATGGAAGGCATTGCTGCGGTTGAAAGCACGAACAATGGCGTTACCGCTGCATCACTCATTCCCCTTTTGACACTGGGACTCCCTGGAAGCCCTTCAGCAGCAGTTCTGATTGGTGCATTCACAATGAATGGTTTGACTGTCGGTCCATTGCTATTCAAGGAGAACAGCCTTCTCATCTATTCACTGATGATTGCAATCATCATTGCAAACATCATAATGCTCCTTGAGGGAAGATTCCTCTCTACATATATGGCGAAGATTACTAAAGTTCCAAACACTGTCCTGGTCCCAATCCTGATGGTTGTATGTGCAGCAGGTGCATTCTCAATCAATAACAGGACATTTGATCTTTTTGTATTCATCATCGCAGGGGTCATAGGGTATCTTCTTGCCCTCGTCAAGGTACCTCTGGTACCTATTGTAATAGGATTTGTTCTTGGGAATACAATGGATGGGAATCTCAGAAAAGGCCTCGTAATGACAGGTGGTAGTTTCTGGAAGTTTATTACGCGCCCCATTACATTCGTGATTCTCCTTGTCACAATCCTCATTCTCGGTTTCTCGGTCTACAAAGATATTAAGAACAAAAAGAAGGTCATATAATGCAAACTAACGAATTGAATCCAGACGGTTATGAAGTACTTCTCTACATCAGTGACCAACATACTGCTGACTGTACAGGTTTCATGGGTGATCCAATCGTACGCACCCCAAACCTAGACAAGATTGCTGAAAAAAGCTTCATCTTCAAGAACGCCTACACATCCTGCCCTCTCTGTGTTCCTGCCAGGACTTCTTTGCTGACGGCAAGGCTCCCCTCCAATGTAGGAGTTTTTGACAATAATTCCGATTACAAATCCAGCGAAGTCACCTTTGCGCATACTCATGCATTGAAGGGATATGATACAAACCTTATTGGAAGGATGCATTTTGTTGGTCTGGACTATTTTCATGGATTCACAAAGAGAATTGGAAAGGACATGACACCAAGCTACTGGGGGCTCCTAGCCGAAGAAAGGAAGGATCTAGGTGACTTCGGGCGGTCTCTCTATCAGAAGCATTGTCTTGAGGTCGTTGGAAGTGGGGATTCGATTGTGCTCTCCTATGACAGGGATGTGGTCAATGAAGCACTGAAATTCCTAGTGAAAGACCATGAAAAACCTCAGTTTACTGTGGTAGGGACCTATTCTCCACATTTCCCCTATGTCGGGAGTGAGCAAAAGATGAGATACTACAGGAAATACTTCAAAGAGACCTTCCACGACGAAATCAAAACCCTAGGTCTCCCTCCATTAGATGCGAAGGTTCAGACGGCAACCAAGGAAGATATCATCGAAGTCCGCTCTGCATATTATGCTATGGTAGAGACCATGGATGAGCAGATAGGGAAAGTCTATGATGAATTTCAGAATTATTTGAAGAGAAATGGAAGAAAAGGCATCTTCATATACATGTCTGATCATGGTGACCAGCTTGGGACAATGGGCATTTACGGAAAGCAGACATTTTTTGAGAAGTCAGCTCAAATTCCATTCATCATGAAAGTTGACGGACTGGACGGTGGAGTCATAGATGAAGCAGTAAGTATAATGGATATTGCGCCGACACTCTGCGAAATCAATGGGACCGAACCCATACCCCTGGCTGAAGGGAAATCTTTTACCGATCTTCTCCTTAAGAAAAACGATCCTGAAAGATATGTGATTTCAGAGTTCTATGACAATCAAATTAATCCATGTCAGAGAGGGTACATGATATTCCAGAACGGCTGGAAACTCATTACATATGATGGCTACGAGGAAAAGGACATGCTGTTCGACCTTACCAAGGACAGGTCAGAACTTGATAATGTTGCTGAATCTGAGTCAGGAAGATATCATAAGATGAAGCAACTGCTTTTGAGTGATGTAAGGATCAAAGACCATTCAAAAGAGTATCTTGATGGATTAAAAAATAAGAAACTTCTTGGAGAGGTCGGGAGAAATCAGGGTGATTTGAATAAGTACCTCTATATACCTCCTGAAGAATCTCGTTTCATCAATGAATCCTGCAAAAGGCCTCAAAGAGAGTGGTAAGCAATTTCGGAGGGAATAGATGGTAAAGAAGATAACGATTAAGGAAATTGCACAACAAGCAGGAGTCTCAATCGGAACAGTAGACAGGGTTCTCCACAACAGGGGAGGCGTGAGTGCGAAGATTGATGCACTTGTAAGAAAAATCTGCAAAGAGAATAACTACGAGTCCAACGTTGTTGGGAAAGCTATGGCAATGCAAAGAAAAACCAGAGTTGTTGCCGTTGTAATCAACTCTAGAGAAAGGAATAATTTTTCACAAACAATTTACGAGGGTATCGAGAAAAAGGCAGCTGAGGTTAAGGATTACAACATCTTTTTCAAGTTTTTTGACATCCATGAAAGCACTGTCGCAGAAATGTCGAACATTCTGGATAAGATATATTCCATGGATGTATCAGGACTAATTATAAAACCTTTGGATAGCCCCATCATAAAATATAAACTTTCAAGATTTACTGAAATCAAGAAAATACCAATCATCACATGTACATTCAACACTGAGGGAATCGGATCAATCTGTTATGTAGGACAGGACCACTTCCATTTAGGACGATTATTTGCTTGTACTCTCACAAAAATCCTGCATGACGATATGAAGATTATTGTTGTAGTAGGAACTCTTGCAGGATCTGCGCGAAGGGAGAAACTGGAGGGATTCCTTTCTTATCTTAAGGAATCCAAACGAAAATATGAAATTCCAATTATGAAAGAAGTTCCAATCGATGACACCATCACATATGAGGTAGTTATGGAACAACTTCAAAAACATACTGACGCCAATGTTATGTATCTACATCCCCCTCAGCTCCAACCTTGCCTCAAAGCTTTGAGAGATTATGGTAAGTTCAACGGGATTACATGCACCTTCGGACACTCCTCGAATCTCAGGGAATATATTAAGTCTGGCGAAATCGATTTTGCAATTTATGAGGATCCTTTCAACCATGGGTATTATTCTGGAGAAATAATGTTCAACTACCTTCTTGACGGAATAGTGCCCAAAGAAAAGTCGAGAATACTGGAAGGTCGAATTATATTCGATGAAAACTGCTGATACCATGAATAGACTCAGCTACAAAACAATCACAAGAGAAACCAAAGAAGGGAGTATCCAGACTTTTATCGTTTCAGGTGAATCGGGGATAACTTTCCATGTGGAACCAAGCCGCAGTCTTGATATATCTTCACTCCGATTCAATGGCATTTCAATCTCCTACCAAGCACCGATAGGCGTTCTCCATCCAAGAGCTTTCCATAACTCACTTGAGGGCTTTTCAAAGACAATGTTCTATGGAATGCTCACGACATGTGGCTTTGAGAATACAGGTCCATCATGTACCGATCCAAAAGGTACGATATATTCCCTGCATGGGAGCATTAACAACGAAGAAGCAGAAAACATTGCTGTTTCCATCGAAGGTTCTGTTATCAGAATCACGGGTACAGTATGCAGTACTATCAACAAAATGCATGACTTTATTCTGAAGAGGGAGATCACTTTTGAAGATCATGAAAATAGATTGACTGTCTCAGATGAGATCTTGAATACTTCTGACAAAGACCAAATATGCCTAATGTACCACTATAACTTTGGACCACCATTTCTCTCAGACACATGTATACTAGATATTCCTTACACCACTGCTACACCAAAAAATGCGATAGCGCAAGTAGAACTAACTAATATATTGAAGGTACATGCTCCAGACCAAAACCAAGAACCTCATGTTTTTTACATGACATTCTCTGGAGAGACAGGGAGGGCTTCCATCAGAAATCCAGAAATGGGATTGGAGGCAACTCTTGAATTCGATCGGACTACTCTACCAAAGATGGACCTTTGGAAAAACCTGCAGCCTAACAAATATGTCCTTGCCTTAGAACCCTGTAACGCATTCCCTTACGGTCGTCTAGAACAAAACCAAAGAGGTGAAGCTCAGTTTTTGGAAAAGGGTGAAAAGAAAAAGTACACAACCAGACTAACAATACAAAGGAATAACTGAAAATGAAAAAACCAAACATCGTTCTTTTTTTCTCAGACCAACAGCGTGCTGATACTATCGGTCTCTATGGTCAGAAACACAACATTACCCCTAATCTGGATGAACTTGGGCACAATGGTCTTGTCTTTCAAAATGCTTTTACTCCTCAACCGGTATGTGGTCCTTTTAGATCAATATTGCAGAGTGGGAAATATCCTACGGAAACAGGATGTTTTACGAACCAGAAAGCACTCCCCCAAAACATCAAGACACTGGCAAACTATATGACTGAAACAGGTTATAACCTCGGGTATGTGGGAAAGTGGCACCTCGCATCAGACGGGGAGATGGAATCTAAACCAACCCTTGACTATCAGTTTTCCCCTATCCCACAGGTATCAAGAGGAGGATACAACGGATTCTGGAGAGTGTCAGATATGCTTGAGTTTACTTCACATGGATATGGTGGATATGTATTTGATGAGAATATGAATAAGGTGGAGTTTGAAGACTATCGATGTGACGCAATTACGGATTTTGGTATCGAGTACCTTGAACAGGCTCCACAAGACAAACCTTTTTTCCTTACAATATCTCATATCGAGTCACATCATCAAAACGACAGAAATCATTATGAAGGGCCAGCAGGTTCAAAGGAAAGGTTCAAGCATTGTGAGATTCCTGCAGACCTGACCTCTATTCCTGGCGGGGACTATGAAGCTGAATACCCAGACTATCTTGGGCAGGTTGCCAGTCTGGATGAAAATCTAGGGAGACTCATTAACAAACTAAAAGCCATGGGTGTTTACGACGATACTATTATCATGTACTTCTCTGACCATGGATCACATTTCAGAACCAGGAACAGGGATGAGAACAAATGCGGATATGATGATTATAAGAGAACCGGGCATAGCGCAGCTCTCAAAATACCGCTTGTCATTGGGGGTGGAGCAGTAAAGCAAAAAAAAGTAGTCAAGGATCTTGTAAGTACAGCCAGCCTCACCAAGACCATTATTGCTCTTGCGGGCATCGATGTAGGAGATGCAATGATTGGCGAGAATCTCATGAACGTTGCTGATGGAACACTCCCTGGCAGAAAAAACGAAGTCTTTGCACAAATTTCTGAAAGCAGAGTAGGTAGAGTACTTAGAACAGAAGAGTATTTGCTGGGCGTAGTTGCAAAAGGTCTCTTTGGTGGAAAATTCAAAGATGCTGACAGATATATCGTGGACTATTTTTATGACTTGAAACTGGATCCCTTGGAATTGATGAACAGAAAGGATGATGAGTCATATCATGATGTAATCCGCAGCCTGTGTGATGAACTTGAGACTGTTATACGTGAGGAAGAACATAAAGAATCCATAATCAATTTTTAATGCTTTCCTTCCATTGCAATAACAACAAATTATAAGGTCAATACGTCCAGATGCTGGTGAGATCCCCCAAGGCATCTGGACTTCATATGGGTTGTAATACATCCTTTCTATCCACCTAGTCCTGATCCAATTGATGCCCAACGATAAGAGGACTCATCGTCACGATACAGCTTGACCCTTGTACAAAATCCAATAGATAAAGGAAGAGGCTGCATGCTCCTGCATCACGGCCTTCCACTCTTTTCATCGTACCCTGAAAGTGATCCCTCAATGCTTCACATCATACAGTTTCTTGCCTCGAACTGCTTCCTCCATGGGAAGCCCTGTATCGTAGTCCCACTGCCTAGGCTCATACTCCTCATTTTCGCGTTGACGAGTCAGACCACTATTTTGCCAGCTTGGAACTCTATCAGATCTCCAAGAACGGGCTACCCACTGGTATCCTCTATATACATCACGCGTTTCATCCATATGCGCAATAAGAAGATCATGAAGGCAATTCCGTATATCACGACAGGAATCATCCCCAATCCGATTCACCACTTCATGCGGGTCAGATTGCAGATCATACAATTCATCAAGATCCATCAGATTGATGGTCAACTTCCAACGTCCATCGGTAATGGACCGCATCATCTGCAATCCACCAAAGCCATCATGATCAACCTCATAACGGGTAAACTCACAGAACACATGATCATTAATCCTAATCTCAGGATTATCAATCTGGGCGAGCATGCTCTTTCCTTCCAGCAACTTTGGAATGGGAAGGTTAAAGAAATCCAAAACCGTCGGAGTTATATCGATATGACTGGCTGGATAATCTACAACAACACCTTGGTTCCTTTCATTGGATGTTGCAGGCTTGATAAGCAGTGGCACATTGGTGATTTCCTGATAGAAAGCTGCATTCTTCGTCTGCAAGTGATGAGAACCCAGCATATCTCCATGGTCGGAAGTAAATATTACCATCGCCCCTGGAGCAATTTTCTTTATCTGTCCAAGAACTCTTCCTATCTCATAATCAACAAAACTATTGCAACCAAGAAACAGGGAAAGCATCTTTGAATTTGCTCGAAGTTCCTCTGAACTCTTTTCCATGTCATTTCCAGCCCATAAGCGTTGGAGCAATGGCTTCGTCTTAAGATCATCATGGAAGGTTGGATTGTCGTCAAAGGAAAAACCATCATACATGGTATTGAATGGAGACGGACAGATACAGGGACCGTGAGGTTCATCATAAGAGACGACCAGGAAAAAATCATCTTCTTCATGCTTTTCCAGGTAACTCAT
Organism: uncultured Sphaerochaeta sp.; assembly: GCA_963662725.2. Classification (GTDB taxonomy): domain Bacteria; phylum Spirochaetota; class Spirochaetia; order Sphaerochaetales; family Sphaerochaetaceae; genus Sphaerochaeta. Next base: position 11,750 of record CAXXCW010000032.1, read on the forward strand.
TGCCTTATTTGAGACTCGGTGAGCATAGGTCATATTCTCACTCCAGCTCTCGTCATAGGCTGTTTCAGATCTTCTTGAGCGTATTCTGTCCTCATCACTCAACTCTTCAAGAAAGTTGTGCATGTCATACCAGGCTTCAGGATCCCACCCTTCCGGGCAGATTCCCAAACCGAAGTAGTCTCCTCCATCAAGATGCCATTTACCGGTATAGGCTGCCTGGATCCCTTGGTCACTGAGACGTTGTCCCAATGTCTTGATATTGAGCCCCAAAGGAGCATTGTTTGTCACTACACCATTGGAGTGAGGGAAGGTACCGGTAAATAATGCCGAACGCGCTGGACCACATACCGGCTGGCAATCATATGCTGCAGTGTACCGAATCCCTGCCTGTGCCAAACTATCCAGATTGGGGGTTTTCATACGTGCATCCCCATAGCAGCCAAGCATATCTTTTCTTGTAGTATCGGTCATAATAAACACTATCTGTCTGGGCATCTATGTCTCCTATTTCTAACCTTTCACAGCACCTGCAACCAGGCCTTTTATCATATACTTCTGGAAGAAAAAGAATAAGAGCACCATAGGCAGAGCTCCCACTACTGAAATACAATTGATCAGAGACCAGTCGTATGATAGTTCCCCGAGGTAGCGTAATGATATTCCAATTGAAAGAGTCCTCAGGTTATCACTCTGAATGAGCGTTGCTGCATGAAGGTAGTCATCCCATGTAAGCAGGAACGAGTAAATACCCACTGCAAGGATACCTGGTTTTATCAGAGGTGTAATTATTCGAAAAAGAATCGTATTCCTTCCTGCTCCATCAATGTAAGCTGCCTCTTCGATTTCTTTTGGGATATTTGCCAAAAATGATGACATGAGAAGTGAGCAGAAAGGAATTTGAGCTGCAACGATTGCTAGTATCAATCCATGTCGTGTATTGATCAATCCGAATTTACCCATGAGCGAGTACAAGCTAATCATTCTGGAAATAATTGGAAACATCTGTGTTGATAACAACAAAGCGGCAATTATCACACCCCATTGTGTTTTGAAGCGAGATAATGAGTAGCCAGTAAAAAGTGCTACTAAACAACAAATCAGGGCACTAGATGTTGAGACCAGAAAATTATTGAAGTAATAGACAAAGAATTGGTTGTTCTCCAGAAATAAGGACACATAGGCATTAGGAACCATGGTATTCGGGAAAAAAGTTGGCGGGTACCTATATGCTTCCATATTTGTCTTCAGAGAAGATGCAAGCATCCAATATATTGGAAAGAGCAAAAATAGAAAAATACATACCAAAAGTATATACTTCAATATATTAAACGGTGATATCTTGTTTATTCGCAACATTATATACCCCTTACGTCATATCCTGAACACGGATTAGATGATTGTACATATACACGGTAACAATCATTAGAATCATCCACACGGTAGTAACTGCTGCACCAGAACCAAGATTCATACTGACGAAAGCCTCTCTATAGCTCAATATTGCCATATTGGTTGTTGCCCCATTTGGGCCACCTCCAGTCATCGTCCAAAACAGTGGGAATTGTTTGAAATTCTCAATTATGGACATGCTAATAGCAACTTTTATCACAGAACTGATATAGGGAATCACAATATGAAAAAATCTTTGGAACCTTCCTGTTCCATCAATGGTTGCTGCCTCTAGAATATCGTCTGGAACATTCTGGAGACCCGCCAGTAACAACAAAGTCATGAGGGGTATCTGTTTCCACAATGCGGCAATCGAAACTCCCATCAGTGCAGTATCTGGATTGTTCAACATCGCAAAATTTGCAACAGCTCCTCCCGATAGGAGTGACACTAGATACTTGAACAGCCCATACTGTGGTTGAAACAGCCACATCCAAATCAATCCACTGATCACCGTTGGGACAACCCAAGGAATCATCATGATACTACGATAGAACCTGGCACCCTTCAGATTTGAATTCAGCACAAGCGCAAGGATCATACCAAATATAAACTGGAAAGTGATGACGGATATTACGAAGACAAACGTATTGATCATTGCCTGTGGTAATACATTGGTCTTGATCAATCGAATATAATTTTCAAAATTATTCCACACTCCCGGTTTCCCGCTAATAATATTCTTAACACTATATTGCATGCCACTCTTGATTACTGAATCTACAATAGGTATCAGAATAAAGAGCGTCGATATTATCAGAGCCGGGACTGTCAACATAAAAGCATAAAGCAAATCACCCCTTTTCTTAGAAAGAGTCATTCTTGCCTCCTACGATGGTTAGGGGTATTTGTACCCCTAACCATAAACTGGATTATTGGATTTTAAGACTCACGACCTTCTTGAAATCTGCGATTGCAGTCTCTACGTCCTTTTCACTGACGGTAACTGCTTGTGCAAGTGAGCAAAGATCCAAATACAAATCATTCAAAGTCGGTATATAGACCTGAGGCTTCGTATTGCCAACGGATGATGCAGCACCTTTCAACACACTACTGTTCACCACAGCGGATATTTCAGACATAGACTTTCTAGCCGGATAGGCTGGAGTGATATTGGCAAGATAATCATTCAAGACCTCGGGGCTAATCACATATTCCACAAATTTCCTAACAGCTTCACGATGACTCTCACCATTGTCTACCAAGATAAAGCAATGTGATTCCAAAATACTTTCTCCTGAGCCGTTGCCTCCGGAAAGCGCTCCAGCTGATGCTGTAAAGTTGACGGCATCCGGATTGATGGTTTTTACCCCATTGAATCCCCAGCTCTGATCATAGTACATCGCAAGCTGACCCAACGCGTACAGATTCCTCAAATCTTTCTTCTTAGCGTTCTGTGGATTATATCCTTTCTCATTCAACAGTTGGACAAAATCAAATGCCTGTCTAAATCCATCGTTGTCAACATCCAGCTGACCCTGGGCATTCAAGACATCTCCTCCGAAGCTGAATACCAACGAACTAAGTGCAGAACCAGATACAGGAACTGATGCCGTTGTCTGACCGAATGCATAAATTCTGTTCCCATACTCGTCTGTAAGTTTAGACAGATCTTCTGCCATCTCCAACATCTCATCATATGTTCTGGGTGGAGCAGCAGGATCTAGGCCGGCTTTCTTAAACAGCTCCTTGTTGTAGAGAAGAATTGTAGGAGACACATACAAGGGTATTCCGTACACTTCTCCATTCACACTGAGGGACGCAAGAGTATTCTCATCAAAGTCAGCAAGAAATTCAGGAGAAAGAATATCTGTGACCGGGCTTGAGAGACCAGAATTCTCAAAACCAGGGACCCACAAGCTTTCACCAAATATTACATCTACTCGATCTCCACCACCGGCCATGTTGATGACCTGGTTCATGATTTCCCCATAGGGAGCAGTAACCCACTCAATGGAGATATCAGAATTTGTTTTCTCGAAATCTTCCTTTATCCCATTCCAGAAAGCTTCATAGCCTTTCTCAAGCAATGCATAATTTGCAACCTTGATCGTGACAGAGCCATCCTGTTTCTCTTCAGCTTTACCACCAGCAAACACCATGGTGGCAACCATCAAAATCACACAAACCATACTCATCATTTTCTTCATACGAAAGCCTCCTTCTTGCTTCTATGAATTGATTACACAGACTCTCTTTCTACGACATCGGTTTGAAGAAGAACCAAAAGCCCCTTGGACTCTCCTTGACCACTTCGAATCCGAGATAACAATTCAATTATCCATTTGGCAATCTCATCACGTCTGATATGCACACTGGTAAGTACTGGAGAGAGAAATCGACAAAGTGAAGTATTATTCACCCCTATTACAGCGACATCCTTACCTGTCACAAGCCCCAGTTTCAAAAGAGCTTTCATTACCACTGCAGCGATGGAATCGGTCCGGGCAAATACTGCATCAAAAGGCTCAGTCTTATATGCTTCCATGACTGCGGCAATTATCTCATCTTCAGAAGAACAAGAAGGCAGGATTCTTGACGGCAGATCATGGACTCTCATAGCTTCGATATATCCGAGATATCGATAGTCATTCTCATCGAGACCATTTGTCCCAACAGATAGACTCGGCATGTATGCAATCGATTTTCTCCCTTTCCTTATCATGTACCCCACTGCATCTCTTGCTCCTTGTTCCAGGCCTGAGTTAATAAGACCGTACGTACCTTTCAGTTTCGTATACTTTTTCATTCCCAGTACCACTACAGGAATTCCAGTACCAATGTATTCATTGATCCGTTTCTCACTCATGGTGGCGGAAGCGATGATGATCCCGTCAAAGTTCCAATTCAGCAATGCCCAATCCTGTCGGTCCGAACATAAGCTGATACAATACCCTCTCTGGGATGCAAGTTTCTCAATCTCAAAAACAATAAGCGCAAAGTGCTCGCTCATAAGATCATCTGCAATGAAAAGATAATGGTCGGTCCCTTTTCCCTTTAATCCACGTGCCATCGGAGACGGACGATATCCAAGTTTCTTAACTGCAGCTAGTACTCGCTCTTTTTTCTCTCCATCCACATATCGATTTTTATTGAGAACATATGAGACGATGGTCTCAGTCACCCCTGCTTCTTCTGCTACATCCTTGCGTGTTACTCTTCTCATGCAACCTGCCTTTTCCCATAGAGAAACAGAACGTTTCCTTTAGGATTACCTATTTATCCAATACACCAACCAAACCATATTTCTCGCATGGCAGGCACTACAGCTATCAATACATGGTGCTACGCTGTTCTTTCTCATAATAGAATGCTATTTCCGGATTGAATAAATCCAAATCTTCCTGTCCTGTCCCTAGTACGTTTCTCACACGTCCATCTTTTTCAGGTCTTGAATATTGAGCAAACCAATTTTCCATTTTCAGCCTAAGCTGTGCAATAATTGGGTTGGTATTGGATAGCGGGTGCATTTCACCAGGGTCATCCTGTAGATCAAACAATGTTTCTTCTTGAGTATCATAATTGACAATCAGCTTGAATTTTTCTTCACGAATCATCCTCACCGACCCATATTCATTGAACACTACAGCGATAGAATCCTTCTCATCTCTTGAAAAAAGTGATTTCCCCGGCAAATTCTGTTTGGAAATCGCTAATCCAGCAATATCTTCCATTGAAGAGAATACATCATAATGTGAAGCGATTTCTGCACGCCGTTCTCCCGGTATTCCAAACCAAGGATTTCTCATAATGAAAGGAATTTTTACTGAAGTCTCATACAGGTTCTGAGGATAGGTGCCATTTCCTTTTCCCCAGATACCGTGTTGCCCTAGGTTCATTCCATTATCACTGGTAAAAATTATGACAGTATCATCATACAATTTTTCAGCTTTCAATTTTGCAATGATTGCTCCAATCTGTTCATCCATTGCACTTATTGCAGCATAATATCCATTGATGTTCTCCCTGCGTCTCTCCTCAGGATATCCAACCATACAGGTTTTCACCTGATCCTTGTGTACAGGGAGTCTCGGAGCTGACTCAAACGAAGAGCCTTCATACAGATTCCAAAATCTTTCAGGATGATTTTCTCGCGACCAAGGCGTATGTGGAGCTGTGAAGTGCACGCCGAGGTAGAAAGGCTTCTCTGGTTCTTCTGCAAATTCATCAATAAAATCAATGGCTCTTGAGCCGATTCCTGAGGTTATATATTCATGACTATCATAGAATTTTCCATCCTCAAAAAAGTCCGGACGATAGTAGGAAGTCAGGCCTCCTCCGAAGATGGTGAACCATTTATCGAATTCCGGGCGCTTGTACGTACTGGCTCCAAGATGCCATTTACCACAAAGTGCAGTGGAATAACCTGCTTCATGCAATTGGGAAACATACGTTTTCATTCCTTCAAGATAATTGATTGGGTGATCTTTCTTCTTGAAATGATCATGATCTTTCATGTTGGGATATTTGGAAGTATCTGCATTCCCTTTTCTCAGCCAATCATGGACCCCGTTCCAAGAAGGCATTGTTCCCGTAAGTATGGATGCACGTGCTGGACTGCATACAGGACTTGTGCAATAGAAGTTATCATATATAATCCCATTTTCAGCCAGTTCATCTAGATGCGGCGTTTTCACTTCCTTGTTACCATAACAACCAAGAGCCCATTGGCCATGGTCATCAGCCAGGATGAATAGGATGTTTGGCTTCTTGGATTGATTGCCTTGCATGTAGAAAAACCTCCCTTCAGAGCTGACTATTTCGTATGTACACACCTGTGTACATTCATAGACTAAGACACATATCTTGATCTGTCAAGATTAATATTTGGACAAATTCTCCGGTTTACTTTGCTACCTTAATCGATACCTACGCCCCTTTTTCTCTCCCTCTGCCACCAAGAGAGACTCACAAACCATATGAGAAAGGAGGTCATAAG
>CAXXCW010000033.1:0-36194 GCA_963662725.2 uncultured Sphaerochaeta sp.
CCAATATTCCCTGGCGAAACTCCTAGCCCAAGCAATTCAATCGCTACCGGATCAGGTCCTAAGGATCCAAGTCTATGGAGTTCCATGCCTCTGTTCAGTTGAAATGCAGAACGAACGAAGGCTTGTGCACCTGGACAGGCTTCCGTTCGGACTGGAGGGTAGCCCTCAAGGCATCGGGGTATTCAGGCTGTCTGAAGGGACAAGACTCAGGTGGGCAAATGATGAGTTCTTTCAGCTGCTGGGAGTCAGCCAGGAAGCCTTCACATCAGAGTATTCTGATGACCTGTCTTGTTTTGATTCGTCAATGGCCCCTCTTTCTGATAGTGGTATGCACTATGACTCGACCCATAACCTTATCTTCTGTGCGACTGCCTCTGCAGGGTATTGCTTCTCCCTTTCGGCGATATCGGCATTGCATAGCTATCAGAAGGCCTTGAAGACCAATGGCATGCGCATCTGGCAGTATGATCTGACAAATGGTGCCATTGAAGGGGTGCTCTTCAATGATTCCGATCTTGTACAGTTGGAACGCTTGCATCAACGCCTCAGGGCGGGTGAAAATTCCTGTTCTGCTCGTTTTTTACTGATGGATGGGCAGCGCTATGTGTCTGTACAGTATACTAAGGAGGGCTCTGTTGCCTTTGCTGTCGAGCAGGACATTACTTCCCATGGTAACAGGCAGAGATTTCTCCTTTTCGAGGAATCTCTGCATGAGCATACCTATGAATCACTGGATAGTGTCCTCAAGGTTGACCTCACCGACAACAGGGGGGTATATCTTAAGCGACGAGGGATGAAAGTTCCGGTCCTTGATGAGGGGCTTCCCTTCACACAGATGTTTGAGGAGCTGTTGCTTACAGTGGTCTTTGATGAAGAGAGGCAGACATTCAGGCAACGCTTTAGCCATGCTGCCTTGCTTGAATCCCATCAGAGGGGCATTTACGAGCTTAGTATGGAGTACCGAAGCAATGATGAGACCGGTTCGATATACTGGTTGGAGGCCAGAGTCCTGCTGAACAGTGACCTAGGAACCAACCACATCCATGCATTGGGCATCTCCAGACGCATTACAGAAAAGAAGAAGCTCGAGCTCAACCTGGCAGAAAAGCCATTACGGGATCCCCTCACCAACTTCTATGACAAGAAGACCTTAACCTCCATGGTTAGCCAAGCATTGAAAAATGAGGAGGACCGTTCGCTCACCTATGCGTTCGCCCTGGTTGAGGTGCAAGCTTTCACCTTGATCAGCGATGCGCTTTTTTCGCATATAGCCCAAGTCATTCGTCTGGTCATCACCGAGCGCTGTATTGTAGGCAGACTCGACTCCTCGCATTTCGGCCTGTTCTTTGCCAAAGTCGAGCATAGTGTGGATGTGCGTGTGCGCCTTGACCGCCTGGCCTACTTGATTGGCAGGGCACTGGTATTTGATGCGATAGAGCAGCAAATCTTCTCTTCCATTGGCTTTGTATCAGGCTCGTACGGTCAAGACAGTACGTATGGGGTCTTGTCTGAGAAGGCCGCACGGGCGTTGGATTCTTCACGTGCAAGAGGGAGGAATCAGGTAAGCATGTATACCCATGGCTCAGACTTGGTTTATCAGGACCCCCCCGATCGTGACCAGGCGAATATGCTGGGATGTATGGATGCCACTGTCAGATTAGATGATCTGGGTTCGAGTCTTCCCCTGATCCTCTCGCAGGTCGGATTGTACTACCATAGCAAGCGGGTCTGCCTTATGAGCCAAGAGACGGGCAGCGTCCTGCAGGTGGTGGCAAGTTGGGAGCCCCTTGCATCTTCACGCTCCTTTCTTCCAATTCCGTTGGATCCTTTTGCAGACCTTTTCACCAGAGCCCAGGTGAAGAAGCTGCCAATATCACCTGAATTCCATGCAACTGCTTGTCTTGATGGTTCTACGGCTCTGGTTGCAAACCTGAAGGTCTGGAATCAGGAAAAGTGTTATCTGGTTGTACTTGATCCGTGCATTGATGATACTTCTGTACTCTCCCATGCCGCTCAGCTTATCAGCAGTGAGATGACCAAACGACGCTTGCTCGATCGTCAGGAATACCTGCTCTACCATGACAGTGCCACAGGGCTAAGGAACTTCCATGGCTACAACCAGTATGTCTCCACCCTTCACGAGGATTCCATCTCCTCCTTGGGCCTTATTGTCGTTGATATCAACGACCTCAAGGAGATCAACAAGCACCATGGCAAGGAGTATGGCAATGCGATCATCACGACTGTGGTGAAGGCTTTGCGGGAGACCTTCCCCAAAGCCTCACTTTTCCGCCTCTCCAGCCATGAGTTCCTTGGTATCAGGGTGGATGTCACGTACAAGGCCTTCAAGACAAAAGTGGAAAGGCTCACCAAGCATCTACAGCTCTCGATTCCCCGCATGACAACACTTGCCCTGGCATGGTCTGAGCAGGAGAAACAAATTCCTGTGCTCTATAACCAAGCCTCAATGGAGCTTGAGGCACACAGGAAAAATACCCTGGACCTCTCTGGTCCAGGTGAGCATTACCAGGCATATGATGCGTTGGGCACCTCCCTCAGTCGGGGGGAGTATCTAATCTATCTCCAGCCCAAGATATCTTGCACAACCGGCCTTATATGTGGATCTGAAGCCCTTATACGTCATTTGCATCCTACTCATGGGCTCGTATCCCCTTCAAAGTTTATCCCACAGTTCGAAAAGGACGGCCTGATCAAGTACATCGACCTCTTTGTGTTTGAAGAGGTATGCAAGTTGCAGAGCCGATGGAAAGAGGAGGGTAGGGATCTCCTGCCCATCTCTCTCAATTTTTCGAGGCTAACCCTACTTGATGAGAGCCTTATCTCCACCATGCAGGAGATCCTCAGGTGCAATGGTGTTGACAGCAAGCTTGTGGAGATTGAGATAACCGAAAGTTTCGGGGCTCTGGATAGGAATCTCGTGCAGAAAGTTGTAGAGAAGATCTCAGATGCTGGTTTTTGAGGTGTGTATCGATGATTTCGGTTCTGAATACAGCAACCTCAGCACCCTGACCTCCCTTCCCCTGAAAGTGCTGAAGCTCGACAAGAGCCTGATAAACTCTCTGGCTTACAGTGCTAAGGCACAGGCTTTTGTCGAAGGGTTCATCACCATCTGCAAGAAACTGGATATCCGCACAGTTGCCGAAGGAGTGGAGACCCAGGCACAACAGGAGATTCTGGCACGCATGGGCTGTGATATGATCCAAGGGTATTTCTTCGACAAGCCTTTGGCGATCGAATCGTTTGAGCATAAGTATATGGATCTTGCATAAGAAGCAATAGGTGCGATATGCCTTCATTCAAGGTAAGGTATCCCTGTCCTGTCAATATTCCCTGCATTTTTCCTGCATATAAATAGACATACTGCATACGTAGGTGGTACAATCCTTCAAAATGTACTCACAGTATGGTCAGTTCCGGCCAGAAGGATTGCTTGTATGGTGAAAAAAGAGATCGATTGGGGCAGTCTTGGGTTTTCCTATACCAAGACCGATAGCCGATTTGTTTCCCAGTGGAAGGACGGCGTCTGGGATGATGGGGCAATGGTGGAAGATGCCAACGTCACCATCAACGAAAGTGCCGGTGTGTTGCAATATGCACAGACTTGTTTTGAGGGATTGAAAGCCTACACAGCAGAAGATGGCCGGGTAGTCACCTTTCGTCCCGACCTCAATGCAAAGCGCATGTCCGATACAGCCAAAAGATTGCTGATGCCCGCCTTCGATGAGGAGCGTTTCGTTGAAGCTGTTGATATGGTGGTCAGGGCTAACCTGGCCTACGTCCCCCCCCTATGGCAGCGGGGCAACCCTGTATCTGCGTCCGTACCTCTTTGGAAGTGGTCCGGTCATCGGAGTAGCCCCATCCCCCGAATATACCTTCAGAGTATTCTGTACCCCTGTAGGCCCGTACTTCAAAGGTGGCATCAAGCCCTTGAAGCTTGTGGTCAGCGAATATGACCGTGCAGCCCCTCAGGGAACCGGGCATATCAAGGCGGGGCTCAACTATGCCATGAGCCTGTACGCAGGGTATGAGGCGAAATCCAAAGGGTTCGCCGAAAATCTCTTCCTCGATGCCCAGACGCGCACCAAGGTCGAGGAAACCGGAGGGGCCAACTTCATCTTCATCACAGAGGACAACACGGTCGTAACCCCCAAAAGCCCGACCATCCTACCCTCCATCACCCGTCGCTCTCTGATGTATGTGGCGAAGCACTATCTGAACCTGAAGACAGAGGAGCGCGACATCCCCCTCTCTGAGGTGAGTTCCTTCAAGGAAGGGGGCCTTTGCGGTACAGCTGCAGTAATCTCTCCCATCGGTTCGATCACAACCAAGGAGGGTATCATCTCCTTTGCAAGTGGCATGGACACTATGGGACCCATAACCAAACAGCTCTATGATACCCTTACGGGTATCCAGATGGGCCGACTTGAGGCTCCCAAAGGGTGGATCCACGAGATAGCCTAAAGAGGGATCCAAGAGAAAATCATACATGAGACAGGACACGCCTTGCCAGCAAGATGTGTCCTGTACCATATCTATCACAATACGCCCTCAAAGACAAACCTGCCTTCGGGACAGGTTGCAGTTGCTGTTGCTGTCCTATTGTTGGTTATAGAGTCACCTGGATGCCCTCCGCCCATATCCCAGAAAGAGGGGAAGAAATGTAAAGTCAGAGAGAAGGCAGATGCAGTGAAGGGACTTTGCATACTGATAGGCAAGAGACACATCTTACCAATACTACACCCAGAGTCCTTCCGGGTCATTGGCTTTCTCCGTTTGCTCGTCTTGTTGTGTGCTTTTGCTCACTTTTGTCACTCCGATTTCACATGTCTGAACTTCGTAAACACCATGATGATGGTCAAGATCAGGGTAAATGCTGCCCCTGCCAGGCCAGCATTCCTGTAGGAACCGAACAGTCTGTAGACAAGGCTGAAGAACCAGGGTCCCAGGGCACTGCCGGCAACGATGATGGACATGGCGAACCCACTGATGGCACCTATGTGCTCCCTTCCATAGAGCTTGGGCCAGGTGACGATGTTCAGCATGCCGAAGAGACCCGAAGCCATGCCATAGGGGAGGAGAAAAAGAAGCCTTACGAGGGGGATTGAGAAAAATACCATGGAGAGTGAAGTGAAGAAGAGAGAGATTCCAAAGGCCAGGAAGAGCCTTTTGATAGGGAACCTGTCACTGAGATAACTTCCAGCAAATCGGGCGATGACAGAGATGACCGAGATGGGCAAAAATATGGATACGGCCTCTTGGGCACTCTGGCCGAACTCTGAGAAGATGGAGACCACATGGAAGGTAAAGGCTGTTGTGAAGAGAGCGGAGAATCCCATGATCAGCAAAATGAGCCAAAAACGCCCTTCCTTTCGTGCTTGTCTGATATCCTTTTGCTCTAACGCATCCCCAATGCCAGCACCCTTGGCCTGTTTGCGTACTGCCATACCCTGTTCCATCTCCATGGAGCAGGAGGCAGGGTCGCTTCTGAAGGTCAGCAGGAACAGAGGCAGAAAACCGATCAGCAGCAGGGTGGCAAGCGAGACCAAAGCTCCTCTCCAGCCTAACGAATCTATTAGGGACTGCAGTGGTCGCGGAGCATAGGAGAAGCCGAATGCGGTCACCAGGCCCATCAGGCCTACTGCAAGACCCCTTCTGGAGGAGAACCAGCGGGCGACCATGCCTCTGGAAACCAGGGTAAGCACCCCCTGCCCAAAGAACCTGATGCCGAAGAAGCCCAGCGTCAGCACTACCATCGTCACTAAGGGCTTGGGCAGTGAGCATGTGGTGGAGCACATCTCTACAATGACCGGGGAAAAAGAGAGCACTAGTAAAAACATGCCAAGAAAGAGGGTAGCAAGGCCTGCGGTGAGGCGGGCTCCTTTCCTATCGTAGAATATTCCCGCAAACGGGATGATGAGGCTGCTCGCAAGCGTCCCTACCATATAGGAACCTGAGACCCCTACCCGGGTGAGGGCGAGGTCCCTGATGAAGTGGTCGGTAAAAACCGAAACTCCCATGGTTTGCCCTGGTATGCTTGCAAGCACCCCAATGGCTCCGACAACCAGAATAACCCACCCGTAATAGAAGGGAAGGGATACGATGGATGATGGTTTTTTGGCAACGATCGTTGCTGTGTTGTCCTGCAATGAAAAACTCCCTGGATATGATAGGGCCATTCTAGCGGAGGATGCCACTTTGTTCCACATGCTCTGAAGGTTTGCAAAGGGATATTGTTGGTGTACAGTATGCAGAAGAGGAACTGCCTGATGAAAAAACCCTTGATTCACATATGCGTGTTGCTGTTTGCTGGCCTGCCACTGTTTGCAGGTTCCTGGGACAGGATCGAGACAGAGTTTACCACCATCATATTTGAAGAGAGAGATGTGCAGTATGCACAAGATATCGCATCCTTTGCCGATGACGTGCTGCTTGAGCTTGCAACCTTGCTTGATCACAAACCGGATAGGAAGGTGCCGGTCATCCTTTCTGGCAGACCTTCCGTTTCCAACGGTATGTACTCCCCGTTTCCCTCTTCGATCATCCTCTACCTGACCAGCCCAATTGATAGGTTTTTGGGCTCCCGTTCCGCTTCCTGGCTCAGGAGCCTCTATACGCATGAACTGACACACTACCTGCATCTTACTTCTCCTGTGGGCCCTGCCAAGAAGCTCATTTTCTTGGGACCTGAAATACCTGCCATGAATACCGCTGTCATGCCGCTGTGGTGGGTTGAGGGGATAGCCACCTATACCGAAAGTGAATACGCACAGGGGGGGAGGGGAGATTCCCCACTTTTTGCACTCACCTGGCAGTCACCCATGCTGGAGGACAGGCTTTGGTCCCTCTCCCAAGGACGATACAACTCTGCTTTTCCTCCCTCAGGGAGGGTGTACAGTACAGGCTACCTTATGGTCGATTATCTGATGCGCCACTATGGAAGGGATAGTTTTGTTAGGGTGAACACTTCCTATACCTGGTTCCCCTTCTTCGGGCTCAACAGAGCCCTCAAGATGGAGACTGGTTTCTCAAGCAAAGAGCTATTCGCCCTGGCCATAGATGAGCAGGAGCTATCGCTTCCCCAAGGGATTTCCTTAGGAGAGGTCTTCTCCCCAGATACCTTTGGTGACTATTATCTTCCAAATTCGACAGAGCTCGGATTGGTAGGGTATTCACGCACCCATGATAGTGCAGGGGCATTGGTCCGTTATTCTCCCGAAGGGGATGTAGAAAAGATCAAGAGCCTTATACGGGTCGATGATGATTCAATAGCCATCAAGGCCACAAAAGCACTGTTTTCTTTTGTTTGGGCCGATCCCTACCACCATTCTTCCCTTCCTCTAGCCCCTGCCAGCTACAGTGACCTTATGCTATATGATTTTTCCTTGGACTCTTTCACTCGTATCACCAACAAAGCGATGCTTTCCCATCCTGATCTCAGTTCTGATGGCAAGCTCCTGGTGGCTATCGAACGTAGAGGGGGACCGGTATAGCCTTGTCAGCATCGATGAAAAGACTGCTATGACCAAGACCCTCTATGATAATCCCAATGGGTCTGTATTCGAGCCGGTAATTGCAGAGGACAATACTGTCATTGTGGTAGAGATAGTAGGGGGTAACTCCTCCTTATTGGCTATCGGAGTTGACGGGAGCCGCTCTGTCCTGGTACCCCCAACGAAGAGTGAGATCCGCAGTCCTGTCTTATCTGATGAAAGCCTGCTCTTTGTCTCTGACGATGCAGGCTATATGAGCTTGTACAGGTATGACTTCGAATCGGGCAAGGTGGAGAAGCTGCTCACCGATCCTCAAGGCATCTTGCATGCCCGCTTTGAACAGGAGAGTCTGCTGTATGAGACCTATAGGTCAAAAGGGATCGCTTTGAAGCGAATCCCCACCACTGTGCTTGATCCGGTCCACGTTGTGCTCCAAGGGCCGCTTCCCCCAGATCGAATTTCACTCTCTGATGAAGCGAGGGCTTTCATCTCAAAACCCTTTAGGGATTATCCCCGCATTAATCTGGTGCTTCCTTTTCCCTTTGTCACTGAAAACAAGGTGCACCCCGGACTGTGGCTACATAGCCAGAGCGTGCTCAAACGACAAAAACTTATTGCTCAGGTGGGTTGGGATATTGGTAATGTGCGCTTGGTCGGAGCTGTTGACTACCTGTATAACCCAGGGCCATACTCCCTCGGTTTGCAAGGCTCCTTCGATAAGGAGAGCAGAGCTTCTCTTAGCCTCTCCCTGCCTTTGCTCTACCAAGCATCTTTGTACAATTTCAAGCTTCTTTCCTTGAGTAGTTCGCTGGGATTTGTCTCCCAGGATGGTGATGTCCTACCCTATGTTTCTGCCTTGCTTGGCTATCAGATACAAGCTCGTCCAAGGAGCAAAGATTTCTTTGGGGCCCCCTACGCTTTCACATCGGTAGGAGTTCAGTCCTTCTGGATGGACTCTCCTGTCCCTGATCAATATCGGATATTTGGTACTTTGGCAGGTCAGCTCAGGATGTTCTGCTCTTCCCAGATGCTGGCTGTTCAAGTTGATGCAGCCAATGATAGCAAAGCTGATCTTGATACTGCCCTGTTGTATGAAGGCTTCTCTGATAGAGGTCTTGATGCAGAGGCAAAGGCACGTCTTTCGTTGCGGTACCATATTCCCTTTGGCTTGCTTGACCAACCCATCCCCTATGGGGGGTTGACTGGCCTTGGCCTTACCCTCTCTGCCCAGAGCGCATACTACTACAACAATGATGCTTTGCTCTGGGATGAAGAGGTGGTAGTGTCAGCAAGGCTGACCTCATCAATGGTAGTGGGGGGAGGCTTGGTCATACGACCTTTTGTCACCCTGGCCTACAGGTCAAGTGATGGCAAAGGCAGTTTCTCTATAGGGCTTAATGGAGGTTCCCTGTTGGTTTCCCAGGATGGTTCTAGCCTGTAATCAGTGGGGATCGTGGCCTATATCCAGGCTTACTCCCAGCAGGAAAATCCAGGGCCCGACATGGGCGCCAAAGGCACTGTCTTGCTCTTTGATGGCCTTGGTGTCGAAGACATACTGGACCGAGGCGGAAAGACCGGGTCGGTAGCTGTTGTTCTTTGCAGTCCACTGCCCGTCCCGACCAAATTTGATGCCCCCTTCCAGGGCAACAGTGCCTTTGATCTCCTCGATCAGGACATCGGTGGGGCTTTTCTGCAGGTTGTACCGCTGAAATCCCGCCAACGTTTTCAGATAGGGGAACATCAGGTCTGTTGCTTCCCACTCCTTCTGATATCCTATCATCCAGGAAGCGACGGTCATGCGTCGGTAGGAGTCTGAAGAATCATTTCTCATGGGCCCGTTCTTATGCCGCGTCTGTATGATGACCGGACCGAAGGCTAGTGAGAAGGATCTGTTCTGATGACCGATCATGTCATAGAGAGCCCCTATGGAGTAGGTGAAGTCGGTATGGTCATAGGTTGAAGGTTGGAAGAGTTGCATTAGGTCGATTCCGAAGACACCATATGATGAACCGCTTCTATGGTGGTAGATCCAGGAGTTAGTGATGAGCCCTCCATCAAAGTAGTAGGAAAAGGTAGGGCCGCTTAGGCGGTCCATCATCGCTGTGTGGGCAATTCCCCCAGCAAAATCATGCATAAAGGAGTAGCCTCCTTTCAAGGTAAGGGCTCTTCCCAGCTTGATGACCGCAAGGCTTTGGATGGAGTTCTCCCAGCCAAAGGTATGGAGGTAGGAGGCCTCAAGGCCCACTTCTATCCAGCTGAGGGGGTACATCACCTGGATAGTGGATCCTAGGTTGGGATGGGCATGGGCCTCTGTATTGTCATAGGGAAGGTGCAGAGTGGGAAGGTCAATGTTCCTGTGTAGGTTGTTCTGCATCCTGTCAAAGCCAAAGTCCCCTTCAAGGCTCATCCCTGCCAACGGCGTGAAGGTGGAGATGAAAGGTCCTGAGGTGAAACGAATGGGGGAATAGAGGTTGATGTTGATCTGGTCATAGCGATGCTGGGTTTCAATCCTATCAGTGAAACCCAAAGCGTCGACTTTGAAAAACACCCGGTCCTCCACTGCAATGGTCATATGCCCTCCAAAGGAGAGTCCGTCATCGAGGTTGTCACCAAGACCCATGGTATAGAAGTCGTTACCCACCCCCATATGCAGATGGGTGAGTTTTGATGCAGGCAGGGGAAGGAGGCATGTGAGCAACAAAATGATTGTCAGGGGCAGGCTTCTCATCATGGTCACTCCTTTTCGGAAAGCTCCAGCCAGCGGTCTTCCATCTCTTCTAGTGCTTTGCTGTTTCTGTGGTAGGTCTCTGTCCTCATTGCCAAGGTTCCTAACGGTGTGCTTTGGGCATCGGAGAAACTCTCCTCCAACTCCTTCTGTTGGATGTGCAGATCCTCCATCTGGATGTTGAGCTTTTCAAGCTCTCGCTTTTCCTTGAAGCTCAGACCTTTTTTCTCATTCCTCCGTGGTGATATTTCAGGTTTGTTCCTTTGCTTGTCTGCAAGGGCCTTCTGCTGAGCCTCTTCCTTCTTCGCCTGCTCATAGGCTCTCCATTCGCTGTACGGCCCTGGAAAGAAGGAGATGTTGCCACCCATGTCAAAGACAAAAAGCTCGTCACAGGTAAGATCCAAAAACGCCCTGTCATGGGAAACGACCAGAGCGCATCCGCTGAAGTCCTGCACATACTGCTCGAGGTTCTCCATGGTGGGAAGGTCAAGGTCGTTCGTCGGTTCGTCGAGCATCAGGAAGTTGGGGTCTGCAACCAGGCGTGAGATGAGGTAGAGCCTGCGCTTCTCCCCTCCTGAGAGGGTGGCGATGGCACTCCTATGCATGGTGGCAGGGAAACCGAAGATCTCCAGAAACCTTGCGGCCGTGACAGTCTGTCCCTCACTGAGAGTAATCCTCTCGCTGATATCCTGGATGAATTCAAGCATACCCTTGTCACTTTGCAGGTTGCGACCTTGCTGGTCGTAGTAGCCAAAGACTGTGTTGATCCCAGCATCACGCTCTCCCTTATCCGGTGTGGCATGGCCGGAAAGCAGGTCCAGCAGGGTGGATTTCCCCGACCCGTTGGGCCCAACGATTCCGATTTTCTGACCCTTGGTGAAGGAGTAGGAGAAGTCGTTGATGACAGGAGACGATCCATACTGTTTTGCGAGATTGCGCACTTCCAGGATTTTCTTGCCCATCCTTCTCTTGGCGGAACTGAAGTTGCTCTGGACGGTTTCTGATACATCCTTCTGCTCTGAAAGCATCCCCTTGATGCGATCCTGGCGGTTGGTATCCTTTCCCGTCCTTGCCCTGGGCCCTCGCTTGAGCCACTCCAGCTCCCTGCGCAAGATGACAGAGAGCCTGTCCTGTTCCTTTTGCATCATGCTGAGCCTTTCTGCCCTCCGTTCGAGGAATACACTGAAGGAACCTGGGTGAAGGTACATGCTGCCCCTATCCAGCTCCAGGATGGCGTTGCATACCGCATCGAGAAAGTAGCGGTCATGGGTCACTATGATCATGGTCATGCTGCTATCTTTCAGATATCTTTCCAGCCATTCGATTGTCTCGATGTCAAGGTGGTTTGTCGGCTCATCCAACAGCAGGAGCGTCGGCTGTGCACAGAGAACCCTTGCTATGGCTACCTTTTTCTGCATGCCTCCGGAGAGGTTTCTTATCGGCTCGTCAAGCTTGTCATAGAGGCCGAGTTCTCCTAACAGTGAAGTATAGTCACTCTCGAGGTTCCAGCTTTGGGTAAGGTCGAGCTGTTCGGTAAGGGTGATAAGTTGCTTCTTTGTCTGGCTGTCCTGTTTCTTGTCAATGACCTGGTGGTAGGCGTTTACCAGGGCGATACGTTTCCCTTCCCCCTTGTAGAGGTAGGAACGTACTGTGTCCTCCTCACTGAAGATCATCTGCTGGGTGAGCATGATAAGCTCGCCATCCCTTGCAGTGGCAATGGTGCCGCTGTCAGGGAGCAACTCCCCTTGCAACAGGCGCAGAAATGTGGACTTTCCGGTCCCGTTCTGTCCGATGAGCCCGACATGGTCGCCTCCCTCCAGACCGAAGCTCACCTCTGTAAACAGAGGCTCTTCATCGAGGGTTTTTGAGATATTTTCTAAGGAGAGTACATTCATACGCTAAGAGTACCAAAAGGAGAATGGGAGTACAATACGCCTGGCTTCTTCTTAGGCTGCCAAAAACAGGATAGCCACTCCCAAAATAGAGACAAACGTCCCTATCAGGCTAGAGGCGGTGATCTTTTTCTTGAGGATGAACTTGTCTATGGGCAAGAGGAGGATCGGGGTGGTCTGTGTTATGGTGGTGACAATCCCTACCGGCGCTAGGGTAAAGGCCTTCATCTGGCTGGACATGCCCAACACTGGTCCGACCATGGCGGCGAGGAAGAGCAAGCCAAGCCATTTGGGATTCTTGAAGGCTGCAAAATGCGAGGGTGCATCTCTTTTGATGATGAAACTGTAGAGGATGAAGGCCATAAGGCCTCCGACATTTCTCAGGAGGTTGGTCGATACAGGTCCTGTGCCTTCCAGGGCAAATTTTGCAAGGAGGAATGAGACGGACTGCAGGATGGAGGCGAGGATTGCAAAGAGCATTCCCTTTGCCTTCTGCTTCTCCTCACTTGCCGCTCCCTTGATTCTCATGCCGCCCACCACCATGGCTATGACGCCCAGGATGGTCAGCATGATGCCCAATATCTGTGTCGGCCTGAGCCTCTCCGCAAAGAGGAAATAGGAGAAGATGGCCGTTGCCACCGGCGAGAGGGTCATGATGACCATAGACTCCCGAGCTCCAAGGTAGACATAGGCATGGAAGAGCATCATGTCGGTGATGAAGTACCCGATGGCTCCGCTAGAGAAGAGCACCAGATAGGTTTGGGAGGAGAGGTTGGTGGGGAAGAAAGTCCCTTCGGTGAAGTATGCAAGCAGGATGATGGCCGGCAGGGCTATCCACATGCGTATGTGCGCTACCGCATCTGATCCTACCTTGGTTCCCAGGTGGCGGTAGACCAACGAGTTTTGTGCCCAGCAGACTGCAGTTAGCAGCCCGAGAAGCTGCCCTATGATGAGGTTTCTGTCCATAGGAAAAGACCTTATCACAAGCGGGAGAATAGTTACAGCTGTATCATGCGCAAAGTTGCATGCGGGTAGCAAATGAAGTGTCTCAGCTGTAGTGAGGCCCTAGAGATACGCACCGAAAGACTGCCTTACTGGACTGCACTCTTTTTTACGCTTTATCCTCCCATTGCGTTGACCTCAAGGAGTGGTGCTCAGTACAATGAGACCATGACTAAAGATATATCAATAAGACTGTCCGACAAGACAGCCAGCGACAATAAGGCTATACAACAGCAGGCTGCTAAAGAGGCTGGCATACCCTTCAGGGACATCACGGGAATGCGTATCCTCCGCAAGAGTATCGATGCAAGGCGCAATCCGCCGATGGTAGAGATGCAGGTGCGTCTTTTCACCGGGAATTCAGAGGAAGAGCTGTTTGAGACGACAAGTTTCGGCTATGTCGGCGACAAGAGGCAGGTGATAGTCGTAGGTGCGGGCCCTGCCGGGCTGTTTGCCGCCCTACGCCTCATCGAACAGGGGTACAAGCCTGTGGTGCTCGAACGGGGGGTGAATGTGCGCGAGCGCAAGAAGGATATTGCCTCTCTTGCCGCACGGAACGTTTTGAATGCAGAGAGCAACTACTGCTTTGGCGAAGGCGGAGCCGGCGCCTATAGTGACGGCAAGCTCTACACCAAGGCTTCCAAGCACGGCAATGTAGGAAAGATACTTGCCCTACTGTGCCAGCATGGGGCGTCACCTGACATACTCTATGACGCCCACCCCCATATAGGGTCTGAATTGCTTCCCCAGATAGTGGAGCAGATCCGCAACACCATCCTTGCTAACGGGGGAAAGGTGCATTTCTCAACCAAGGTCGTCGGCCTGATCAAAAGCGAGGGCAAGGTCACCGGGGTCACCACCGCACGGGGAGAGACCTACGAGGGCCCTGTCATCCTTGCAACAGGGCACAATGCAAGGGATGTCTACGAGTATCTGGAGGGTGAGAAGATTGCCATCGAGGCAAAGGCGCTGGCCATCGGTTTGCGGGTCGAACACCCCCAGGCTCTCATCGACCAGATCCAATACAAGAGTGAAAAGGGTAGGGGGGAGTACCTCCCCCCCGCCGAGTATGTCTTCTCCGCCCATGTCGAGGGTCGTAGTGTCTACTCCTTCAACATGTGTCCTGGTGGCTATATCGTTCCAGCTATGCATTCGAGTGGGACACTGGTGGTCGATGGCATGAGCAACTCAAAGCGAAACGGTAAGTTTGCCAACAGTGCCATGGTCGTCGAGCTTCAGCCTCAGGATCTTCCCCAAGAGAAGTTCGGGGGAAATCTTGGGGTGATGAATTTCCAGCAAGCCTTGGAGGAACGCCTCTTCAAGGCAGGTGGCGAATCTCATGTCGCCCCAGCGCAGAGGATGGCAGACTTTGTTAACCATCGTCTTTCCAAGACGTTGGGCGAAACGTCCTACGGCCCGGGGCTTGTGTCAGCAGATCTGCACAGGCTGTTGCCTTCCTTTATCTCAGACCGTCTCGCCACTGCTTTTTCAATCTTTGGCAAGAAGGCCCATATCTTCCTGACCAATCAGGCGACCCTTATCGCCGGTGCGACGAGGACCAGCAGCCCTGTCCGCATCCTTCGTGACAAGGATACCAATATGCATGTCGAGCTTGCTGGCCTGTTCCCTTGTGGTGAGGGTTCCGGTTATGCCGGGGGGATCATTGGTTCTGCTGTCGATGGCCAGGCGTGTGCCGATAGTGTGTGCGCCTACCTCGGATGAGAGAGGGCTTTCCCCCCATTGAGGGAGAAAGGGCCCATACCCTCATCCTAGGGACCGGGCCCAGTGTGCGATCGTTATTGAAACAGCAGTATTACGGCCATGAACGCAATGCGTTCTGGCCGATAGTGCAGAACCTGTTCGGTCGAAAGGTCGAGACCTACGAGGAAAAATGGTTGCTCTTGCTAGAGCATGACATTGCGTTGTGGGATGTGCTTGCAAGCTTCAGACGTGAGGGCTCCTTGGATTCCGCCTACAAAGAAGTGATCCCCAACGACCTCAAGGCTTTCTTGGAGGAGCATACTTTGGTCAGGAAGGTGCTGTTCAATGGAAAGAAGGCTGAGGCCCTGTATAAGAAGCTGATCGCCTACTATCCAAAGGGTGTAACCTTTCATTCTCTCCCATCGACAAGCCCTGCCTATACCCTGAGCTTTGACGAGAAGCAGAGGGTGTGGGGCGAGGCGTTGCTTGGGCAATAGCGTGTTTTTCAAGAGAATTCACATGGTTCAGACGACAAGCACCTGCTTTCCTGGGGAGAGCAGGTGCTTGTCATCTGCCTCTCTGCCTCTTTACAGCCCTACCCATATTCCCCTGATCTCTCCAATTGGTTACCCTTTAGGCAAGATACCTGATGAGACCCAGCTTCTTGGCCAGTTCCAGTATGGGAAGGGGCAACAAAGCCAAACCTACTACTATGGCATACTGGGGTAGTGTCAGGATGGTAAGGGCAAAGACGTTGGCAACCGGAGGTATGAAAAGTACCAGTGCCAACAGGACACTCGATACGAGGACAGCCTTATTCAGAGCTGTATTGGTAAGGAAGCCGGTGGTGAACAGAGAATGCTGGCTTCTCATGTTGAAGGCCTGTACCAGTTGCAGGAGGGCGAGGGTGGAGAAGGCCATGGTCCTGCCGACCACAATGTCAGGGCTCTGTCTCAAGCCTATAAGGAACGCAACAAGCGTCAGCAGGGCAAACAGGCTTCCCTGGGCTATGATCTGCACCGTGAGCCCTTTGGCGAACAACCCCTCTGTCTTGCTTTTCGGCTTGTGATCCATCACATCGGGTTCTATCGGTTCCATGCCCAAAGCTATGGCCGGCAGACTGTCTGTGATGAGGTTTATCCATAAGAGTTGCATGGAGAGCAGTGGCGTCATTCGGAATATCACCATGGCAAGGAGTACGGTGAACAGTTCTGCAATGTTGGTGGAGAGCAGGAATCCCACCACCTTGCGCAGGTTTGCATAGATGCCCCGTCCTTGTCTGACGGCCTCGACAATGGTGGCGAAGTTGTCGTCAGTGAGGGTCATGTCAGCTGCACCTTTTGCCACTTCAGTCCCGGTGATGCCCATGGCACAGCCGATATCGGCGGCCTTCAGGGCAGGGGCGTCATTGACTCCGTCTCCGGTCATTGCCACCACTTCGCCTCTATCCTGCAACGCCTTGACAATACGAATCTTGTCCGAGGGGGAGACGCGCGCATAGACGGATATGCTCTGTACCTTATCGGTAAGATCCTTCTCATGCATGGATCCAAGCTGTTGTCCGTCTATGGCGAGATCCCCCTTGCTGAGGATTCCCAGCTGTTGTGCTATGGCCTTGGCTGTAATCAGATGGTCGCCTGTTATCATGATCACCCTGATGCCTGCTTTTTTGCACAGGCCGATGGCTTCCTTCGCCTCCTCCCGTGGGGGGTCTATCATGCCCAGCAGGCCCATGAAGATAAGGTCCTTCTCAAGAGTATCACTTTCGAGGATGGATGGGAGGGTAGGAACATGCTTGTATGCAACGGCAAGCACACGCAGAGCCTCTTCACCAAGGCTTTCCATCACCTTTGTAGCCTTTGTAAGGTCGATATCCTTGCATCGGGGGGCAATGCTTTCAAAGGCGCCCTTGACTATTACCACCTTCGAACCATCAACCTCGTTAACGGATGTCATCATCTTTCGGTCGGAATCAAAGGGAATAGAGCCTATGCGGGGGCTAGCCTGTAGGAGTTCTGCCTGCTTCATCCCATTTTTTTCTGCTGCCATGATGATCGAAGTCTCAGTGGGATCTCCGATAAGTTTCGGCTTTTCTTCAGAGAAATCTACTGTAGCTTCACTACAGAGGGTGGCATAGCGCAACAGGTTTTGAATAGGAGCGGAGTTGTGCCCGGTAATGTTCTCTGGATTCTCAGATTCTGCTGAGTAGGCATGGGTTACCGTCATCCTGTTTTGGGTGAGGGTCCCTGTCTTGTCCGAACATATGACCGAGGCACTTCCCAGGGTCTCTACCGCTGGTAGGGTGCGTATGATCGCATTGCTTTTGACCATGCGTTGCACTCCGATGGCCAAGATCACCGTGACGATGGCCGGCAGGCCTTCGGGGATTGCAGAGACTGCAAGGGAGACAGCAATGAGGAATATCTCTCGTATGGGCATCTTGTCAAGAAGCCCGATGATGAAGATACCCACGCATGCAGCGATGGCTGCTATGCCAAGCGTCTTACCCAGGGAGGCGAGCTTGACCTGTAGGGGTGTTTGCTGATCCTCTTCACCCTCCATCAAGTGTGCTATCTTTCCGATCTCACTCTCTTTAGCGGTTGCAGTCACCACAGCCTTTGCCGTTCCTCCAATGATGGGGCAACCGGAAAAGATCATGCTGAAGCGATCCCCTAGGGGGGCATCCTCTGCAACTGTAGCCTCACTATCTTTGGTCACCGGTAACGATTCCCCTGTCAGGGCGGACTCATCACAGAGAAGGTTGGCACTGCTGAGGAGCCTTGCATCGGAAGGGGGGATGTCCCCCGCTTCCAGGATGATGATATCACCTGTCACCAAGGCCCATGCTTCAATGACTCTCACACTGCCGTCGCGCAGTACCCGTGCATGGGGCGTGGTTATTCGTTTGAGTGCATCAAGGGCCTTTTCTGCCTTGTTCTCCTGTGCAACACCTAGGATTGCGTTGAGGGTGACGATAAGGAGGATGAGAAGCGGTTCGAAGAACCCCGATCCCTCATGCATAGCCAGTCCGAACGAGATGGCGGCCGCCCCTATCAGGATGATGATCATCGTATCCTTGAACTGCAACAAAAAGCGTTTGAAATTGCTTGCCTTTGGCTTTTCCTCAAGCTTGTTTGGTCCGTTCCTTTCCAGTCTGGCGGCCGCCTCCTTTGAGGTGAGTCCCTTATCGGGATGTGTCTTAAGCTCATCAAGTATATGGGGTATAGGTTCGAAGTATGCTTTCATTGTGTTCCTTTGAGACAGTGCTATATCAACGGATTATCGCATACCTTCCAAACCTTTGGTAGGCACTGGCAAGCAAACTGAAGCGGGTTGGAACTGAACCCACAGGCTCGGAATATTGTCTTTGAAGCTCCAGAGGCCTATACTCAGCTGATATGAAGAGAAAAATTCTCCTTGCATCTATGCTTATCCCCGTCATTGTGGCAGCTGCGGTACTCTTCTTCCTCAACCAGGAAGCTCCCGCTGATGCCATCAACTTCCAGGCGATGGAATCCGGGGCTCTGGTCACAGTAACCGATACCGCAGAAGCGATCGTTTTTGAACCGGCAAAAAAACAAGCAACACGGGCCTTTGTCTACTACCAAGGGGCAAATGTGGCGCCGGCGAGCTTTGCCTATGCAGCGCGCAAGATAGCAGAGGCAGGCATTCAAGTCTTCCTGGTCAAGATGCCTTTCTCCTTGGCTATTTTCGATATCGGATCAGCCTATTCCTACCCAGAAAAATATCCTGAGATAGAGATTTGGGCCTTGGGTGGATTCTCCCTAGGGGGCAGCAGTGCTGCCTTTGCCCTGGCGAACAGGGAGAGTCGTTATGAAAAGCTTATCCTATACGCTTCCTATACAGATGAGAAGCACTCCCTCAGGGACAAGCCTGTGAAAGTCCTCTCCGTCAGCGGATCTAACGACGGTCTTGCCACCCCATCCGATATCGAAGAGGGCAAGATGCTTCTTCCCCCTGATACCCAGTACCTGGTCATCCCAGGAGGAAACCATACGCAGTTTGCCCTGTATGGGGAGGGAAAACTGCAGAAGGGGGACAATGAGGCGACCCTGCCTGCAATACAGCAGCAACAGATGATAATAGATGCCACTATTGAGTTTTTGTTGTAGGTCCGGCAAATGTAGGGATCTGCACTACTTCAGGGGGTATGCCCGCCTTATTTTCCGAGTTTTGTGTATGGACTTTATTTTTGCCCCTTCACATGCTATTGTTTCTCAGAGACAGAGACATGAGACTCCATCGCTTGCCTTTCTGTATACTCATTTCTCTGAGATGAAGGGCTTAGGTTGAGATTACTGAGGAAAGACTTGAGAAATATAGG
The DNA here is from genome assembly GCA_963662725.2 of uncultured Sphaerochaeta sp. Taxonomy (GTDB): domain Bacteria; phylum Spirochaetota; class Spirochaetia; order Sphaerochaetales; family Sphaerochaetaceae; genus Sphaerochaeta. Next base: position 19,177 of record CAXXCW010000033.1, read on the forward strand.
GAAGCGGACCGCCATGTTTGTTGTCCCCTTGGTAGTCCTGTCTGTTATACTGTTCTCTTTCTATGAGAAGTCCTTGGAACAACAGGTCTCACAGCTTCTTCAGACAGAACAAGAAAAAGGTAATGCCATAATAGCAAACCAACTGGAAGCTGTCTTTTCCCAGTTTGTCTCTGACCTTCTCCTGGTATTTGACTCAAATGAGTTTTCCAACTATGTCCAGGATACAGGTGAGTATAATCGTTCGGAGCTTGAGCAGCTCTTCTTGCGGATTGCTAACAAGAAATCCTATATCAACCACATACGCTTTCTCAATGCAACGGGGATGGAGACCATTAAGGTCGCCCATTTTCCAGATTCTCCAGCGGTTCCTTCAGATTCTTCTTCCCTCAAAGACCGCCGAAACACTGAGTTGTACTCATTTGGGAAAAGCCATGATGCCAATACGCTCTATATTTCTCCAATAAGTCGGGATAGTCGGCAAACGTATGATGATGAGCATACAGGACCTGCAATGGTCCTAGCACTGCCTTCTTACCATGAAGGTTCTTTTTTTGGGCTTGTCATCGTTGACTATGATGCATGTTTCCTGCTCTCCTTCCTACGTGACTATCAGAGGACGATGACAAAGGAAATTACCTTCGGCTTGGTGACAAACAATGGGCAATGGATACATAGGGGAGAGCAAGACTGTGCTTCATTCCCTTCTGATGATCAAAAGGCCCCTTCCTTGTTCCAAGAGGCCCCGGCTTTGGAAGAGATTCTTTTTTCTGGGGATTCGGGGTTGCATGTCTCTGAGGAAAAGTCGTATGTGTGCCAAGCTGTACTTGGTAGTGCTTCCCAGAATCTCTTGTGGTATCCTGATGAAGGAAGGCTCTGGACTGTAGTCAGTTACTATGCATTGGCAGATCTAGCGGCTTTGAGCCTGAATCCGGTGCTAGAGAATCCTGCCTTAAAGTGGTGGTTTGCCTCTCTGCTGTTCCTTTCGGGTATTGTCATTGTGATATTCCTTCAGCTTCGTAGGGCTGACCGCATGCAGTTGGAAGTAAGTTCCCTCATTTCTGAATATTCGGGGAATGGGATCGTGGTTATGGATGAGAACAGTCGGATCACTTTTTGTAACCATGCTTTTGAAGTGCTCTGTGGGTATGCTTCATATGAACTGATGGGTAAGGATACGCACACGTTCTTGCCGTGTGCCGACCTTCCCCTGAAGGGGAATGGCTCAGAGCAAAAGGGAGTGCCTCAGGGTATGCCGATATGGATCCGGCACCGAAATGGGAATGAGTATCTGACCAATCGTACCCAGACTAAGGCAAATACGGAGAATCGAAAGGATGCGTATGCTGTAGAGGTCTATACGAGCTCCTCGTGGAAAGTATCTGACTTTGTCGCCTTTGCCAGTGAAAACGAGATTGAAATTCCCCAGATGCTACTAGCAGGATCTGGGAAGCGGGCTACGACCAGCTACTGCCTTTTGGTTCACTTGAACCACCAGTTGGGGCGGGATTCTCACTATTCGCTCATCACTGAAAGTGCGTGTTCCCTTGCCATAAGTCAATGTATCACTACAAGGCTCGCTCAGTCCGAGCCTGTGTATGCGTTCTCAGTCGATACGTATGTGGTTCTCATGCATGAGGATGACGTGGCAAAAGTACAGCCCCGTATTGAAAGCCTGCTTCTGAGTATAGAGAAAGAGTGTGAAGCTCAGTCCACGTTTGTGCATACCCAGGCGGTATGTGGCTATTCCCAATTCTCAGGGGCTGAGGTCTCCATACCCACCTTGCTGTTGCAAGCCTCGATGGCTACCAAGATGGTTGAAGATTCAAAGAAACATAGGTGCTTGCTGTTCGATGAGGATGTGCACAAACAGTATATGCGCAAGCAGTCGATCCTTGCAGCCATCCCAGGTGCTTTCACCTCCTCTTCCCTCTGTCTGTATTACCAGGCTCAAGTTGATGTCACAAGTGGCAAGATTGTAGGGGCAGAGGCCCTGATTCGTTGGGTTCATCCTGAGTTGGGCTACATAGCACCCGATGAGTTCATTCCCCTGATGATAGAGCATCATCTGATAACCTTGTTGGGGGAGTTTGTGATCCGTGAGGCCGTGGCTTTCCTTGCAACCAACAAGGCCTTGTTGGATAGGATTGAACCCGACTTCTCCCTTGCCATCAATCTGAGTGCTGAAGAGTTTTCCCATCAGGCGATCACCGACCTGATAGGTGAGGAATTACTCCAACATGGTGTCAATCCCTCCATGTTCGTCATCGAACTGACCGAACATACTGCTGTTGAGAGCCTGCAGACTACCGAAAAGCTTATGGAAAGGCTTCGCCAGATCGGAATGGGCATTGCCATTGATGACTTTGGCACGGGATTCTCCTCACTTTCCTATCTTTTGGAACTTTCAATTGACAAGCTAAAGATCGACCGCTCTTTTATTGCCAGCTATCCTGATTCCGATGCAATAACCATTTACAAGACAGTGCTTTTGCTTGCCAAGGAGCTTGGAGTCACTGTGGTTGCCGAAGGGGTGGAGACAGAGCAACAGCTTTCCTTCCTCAGACAGATCGGATGCAACCAGTATCAGGGATACCTGTTCTCCAAGGCGGTGCCCGAGGCTGAGTTCATAACTCAGTTGGAAGGGTAGTCTTTATTCAGGGGTTTGCATGTACCCGTTTTCCAGGGGCAGCCATATGCATTCTCCTATCCGCTCGATTCCCTGCAAATGAGTTTTGGCTTGATTAGGTGGTGAAAAATCTCGTGTTTCTCCTTGTTCCTGATGAGATGGAGCAACATCCTGGTTGCCACCCTGCCCATCTCCACTGAAGATTGGGAGATGGTGGTGAGAGGAACCCTGCATGAACCCGCTATGCGTATGTCGTCATACCCTAAGATGGATACTTGCCCGGGGATGGAGATCCCAAGTTCGACCAATCGGTTGATAATGCCTATGGCAACGTTATCATTGGTTACGAATAGGGTTGTAGCAGTTGTGTCGATCGAGTCGTCGCTGATAAGAGTGGGTACCAGATTATACCCATCCTCTTGTGTCTTGATCTGGGAGTAGTGCTTGGCTTTGAGCTTGGGGTCGATCACCTCATGAAACCCTTCCAGGCGGTGCTCGATGGACTGGTGGGGGAATCCTGTTATGACGATGGTCTGCTGCCTTGGGTGGGTGTTGATGAACTCAGCTGCAATCCTGCCTCCCTCACGATTGTCGCTTGAGACAAAACAGATGTCCTTGTCTTCTGGGATGCAGTTAATGAGAACAAAGGGGATGCCTGCACGCTGTAGGAGTTCGACTGCCTTAGGCTGTGCAAAGACAGGTGCAAGCAGGACGCCATCAACTCTGCTGCTGATAAGGGAGCTGACAAGGCGAGTCTCCCGTTGCTCAATCCAACGCGAGCTGGATACCAGCATGGAATACGCATGGGAGTCAAGCACAAAGTCGATCCCTTCAGCAATTTCTATGAAAAAGAAGTTGGACAGTTCGTCAATGACCACTCCAATTGTCTTGGTTGCAGTCCCTGCAAGACCTTGGGCAAGATGGTTTGGGGTGTAGGAGTATTTCTCCATGATGGAGAGGACCTTGAGTTTTGTTTTTTCACTGACTATCTCAGGGTGTGATAGCACCCTTGATACGGTGGCCTTTGACACTCCCGCCTCGAATGCAATGTCGTCGATGGTCTTTTGTTTCATGCTGTACTGCTCCGGAGCCAAGGTCATTTCTTTCACTCAAAAAATAAGCCATTGGGGAAGTCCTGTCAACAAGAGATGTGATACTCATGGTTCATGCAACGGCACGCAGTCTCTCCATGTGTGGTCAATGCCATGTCAGGATGTGATAAATGCTTGTCATAGTGTAGAATAGATATGTTTAGATTTTGATTGACAAATGGGAATGTATGTCTTAAGCTAAAAATGAAAGCGGTTACATTTCATATATAAGGTGGTCCTTAGTTGGATATTACATCGTTTCTTCAAACAAATAAGGCTCCTTCTTTAGCGATAGTAGGGGATATCTGTCTGGATTTGTACTATCAGGTATCCACTGAAGGTGGCGAAGTATCTGCAGAGACAGGCCTGCAAACCTACTCAGTTCTTGCCACCAAGACTGAATTGGGGGGTGCCTGTAATGTTGCAGTAAACTGCAGGACTCTCGGTTCAAAGAAGGTTGACATATACGGTATCGTTGGTATTGATGGCTTTGGTTCCATGGTTTTGGATATGTTGCAAGAGAGTGGGATCGGGACTGAAGGAGTGGTGCGGCAAACAGAGGGCTGGGCAACCCATGTCTACCACAAGGTATATGAAAAAGGACTGGAACACCCTCGGTTTGACAGCGGAAACTTCAATGTTCCCGATACGACCAATATTGCCAACGTCCTTTCAATCCTTGAAAGGAAGCTGGATAGCTATGATGCTGTGCTGATCAATGAGCAAGTGCCTCAGGGGCTGCACTCCAAGGCGTTTCAACATAGGTTCAATCTTCTGATAGAGAAGCATCAGGACAAGGTGCTCTGGTTCGCCGATTGCAGGAAACTCAACGATGTCTATCCCTCTACAATCCATAAGCTCAATGATAAGGAAGGCTCTTCACTTTTTTCCCATCATACAGGCAAGCAGGCATCAGACCAGACGTCGCTGATAACTTGGCTTAGCAAGCATTGGAACAAGCCCGTTGTCATGACATTAGGCGAAGACGGGGCGCTCGTACACGATGGGGAAGCCATCACCTCCCTCGAGGGGATACACATAACAGGTGAGATAGACATAGTGGGGGCAGGTGATGCGTTTCTTGCAGGTCTTGCTGTCGCCAGTGCCAATGGGGCAACACTTGCAGATTCCGCGTATATCGGAAATATCTGTGCAGCTGTAGCCCTGCAGAAACTGTATGAGACCGGCCATCCAAGCAGGGAAGAGGTGCTTGCTTTGGCGGATGATCCCAACTTGCGCTACAACTCGAATACGGCCAGGGATATTCGGCTTGCCTCCTACTACAGGGATACTCCCATCGAAATCGTCACTGCGCAAAAGAAAAGAGGTGCTTTTCCCAAAGTTGCCATATTCGATCACGATGGCACCATCTCAACCTTGAGGGAAGGGTGGGAGTCTGTCATGGAAGAGGTCATGGTCTCGTGCATCGCCTCGGATGCCTATTCTGGTCTGGACGCTGCAGACCTTGCTTCCATCAGGGAGACAGCAAAGACATTCATAGACAGGACCACAGGAATCCAGACCATTGTACAGATGCATTATCTCGCCGATCTTGTTGCCAGGAATGGGTATGTCAAAGGTGAAGATGTCTTGACTCCCAAACAATATAAGGCGATATACAACGAGAAGCTTCTAAAGATGGTCGCCCATAAAGTGCAGCTTCTCGAAACTGGTCGCCTGAAGGCGGAAGATTTCACCCTCAAGGATGTCGTACCCTTTCTGAGGCTGTTGCAAGCTCATGGGACCAAGCTCTATCTTGCGAGCGGTACCGATGTTGAGGATGTGAAGAGGGAAGCTGAATTGCTCGGATATGCGGATCTGTTTGAAGGAAGAATTTTCGGTTCGGTCGGAGATGTGAAAAACGACCCCAAGCAATTGGTTATCAAGGATATCATAGCTGAAATTGAAGCTTCCTCGACCATTTCCATTGGGGATTGTGTGGTCTTTGGTGATGGCCCTGTAGAGATGCGTGAAGCGAAAAAGCATGGGCTCCTCGCTGTTGGAGTCCTCAGTGATGAGGTGCGCAGGTATGGGGCGAACATGGCCAAACGTGAACGGTTGGTCCTCGGAGGAGCTGACCTGCTCATCCCCGATTTTTCCTGGAGCGATGAGCTCGCCTTACTGCTCGGATGGGAGGAAAAGGCATGATGTGTGAATTTGACCGTAAGAAAATGACCTATTTCCCCCTTTCAGAGCGGGAGAATAAGGTTCACATCCAAGAAACCTCCATTGATAGGCAGACCTATACAGGGGCCCTTACAGCAGAGCTGCAACAGAAGGCATCGGTCATTGCTCAGCAGATACTTGAGGCAAACAAGAGGCAAGCCTCGGTCATCTGTGCTTTTGGAGCTCATACCATCAAGAATGGTGCAGGCAGATTGCTTGGCATGATGGCCCGAAAAGGATGGATCACTCACCTTGCTACCAATGGAGCGGGTGTGATACATGACTGGGAGTTTGCCTTCCAAGGTGCCAGTAGTGAGGATGTCCGCATCAATGTGGGGAAAGGGATGTTTGGAACATGGGAAGAGACCGGTCTCTACATAAACCTTGCCCTTGCAGTAGGATCCTATGAAGGCCTTGGCTATGGCGCTTCCCTAGGGGCCTTCATACAATCAGGTGGACTGAATATTCCCCCTAGAGAGGAATTGCTCTCGCTTGTGGAAAACGGGGGGGAGGGTGTGACGCTTTCCACTCGTGCAAGTGCCGCCGATCTGTTGGAACTGATTACCTATTTGGATATTCCATCTGGATTTCTTGCAGTTTCGCACCCCTATGCCAAATACAGCGCCCAATCCATCGCATTTGCAGAAGGAATCCCGTTCACAAGCCACCCGATGTTTGGTCATGACATCATGTACACCCATAAGGCAAATAGGGGAGCCGTAGTTGGACGAACAGCTGAAAGGGACTTCCTATCGTTTGTGGACAGCGTTTCAAACCTTGAAGGTGGCGTATATCTTTCCATAGGGTCAGCTGTCATGTCTCCTATGATCTTTGAGAAGGCCCTTTCCATGGCAAGGAATGTTTCCATCCCAAAAGGGAATACCATCTCCACGTGTCAGATCAATGTTGTCGATCTGCAGGAGGAGAGTTGGGATTGGAGCAAGGGAGAACCTCCCATGGACAATCCCGCCTATTATCTGAGGTTCATGAAAACTTTCAACCGTATGGGATGTCCTGTCTCATATACCTGTGCGGACAATCGGGACTTTTTGGTTTGTCTTTATAATGAGCTGGAGAAAAGGAGTTGAACATATGCTAAGAGATCAGGTTCTGGCATGGAAACAGGAGATGGAACACCATCTCAGGAGAGAGCTGTTGCCGTTTTGGATTACCCGTTGTTGGGATCAGAAGTGGGGAGGATATCTTACGCAATGGGATGCCCAGGGCAACGACTCCCACGTTGATGAGAAATCCTTGCTCGCACACATGCGCACCATCTATTCGCTTTCCCTAGCAGCTTCCCATGGACATGATACAGAAGGGCAGTGTAGGGTCCTTGCAGAAAAAGGTGTCAGATTTGCCATCGACCGCTATTGGGATCCTGTATATGGTGGGTTCTACTGGTTGTTCAACCGAAAGAATGAAGTTCTGATCGATAAGAAGATTGCCTATGGATTGAGCTTTGCCATCTATGCCCTCTCTACCTACACGAAAACCTTCGACGATCCAATAGGTCTTGAATATGCAAAAAAGTGTTTTGACCTGTTGCAGAAATATGCTGCAGAGACCAGCCATGGTGGGTATTGGGAGATGTTTGATCGTGACTGGAAACTTTGCGAAGGGGGTAGTGGTGGAGGTGATCGCAAGACCCTTGATGTCCATATGCATCTGATGGAAGCCTTCACTGCCCTCTATGCGTGTAGTGGGGAAGATATCCACCGTAGGAAACTTGAGGAAGTCATTCATCTGATCACGAACAAGATTCTGCATCCTGTGCACAATACAGGCATTCCCCAGTTCTTCTGTGATTGGAGTGTCGCACCTCAGATCAAATTTGACATCATTTGGGGATGGGACCGGTTTGTTGAAGGGGAGAATCAGAAGAGCAATGCCTTGGACAATACCTCCTATGGTCATAATGTCGAATTTTTCTGGTTGCTCAGTGATGCCCTACGGATTTTGAACAAACAAGCGGATGCCTACAATCTTATGTTTGAAAAGCTACTCTCTCATGCAGTCTCCCATGGGGTGGACTATACCTATGGGGGGGTGTATGTGGAAGGCTCCATTGATGGAAAGCAGGTCTATGACGACGGTAAGGAGTTCTGGCAACAGGCTGAGTTTCTCATCGGGATGCTTGATGCATACCTTGCATTTGGCGATGAGAAGTATCTGCTGGTCTACGAGAATGTCCACCGTTTCGTATTCGATAAGATGATCAACCATGAGGTAGGTGAATGGCTTGCTCTGCTCAGACGTGACGGAGAACCGGTGTGGAGTCATATGAGTCACTCATGGAAGGTGAATTATCATACGATCCGGGCTTGTGTATTGAGCCTTGATAGGATGGAGAAGATTTTGATTAGAGTAAAATGACTTCATAGGAAGTTATACATAACAAAGGAGTTGTACTATGAGAAAAAGTATTGTGATTGCTGTTTTGGTGTTTCTCACCGCAACGACCATGGTGTTCGCACAAGGAGCAGCTGAACCGAAGGCGAAGAGCAATTCGCTGGAAATTTTCAGTTGGTGGACAGCTGGTGGTGAGGCCGATGGGCTACAGGCAATGGTGGATGTATTCAATAAGAAATATCCAGACATTGAGATTATCAACGCAACTGTCGCCGGTGGTGCCGGAACCAACGCCAAGGCCGTGTTGGCAACCAGAATGCAGGGTGGAAATCCCCCCGATGCATTCCAGGTGCATGCGGGGCATGAATTGATCGACACTTGGGTAGTGGCTGACTTCATGGAGCCGGTTACTTTCATTCTTGAGGATAACGGATGGATGGACATGTTCCCTTCCGATGTCATTGACATCATTTCCTATAAGGGAGAGGTCTACAGCATTCCTGTGAACGTTCACCGCTCAAATGTAATGTGGTACAGCCCGAAACTTTTCAAGAAGTACAATCTTGCAGTACCCAATACCATGGAAGAGTTTTTCAAGGTAGCTGAAGTCTTCAAGGCCAATGGCATTCCTGCCCTTGCCCTTGGTGATAATGAGAGCTGGGCAGCAACGCACCTACTGGAAAGCGTAATCTTGGCAAATACCGGGGCTGAAAAGTATCGTGCCCTTTGGGATGGAAAGGTTTCGTGGAATGATCCTCAGGTAAGAAAGGGATTGTCCGATTATGCCAAGATGATGGCCTACACCAACCGTGACCATGCTGCTCTGGCAAATATGGATGCCGCTGGGTATGTAGCTGAAGGTAAAGCTGCGATGAACGTAATGGGAGACTGGGCTGCAGGATACTACTACTCCCAGGGATTCAAGCAGGGCACTGATTGGGATTGGGCGCCTGCTCCAGGGACAAAAGGAAATTTCATCATGCTCTCCGACTCTTTCGGACTTGCGAAAAATGCTCCCAACCGCGACAATGTAATCAAGTGGCTGGCGCTTTGCGCTTCTAAGGAAGGCCAGGATGCCTTCAATCCCATAAAGGGGTCGATCCCCTCCAGGACTGATGGTGACCGTTCCAAGTATGATGCATACCTCAATGCTGCTATGGATGACTTTGCAACCAACGCCATTGTGCCTAGTGTTGCCCACGGCGCTGCCATTTCAGAGCCATGGCTAACAAGGATCAATGATATCATGAGTGTGTTCACAACAGAATTGAATGTGGATAAGGCCATGAAGGAATTCCAGGCTGCATCCGATAGGTACGCCCCCAAGAACTAGGGTATCTATCTCTTAATCGAATACAGTGGTTGCGGATCTTCCGCAACCACTGGTCTACCAAGAAGAGAGGCACTATGTACTGTCCAAAAAAAGATGTCCGTCTGGCGGTGATGATACTACTTCCTCTGCTGGCTTTGTTGTTTCTCTTTATCTATGGGTTTATCATTTGGTCCTTGCGGGTCTCTTTTACAGACTGGAATGGGATTTTGCCCAATATGACTTGGGTAGGATTTGATAACTACAAATTGCTTTTCTCTTCACAACGATTCCAGACCGATCTTCGCAATACGTTTTTCTTCACTGTGTTCTTTATTGCCATCTGTGTAGGTGGAGGTTTTTTTCTCAGCTACCTTCTCTATTCAAAACTTAAGGGTGAGGCTCTGTTTCGGACCATCTACCTGTTTCCCCTATCCCTTTCTTTTGTTGTCACCGGTGTGTTATGGCGGTGGATTTTCAGCCCTGAGGTTGGTCTGAACTCCCTGTTGCGTATGGTAGGATTCAAGGCAGAGTTTGGTTGGTTCACCTCAACATACAGTATCGGGGGATTCAACGTTGCACTCATAGCCCTGATAATAGCCGCCTCCTGGCAATATATGGGATATACGATGGCCATGTTCCTAGCCGGTCTTCGAGGTATTCCAGACCAGTTGATAGAGTCTGCACAAATTGATGGGGCAGGGGAGTTTACGATAATTCGGAAAATCATCCTTCCCATCATACAGCCGATCACCTTCTCTGCTATGATCGTCCTTGGTCACGTATCATTGAAGATTTTTGACTTGGCATATGCCATGACAGGTAAAGGGCCGGCCTTTGTCACGGACTTTCCTGGCTTGTTCATGTTTGAAACAACCTTTAGGGGTAATCATTATGCAGAAGGGGCAGCTATCTCCATTATGATGCTCATCCTGGTTGCCGTTGTAATTGTCCCATACCTTCACTCCACGTTTAAGGGAGAAGATCGATGAAAACCAGATCCATAAGCAAGGTCATAAAATATTCATTTGCCATATTTGCTGTGCTTTGCTTCATATTCCCTCTGTATATCGTATTGAACAACAGTCTCAAGCCATTCAGTGAGGTACGTATCAGTGAGATGTGGCTTCCTGCCCAGAATCCAAGCTTGGAGGGTTTTGCTGAGGCTTTCTCCAAGCTTTCACAGAACATGAAAAATAGTTTCCTGCTCGTAATTCCTGTCTGTCTTTTTTCCATTATTTTCGGTTCCATGATAGGATTCATCTTTGCCAAGGTTACATTTCGCTTCTCTAACGTCCTTTTTGCCCTGGTTGTCTTTGGCATGTTTATTCCATACCAGAGTATCCTCATCCCTCTGGTGAGAAGCATGAATGCAGTCCAGCTCTATGGGAAGCTTGGTGGCCTGATAGTGACTCACATAGTCTATGGTCTGCCTATCTCCTCTCTGATGTTCCGAAACTACTACGCGAAGATTCCTGATGAGTTGGTTGAGGCAGGCATGATCGACGGATTGAGGCTCTGGGGTGTCTTTACCAAGATTGTCATCCCCATCTCCCTTCCAACCATGGTAGTTGTGCTCATCTGGCAGTTTACCAGCGTATGGAATGATTTCCTCTTTGCTGTGGTCCTAACCCAAAGGCCTTCAATCCAGCCAATTACCGTAGCACTGCAAAACCTTGCAGGTACCCAGGTGATCGAATGGAATGTGCAGATGGCAGGAGCCCTCATTGCAGCCCTTCCTACGTTGTTTGTCTATATTTTCCTTGGAAAATACTTTATCCAAGGATTGCTTTCAGGTTCTGTGAAGGGGTAAGTATGGCAGAAGTTCTTTTTATAGGTGTCGATATAGGGGGGACGAAGACTTCTGTCTCTCTCGGTAATGAAGCGGGAGAAATCCTTGGTAAGATACAATTTGCCACTAAGGAAGATCCACAGCAAGTTCTCAATGAGTGTTATATATCTATTGACCAGCTGCTGCTCGATGTTGATGTACGTAAGGTTAAAGCCTTAGGAATAAGCTGTGGAGGTCCACTGGACAGTAAGGAAGGGATAATACAATCACCCCCTAATCTACCGCTATGGGATGATATCCCTGTTGTGCAACTTTTCCAGCAGAGGACAAACATCCCTTCATCTCTGGAAAATGATGCCAATGCCTGTGCCCTGGCTGAATGGCTTTGGGGAAGTGCCAAGGGATATGATTCGATGATCTTCCTCACCTTCGGTACTGGCTTGGGTGCAGGCCTTATCCTCGATGGGCGTCTTTATCGGGGTAGTGGGCTCCTGTCTGGGGAGATCGGGCATTGGCGTATGAAGGATGACGGACCTCTGTGCTATGGGAAAAGGGGCTCCTGGGAGAGCTTTTGCAGTGGGGCCGGGATCAGGGAATTATATCGGGAAAAAACAAATTCACTCCTTTCAGCCAAGGATGTTTGCATCTTGGCTGAAAGGGGTGATGAAACCGCCCTCTCTGTCATTGAGACGAGTGCGAGGACGTTGGGACAGGGGCTTGCCTTGCTAATCGATCTGCTCAACCCCCAATGCATTGTGATAGGCAGTATCTTCACTCGTAGCGAGGCCTTGTTCAGAGGTTTCATGGAAGAGGAGATTCGGAAAGAAGCACTTGTGCAGACAGCCAGTCTCTGTAAGGTGTACCCTTCTGCATTAGGTGATAGGTTAGGGGATATGGCTGCATTGGGAATAGCCATGGACAGATATGAGCATAAAGGGAAATAGATATGAAAACAGGATTGTTAGAGTTACTGCAGAGATATCCCCAGCTTTCCGGCATACGCGATGAACTGACTCAGGCGGCCGACCTGCTGCGCATGAGTGTGTCGGACAAGGGGAAAATCCTGGTATGTGGCAATGGAGGCAGTGCTGCCGATGCTGACCATATTGTTGGTGAACTCATGAAGCGTTTCATACGGGAACGCCCTATACCGCAAGAACTGCAAGCATCCCTGATAAAGATTGATCCTGGAAGAGGATCCATGCTTGCCTCTTCCTTGGAAGGCAGCATTCCCGCCATCTGCCTCTCTGCCCATACCGCACTTTCTACAGCTTTTGGCAATGATGTGGACAGCTCCATATCATACGCCCAGCAGGTCAGTGGCTATGGTGTTTCTGGTGATGTTTTATGGGGATTGTCGACATCGGGGAATGCCAAGAATGTGCTCAATGCAGCCATCGTGGCCAAAGCCAAAGGTATGAAGGTCTTGGGCATGACAGGCGAAGGTGGAGGTCTTCTTAAGGAGCTGTGTGATGTGTGCATCCGAGTACCTGAAAAGGAGACGTTCAAGGTACAGGAGCTTCACCTTCCCATCTATCACTGGCTCTGCATCTATCTGGAATCGGTGTATTGGTAGGGGGTGAATATGCAGCTACTGCCGGGTCTGTATCAAGTGGGGGGAAGTCTTTCAGGTTTGACAGCAAACCAGGTGACAGGATCTTTTGATGATTGTAATGTCTATGCTCTCAAGATTGAGGAACATATTGTTCTGATTGACTGTGGAAATGGGGATACGTTTGGGGAGATTGAACAGAATATGCTATCCTGGGGGCTTGATCCCAAGGCCATAACCACCTGCCTGCTTACCCATGCACACTACGATCATGCTAATGCCGGTTCGATACTCAAGAAAAAAGGCGTTACCCTTGTTGCACACGCCGAGTGCTCCGATGCGGTGAAAACAGGGGATGAGCGGTGTTGTGGGTATCTGTATCACAGGAAATTTGAGCCTTTTTCAGTTGACCAGACAGTTGAAGATAAGCAAAAGATGTCGATCCACGGACTATCAGTTGAAGCTATCCATCTGCCTGGACACACACAAGGATGCACAGCATATATGCTTACCTGGGGTGGAAGAAGGGTTCTCTTCTCCGGAGATGTCATTGGTACGTTGGGCTATGGACATTTTGGTTGGGATGGCTCGATGGATTTTGACAAACAGGTGTATATCCGATCTCTGATCAAGATGGCAAAGCTTGAATTCGATGTGATGTTCCCAGGCCATGGGCTGTGTACGTTCTCACATCCGTTGATAAGGGTAGAGACCAGCCTGAATGAAGCCCTGATACAATGGAGATGAGATAGGTATGAAAAAAAGGGAACCTCTGCAGGTTCCCTCTTTGCCAGTTCGTCAGAAGACTAGTAGCGGTTATTGTTGTAAGACGGGCGGGGCTTAGCAATGGCTTCGTTAACGCGGAGGTTACGGCCATCGATTTCCTTACCGTCGAGCTGTGAGATAGCGGCTTCTGCAGCAGAATCCTCTTCCATCTCTACGAAAACCAAAGCCCTTGGGGCGGCGAGTTTCGCGGTCAATGATGATATTAGCAGACAGAACGTTACCGTACTGTGCGAACAGGTCCCGAAGTTCTTCTTCGGAGGTGTTGTAACTCATGTTACCAACGTAAATTTTCTTTGCCATTAAAAGCATCCCTTTACAGGCTTTGCCTGTATTCATAATATTGCTCTATTTGGCGCAGTCTTGAACTTTTTTGCCTGTCTGCTGGAGGATTCAGTAAAGAATGCATACATACTAAGATAGGAAAACGGACGAGCTGCAACTCAAAAAACTAAAGCAACTGCATCCTAACACGGGCCCCACATAATGGTCAATCTAGCTGTACTGTATACTTGCAAATCGTTGCGGAATTATTGATATTTTTGATACATTTCTTTGCACGGTGTGAAGAATCCAAGCAAGGAGCAACGATATGTCCGTGATTATGTTGATAGTGTTGGAAGGTAGGCAGGTTCCTATCGAGATAAGATGCGTTTTTCCTCCTGGACCATGGGTATGAGTGCTGCTAAGATACGTATCAGAGGAAAAAAACCATGGAAACATATTGAGGTGGCGGCTGCCGTTATCATAGGGGACACACAAGGTCTTTGCAGCCCCAGCGTGGGACAGGGGGTGTGAACTTGCCTTGAGGTGGGAGTTTCCCGGAGGAAAACTGGAAATCGGAGAGAAGGGAGAAGAGGCTATCGTCCGTGAGATATTCGAAGAGTTTGGAACTGAGATTGTTGTGAGAAGGCACCTTATCAGCGTGGAACATCAGTACACAAGCTTCTCCCTGACCCTTCATGGGTATCTTTGTGACATTGTTGAAGGAGAGCTCGTCCGTACCGAACACATGGATTCCAAGTGGTTTGCGCAAAGAGGAACTCCATTCAGTATCCTGGGCAGAAGCTGACCTGCCCATTGTCAAGGCCATCGAAGCCTTGTTGGTATAGCCATGAAGCAACGTGTGTCCTGAACTGCTTCCTGAAAGCCTTAAGACAGGGTTTCTGGATGCTTGTATCGGTTCCTCTGGAGAATTCCGACCCCATCTGGTTCTGAATGATCCCCCCCAGAAGCAAGGTTCTCACCTCCTTGCTCAGAGAACTCGATAGCTGCACTTCCTTCAGAGTTTTCCGTTGCCGTTCATCACATCAGGTGGGTTGGCTATGCTACAGCAAGGCCTGTATGAAGCACAGGCACGGGGAGTGAGAGGCAAGATCCTCACCTCTGACTACCTGAACTTTACCGATCCCAATGCCATCGAACACCTTATGACGGAATTTCCCCACCATAGAGGTTCGCGTCTATTGTGAGAAATCCTTCCATGCAAAGGGATATCTGTTCCATCATGATGATCAGGGGTACTCCTCTGTCATATTGGGAAGCTCTAACATCACCCATGGGGCTCTAGCAACAAACAGGGAGTGGAATGTGCATCTGGTATCCCTTTCCGAGGGTGAGCTGTTGCAGAAGACCCAAAAGGAGTTCTCCCAAGCCTGGGGAGAGGCTATTGTGGTCAGTGGCGCATGGCTTGATCAGTACAGGAAAATTCATTGAAAGCTTTTCCAGAAACTCAGGCTTCTTCCCAGTTCTCGGAGGGGAGCCTCTACCGGAAAAAGAGTACAGAGAGGAAAGGGCAGGGGATATAGTTCCCAACAATATGCAGGTGGAGGCCTTATCCTCTCTCAATGGGCTACGCTGCCAAGGCCAGTCAAGGGCTCTGCTCATATCGGCTACAGGAACGGGAAAAACCTTTCTTGCAGCATTTGATGTAGCGGTACAGCGACCCAGGCGATTCCTATTTATTGTGCATAGGCAACAGATAGCCGAAGAGTCGATGCGCAGTTTCCAGCACATACTGGGCAAGGATATCTGTTGTGGCCTGTTGGGAGGAGGAGATTCCGACATTGATGTCCAGTATCTTTTCTCCATGATACAGACCCTCGCAAAGGGATGAGGTGCTCCATTCGTTTGCTCCTGATCATTTTGACTATATTGTCGTGGATGAAGTCCATCGGAGTGGGGCGGGATCCTATCGCAAAGCCCTTGCATATTTCAAGCCTGCTTTTCCTGTTGGGGATGACAGCCACCCCTGAACGCACTGACGGCTTTGATATCTATTCTCTCTTTGACCCACAACGTGGCCTATGAGATACGGCTGAACCAGGCATTGGAAGCTGATCTGCTCTGTCCTTTCCATTATTATGGTATTTCCGAATTGAGTGTGGATGGTGCAACCCTCGAGAATCTCTCCGATTTCACTTCATTGGAAGTTTCTGCAAAGGTCAGGAACATCAGGCAGATGCTTGACCGCTACAGCATTGGCACCTACCGGCGTCGTGGCTTGATATTCTGCAGCCGCTAACGAAGAGGCCAAGGAAATTTCTGAAGGGCTGAACGCCTTGGGCCTGGAAAACACTGGCCCTCAGCGGAAATGACCCATCCTTTGCAAGAGATGCTGCATTTTCCCGATTGGAGATGGATGACGGGAAGGGAATGCTAGAGTACTTGGTAACCGTTGACATCCTCAACGAAGGTGTAGATATCCCCCTCCCTCAACCAAGTTGTTATGATTCGTCCAACTCAGTCAGCCATAATCTTTGTTCAGCAATTGGGCAGGGGATTGCGCAAGTATCCGGGCAAAGAATATCTTACGGTCATCGATTTTATAGCAAACTATAAAAATAACTATATGATTCCTATAGCGCTTTATGGGGATACTAGCTATAAGAAGGATACGTTACGGAGGTTTGTCAGTGGAGGGAGCCTGAGCCATACAGGGACCTTCCACTGTAAGCTTCGACAAGATTGCCAAAGAGAGGATCTATGCGTCCATACATGCCGCCTCCTTCCAACGCAAGGGATTTCTCAAAGAGGAGTTCTTGAAAGTGCGTTCAAAGGTAGGCAGAATCCCTACCATGATGGACTTTATCCGCCCTGTATGCAATTACCCCCTTGTCCTTCATAGAGTATTCAAAGAACTACTACCAGTTCAAGAGCAGCATTGGTGTTGAGGGCCATATGAAGCTATCAGCGTTGCATCTGAAAAGCCTCGACTTTCTCTCCAAAGTGATCTGCAATGGGATGCGACCCTATGAGGCGATGATAATTGCCTCTCTCATGCAAGAAGAAGCGCCCTCTTACTGTAGCGAATATCCATACTAGGGTACAAGAGAGCTATGGCTTCA
>CAXXCW010000034.1:0-15105 GCA_963662725.2 uncultured Sphaerochaeta sp.
TGGAACCTGTAATTGAAGGGCTATGTAGGGATGAAGAGGATCGGATGGTCTTTGCTTTGGTTCGCTATATCAGGGAAAAGAAGCTGAAAAGTGGTGATAAGCTCCCTTCGATCAGGACTTTCGCTCAGGAATTTTCTGTATCACAAAGCCAGATTCGTTCCGGTTTCATGCGCTGTGAAGCCTTGGGTCTCATCAAGATAGTACCCCGATCCGGATGTTATGTAGCGGAAATGGGCCTCTCGAATCTTATTGGACCCATCACCTTGCTGTTTGAGGCGATGTATACGGATGTCAATCCACCCTTGTTCGACTTGTATGACCTCAAGACAACTCTGGAAAGGGGGATTTCCAAGAGAGTGGCAAAGATACGAACCATCGAGGATCTTGCCGAACTGAAACAAATATTGGATCTGATGGATGATGCAACCGAGCACGAACAGATGGTAGATTTGGATGAACAATTCCATAATAAGCTTGCCATCAGTTCTCGGAACCCTTTGTTCTTCTCTTTGATCAGAGTGATCCACTCAATGCTCAGGGAGTCCCGGTTGCATTATCCGGACTTTGTCAAAGAGTTTCCCCAGTCTCGGAAAGACCACCCGCCAGTTGTATGAGGCTATCAAGATACAGGATGAGCTGTTAGCCGGTGATATTGCAGAACGACATAGTAACCGAAGGAAGATAAAGCTTTCTATGAATTATTAGTGATTTGCTTTCTTTTCTGGTATTATTGGTTTCACTTGGTGCCACCAAGCAGGGATATTGAGCGTACTATTCGTATAGATTCCATGTAAATTCATTACAAGTAATAAATTAATTATTATTTATTTTTTTATTGACAATACCTACTAAGATGTTATACTTATTTATATAAATCTGATAATCAGTGATTAGCAGAT
Organism: uncultured Sphaerochaeta sp.; assembly: GCA_963662725.2. Taxonomy (GTDB): domain Bacteria; phylum Spirochaetota; class Spirochaetia; order Sphaerochaetales; family Sphaerochaetaceae; genus Sphaerochaeta. Next base: position 900 of record CAXXCW010000034.1, read on the forward strand.
TATGACCTATTGTATATAGGTTGCATTTAGAACGATGGCTGTTGGTTTTACCAGAGAGGAACCAATTAATGCCATTTGGAGGTTGTTATGAAAAGAGTATTTGTATTGCTCGCATGTGTGGTCCTAGCTTCTGCTACTCTGTTTGCACAAGGTGCAGAAGAAACCTATCCAAGCAAGGATATTGAATTTATCATCAGCAGTGGTGCCGGTGGTGGTTACTGATGCCATCTCCCGAAAGGTTTCCATGCTTGCTGAGAAGGAACTCGGAGCCGCGATCTATTTTGTCAACAAGCCCGGTGCTGATGATGCAGTAGGCCCGAACTCCCTCATGGGTGCTAAGCCCAATGGATATACCATTGGAAACCTGAACTACGGGTTCCAGTCATCAATGCTCCGTTTACCCGGACTCATCAAGGGTTATGATCTTGCCAAGCTGCAAATCTTTGCTTTGATCACCCAGGAGCCCGATGCCATCATGGTTGGTAAGGATTCCCCTTACAAGACCTTCGATGCACTTATCGCTGCTGCAAAGGCAAACCCCGGAAAGATTCGTATTGCTGACCAGGGAATTGGAAGCCGTGTAAGCTTGCTCGCTTTGAAGATCCAGGAACTCTACGGTGTGCAGTTCAACATGATCTCCTACAAGAGTTCTGCTCCCCAGCGTGAAGCTATCCTCAATGGTGAGGTTGATGCCGCCATTACAAGTCTTGGCGACTTTGCACCAATTCTCAGCTCCGGTGATTGCCCTTGGTGTTGTTGAGTTCAGCACAAAGCGCAACGCAGGGTATCCTGAGGTTCCAACCAGCCAGGAACTTGGTCTGAGTGAGACCCTTCTTTCTGGTTCCTTCCTTACTGTTGCAGCTCCTGCCGGGACTCCTGCTGATATCATCGAGAAACTTGTCGCAGCATATGGTGCAGCAGCAACCAGCAAGGAGTTCACTGATTGGACTGCAACCGTTGGTGTTACCCCTGACTTCAAGAGTGGTGCCGAATTGGATGCCTTCATTGCAACAAAGATTGCAGGTGAAACCAAAGCACTTCAGTCTTTGAAGGATGCCGGAATTATCTAAGATTCGATTGTTGATCATCTGAGATTTTGCTTCGTATCGTAAAAAAACCTTTACCGCATGGCAAGCGCCATGCGGTAATCCTTACCAACCTACCCAAGGTTCTCAGTTCGTGTTGCTTATGCGTCTCGAGTCCAGGAGTGTAAAATAATGAAAACCAAAAACCCGTATCTGCAAGCGAGGGTCATCATACCCGCTTGTATGCAGATTGCACTCATCATCTATGTGGTAAGTGCTCTCCAGATGGCCCCCCCCATTGTCAAGGGGATGCTTTCAGAATCATCCTTTCCCTGTGATGATTTTCCTTATTGCCACACCAGCTGCCATCATGCAGTTGCTCTCTGGCCTGAAAGCATCAAAAAAAAGAAATTGCTGAAGCAAAAAGCAGTGACTGAAACCAAAAAGAAAAGCCTCAAGCCTGCTATGACTGTCCTGATAATAGCTGTGTTTGTCCTTTTGTTCGACCTGCTTGGCTTTGCCTTGCTTGCTCCGCTGTATGTGTTCTTCTTCATGTTGGTCTATGATGACAAACCCCAACATATCCTCAAGAAGATTATCTATGCCCTACTGATTTCTGCTGCGGTATATGTACTGTATGTCATAGCATTCGATATCAGATTCCCGCAAATTTGGAGATAACCCATGGACCAGATATTACAGATCCTTGCAGGCACTTCGGTTGTATTCCAACCTTTGTCCCTGTTGTACCTCTCCATCGGATTCTTCATTGGAATCATTTTTGGAGCTTTGCCTGGCCTTACCTCGATGCTGGCAATCGTGTTGTTGCTTCCTATGACCTATACCATGCCGATGACCTATGCCCTTATCATGTGCATGGGTGTCTATATGGCAGGAATCTATTCAGGTAGCATAACTGCAATTACCATCAATATACCCGGAGCTCCGTCTGCCCTGATGACCTGCATGGAAGGCTATCCCATGATGCAGAAAGGCCTTGGTGCCAAGGCGATCGGTCATGCAACCATAGGGTCCGCCATCGGTGGAACCATCGGAGCGCTCCTTTTGATCTTTGTCTCCCCCTTGGCGATCAAGCTTGCCCTGCAGATCAGGACTCCGGGAAAGTTCTCCCTGATCCTGTTTGCCCTTATCGTCATCGTCATCGTTGAGAAGAACAAGACCAAGGCCATCATATCCATGGCGTTTGGTATTATGCTCTCTACGGTCGGGATGGATCCTCTCAAGTCAGTTTCACGCTTTACCTTTGGCAGCACAAACCTCATTGAAGGCATTGACCTCACAACCCTGATCATAGGAGCCTTTGCCATAAGCGAGCTCTTTGACCAGTCAAACGGTCAACAATGCCGAATATGCAAAGAAGACCAGTGCTGCGAGTTCCTATAAGTTTAAGCGCAAGGAGTTCTTCCCCAGTTTTGCCGAGATGCGGGAGATAGGGGCTATGACCTACATCAAGAGTTCCTTTACAGGATACATCATTGGTGTGCTTCCAGGTGCAGGTGCTTCCATGGCTGGATTTGTCTCCTATGTGGAGGCAAAGAGGACTTCAAAGCATCCCGAGCGTTTTGGTGGTGGAGCCATTGACGGCTTGGTTGCAGCAGAGACAGCAAACAACGCAATGTGTGGTGGCGCCTTGGTTCCGATGCTCTCCTTGGGTATTCCTGGAGACGGGACAACAGCCATTATCCTCGGAGTCCTGATGGTGTATGGGGTTGTTCCAGGTCCAGACCTCCTGGTAAAACAGATGCATGTCATGGCTCCCATGTACATGGCCCTTCTTGTTGCAGCAGCGGTTCTTATGCCACTTTCACTTTTTCTGTTTGGTCCCTATTACCTGAAGATTGTCAGGATCAACCGCCTGGTACTCTATAGCTCCATTGCACTCATAGCAATTTTGGGTGTGTTTGCAGCTACCTACTCTGTATTCCAAATGGCAATAGCATTGGTCATCGGTGTAGTGATGTATTTCTTCAAAAAAGCAGAAGTATCCCAACGTTCCGTTTATTCTGGCAGTTATTTTGGGTCCCCTCTGCGAAGAGTACCTGAGGACTTCCCTAACGTTGAGTGGTGGCAATCCCCTTGTATTCATTACCAATTTCGACAGCCTGTTTTTCCTGTTGCTGACGGTTGCCTTTGCCATCCTTCTGCCACGTGCGAATCGAAGGGCTGAGGCGTTGGAAAAACAAGCAAATAGCAAATTATAGAAAAATAAGGAAATGTACAGATGTTAAAAAAGAATCACAATGCAGTAAAAGAGAAGTTGCAGAACGGAGAGAAAGTCCTAGCTGCATGGGCCCAGGCAGGAAGGCAACATCACCGTTGAGGTGATGGCAGACTCAGGCATGGATGTTATCGTCATTGATATGGAGCACTCCCCAATAGACCTGCCTGTACTGGTAACCCAGTTCCAGGCAATGCAGGGTTATCCTGCTGTCCCTTTTGTTCGGGCCCCATGGAATGATTTTGTCATGATCAAGCGAATTCTTGATGCTGGAGCCTATGGTATCATCGTTCCGAATGTAGAGAGTGTGGAGGAGGCTAAGGCTGCCATTGCTGCTGTACGGTATCCCCTTACTGGAGTGCGTGGTGGTTGCAGGCAGTACGCGTGCAGCACATTACGGCAATGACCCCGCTTTCCTACTTCTCCAAAGCAAATGACCTGGTCATGCTATTTGTCATGATCGAGTCTCCTAAGGGGATAGAGAACCTCGATGCGATTCTCGCCCTCGAGGATCTTGATGGGGTAATGGTCGGTCCTGTCGACCTTGCTACCAATATGGGCTTTTTGGGTAACTCCGGTGCCCCTGAAGCTAAAGCGGCCTTACTGGATATAGAGAAGAGGGGTAGTTGCTTCTGGCAAGTACCTGCTCTCACTCGGGCCTGATTTCGAAGGTGCGAAGCAGAAGTTCGCCAATGGCTCGCATATTGTAACCTGTATGTCCGATACCCTCTCCCTCGGTGCGCTGACACGGGAGAACGTACGGAAATTTACCGAAGAGTATAAGAAATAGGAGCGTATAATGAATTATTTCAATCGCGTTGCACAGCTTACCCCGACCAAGTTCTGGGTAAACAATGTAAGTCGAGAAGAAGCAGCTATAGGCATAGAGGCAGGTTCTTCGGGGTGTACCCAGAACCCCTCCTATGTATGGAAGATGCTGACCCATCCCAGTGAGAAGACCTTTGCCCTTGAGGTTCTCAAAGAGACCCTCTCTGAGACCCAGGATGACAATGAGGTTGTCTGCATCCTGCAGCGCAAGCTCATCAAAGGGGTATCTGACATCTTCATGCCTGTTTGGGAAAAAAGCCATGGGAAATATGGATATGTAAGTATCCAGGGCGATCCCATCCATGAGGAAGATTTTCAGGTCATCCTAGATGAGGCCCGAAAGAACCGTGAGATGAATCCCAATATCATGATCAAGATCCCTGCGACCGAACCCGGTCTCAAAGCTCTTGAAATCTTGCTCGCAGAAGACACTCCCATCAACGCAACTGAGGTCATGGGAGTGGACCAGGTGATCCAGCTTGGAGAGATTTACAACCGTGTCTTCCTTGAGACAGGAAAAAGACCGGTGATGTACTTCTCCCTGATAACCGGCATCTTCAACGAGTGGCTACGCAAGGATGTCCAGAAGCAGGGTATCGACATCAACTCTGATGTCCTGCATCAAGCTGGTATGGTTGTGGCCAAGAAGGTCTACCAGCTCAACCATGACCGAGGATATGGCATGGGCTTTATCTCTGGAGGGGCAAGGACTCTTGACGATTTCTACGAGATGGTTGGGGGTGATGTCTGTGTCACCATGAACTGGAATGGTTCCTGTGACAAGCTTATCGAAGCCGATATGCCTGTAATCTCCCGTCTTTTCAATCCTGTCCAGCCGATGGTGCTCGACCAGTTGCAAGCCAAACTTCCCCAGTTTAACCAGGCTTTCAACGAGGGTGGCCTGACAGTTGAAGAGTTTGAAGAGTATGGGCCTGTCATGTACTTCCGAGACAGCTTCATCAAATCTTGGGTAAGTGCAGTAGAGCTTGTTGGCCAAATGCGCAAGCAAGGCTGAGTCTAGACAAACTGGAAGCAGGCGATCAGAAAGACTGGTTGCCTGCTCCCTTGTAAAGGTAGTATCAATGAACAGTGCAGCGGTCGACAAGGTCCGAAGGAATGAGAAGATTGTAGGGACGATGGTACGGATGGTACGAAACCCCTCCATCGCAGCAATTGCCAAGGCATCAGGTCTCGATTTTATCATGTTGGATATGGAGCATGGCTCCTATTCGGTGGAAACGGTAGAGGATATTGCCAAGGTCGCCCGTCTGTGTGGTGTAGGTATCTTTGCTCGCGTGCCATCTCTTGACAGGGCCTATATCTCCCGAGTGATGGATGCTGGAGTGCAGGGTGTAATGGTTCCCATGATCAGCAGTGCAGAGGAAGCAAAAAAGCTCGTCGGGTGGGCACGCTATGAACCGATTGGTAACAGGGGGCTCTCAAGCAATGGAGGTCTTACCGATTACCTGGGTATGGGAACGGATGCCGTCTCATTCATGAAAGAACAGAACGCGAAGACTCTTACAATCGCACAGATTGAGACCAAAGAAGCAATCGATTGCATCGATGAGATAGCTGCAGTTGAAGGCATTGACGTGCTTCTCATCGGACCCAATGACCTTTCCATCTCATTGGGCTTGCCAGGAGAGACCCTCGATCCTCTGGTACAGGAGGCTATAGGAAAAGTCGTCGCAAGTGCAGAGAAATATAACAAGATATTCTCTATCCATGGCAGCGATGCATTGCTTGGACTTTGGAAGGATAGGATGCAGATGGTGATGACCTCCATAGATATTGATGTCTTGACACAAGGGTTCGCCTCTCTTGCAAGGAAGTATACGTAAAGAAGGAAGTATTGCAATGTATACGGTTCTTATTCCTCAGGATATTTCAGAAGAAGGGAAGGCCTACCTACGCGAGCGTGGCTATACCATTCGTATGGGCAGTGGTACCGATAAGGCCTCATTGCTTTCTGATGTTGGCACTGTCGATGCCATCCTGTTCCGGAACGAAGCATATGATGCTGAGATCCTGGAGGCAGCCAAGCACGTCAAGGTTATCAGTCGTCATGGAGTTGGTGTTGATAAGATCGATCTCAAGAAGGCTGAGGAGTTGGGCATCTGGGTGACTAATGGTCCATACTCCAATTCCAACACAGTAGCTGAGATGGCTATCTGTTTCATGTCTGCTTTGGCGAGGAAGCTTGTCATGTTCAACAAGGCCTCCCATGAGGGTGATTTTGATATCCGCAATCGGGTTATCGGTATGGGGCTTGCCGGCAAAACCCTTGCTCTGCTTGGATTGGGAAAGATCGGTCGCCTGGTTGCTGAAAAAGCATATTTTGGACTTTCCATGCGTGTTGTCGCATATGATCCCTATACGAAGGACGAAGATTTCCCTTCCTATGTTGAGAAACTGGAAGACCCTGATGAGGCTTTTGTTCTGGGGGACTTCGTCTCTGTACATATCCCTGCAAATGAAACCAACAACAAAAGCATCACTTACAAGCAGTTCAGCCTGATGAAGGACAGTGCATACTTCATGAATCTGGCTCGTGGGGAGCTCGTGGTTGAAGAGGACCTTGTGCTGTCTCTGAGAGAAGGAGCATTTGCCGGAGCTGCACTGGATGTCCTCGATTCAGAACCGTTTGACAAGGACAGTCCTTTGCTTGCCATGGATAATGTCCTGCTTACACCCCATATTGCATCCCACACAAGCGAGTGCTTGGCAACGATGGCCTTACATGCGGCTCAGGGAATTGATGAGGTGCTTTCAGGAAGGAAGCCATCATGGCCGGTAAACGCTCCTGCACTTCCGAGAATAGGCCAAGGTGCGAAAGAGAACATATGAACCACCTAACCGAACAACAACTTGATGAGCTTGCCAGCTTTGATACACCGACTGTCTGTAATGCCCTTGAGACGTTGACGCTAAGAGCTAAAACTGAGGGGTTTACCTCCCCGATGATACGCTCGATATTCCCTGACCGCAAACCTGTTGTGGGCTACGCCTGCACTGCCAAGATTTCTGCAATGCATCCAAGGGGAAAAGAAAACGAAGAGATTCTGTTTCGGTACTACCAGTCCATCAAGGATTGTCCCATAAGACCGATTTCGGTCATAGAAGATCTTGATGGGCAGAGTGTTGGTTCATTTTGGGGCGAAGTACAGACCACTGTCCACAAGGCTTTGGGATGTATGGCTGTCATCACCAACGGGGGAGTGCGCGACTTGGATGAAGCGTATGCCGTTGGCTTTACCTACTTCGCCCAGTCCATATTGGTATCACATGCCTACATCCATATGGAAGAGACAAATACCGTTGTGGAGATCGGAGGACTTACCGTTCATCCAGGAGACCTGTTGCATGCAGACAAACATGGTTGTGTCCTGATTCCGCATGAGGTAGCTCATCTGGTTGCTGGGGCTTGTCGTCAGATGCAGGAAGCTGAGATGCCGGTTCTCAATGGGTGTCGTCTGCAAGAGGATGGTACCCTGGATGTTGCAGACCTGAAAGTCTGGTGTAGTGAGATGGCTGCCCTTCGAAGCAGATAGGGAAACAGGCGATGCTATCCAAGAAATATGGGTTTTGCTCGGCCTGACATGAACAGCCTCTTCTGTACAGGTCAGCCAGGCGGTAAGGGATAGTCTGAGAGAAGAGAAAGAACTAAGAGTAATGAGGAGCTGAAGCCCACGGGGCATCAGCTCATAGATAAGAATGAAAACTATTTTGGAGGAGCAAATATGAAGATTGGATTTGTCGGACTGGGAATCATGGGTAAGCCCATGGTGAAGAACCTGCTGAAGGCAGGACATGATGTGGTGGCCTTTGATCTGAACACGGCCAGTGTTGATGAAGTGGTGGCGTCAGGTGCGGTTGCCGGGACCTCTGCCTCCGATGTCGCATCAAAAGTGCCGTTGGTCATTACCATGCTCCCCAATTCCCCCCATGTGAAGGCGGTTGTCATGGGAGAGGGCGGCGTCCTTAGCGGAGCCAAGGAAGGTACCATACTCATAGACATGAGTTCCATCGCACCTCTTGCCAGCCAGGAGATTGAGAGGGCCTGCAGGGCCAAGAATGTGCGCATGCTCGACGCCCCCGTATCAGGGGGAGAGCCTAAGGCTGTCGACGGGACGCTTGCCATCATGGTCGGAGGTGAGAAGGCCCTGTTTGAAGAGGTGAAGGACCTGTTGCTGGTCATGGGTGCGACGGCAGTCCATTGTGGCTCCATTGGGGCAGGGAACACCACCAAGCTAGCCAACCAGATCATCGTAGCCCTGAACATTGCAGCAGTCTCGGAGGCCTTCACGTTGGTGAAGAAGGCCGGTGTCGATCCCCATCTGGTATTCGACGCCATCAAGGGAGGGCTTGCAGGCTCCACTGTCATGAACGCGAAGGCTCCCATGATGATGGACTCGAATTTCAAGCCTGGCTTCAAGATCGACCTGCACATCAAGGACCTTGCAAATGCGATGGATACCGGCCATGGGGTGGGTTCCCCGCTACCACTTACTGCCAGTGTGCGTGAGATGATGGAGACCCTTCATGCTGACGGCTTTGGTGGCGATGACCACAGCGCCCTTGCCCGCTACTACGCTAAAGTAAGCGGCACGAAGATCGGGGAGTAGGGATGCGAATGGATAGCAGTTTCATCAAGGGGATAATTCCCCCGATAGTGACTCCCATAACCGTAGATGAGAAGATCGACGAGGAGGCGCTCAGGCGCCTTGTCGATTTTGTCATCGAGGGAGGGAGTTCGGGTATACTCGCCTTTGGATCCAATGGCGAGTTCTACATGATCGAAGAGGATGAGATGGAGCGAGGCCTCTCCATCATAGTCGACCAAGCTTCCAATCGTGTTCCTGTCTATATGGGTGTTGGTGCCATTCGGACCAGCAAGTGTATCCGTATTGCCCAGATGGGAGTGCGTTGTGGTGCAAGGAGCATTTCAATATTACAGCCGATGTTTATCAAACCCACCGAGGATGAGCTACAGACACATATCCGATCTATTGCAGCGAGTGTGCCTGATACTCCGGTGCTTCTGTACAATAACCCAGGGCGGTGTGGCTATGCGATGAGCCAGGCCCTTGTTGAGGATCTCGCTCACTCTGTTCCTAACCTGGTAGGTATGAAGGACAGCAGTGGCGACCTTACCCAGACTATGGAATTCATCAGACGTAACGCTGATGTTGGTTTCAAGGTTGTCTGCGGCAAGGACACCCTGATCTACTCAGGTCTTGGAGTAGGTGCGGTGGGAGCAGTATGCTCCACTGCCAACTATGTTCCAGAGCTTGTCTGTTCCATTTATGACAAGTATATGGCTGGCGACATCAAGGGGTCTTTGGAAGCTCAGATGAAGCTCAACCCTATCCGCCTCATGACTGACCTTTCAAGTTTTCCTGTTGCAACGAAGGATTATGCAAATATGGTTGGTGTAGAGGTTGGTAGTCCGTATCTTCCGAACAAGCCTTCACCAAAAGGCCAACAAGAGAGAATGAGGGATGAGCTACGTAAAGGTGGGTTTCTTGTCGAGTAGGCAAACTCCCTGTACGCTAGAGAAATCAAGGGGTTGTATGAAAAGTTGCCCAATTGGACAACCTTTCATATGATCAGAACAATGAAATATGGAGATTCTTGATGAACCGTACTATTGTAGTGCTCGACGGATATACGCTGAATCCTGGGGATCTCAGCTGGGACGGATTATCTGCATTGGGGGATCTGACAGTCTATGACCGAACTGAAGAGAAGGATATCCTTTCCCGCATCGGCGATGCTGACATCGTCATCACCAACAAGACTCCCCTTAGCAGGGAGACCATAGGGAAGGCCACAGGGCTCAAGTACATCGGAGTGTTGGCTACGGGCTTCAATGTTGTCGATATCGAAGCGGCAAAAGAGAAAGGCATCCCTGTCTGCAACATCCCTACCTACGGCACTGATGCTGTAGCCCAGTTTGCCTTTGCCATGCTGTTGGAGATTACCAACCATGTCGCACACCATAGCAATGAGGTCAAGAGAGGGCGATGGACAGAGGGTCCTGACTTCTGTTTCTGGGATACTCCTCTGATGGAACTTCTGGGCAAGACAATCGGCATTGTTGGTTTTGGCAGAATCGGGCAGGCGACAGGACGCATTGCAAAGGCCTTTGGCATGGAGGTGCTCGCCCATGACGCCTACCAGATTCCTGGCTCTGATGCCAAGTATGTGAGCCTTGATGAGCTCTATGCCCAAAGTGATGTGATCGCCCTACACTGTCCTCTCACCCCTGGGACTGAAGGTCTCATCAACAAGGGCAGCATTGCAAAGATGAAGGATGGGGTGATCATCCTCAACAACAGCCGTGGTCCCCTTATCGTGGAGCAGGATCTCGCTGATGAGCTCAACAGTGGCAAGGTCTATGCGGCAGGTCTGGATGTGGTGTCCACAGAGCCCATCAAGGCTGACAACCCACTTCTCAAGGCGAAGAACTGCATCATCACCCCACACATCAGCTGGGCACCTAAGGAGAGTCGCGCTCGACTGATGGGCATAGCTGTTGATAACCTTACAAACTTCCTTGCAGGAAAGCCTGTCAATGTGGTGAACAAATAGGACACGATTCAGAATATACTAGGAACAATGGAAGCAAGAGGGTTCGCCTTGATAGTGTAATAGGCATCAACTTCCCCAAGACCCGTATTTTCCCTGTGATCATCCTTTTGTGTACGGTAGGCTCCTATGCTGTACAGAACGGAAATATGTTTGATGTCTGGACGATGCTCTTCTTTGGTGTCCTCGGGTACATAATGACCAAGTTTGGCTTTATCGTACCATCGTTCCTCATTGATTTCATCCTTGGGAGGAATTGGAGAAGAATTTCGTAGACTCCATCAAGGGCGCGGGTGGATCGCTGTCCACATTCTTCTCCAGGCCTATCGGGAATGTCATCCGGGTTCTCATAGCTATCTCCTTGGGTTGGGATTTCTATGATGAGTACCGAACCAAGAAACGTGCGAGACTGGCAAAGGAAAAGAAACAGTGATCCGACTTATACAGATCGACTCTAGAGACAATGTGGCGATAGTTACTGAAAATGCTCAAAAGGGAACTAAACTCGAGGGTATCGTCCTGCTGCAGGATATTCCTCAGGGCCATAAGGTTGCCCTCAGAAAGCTGCAGAAAGGAGAAGAGGTCATCAGGTACGGCGTTACCCTTGGGTACCTGCTTGAGGATGTGCAGCAAGGCTCTTGGATCAATGAGCATATGCTCCAGCTTCCGGATCTTCCCGCCTTGGACTCGCTGACCTTTGCCCAAGGGGAGCAATTCGTCCTTCCTACTCCTGCAATAACTACCTTTGAGGGGTTTGACAATGGTCCTGACAAGTATGCGGGAACAAGGAATCTTTTGGCCATCACCACAACGGTGCAGTGTGTATCCGGGGTGGTGGACCAGCTGGTTGCCCGGATTCGCTCAACGCTTCTTCCCAAATATCCGAATGTAGATGAAGTTGTTGCCATCAACCACGCCTATGGCTGTGGTGTGGCCATCAACGCCACTGATGCTGTCATCCCTATCCGCTCGATCAGGAACATCATGCGCAACCCCAACTTTGGGGGAGAGATTATGGTGGTGGGCCTTGGGTGTGAGAAGCTTACAGTAGACAAGCTGTTGCCCCCTAAAGAGAACAATGCTGAGAATGTGCTGATATTGCAGGACTATCCTGGCTATGCTTCCATGATGGAAGCTTTGCTGAAGATGGCTGAGACCAAGCTAGAGGCTTTGAACAAGAGAAGGCGTACAACGCTTCCTCTTTCCAAGCTCTGCATCGGAATGCAGTGTGGAGGTAGCGATGCCTTCAGTGGTATTACCGCAAACCCGAGTGCCGGGTATGCTTCTGACCTGTTGGTCAGCGGTGGTGCTACGGTGATGTTCAGTGAGGTGACCGAAGTACGTGACGGGGTGCATCTTCTTGCCCAGCGGTGTGTGGATAAAGAGGCACGCGATAAGCTGGTCAGCGAGATCGGCTGGTATGATGCCTATCTTGCCAAGGGTGAGGTTGACCGTTCGGCAAACCCAACCCCTGGAAATAAGAAGGGTGGGCTCTCCAATATTGTGGAGAAGGCAATGGGCTCCATCGTAAAAAGTGGAAGAGCTCCCATAGTGGAAGTCCTTCGTCCTGGAGAAATGCCTACCAAGAAGGGCCTGATCTTTGCTGCAACACCGGCTAGTGACATCGTATGCGGGCCATCCCAGCTTGCCAGCGGGATAACGCTTCAGGTGTTTATGACAGGACGGGGAACCCCTTATGGCCTTGCTGAGGCCCCTGTGATAAAGGTCTGTTCCCGTAATGATATGCAAGAGATGTGGAAGGACCTCATCGACCTGAATGCAGGAGGCATTGCGACTGGAGAAGAAACTGTTGAAGAGGTAGGAGAACGCCTGTTCAATCTCATCCTGGATGTGGCCAGTGGCAAGAAGAAGCCCTATGCAGAAGAGTTCAAGCTCAATAACTTCCTATGCTTCTTTAATCCTGCGCCGATTACGTAAGATGGATAAATGATACAATACGCCCTAAGGCTTAGGAACAATGGGCAATGCTAGAGAAAAACCATAGTAAAATCTAAGGTTATCTTGGCTCCTTCACTAATGGGTGGTGAGCAATAAGGTTTTTTCAAATCCTTGTCTCTTCTCTATATGCACAATATGTATATCGAGCATGTTCAATAGTCGAACGAGGGGCTCAAAGTCGGTAGACTCTCCAGATGTATGTTAATATTTTGTAAAGAAATGGAAAGCAGGGGATTTCACTTCAGAGAGAAAGCCAATGTGGTTGGTAATGTAGGAAATAGTTGAGGTAACTTCCTTTGAAAGACCTGAGAATCCTTGGGTAAGCACTTTCAGAAGGGATTGTGTTTAGCCAGCTTGAACAGCATGGACAACTTCCGCGAATTATATATGGATGGATCCAAGTTCTTCATGAAGCGTGTGAGCTTGACACTTTTTTTATATGCCTTGATGGCTTCCTGCTTTGCTTGTACTGCGATATTGATATTCCAGAGTAGCCAAAGGGGCAGGTCAAGCGATTCTGACTGTGAGTTGATTTCATGTAACCGGTGATAGTATTCGACTCGATTTTCCAGGATCAGGGATGACATGCTGAACACTCGATGTGTCTCGTTGAACCCCTTTGAGAGCACATAGTCTGATAGTGCCCCGGAGATCCTGCCATTACCATCTTCGAATGGATGAATACAGAGAAACCACAAGGATGCGACAGCACTCTTTACGATAGGTTTCTTCTTATTCTCCCATTGATAAACCTGATGAGTCTATCCATCTCAGTCTCTATTTTTTCTGCAGGAAGGCCTTCAGAGAGGATCTCTGTGTTTCTCTCATTCCTGATGTACACAGGACCTTGTCTATACTCACCGATACTCTTGGGCTTGATCCCAGCCATCGAGGAAAAAGAAGGGAATGCCACCCTTTGATCTTTGCTGTGGATAGTTCTTCCAGGGTTCCTGTTGCATCAAGAGCAATTCTTGATATATTTTCAGCGTATTGGTCGGTCTTGGCATTTGTCTGCAGTTCCTAGTGTATGTGATGCCTCTCAACCTCTTGGACATCATATGTATACGACGGCCAATCGGGATTATTCCAAATATTTGACATCTTCATTTTTGAGGGAGTAGATACACACCCTGTCATTTCTGATGGAGTATCAGACATTCTATTTCATGGAACACAGATGGCTATCGAGTTGCTTCCTGTATTTTGCCTTCCAGTTTCTCTTCACTATCCAACCAGTCGGTACGGACCCTGCCTAGAGCTAGAAAGTGCGCTGTTGTTGCAAGAAATTCAACTTGAGCCCTGTTGGTAAGCTTGTCCAACTCCTCTTGGGCATAGGAGGAGGTTTATACTCTACATGGAAGACTTTTAAGAAAGTCTGAATTGAACGGAAACGGGCATGGTGCCCCAATTCCTCGGTATGCGTCCTGGATGGAATCCCTGTACCCCAAGATACGGGAGAAACGACTAAGTCTGTCCCTGTTTCCCGATCCGGTACAAAGGTCCTGTCTTTCAGAACCATTCCCCAACAAACCCTTGGAAAGAAGTGACCTCTTAGTGGAAG
>CAXXCW010000035.1:0-232705 GCA_963662725.2 uncultured Sphaerochaeta sp.
GAGTCCACCCTCATAGATACACTGACGGTGGAGGAAAACCTGTTTGTCCTGCGTAAGGGGTTTCGCAGTCATCTGATCAATCAGAGATTGCTCTCCTCACAGATGGATGAGCTGTTACGACCTCTCCCCATCAGCATGCGAAAAAAGACTCTGGTAGGGGATCTCACTGCATTTGAAAAATTGGTCATTGAGTTTGTAAAGGCGAGCATAAGCCGTTCTGATCTGGTCATTCTGCATGAAATATCCAACTTTGTCAGCGAGATCGACCTGAACAGGCTCGAAGAAGTGATGCACTATTTCAAAGATCAGGGCATGACGTTCCTATATCTTTGCAATCATCACCAGGAAGCATTCCGATTCTGTTCGCGTTGTTATCTCATGCAGGAGGGAAGGATTGTAAAACACCTGTTTCCCTACCAGATGACCAACGAGGTCATCGCCCAGTATAGCAACGTGTTTGAACAGAGTATGGAGCCTTCCCAAAGGCAGAGCCAGTATGAGGGGATGCAGATTTCTGAAGACCCTTTTCTTGTGTGTGATAGCCTCTGCTACGAACATATGCATGGTCTCAGCTTTTCTATGCGCAGAGGTGAGACGGTGGTGCTTCTCGATAGCGAAAACCTCTGCATCGGGGATCTGTTCTCCTTACTTCAAGGAACTTGCCTCCCTGAGAGCGGCGCCTTGACTCTTGAAGGGAGCCCCCCCTCCAAAGACGACAGGTCCATATCCCTCATCCCGGCAAAACCGTATGAGAGCCTGTTGTTTCCCCAATTGTCGGTCATAGACAATCTGTTCTTCACCAGTGATTGGAAGATTCGTCACTTATGGCTTCGGCCTAAAAGAAGAAGGGCGATTGCAAAGGATCTTGAACAAATATTTGGAGAGGACCTCTACAAGACCAGCCTGTACGACCTCTCACAAGAGAAGCTTCATACCCTTGTTTACCAGCGGGTACTGATGCAACACCCATCGTTTGTCTGTGCAGTGCAACCTTTTGCTTCAGTGGATATGTTTCAGCGGATATCATTGATCCAGTACTTTGATGCTTTCAGGAACAAAGGCATGACTTCCCTCATCTTGGCTGTATCGCTATCCGATACCCTGCAAGTGGCAGACCGTCTGGTCATACTTTCCAAAGGAAGAGTAGAGCGCATACTCACTCGAAGTGAATTCTCCCAGTATGGGGGAATCGCAGGCTCCATTCCGCTCAAACCTAAACAATAGATACCCTATTCTAAAAATCACTACCTAGCGTCCGCAGAAAAGCCATGGGATACTTTGCTCATACAGGAGTACTATGGCATGAATGAAACCCCCTACAGTGTAGAGATGCACTCTATTACCAAGACTTTCCCTGGGGTGCGTGCCTTGGATGATGTCTCATTTTTTCTCCGTCCTGGTGAGGTTATGGCCCTGCTTGGGGAGAACGGGGCAGGCAAATCCACCCTCATGAAAATTCTCAGTGGAGTATATACCCGTGACAGCGGTGAAATGACCATCTTTGGCAATGCAATAGAGGGGGATTTGAATCCACGCAAAGCTCAGGCCCTGGGTGTCTCCATGATCCATCAGGAACTGAATATGTGTGCCCATCTTACTGTTGCTCAGAATATATTTCTTGGTAGTGAGCTTACCCGTGGGACTTTGCTCAATGAACGGGAGATGAATCTTCAGGCGAAACAGGTACTTGATTCCTTGCAGATTGACATACAGCCTGAAATGGTTGTCGGATCCCTTGCAGTTTCAAAACAGCAGATGGTGGAAATAGCTAAAGCCTTGCAAGCCAAGTCCAGGATCCTCATCATGGACGAACCTACAAGTGCTCTTACCAGTGTTGAGATAACCCAACTCTTCACCCTGATACGGAAATTGCGAGATAACGGGTGCAGCATCGTGTACATCAGTCACCGCTTGGAAGAACTGCAACACATTGTCGATAGGGTCACCATCATGCGTGACGGCAAGTTCATCGCTGAACATCCTTTCAAGGACTTGAAGCTAAGTCAGATAATCTCCTTAATGGTGGGCCGTGAAATTAAGGAGAAGTTTCCTCGCATTCCAGCCAATAAGGGCAAGTTGGCGCTTTCCATCCGAAACCTCAAGGCAGGACGGATGGTCAAGGATGTCTCCTTGGACCTCTACCAGGGTGAGATTTTGGGGATTGCTGGCCTTATGGGGGCGGGAAGGACAGAGACCACGCGTGCTCTGTTTGGGGTTGACCACAAGGAGAGCGGTGACGTGGAGATCGAGGGGAAGGTGGTGAAGATCAGTTGTCCGGAAGATGCCATTGCAGCCGGCCTGGTTCTGGTTCCAGAAGACAGAAAGCGGGATGGGCTCTGTGTGAAGCTTTCGGTGAGGGAAAATATCGCCCTGCCCAATCTCGATATCATCTGCAACATGGCAGGAATAATTAATCGAAAGCGCGAGAAAACGATGGTACAAAAGGCTGTATCTGACCTTCAGGTCAAGCTTCCCACAAGTGAAGTGAATGCGTCTTCACTTTCTGGGGGAAACCAGCAGAAGGTTGTTGTAGGCAAATGGCTTGCAAGGAACAGCAAAGTAGTCATTTTTGACGAACCTACACGAGGCATAGATGTTGCTGCGAAGGTTGAGATCTATACCCTGATGAATGAGCTGAAGCTGAATGGCATCGCTGTCATGTTTGTCTCTAGTGAAATGCCTGAAATTCTGGGGGTCTCAGACCGTATCCTTGTCATGTGTGATGGAAGGATTACAGGCGAACTCGATCGCAGTAATGCTACCCAGGAAAAGATAATGGAATACGCAACCCGGTTTGAAAACAAACTGGATGATCATACATGATGGGGAAGGGATAATGAGCAGAGAATTTGAAATCCGTTTAAACGAATGATGGCCATACGTGGCATAGGGCAAGTCTTGACTGTCACTGCTGGGCTCATAGTGCTCTATGTTGTATTCGGCATAATGAATCCGGTATTTTTCTCCTCGAGAAACATCTCGAATCTTCTTAGACAGATTGCCCCAATCTTGCTTATCGGAATTGGACAATCATATGTCCTGATAACAGGTAACATTGACCTCTCCATAGGGTCAGTTGTAGGGATGAGCTGTATGATAAGCGCAACGATGATGACTAAGGGGATCAATCCTTGGGTAGCTGTCATCGTCACCTTATTCTGTTGTCTCGTCTTTGGCTTGGCAAACGGTCTGCTGGTATCCTTCGCAAAACTTCCTCCTTTCATTGCTACCTTGGGAACAATGACCATTGCACGGGGAATAGCACAGATAGCAAACAACAACTATAACACTGACAGCATAGGCGAAGCAGCCCAGGGCTTCAGGGATTTCTTCTACTACGGGAAGAGTTTTGGCCTGTACAACACCATATGGATAGCCGCAGTGCTGTGGTGTATCTTCAACTTTATTCTTATGCGAACGCGAAGTGGGCGTCATATCTATGCCATAGGATCCAATGTGGAGGCTGCCAGGCTTAGCGGAGTAAATGTCATCACTGCCACCACCAAAGCGTATATGGTTTCGGCTTTTGTTTCGGGTGTGGTTGGTCTCATAACCAGTGCCACCAGTGGAATGGGTACGATGGATGCAGGAAACAGCTACGAGCTCTATGCAGTTGCCGCTTCGGTGATTGGTGGCATATCCACTTTGGGAGGGCAGGGTCTGCTCTTTGGTACGGTAATCGGTGCTTCCATCTGGGGGGTACTGCAGAATGGCCTGCAGTTTGCCGGGGCTCCTGTAGCGATCAGGAATATTGTAATCGGTATCATTGTCGTTGTTTCAGTCTTGCTTGATGTCATCGTACGGTCCGGCAAGGGTTCTAAGAAGAAGCGTCTTGCTTCTGCAGCATAAATACTAACACTAAGGTGTAGTACATAGAAAAAAGGAGTCTGTATTATGAAAAAGATTGCGATTGTACTGTGTGTACTCGTATTGGCCACATCCCTGTTTGCTCAGGGTGCTAAGGAAGCTTCCGGGTATAAGATTTATCTGATAACCATGGACCAGATGGACCAGCACTGGGTAAATGTGGACAAGGGAGCACAGAAAGCCGCTACCGAACTTGGGGGAATTACCTACAAGTGGCTTGCCCCTGATGTGAAGGATGATGCTAAGCAGATCGAAAGCATCAACAATGCCGTTGCCGGTGGTGCTGATGCCATCCTGCTTGCTGCAAACGGCCCCAACGCGGTTACTGCAACGCTCAAGGAAGCCGAGGCTGCTGGTGTGAAGATAATCTATGTTGATTCTGCCGCAAACTATCCTGCAGTGCAGACCCTCGCTACCGACAATACCGCAGCTGGTGCTACCGCTGGTAAGGAACTGCTCAATGCCCTCAAAGGCAATGGGGTGACTTCTGGAAAGATTGGTATCATCAGTGTAAACAGTGCAACAGCCTCAACTGTTGCCCGTGAGGATGGTTTCCGTAAAGCATTTGCAGGGACCGGTTTTCAGCTGCTTGAGACCCAGTATTGTGATGGTGATGCTGCCCGTGCAAAAGACATGAGTGCAAATTTCATCACCCAGGGTGTTGTTGGCTTGTTTGGAGCTAACGAGGGGTCAACTGTTGGTGTTGGTAATGCAATTGCTGAAGCTGGAAAAAAGGTTGTCGGTGTTGGTTTTGACAAGTCCGATATGATTCTCTCATTGATCAAAAGTGGTCACATCCTTTGTACCATGGCACAGAATCCTGACGTCATGGGATATGAAGGGATGAAGACTGCAGTAAAGGCTCTGAAAGGTGAAAGCGTTGGTTCTGCTTACTTTGATACCGGGGTTTCTGTTCTGACCAAGGCTAATCTTTAGACCAAGCAGGAACTGCAAAAAGACTGTGGAGAGATAATGGGCATTCCAAATACCTGGGAACACTGTCTTAATGCAGAATAATACAGGAAGGGATCTTATCAGTGGATGATCCCTTCTTGCTTTTTCTTCCAATTCAGAGTACATTTAGGATACTCCAAAGGAGAAATCCTTCGGGGGTGTTTCGGTTTCGACTGGCGGAAGATCAGGCCAGTGGCTGCAAGCGGAGCGCCAACTCCATAAACTAGCAAAAATTTTAACTGCCAAAAAAGAAGACGAAGTCTCCTTCAACGCAGAATACGCTCTCGCTGCGTAACAGCACGAGTGTGTACAGGCCCGACTGCTGCCGCTCTTAAGCAACGGTAACCTGTAATAATAGGGGCTTACTCCCATCAGTGCCTACGGGTTGGGAGGAAAATTAAGTAGGATACGAAGGAAGGACGTCTTGCTGGTGTACCTGCCTACCTTCGGAAATAAAGAACATCAACTAAGCTTGTAGACGTCATTGGGTGGCACGTTAGGACGGGGGTTCGAATCCCCCCACCTCCAAAACACCAAAAGGCCGGATTGCTCAAAAGAGTAGTCCGGTTTTTTCTTTGGCTCACGAAAGCATTGAAAAGCTTCAATGTCCTCAAATACCCAAAATGTAGTAGTTCATAGCAGTAGCTAACAGGATCGCTATTAGCTAATGCTATGCTATACTTCTTGTACAGGCGTTGATTCATATGCGACTGAAAAGAGTAATGTATGTTGGTAACAGCGACAGAGGTGCAGAATACCTTTGGCTAGTATTTGAGGCTTTGTTCAATAGAACCGGTTGTGATAACCCGTAACGGCGTACCCCAGGCGGTGTTACGCACCAATGTGGATTTCTCCTCGGTTTTGGAACATGCAATCGGGTATGGGACTAGTGCAAGAAAGGATGATGCCCTAGGATATCGGGACTTCATCGATCTGACTGAAAACAGTGACAATAGGTATGAGCTGATCGAAGGGGTGGTGTACCAGCTGGCCTCACCTAGTTTCTCACACCAGAAGTTCCTTGGATACTTACATGTTGAATTCTGGCAGCATTTCCAAGATATACCTTACTGTACTCCATTTCTGGCCCCTTTCAACATAGAACTTATCCGCCGGTTGCAAGTAGCCAATAGAGAAACGACCGAGGATGATATTAATGTGGTGCAACCGGATCTCATCGTGTTGTGCGACTACGAGAAGGATAGGTACACAGGAATCCCCACCTTGGTCGTAGAAATCCTTAGCCCATCTACAAGGACCCATGACCGTGTTCGAAAGTTAGGGCTCTATATGGAAAGTGGAATCAGGGAGTGCTGGCACGTTGACCAGAAAAACCAAGCCATAACAGTATATTCTTTCGTTGATAATGACATTTCAGAGGAGATCATCTACAAAACAGGTGATGTTTTCGCCCAATCCATATGATTTGAGGGACTCAAGGCTTTGGTGCCTGGTACACAATGATCAGCAGTTGTGGTGCTTATGAGAAGGGAACAGTAATTTCATCCGGTGGTGCAGTGTTGAGCTATACAACCGATGAATGACTCAGCTATTGTAGTCTTTACCAGATACCATCTCGCAAAAACTGAAATACAATTTACTAATCTACATTGAGGAATGAAGCAACTGCCGAGGATTACTCGGCAGTTCCAAAAGATGGGAGTCTGTCTCATTGCAGGAGAAGCAATGCTATGACAAGTCACCCGCTAAGGTGTTTTTTCCTTATCCTCATTCTCTTTGCCATCATGTGAATTTTTGTATGGGTCACCCCATATTGCTTTGCCAGCTTTGGCCAAACAGCTAAGGCTAATCTTGTTTGCTCTATTATCTTTTTGATACGAACCTTTGGTATCTTAGCCTCATTACCAAGCTTGATGAGATGGTCTTCTCTTGGATGAACAGTTAAATATTATGTATGATGCCTATTCTTCTAGAGAATAGATTCGATACCACAGGTCTATGTTTCTAAAATTGAGTGTTTGAAATATACTACTTCCTCATCATCAGTTTCCATGATTATGAGGCATCTGTAATAAATCAGCAAAACAGCAATCACCTTCTTCCTTACATCTGTTATACTTGTCCTTAAGGAGATCCCATGAAACTACTGCACACATCTGACTGGCACCTAGGAAGGATGCTATACAGACAAAAGCGCTATGAAGAGTTCTCCCTCTTCCTCGATTGGTTGCTCGCCACTATTGAAGAACAACAGATAGACATCCTTGTAATCAGTGGTGATATCTTTGACACCACCACACCCAGCAATATGGCCCAGAAGCTCTACTACAACTTCCTGTCGCGTCTTGGGAGGACCTCTTGCCACAGCACGGTGATCGTAGGGGGAAACCATGACTCGCCTACCTTTCTGAATGCACCCAAAGCATTGCTTGAGGCCTTCAATATCCATATTGTGGGATCGAAGGCAGAATCGATAGAGGAAGAGGTGATACTCCTCACCCATGAGGACAAGCCTGAAGCTATCATCTGTGCAGTGCCGTATCTTCGTGATAGGGATATCCGCTCTGTCGAAGCTGGGGAGAGCCTGGAGGACAAGAACACCAAGCTAGCCCAAGGGATGAGGACTCACTACGAAGAGGTCTGCTCCCTGGCAGTGCAGAAACAAGAGGCTTTAGCCCGTGAGGGCTATCCCTCTATCCCCATCATCGCGATGGGACACCTTTTTGCAGCAGGGGGAAAGACCGTTGATGGTGATGGTGTGCGTGAACTCTATGTAGGCTCCCTAAGCTATGTTGGCAGTGACATGTTTCCTCCATCCATCGACTACCTTGCCCTGGGACACCTTCATGTCCCCCAGATGGTCGGGGGCATGTCTCATATGCGTTACAGCGGCTCCCCGATCCCCATGGGGTTCGGGGAAGCCAAGCAGGACAAGCAGGTTGTCCTTGTGGAGTTTTCTGGTACTGAACCGACTGTTTCTCCCATCCTTGTCCCCTGCTTCCAACAACTCGTACGTATCACCGGATCACTAAAGCAGATACAATCTGCCATCGAGAACCTCAAGCGCGAGACGAACACAGCCTGGCTTGAGATCGAATATAATGGAAACGATGCTTCGGCGAACCTTCGTGAACAGATAGAAGAACTGTTGGAAGGATCTTCGTTGGTGGTAACCATCATCAGGAACAAGCGCGCAACAGAGCGCGTGCTCACTTCACTGGACGAACACGAAACGTTGGAAGACCTTGACACCTCAGAGGTGTTCAAACGATGCCTGGATTCCGCACAAGTACCTGAAGATGAACAGGATGAACTGATTTTTTCATATAACGAGATAGTGCGCTCCCTTGTGGAACAGGACAAGAGAGCGGAATAGAGGAAAGCAGATGAAAATCCTAGAACTGAGATTCAAGAACCTCAACTCCCTCTATGGGCAGTGGCATATAGACTTTACCGACCTTGAATATGAATACAATGGAATATTTGCCCTTACCGGTCCAACCGGTGCCGGCAAATCAACCATCCTCGATGCAATCTGCCTTGCCCTCTATGGTGCGACACCGCGGCTTGGCAGGATTACCCAAAGCAGCAACGACATCATGAGCCGACAGACAGGGGAGTGTTATGCTGAGGTCGTATTCCAATCCCAAGCAGGACGCTTTCGGTGTAACTGGGCCCAACACCGCTCAAGGAAGAAGCCTGATGGGGAACTGCAGAGTCCCAGACATGAAATAGCAGAGGAAAAACCCGAGGGTAAGGTCCTGGAGAACAAGCTTACCAGCGTGCTCTCTGCAGTCGAAGAGAAGACAGGTATGGATTTCGACCGGTTTACCCGCTCGATCCTCCTTGCCCAAGGAGGCTTCGATACCTTCCTCAAGGCATCGATCGAACAGAAATCCAAGATACTCGAACAGATAACAGGAACGAAGATCTACTCAGACATCTCCATAGGGGTGCATGAACGACTGAGAGAAGAGAAATCTACATTAGAAAACCTAATCGCTGAAACACGAGGCATCCCCATCCTTACCCAGGAGGAAGAAGAGGCTATTAAAGAAGAGCTGAAGCTAGCTCAACAGCAGGAAAATGCCCTCTCTACCTTGCTTGATGACCTGAACAAGGCAATCACTTGGGTGACTGGAATATCCCAATTGGAGAAGGAGATCAAGAGCCTCTCTGAACAGGAGGCACAGCTTGCACATGATACAGATGCCTTTGCTCTCGATCGCTCAGCCCTTGATGGGGCTACCAAGGCAGCGACCCTTGAAGGGGTATATGCAACCCTTACTGAGATGCGAAACCAGCAAAAGAGTGAAAATGCGTTACTTGATAAGGAAGAACTAGACTTTCCTCTCTTGGAAACACAAGCCAAAGCTGGCTCTGAAGCCCTCAGCAAGGCAGAAGAGGTGAGTGAGCAAGCTAGGATTGCCCAAAAGGAAGCTGTTCCAATTCTCAGGCAAGTGAGGTCCCTCGACCAAGGCCTTCACCAGATGGAAACGACTATTAGAGAGAGCACGACCAGCATAGCCCGTGATAAGGCATCTATCGAAACCTATACAAAAAACAGAGACAGGGAAACGATAAAACTGACAACCGAACAGGATACTCTTGTATTGGTTGAAACCTACCTCCATGAACATGAGCAGGACAGGGCCCTGGTCACAGAGCTGACCGGTCTCAGTGAACAGATACAAACGCTGTCATCCAGACAGAAGGATGCTGATAAACAGGAAGAGCTGAAGAAAAAGAGTGCCAAGGTTCTCAAAGACGCTGAAAAAACCCTGGATACCTGTACAAAACTCAGCTTTCAGGCGCAAACAAAGCATAATAGGACTATAGGTGAACTGCAGGACAAGAAGGATGAACTTTCCCTATTGCTAGGAGGAAAGTTGCTTCGTGAGTATCGGTCTGAAAAAGAGGCGTTGCTGAGGGAACGGGAGTATTTGGCCAGGATTGCAGCATTGGAAGAGCACCGTAACCATCTTGTCGATGGAAAGGAGTGTCCTCTATGTGGATCCTTGGAACATCCTTTTGCCTTGGGCAATGTCCCCACTTCCGATGATACCGAACAGAAGATCGTACTCCTTACCCAGATCATTGCTGACGCCGAAGCGTTGGAAACGAAGATACAGAGTCTAACCACAGCAGAGCGTGATGCCAGTACAGCGCTCATTGAGCAGAAGAAGAAAGAGACTGTTGCCCACCATGCCAAAGAGAGTGCAATTACAGCTCACAATTCTAGTCTCGAGAGTGCTAGAGAGGCTCAACAATCGTTTTCTGCCATGGAAAAGGTCTTATCTGAAAAGTTCAAGGCCTATGGTATTCATAAGATTCCTGAAGACCTGCCTGCCTTATTGGAGGAGCTTCGTTCACGAAAGGATACATGGCTGAAAAAAGAACAGGAAACAAGGACCCTTGAAAGCACTATTAGTGCCATCAAGGGGGAGATACAACGTCTCAATGGGATTCTAGAGACCCAGGAGACGGCCTTGCAAGCAAAGCAAGCCGCGTTGAAGGACCTGATGAGCACCTATTCTTCTGGAAAGGAGGAAAGGCAGAAACTTTTTGGAGATAAGGATGCCGATACAGAGGAAACGAGGCTGTCCGATGCGCTTCATACTGCTGAAACTGCAGAAAAGATTGCCCTGAAGAACAGAAGTGACCTTGCACAAAAAGTCAGTGCGGCAAAGACCAGGATTGAGTCCCTGCAAACAAGCCTTGCAAAGCGAGAACCTCTCTTGGAGACACAGACTTCCCTCTTCTTGGAAGAGCTGACTTGCATAGGCTTCTCTGATGAACAGCAATTCCTCTCTGTAAGGCTTCCCTTGATCGAACGTAACCGTCTCGCTTCAGCAGCAAAAGCACTCGAAGAAAGACAGACTGCCCTGAAGACCACCATGCATGACAGAAGGTCAAGACTGGAGCTGGAACAGGCTAGAAAGTTGACTGACAAGACACTTCTTGAACTCCAACCCTTGGTAGGGGATACACAAGGGAAGGTGAAAGGCCTGAGGGATGCGATTGCGGAAAACAGGGCAAAGCTCAAGGGAAATGGTGAGGCAAAGCAGCGTATTGAAAACAAGCTGGAAGGTATTGAAAGACAAAGGAAGGAGTGCTCCAAATGGGAGAGACTGCACTCGCTGATAGGATCTGCAGATGGAAAGAAGTTTAGAAACTTTGCCCAGGGCCTTACCTTTGAGCTGATGGTAGGCCATGCCAACAGACAGCTGGAAAAGATGAGTGACCGCTACCTGCTTATCCGCTCTGATGAACAGCCCTTGGAATTGAATGTCATTGACAACTACCAGGGGGGGGAGATTCGCTCGACAAAGAACCTCTCTGGGGGTGAGAGCTTCATCGTAAGCCTTACGCTTGCCCTGGGGCTTTCCAAGATGGCCAGCAGGAAGGTTCGTGTGGATTCGCTTTTCCTTGATGAAGGTTTTGGAACCTTGGATGAGGCTTCACT
This sequence comes from uncultured Sphaerochaeta sp., assembly GCA_963662725.2. Taxonomy (GTDB): domain Bacteria; phylum Spirochaetota; class Spirochaetia; order Sphaerochaetales; family Sphaerochaetaceae; genus Sphaerochaeta. Next base: position 11,249 of record CAXXCW010000035.1, read on the forward strand.
GGAGACTGCCCTGAAGACCCTTTCTAGCCTCCAGAGGGATGGCAAGCTCATTGGGGTCATCTCACATGTTTCGGCGATGCAGGAGATGATAAGCACCCAGATAGTCATAACCCCCGCCTCTGGTGGAAAGAGCATCCTCTCAGGTCCTGGGTGCAGGAGAGTTGATACATAGGGAGGTACTTCCATGGAACAGAAGCGGTATCTGACAAAATCACGGTTCAAGCTTGCTACTGAGTGTCCTACAAAGCTCTTCTATACCAAGAAGGCTGGGTATGCTGACCAAAAACTCGATGACTCCTTCCTGCTTGCCCTCGCCGATGGAGGCTTCCAGGTAGGTGAGCTTGCAAAGCTCTACTTTCCTGGAGGGCATGATATCAAAAGTTTGGACTATGAAAAGTCTTTGTCTGAAACCAACGCATTGCTTGCACAGCAAAAGGTGACTATCTACGAAGCAGCCATTGCAACAGGGAACCTTTTCATCCGTGCTGATATCCTGGTAAAGGATGGGGACCACCTCTATCTGTACGAGGTGAAATCCAAATCCTATGATGGTAGTGGCGGGACATCCTTTACCAACAGGGATGGAACCATCTCCTCTTCCTGGAAAAGCTATCTCTACGATGTCGCTTTCCAGAAACATGTCATCAAAGAAGCATTTCCCCAGTATACGGTCTCTGCCCATCTCATGATGGCAGACACCTCCTCTCTCTGTCCCACTGATGGCTTGAACCAGAAGTTCGTCCTGGTCACCGATGATCGGGGCAGGAAATCTGTTCGGGTTTCCGATACTCTCACAGAGGAGGACCTTTCCTCTCCAATCCTCATCAAGGTCAATGTCGATGACATGTGCACAATTATCTATGAAGGGAGCGATGGGGAACAGGACCTTGGCCTGTCATTTGCTGAAAGGGTGAACTATTTTTCCGAACACTATGCCTCGGATACCAAGATAATCTCACCCATATCATCGGTGTGTGCCACTTGCGAATTCACTACCACCAATAATGATGAACTGCAAGGAAAACTCAGTGGTAAAAAGGAGTGCTGGAAGGAGAGGCTGGGTTGGGGTGATGAGGATTTTGTTTTTTCTACGGTGCTTGATATCTGGGACTTCAGCAAGAAGAACAAGAACAAGCTCATTGGGGAGAATCGGATCAGACTCACTGATGTCAGAAAGTCTGATATCGAGCCCAAGGAAGATGGGAGGCTTGGTATCTCCAGGACGCAACGGCAGTGGCTGCAGGTCGAAAAATTCCAGACTGGGGATCTGAGCGTCTGGTTGGACAAGGCGAATATGCAACGAAAGATCGAAAGCTGGACCTTTCCTCTCCATTTCATTGACTTTGAGACATCCATGGTTGCCATCCCCTTCACCAAGGGTCGTCGCCCCTATGAAGGCATAGCATTTCAGTTCTCCCACCATACTGTCCAGCATGATGGTACTATTGCGCATGCAGGGCAGTATCTGAATGTCACACCGGGCGTATTCCCCAACTACGAGTTTGTACGTGAACTCAAAAGGCAACTGGAGCATGATAGCGGCTCCATTTTCAGATACTCCAACCACGAGAATACCTACCTCAATATGATCTACCGACAATTGCAGAGTGACAAAAGTGAAGTGGCTGACTCTATGGAGCTGTGCTCTTTCATCAGGAGCATCACCACCTCTGTTAAGTCTTCACCTATAAGCTGGGAAGGGCAGCGTACCATGGTGGACATGTGGGACCTGGTGAAACGTTACTACTATGACCCTGCAACCAATGGGTCCAACTCCATCAAGGCCGTCTTGCCTGCGATCCTGAATAGCTCTGATCTCCTCAAGGAAAAATACAGTCAACCGATCTATGGATCACAGACAGGCATCCCAAGCTTGAACTTCAAGGATTGGCAGTGGATAACCATCGAAGATGGGAAGGTTGTCGATCCCTACATGCTCCTACCAAAGATGTTTGGTGATATCTCAGACAAGGATATGGGCCTGCTCATAAGCAGTGATGACGAGCTTCACAATGGTGGAGCTGCCCTTACTGCGTATGGACGTATGCAGTTTGAAGAGATGAGTGCCTATGAACGCGATGAGATCAGAAAAGCCCTGCTCAAATATTGTGAACTTGATACCATGGCTATGGTCATGCTCTATGAGGGGTGGTTGGATCTGTTGGGAACAACATGATACTCTGTAACGTTCCTTCATTTCACATTTCGGCAAGCGAAACAATAGCCGTATACCTCACCTGTGCTCCCATGGTTTGAGAAGGAATAGTGCATGACAGGGATAGTCTAATTGCATATCTCAAATAATGAGATACTGTTGTTTTTCAATGGAAATAACCGAAGTATCTGGAACCTATACGTTGGGAAATGATTGGAGAATTGATACAATTCTCCCAATTTCGTGCACTACCTATACTGCACTGTGATACTTATTGGAGAATCAAACATGATAGATGACCGCAAACAGAAACTGATGGACCTTGGCCTTGAAATTCTAGCTGACCTTTTAATGGATTTGGCTAGCACTGTTGAGAAAGTCGATGACAAGATTAACCAACTGGTAGCCCCTGAATGGGCGAATGCCAAACGAATCAGAAGACAAATTACAGCTCTTGAAAACATGACAAGGTTCATTGGATATGCAGAAATATTTTCCTTTGCAGTCCTGTTGGAAGGAATGCTTAAGGACCTGCAGGCTAGCGTCACAGATCCCAACACTGGTTTGGATCTGGTTGCTGAATTCATAGAGACCGACAGTTCGGTATTTGCGAACAGTGATGATGACGGCATCATTGGTGATGTATACATTGGCACTGCCAAAGACCTGTTTTTTCACTATGCCTCTGGGTGTCAGGACAAGGAAAAGGTCGCTACAATTTTCTTGCAAGTCGCACTCAAGGATGACTATGGTGCACGATCATCGCTCATGGATAGATTGCCAGATGTTTTTGATGAATCTGTATTACAAGTCATCCTAAAAAAACTACAGGTATTGGAATCCAAAGAAAAGGATGAAAAGAAGAAACGTACGTATACATCCGCTTTGAAATCCATACAAGACCAAATACAGGAAGCAAAACTCTTTGCAGATGCCCTCCAGGGCAAACAGGTATCCCTATCAACAGAGAGAATTGTTGAGGTAGCCCGAGTATTGCTCGATCGGAAAGAGATCGATGTTGCACACACTTGGATCAAGAGGATCCCTGCAAACAACACTTCCTATACCTTTGAGATAGAGAAGTTGCTGAAGGAGATATATGCAAGTCAGGGGGATAGGGAGAGCCTTATAGCCCTTCACTATAAAAACTTCAGGCCGATGCGTGCCCTAGATACATTTCAAGAGCTTTTAGAAGTCGCAGGGGAAGAGAAACGGGAGGAGCTTCTGGCACAAGAGCTGATTCTCATATCTGAAGACACCTCTTTCAATACCCGCAATGCTCAATTTCTGGCTGATGTGGGTATGATCGACGAGTTGGAAGCATACCTATTTGCAAGGGTGGATACGTTGAAGGGAGGTGAATACTACTCCTTGCCAGATATAGCCAAAGCCTTGGCAAAACATCACCGGTATCTTGCATCTTCACTCATATACCGTAGTGTATTGGTATCCATGATGGAACGATCCTATGCTAAAAGCTATCACCATGGAGTGGATTATCTCAATACAATGGACGAATTTGCTCCCCGTATTAAGGATTGGAAGAACTATGCTACCCATAACGCGTTCAAGGTGAAGCTGCTACAGGAGAACAAGAGGAAAACCAGCTTTTGGAACCAATACATCAAGAAATAGAAAGTGAGAAAAATTAGCTGAAGGTAGGCTCTTTCACATTGGCTTATGCGCAAGAATGCATAGTAATCTGCAAAATTGCTACCACTTTCATGATAGAAGCCTGATGTAGAGCGACGCACCTATTTTCCGATAACCCCTCCTACTCGGTTGAGGCTCATCTTCTCCTTATGGTAGTATATGGGTCAAGAACGCTCCTGTGTGGTTGCGTTCTTACTCGTTTCGCCTCAAAAAGGATGTATATGCTCATACACAGTGTGTTATTAGTTGTTGGACTGTTGCTTCTTTTGTGGAGCTCTGACCGTTTTGTCGATGGTGCTTCCCAGGCTGCCAAGTTCTTTGGCATGCCGCCCCTGCTCATTGGTATGGTCATAGTAGGCTTCGGCACCTCAGCCCCTGAAATGGTGGTCTCCACCTTTGCCGCACTACAAGGTAACCCCGGTATCGCATTGGGAAATGCCTATGGTTCGAATATTGCAAATATTGCCCTTATCCTTGGCATAACAGCCATCATAGGTCCTGTACGGGTTCATTCGGCTATCCTGCGCAAGGAACTGCCTATCCTGACCTTTGTTACAGGCATTTCCATACTCCTCTTGATGGACCTGTACCTCTCATTCTGGAATGCTCTCTATCTATTGGTACTGTTTGCGTTTCTCATGACCTGGTCAATTATCCAGGGCCTGAAAAAGAATACCGATACCTTGGCCAGCCAGACCGAACAGGAACTTTCACCAGCCATCTCCCTGAAAAAAGCAATCTGGCTGCTGATCTCCGGACTATTGGTTCTTATCGTCAGTTCAAGGGTCCTGGTATATGCTGCAGTTGAGATAGCCCAGCATTTTGGTGTCAGTGATACCATCATAGGCCTTACCATAGTTGCCATCGGGACATCCCTTCCCGAACTGGCATCTTCGATCATAGCGGCAAAGAAAGGGGAGCATGACATTGCCATAGGCAACGTCATTGGGTCCAATCTCTTCAATACCTTGTGCGTGGTAGGCATCGCAGGGATGATCAATCCCTTTGTTGTGCAAGGTTCCACCGTCTATAGGGATATGACCCTCATGGCGATCCTGACGATCTCATTGTTTGTCATTGGATATGGATTTAGGGGTAGGAAGGGAAGGATAAATCGATTTGAAGGCTCCTTTTTGGTATTTGTATACCTTCTTTACACTTCCTACCTCATCAAGACAATAGTGATAGTCTAATACTTGGGATCTGGCTTGCCATGCTCCAAGGCATACAGCACGCTGGAGAAATGCTTGAAGCTGTGGCTGGCATGCCTGACTTCACTCATATATATATCACGGTCATATTCGATGCGCCTGATGGTCGAATTGATCTTATTGCTGTGGACATCCAAAAAGACATATGAGGCGCGGACATCCCCGTCAAAGGAGTATCCGACAGCACCCGGGTTGATGATCCGTTTGTTTCCAAGGGTGAAGTCAGCTGGGGCATGGGTATGTCCGCACATGATGACCGAGGCATCCTCTGCCATCAGCTTGGTGTAGAGTTCTGAAGTAGGGTCGACATCTTCTGTGATAGCTTCGGTAAAGGAGTAAGGGCTCCCATGGCAAAAGATGAAGGGATCATTTCCTATCTCACCTCTCTGTACAATCGGCCATCCCCTGATCACCGCCTTTGATTCGGGCTTGAGTCGGATGTCCGTGTAACGAACGAACTTTCTCCACACCTTTTCCTTTTCATCCTTAGGATTCTTCTCCTTGATCCCTTCAATAAGAGAATCGGTATTTCCCCTAATGTTCACCAACGGCTTGTTTGCCATCAACAGATCATAGCAGGGCTGTGGGTCCAGTCCCATAAAGACAAGGTCACCAAGAAAAAGTATATGGTCTACCCCTAGGGCTTTTGCATCTAGGATCACTGCTTCCAGAGCTCTAAAATTTCCATGAACATCACTGAGAACTGCAAGTTTCATCTCTTCTCCTCTTGATCATGATAGAAATGTGTTGATTTACTGTACCATGCAATACTTTTCAATGAAACTAGCTGACCCTTCAGAAACTGCATTTCATGCATTCTATTCATGGTTGGCTCATAATTTTGCACTTTCAGAACACATCAATGCATGCTCATGGGAAACTGTCATAAAAGCACCTCAAGGCCCTTGTATGAAATCATCACGCTTCCTAGAATGGGGACATGGAAAAGCATGTCATTGTCCAGGGCGCCTACGAAAAAAACCTCAAGCATCTTTCCCTCGCAATCCCACGTTCCCAGCTGGTGGTCTTTACAGGTGTCTCAGGATCTGGGAAAACCACACTGCTCTTTGATGTAATCTTCCAAGAAGCACAACGCCAGTATCTTGAGGCCATGGGTTTTCTCGGTATCGAAAAGCCCAAAGTGGAATCGGTAGGAAACCTCTCCCCAGCTGTGCATATCTCACAGACCTACAAAAACAGGAACCCACGTTCGACACTGGGGACCGTCACCTCCCTCCACACGCAGCTTCGCATGATATTCGAAAAGCTCTCGTTGCGCAGGTGTGAGCACTGCAACACCCTGTTTTCCCAGGATACTGCAAGTGAAGAGGTCATCAGGGCCCATGACAGCTCCCTTATCCTGTGCATGTGTCCCACATGCAAACACAAGGTTCCCAAACTTACCGTTTCCCACTTCTCCTTCAACACAGAAGAGGGTTCATGTCCGGTTTGTCAGGGGCTTGGTGGCATTTGGGAAGTGGATCTTGACACGCTGCTTGCAGAGGATCTTACCTTGGAAGAGGGTGCGGTAAAAATTTGGAAGAATCGCTACAAGGAGTATGAGATTGAGAGGTTCGAAGGAGCTCTCTCCCAGTACGGGCTCCCTTCATCCGAGGGCCTCCCCCTCAAACGGTTTTCCCCTTTGCAACGATCACTGCTTCTCTATGGTAGTGATAGTGAACAATTCACCATGCTTCAGCCTTCCATACCAGCTGGCAAAACAGAAATACCAGGGAAATCTGTGCAAAACACACCAAGAAAAGGTTCGTTTGAAGGGGTCTGTACCACGGTGCTCAGAAGACTTGACGAACATAGGAGCCCTACCAAGGAGACAGAAGCCTACCTGGTACAAGCACAGTGCACATCCTGCCAAGGGGAAAGGCTGAACCGGCAAGGACGTGATGCGACGGTCATGGGAACCCGGCTTCCAGAACTATCCACATTGAGCGTGCAAGCCCTTCTTGCTTGGTTGGAAGACCTTGCGACAGAGCTTACCCCCCAACAAAACCTCCTGACAGGCTCCTATCTGCTGGATATCACTACCAAGATACGGAATCTGTTGCAGGTCGGGCTAGGGTATCTGAGCCTCGAAAGACAGGTCCTCACCCTCAGTGCGGGGGAGATTCAGAGAGTACGCCTGGCATCTGCCTTGGATTCGCCACTTACTTCAATCATATATATCCTTGACGAGCCTACCATCGGGCTGCATCCTGCTGACACCCAAGAGCTCATAGCAAAACTCAAGATGCTCCGTGACAAGGGAAACTCCGTCTTTGTCATCGAACATGATGTGAGTGTCATCAAGGAGTCCGATATCATAGTTGAGCTTGGTCCTGGTGCTGGAAGGCATGGAGGACATATCCTCACAAATGGAACTTGTAGGGAAGTGCAAAACAACCCTTCCTCAGTCATCGGACCGTATCTTGAGATTCAGGAAAAGGTCGGCAGGATCCCTCGGAAACCAGAACATGGATATCTTTCAGTGAAGGATGCGACGCTGCACAACCTATCCCACCTTGATGTACAGTTTCCGATAGGGTTGTTTACTGTTGTTACCGGCCTCTCAGGTTCGGGAAAGACTACACTGGTCTTTGAAGTCCTTGCAAAGGACAAGACCCTTGCCGACCATTTTGATGCGGTGCTGCTCATCGACCAACCCCTTCCCTGGGCAATGAAGCGTTCCACTGTAGCAACCTTTATGGACGTCTACACCCCCATCAGGGAGATCTTTGCCAAAGAGGCCCGGTCAAGTGATCTCCCCCTCACGGCTAAAAGCTTCTCGTACAACTCTCCAGGGGGAAGGTGTGAGGTGTGTGAAGGGTTGGGCACCGTCTCCAGCAAACTTATCTTCTTTGAGGAGAGGCAGGTGACCTGTCCTGTATGCAAGGGCAGGCAGTTCGATGAAGAAGTCCTTTCCGTCTTATACAAGAACAACTCAATCCATGACATCCTGCAACTGACTGTAGAGGAAGCGGCCCTGGTCTTTACGGGAAATTTTTCGATCCAACACAAGCTCACCATCCTGCAGGATGTCGGGCTTGGGTACCTCCAACTGGGACAAACGCTTCCCACCCTATCGGGAGGGGAGGCTCAGCGGCTCAAGCTTGCGAAGGCTCTGACCAACATCCCCAAGAACCATGCCAGAACACTCTTCCTTATGGATGAGCCTACTATTGGCCTGCACCCTAAGGACGTGGAGAATTTCATCAAGTTGCTTCAGGAGTTTGTCCGTAGGGGCGCTACGCTGATAGTCGTAGAGCATACCATCCAACTGATCGGTCAAGCTGACTGGATAGTAGATCTCGGCCCTGGTGGGGGAGAGAAGGGAGGAGAGGTGGTGTATGCTGGTCCCTTGTCCAATATCTTGGGCAACGAGACCAGCCAGACGGCCCGTTATCTGAGATCCGAAGGGTACTAGACGCTGCCTTCCTCCAACAGTGGCAGGATATTGTTCTGCTGGGCAAGTTGTACGCTTTTCATCCCCCGTTGGCTCAGATGTGTATAGAGGTCTGAAAGCTGTTCGCTGCTGTGACCGATGGTCATGCGAAGCACATGCTCATCAACCGAGCCACGCAGCAGTGTGTTTGCCATATGCCTCAAGGAGTGAAAAGTGATGTTTCGCTTCCTGATCTCCTCCATAGCCAACACATCCGATCGTACCAGCTCCTGTTGGAACCGTTCGCTGAAATAGTGGCTTGAGACAAAACCTCCTCCCCGTTTGCTCCAGAACACCAGATGCAAGGCATTCGGATGTGGGTTGGCTAGGCAAAGGTTCTTCAGCTGTTCGCACAAGAAGGCGGGACAAGGGACATACCGTGTCCTCTTGCCCTTGGGAACCTTGAGACCGGCCAAATTTGCATATGCCTGGTCAACGGTGATCATATCCTCACCAACAGAAGTGAACTGCAGGGCTCGAAGCTCACCACTACGCATACCGGTAAGTAGCGACAGCAGACAGGCCAGATGGATTCTCTGCTCCCCTTCCTTTTTCAAGTACTGCATGAAGGCTTTCAATTCATCTTCACTGAGAATGCCTCGCGTCTTATGCATGCTCTTCAAAGGACGGACCGCATACGAATTGGCTGAACTGAGCAACCCGCGCCTTTGGGCCTCCCCCAAGGCCAAAGAAACCGCACCCATACAGATGTTTATGGTTGAGGAGGCGAGCTTGGCCTCTTTGACCAAACTGAGCTGGATCTGTTCCAGCTGGTCCAGTGTTACTGCTGATAAGAGCAGATTGGTGTGGATACGAGGCAATATGTGGTTGGAAATGAGGTTTTGTCTTGTGGCAATGTAGTCCTTTGAGATGCTGCCCGGATCAAGGAGGTTCCTTCTCTCCACATAAGGGCTCTCTTGCCAATCGAAGAAGCGCTCCAGGTAGGTATGGAAGGAGAGGTTATCCTTTTTGCCAAAGAGTATCCCCTCATCCAATGCTTTCTGGCATATGAGGATAGCCTCATCACGCCGTTTGATGGGAGCCGAAGATACGATGCCAAGGTCTTTACGGATCTTCTCCACACTTTTCTTGTTGGTCCTCTGCCCGGTTTCAGGATTTCTGAACAGTGCATACCAATAGGATCTTTCCGATCGGGTGATTCTGCAGAGGGTGAAGGGTGATGGGGTTACCATGGATTCTCCTAAGGAAATACAACGATTGTGCAATCACTTGTTCAATCTAATATTTTTGTTCAATCAAATCAGGTGTATAACGTATCTATTAATTTATTGTTATACAGTACTTTGAAAGTCCTTTTTTGTCAATATTTGTTTTACTTACTACTTACTCTATAAAAGTAAGTAGGTAAATGTAAGGTCAATGTTTTTGCTATGTATATTTATGGAATATGCAGTGAATACTCACTATTTATGCGTTGTACAAAATTAGGTCAGGAATATATTCTTCTTAATTGAATCATTAGGTTATATATAATATCTATCAAAATTGAATTTTTTTACTACAATTATGCGTATGTATTCTTTATATAAATTACTTGGTATATGTAAAGAATTTTTGACAAATTACCGTATTCCTAAATATATTAAAATTTATGCATATGCAGATTTTTATACACTAGAGTTTGTAACAAATTTGATATCCGACTAACTGATTGCTTTGGCATGTCAGCATATTGACCCAACAATACATTTGTCTGGTAAAGAAAAAATGTATTTTGTAAATATATTCCAAGGGCTTATTATAAATACCAATAGACAAGGTATTTTCTGTATTTTTTTAAGATTTGTTCTTTTTATTGGTCCATTACCAACTATTCGCCAGTACGATGACCATCGTTTCACAATTGTTGGCGGCATATGGGCTGTTTTGGATATGTTACAGTACCCTCTGATTGCCATGGGCGGAACATCCCTGGATATACAAGAAATCGCAGTTAGAATGCAATGTAACTCGCAAAGTCCCAAATACGCTTGACCAGGGACAAGAAGGGATCAAAGGATTGGTGTAAAGAGAAAGGAAGGGGTGCGACATCAACACCAAATGACAACCATTTCCTCCCATTTTCAAGAGTAGGGACAGGTCCCCTTGTAATCCAAGGGGTATCAAACGTTCAATACACTGCAGGGATTGTCCAGTGGAGAACTACCGTGTTGAGCATTCAGGAATCAACCTACGCCCTGTAGGTTGTGAAATGTTTGCTCTGCGCTGGAGCAAGGAGGATTGCCAGGGGAACCTGTCATATCAGATCAGTACTGCATCTGCTTCAGTTCCCGCCTCGTATCACGGTTAATGTCCTTCTCCTTGGCTGCAGCACGCTTGTCATGCTGTTGCTTGCCCTTACAGAGGGAGACCTGAACTTTGACCAGGTTGCCTCGGAGGTAGATGGAGGTAGGGATGAGGGTGAATCCCCTCTCGTCAACCTTGCGCTTGAACTTCTTGATCTCAGCCTTATGGGCCAGCAACCTCCGGTTCCTCAATGGCTCGTGGTTGTTGAGGTTCCCGTGGGTGTAGGGTTGAATGGTGAGCCCTACCAGGGTAAGGGAGGTGTTGGTGACCGTGACATAGCTGTCGGAGAAGCTGAACTTGCCTTCCCTGATGGACTTCACCTCTGTTCCCATCAATGCGATACCGCACTCCAGATCCTCGATGACCTCGTAGTTGAAGTAGGCCTTCCTATTCTTTTGCAAAAGCTTGAATGTGTTCTTGTTCTGTTTCATCTAATCTTTCCAGGCGATGCGAAACCCTATGAGGTCTCCACATGCAGTAGTGTCGACAGCTCCCACCGTATGCTCGTCAATGGAGGAGGGGGCATTGAGATAGCTCCCCCCCTTCACTATCACATCAGAGGAGAGGGCGAAGGTAGAATATAGCCTAGCTACCATTTGGTAGTCTGTAACGCGTTGCAGGGGAATATAGGGACTTTGGGTAAACTCCCAGACACCCCCTAGCATGGCCAGAGGGGTGCTCAGATCCCCATCGGTAATGGTAAGGGAACGTGCATAGGTTTTGTCCTTGGCCTGAAGGGCTGCAAGGGTCCACATCTCTTGGGTCGGGATGAAAACCTCTTTGCCTGTCTTCTCGGACAGCCAGGCGCAAAAAGCTTCTGCTGCCCTGTAGCTGATGTTATGTACTGGTTTCCCTGTGGCAAACACCACAGAGGGAAGGATGCCGCTGAGATAGAACTCGTCGGTTAGGCCTTTCTGCTGCAGCTGTCCAATCTGGCTCTTGTCCCATTGGGGATTCTCTTCAACGAACAGGGCCCACTGGTACTGGCTTACCGGCGTGGTGGCGATAGTGAATGCTGGGGTTGATGATGTGATGCCAGCTTTGCTTGTCTGACCGAATACACGGGGAACAGTTGTCCCCATGACAAAGGAAGAGGCTGGGTAGGTAATGCCTGCCTGCTGAAAGTCTCCTGCATTGAGTAGAGTCGGTTTGCCTGAAACAATGTGTTCCTGACCCGGAAGACCGACCTCATCGGTGGTTGTCTCAGTGAAAATCTGTTGTGCGACCATCAGGGTCGTGTCGATGAGAGCTGAGGTGCTGGGCAGAGCCTCTTTGGCCTGGAGGGCATCGTTGAGCATTGTTTCTGAGGTGATGAAGTTCAGGGCCAAGGCGAAGCTGTCAGTTTGTGTCTTTTCATCCAAACCCATAGCACTATTGTCTGATACCAAGTTCCTGAACACAGGAGAGTAGGGATGTACGTCATCAAAGTCTATGATGGCACTGAAGGCAATGACCTCTTGGAGGTTGAACGTTGTGATGGCCGCCTTTTCTTTGGGTGTCAGGTTTGTTATGTCAGCATCAAGCTTGTCTGTCCTATGGAACAGCCAGGTCAGAAAGACAGGATGGCCTACCTTGAGATTGGTCGTATGTATGGTGATGCCACCTTTTGTAAAGGTAACCTCATGTTCCCCGCTGGGGACAAAAAACTGGTAGCCGGAGCCTCCGATATACCTACCGTCGAGAAAGACACCGGTCTGTTGCAGGGGACTGCTGAAGGTGACATATCGCCCACCTTTGATGATTCCCGGGAGGAAGGCAACTACGAAAATGAGTACAAGTATCGCAACTATCAGCAATGTAGCAATATATATGCCCGGCCTCATTCCCAGGAACTGGGGAAGCTGCACCTCTTTGACCTGGGGGAGTTCAATGTGTTTTTTCATACTACCCTAAGGTATCCAGCAAGGCTCTGCTTGTCAACTCGAACCTATTGTGATAGTTTGATTTCTATGGATGAAATGCTCACGTTTTTGGAAAACAAGACCGTTCAGATGCTGACCAGGCGCAAAGCCGAGAAGGCTTACGAACTGGCTAACAGGAAGCCCCGTACTGTAATGGGCGAAATTAAGGGATGGGCCGACGCCCTCGTCTTTGCTGTCTTTGCCGTACTGCTCATAAACCAGTACCTGTTCCAGCTCTTCCTCATTCCTTCACCTTCGATGGTATCGACCATGAATGTGGGAGACCGGGTCTTTGTCAGCAAGACCATCTATGGAATCGAGGTCTATCCTGGTGGGCCCAAGATATTCTCCAAGAACCGACAGGTCCAGCGTGATGACATCATTACCTTCTACAACCCCGAGTATGACTCGAAAGGACCTTTCTTTGATGTCCTCTCCCAGATAATCTATATGGGTACCTTCTCCCTGGCAAACATTGACAAGAATGAGGATGGCAGCATTGCAGAACGCCTGTACGTCAAGCGTGCGGTAGGGTTTCCCGGCGAAGTGGTGCGCTTTGATTCTGGCAATGTGGAGATTCGCAAAGCAGGTATGGCTGACTTCGTCCCTGAGGAGATCTTCAGGGAGGAACTGGCCCTGGTGGAAGGGCCGCACCGATCGGTTGCACCCTCGCAATATCCTGGCATCAAGGCATGGGGATCCCTATTCGGGTACAAGGAGGTCTCAATCCCATCCACAGCAGCCCCGTCATATCTTACCTCTGCGTACGCCACCGTAGGTGATGACAGCTATCCAGATGACATGTACCAGTTCGAAGCATCGAGGACCCGGACGAAAAGTCTGTTCGACCCGAGCAATGTATCCTTCCGAAGCGACAGCAAGCGCTATGCGATGGGCACCTATGTTCCCGCTGGGAAGATACTCCCCCTAGGGGACAACAGGGACAACTCCCGCGATGGCCGCTATTTCGGCCCTGTCTCCCAGAAGAAGGTCAACGGAAGCGTACGCTTCCGCTTCTGGCCTCTGAAAAGTATCGGATACTTAGGTAACAAATAGTGACAGAGCCTGTGCCCTATACCGTACATTCCTCCAGTAATTGTTTTGGTCCGGACTTGCCTACACCCCTTGCCCTCTACATACACATCCCCTTCTGTACGACCTGTTGCTCGTACTGTGCCTTTTATTCAGAAGAGGAGGCGAGTTGGCGCCCCTTCGTTGGACAGTATGTGCAACGACTCGAAGCCGAGCTCGATGCTGTACTCTCCTCCTCTGAGGAGGGTTTCTCCACCATATTCATAGGCGGAGGAAACCCGGGCTGCCTCACCTATGCACAACTGGACAGCTTGCTCTCCTTGGCCCAGTGCAAAGGCAGGGCCGAAGAGTGTACCATTGAGATGAATCCCGAGACCTTTTCACGTGCTTTGTTCCCTCTTTTCGCTGACAAGCTTGTCACCAGGCTCAGCATGGGCATCCAAAGCATGGATGATAAGGTGCTCTCCACCTTGGGAAGAAACGCCACAAGGGCAGATAATATTCGTTCTATGGAGCTGGCAAGGCAAGCGCATGAGGACTTCGGCATCGAACTCTCCTTTGACCTCATGCTCTGCCTTCCCGGACAGAGCATGGAAATGGCCATAGCCGACATTGATGAGATCATGGACATCGCCTCTCCTTCCCACATCAGCCTCTACTGCCTGACAGTGGAGGAGGGCACCGAATTGTCAGAGAAGGTATCATCCGGACTTCTGCCGGTCCTGGATGAGGATGGTCAGGAAGCCTTCCTCTGGGGGGTATGGAACCACCTGCAGAAACTGGGATTCCGTCACTACGAAGTCTCCAACTTCTGTCGAGATGATCAGTTATGCAGGCATAACCTTACCTATTGGAACCTGGATAGCTATGTCGGATTGGGCAGCAGCTCTGTATCAGCCTTGCGCGCTGGCCAAAGGCTCCGACATGTGAGCCAGGGCCAGAGCCTCTCTGCCTTTGCTTTGGGAGTCCCCTTTTCTGAGTATAGTGAAGAGACGCTCACAGTCGGAGAACATCTGGAAGAGTTCCTCATGATGTCCCTGAGAACTGATGTCGGCATCGACAAAGCATTGTTTCAGGAGCGTTTTTCCCGATCATTCGACATATTTTTTGCATCGGTCATAGAAACCTTGGATTCCAGTTGGTTTGTATCCACAGGACAAAGTTTTTCACTGTCTGAAATTGGATTTATGGTACTTGATGAGGTGGTACTACGCTTCGCCATGGCGGTTTTGTGACTACTTGACCGGCATGTACCGCTGTGATACCCTAATTAAGTTGCATTATATGCAAGTATTCTACACATGTAAGAGGTTCAAAATATGTCCGGCCATAGTAAATGGGCTACCATCAAACACAAAAAAGGTCTAGCTGACGCTAAGCGCGGCCAGAAATTCACCAAACTGATCAAAGAGATTTCAGTTGCGGCCAAGATGGGTGGTCCTGACCCTGAATCGAATGCAAGACTGCGAACAGCCGTCCTGAAGGCACGAACCGAGAACATGCCCAAGGATAACATCGAACGGGCGATCAAGAAGGGTTCGGGCGAGATGGAAGGCTCCGTATTCTTCGAGCTCACCTATGAAGGGTATGCCCCTGGTGGCGTCGCCCTCATCATCGACACCCTCACTGACAACAAGAACAGGACTGCAAGCGATGTGCGCAGCACCCTCACCAAAAGTGGCGGTACCTTGGGCGCCACCGGCTGTGTCTCCTATATGTTCCAGACTAAAGGCATCATCACATACGATGCCAGCAAATACACTGAAGAGCAAATCTTTGAAGTGGCATTGGAGAACGGAGCTGACGATGTCACCTCATCCGATGATGTCATCGAGGTCTACACCGCACCCACTGACTATGCAAACGTCCTTGAAGCCCTTCAGGCGGCGGGTTTTGAGCAGGAGAGTGCTGAGATCGAGAAAGTGGCTGACCAGAATGTCGCCCTTGACGCCGAGAAAGCACGCAAAGTTCTCAAAATTATCGACAAGCTCGAGGAACTTGACGACGTACAGCAGGTTTCCACTAATCTGGAGCTTCCCGATGACTTTGAGGACAGTGACGAAGACTGACGCATGCGAATCCTAGGCATTGATCCAGGATATGCTACGACAGGCTGGGGTGTTGTCCAGTCCAACGGACAACTCAACCGGCCTGTTTCTTTTGGTGTCATCAACACAAAAGCTTCTATGGCGGACAATGAACGAATACATTTCATCGCAAAGTCCATAGGGGAGATTGCCCTTGCCCAGGAGGTGACCGTGTGCAGCATGGAGGACATCTTCTTTACCAAAAATGTCAGTTCCGCCATACATGTTGCAAAGGTGATAGGAGCGGCCATACACCAGCTCTCCCTGCTGTCCATTGAGGTGAAGCTCTTCAGTCCCATGACTATCAAGAGCTCTGTCACAGGATACGGTGGGGCGGACAAGAGACAGGTCCAGGAGATGGTTCGTCTCCTGTTGGGTTTCCAGACAATACCAAAACCCGATCATAGCGCTGATGCCTTGGCAGCAGCGCTATGTTATGCGGTCTACAATGCTACACAGTCGAGGATGAACAGCGTATGATCCATGCAATTATCGGAGATATCGTCTCCATCACTGAAGGGGTGGTAGTGCTTCGATGCTATGGCATTGAGTACACCTTGAATGTATCCGCACAGACCTCCAGCCGTCTGAGCCAGCTTTCCGGTGATGACCGCCACTCTCTTCGTCTGCTTACCACCCTGGTCCACCGCGAGGACAGCATGACCTTGTTCGGCTTCTTTGATGAGGCCGAAAGGGAGGCTTTCAAGCAGCTGCAGACCGTCTCTGGAATTGGATCCAAGCAAGCGTTGCGTATCCTCTCGGGCATAAGCGTGAAGCATTTGGCCCAAGCATTGGACAGTGGTAATGTGAAGCTGCTCTCCTCCATCCCTGGCATAGGGCCTAAGACAGGTCAGAAGATGATCCTGGCCTTACGCAACGTCCTGGTCTTGGAAGATGACAGGGGGCCAACGCCCTCTTCAAGCAGGAGAGCCGCCCTGAAAGAGTGGGGCGACATACTCAATGCCCTGGTCGAAATGGGCTATGACCGTCGCAAGGTGGAAGATGTTGTAGAGAACCTGGTCACGGAGAAGCAAGATGCACTTTCGGCTCTCAGCGGCCATGAGGCCGAAGAGTTCATTTTCCGAAGTGCGATCATTGCACTGGGGTAATGTATGGATAGTATTGAGACAAATGTGAGTGAACTGGATGCACTGCAGAGCAGTTCGGTAGTTTCGACGACCTTTCAGCAGGATGCGGACAAGCAGGAGAATATCCTTAGGCCCAAGATGCTGTGCGATTTTCAGGGTCAGGCGCGCCTGAAGGAAAACCTGGCTGTCTTTGTGCAGGCTGCACGCCAAAGGGGAGAAAGCCTTGACCACACTTTCCTCATCGGTCCTCCCGGCTTGGGCAAGACGACCCTGGCTTCAATCATTGCCAATGAGATGGGAGCTGAGATTCGCATGACCAGCGCACCTGCACTGGACAAGCCCAAGGACCTTGCAGGCATCCTGACCAATGTGACGGAGAACTCGGTATTTTTCATCGATGAGATCCACCGCCTCAAGCCCGCCTTGGAAGAGATGCTCTACATCGCCATGGAGGACTTTGAGATAGACTGGGTCATCGGACAGGGCCCTGCTGCAAGGACCATGCGCATCCCGCTTCCTCGCTTCACCCTCATCGGAGCCACCACCAAGGCAGGATCGGTATCAAGTCCGCTGGCCTCTCGTTTTGGCATCACTGCCCATATCGAATTCTACACAGAAAAGGAACTCGAGCAGATCATCGAACGGTCTGCCCACATCATGGAAATTCCTATCGGTAGGAAAGCAATCATCCAGCTGGCGAAGTGCAGCAGGGGAACCCCTAGGATTGCCAACCGCCTGCTCAAGCGCCTGAGGGACTTCGCCTCGGTCATGGGCGATGGGAACGTCACCATCGAGATCGTAACCCATGGCCTTGAGAGGCTGGGAATCGACACCAAGGGCCTGGAGATGCAGGACCGTAACATACTCAGGACCATCATCGAGTTTTATGACGGGGGACCTGTCGGGGCCGAGACCCTTTCCATCTCAGTCGGTGAGGCCATAGAGTCCCTGGAGGACTTCTATGAACCCTACCTTATCCAGAAAGGGTACCTCAAGCGCACCCCCCGTGGAAGGATGACAACAAAAAAAGCATACGAATTGCTGGGACTTCCCTGCAAAAGGAACATGGATGAAGATCAGGGAATACTCTTTTGAACTGCCTTTGGAACTAATCGCACAGACCCCCGCTGACAAGCGAGGGTGTGACCGTCTTATGGTGGTCGACAGGGCAACCGGCAGTGTTGTCGACTCGGAGATGTCCCATTTTGTCGACTATCTTCCCAGTGGCAGCCTGCTTGTGGTAAACAACAGCAAGGTACGCAAGGCTCGCCTCTATGCCACAAGCGAGACAGGGGGGAGTGTGGAGTTTCTCTTTTTGGAGGAGAACCTCGACAGGAGCTGGCAGGCTATGGTCACCAAGGCAAAGAGACAACATGTTGGCAAACGCTACACATTCGGTCTTGCCCCTTTGCTTTTTCATGCACAGATCATCTCAGAAAATGACGACGGGACACGAACCGTACGCTTTGAGGAGGAGATTACCGAGGATTTTTTCCAAAGGCTCGGGCATGTGCCCCTTCCTCCCTATATCAAGCGAGACGACGACTTCCAGGATGAGAGCCGCTATCAGACCATCTATGCCGAGAACGAAGGATCTGTGGCAGCTCCCACCGCAGGCTTGCACTTTACCCCTGAGATCATGACCAAGATAGAGGCCAAGGGGTGCACTGTCGTCCCCATAACACTGCACGTGGGGCCTGGAACCTTCCTGCCAGTACGAACCGAAGACCTGGATGATCATCACATGCACTACGAGCGGTATGAGATCAGCAAGGAAAGCGCACATCTCATCAACGAGGCAAAGCGCAAGGGAATACCTATTGTAGCTACAGGCACCACCAGCGTACGAACGCTTGAAGGGGCCTTTGATGAGACGACAGGGCTGGTTATGCCCGGCCTGAACAGGACAAACCTCTTTATCAAGCCAGGCTACAGGTGGAACCTTGTGGACCATCTGCTGACAAACTTTCACACCCCTGAATCAACCCTGTTGGTACTGGTCTCGACATTTGCCGGAAAAAAGCTCATCGACAGGGCTTATCAGCACGCTATCGATGAGCGGTATCACTTTTTCAGCTATGGAGATGCCATGTTTATTCTGTAAACAGCGCCTCTTGGATTTCCAGGGCGATCGCTTCCTTGCTCTGCATGCCATCGAGACGGAAGAACCGAACCTCCGGTGGCAGTTCGCTGAATAGCTTCTCATAGTTTGACTTGACCTTCTCCAGAAACTCGTGCCGGTCAAACAGTTCGGAATTCCCTCCTCTGGCGGTTATGCGCCTGATGCACTCCTCAACAGGGGTATCAATAAAAAACAGGTACTGGGGTGCAGGAAACTGGTTCAGCTCCCGAACCCTTTCAATGGGGCACTCCACCCCTTGGTATGCCAGGGAGGAGTAGATATAGCGGTCACAGATGACAAGCTTGCCCTCTTCAAGTTCACTGGCCATTCCGTATATCGGGTTATACAGATGATCCTCACGGTCTGCTGCATAGAGCATTGCCAAAGCAAGGGGGGTAGTCACTATCTGTTTTTGCAGTACTGCCCGTACAAGACGTCCTATGGGTTTGTCTGTAGGTTCGAAAGTCGCCCGACAGGCGCGGAGATCCTTGTCGCATTTTTCTGCCAACAACTGCATCTGCGTGGTCGTTCCAGCCCCATCAAGCCCTTCAAAAACTACAAGATTTGTAAATATTGGTGACATTTCTCTTCTCCTTACCCATACTATGGTACTGTAAAGGGAGCTTTGCGTAAATCAGTTTTATCCTGAAGAATCGGTATTACCCACCTTTGAAAGCTCTGAAGTGGTGGCAAAGATGACACAATGCGGTATACTGGGAAAAAGGTTTTAACAGGTGAGATATCATACTACGTTCAAAGACATAGCGGTTTCCATCCTTCTGGTGTTGGCTTGTACAGCCATATGCCTGTATGGGATGCTGTATTTCAGTGTGATCAATCCAGCCCAACCCTTTGCAGATTTTCTGGTTTCCCAGCTCGACAGCGGATCGGCCCTCTCCTTTAGGGCAAAGGGCCTCAAGCGGTCGTTCTTCAAGGAGGTCGAGCTGAAGGACATCTCTGTAAGCCTTGGCGAACAGACTCCTGTTGTCTCTGACTCGCTTGTCATGGATCGGGGCTTGGCAGAGCTCCTGTTCTCATTCTTCGGTAAGGGCCAGGCATTCACCTTCACGTTGGAACAACCCACAATAGACATCTCCCTGGCCCAGTTGGAGTCTCTGGGAGGAGGAGGGGCAGGGCCTACAGATTCACTGTTGGTTTCCCGATGGCTTGATCGCAATTCCTTGGGATTCAAGACACATGCTCTGGATGCAAAGCTCACAGGCCCGTCCTTCTCAGCCTCCATACAAAACTCCGATCTCTCGCTCATGCTTGCACCCAAGCTTGCACTCTCCTCATTCACAGGACGAATAGAGGCGGCTGAGGCTCAGGTTGACTCTGCTATGGCGCACCTGGATACGATTCGAATCGATATCGACTCATCGCTGTCACTACAGGCAGAAGCGGGCAAGGGAGCCCTTTCGTATGCCGATGCTGCGGCCCAGTTCGAGCAGCTAGCGCTTGCTAGCCAACTTGATGGCCTTGACATCACCCAGGGTAGGGTAGGCTTCGATTTCTCCTTGGAAAACCTCACCTTTACACATCCTCTGCTCGCTTTCACCATACCCAACATATCCTCACGCCTCAGCCTTGAGGATATCCGTTTCTCAACATTGGAAGCCTCCTTTGACGAGCTCCATCTCAACTCTTCCGACTTTGTCCTTGACACACCCACTTCAACAATAAGCCTGAAACAGGACGGACAGTCCCTGCTACTCGGATTCGCCACCAAGGAAGGGGACAACGATTTCCCTGCAGAAGGAGGGATTCTCGCCTCTTCTGACTGAAACATTGGTAGGGTCTGTACAGCTTAATGAGGAAGGACAGGCTTATGCAAGGCTCTCAATGCAGGATGTGCAGGCCAGTGTGGGGGAGAGACCTCCCTAGCGATGGAACAGATATTGCTCTCTTCTGAAGCAAAGCTTGCCGATGGGGCGATCGACACCATCTCCCTCTCCTTGGAGTCTGAGGCTACAGTCACCTTTGCCGGAGCCGACATAACCCTTGCTTCCCCCCTTTCAGCTTCCCTGAATGTTTCGGACAGACTCTCAGCGCTCTCCAGTTCTCTCCTCCTCCCTTCTCTTTCCTCCGACCTGATAGGCCAAAGCTTAACTGCAGCCATTGCATATCAGCAGAATCCCCAGGGAGGACAGTTGCAGGCAAGACTCTCACACAAGGACCAACTCCTGATAAACGCCCTGTATGACCTGCCAAAGGCAGAGAAGGGCACCTTCTCCATCCAAGGGCGCATGCAGGATTTTCCCATTGCCATTGCCAGACCCACCCTGGAACGTTACGCTCCATTTCTCAAGCCTTACTACTCCGATACGACACGCCTTACTGGAAACCTCTCGTTCCAGTCTACCCAAGGGACAGGGACTATCCTGGGATTTGACGGAACCTTCTCATCGGATCTGGTGCTTTTGGATGCCTCGCTGGGAAACCGGAATCTCAATGCCGGCTTTACCGTCCTTGCTGGCATAGAGGGGGACACTGTTGTTGTGGACGCCCTGAGCCTCACAACGAGTGACCTCCGTCTGAGCTACAGCGGCTCTACCGAACTCAACTACTGGCTTCCTTCCGGACAGCTGCAGCTCTTCGATACAGAGGAGGGTACGCTTCTCATCTCCGCAGAGTTCTCCCCTCTTCCTCCCAACAAGTATCGCTACGGCATCACCACTCCCTTGCTTCCCTCGCTCTCCTTCGATGGGGTCATTGCAAGGGATGGGCTGAAGAATCTCATAGGAACGGCAGACTTGTCCCTCTATGGACAGCAATACCCCTTGGATTTCACCTTCATGCTTCCGACACTGCAACTCGAGCTTGAAAGTAGGGACACCCTGTTGTTGCAAGCCTACCTTGCTCCTCCCTATCGGGCCAATCTTGTAGCAACGGGATTGCCGTTGCCCAATACGTGGCTGTTTGACAACTCCACTCTGGACGGACATGTGATCGTACAGTTTGACACCCTTGATAACTGGAAGCTTGAGGCAAATGACTTCAGCTTGGATTCCCTGGCTTTCAACGGATTGGAATACACGCTGAGCGGTTCGGCATATGTGTATCCGTCATCCATCATGACGCGCGATCTCAAGCTTAGCCAAGGAGATCGCGCGTACGACCTCTCCCTTTCGTATAACGGAAGTGAGCTCATCAGGACATATCAGGCCGAAGGGCTGTTACCGTTTACCTTCACCTTCGTCCTTGCAGACCAGAATGTTCCCAAGATATCTCTTGCCCTGACAGGGGGGCCCAACAGGGTGGAGACATTGCTGGACATACAGGGTGTAGCTCTACAGAGGTTCTATACCCCCTTGAAGGATGTATCTGTCTCACTTACCGCATATGGGTTCACTGATTTCAAGAAGCAGGTAAGCATTGACGGCAAGCTCGGTCTGGAAAGTCCCCTGTTCTCTTTCTCAGCGGATCTTAGTGCTACCGATACGCAATTGAAGATGGAGAGAGGCCTTTTCGAACAAGGCACCCTAGTTTTCAATGATTTTCAGCTGAGTCTGGATGCCCAGGATGGCACGTTCCTCTCCCAAGGGAGGTTCAGCCATCTGAGGACCCTTCCCTATACCCAACAGGTATCCCATTTCACCATTTCTCTCTCCATACCGTTTGCTGCCCCCGGATCCCTCTTTGCCATGGGCACTGTCATACGGGAATTTTCCGACCAGGGCTTCGGTGGATCCATAACAGTCGATGACCTGTTGCTCTATGGGGATACGGGTATCGCAGATGGGACCTACAACTTTGCCTACAACGACGGTTCTGCATCTCTCAAGAGCCCCTTGCTCTCCATGAGCTACGATACCCAGGACGGATCTTTCCAAGCTAACGTGGACAAGGATTTTGGCATTGGAATCACCCTTGACGGATGGGTTCGCCCCGATGAACTCTATGTCAAGGCAGAGAATATCCACTTTCCTCTCACCTTGTTGAACCGGCTGTTTCCCAAACCGATATTCGGATTCATCAACGGCATAGCCCAAGGGGAAGCCATCATTGGAGGTACTCTCTCCATACCAAAGCTCTATGGGCAGCTGACCCTTGATTCAGCCGCCATGGATCTTTTCTGGCTTCCCAAGGATATCCTCTCGGTGAGGAATGCCACTGTCACCCTGGACGGGGAGAGGGCGACCAGCCCGACCTTTCCCTTCTTCTCTACAAACAGGGAGACTGGTGTTACCGTGCGGGGCCTCGCCAGCGTACGAGCAGATTTTGACGGCATCAACCTGAGCAGCTATGAGATAGACGCACGTTCTACAGAGGGGCAGATCTTTGTCTTCATTCCCATCCAGAGCATCGATGCGGAGATACGGACCTATGCCGAAGGAACCTTCAACCTGCTGGGCATAGGCAGACAAGTATGGGTGTCCGGTGTGGATATCATGGAAAACACAACCATAAGCCTGGGGACTGACGACCTTCCTTTCTGGTATGTCCCTACCGGCTTGGCCAGCACTGACTTCACCATCACAACAGGCAAGAATGTCTCCTTTTTCTATCCCAATCCGACCAATCCCTTCATCAAGGCCACATTGACTGAAAACCAGAGCATTGATGTCTTCTATGACCATACTACAGGAGATTTTGCCCTCGACGGAACCTTCGCCTTCAGAAGCGGTGAAATCTACTATTTCCAGAAGAACTTCTTCATTACAGAGGGATCGCTGGGCCTGCATACCGATGCCCTGTCAGGATCCTCCACCATACAGCCCAGGATAAACCTACGCGCAAAACTGACCGACTTTGACCGTGAGGGCAACCGTGTGGACATCTTCATGATCCTGAGGGATTCGAACCTGACGAACATCAACCCCCAGTTTGAAAGCATCCCGAACAAGGACATCAATGAGATTTTTGAGATCATGGGGCAGAGCATCCTCCCAACCAGTGCCTATGGACAGGTTAACCTCTACAGCGTTGTATCCCTAGCGGCCGCAGCCACCGATGTGGCCGGCAGGCTAGGGTATCTCAATACGACAAACAATACCGCCCTTACAGAAGCCATCCGTATCTCATTGGGTCTGGATCTTTTCAGCCTGAGAAGCAACATCGTGCAGAACATCCTCTTTGATGCCCTGCCAGGAAGCTCCCTTGGTGCTAATTTCAGCCCTCTTGCCAGATATCTGAACAACACGTCCATATTTATGGGAAAATATATCGGAAAGAATTATTTTCTCCAGGCACTGGTTCACCTGAGCGCTACCGACAGGTCCAGGATCAAACGTTCGTTTGTAGCCCCTGATCTGGCTATAGACCTGGAGCTGTCCTTGGAGTGGAGCAATCCCTTGGGTGCATTCTCATTTTTCACACAACCGAATGAGTTGTCGATATATAATATTTTCGATACCATTGGGTTCAGTGTAACCAGACGAATAGTTTTGCGTTAAACAGTTTGATAGGAGTCAACATGGGCAATCGGAAGATAGGGCGAATTTTATGGATAATATGTATACTTGTAGTGGCGCTAGCCACCCTTGGTGCTGCAGATGAGCAAGCCTGGTATGCAGGCAAGAGGATTGCATCCTTCAGCAATCTCGGATTGCAGAATGTTGATGAGGACAGGGTTGCAGACGTTCAATATCCCTATATAGGCAAGACCTTCACTGATGAACTTTTCAATGAGCTCCAAGGCAAGCTCTATGCCATGGACAGTTTCCTCTATTTCCTTGCGGAAGCGCGCAGAGGGGGTACGGATGACAATTCGCTCGTCATAGAGATGAGTTTCTTTGAACTTCCCTATGTCGATACTGTGGTTCTGATTGGCAACGACAACATGAAGAACAAGGATATCACCGAAGCCATCACCGCAAAAAGCGGGACTTTCCTTGAGGAACAGGCTATCGCTCTCTCCAGGGATGCCATTGTCGAGCTCTACCAGCAGAAAGGGTATGCGCAAGCGACTGTCGAGAGCGACTATACGGTCAACGAGGAGACCAATAAGGCGGGCATTACCTATACCATCACGGAAAACGCCCAGAAAAGGATTGGTGAGATAGTATTCGAAGGCAATGGGGCCTTTTCATCCGACCTGCTGAAAAAACAGCTGGAGAGCAAGGCGATCACATACTTCAACGCCGGCTACTACAATCCCCTCACTATCGAGACAGACAAGAAGAAACTGCTCGCCTACTATGGCAGCAAAGGATATATTGAGGCTAGGATACCCGAAGTCCTCACCGATGATATCACTGAAGAAGGGGACAAGTTTACCCGCCTGCGTCTGACCTACAAGGTAGAGGAGGGGAGTCAGTGGTTCTTTGGTGGCATCACAATCGAAGGGAATACGGTCTTCACCGACGAAGAGTTCCAAAACCTAATCACCATGAAACAGGGTGCCGTCCTTGACCAGAGCCGTGTGCAGTCCCAGATCGCCAATGTTGCAGACCTGTACTGGAACAACGGCTACATCTTCAATCTCATGTCCACCGAAGAGGTCCGTGACGAAGAGAACCGGACCATCTCCTTTGTCCTGAAAGTCCAGGAGAACCAGCAGGCTGTCATCGAGGACATCCGCCTGGAAGGTACGACCAAGACCAAGGACTATGTCTTCTTGCGCGAGCTTACCTTCAATGTCGGGGATATCTTCAGCAAGGAACAGCTGATCAAGAGTGCCCAGAACATCTATAATACACTGATTGTTACCGATGTGCAGTTTGACATCATAAGCGGAACCAAGGAAGGGACGGTCATCCCGGTCTTCACCGTAGTCGAAGGCAATCAGATGGATATCCAGTTCGGCGCTACCTTCGGAGGCAATGTCGACGGCTTCCCTGTCAGCGGCTTCCTGCAGTGGTCTGACAAGAACCTGGGAGGAACCGGACGTGATCTCTCCATCTCCACAACCTTGAGCCCCGATACCCAGAACGTCTCAGTCTCTTTCAATGACGGATGGGTCGGAAACAGGCGATGGGCAAACGGCCTCACCCTCTCCTTTGAACGAAGTGTCAAGGATTCCACCCTACAAAGGGGAACAGGAAGCGATTATTCGGGCTTGGGGACCACAGAGTCAGCCTATCCTCTGGGATATAGCAGCTATGCAAGCTATCTTGCATCCAACAAGGCCCTCCCTGCCAGCAAGGATCTGATGACCTATGACTACCAGAGGTTTGCCATAGGGTACAACTCAGGCTATACCTTCATGTTCCGTCCCGGTTCGCTCATCATTTCAGGCGGACTCTCCATAGGGCTCAACCATGCTACCTATGACCGAGACCTCTACGACCCGTTTGAAAAGCTCATCAAGCAGTATGCTGACAAGTGGCAGTTCTCCAACCGTATCTCCCTAGGCCTGACCTGGGACGGACGGGACCGCATCGAAAACACCTCCAGGGGCTATCTCTTCTCACAGAGTTTTGCCTATGCAGGAGGAATCCTCGGAGGGCTTTCCAACTATATCCGCTCTTCCAGCAGTGCAAGCGGGTATATCACCCTTTTTACCTTTACCCTTGACGAAAAGAAGGCAAACGTGGTCTTGGGGGCAACCTCCACGCTGAACATCATGCTTCCTCAGTACTACAATGATGGCAGTGGCAATTGGGAATGGAGAGATGCAATAGAGGGAGCAACACGCTATGAGATGCTCTACATTGATGGAATGAATATCGGTCGCGGGTTCAGTGTGGTCTACGACCAGTCCCTGCTGTTTGACAACCAGCTCTCCATCAGCTGGCCCTTGGCACACAATGTGCTGTCAGCTGAGATATACACCAGCGCGACCGGCGTAACCTCTTCCCTGGATAGTGTTTCGGGCCTCAACTCCCTAGGCTGGTACTACTCCATGGGAGCCGGCGTAAAGCTGAAGATCCCGGGGTTCCCTCTAGGCCTGTATCTGGTCAAGAATGCCACGTATCTCAATGATACGTTTGCCTGGAGCCAGAACAACACGCTTTTCAAGAACAGTTCGAATCCTGACAGTGGTCTGAGCCTGGTGTTGGCCATCACCACATCCTTCTATTGAAAGGTATGGCAGAGCAAAGCCGCGTCACCCCCATGATGGCGCAGTACAACAGGATAAAGGGGCAGCATCAGGACAAGGTTCTCTTTTTTCGTCTTGGGGACTTCTACGAGATGTTCGATGACGATGCCGTGGAGGTTTCACGCCTGCTCAACATAACGCTGACCAGGCGTGGGAACCAGTTGATGTGCGGCATCCCCCACCATGCTTCAAAGATCTACATCAAGCGCCTCTTGGATGCTGGAAAGAAGATTGCAATTTGTGAGCAGACGGACCTTCCGCAGAACGCCAAGGAGATTGCGACCCGTGAAGTGGTGCAGATCGTCTCCCCGGCAACAGTCATAGAGGATGACTTTCTTGATGCGAATAGCAATAGCTATGTGCTGTGCGTTTCGCTTCAGAAAGGCGCCATCTCCATCAGCTATGCAGATATCACCAGCGGGGAGTTCGCTCTCAGGAAGGTTCCCCTTGAGAGGCAGTTCACCTCCCTGCTCTCAGTGTTGGAGCAGGTGGGTCCCCGTGAGGTGCTTGTCGATGAGGATGACTATTTCTCAAGGCATGACTTCAAGGCTGTAATCGATGGGTATGAGGCGATGGTCACCAAGCTTCCCCCATGGTATTTCAAGATTAGGGACGGCTTTGACAAGATGTGCTCACAAGTGGGTACAACGTCCTTGAAGGCATTCGCCCTGGAGAGCAATGCCCCTGAGATAGCCAGCGCGGGAGCTCTGCTGCGCTACCTTGAGGACTCTGCAAGGACAGCTCTGGCTCATATCTCCCATTTTACTGTAGAGAGTGAGGATCGCCTCCTGCGTATCGATGAGGCAAGCCGGAAGGGCCTGGAACTGTTGGCCAACAATGCCGACGGCTCTTCCAAACTCACCCTCTATTCTGCCATCAACGCAACCCTTACCAGTGCGGGCTCTCGCCTGTTGAAGAAGTGGATCACCTTCCCTTTGGTGGACGTAGAGGCGATACGGGAAAGACAGGGTTGGGTCTCCTTCTTTGTCCAGGACCGCAAGGAGCTTGATCGTGTACGAACGATCCTCAAGGGTGCATTGGACATGGAGAGGCTAACCTCTCGCATTGCCATGCTCCGCTCTGTAAGCAGTGACCTTCTGGGAGTCTCCCAGACAGTGCATGCCTTTTTTACCCTGTTCAACGAACACTACCAACCCCTGTTGGACTCCAACATCTCTGAAGAGGATCTCCTCTCCTTGGTGGAAGTCATCAGGGAACTGGACCAGGCCATCAACGGGGAGCATCAGGGGCCTTTTCAAGAGGGGCAAGTCATCCTCGATGGCTTTGATGCGGAGCTTGACTCCCTGCGGGCGGTAAAGGGTGGGGGCAAGGCACTGCTCACTTCCTATCTGGCCAAGATTCGTGAAGAGACGGGCATCACCACCCTCAAGCTCTCCTCGAACAAGATCCTTGGACACTATATCGAAGTATCCAAAGGTCAGGTAGACAAGGTCCCCTCATCCTTCTACCGAAAACAGACGCTGGTAAATGCTGAGAGGTATACCAGTGATGAGCTCATCGCATGTGAACAAAAGATATTGCAAAGCTCCTCCGAGGCAGAAAAACGCGAGCGTCTGGTGTATGAGAGCCTCCTTGAGAAGACTCGCATGATGAAAGGGACCCTTTTGGCTATTGCATCGCTGTTGAGCAGGGTTGACTGCCTGCAGGGTTTTGCCACCATTGCCAACAGGGATGATTACACCCAACCACGCTTTGTACCTTCCAATACGCTGGTCATAGAGGGTGGGCGCCACCCTGTTGTGGAACAGCAGCTGGACATAGGGAGCTTTGTTCCCAACGACCTCTCCATCGAGGAGGATGGCCAGAGATTCTGCCTTATCACCGGCCCCAATATGGCGGGAAAATCCACCTTCCTACGTCAAAATGCCCTGATAGTCCTGCTTGCCCAGATCGGCAGCTTCGTCCCGGCAAGAAAAGTGGAGCTGGGGGTGGTCGACCGCCTGTTCTGTCGGGTAGGATCCAGCGACAACCTCGCCCGTGGGGAATCCACCTTCCTCGTTGAGATGCAGGAGGCTGCCCATATCCTACGCAGCGCTACAAAGCGGTCATTGGTCATTGTGGATGAGCTGGGCAGGGGAACGAGCACCCAGGATGGAATGTCCATTGCATACGCCATGATGCAGTCCCTGTTGGAGTTGGGGTCAAAAACACTGTTTGCCACCCATTATCACGAGTTGGCCCATCTGGACAACTCGCAAGTGCAGCTTCTGACCCTTCAGGTCCTTGATAGGGGGGGTACCATCACCTTTGTGAAAAAGGTGATCAAGGGGATAGCCAACAGCTCCTATGGCCTGAATGTGGCCAAGATGGCAGGAGTTCCCGCATCGTCCTTGCGCAAGGCACGGTATTTCCAGAAGAGGCATTTTGCCGAGTATGGCATAGCAAGTCCCCAGCTTGAGCTGTTTGCCGACAATGCACAGCAGGAAGAGACTGACCTGCCTTCCCTGAACGAAGGGGAGGAGGCGGTCATTGACAGGATACGCGATTTTTCTGTAGAGAGCTCATCCCCACTCTCCGCCTTGCTTTTTCTCCAGGAGCTCAAGAGCCTGCTTGAAGCAGAATAAGCATATCCGAGCCTTATAGGTCATGTTGTGCATCCATTGCGGGAGTTTCAGTGACACGCTTCTCTGTCCGGTCTGCTCTGCCGATCTGAAAGGACAAGCCTATGCTGAGCGCTACACAGACAGATGTCCATCCTGTGCTCGTCCCATCCAGGATAGGGCGTACCCCTGCCTCTTCTGCCAGAAAGGCCAGCAGGCCTACGCTCCGTATACCGGTATCGTCATCTCCTTGCTCAGGGAGTTCAAGGCAGAAGGGGATACGAAGGTCGCAAGGGTTCTTGCCCCGCTTTACATCCCCATGCTCTCACCCTTTCGAAAGCCTCTGCTGCTGCCGGTCCCTGCCAGCAGGAAAGGCTTCTCAGACCGGGGTTTTGACCATATGCACCTAATCTGTACCTATTTGGAGAAAAAAGTAGGATATCCCTCATTGAAATTATTTGGCCAGAAAGGGGAAGGACAGAGCAAATTCCTCTCCCGTAAGGAGAGAGAGGGAAGGCACAGCATAGTTCTGCTGTCCAGGGGCAAGGAGGTCAGCAAGTTTGCACAGCAGGGGTATACGTTCGTACTGCTGGATGATATCACCACCACGGGATCCACCCTTGCCACCTGTTCCTCGTTGCTTTCCGCTCAGTATGGAATTGATGCATGTGCCTTGGTAATTGCAATGGTTTGAACAATTTCCCAGGAATTATCGCTTTTGTGCAGACATTTGACCTTCTTTTTTCAGTAAGGACAGCATTCTGATTGACAAGAGGGGGGTAACTGCATACTATGAAGGCAGGATATGTCTGATTATTGGGGGATCGCTCAGAGGCGAATCCCTTTTTTATGACAATTGGAAAGGTATGTTAGGAACAGGAATACAAAATACAGGTTTGTTTGCGGAGTACTCTCCGCTATTGGAAGCGTTGGGCATCACCCTTGTTGACATCAGCAGGGTTGACCGCGGCTTCAGTGTAGGGGTGCACATCACCATCATGACACGTGATCGTGAGGTGGATGTATCAGATTGTTCGAAAGTCTATAAGCTCGTATATCCCCGTATGGAGATGCAACTGGGCGAAAGGGATCTTGAACTTGAGGTATCTACCCCGGGTTTGCAGAGAACAATCAAGGATGTGTATGAGTTCACTCTCTTTGAGGGCAAGCGCGTACGTGTCTATGATACAGTGCATAGTGATTGGGTCAGTGGCGTTGTCATGGGAAGCGATGACAGTTCAGTCACCCTTAGTACAGCCTATGTTGGCGATTCAAAAGATATGATAGAGACGATGGTCGTGCCCTTTGCCAGAATTCAGAAGGCTAAGCTCGACTATAGATGGGAGGACGATTCACATGGCAACTGATTTAGGTGACGCTATCCGCAGCATGGCTGCGGAAAAGAATATTTCAGAAGATCTGGTACTCAATACTATTGAGGAGATTCTCCGTGCCGCCTACAAGCGCAAGTATGGTACCGAAGAGAATGCGGTCATTGAATTCAGTGAGGATTTCTCTTCAGTAGAGCTCAGCGCGAGACGTAAGATAGTGGATGATGATGACTGGTACAATGAGGTCACTGAAATTTCCTTGAGCGACGCAAAGGAGATCCATGAGGAATGTGAGATTGGAGACGAGCTGCTCATTCCTGTCGATCTGAAGGAATTTGACCGAATCAGCGTGCAGAGTGCCAAGCAGAGGGCACACCAGAGTTTCAGGGATATCCAGAAGGATACGCTCTACAGTGAATTCAAGGCCAAGGAAGGCCAGCTGATCATAGGATATTTCCGCCGTCAGGTGCCTAACGGGGATATATATGTCGATATCGGTTCCACCGAGGGCATCCTGCCCAGGCGTAACCAGAGCAGCCGTGAGAGTTATGGCAGCAATGACAAGATCAAGTGCTATGTCGAGAATGTGGAGAAGGCCGAACGCGGTGTGCGTGTCGTCCTTTCACGGACCAGCACGGAGCTTATCAGGCACCTCTTTGAAGTTGAGATTCCTGAAATTGCCCAGAACCAGATAGATATCATCAAGATCGTCCGTGAAGCCGGATACCGCACAAAGGTAGCCGTCGCATCCCGTAATGATGAAATAGATCCGGTCGGGGCATGTGTCGGGTTGAAGGGAAATAGAATTCAGACTATCATGGGTGAGATAGAAGGGGAGAAGATTGATATTCTTCGCTATGATACCAACCCGCTGAACTATATCCGCAACGCCCTGTCCCCAGCCCAGGTCAAGGATGTGGTGGTATTGGACAAGAACATTTTCCATGCGGTTGCGATAGTTGACGAAAGTCAGCTCTCCCTGGCAATTGGAAAGCAAGGGCTGAACGTCAGGCTTGCCAACAAGCTTGTGGACTGGATCATTGATGTTAAGACCCAGGCCCAGTTCAACGAGTTGGACATAGCCACAGAAGCCCGTTCACGTGCCGAGAGTTTCTTTGGCCAGCCGGATGCTATAGGCGAGGTTGAGGGATTTGCCGAGCAGTTCCCCAATATTGCCGCTGGCTTTGAAGTAGCCGCTGCTGAGGCCGAACCGCAAGAGAGCCTTGTAGATGAGGATGAGATCGCCCTTTCTGACCTCCCTATGGATGCACAGTTACTGCAGAAGTTGCAGTTCCATGATGTGTATAGCGTTGAGGAGTTCATCAACCTCACTGAAGAGGAGCTTGCTTCATTCTCTGATTTGAGTGAGGAAGAGGTCATTGCAATTAAGGATACTATCAACGAGTATGTCGATATCGTTGAAGATGAAGAAGATGCAGATACCGAATATGTATGCCCAAGCTGCGGTTCGGCTATCACCATCGATATGACAGTGTGCCCG
The DNA here is from genome assembly GCA_963662725.2 of uncultured Sphaerochaeta sp. Classification (GTDB taxonomy): domain Bacteria; phylum Spirochaetota; class Spirochaetia; order Sphaerochaetales; family Sphaerochaetaceae; genus Sphaerochaeta. The sequence continues at coordinate 43,618 of CAXXCW010000035.1, forward strand.
AACTGTGGTACAGGTCTTGCATTTGAGGTAGAGTAATATTATCCAAGAGGGAATAATGACGGAAGAGAATAATAAGCCAAAAGCAACGTTGATCAAACATGTAGTACATCCATCGGAAGCCAATGAAGAGAAAAAGACTTCTCCTAAGGAACCCGAAACAAAACCCAGGACTCCAGAAAAGAGAAGGGTAGTTGTGGTGAAGAAGAAGGTTGTGGTTGTCAAGCCACAAGCTCGGCCCGTTGCGTCCAGCCCAAACACTGATTCTTCAGATTCCACCACTGAACAAAAGCCGGCATCTCAGAAACGTACAGGTACGTTACGAAAGACCGTACGTTCTACGGGGGATAAGATTTCCACTTCCCCGTTGCATACCGGCCCCGTTGTGATAAGGCCTACCAACCTTCCTCCGGTACCTAACCAAGGTCAGACCGTCAAAGACCATGCCGAATGGCAGAGCAAGAACCCCAATGGGGTCGCTCCGACACCGGCACCCCCTTCCAATGGGCCCCGCATCGCCGGGACCGTAGGGGGCAGACCCGCTCCAGGAAGCCGTTCTCCCTATCAGGGTAACCGCGGTGGTTATCAGGGCCAGGGTGGTGCCGCTCCTAGAACCGGTGGCTACCAAGGCAACAACCCTCGTCCAGCCGGTACGGGCTATCAGGGCAACAACCCCCGTCCAGCCGGTACGGGCTATCAGGGCAACAACCCCCGTCCAGCCGGTACGGGCTACCAGGGCAACAACCCCCGTCCTGCCGGTACAGGCTACCAGGGCAACAACCCCCGTCCTGCCGGAGGTACTGGTTATCAGCCCCGTCAGGGTGGATACCAGCCCCGTCAAGGTGGTGGTGCCCCCGGTGGGTTCCGCCCTCAAGGCGGCGGACCCGGCGGAAGGCCACCTTTCAATCGTCCCGGCGGCGGTGGTCAGAGACCCGGTGGCCCTCCAGGAAATGGTGGTGGACAGGATCTCGACACCTTGAACCAGAGGACTCCCAAGAAAACTTTCAAGAAAAAGAATTCCGCTTCCTACAAAAAGAGAAATGCTGAGGAAGAGAAAGAGTTCCAGATCCAGAGAAGAAAGGAACAGGCCGCAGCAAAGCTCGCCTCTGTCCCCAAGCAGATAGATATGATGGAAGTCATCTCGGTCTCTGACTTGGCCAAGAAGATGAATCTGAAGGCCGGTGATATAATTGCAAAGCTCTTCAAGATGGGCATGATGGTCACCATAAACCAGCAGATCGACTTTGAGACCGCTGAGATTGTCTGCAGTGACTACAACTGTGACGTGCACCTCGTCTCCCTCTATGATGAGACGCTCATTTCTCGCGAGCCTGAGACTGACAAGGATATGGTAAATCGCGCACCCATCGTTACAGTGATGGGACACGTTGACCATGGTAAGACCAAGTTGCTCGACGCCATCCGCTCCACCAAGGTAGCTGAAGGTGAGTTTGGGGGAATAACCCAGCATATCGGAGCGTATAAGGTTGCTCTTGAAGGAAAGGGTGATGTGGTGTTCCTCGATACTCCCGGACACTCAGCATTCTCCATGATGCGGGCACGTGGAGCACAGGTAACAGACATTGTCATCCTGGTCGTCGCGGCCAATGACGGGGTCATGCCGCAGACCCGTGAGGCGATTGACCATGCACGTGCTGCAAATGTACCCATCATCGTTGCAATCAACAAGTGTGACCTTCCTGAAGCAAAACCTGAAAGGGTCATGCAACAGCTCAGTGACCTTGGCCTGATGCCCGAGGCATGGGGAGGGACGACCCTCTACTGCCAGATTTCCGCTCTGAAGAAGATAGGCATAGAAGAGTTGCTTGATACCGTATTGCTGCAGGCTGAGATGCTTGAGCTGAAGGTCAACGCAAATTGCCGTGCTGAAGGGAAGATCATCGAAAGCCGTATCGACCAGGGACGAGGCATAGTAGCCAGTGTGCTTGTCGAACGCGGTACGCTGCGTCAGGGTGATTACTATGTTGCAGGTATCTATCCAGGTAGGGTCAGGGCCATGTTTGATGACAAGGGCAACAAGATTGAAGAGGCTGGCCCTGCAACACCTGTTGAGATCATCGGCCTTTCCGATATCCCGGGGGCGGGAGATCCGTTCCAGGTGACGTCAGATGAGAAGCAGGCCCGTCAGGTTGGTACCAAGAGACAGGAACTTGAAAGGATCGGCGACAGCCGAAACGTCAAGAAGATTACCTTGGACAACCTCTACTCGAAGATCAAGGAAGGGACCATCCAGGAATACAACGTCATTATCAAAGGTGACGTGCAAGGCTCGGTTGAAGCGTTGCAGGGAACCCTTGACTCCCTTTCCAACGATGAGATCCACCTCAATGTCATCCGTGCTTCGGCCGGTGCGATCATTGAGAGCGACATCACCCTTGCCAGTGCATCCAATGCCCTGGTCATAGGATTCAATGTCAGGCCTACTCCTCGTGCCCAGGCCCTTGCTGACCAGGAGAAGGTCGAGATACGTAAGTACAACATCATCTATGATGCGGTCGACGATGTTCGCGATGCTATGGAAGGGATGCTTACACCTGATATCCGTGAAGTTGAGATCGGTTCCGTTGAAGTCCGTGAAACCTTCAAGGTACCCAAGATCGGTACCATTGCAGGTGCCATGGTCCTTACCGGCAAGGTCAAGCGAAACAGTCTGGTCAAGGTCATCCGTGAAGGCATCCAGCTCAATCCCAAGATGGTCAAGATCTCCAGCCTGAAGCGTTTCAAGGATGATGCCAAGGAAGTTGTTGAAGGCTTCGAATGTGGTATCGGCTTGGATGGTTTCCATGACCTGCAGGCAGGAGACATCCTGGAGATCATAGAGACTGAAGAGGTTGCGCGCAAATTGGAGCAGAAAGTAACAACATGAGTGAATACAGCCAGAAACGTATAGAAGCGAAACTCTCTGAGGCTATCAGCACGCTGATAGTCAAAGGGGAGGTCAAGAATCCGAATGTCAGCACGCTCTGTTCGGTAAGTCGTGTTGAGCTTTCGGTGGACAACTCCTTTGCGACGGTGTTCATTTCCTCTGTATTGGATGAGGAGACCCTTCTCAAGAGTGTTGAGGGTCTGCAAAGTGCCAGTGGTTTTATCCAGAAACGTGTGGGGTCTTTCCTCAAGACCCGAAACACCCCAGTGCTCAAGTTCAAGGCGGATACCTCTCTCAGAGATGGCCAGAAGATCAATGCACTGATTGATTCGCTGGTGAACGATGGGAAATAGGGCAAGCATACTCCTAGTTCACAAGCCGAGCGGGGTAACCAGCTTTACCTCCCTCGGCTCTATCAAGCGTACTGTCGATCCGAAAGTCGGACACGCCGGTACGCTTGATAAGTTTGCAGAGGGTCTGATGATTGTCTTGACCGGAAGCATGACGCGACTCAACCAGGTCTTCTCCACCATGGACAAGCGCTACCGTGCCACCATCAGCTTTGGCAAGGAGACTGATACCCTCGATCCTGAGGGGGAGGTCATCGCTACCGCCGAGGTGCCTACACTGCAACAGGTTACAGAGGCCATCCCCCAATTCCTTGGAGACATCCAACAGAGTCCTCCCCAATACAGCGCCCTGCACATAGGGGGCAAACGTGCCTCAAAGCTGGCTAGGGAGGGCAAAGTCGTCGTCATGGAAAAACGACCGGTGAGTGTCTACTCCTTCGAAGTCGTATCCTACAAGGATGGCATGCTTGTCGCCGATATCCATGTGTCCAAGGGTACCTACATACGCTCCTTGGCCCGTGACTTGGCACTCGCCTGCGAAAGCCGTGGGTACCTGGTCAATCTGGTACGAACACAGATAGGGCCATTCCTCCTTGAAGATGCTGTAGATTCGACCGATACCGAGGCATTGTTGGATTCTGTAGGGAAAACAGACACCCTCATCAGGGCCATTGATGATATGGCACTGTTGGAAGTGGAGGACAGACAGCTTTTCTCCTTGGGAAACGGGCACTATCCTGATAGCTTCAGAACTCTCCGTCAAGCTCATGATCCGAAGTATGGCGCAGTATATGCCCGCTCTGGTATGCTCTGTTGTGTCCTTGATCTTGAGGACAAGCGCATCATTGCTCAAATTCATCGTGAACAAGTGAGGCCCTAGATGAAGAAGTATGATTTCATGCATCTGTGCGAACACCCGGTTCTCTGGCAAACTGATATGTGTGTCTCTGTCGGTGTATTTGACGGCTTGCATGTAGGTCATCTGAAGATTCTCAGAAGAAACGTCGAACTGGCCTCTGGGCATGGGTGGCAGTCCATGGCCATAACCTTCAACAAGAATCCAAAAATGTTCATGAAAAGCCAGACTGCCCACAGCAGACTCACTTCTGATGTGCAAAACGAGGAGATTTTGACAAAACTTGGCATCGACCATTTGGTTGTCATTGACTTTTCCGCTGATTTCAGTAAACTCACAGCTAAGGAGTTCCTAGCGTTCATCTGCTCCTTTTGTCAGGTGAAGGCGATGGTTGTCGGAGAAGATTTCCGCTGCGGTGCCCCGGTTTCAAGCGCCGGACCTGTTCAGCTGCAGGAACATCTGTCCCGATTAGCACCTGGTGCTTTTGTGGAAGTCCCCCCATTTGTCCTTACGGCAGAAGGGGAGATAGCAAGCAGCACACTGGTGCGGCAAAAACTTCTAGAGGGCGCTTTGGAAGAAGTCCAGAGTATGCTCGGCAGACCCTATGCCTTGGATTTGGTTGCTTACCCTTCCAAATTCACCGAAGAAGGCCTGCTGTATCGCACTGCATCATTCATGCAGCTTTTGCCAATGGCAGGAGCGTATGAGGCTACCATGCATCTCTCTGATGGCCAGAGTAGGAAGGTTCTTGCACTGTTTCAAGACTCTTCCTTGCTTATCAGGCCGACAGGTCAGATGTGGGATACCACCGCAGTGCGTGCAAAATGTCTTAGCATTGCTAAGAGGAGTGTTGTATGATCTCGAAAGAAGAAAAACAAGAAATCATCACCAAGTATGGTGGCGATGCAGCAAACACCGGTTCAACACAGGCACAGATTGCCTTGCTGACCTTTCGCATCAATGAGCTACAGCCTCACTTTAAGAGGAACCCCAAGGACCATGCAGGTACTCGCGGGCTCTTGAAGATGGTAGGAAAGCGCAGAAGGCTGCTCAAATACCTGAGAAACAATGATATCAATGCATATCGTGCACTGATCGCAGACCTCGGTATACGTAAGTAGTGTTGGTGTTATTCTCAAAAAAATAGGAAGATAGCTCCGGCAACCCAAACAGGTTGTAGGAGCTTTTTTCATTTTTCGAAGTAGGAAAAAAGAACAAAGAAGGAATAAAGAATGCAAGAAGTAAAAAAAGTTTCCGTTAAGATTGGCAAGGGTGAACTGGTTTTTGAAACCGGCAAGATTGCAAAGCAGACCAGTGGTACCGTATACGCCCACTACGAAGGCAGTGCAGTCATTGCAACTGTATGTAGTGGACGCCAGCCCTCAGAGCCCCTCGACTATGTACCCCTCAGTGTAGAATATAATGAAAAATACTATGCGGCTGGTAAAATCCCCGGCGGATTCCTCAAAAGGGAATCAAGACCCAAGGACAAGGAAATTCTTGTCAGCCGCCTGATCGACCGTCCCATGCGCCCCCTGTTTGACAAGGCTTTCGGACGTGAGATACAGATCGTACCGACTGTTGTCTCCTCTGACATGAACACCACCCCCGACATCATCGCAATGAACGCAGCTTCCGCTGCCGTCACCATCAGTGACATCCCTTTCAACGGCCCTATTGCCGCAGTCAGGGTTGCCATGGTCGATGGTGAGTATGTGGTGAACCCCACCTTCTCTGAAATTGCAAAATCCAAGCTGGATATTGTGGTAGCGGGAACAAGAGGCGGCATCACCATGGTAGAAGGTGGCGGTAAAGAGGTCAGTGAAGAGCTTATGCTCGAAGCCATTGCCACCGCCCAGCCTGTCATCGTCGCTATCTGTGACGCCCAGCTTGAACTGCAGAAGCTCGCAGGCAAGGAGAAGCTTCCTGTCATCGTAAGCAAGGTTGACCTCTCATGGCTTACCCCGGTCAAGGCTTTCGCAGAGCCACTCATCAGGACCGCCTCCTTTGTCAAGGGAAAGATGGAGCGCTATGCAGCTCTTGCCGTTGCCCAGGACGAGGTAAAGGAGAAGTTTGCCTCTGAACTTGAAGAGGATCCCAAGAGGGAAGGGCAGCTTTCCTCCCTGTTTGAAGAGCTTGAGTATGAGATTCTCCGTGATTCCATCCTCAACCATGGCCTACGAACCGACGGGCGTGCTGTTGATAAGATCAGACCCATCTCCTGTGAAGTCGGATTGCTTGCCAGAACACACGGTTCTGCCCTGTTTACCCGTGGAGAGACCCAGAGTCTTGCCACCACTACTTTGGGTACCTCCAGTGACGAGCAGATGTTTGACACCATAGACGGCGAGAAATATTTCAGCAACTTCATGCTGCACTACAACTTCCCTCCCTACAGTGTAGGTGAGACAGGTCGCCTTGGCACCGGCAGGAGGGAGATCGGTCACGGTCACCTCGCTCAGCGCGCCTTGGAAGCAGTCATCCCGACCAAAGAGCAGTTCCCCTATACCATTCGTGTAGTCAGTGAGATCATGGAATCCAACGGTTCCTCCTCAATGGCTTCTGTCTGCGGTGGTTGTCTCTCCCTGATGGACGCTGGTGTTCCCATTAAGAAGCCTGTTGCAGGCATTGCCATGGGGCTCATCACCGAAGGAGCCGACTATGCGAAGTATGTCGTCCTTTCCGACATCCTCGGAGAGGAAGATCATCTTGGCGATATGGACTTCAAGGTGACAGGCACCAAGGACGGCATCACAGCTTTCCAGATGGACATCAAGATTGCCGGAGTCACCCCTGAGATCATGACCAAGGCCCTTTCCCAGGCGAAGGATGGCAGAATGCATATCCTTGGCATTATGGACAAGGCCCTCAAGTCCCCTAGGGAAGATATCAGCGAGCTTGCCCCGAAGATTCTGACCATGAAGGTTGACGAGGAGAAGATCGGGGCTGTTATCGGTACCGGAGGAAAGACCATCAAGGCGATTGCGGCCCAAAGTGGTGCTGAGGTCAACATTGCAGATGACGGGACCATCACCATCTACGGAAGGACCAGTGCTGCTGCAAACCATGCCAAGGAACTGGTAAAGTCCATCATCGAGGAACCGGAAGTGGGCAGGATCTACGAAGGTACGGTAAAGCGCATCATGGATTTCGGTGCATTTATCGAAATTCTTCCTGGAAAGGAAGGCCTTTGCCATATTTCCAAGCTCTCCAAGGAGAGGGTACAGCATGTTGAGGATGTCTTGACCGTAGGTCAGGTAATTCCTGTGAAGCTCATGGAAATTGACCGTCAGAACAGGCTCAACCTCAGTTATGTCGATGCCCTCGCTTCCAAATAATATGGAAGAGACTGTTTGTATCACGTTGCAAGCCGGAGCAAAGGCTCCGGCGTATGCTACCCCGTTCAGTTCAGGTGCAGATCTCTGCGCCTGTCTTGAACAGGATATTGTCATTGCCAGCGGATCCTATGCAAAGGTCCCGACCGGTCTCAGCATTGCCCTTCCCTTAGGGTATGAGGCGCAGGTCAGACCTCGTTCGGGTCTTGCTGCAAAGTTTGGCATCACGGTGCTCAACAGTCCGGGTACCATTGACGCTGACTATCGTGGAGAGGTGCAGATCCTGCTCATCAACCACGGGGATAAGGATTTTACCATCCACCATGGTGATCGCGTTGCCCAACTGGTCATAGCCAGGTATGCACAGGTCTCCTTCATACGTACCGATAGTCTTGATAGCACAGAACGGGGGCAAGGGGGCTTCGGTTCCACAGGAGTATAACGTGGCCCACAATGAACGCCATACGTTGGTGTACCGACATGTAGGAAGGGAGTACCTGCTCTCCTTCATCGTGGCGTTCATGTTTTTTTTCTTCATCTTCTTCATCAACCAGATTCTGCTCATTGCCCAGAGAATACTTCTTAAGAATGTGGATTTTTTTGCCGTATTCCAACTCATTCTCCTTTCCATCCCCCAATTCTTGCTCTATACCTTTCCCTTCAGCTCCCTGACCGCCTCCAGCATGGTCATAGGAGACCTGTCAAGCAGTAACGAAATACTCGCCATGCGATCATCCGGCATCTCCATGAGACGCATATTCATCCCCATCATCGTCCTCTCCATCGTATTCTCCTTTGCGACCTTCCTTACAGCGGACAAGGCCCTTCCCTGGAGTACGCGCCAGTACAAGGAGCTGTATACGACCCTGATGAAGGACTTGCCTACCTTGGAACTGACCAGCAACGCTACAAACACCATAGGCGAGAGAGTCATGGTCAATAAGGAAGTTACCGGCTCTACAGTACACGACATCATCCTCTTCGACCTCGACAGCAAGGGTGACAGTCAGGTTCTCAGCTCCCCAAAAGGGGAGGTGACCCTCATCGACCTGCAGTCCTTCATCTACCGCCTTGACCTTGAGAACCCCCTGATCTTCCGATCCAATGCTAAGGACATCTTTTCGTGGTCCCTTTCAGAGGCAAGACAGGCACAGTTCTACCTGAACTTCTCAGGTCAGGTAGCCTCCCTGTCATCTGCTCTTCCCTCCCAGCTCTCGATAGCGGAACTGCAGGAGAGAATTGCAAGCTACAAGATTGCATTTACGGAAGACCTGGAGATATACAGGACTAAGATACGTGCCCTTGAGGAGGAGATTGGGCGGGTGCAAGCCTTAGGTGATGGGCTACAAGAGGGGCAGCTGCAGGATACGCTTGCAAAGTTGCGGCAAGACAAGCCGATCAATTTCTACTACCAGTATTATCGGGCGGAACTCAACAAGAAGTATGCCCTCTCAGCAGCGTGCTTCATGCTGGTATTTCTCACGTTCTCACTTTCATTCTTCCGGGTTAAGCATGGGCGTCTGATAGGATTCGGCCTTTCCATGCTAATCGCTGTGCTCTACTGGTATATGCTCTTTTTTGCCCAGATGCAGATATTCTCAGTTCCGTTCAATCCTGCCTTTCTCATATGGGCTCCCAACCTGTTTCTTTTTACAGCTGGAATCGTCCTGCTTTTCCTTACGAGGCGCCTATGAGACTGCTCACCGGACATATCATCGGATCAGTAACAAAGGTGGGGCTCATCACACTGCTACTGTGCACCCTGATGCTGGTCAGTGTCGACCTCTTCATGCACCTCGACTCCTATGTGAACAGTGAGGTACCTGCCTTCACCATCTTCAAGCTGACTCTGCTGTACAGCCCTGAGGCTCTTCTGTTCGCCCTGGGGCCTTCGCTTTTGTTTGCTTCAACCTACCACCTTTCGCAGATGCAGGCGAACAATGAGCTCATCTCCCTCTACAATGCAGGCATCAGCTACAGGAAGATCATCATCCCCATACTCATTCTTGGCTTCTGTTTCTCCCTTTTCCAGTTCACCTTCCATGAACTGGTTGCAATACCCTCATCAAGAAGCAAGAAGGTCATCCAGGATGAGCTGTTTGGACTGAGAAGCACCTTTGACAATCGCAACATCACCCTCAGTGACCCACAGGGAAGGTTTGTCGTCCATGCCTCGCACTATAATGACACGAGCAAGACCATCAGGGCTCTGGTTCTGGTACTCATGGATGACGATGGCAAGATACAGAGTCGCATTGATGCGACCTCAGCCACATGGGAAGGGCAAAAGGGGGTATGGACACTCTCTGATGCGGTTATACACAACCTCGACCCGCAGGGAGGCAGTGTTGAGTCAAGGCGGGAGAACTCGGCTGTAATCGCAAGCTTTGACATGGAACCCACCTATTTCAGAAACATTTCCAGTGATATCAGTACGATGGAGTTCTCCGCGGCGTTGGACTATCTGGAAAAGATTCGCATCCTCAATCCCAAGCTCTGGTATGAGGCTGCCACAGATTTCGCCACCAGGGTGCTGGGAACCCTCATTCCCCTGGTTATGATCTTCATTGCCTGTACGATACACTACAAGTTCAAGAAAAACGTCCTCCTGTTCAGCATCATCACCAGCCTCTTCATTGCAGTCATCTACTATGTGGTGCAGATGGTGACCCTCATCATGGCAAAACAAGGTGTCATAGCTCCTGTTTGGGGTATGGTAATCCCGATGATTGTGGTAGTATCGATAGCAATATCAGAACGACTCGTTCTTCGTTGAGGCAGTATGCAGAAAATATTCACAGAGACGCACAAGGACATAAACAGCAACGCGAGGCTTGGCCTGTTGGAATTAGGCCATGGCGTGGTTGAAACACCCGTATTCATGCCGGTTGGCACCAATGGAACTGTCAAGGGGATGTACCACCAGGATGTGGCCAAGATCGGGTACAAGCTCATCTTGGGAAATACCTACCACCTCTACCTGCGCCCGGGCATGGAGGTCCTTGACCAGTTTGGGGGACTGCACTCCTTCTCCCATTGGGATCATAACCTGCTTACCGACAGCGGTGGCTTCCAGGTATTCTCCCTTTCGGGGTTACGGAAGATCAGCCAGAAGGGTGTCAATTTTCAAAGTCATATAGACGGATCGAAGCACCTGTTCACCCCCGAGAAGGTCGTCGATATCCAAAAGACCATCGGAAGCGACATCGCCATGTGCCTTGATGTGTGCACGCCTCCTGATATCAGCCTGAAAGCCGCCACTGAGGCGATGCACATCACCCACAGCTGGGCCCAGCGTGCCCTCACCCATAGGGAGGGTCTGGGCTCATCCTTCAGGGGCAATCTCTTTGGCATCGTACAGGGAAACTTCTACAAGGACCTGAGAAAAGAGAGCGCCGAATTCTTCAACGGAATGGATTTCCCAGGAATTGCAATCGGTGGACTTTCGGTAGGGGAGAGTGCCGAACAGTACAAGGAGTTCCTTGCCTATACCGCCGATCTTGTAACGCGGGAAAAACCACGCTACGTCATGGGTATCGGTAGCCCCGACTACATCCTTGAGGCAGTGGAGAACGGCATAGATATGTTTGACTGTGTGCTGGCTACCCGCATGGCACGAAATGGTGCCATCTTCACTGATGACGGGGTCATCGTCATGAAGAAGGCCATCCACAAGTTTGACCACTCCCCCCTCGAGGAGGGCTGTCCCTGCACTGCGTGTACGCAGTATTCACGATCCTATATGCACCATATGATAAAGACCGGGGAGATGCTCGGAGGCATGCTAGCCACCGAGCATAACCTGACGTATTTCTACCGTCTTATGGAGAAGGTCCGCCAGGCAATCGCAGAGGACAGGTTCTCATCTTTCAAGAGGGATTACCTTGCAAGATTCTACGCAAGATAGGGAAGCGGCCAAGAGCAGCGTCATTGTAATGCTTTGCACCTTAGCCAGCAGGGTGCTTGGCATTGTGCGTGCAAGGGTCATCGGTTCCATCTTCGGTGCCAGCGGCACCGCTGATGTGATCAACTTCACCTTCAACATCCCCAACAACTTCCGCAAGATCTTTGCAGAGGGTGCCATCAACGCCTCGATAATCCCGTTTTTCAGCCGACTCATCGAAGGTGGGGAAGAGAAAGCCACCAAAAAGCTTTTTGCCCTGCTGTGTACCTACCAGACGATGCTGCTGCTTCCGTTGGTGTTGGTTTCCTATTTTTACGGGGAGCCTCTCTTGGCATTTTTCTCTGATTTTGATGAGCATCAGCTTATCCTGGGGGCCAGACTGCTCCCGTTCTTTATGGTGTATCTGCTTACCATCAGCATCGGATCGATCTTCAACGGACTGTTGCACTGCCATAAAAGTTTTTTCCATTCCCATGCCGCTCCTCTGCTGTTCTCAATTTCGGTCATCTTCGGGGTACAGTGCCTGAGCCCTTATGTTGGGGCGATGAGCATGGCATATTCAGCCCTTGCAGGGGGGCTGTTGCAGGGATTGTACTCCTACCTTGTCGTACGACGGTTTGGTTACCGTATGTATGCTGCCTTTGATACGAGGGGAACGCCTTTCAAGCCACTGATGAAATCCTGGATACAGATGGTATTCAGTTCGGTCATTGTGGTCATCGCCCAGATGGTAGCCTTCTGGTTTGCCTCTTCTCTTGCTGAAGGCAGCGTGACCGCCTTCAGCAACTCACTGATATTCTGGCAAGCCCCCTACGGCATATTCTTCAATGCGATCGTTGCGGTCTCTTTTCCCCTGATGAGCCGCTACTATGGCCTTGGTCATCATGATGAGCTGAAAAAGGTATCCAGAGAGGCCCTGATTCATCTTCTGACGTTTCTGTTGCCCAGCACCATCATCCTCTTTGCACTGAGCAAGGAGTGTGTCTCTGCAATACTGCAGACAGGGAACTATACCCTCGCTGATGCAGATCTCACTGCCAAGGTGCTCAGGTACTACCTGTTGGGCATGACGAGCACCGCTTGGTTTGGCCTTATGCAGAGGGTGGGCTACAGCGCAGAACGCCATAAGACGATGACACAGGTAACTGCATGCATGAGCATCCTTGATATTGCCCTAATGTGGCTCTTCATCAGAAGGGGGTTCGGCATAATCGCGCTTCCGCTTGCATCGATCGTCTCGTTCAGTCTCTGCTTCGTATGGCTTGCCTACATCCTGCGTGATCTGTATCCCCTGTACAGGGACAAGGCCCTCGCAAAGGGCCTGTTGCGTGTAGTGGCGGCTAACATCCCCTTGCTGGCCTTCAGCATCCTATACGGATCCCTTGGACTGACGTGGTATGAAAGTGGCTCAAACCTGAAAAACCTGGGCTTGGTGACCCTCCTTGGGGGAGCTGGGGCTGCTTTGACTTTGCTTTCATACTCATTAGCAAACATACCTTTCTTGAGGTTGCTCAGAAAGAAGGGAATTTGATCTGTGATCGTCAGCAGATCCTAGGTTTAGAAACCAACGCCAACCGATAAGCACGCATTGCATTGGTGATGGAACAGCCTTCTTCAGGTACCAAGGAAAACAATGAGATTCCATCATCCGCCTTTCAATGGGCAAGGCCCTGCTTCTCAGGGAGAAAAAGGGCCTTGCCATCGTAGCATTGTCCAGTCAAAGTCTAGAGATCGAGGACCTCTATGCTCTTCACCGTGAAATCATAGGCCTGCTCATTAAGGTTGAACACAAACCTTTCGTCTACCTGATGGTTGAGCAGGGCCCTACCAAAGGGAGCGAGCATGTTGATGATATTCTCATTGGGATTGGACTCCCAAGGTCCCATGATGGTATAGGTTGTCTCCTCACCCTTGAGGTTGTCGGTCAGCACTACCTTGGTGCCGAAACCTATGCGGGTCGGGTCAACCTTATCCTTGGTGATGACAGTCGCCCTGTCGACCTCTTCAGCGAGGCGGCGTAGCGTATTGTTGAGCATGGACTGTTTTTCCTTTCCATACTTGTATTCGCTGTTCTCACGAAGGTCTCCCATGTCACGGGCCTGACCGATCTCCTTAGCCACTTCCACAAGCTCCACGTGCTGGATATGCTCCATCTCCCTTTTCTTGGCGTCAAGGGCGGCAGCGGTGCAGAAGAGCCCGGTAGGGACAAGGGTCTCCCTATCTATGGGGCTGACCTCGTCAAAGAAGCGGAAATTGGGATACTTCTCGCTGATAGCGTGCTTGATCTCAATTTTCTTTCCTCCGGGAAGGTCAAAAACATTTGCAACCAGGCTATAGATCTTCTGTGCTGTCTCCTCGCTTCCTTCCTCAATGTAGGTCAGTATCTTTTTCTCGTTGAAGAGAATGGTCATAAGGGTCTTGGTGTTTTTGCGGTTCTCCTGTACATCCTTACGTGAGTCGATACAACGGTTAGTGTAGTCAAGCAGCTGCAGTTCAGTGAACAGGAGCTGTTCAGAAGTAACACCGGCCTTGTTCCACTGCTTCTCCTCAGAGTTCTTGATAAGGTAGATGAGCGTCGAGGCCTTCTCCTTGAAATTCTCCACAGCATCCTTGTAGACCTTGTTGAACTCTGCAGTCTTCTTGTTGTGTCGGAAGATTTCGGGGATGTAGCTGGTAAGGTAGTACTGGAAGAGGGATGCAAGCACCTTGCTCCAGCCGGGAATGTCAGCGACCACATGATCGATGAAGCTTTTCTTCAGTTCAGGATCCTTGATGGCATCAAAGCTGGCCTCGACATCATCAGTACGTTCAAAGAGTTCCGTGAAGGAGAGCCCCTCCACGCGGCTGATGAAGTTCATGTTCTGCTTTTGGATCAGGTCCTCAAGCAGCAGGTATGCACTGAAAGTATAGTCATTGACCTCACCCATGGGCTTGAGGGCCCCGTTCTCCTCGAGGAACATGTCGCTGAAGTACTTGACCATCTCGTAGAAGAAATCGCTTTCCACATCACCTTTGGATATGAGGAACTCCTTAAGTCTCTTGATCTTGTCGTAGAACTGCTTTTCGCTGCGGAAGACGGCAAGCTGCTTCTCTTCGTAGCTGACAGGGGTGGATCTGAGGATATAGGTATCGACATCCTGTGCCGACAGGTCAAAGACAGGATTGTTCATCAGCTCTTTCTTTGCATGGTTTGACCAGGTTGTCCACTGCTTGGGCTCAAGGATGGAGGGAACCAGCTCACTCTTCATCTCCTTGAGGGAGCTTTTGCCCCCGTTGCTCGTCAGAAGCGTGGTGAGGGTCCAAGGGATATCCTCCAGGACCTTCTTGTTGAGCTTGTCCTTGGGCAGTGCGCTCTTGAGAACCCAGATATGGCTCTTGGCAAGGGGCATCAGGCTCTTGAAGGCCATGGCTGTGGATAGGCGGTTACCATCCTTGCCCTTCTGCCCTGCAAAGTCAACGATGACATCATTCTCATCAATGGAGCGTATCCTTCCTATCTTTCCCGTGCTGTTCTGGAATACGAAGGTTCCCTTGTCAAAGGCTATGTTGGTCTCAAAGTCCTCTATGCTGTGCAGTACGTCACGAACCATATTACTGGTCAGCGCGCTGGATTCGAGGCAACTTTTCAGACGGGAGTGATGCTTGTACTTGGTCCTGTAGCTCTTGATGAGATTTTCTTTGGCATAGATGTCCTCCCTGTCATATTGGAGCGTCATTTTCTGTGCCTCGATCTGATTGTCGACATTGTTCTTGTTTGCACCCTCAAGGTCGCGAAGAAGCGCGATGGCCGTGCTGTTGCTCAATGATCCCACCTGATCGACAAGGTTCATGAAGTATTCGAAGTTTTCCCCATCGAGTTCAATCAGGATATTGAAGATAGCACGGATAGGGGAGGTGTCCTTTCTCTTGATGAGACGGTGCACAGCCTTGCGGTACATGGAGATTGCCTTGTCGGTATTGCCTTTCAGCTGGGCATGGGCAGCGATCTGCTTGACTATCTCTATCTCCTCATAGTCGACCTTCACCAGGCGATCCCAGACAGCATATTTCTCCTCTTCCTTTCCGTTCTGGGCATAGCTGTTTGCAAGCAGGCGCAAGGCGTGCTTGTTCTCTGTCTTGCGAAGGATCTTCTGACAGAGGAAATCGACAATGTTCCACTTCTTGTTTTCTGCAAACAGTTCGATGAGGTTGAGCAACAGAAGGTAGTCTTCAGAGCCTCTTCGTTCGAGTTGGATGGAACCGCTGACATACATCGCAATGATGCTGTTGCGTTCCTTTTCCGTCAAATGGGTATCACAGAGATTCTTAGCTTCTGTTTTTTCTTCATCATCCAACTCGCTGACCTGTCTGTCCAGCTCTTCAAAACTCTGTATTGTGTAATTGGTAATGGTGGATCTTGTCCACTGCTCTTCTTTCAGCAAGTTCTCAATTTCCTGGAAACCCATGCCTTCCTCCAAAATATACGTAAAATCTATGACGTAAAAGAAAACCGGGCAGACCGGGACACAGCCTGCTCGGATTTATGTTCTAGTTCATTAGCTATACTATACCATGAATTGTACCCTTAAGCAATCGCTATACTGGTAAGATACGAATATGATTATGGTTAGGTGGGTTTCCACCGATTGAAGACGTTGCAAAGACGGTCGCTTCCTGCTATAACAGTGGGTATGAACAGAGCACCTTTACGTATAGCACCCAGCATGTTGTCTGCAGATTTTTCCCGTGTTGCAGAAGAAGTTGAAACAGTCAATTCCAGTGGAGCCTCTTGGGTTCATCTGGATGTTATGGACGGTTCCTTTGTACCGAACATCAGTTTTGGGCATAAGTTCATCAAGGACTTGCGACCTTGTTCGCCCTTGGTCTTCGATACCCACCTGATGGTGACCAACCCGGAAAAACATGTGGAGATATTTGCCCAGAGCGGGTGTGACTATATCACTGTCCATGCAGAGGCGACAGTCCATCTGCACAGGACGCTGCAACTTATCAGAAGCTGCGGCTGCAAGGCAGGGGTCTCCCTAGTCCCTTCCACCCCGGTAAGCATGATCGAGCAGGTGTTGGATATTGTCGACCTTGTGCTGATCATGAGCGTCAACCCCGGCTATGGGGGGCAGCAGCTCATCCCCTCAACACTGAGAAAGATATCCGAGCTGGAGCAGATCCGCAAAGACGAAGGCTATGACTATCTCATCAGTGTTGACGGTGGGATCAATTTGCGCACAGTCAGGGATGTGGCATCCTGTGGAGCTGACGTGGTTGTCTGTGGCAACGCCTTCTTCACAGCCGATGACCGTGCTCAATTCGTCAGCGATATGATCCAAGCGGGAATCCATGGGCAGATACGATGAAAAGTGTCATACAACGGGTTTCAGATGCGTCTGTGACCGTTGGAGGGGTGTGCGTCGGTCACATCGGACGGGGCCTTCTGGTCTATCTGGGAGTGGAGAAGGGCGACAGTGAAGAGCAGCTGCAGTGGCTCTGTTCCAAGATTGTGAAGCTGAGGGTGTTCGCAGACAAAGAAGGGAAGATGAACCTGAGCATCAAGGATGTCGGAGGATCGCTGCTGGTCATCAGCCAGTTCACCCTGTGTGCCAATCTGCATAAGGGTAACAGGCCTTCATACAATGAGGCGGCCGATCCTGAAAAGGCATCCCTTTTGTATGAGAAGGCGGTACTGACCTTCAAGGAGTCGGGTATCCCTGTTGAGACAGGGGTGTTTGGGGCGCATATGAGTGTGTCCTACACCAATGACGGACCGGTTACGATGTTGTTGGACAGCTGAGCTGAAGCAACACCCTTAGGTACCGGCCTTACTGATAAGATGAGAAAAATACAGTTTCGATAGGAGCATGGCATGGCAAAAAACAAGGAAAAGGGTTTTCCTTCTGATACCTCACAAAAGCAAGAGGCTTTGGAAGCGGCAAGGGTCCAGATCGACAAGCAGTTCGGCAAAGGCTCGCTGATGCGACTTGGAGACAACAAGGACTCCCTGGATATCGGCTCGATCTCCTCCGGATCCCTGTTGCTTGATGAGGCGCTTGGGGTAGGAGGCTACCCCAAAGGACGTATCATTGAGATATACGGACCTGAAAGCAGCGGCAAGACGACCTTGGCTCTCCATGCCCTTGCTGAGAGCCAGAAGGCAGGAGGCATCGCAGCCTTCATCGATGCCGAGCATGCCCTGGATCCCACCTATGCGAAAAAGCTCGGGGTTAACATAGACGAGCTGTGGATCAGCCAGCCGGACAGCGGCGAACAGGCTCTGGAGATCTGTGAATCCCTGGTACGAAGCGGGGCTGTGGATATGATCGTTGTCGACTCTGTGGCTGCCCTCACACCACAGGCTGAGATAGACGGGGATATGGGAGACAGCCATATGGGCCTGCAGGCACGCCTGATGAGCCAGGCGCTACGCAAGCTCACCGGCCTGCTGTCCAAGAGTAACACCACCATAGTATTTATCAACCAGATTCGTATGAAGATAGGGGTCATGTTCGGCAACCCGGAGACGACTACAGGGGGAAACGCCCTCAAGTTCTATTCCTCTGTACGCATAGAGGTCCGCAAGATAGAGACCTTGAGCAAAGGGGCCGATGACATCGTCGGCAACCGCGTCAGGATCAAGATCGTAAAGAACAAGGTCGCCCCTCCTTTCAAGAAGGTGGAGGTCGATCTGATGTTTGGTGAGGGTATCAGCTATGTCGCAAGCATCCTCGATGCTTCGGTCAAATACGACCTTATCGAGAAAAGCGGCTCCTGGTACTCCTACAATGGAGAGAAGATAGGGCAGGGAAGGGACAAGTCCATAGACTTCCTCAAGCAGAATACAGACATCGCCATCGAGCTGGACAAAAGGCTCAGAGCCCTCATGTTTCCCCCAAAGGGGGCTGTACCTGTACTGGAAGTCGCTGTTGAAGTTGAGAAGGAAGCGAAGAGCAAAGGGTGAGGTGCAATACTGTAGGATGTTGCTGATGTTAGTGCATGGCAAGGAAGCGGGCAGGGTGCCCGCTTTCTTGCCATTCAGGCTGTCGTTGGATATACTCAAGCGTACATGGCTCAGATAGTGCAGGAAACGGAAATCATACACAAAGAACCCGATGGGAAGGCTTTCCTCCTCGAATCCTTCGAGGGGCCATTGGATGTCCTGTTGTACCTTATCCAAAAGTCAGAGGTAAACATCTATGACATCCCAATCTCTGAGATAACCGAGCAGTACCTGGCATACCTGAAAGGCGCCAAGGACCTGGATCTGGGCAATCTCACCCTCTTTTACAAGATGGCCGCTGACCTCCTCTATATCAAGAGCCGGATGTTGCTGCCTGTAGACTTGGAGTTTGATGAGGAGTATGAGGATCCTCGTCAGGAACTGGTGGAGAGGTTGCTTGAGTATCAGAAATTCCGCAAGTATACCGAACTGCTTACCAATACCGGCGGTGGGTCTGAGATGTTCATCATGCGAAAGGACTCCCAGTTCCGGCTCCCTTTCGGAGACGAGGAGATTTTTGTTGGCGTGACCTTGCAGGACCTGCTGGCGACCTTTACCAAGATGATGACCAGCATCACCCCAAACAAGGTATTCAACGTCTACGAGTCTGTGACGGTCAACGAAAAGATCGCCCTTATGCTTGAGCTATTTGAGACGAAGGATCATATCACCTTGGAGGAGGTCATAGTCCATCCGGACCAGATGCTGCACATCGTGTGTGCTTTCATGGCAATCCTCGATGCATGCAAATTCCACCTCATTGCGCTGGAGCAGTCAGAGTCCTACTCCCAGATACTGATCAGAAAGCGAACTGATGTCGAGGAGCAGTCCTTCTCTGATGCCTACGATGAGGATGAATTGGATGATGAGGGCCTGTATCCCATCAGCGAGGAAGAGGAAACTGAGTTTTTCCAGGAAGATACCCATCAAGTTGACGAAAGTGGGGTCATACCTGCTGACGATGGTAGGATAATTCTATATGATGAGCAGAGCGAAGATGAAGAGATTCTCTTTGACGAGGATTAGTATGGAGCGGAGATTTGTCTGATGTGAAGAAAAAGGGTGTGCAACTGCCGCTTTCCCAGAGGGAGAGTGGTCCCATCCTCAGTATGGAGGCAAGGCTTGCAGAAGCCTTCCTGTTTCTGGAAAATGAACCGGTATCCTTGGAAAAGCTTATGAGGATGGGATCGTTGACCCAAGAACAGGTCCTAGGTGCACTCTCTGAACTCAAGGAACATTACAGCCTTTTCATGCATGGCATGGATCTTGTCGAAAGCCAGGGTTCCTACCAGTTCTTGCCCTCAGGCGACTTGCATGACAGGCTCAAGACCTTTTATGGCAAGCGAGTCGACAGGCGCCTTTCCAAGGCAGCCCTGGAGACGCTTTCCATCGTTGCCTACAGCCAGCCGGTGACCCGTCGCGAGATAGACAATATCCGAGGGGTCTCAAGCGATACTATAGTCAGGCTGTTGCGTGACCGTGAATATATCAAAGTGGTTGGCCGGAAGGATGTCCCTGGCCACCCCTGCCTGTACGGGACATCGAGGAAGTTCCTTTTCGAATTCAACTTGAGCAGCATCAGCGCATTGCCCAAGCTCTCCGATATTGATCGGCAGCGGTTCGAGTGGGACGATACACAGGAGAAAGAGAGAGTATGAAAGTAGAATATCCGATCCGTTTGCAAGTATATATGGCAAAGAGCGGTTGTGGTTCCCGTCGGTTTTGCGAAACACTCATCACTGCTGGTAGGGTTACGGTCAATACCAAGCGTGTGACCGAACTGGGTTCGAAAGTGGAAGCCGATGATGTGGTGATGGTTGACGATGAGCTCATTGAGCCCAGCGACAAGACCTACTACTACGCCCTCAACAAGCCCAAGGGGTATGTGTGCACCAACTACGACCCCAATGAGAAGCTGTATGCACGGGATCTGATCACCATCAAAGACCAGAACCTGCTCTTCAACATCGGCAGGTTGGACAAGGAGTCCACAGGTCTGGTGCTATTCACCAACGATGGGGATGTGGCACAGAAGATCATGCACCCTTCAGAACAGATCGAGAAGGAGTATATGGTCAACTGCAGCACTGAGGTCAACCGCACCGACCTCGAGGATGCCCTGAAAGGTGTGTACATAGACATACCCCAGCCATACAGGATAAAGCGCTTTGAGATCCTATCCAAGAGGTGGGTGCGCATTGTGCTCACCGAGGGCAAAAATCGTGAGATCAGAAAAATTTTCAGTTATTTTGGCTATGATGTCAAACAGCTGATCAGAGTACGTATCGGTAACATCGAATTACAGGATCTTCCCATCGGGCAGTTCCGCCAAGTCAGTGCTGCAGAAATACAGACCATGCTCACAGGCGCCACCGAAAACCCCAAGAAAGGGAGAGCCAGATAATGGTCGTTGCCATCGACGGGCCTGCTGGTGTGGGAAAGAGCTCCATTGCCAAGATGATCGCAGACAAGTGCGGTTTTTACTATCTCAATTCAGGCTCCTTCTACCGGGCATATACCTATGCCCATCAGAAGGCGGGCAAAGACCCCTTAGATAGGGAAGGGGTCTTGGAAACTGCAAGAAATACTCCTCTAACTGTCGAGGATGGTTTGATTTGCATCGACGGTGTCAGCGTTGAAGACAAGCTGCATACCCCTGAGGTAGATAGGGTCGTGTCCAAGGTTTCTGCGAATCCACGCCTACGCGAACATATTGATGCACAGCTACGCCATATCGCCAAGGATCTCGATGTTGTCATTGAGGGAAGGGACATTACCACTGTCGTCTTCCCAGACGCTGAAATCAAGTGTTATTTTGATGCAAAACCAGAGATTCGAGCCGAACGGAGGTTCAAGCAACATCCCGAAGGACAAAGCTATGAAAACGTGCTCAAAGAGATAATGGAACGCGATTACTACGACCGGAACAAAGAGGTTGGCTCACTCAGAATCGTTGATGATGCCCTCTACATCGATACCTCATACTTGACTATAGGTCAAGTTTGTGAGAAAGTGTTATCTGCTATTTTTGCGCTCAAAAGCGAAGCAAATAGGTAAATTTAGGATCAGGAGAAATCAAGTGGCTGAAGAACAAGAAATGGATGAAAAAAAGACCAAAATGCAGAATTTACTGCAGGAGGAGTATCTTAAATCTCTTGATGGAATCGAAGACGGTCAGCTCGTGACCGGTACTGTTGTCCAGGTAAACAACGAGTTTGTGTTTGTGGATGTCGGTTACAAGAGTGAGGGACGCATCTCTCTCGATGAATTCCCATCGGTTCCAGAGGTTGGCGACGAAGTTAAGGTTGTCATCATCAGCAAGGAAGGAAAGGGCGGTCAGATCATAGTTTCAAAGAAACGTGCGGACTTCAAGGAACGCACTGATGAATTGAAAGCTGCATCAGAGACCAGAGCACCCGTTTTGGGAAAGTTTGAAAAGGTAATCAAGGGTGGGTTTGAAGTTGATCTCGGTGGAGAGTACAAGGGTTTTTGCCCCCTTTCCAAAGCCGATGTCGTACGTGTAGAGGACCCGGAGACACTGATCGGTATTTCCGATTACTTCATCATTGACAAGTTCCATGGTGGCACCAAGCTCAAGAGCGTGGTGAACAGACGTGAGTACCTTGACCTTAAGATTAAAGAGAATAAAGAGAAGTTCTTCTCAACCGTCCAGATCGGCGATGTCGTTGAAGGTGTGGTGAAATCTTTCACTTCCTTTGGTGCATTCATCGACCTTGGTGGCTTTGATGGACTTTTGCATATCAATGACATGAGCTGGGGTCATGTCACCCGTCCCAAGGATTTCGTAAAGAAGGGACAGGTTGTACAGCTCCGCCTCATCAATATCGATCCTGAGACCCAGAAGATCAACCTTTCACTGAAGCACATGCAGGAAGATCCTTGGACAACCTTCGAACACAAGTTCAATGTAGGTGATGTCATCAAGGCTGCTGTCACAAAGATTACGACCTTTGGTGCCTTCATTGAGATCGAACCTGGAATTGAGGGCCTTGCCCACATTTCGGAACTCTCTTGGACCAAGAGAATCAACAACCCCAAGGAAGTGCTGGATGTAGGTGATGTGGTCGAAGCGAAGATTCTCGGATATGACCTGGACAAGAAGCGTGTCTCCCTTGGGCTGAAACAGCTTGAGGAGAATCCCTGGGACTCGATCGACGCAAGATATCCCACCGGAATGACCCTTTCCAAGCCAGTTGTGAAGATCACCAACAGTGGTGCCTTCGTAAACCTTGAGGATGGAATCGACGGTTTCCTGCATATCGACGACATTTCCTGGACTAAGAAAGTCAAGAACATGGCTTCCTTCTGTGCAGAGGGTGATGTCATTGATGTTGTGGTCACCCGTGTCGAACCTGAAAACAGACGGATTCGTCTTGGTGTGAAGCAGCTTGAGGGTAACCCCTGGCAGACCTTGCGCCGTGACTATCCCAAGTTCAGCCAGATCAGCGGCGTCATCACCAACGTCACCGACTTCGGTGTCTTTGTGAAGGTGCCCGGTGAGATCGAGGGGCTTATCAGCAAGTACAACCTCATCGGACCCGATGAAGAGTACTCTGATGAAGTACTGAAGAAGTTCAATGTCGGAGATCCCATCACAGCCGTTGTGGTTGAATGCAATCCCAGCACGCAAAAGCTCTCCCTCTCCGTCAAAGAGATGGTCAAGCGCTCCCAGCAGTCTGAAATTGCCAAGTACATCCATGATGACAATGATGATGGGGATACATACTCCCTTGCAGATATGATGCGTTACAAGGACGAGGACAAAGCCGATAACTAGGCCTTACCTTTCGAATGATACAGGCGGCTTATGCCGCCTGTATGTATAACCCTTGAAACGGAGAGTATAGCATGATTGATAAAAAAAAGGTTGATACAGAGCTCACACTTGCAGAACGCTTGGAAGGATCGCTGAATTCCCTGCTTGGAAAGAACAAGAAGATATTTCTTATTGCTCTCATAGTCATAGTTGTCGCCCTGATAGGTCTTGGCATTGGAACAAGTGTTTCCAAGAATAACCTCAACAAGCAGTTCAATCTGATAGATGAGCTTGAGGCAACCTATGCGGAGATCCAGGCGATGGACAGTGAAGCGGCTGACTACCAGTCAAGGTACGATGAGCTTCTAGCCCAACTTTCAGATCTCGCAGGAAAGAAAGCTGATTATCCGGCCCTCAAGGCTGAGTATCTGTTGGGCATGATCGCATTCGAGAAAGAAGAGTATCAGAAGGCTCTGGACAGCTTCTACTCAGTGTACGAGAAATCGAAGGAGACCTACATGGGCTCCCTCTCCCTCTCAAATGCTGCCGCTGCCGCAGAAGAGTTGAATGATCCTACTCTTGCCCTCGAGTACTACACCAAGCTCATTGATGAGTTCGGCTTCTCTGCTGCAGAGGCTCCCAAGGCTCTGTTTGCACAGGCCAGGCTGCAGGAGGATGGAGGCAACAAGGAATTGGCCAAGGCTACGTTCCAACAGCTTGCTGACCAGTTTCCCTCCTCTGAGTTTGGAAAACTAGCCCAGAACAGGATTGCCTTGCTGTAGGCAAACAGGGTAGTGTGGGGCAATACCACTGACTAAAGGAGACAGATGCGATGAAGATGAAAGTAACCCTTCTTCTTTTGGCATCTGTCTTTTTTGTGAGTTGCGGGATGCCGACGATATTTGCTCCCAGGACTTCAGAGTATACCTTATCAAAACTCCCATCAGATCTTGATGCGGATAATGCAAACATCAATGTAAAAGGCAAGCTGTCAATGCAGCTTGACCCGGGGATCAACTACGACTTGCTGGAGGACTCCGAAACACAAGGCCCTTCACTGATGTTCTTCTACACATTTGATAATGAGCAGGATCTCAGCAACCCTATCTACCCCAGTGACTTTGTCTCTGCTTTCTCTACCAAGTATGTGAAGAACAACTATGAAGGTATAGCAATAGCAGGATCAAAAGAACTTCTTTCCGTAAAAAGAGGCGAGAAAGAGACGTTCCTGTATGGGGTAAGCCGTCAGGGCGTCAACAATACGTTCAAGACAGAGGAGCAATATGTATTGTATGCCCAAAACAATGGGAATAGGGCCAGACTGGATCCCTTCATCCTCAAGGATGAGCCTTTAGGTGCATCATCGTATGTGATCAACCTTGACTGGACCGATACTTCGACTCCTCCCACCTTGTTCGCCACCAATGCCCAGGCAGCTTCTCCAGGCCCCGGATACAACCTCTATGCTTTTGACGGCAGCTCTTTTCCCTTGAGCCGAACAGCAATACTGGAGAGACAATCAACTGACAACAATGAGTACCCATATGTGGAAGAGACCACTACAGAGATCAAGCTCCATCTGTTTGCGGCTTTTTTCATTTCAGGCCCTTTTTCCAACTTCTTCTGGAGCAATCTGATTCACCTGGGTGAGATACCCATCACTTTGCAACCCTGACAGGCTCGAACAATCCTACAACCGGTATGCTCATCCTAGGTAGCCATCATGCACTGGCCCTTGATCAAGTGTCTGAGAATTCAAGGTGATAGTGCATTTCCTACCATGTGCCTACTTGTTAATAATATATATTCTGTAAACTAGGAATCATACCCCAAGCAACAGCAGCAAGACCGGCAATACCCATACCATTCTGACTTCCCTATATAACCTTACCATCCTTGACCCTCAGCAGGTGGAACATCATGGCAAGCTCCTCCTCAGTGAGTCCGCAGAACTCACTGAGCAACATGATTGCCCGCATATGCACTTCAATCTTCTGGAGATACTCATCCTTGACCTGATCCAGATCCCTTGCAGCCACAAAGCTCCCTTTGCTGGGAACTGTGGTGATGAAGGCTTCCCGTTCCAACTCCTCATAGGCTCGTTTCGTTGTTATCGCACTGACCTGCAGTTCCTTGGCCAGCTGCCTGATCGAAGGGAGCTTGCCCCCTATGGGCAGTTCACCTGTGGTGATCAGTTTCTTTACATGGTCTACAATCTGCTGGTAGATGGGCTTGTTTTCCTCAGTCTTGGGCATTAGGTTCATTATAGTCACTCCGTATATATACAGTATACACGAATTACAGTTCCTTGCAACCTTTTATCCATTTCATTTTCAATTTACCCTCTCTTGTTTTGTTGGAACTTTTGGTTGTTTTGGGTATACTGTCGCTTATGATCGAATTTGCCTACACACACACCACCGACTTGAGCTCCGCCTTGATGCAGCTCTTTACCCTAGTTACCTTGCTCAGAAGCAAGGACGGCTGTCCCTGGGATAGGGAACAGGACACCAAGAGCATAGCAACCTCCCTTTTGGATGAGACGTATGAGTATCTTGATGCAGTCATCTCCGGTGACATGGACGAACAGAAGGAGGAGATCGGGGATGTAGCCCTCAATGTCATGATGCTGCTGGAGATGCATGACGAGCATGATGACTTTTCCATTGTGGATTCCATCAATGATGTCTGCAAGAAACTCATCCGGAGACACCCCCATGTCTTCTCTGACGCCCAGGTTGGGAACAGCACCGAAGTGCTCGACCTCTGGAATACGATCAAGGTCGAAGTTGAGGGAAAGACTGCCTTGGAGAATGATTTCTTCAGCCGGGTCCCTGCATCCCTTCCTCCCTTGGAAATGGCCAACGAGATACAGAAGAAAATTCGCAAGGTGGGCTTCGACTGGCCTGACAAGCAAGGGGTCATCGACAAGGTATGTGAAGAGCTTGATGAGGTCATAGAGGCAGATACTGGCCTCGACAGGAACCCTGATGAAGTTGAGATGGAGGTCGGGGACCTCCTGTTTGCTGTGGTGAACCTTGCCCGGTATCTGAAGATATCACCCTCTGTAGCCCTGCATCGCTCCAATATGAAGATGAAAAGAAGGTTCAACGCCTTGGCAAAGGTATGCAAAGAACGGGATATTCCCCTTGATACCGAACACTTCATGGAGATGGATGACATCTGGGATGAGATCAAAAAAGGTGAAAAATAGCTCTTATTGCCCCTGTATGGGCAACATGCTATACTGAAATACATGGATACTAACGAGCAACCTACCCAACGCAAGCGCCATCAGAGCATTGCTGTTTACGAAAAGATAGCCCTTGATATCGCCAATCGAATAGTACGGCGTGAGATGGCTGAGGGAGTCACCCTCTCAGGACGATCTGTGATGTCCAGTGAATATGGGGTGTCTCCTGAGACGATTCGCCGTTCCTTCTCCCTGCTTGAGGAGATGGAAGTTGTCGAGGTCAGGCATAACAGGGGCGTCTCTGTCGTATCACGTGAAAATGCAAAAAAATATATCATCAGATACGGCAAGAATAATGAGAACCGCATACTTCTCTCCCAGCTTCGTCATGTCCTTGATGAACGCGAGCAAAACGACAAGGAATTCTTCATCCTTGCCAAGGACCTGATAGATGCCAACGACAGGTTCTCCGCTAGCAACCCGTTCCCGACGTATGAGTACACCATAAAGGAAGGGTCCTTGGCGATTGGCAATAGTCTGGGGTCATTGTTTTTTTGGCAAAGGACAGGAGGGACGGTCATCGCCATACGTCGTGACGGCTCCATCCTCCTCTCCCCCGGTCCTGACCTCCGACTGGAAGTCTTGGATATCCTCATTTTTGTAGGGAACCAAGATACCCTGGCAAAGACCCGGGAACTCTTGGATTGACTGGGGTGGCAATGATCGAAAGGCAATCCTTGTAGCTCATTCACTGTCAGGAGAATCTTCATGAAACTATTCACCCCCTTTTCCCTCAAGAACCTTTCCCTTCGCAACAGATGCGTCATGCCTCCGATGTGTACCTACCAGGTACCCTCCCATGACGGAAAGGCGACAGCCTTCCATCATGCCCACTATGTGGCTCCAGCCATTGGTGGTGCCTCCCTGATCATCATTGAGGCCACAGCGGTTTCTCCTGAGGGCCGTATTTCCGACAATGATCTTGGCCTTTGGCAAGACGATCAGATTCCCGGTTTGACGAATCTTGTCAAAGGGGTTCATGAGGCAGGAGCGAAGGTAGCCCTCCAGTTGGCACATGCAGGTCGAAAATGCATGGCCACCGATGGTATTTCTGAAATAGTGGCGCCTTCGGAAATTGCCTATGACGATACCTATAGGGTTCCTCGTGCCATGACAGGACATGATATCGAACGGGTGATCGAAGATTTTCGTATGGCAGCCCGGCGTGCCGATGCCGCTGGATTCGATGCCCTGGAAATCCATGCAGCCCATGGATATCTCATCAACCAGTTTATCAGCCCTGAGACGAATACCCGCACCGACCGTTTCCAGGATCCTTCCCTTTTCCTCTCCTTGGTATTGGAAGCTGTCCACGAGGTGTGGCCAAAGGACAAGGCAGTTTGGGTCCGTGTCAGTGCTACCGACTATAGTCCCAATGGGTATGATGTTGCATGCCTGATCAATTCCGTGTTGGACAAGATTTCAAATATGATCGATGCGGTACACGTATCTTCTGGTGGGGTGATACCCATCGGCTTCCCTGTATATCCGGGGTATCAGGCAGGCTTTTCCAAGGCCATCAAAGACGCCCTATGCCTTCCGACGATAGCAGTCGGTATGCTCAGCTCACCTGATTTGGCCGAGTATGTGCTTCAGAGCGGCTGCAGTGATCTTATAGCAGTGGGAAGAGGTATGCTCCGCAATCCGAACTGGCTCCTTGAAGCCGCCCTTCTTCATCAGAAAGAATTCCTGCAGCAGCAACCGGAATACTTGCAGCGGGGATTCCCTCTCAGTTGATTGCTCCAGGGTCTGGTGCGACGTGCACATTCCTGGCCTTCTTACTCATCTCTCCCTTTTGGCTATGCTTGCCTGCCAAGAGAACCATACCGTCTTCCAACGATTCTTGATGTATCTTGAGACACCCATTGGGTATGTCCCTGGTATGTTACTATGGGAGCGGCATGGGAAAGAGACAGCCAATACTGTACGCTGGTCTGGTGAAATTCAGCTACAGAAAAGTTCCGATCTATTGATGATAGGCCGGTATAACGCTATGGCATAAGGTCTTGACAAACCAACAATTCCAAAGTCTAATGAAGTTGGCGGTTTCAGAAACCAGCACAAATCAACCATTTTGAAATATAGGATGTCAGTCTGAAACCTCCGCACGTTTTATGGAGGAGGCACATATGAAACGAGTTGCACCAATCATTCTGATCCTGATTATGTTGGTAGCCATGCCCTTGATCGCTGGAGGTGACAAGGAAGCGGCCAAAACAGAAAAGGTAATCCGTATTGCAGAAAATGTCCCGGGACTCATCACCCCTGGCGTCTGGGATGGACAGACATTCTCCCTGAACAGTTCGATCTATGAATATCTTGCTGAGATCAATGGCGATACGGGGGAGCTTCAGCCATTGCTTGCTACAGAGTGGTCCACACCAGATGGGAAGAAATGGATATTCAAGCTTCGCCAAGGGGTGAAATTTCATGATGGGTCAACCTTTGATGCCGATGATGTCAGATTTACCATCGAAAGGACTCAGGATCCGGCAGTAGGTCACCTGAAGAAAAATGACTTCGCAGTTGTCGACTCAATTGAGACTCCCGACAAGTACACCGTCATACTGAATCTGAAGGAAGCAAGACCTACCTTCATCTATCTGATGACGGACTACAATATGGCGATGCTTTCCAGTGACTATGACTATGCCAAGCTTGGAGAATCAAAGCCAATGGGAACAGGTCCGTTCATGAACAGCCAGTATATTCCCAAGGAATCCATCTCCATGGTAAAGAACCCAAACTACTGGGATCCAGCCCTTCCCAAAGCCGATAAGGTGCTGATCTATTTTGTCGCCGACATAGAGGCAAGCATATCGATGCTTGAAGCAGACAAAGTGGATATTGTCACCTATGTTACCCCTATCATCAGCAATCGGCTTGAAAAAGTAGCTGACTTGACAGTCATAAGCCCATTCCAGGAACAGAGGCTCATTGCATTGAATTATGATGAGGAACCTTGGGGTGACAAGCGAGCTCGTCTTGCTTTCAAGTATGCCATGGATCCCAATGTGTTGGCCAAAAGCGTCACGCAGATGAATCTTGGACAGGGAGCCGAGTACTGCGAGACCCCCATCATGAATATGCTTGCCGAGTATAAGGAGCTTCCTCTTCGTAAGCGTGATATCGCAAAGTCCAAGGCACTTCTTGCAGAAGCAGGCTATCCGAACGGGGTACGTAGCGAACTGTACTATGCCACAGACCACCCCTTCAGTAAGGATATGGCCCAGACCATCAAGGAACTGGCGGCCCCTGCTGGAATAGACATTCAGCTCAAGGGATACACGCGTGATGTCTATCTCTCCCAGTACTGGCTTGATGTGCCAATCATGGTCACAGGCTGGGGTGGACGCATCGACCCCTACATGTTCCTTTCCTACGCATTCAGAGGTGGGGCTCCTTGGAACGAATTGCATATTGATGATCCCAGGATCAACACGCTAATCGATAAGATCTCCCAGGAAATTGATGCTGCTAAGCGTCAGGTCCATTATGATGAGATCCAGGATATCTTCTATGAGGAAGGCGGCCTGATGAACTTGCAGGTTCCTTATCTTGTTGCCATCAATACACGCGTCTCAGAGTTCATCCAACCTCTGACATTCATCACCCAGCTCAAGCACACAGATATCATCGAATGACGATGTAGGACCCTCTTCGTTAGCAGATCAAAGGCAACTTGGCCCAAAGCCACATGTGCGGTTCTGGGCCATGCCTGCGTGTTACCAGTGTCATCCCAAAGGCTTCCCATCACATCATCCTTTCGGATCGCCTTGCCCTATCATCGGCATTCACGTTTGCATCTCGCCCCATGTACCATTCATCCATATTCCTTTTCTGTGCTTCTTGTGTTCGGGAAACCCAAGCTACCGGTGAAGTGAAAGATGCCATCTCAAAAAAATCCCCATGCAATTGCAGAGGTTTTGGAGTGCTATGGCATATGGCAAGGAACTGTTTGTCAACAAACTTGCATTGTACCAAAACAATTTTGCTATGGGGATGTACCCCCAGTTGTCACAATCTGCATTACAGGTGGCTGTTCCGATCCTGCTTGAAATAATTATCCTTTCACGTTCTGCTAATTTTTCAAGAGACTTGTATTGATTTTGGTATATTTCCTTGTTTTGCAAAGCTTTGTTCCGCTATTTCTGGTATATTTCCTGTTTATTGCGAACATTTAGTCTCCTTTCAGCAAAAGATAGCTGATACAAGCACCGTACCAAAGAGAGAATGCAATTGGTCAAAGTGCGGTATCCCATACTATGTTTTCACTGTTATTGGCCCTTACTTATTACTATGTATGGGCTTGACAATCTGCCATTCTCCTTGTTTAATTAAGTTGTCGGTTTCAGTTATATTTGCTCGCCATGTACACAAGGGAAAAATTCAATAATTCCCTTACCAACAGAACTACATGCACTGGAACTTTTGAACGATTTATGGAGGATCATTAATGAAACGAAAGACACTTCTCGTGTTACTCATCATCGCGCTTGTTGCCCTGCCGGTTTTCTCTGGTGGCGACAAAGAGGCTAAATCAACAGAAAAAGTCATCAGGATAGCAGAACAGGTACCAGGTCTCATCACCCCTGGAGTATGGGACGGACAAGTGTTCTCCATGAACAGCTCCATGTATGAGTATCTGGTTGAAATCAATGCAGATACTGGTGAACTCGATCCGGTCCTTGCTACAGAGTGGTCGACAGAGGACGGTAGCCGTTGGACATTCAAGCTTCGCCAGGGCGTCAAGTTCCATGACGGATCAGACTTTGGTTCTGAAGATGTCAAGTTTTCCCTTGCAAGGACCCAGGATCCCGCCATCGGACACCTGAAAAAGGCAGACTTTGCTGTAGTCGAGTCAATTGAGACTCCCGACAAGTACACTGTCATTCTGAATCTCAAGGAAGCTCGACCTACATTTGTCTACCAGCTGACTGATTACAACATGGCCATGCTTTCCAGTGACTATGATTATGCCAAGCTTGGTGAATCAAAGCCAATGGGAACCGGGCCCTTCATGCTGAGCCAGTATATTCCCAAGGAATCGATTGCTATGGTGAAAAACCCCAACTACTGGGATCCTGCCCTTCCCAAGCTGGATAAGATCCTGATCTACTTTGTAGGGGATATCGATGCCAGTGTATCCATGCTGGAAGCCGACCGTGTCGATGTCGTCACCTTCCTCACCCCTGTCATCAAGAACAGGCTTGAAAAGATGGAAGGCATTTCCGTAATCTCGCCCTATCAGGAACAACGCTTCATCGCTATGAATGTTGATATGGAGCCTTGGGATGACAACCGTGTCCGCCTTGCATTCAAGTATGCCATGGATCCCCAGGTACTCGCAAAAAGCGTGACTCAGATGGATCTTGGCAATGGTGCCGAGTACAATGAGACTCCTATCATGAACATGCTCGCCCAGTATAAGGACATTCCCCTGAGAGGACGTGACATCGAAAAATCCAAGGAATTGCTCGCCGAGGCAGGCTACCCCAATGGGGTCACCGTTGAAGTGTATTATGCTTCTGACCATCCCTTTGGTAAGGAACTGGCACAGACCATCAAGGAACTGGCTGCTCCTGCTGGCTTTGAACTTGAACTCAAGGGCTTTACCCGTGACGTGTATCTTTCCCAGTACTGGCTCAATGTACCCACATCAGTCACAGGATGGGGTGGAAGGATAGATCCTTCCATGCTATTGGCACTTGCCTTCAAGGGCGATGGGCCATGGAATGAATCACACATGGATAATCCTCGCATCAATGCCCTCATCGAAAAGATAACGGCAGAAGTCGATGAAGCGAAAAGGCTTGAGTACTATCATGAGCTGCAGGAAATCTTCTATGAGGAAGGTGCCCTGATAAACTTGCAGGTTCCTTACCTGGTGGGTATCAACGACCGCGTCATTGATTACAAGCAGCCGTTGACGATGCTTCCCCAGTACAAATACACAGATATACGATGAATAGAACACTACACATAATTGTAAAGAGGCTTGGGTCACTCATAGTGACCCTGGCCGTCATGTCCTTTATCATCTTCATGCTGGTGGAGATCATGCCCGGTGATGTCGCCCAGATGATATTGGGCCAAAGCGCCACAGAGGAAGCTGTCGCCGCCCTCCGTGAGGCTCGGGGTCTGAACGATCCTGTGTTCCAACGGTACTTCCGTTGGGTCGGCGGGGTTGTCACCGGGGATCTGGGAGATTCCATCTATATGCAAGGGGTTTCGATAAATTCCATCCTCTGGCGTAGGGTTGGTCACTCGATGGTTCTCGCCTTGACAGCGTTTCTCATCTTTGTCCCGCTCTCCATGTTCTTTGGGGTGTTGGCTGGAGTAAAGGAGAAAACCCCTACCGATTCCATCGTTTCGTTCTTTGGGCTGGCTACCATGGCCTTGCCTGAGTTCGTTTCCGGGGTCTTTCTCATAACCATCTTCGGTGTCCAGCTGAAGTGGTTGCCTATCGTCAGTGTCATCCCCATCGGTGAGAGCCTGTTCAGCAATCTCAATATCCTGATCATGCCGGCTCTCTCGGTTACCTTTGTCATGTTCGGGTATGTGTCCAGGATGCAGCGCTCATCGATGATACAGGTAATGCACTCAGACTATATAAGGTCTGCAGTCCTGAAGGGTATGCCTCGCAAGTATGTGATATTCAGACATGCATTGAAAAATGCACTGCTTCCTACCATTACCATCATCGGGATGAATATGGGATGGTTGTTCGGTGGCCTGGTGGTTGTGGAGACCCTCTTCGGATTCCCCGGTATGGGAAGCTTGCTGATGACGGCCATCAAGACGCGCGACGTCCCCCTCATCGAGGCTTGTGTCCTGCTCATCACTGTCATATTCTCCCTTTCAACGATGACTACAGATATCCTGTACAGTTATCTCAATCCCAGAGTCCGATTACAAGGAGGGCAGAAGTAATGAGATACTTTTTGTTTCAATTGAAGAAATACCCCCTTGCAATCGTAGGGATCACCGTCCTGTTGCTATGGATCTTCATAGCCATCTTCGGACCTCTCATTGTGAACCATACGTACACGGCCATGGATTCGGTCAACCAGATGACAGGGCCTGGTAAGGCCGGGCATCTGTTGGGCACAGACAGCATGGGACGGGACATCCTTTCCAGGATTGTGTATGGAAGCCGGTCGATTCTTACCGTAGCCCTTATGACCGCAATTGTCTCGACAGTGCTGGGGGTGATCCTGGGCTTTACCGCCGGATACTTCTCAGGTAAGGTGGATGCCGCCTTCCTGCGGGCTATGGATATCCTTATGGCGATACCTCCTTTGGTCCTCTCCATGGTGGTGTTGGGAATCCTTGGGGATTCGAGCATCTTCAGTCTGACCCTTATCGTCTCGATCGCCTTCATTCCGGCAACGGCCAGGGTTTCACGTGGTGTGTTGCTCACAGAAAAAAGCCAGGAATATGTCTCTGCGGCTAGGATCAGGGGGGAAAGTCATCTCTACATCATGTTTGTCGAGATTCTCCCCAATACCACCGGGCCCATCCTAGTGGAGGCAACGGCAAGGTTTGCCTACTCCATCATGATGGTCGCCTCCCTTGGGTTCCTGGGTGTGGGTCTCCAACCCCCTACCCCAGACTGGGGCATGATGGTCATTGAGAACAAGCCCATCATATCCCAAGCGCCCTGGGCCGTACTGTTTCCCGCCCTTGCTATCGCCTCCCTGGTCATAGCAATCTCGATTTTCTCTGACTTTGTCAGCAAGGTACTAATTCATGAACGATAACATACTTGATATTCAACATCTGAATGTCCAATACAATACCTTTGACGGTAAATTCTCTGCGGTTCGTGATGTATCACTCACTTTGGGCAGAAATGAATCAATAGGGATTATTGGAGAGTCAGGTTGTGGCAAATCCACCCTAGCCTTCTCCATCATGCGCTATCTGGCCACCAATGCGGAGATGGACGGCAAGCTCATCTTCAATGGTAAGGACCTCATGGACAATTCTGAATCTGAAATGGAGAAGATCCGGGGAAACCGAATTGCCATGGTGTTCCAGAATCCCTCCACCAGTCTCAACCCTGCCCTGACCATCGGCTTCCAGCTCGATGAGGTGGGCATGATGCATCAGAAACTGAGCAAGAAGGATGCGCGCAAAGCCTCTCTCGATGCCTTGGAGATGATGAACATCGGAGACCCCAAGGGTACTGCAAGACGATATCCCCACCAGATCAGCGGAGGTATTCAGCAGCGCATCTGCATTGCCATGGCCATCCTCTGCAATCCAGACATCATGATTCTGGACGAACCCACCACCGCTTTGGATGTGACCACAGAAGCTGTAATCCTTGAGTCCATAAAGGATCTCAAGGACAAGCTGAACATGTCCCTCATCTATATCTCCCATGATATGGGTGTCATCAACAAGGTATCAGAGCAGATAGTGGTCATGTATAACGGCGAAGTCGTCGAACAGGGTCCCAAGGCAAAGATATTCGATCAGCCTTCCCATCCGTACACGCGGGCCTTGATCAACTGCATGCCCCGTGGAGGAGTTGTCAAGGAGAATACCAAGCTCAACACCATCAAAGGCTATGTTCGCCGCCGTGGAATTTCTGAGGGCGGTTGTCCCTATGTTGACCGCTGTGACATGCGCAACGATACCTGCGAAGCCAAATATGGTATGAGGCCTATCGAGCAAGGGCATACCGCTGCATGTGACCGGGCATATGCTGATGATATTGAGGATACCATCAAGAAGAAGCGACAGCCAAGAATCCGTGAAGCGGCACCAAGGGATCAGAAGAAAATCTTGGGGCTTGAGAACCTGCACAAGGTGTACGGGACCAGGCGAAAGATATATGCAGTCAATGGAATTGATGTAGAGGTCAATGGCGGTACTGTCATGGGAATCGTCGGTGAGTCAGGATGCGGCAAGTCAACCACAGGGCATATGGTAGCCGGCCTGTACAAGCCGACCAAGGGTAAGATGACCTTCGATGACAGGGACATAACCCTTGGCTGGAAACAGCGACAATCTGAAACGCTCAAGGATATCCAGCTTATCTTCCAGAACCCCGGAAGGAGCCTCAATCCCTCCCATACGGTGGAGAAGATCATTGGCCGTCCCATGCAGCGTCTGTTGCACATTAGCTCTAAGGACGAGCGCAGAAAGAAAATCATCTCCATGTTGCATAAGGTTGACTTGGGAGGCGAGTATCTGACCAAGAAGCCTAACCAACTCTCCGGTGGCGAACAGCAACGTGTAGCCATTGCCAGGGCCCTCTCCATCTCCCCCAGGATGATCGTCTGTGACGAACCGACAAGTGCACTGGATGTATCGGTGCAGGCATCTGTGCTGAACCTGCTCAACGATCTGCAGCATGACAGTGATGTCACCTACCTGTTCATCTCCCATGACCTGAATGTGATCAACTATCTCAGTGATACGATCATGGTGATGTATGCAGGGAAGATATGTGAGTATGGAAAACGTGATGAGGTCATGGGCAAGCCCTTCCACCCCTATACTGAGGCTCTGCTCTCCGCAATGCCGGAGGTTGACCCTACCAAGCAGAAGGATCCCATCCGCCTGGAAGGTGGTCTTCCTGATCCTGCTAAGAAGCCCAAGGGCTGTCCTTTTGCCGGAAGATGCCATAAGCAGGTCGGTAAGATCTGTGAGGAGCAGTATCCGCCAATGGTGCGGTTCAGTGAGACGCACTACTACAACTGCCATATTGCAAAGCCGGAGATGTAAAGAAGGGATCAGGTGCCCCAGAGATGGGGCACCTGATCTTCATGAGGGAGTCCTCTTGCATCATGATGAAAAAGTTTCTTCTGGGCATATGCAACCCTTCAGTCAACTCTCAGCCAACTTTTGCTGATGTTCCTCCATCAGGCGGGTAAAGAACTCAATATAGTCCTCATCCCACGTACCGGCACAGATGCTGGTACGCCTTATTGTCAACTGTGAAGCGATAGTAAACTTGTCCACATCGGTTCCGAATACGGTCTTGACCATATTCTTCTCTCCAGCGATCCTCACCTCATACAGGTATTCGCCCTTCTGGGTCACAGAAAGATCATCCCCTTGGGTACCAAGATAGGAACGCAGGACCTGCTCATACTCAGGGCTTTTCTCTGTGTTGATGAGATAGATGCTTCCTTTGATGAATTTGGCCAGCGTATGTTTCTTGCCCAGATCGATAAAA
Organism: uncultured Sphaerochaeta sp.; assembly: GCA_963662725.2. Lineage (GTDB taxonomy): Bacteria > Spirochaetota > Spirochaetia > Sphaerochaetales > Sphaerochaetaceae > Sphaerochaeta. The sequence goes on from CAXXCW010000035.1 coordinate 80,160, forward strand.
AGTACTCTCTTTAGGGCATATCCCTCATTGAGGCTCTTCTGCAAGGTTTCCTTGACAGCATTCTCATCCATGTCAGGGGGTATCATGAGTTCTGCAAGCATCACCTCATTGTCCCCGCTCACCCCAAGGGCCAGGGGGTTCACAAACTCAAGGCGTGGCTTGGGGTTGTACCCTTGGGTAAACTGCAGGTTCAGGCCACTGCGTTGGAAGGACATCTCAAAGTTTCTCATCGCATTGATATGACTGATGAACAAAGACCTTCCGGTTCGCCTGTATGTTATGATCACCTGCTTGGGAGGGTAGACAGGAAGCACACGGGGAGGTAGCTTCCTCTTGTTTGTCTTAAGCTCTTCCAAAATGGTGTCTTCGTGCCTTGTATCGGCTACCTCGACCTGCTTGGAGCAGACTCCACACAGATGGTCACACTCAGGAAGACAACGGTCGGTAAGCAACAGGCTCCTAGCCTGCTCAAACTCATCTTTCAGGAACTTTTTGCTTACACGCAGGGAAACCGAATCCCATGGGAGGTCCTCATCCATGTCAAAAGGTTTGAAGATAGCCTCAGACGGATCATAGTCGGCTTCTGCAATAGCCTGCATCCACAACTCAGATTGGAGGTGTTCATCCCAGGCATCAAGGCGACAGCCCTTTTTGTATGCACGCTCAATGACTGAGGCGTATCTTTCATCCCCACGGCTGATGAGACCTTCAAGATAACTGATGTTCGGCTCATGATAACTTACCTTGCAACCGCGTATAGTCTCCTGGATGCTCCTTTTGAGAGAGGAGAGCTGTTCATATGACTGTTCGGGTGTAAGCTGCTGTGCCCACTGGAAAGGGGTATGGGCCTTGGGAATGAAGGTTCCGATATTGATGTTCATGTTGAGACGGCTCGCATCATGGACCGCCTTGAGGTAGTCGACTATCGCCTGGTTCTCCCTTTCCCTGTCCACAAAGGGCAGACCTACCATGAAATAGAACTTGGCCTGCTTCCAGCCCCTACCCTTTGCCTCCCTTGCAATGGCTATCACCTGATCCAGGGGAACGCTCTTGTTCATCGCAAGCTGCCAGCTTTCCACAGGGGTCTCGATAGCGAATGTCAGGCCGCTTTTTCGCACCTCAGACAGCTGTTCGAGGATTCCCAGGGCAAAGGTATCGACCTTGAGGCTTGGGAGCGAGAAGGAGACATGGTCGCTTCCGAACTCGCTGTGCAGGTTCTCTATGATCTCCTTTATGTAGGGATGATCACCACTGGACAAGGAGGAGAGGGTCACCTCCCGGAAGCCGAAGCCATAGACATTCTGGGCCACCTGGGCCCTGATGGTCTCGTACTGCTTCTGCCTGTATGGCTTGTAGAACTGCCCAGCATGACAGAAGCGGCAACTGTTGGGACATCCTCGCATGATTTCGACCACCCCATTATCCTGGGTGACCTTGAAGTTGGGGACCACATAATGCCTGTAGGTGTGGTCCTCCAACGTTGCAAAGCTTGTATCGACCGAACGCCTGGCCTTTTTCTTTCCGGGGTACCATAAGGCATCAATGCTTTTCAGGGCCTCTATCTGGGCCGTCCGGGTCAAGCCATTTCTCTTACCCTCAACCATCAGCTGTACGAGGTCTTGTAACCCGTTTTCTGCCTCCCCAATGTAGACAAAGTCGACAAAGGGGGAGAACGGAAGCGGATTGGTAGATGCAGGACCTCCACAGATGACAACAGGATCACTCTCTTTCCGGTCAGTGGTACGCAGTGACATCCCACCGAGTTCAAGTACCTGCAGGATGTTGGTTGCACACATCTCATACCCTATGGATATGTTCAGCAGGTCGAGCTCATTCAGGGGAATGTACTTGTCCAAGGTATAGAGTCGTACGTTACGCTCCCTCAGCAGTGCTTCAAAATCATGGGCAACGGAAAATACCAGGTCACAATACACCTCATCCATCCTGTTGAGGATATCATAGAGAATCCTGACGGCATTGTTGCTCATCCCGATCTCGTAGAGATCGGGGAAGCACATGGCTGTATTGAAGGTCACCTTGCTGTAGTCCTTCTCTCCGTAGTGGAACTCCCCCCCCGTATAGCGTGAGGGATTCTGTATAAGCAAAAGATCATCCTTGATCATTTCAAAAGCATTCATGTGTACCTTCTTGTCAAAAATTCTGTGAAAGGGTTGTGTACTTCCTTTGCTGGACCCTCATGTCGGCATACCCGTAGAGAGTCTGGAGCAAACGATACACCTGGGAGAGTTCGCCCTTGTCTTCGAACGCTTGCTCCAGGGGAAGAGCAAGATTGAGCAAAAGTGTCGCCCTCTGTTGAGACAGAGTACCAGAAGCGACGCTTTGTAGCAATGTGAGCTGCTGGTTGGGTGCAAGGGGTGCAAAGGAAGCCTCAAGATCTTCCCGTTCAGTGAGAGAGAGAAGCACCATCTGTGCATAGGAATACGCATCGATGGTATCCTTCAGATAGAGATGGAACACCCTGGAGGCCTCTACCTTCTGGTCCAGCATGAGCAGGGCCTGATAGTATGAGCCAGCACTTCTCTCTTCCAACAGGGACCGCCCTTCCAGCCACCTTGCACTGCCTAGGGTCCTGTTCGGTGCCCCCGCTTCCAGGGCGAGGGAACACATCATGCGATGGGCCTCTTCAAGACGCTCATCATCATCTTCGGCCATGGCGAAGTAGAGGTTCAGCACATGATAGGCCTGTTCACTCTTGTCGAGCCCTTGTAAGGCGACAGCACGGTAAAAGAGAGGGACAGAGCCAATGCGTTTGGATAGCATTGTCTCTGTCTTCCTCTCCAGTTCTGCATACCTATGCTCACCTGCAAGCTTGGACAGTTCCCCTGAAGAGGGAACATAACAGGAAGTGAGCAGTGTGCAGATAAAAAGGGAGAAGAGCAGATACGCAAGGACTTTCTTTCTTTGCATACGCTATTCTCCCTCAAGTATCATAAAAAAGGCAAGCAATAAGCCGGGTTCTGTATCTGATGATCATCTATCTACGCCTATTGTTACCAATAGGCTCTAGCAACCTACCCGCAGGCAAAAGACGGACCGCCCTACCTGCTGCTTGGTCTTGCTCCTGATGAGGCTTGCCCTGCCACCCCTGTTACCAGAGATGCGGTGGGCTCTTACCCCACCATTTCACCCTTACCGGCAAGCCGGCGGTATATTTTCTGTGGCGCTCTCTATAGCGTTACCGCTCCCGGGTGTTACCCGGCATCATGTCCTATGGAGCCCGGACTTTCCTCAAACGGGCTTGCGCCCGCGTGCGATCATCTAGCTTACCTTAAAAAACCTAGAGCAAATCGTCAAATTCACTGCTGTCAACAAAATCAGAGAGCCCGCCTTCCTCAAACTCAAGGTCTTCACCTGGTTTGGCGAACATCTCATCCCCACCCTCAACATCCTCATAGAAGAGGATTCTACTACAGTAAGGGCAGAAATTGATCTGCTTTTCGCTGCGCACATCATTGACGAACTGTACGGGAAGCACAATATGACACCCCTGGCACACAAGCCCATGAATGGGGACGATACCCTTTCCTTTCTTGTTCTTGACGATGTTTCCGAACTTGTTGTACAAGTCTTCGGTGATATCCGAACCAAGATAGGAAGTGCACTTCTTCTCCAAGGCAGCGAGCTGCTTTTCCTTGTCAGCGAGAAGGGCTTCGATCTTTTCAGATTCGGAGTCCACTTCGCCCTGCTGAAGATTCATCAGCTGTTCCTTCTCAGTGAGGCTTTCCTCAAACTCGTGGACCTGCTTCTCCTTGGCATGCAACTGCTTCAAGAGGCTCTGCTCCTTGGAAGCGGCATCCTTGATCTCTTTCTCAAGTGCCTCGAACTCGCGCTGTGTAGTGATCAGCTCCATCTGCTTTTCGGAATTCTCACGAGCGCGAACAGAGTCCTCATATTGGATACGAAGACTTTTAAGGTCTTCCTTAGCCTGTTCACTCCTATCGTTCTCTTCGATATATTCCTTGTTGATCTTGTCCAGCAGTCCCTGCTTGTCTTTCAAATCCCTCGGTAACTTTACAATCTCGTCCTCAAGTGAGAACCTACTGGTGAGGTCCTCCTGCAATTGGTTGAGTTTTGCGAATACTTCTGCTTCTTCCATCATCCTCTCCTGGTATAAATCAAATGAAATCCTTCAATTTCCTACTGCGCTTGGGATGTCGCAACCTTCTCAGAGCCTTGGCCTCGATCTGCCTGATACGCTCTCTGGTCACTTCAAAATACAACCCTACCTCTTCAAGTGTCAACGAGTATCCGTCTTCAAGACCGAATCTCATCTTCAGGACCTCCTGCTCACGAGCAGGAAGTGTTGCAAGCACGTCCTTCAGCTGTTCCTGAAGCAAGGAGTAGGCAGTCTGCGTAGCAGGATTCTCCACCTCCTTGTCTTCGATGAAGTCAGAAAGCAAGGAGTCTTCCTCCTCGCCTACCGGAGTCTCCAAGCTGATGGGCTCACGAGCAACGTTCTTGACAGCCTTGACCTTCGCTTCTGTCCAACCCAGCTTCTCCGCAACCTCTTCATCGGTGGGTTCGCGCCCGAGGGACTGCATGAGCATCCTGGACTCGCGAACGACCTTGTTGATCTGCTCTATCATATGTACAGGAACGCGAATGGTCCTTGCCTGGTCACTGATGGAGCGGGTGATCGCCTGGCGTATCCACCAAGTCGCATAGGTGGAGAACTTGAAACCCTTGCGGTATTCAAACTTCTCGACAGCCTTGATGAGGCCGATGTTCCCTTCCTGTACAAGGTCGAAGAAGTGTAGGCCTCGGTTGGTATATTTTTTGGCAATGGAGACGACAAGACGCAAGTTCGCCCGGATGAGGCGGTCCTTGGCATCCTTCATCATCTTCTGCCCGTACTTTATCTTAGTCGAGTGAACAAGGATATTTTCACAACACTCCTCAAACTGATACTCGATCAACTTCAGGTCCTTGTCGGTGAGCTGGAGCTCACGTATGAGATCCTTGATGGTATCGCTGGTAAGATGGAGCTCCTCCTCAATGAGAGAACAGCGACTCTGGGTTGCAAGGTCACGGCCCAGCTGGCGCAGTTCCTTGGGAGTGCTGATGTGCAGCTTGTTTTCCAACTGCTGCTTCTTCTCCTTATAGGAGCGGATCTTGTTCTCCGAGGAGACGAAGTCATGGGTAAAGGTGGTTATTTCCTCAGGCTGCAGATCGATCTTACCAAGCTTCTTGAGCAGGGTCGATCGGCTCTTGGCAAGGGTTTCGTCATGGAACACATCCTCACCACTGCTGATCATCTGCTCTTTCTTTGCCATATAGTTCTTCAAGGTAGCCTGGACTTCCTTCAGCGGCTCCTTGTAGTACTGGGTAAAACGCTTCTGATTGGTCATCAGATCCTTGTATTCCTTGGCGTTGTACTCCTCTTCCTGACCTTCCATCTTGGTATTGAGTGTCTTGATGATGTCATAGAAGCGCGTGATCATTATTCCGCTTTCCTGGATGACTTCCTTGATGATCAAGGCCCCGTCTTCCATCTTCTTGCTCAGTTCGACTTCCTGTTCGGCTGTGAGCAAGTTCTCCTTCCCTATCTCACGTAGGTAGAGGCGTATGGGGTCATCGCCGGAAGAGTCGCTCTTGTCAGTTCCCAGGATTGTATTGTGACGGACATGCTCGGTCTCGCTGTCATGGTCATTGAGGGATGAGATGTCAACGAAGCGATTCCCACCAGCGGCATCATCGTCGGTGCTCATGCCACTCCAGGCACGTTTCATCGAGTCGTCGCTTTCCTCCTCGTCATCATCGTCCTCTTCGTCTTCATCTATCTCATCACCTTCGCCACCTGTCCTTTTCTTGGCAGGTTCCTTGGTGGGATAGTCATCAATGACTCCCTCTTCGATGATATCGTCCTCTTCATCTGCAAGGGTGTCATCGAGCAGGTCATCATCCGGCTCTTCCTCAATGTCTGTATCAATATCATCATCTGTGGGATCTTCTACAAAAATTCCGGGGATTTGGGCATTGTCACTCTCAGTAACAGGAATCTCCAGTTCTCCTAAGGTCTGCAAAATTTCATCAACCGCTTCATCGGTAGTCATCTCCGGACCTAAAGCTTTGCGGATATCATCTTTCGAGACATGCCCCTTCAAAGCTGAACATGCAACCAAGTCCTTTATGATAGTTTGAGAAATATTTTCATCGAGCATCTGTATAGTTACCTACCTGTTATAGTGTCTTGTCCAAGGACCTGTCTGAGTAAGGAGATCTTAGCATCAATCTCTGTCTTCTCCCGGAGCAAATCCTCGATCCCGTCATCCGATGTGCCATCACTGAGGCTGATGTCAAGCAACCTTTTGTTGCTCACCCGTTTCTTTTCGTAGTTTCTGAGCTGGATACGATTCACCGCTTCATTGAGCACCTTCTGTGGTGCCATCTTGAACTCCTCCATGGTAAAGGAGAGGGCCACATCACTGCGAAGCTGTGCATCATCAATCATCTGCAAGATATATTCGTCGTTCTTTCCGACATCCTCTCGAGCAGCATCTTCCAATACGTTGTACAGAGCTTCAGCCTCCTTGTCCTCAAGATCCTCCACAACCAGCTTGTACCGTGTCTGCAGATACAGGCTCCTATTGTTGACCAAGGTCAACATGGCATACAAGTCTACAGAGATGGTCGCAGGATTCAGAGGCCTGACACCAGCCGGTGCTGCTTGTACGTCCGGTTTTGCAACGAAATGCTTACCACGCAAATAATCGTCAATTATTGACGATTCGTCAACATTAAGCAACATAGAGAGATGTTTTATGAGAGCTTCCTTCTCAATAGCCGACTCCGTGGCATCCAAATACGGCCTGACAGCCGTAAAAACAGCAGACTTCCCTTTAGACGTTGTTGTATCATACCTGTTTACAGCATTGTTTACAAGATAATGGAACCCCTGCACAGAGGTTTGGAGGTCACTTTTCAAAGCTTCTTCCCCTTCCCTTTCCACGAGTTCGGCGGCATCCTTTGCCTTGGTCAGCTTGATTACCTTGTTCTCCATGCCGAACCTCTGGGCAAGGACCAAGGCCTTTGCGGTAGCACTCTGTCCAGCCTCATCGCTGTCAAACAGCGTGGTCACCTTGGTGCAGTAGCGTCTGAGCAGCTTTACCTGCTCCTCGGTGAACGAGGTTCCCAAGGGTGCCATAGCATTGGCATACCCGCTCTGGTGCATAGCCACCACATCAAAGTTCCCTTCACATAGGATCGCACTCTGGCTTTTCTTGATGGTATCCAAGGATTCAAACAGGCCGAACAAATTGTGCTTCTTGCTATAGATAGGAGTTTCAGGAGTATTGATATATTTTGCTTTGCTGGTCCCTGAAAGGTCACGACCACCAAAAGCTACCGTCTTGCCCTGCCAAGTGCGAATGGGGAACATCAGGCGGTCCCTGAATAGGGGGTAGGTTGCATTCTTCTGGCTGAACAGTCCGCTCTGGGCGAGGATGTCATCGCTATAGTGCTGTTGTTTCAAAAAATCATATAGCCAACCAGCGTCATCAGGAGCATATCCGAGCTTGAAACGCTCCCACATGGCAGGGTGGACATTACGTGAAGTAAGGTAATCCCTACCCTTCTGGCCCTGCTTTGACGAGCATAGGATGTAATGGAAAGATCCTGCTATCTTATCGTACAGGTCATACAGAGTCTCATTGAGATCCCGTTTCTGTCTTTCTTGGGGGCTCTCCTCGGCAAGTTCGACATTAGCCTTGGAAGCGAGCATCTTTACCGACTCAATGAAGGGGACCTTCTCCATCTCCATGATGAAATCGAACATAGAGCCGCCCTTCTTGCAGCTGAAACAGTAATAGAAGCCCTGATCATCAACTACAGAGAAAGATGGGGTCTTCTCCTGGTGGAAGGGACAGAGCCCCCACAGACGCCCCCCCCTATGGGAGAGGGTGACGTAGTCTGAGACCACTTCACTGATAGAGATTCGGGCCTTGATCTGGTCAAGGACATCATCTGAAATCTTTGCCATACGGTCCTAAAACTTCATGATGGGTTGGTTGCTCGTTCTGTTTTCAAGCAACTTCTCTATCTCTTCTTTGGTGTACAGTCTTCCCTTTCCCATACCAGGACATGAGGCCATCTCTGCCTCCCATGCAGCCTTGTCTTCCACTATGCTACTCCAGAACGGGTACGTGCGACACTGCTCTGGCCTACCTTCGTAGACAGAACAGCCTTTTTCAGTCAGAAATATGCAATCATAGTTCTTTTTTTCTTCCAAGCTGACCATGCTGAAATTGCCCATGGGGACAGTGCGGCAGTAGGTGGCGATACACTGGGCTTCTGAAATACCCAGATGGGAGGAAAGCCTCTTCAGGTCCTTAGGAGAAAGAAACACAAATCCGGGCTCACAGCTGCAACAGTAGTTGCACCCTGTACATTCGAATTGGAGACCTTTCTCATAGAAGCAACTCATTGACACCTCTTCATGGGTAGTATGACGGAAAAAGAGGCCTTCCTCTGAGAAGAAGGCCTCCATTTGGAGAGAGAAGGATTCGAACCTTCGAAGGTGTAACCAACAGATTTACAGTCTGCCCCCTTTGGCCGCTCGGGAACCTCTCCATTTGCCAAAGACAACCGTACATTACCTAGTATTGGGGTTTTTGTCAACCTTGATTACAGAAAAAAACCAAAACCACCCGTAGCTAGGAGAGATGAAGGGCAGAAAGCTTGGTATGAAGCCATCATAAAGACCTTGTTTCCCACCCTTATCCTTAGGCCATTTCACTAAAACCTTTTCATCAGCTCCCGTGAAGGGGCTTACATCCATAGGAGATATTGCAAGCTGATGCCTACACTGGCATGCACAGAGAGCCTACCAATGTATGCAGTACAGTTACTCTATAGGGGAGAAGTCCGACTGTGGGGCACCACACAGGGGACATACCCAATCCTCTGGCAGATCGTCAAAAGAGGTTCCTGCTTTGACCCCATTGTCAGGATCACCCTCAGCAGGGTCATAAATATACCCACACACATCACAGACATATTTTTGCATAGTGTTCCTCCATATCAAACTATATGTATAGGATACTTCGACATACGGTATAATGCAACGGGAAATTATATACTGTAGGAAACAGTATCCGATCATATCTGCCAAGCTATCGGGTCATTTTTCTGGAAGCCCTTGACAGACCCGTTGCCCTACCGGTATATTGCAGTTGTTCTTTTTGCCGTCTTAGCTCAGTTGGCCAGAGCACGTGACTTGTAATCTCGGGGTCGTCAGTTCGAATCTGACAGACGGCTAACAAAACCAAAATAGAGACATACCAAAGGGTGTGTCTCTTTTTTGGCTCAGAACACTTTCTTGTGGGATGTTGCTGTAGGTCTTGTTCTTCTTTTTTATCAACGAAATCAAGGCAGGTTCCTGTCATTCACAGTGGTCCATATCAGATATGGGATATGTACGTGATGGTTTTGTATATTCATGCATTATGTGGTTCTTGAAAACCTATTTTTCAATTGGCTCTACATGTTATCACTATAGCACATAGCTATTTCTATTACCAAACATAAAGTGCAGAAAGAAAAAAACCAAATATTTCCTAATTTCTGAATAACAGGCATATTGGTTTTTCAATCACCCAAGGGATTGTGTGGGAGAGGAGTAGAAAAAGGGCCTGAGTAAGGAGAATGCCTTCATCCTAAACACAATTGATTCCACCGGTAAATGTATGGACCGCCCAATCGGAAGGGGCAATGTCCAAGTATCTTTTCTAGATGTCTTTATTATGGACCCTCTTTATGAGGTTATCATTCTGTTTTCAGAGATAAACAAATCTGGAAAATCTTATGCTAAAGAGAATAAAATTTCTCATGTAGCACAAGACAGTAAGAAGGAATCAAATACTGGGACTTCCGTACTACATTTCAGAAAAGATGTCTGCAGTCTCTTCTGCATGTCATTCTCCCCTTGATTGTCTGCAATCAATGAACACCTTATTTTCACAAACAGAAAAGATCGCCTTGTACCTTTTAGCGAAAACAACCCGTCTGTATTTTTCACTTGGTAATCCAAGATCCTCTTCCAGTTGGAATTGGAAGGGATCATCCTTCAAAATAGCAAGAACAGTACTGAACTCATTTCTCAATACTTTTGCAGCAGGGATGCTCACTTGGGCAAGGAACCTTACATGACTGACAAGCATTTCATCGGCTTTTCTGGAGACGATACCATCATACTTCATATTCGGCTTCAGCCTCTGCCACGATCAAGTCAAAATCCTTAAGTATCTCATCTCCACTTCTGTCGACATACCCATTTCTCCGTTCATCCTCAGCAACAAGCAAATCTGCATACAAAGAATTCTGTGAAGCCAAAGACAAACTCAATGGCACTGACTTTTCCCTTACAATCTGATTAAGAAGCATGTTGAAGGTTCCATTCAGTGTCATTCCAAGCTGATTGAGGATCTCCTCAGCCTGAGCCTTCAGTTCCGTATCCGTTCTCAAACTGATTGTGGTACTTGCCATGTAGTTTCTCCTTAGTGAAATTCTATCATTCAAAACTTCTGAAGGTAAGACAATGTATCTACATTGCTCTGAGTTATCAGTCCTTTACTGTCGAAATCAAGAAAATCCCATACTCATCTGCAACTTCTGCTGTTTGAGCTTTGTCAGGCCGGTCGTTTCTGTACGATATGTAACTGGAGTACAAACTACTGATTAGCAGGAAAATCTTCCGAAGTTTTCATAGGAATTTCCTCTGCTGTTTTGCTAAATCAATCTTGCAACCTCATCCGAGCATCTTAAATCTCAGTCAGCGTTGACATATATACACCTTTGGAATCAGGAAGAAAACTCTCTGAAGAGAACTGAAAGCCATGTCCTCCCTTCAGAATTGAGGGGAGGACATGGCTATTTCTCGTTTAAGCATGTAATTACTTGGAAACTATAGTCGACTATTTCTCATGGTCGGCAAGCAATTGGCTCTTGATATCACGCAAGGAGCCATCCTCCTGGTATGCATAGATATCAACGGCAGTGGAAGAAGGTCCGGTGGTCACCACCGCGAACGTCCTGCTGAGGAGGCTGCCATCCTTCTCCTTGTAATTGGTGTTGTGGTCAATCCAAGTGCCGGTATTCACGTAATAGTGGCCATTGCCATAGTCGTAGAACAAGGGGACGTGGGTATGTCCGAAGATCACCACGCTGGTATCGCTTTGGGGTTTGTCCACTTCAAACTGCGCTCGTGCCTGGCTTTCGAAATATGTGCTGTCAAGTGCACCCAAGGATGCAACAGCGAAGCTGGAAAGCACGTTCACCCCATTGGCCTTCTGACGCTCTTCCCAAGTCCGCTGGTAGTTCGGAAAGAGCACGGGAGCAGAAATTTCTCCCTCTCCGGTGCGTACTGGATACAAGTCATGAACCGAATAGGTATCGTTGTAGCCATCGATGCGCATATCCAAAAGCTTGTCCTCAAATCCATCTGTTGGAATGATTTTTTTGAATACAGATTCCATGGTCCGATAATATGCATAGGCTCCGAATTGGTCAGGATCGTTCACACGGTCTGGTACAGTCTCGATCACCGGCGGTTTGGCCATGTAGGTGGGTCTCCCCTTGAGAACCCAGTCAGCTGCGAATCGAGCGTAGAAGTATCCCGGAGGAAACATGGTAGGGCTGTCGGTGAGGTGGGCATTGGTTATGGTGTCTGGCGCAGAGAACACATCATAGCGATGACCATGCTCAATGACGATCTCGTTACGATCCCCGGTTCGGTACAATCCGACTCCGAGGTGTTGAGAACAGACTACCATGCCTGGGATCGCCTCTTCGATGTATTGCAGATTAACGGACATGTCATGGTTTCCCACGACATATACCAGGCTGATGCCTGCATCCATGACAGCCTGGAATGCGGCAGTTATATCCTTGTTGTTCTCGATATTCTTCCGGTAGAAGTCCCCCCTGTCAGTTTCAACAAAAGAGAGCGGCAGGAACCATTCATCAAAGATGTCACCGTTGAGCACCACCTCCCGCACATCATCTGTCACGCTGATGCGTTGCAAAAATTCGATGAGATACGGTCGATTCATCAGAATCTCAGCATAGGCATCCTCAAAGCCCGTGTGTATGTCGCTGAGCACGATGATCTTGTCACGTGTATCCCCCGCATCCCAGAGAGGTTGTGCACTTTGCGAAGCTCCAGTCTCCTGTTTGGACAGGGACGTGCAACCAACGATTGTCATGATCAACAAAGCTACGGAAAAGAATGAGAGAATACGTTTTGCCATGGATTTCCCCTACCACTTTTGGTATGGTGCAGATCGATTTTTCAAATGACTCAGAGATAAGTATCGTAGGTGCCTTTGAATTCCAGTCTTGACCACGCATCACTATATCCGGTGTTTTTCTGTAAAGCAAGGGTATGTATGTGAACGCGAGGATACAGGATTTGAGCAATGTGACAATTCTGACAGGCAAAAGCGAGGCTGGGTTCTAATCCTGCCTCATCGCAGTAGAGGTGCGAATGGTAAGAGATGGGTCCAGAACCCTATCACCTACCCTCTCCCCTGCAAACAAAGAGCCCAGCATCTCGACAGCCTGATTTCCAAGGTCATGAGGATCTTGCTGGACAGAGGTAAGGGCGGGTCGGGTAATGCTTGCAAGGGTCGAGTCATCATATCCTATAACCGACACTTGCTCTGGAACCTGGATATGTTGTTCGGAAAGAGCCTGCAATACCCCGGCAGCAACACTGTCGTTTCCACAGATAACCGAGTCAAAGTCCCGTAAGGTAGAGAGAAACAGCTTTGTCTTTTCATAGCCGCTGGAAAAATCATACCTGGTCGTGATGACCAGGGTAGGATCGAGTTCGAGGCCGAACTCAGATAATGCATCCACATACCCTCTGAGACGGTCCAGGGAGGAGTAGATGCCTCTTCTCTTGTCATCCAACAACAAGAGAACTGCATCTTTTTCGCCAGTCGGCTCCTGCCACAGGCCGATGAAGAAGGCAATGGCACGGTGGCCCTGTTTGAGAAGAAACTTTGTGGCAAGATAGCCACCCTGCACATTGTTGTAGTAGATATGGGGGATCCCATGGGAGAGGAATTGCCTGCGGTAGAGGATGATAAGGGGGAAATCGGAGGGGAACAGCTCAGTTACTGTCTTGGAAGAGCCATCGGAGAGGGGACAGAACAGAAGTGCATCGACATGAGCCTGGTAGGCAGAATGCAGAGCCTCACTCTCCTGGGAAGGTTCCCCATGACAACTGTAGACCAGGACCTGATACTGTTGTCTGTGGGAGGCTGTCAGCACCCCCTCAAGCATCTGTGAAAAAAAATCGTTGTCTGCACTTGGGAGAATCAAGGCAATCTGTCTGGTTGGGGAGGTCCGCATGCTTTGCCTGACCCTATAGTGCAGTTTGCTCACAGCCTCATTGACCTTTTTCTGGGAAGATGCATCGACAACCTCTGGATTGTTCAAGGCACGGGAGACTGTTGCGATGGAGAGCCCAGACTCCAGGGCGACATCCTTGAGTGTAACGTTCTTTTTCTTCTTGGTCTTTTTCATGGCATTGTCCCTTTATTGGTCCTCATGGAAGGTGATGGCAGCCCCAGCCTTGACCAGGGAGCCGAAGAAATTGGGATAGGAGACTTCAGTACAGCCCGCATTGTTGATCTGGACAGGCCCCTCGGCCATGAGGGCTGCAGCCGAAAGGGCCATTGCCACCCTATGGTCACCATGGCTCTCGACCGTACCTCCACGCAGGGGTTCCCCTCCATGGACAACCATATGGTCGGATCCGATGGTAATCTTCGCCCCTAGCTTGCCAAGTTCCTCAGCCATCACCAAAACGCGGTCACTCTCCTTGACCCGCACATGCGCAAGATTGGTGAATGTCGTATCCCCATCTGCTGAGAGGGCTGCCACACAGAGGGCTGGAAGTGCATCGGGGATGTCTCCCAGGTCAATGGAAAGACCGCCCTGCAGCTTCTTGCCACCTCTTACTGTCAAAGTCCCTTGTTGTGCATCCCTAGGGATTTCAGCTCCCATTTCAAGAAGATGCTCAACTACGCGCTTGTCGCCCTGGGAGTCAGAGAAGTCCAACCCACAGATGGTAAGTTCAGACTCTGAGACCAATGCTGCCACAAGGGGAAAGGCAACTGCAGACCAGTCACTCGGGATTGTGAAGGTTCCGCACCGATAGCTTTGATCGCCTGCAACAAGAAAATGGGTATACTCAGGCTCATTGCTCTGAACCACTGCCCCAAAACGGCGCATCCAGTCCAGTGTCATCTGGATATAGGGCTTTTCCAAGGGCTTCGTCACCGTTATCTCAGTCTTGCCTCCAGCAAGGGGAGAAGAGAGCAACAGGCTTGAGACAAACTGGGAGTTGAAACCATCCAAGGCAACCTTGCCCCCTGCCCTTCCTCCCCTGACCACCAGAGGAGGAGCATCGGAGTTTTCCCGTACAAAATGAACAGCACATCCCAGACTCTGCAATGCTTCGACGAGGACACGTATGGGCCTCTTTTGGATTTGCTCATCACCGGTGATTAGGGTCTCACCCTCGGCGAGGGTGGCAAGGGACGTGACAAAACTGGTGGTGGTTCCGGAGTTTTTCGTGTCGATACCCTTTTCTGGCACAGAAAGGGGTATTCCCCTACCCTCTATGACCAGCTGATGACCAGAATAGTTGACCTTGGCACCAAAAGAGCGTGCCGCATCTATGGCACTCTCTCCATCACCTGTGAGAAGCGGGTTGTTGATGATGCTTACCCCCTGGGCAAGGGTTGCAAGCAACACAGCCCGTATGGTATGACTTTTCGACCCTGGAACCTGCAGGTTCCCATGCAAAGAGCTCTTGCTAACCGTCACATACATAGAATGCCTCCATTCAAGCGGACTTTCGTCCGATAAGGGTGCGAACCAGGCGTTTCACCCCATCGATATTGGATACCAACGTCACAATGGTGAGTGTGGTAAGGGCCAGGGTAAGGGGTCGGCCAAACAAGGCGCCATAGAAGTGCTCCTCTGAAGAGGCAAGGGAAATCGCACGGCGGAAATTTGAGTCCATCATCCCCCCGAGCACTATGGCAAGGGTCATCGGTGCGACTGAGTACTCGCGCCTTCGCATCAGAAAACCTAGCACTCCAAAGAAAAACATCAAACCCACATCAAATATCCTGTTGTTGACTGCAAAGGAACCGATGACACAGAGCACCGTCACCAGAGGGAGAAGGATCCGCTTGGGAACTGCGATGATCTTGCTGATCCGTGGGGCTGCGACAAAGCCCAGGAGCAACAGGAACACACTTCCGACAAAACCGCCTGCCAGAATGGCATGGAACATCTCGGGATTGGTCCTGATGAACATGGGACCGGGTCTCAGGCCATGGACATAGAAGACTGAAAGGATGATCGCTGTCACCGCATCCCCTGGGATGGCAAGGGTCAACAGAGGGATAAGGGCCCCGCCTATGCATGCATTGTTGGCGCTTTCGCTGGCTACAATTCCCTCCACAGCCCCTTCTCCAAAGGGCCTTGAAGGATGTCTGACAATTCGTTTGGCCTCACTGTAGGCAAGAAAGGCGGCCACAGGCCCCCCTGCCCCTGGTAGGGCACCCACCACAGTCCCGATGGTAGAGTAGTAGAGGCTGTAGGGTAGATGGCCAAGCACGTCCTTAGTCCTCACTACCGCCTTTGTCACCTTGGATACCTCAGCATCCAGACGGGAACCGGATATGACGCTCAGGACTTCCGCAAACCCAAACAGGCCGACCAGGGCAGGGACTATATTGATGCCGGCATTCAGGCCCTCCATGCCAAAGGTAAGGCGTGTGGTGCCCAACACCGGGTCTATGCCGACAAGGCTGAACAAGAGACCCAGAGCAGCACTGATAAGGCCCTTTGAAAAACTCTTCGCAGTAAGGGAACCTACAGTGCTCAACCCAAATAGAGCCAGAAGGAAGTAGTCCATAGGGGTGAACTTCAAGGCTACCATCGAAATGGGCCTGGCAAGGAGCCACAGTACGAAAAAGCCGAACACCGTCCCTATGAACGAGTAGATGATGGCATACTTCAAGGCCTTGTAGGCCTCACCCCTGCTTGCCAGGGGAAACCCATCAAGGGTCGTGACCACCGAAGAGGGAGCTCCTGGAATGTTGATGAGTATGGCAGAGAGGGCTCCTGAAAAGACTCCCACAACATAGACTCCCATTACCGTTGCAAGGGCATCGGTGGTCTGCCACGAGTACGTGATGGAGACAAGCAAAGCTGTCGCCATGGAGACGGACAGACCTGGTATCGCCCCTACAAAAAGTCCTGCAACTGCCCCTGCAAAGACCAGCAGGACAAAACGGATATCGACCATATATGCCAATATGCCAAGCAATTCACCCATATGACGCCCCTCTTACGGCAACATGACATGCAGTACCATGCCAAACAGCACATAGACGATGAGGGGAAAGGCGATGCTCAGTGCAATGACCAGCCATACCCTCCTCTCCCTGAGACAGACAAACGAGACTGCAAGAAACAGTGCGGTGGAGACCACAAACCCTATCACCGTGATGCCAAAAATGTACACCAAAGTTATCAGGGCAAAAAACAGTGCATCCTTCCAGTTCTGCTGCATGAGCAAGGCAACAAGGGGCATGGCGTGATATTCCCGTCTGCGGTAACCTGTCTTCCCATGCGAAATAAGACCGGCTGAAGCCTCATGTATGTCTGCATACCGGTTATTGCCCACCTCTGTCCCGTCGCTACTGACCTTCTCTCCCCCAGTGGCGTGACTCTCCCTTTTTCCCTCCTGCAACAGGGAAAGCGATAGCAGGAACAAAAAGGCTGCTATCACCAGAGGAAACAGGTAGGGGGACATCTTCCACTTGGCTTGCGAGTCCGCATGCAAAACCAGAGAATGGATGGCAAGAGAGACTGAGAGCAGCAGAAAGGCATAGCCCTCCACAAAGGTCCGGTTACAAGGTCTCTTTTCAGTGTGCATTGCTCAGGCTCCTCCTTACCAAACAGAAGCCCTTTCCCCTTCTTCTGAAAAGAGGGGAAAAGGGCTTCTTCACCCAATTTCTAATATGTCAGTTTTGCTATGCCAAACTTCTCAGGACTGTTCTTTGCAGCACCGCTGTCAAAGAGCATCCAGGAAACCAAGGACTCCCAATCAGCATAGAAGGAGCGCATCGTCCCTTCACTAGGATACTTCTCATAGAGTTTATCCAGGGAGTTCTCAGCAACATAGGCCTTCCACCCCTCCTCCTGTACGCTCTTCATTGCCGCATCCCTCAGGATGGAGACAACGTCCTGAGGCACATCCTTGCTGACCAGCAACGATAACGGGGTGAAGGGATTGTCCAGGAACTTCTCCGAACCCGGAAGTATCTCAGCCAGGGTCGGAACCTCGGGATAGGAAGCGATGCGCTCGTTGGCAGAGATACCCAAGAGCCTGAGATCCCCACTTGCAAGATAGCCGGTGACAGTTGAGAAGTTTGAGTTGGTGAATGCAACCTGGTCGCCCAATACCGCGAGGATACAGTCAGATCCGCCGGGATATGCGGTAAGGGCCATCTCCATTCCCAGCTTGTTGTAGATGAGGGCCTGCACATGCCCTGATCCACCGGGACCTGTATAGGACATCTTCACCTTACCAGGGCGGGCCTTGATGTCAGAGACCAGGTCTTCCAAGGTCTTGTATGGGGAGTTCTTGTTGACCACTATCACCTTGGGGTCGTTGACCGCCGCCATGATGGGGGTGAAGTCGGCATAGCTCATGGAGCTCAGGCCCATCACTCTCTGGGTTCCCAGCGACTCTGCTGTAAAGAGGACCGTATATCCATCAGCTTTGGCATCAAGGACAGTCCTTGCCCCAATGGAACCTGAGGCGCCACCCTGGTTGATGACTGTTACAGCCTGACCCAGGTGTTTCTCCAGCTGGATGGCAAGTTGGCGCCCTGTCAGGTCTGTGGTTCCCCCTGCACCATAGGGCACGATCATGGTGATGGCTTTCTTGGGATAGGCAGCCGATGTGGCGGACTCTGTGCCTCCCATGGCCAAAAGCAGTGATGTAACAGAGAGCATGACAACGGTCAAAGCGAACATTCTTTTCATAAGAAAATCTCCTAGGTACTCCGATCAAGAGGTTTGATGTAAAAAAGTATCACGAAATATGGTGGCTTTGTCAATTGAAATGCTGTTTTTTACATTTTACCTATCCCCTTGAATTTTTTCTCACGTATCCGAATATGATACGTTCCTTTGAGAGTTGATCAGCTAAGCATATACCTAGACCTAGAAACACAGAAAATCTAATGCAGAGGCATATCTACAGGAATCATCCTGTTGAAAGAGGATGATTGCCCGTAAATATTGTCACTGTCACGAGTATTCTTAAATATTAAATGTAAATTTTACATTCGCCTATACGGGCAACACTCTTCCCGGATCGGACAAGTCCGGTCGCAACTTTTCAGCTCCATCAAGGAAGACCGGCTTCACCTCTCCTACCGCCCTGTTGGTAATGACCATCACGCGGATAACCCGCTCCAGCATCCCTTCTATCTCAAGCTCTTGCATGCAGAATAGGGGTGTCGCAGAGCAGTACCCGCCTTTTCTCAATCCAGTGGCTGGGTTGCGGCTCTTAAGGTCGCTTGTCTGGGTAAGCAAGAGGCAGGCTACTTCAGACTCCTCGATGCCATTGGCTTCAAGAACCTTCGAATAGAGCCTGCAGGCAGCCTCTTCGATAAGGGAAGGGTCATCGCTGGGGACGCATATGGCCCCCCGCACTGCACTGATGAGTGGATTGTGCATACATATCTCCTATTTGGCTTAGCTGACAACCACACCATCGGTCACCAGGTTTTCTATGATCGCCACGAGCGTGCTGAGCAGGAATACCGTTGCCATCCTGAGCAGGGTAAGGACAATGGGAGAGAGGGGAAAGACCCTGTCACTTCCCCATACTATGCAGGAGAACACTATGATCCACAGTCCGTACAGCAGGTTGGTCCAGCTGATAAGGATGAGGGCAAACTGCAGAAGGTCTATCAGGCTCTGGTTCACCAAAAAATAGCTGCTCGACAGGTATACCAGAAAAAAGAACAGGTATAGGAGCATCGTATACGTGTGGACCCTGCTGGAGAATGCCAGAAGCCTTCTTGTATGTAACATACCCTATCGTACCACCTTAGCCGCATTTGGGGCAACCGGAAAGCTGACAAAGATGGGATCACCCACTACCCTCACCTGCAGGACCTCACAGGCACATGAGTTGGAAAGGGAGAAAGAGCCGAAACTCATCGGATAGGCGACAAGCGGCCATTTGAGCTCTTTCGCCTCAACAGTTGCCTGCCCGTCCAGGGTTGCAGGGTAGAGGCTGACTGTCGTCCCCTCATCAAGATGGTCAAATCGTGTATATGAAGGGACGAGGATATTGGTCTCATACCGCGTAAACCAGAGCAAGGGCGGACCGAACTGGGAGAAGAGGGAGTAGGTTTTCAGCAGGTGGTCCAAACGATATCCACCACCGCCTACCAGCACATAGGTCCCGTCACTATGCTTGAGGGCTCTCTCGATGGCAAGGTAGGTGTCGCTGTGATCCTTATCAGCAGGATGTCTCTCATGGTCGAGCAACAGGGCCTCATCGGCAAGTCTGGTCGAATCGAAATCCCCTATGACGTAGTGCACGACCAAGCCTAGGGCCCGGGCGGTATCAAAGCCACTGTCAGCGGCGATGAGGTAGTCACCTTCCTCTATCAGGTCGCCAGGAAGGCTGGTGGGGCCCCCTCCTCCGGTAAATACGATAGCCTTGCCCATAAATTTCCCTCTTTATCCTTGCTGGATGGCATGTATTGGAATACCATAGCAGTAAAACAACACAATAAGGAACTGCCATGCCAAATACTCCAGAACGTTTGAAACAACTTGGACTGCACACCGCAGACATTCTCCTTCCCAAATCGGGAGTGGATCTCACAAAATGGGCCGTCGTCGCTTGTGACCAGTATACTTCAGAAAAATCCTATTGGGAACAGGCCAAATCCTACGTTGGGGACGACCCTTCGACGCTGAACCTGATCTTCCCAGAAGCCTATCTGGAGGACTTGGAGCCAGAAAAGCGAATAGATGCCATCAACGCACATATGGACAGCTATGTGAAGAGCTCTCTCTTTGACACCTACGAGCACTGTTTCTTCCTTGTCCATCGCACCACTAGCACCTACGAGAAGGGACGATGGGGCCTGCTGGTCCTTCTGGACCTCGAGCAGTATGACTATTCGGTCGGCTCACGTTCCTTGATAAGAGCCACAGAGGGGACTATCCTCAGCCGCATCCCCCCTAGAAAACAGATCCGTAGGAATGCCCCCCTTGAGCTTCCCCACATCATGGTTCTGATAAGCGACCATGAGAAGTCGGTGATAGAGCCCTTGGCGGAGAAGCGAGACCAGCTGAAAACCGCCTATGAAACCACCCTCATGGCTGGAGGAGGCTCACTCAGAGCATGGGTTGTAGACTCCGGTGATGACTTTGCAGCGATAGCCGACGCCCTTGAGAGGATCAAGGCCAACCTTGATCCGGAAAACCCGCTGCTCTATGCCATGGGTGATGGGAACCACAGCCTTGCCACCGCAAAAAGCTGTTGGGAGGATATCAAGCAGACAATAGCCCAGGATGAGTGGGAAACCCACCCAGCACGATATGCCATGGTGGAGCTGGAAAACATCTATGACCCGGGTCTCACCTTCGAACCCATCCACAGGGTCCTCTTTGGCATCGAGTTTGAGACTTTCAAGGCAGAGGTCGAAAAGTGTGCCTCTCTTGTCGTCATCGAGAGGGTCAGCGACCTTCCTACACTGCACAAGCTCATCAACGAAGAGAGCGAGTTCCAACGCTTTGGCTATCGGGACAAGGGCGGCTACTACCTGTTCAACCTTTCTGGTGCGGTTGCGAACATCGCCGCAGGAACTTTGCAAGTGGTCATCGACTCCCTGCTGGATCAGAAGAAGGCAACCGTTGACTATATCCACGGTGAAGAGGTCACCGCTAGCCTGGGAGGAAAAGATGGCAACGGAGCACTTATCTTGCCAAACGTCTCCAAGGACACCTTCTTTGAGACCATCATCAAAGATAGTGCGCTGCCCAGAAAGACCTTCTCCATGGGAGAAGCGAATGAGAAGCGGTACTATATGGAGTGCAGGAAGATAAGACCCTAGAGACCAAGCAGGGCCGATGCATCATATTGGCCACAGCGTACCAGGGTATACGGCTTGGTCGTGCAGTCGATGAGCGTAGAGGGGACATTACCCTGCTTGTCAGAGTCCACGACAA
Source organism: uncultured Sphaerochaeta sp. (assembly GCA_963662725.2). Classification (GTDB taxonomy): domain Bacteria; phylum Spirochaetota; class Spirochaetia; order Sphaerochaetales; family Sphaerochaetaceae; genus Sphaerochaeta. The sequence goes on from CAXXCW010000035.1 coordinate 101,475, forward strand.
AAGCCGGTACCCGATCCTTGAAGGAAAATATGATGTCGGTGATGTTCGTTATTGTGTGATAGCCGGACTCATTGACACTGGTGGAGTATATCGGCTTGCCGAGTCTGGCAAGGATGTCCTGCAGGAAACTGTCTCTAGGGACACGGACTGCGGTAGTTCCGACCCCATCACGGTTGGTAAGTATAGCGGTGAGGGCACACGGCCAGGCCTTTTCAATGTCCTGGGGAACCAGACAGATCTCTTTTGCCTGCTCAAGGGTGGCAAGGACAAGAAAGGATTTGGCATGCCCCCGATATTTCACTGTACGCAAGGCCTGCTCAGCTGATCCGACTTGGGCACATAATCCATAGATTGTGTCACAAGGGAGGACAACGACCTTGTCCTCTTGCAAGAACCTGACCACCTTTTCAAGAGTGCCCGCATGCTGCTTGTATAATACTTCCGCCTCTTTGTGCTCTTCACTCATCTATGTATGCTTCCCCTCCGCATCCTCATACCACATAGTAGCGTACATAGGGACGAAAAGGCTAGGGCAATGAGCGCAACCCAAGGTTTGGGTAGCCCCTTGAAGGGTTTCCTTTGCACTTGGGCAGTCTCGCCATTACCTTGGGCCTCTAGCTCACCCTCCCCCTCATCTGTGAAATAGAACACCTGTTCTCCCTCCTCCTGGTAGCCAAAACGGAAGGCCGCATCCTTTAGTGCATCCTGTGAGGACATGCGTTCCTTCTGCTGTTGCAGGGAATCCACCTGTAACAACAGCATCTCTTCTCTCTGCCTGAGAGCCTGCAATTCCTGTCTCATTGCACGGGCATGGAAAAAACCTTCCTCTCCCAACAGACCAAGAAGGATAAAATATGCTATAATCATACTAAGAGCGAAGATTAGACCCAATTGTCTTGTCATGCGTTTGTTCATCTTATATGCTAGTTATGATACTATAGCTTTGATGTACGTGTAAAGTTTGCTCCGGGAGGTTCCAATGTCCGAAAATAAGCACTATGGTCGCCAAATACTTCTAAGCTTGTTCATCACCGTCTTTATTCTGCTTGGGCTTCTCTATCTCGCATCAAGGTACCTGCTCCCACTCTACTCGATCAACCAGGAGCAAATTTATGATGTACTGGTAAAGCTATTCCCCCTGCTCATCGGACTTATCATGATTGAGATCGGTGTCCTTGTCGCACGGAGAAGGGACGAGGATCTAGCCGATGAGATCGACAAGCTTCCTCCCAACGCTTATGACAAGCCTTTGTACATCCTCCCTTGTGACGATCCCTTGCACCGCCATACCGATGGGATGGTATTGGGCCAGAGCATCGCAGAAGAATACAAGCCCGCAGCTCCCTCCTTGGCACCTGAAGATGAACTGATCACCGTCTCACCCACCATCAGAGAGGTAAAGTCTCCCACCTTCTCCACAGCAGAACAGTCGCAAGAGTCAGCCTATGAAGGACACAGAGAAGCAGAATACACAGACATTGCCCCTCCTCCTGTAGCCAAGGAAGCAGAACCGATACACTCCTCGTCCCTGGAGGAGAATGCACAGACAAGGGTTGTACAGACCTACTCCTCAGATTTCAATTCAATCCTCTCTGTCGAGTTGGAGAATTCGGTGGAGATGGGCTATGATCTGACCCTTGTCCTCATTGACGTGAACAAAGGCCCTGCAGAACAGATCGGCAACAAGATGATCATGCTCAGTGGGGAACTTGCCTACAGCTTCACCCTTGAGAACAACAGGATAGCTATGGTTCTGCCTTTCTACAACGCAGAAGAAGCCCGATCCTTTACGCTCTCCCTGCTGGAAAGCTGTAAGAAGGAGTTCTCAGGTGCATCCTTGCAGATAGGCTTCGCTTCCAGAAACGGCAGGGTGCTCGACTCCTCGCTGCTCCTGCACGAGGCGGTCACCGCCTGTATGCTTGGAGATGATGACGACAGCGAGAGCTATACAGAGACGGAAGGGGAAGCAGAATCCACAGAAAGTGATGATGCGATCAAGGGCGTCTGACCTGACATTACGGAAGGCCTGAAGAAAACCACCCTTTCTTCGTTATGGACACCCCCAATTGGGCAAACATGCAACACCAAGCAATTGAGGGGGAGAAACCCAGGGAACCTCCGGTGGGTATGGAACGTGATCGCGATGTCAGCCTGTATGGACTTCTCCTATTGCTTTCCAAGCCCATGGCCCTAGTTCTTGAGGGGAATGTCAAAGCGCATGCGATCTCTGGTAAGCACAGTATTGGGAAAGACCCTTTGGGCATCATCTGCGAGGTATCTCAGTTCCCAGTCATTATAGCGTGGGCTGTAGTGTATGAGGGCCAATTTCTTGACCTCTGCCTCTTTTGCAATGCGAGCAGCCTGCTCACTGGTCATATGCATCTTTTCGCGGGCGGCCCCCTCCATATCGGAGGTGAACATCCCTTCACAGAAGAACAAGTCACTATCCTTCACCTGTGCAGCAATGGAAGGGAGGTAGAGCGAGTCGGTGACATAACTGAACTTTCGCCCTTCCCTCGCCTCACCCATCACCTGTGATGGTTGGATGACCTTTCCATTTTCTAGGGTTACCCCAAACCCTTTCTGCAGTTTCCCCCAAAGAGGGCCCACAGGGACTCCAAGAGAGGTGGCAAGATCGGGATGGAACTCACCGGGACGCATCTTCTCCTCCATCACAAAGCCCGTACAGGGTTTTGTATGGGCAAGAGGGAAGGCAGAGACGGTGTATTCATCGTTGTCGATGAGAATCCCTGGATGGGCTGTCTTTACAATGATCTCGTAGTTGATGTACATGTCCAGTATCCTACGGTTGGCGTCTATGTACTCCTTCAGGCGGGGAGGCCCGTAGATGGTAAGAGGGTCATCGCGGTCGACCTGGCTGGAGAGCATCAGGATCCCCGGAAGGCCGGTCACATGGTCGGCATGCATATGGCTGATGAAGATCGAGTTGATCTTCTTCCACTTCAGGTTGAGCATCTTCAGTGATATCTGGGTACCTTCCCCACAATCGAAGAGGAAGAGCTCCCCATCCCGACGAATCATGGCACTGGTAAGGAATCTGTTGGGAAGGGGCATCATGCCGCTGGTCCCTAAGGCAAACACTTCAAAATTCATGATGGCAGTATATAGGAAAACAGAGCTTAGTCAAAGCGTGTACAGCTCAGCAAGGGGATTTTCCCCACCCTTCTCAGACTCCACAGTACAGAGACCGAGCTGACAAGGGTGAGGACTACCAAAATGATGAGAATATCGAGGTATGGCACAATCACTTGGAAATCGAGAAGGTAGAAAGCGAGGGCAGGGATGGATTTCTGTGCAAGGTAGGAGAGCATGGATCCCAAATTGAGACCCAACAGAATTCCCCCACCTGTCCCCAGTACAATTGAGATGAGGGTGACCAGCATGACTGTGGAGAAATAGGCTCCCCTGACCAGGCTCCCTGTGGCACCCAACAGTTTCAGAAGCGCGATGCGGCTCTTGTCATCCTCAATCAGTTCCCGGCTCAGTTCGCTGATAAAATACCCGCACAGTATCGCCACTACAATCATGACGCCAAGGACGGCCTGGCGGCTTGTCTCCAGGTTTGTCGCTACCGCATAATTCTCCTGGTCCCAGGAGGTGACAGAAAGAGCGTCAGATTCCAGAGAGGACCTGACATGCTCCACCTCAGCCTCATCGACCAACAGTTCGAAATAGGTATCCGCTTTGGAGGAGAACAACCTCTCCAAAAGGGAGAAGTCACAGAAGACCAGGTTCTCGTCCAGTTCCTTATAGCCACTGTCATAGAGGTTTCCCACGATACAGAGCTGTGGACGCAGACTGTTGTCGCTTATCATCATCAGGGCCACCCTGTCACCCTGCACGACCTCCAGCTTTCCTGCAATGCTAGTGCTGAGCAGTATCTGAGGCAGTGTGGATCCCTTGGCATCGAGGGGGGTATCCAGAAAGGTAATCTCAGAGAGCCTCCTCTCATTGAAATATGAGTCTTGCACCCCCTTGAGCCGTACCATCAGGTTCTTTGAAGGGCTGTATATAAGAGAGTAGGTCTGGGCAACCAGCTGCACATCAAGGATATGCTCCAGATCTGGAATGGGAGTATCGGCACTCTCATGGACCTGCAGGTGACCATTGCCCAGCAAAGCGTACTTGTTTGCTATGCCTCGGCTCATGGAGACGACAAACAGCTGGGCAAAGACAAGGGCGGCAACGACCAGTGATATCAGCAGGACATTGAACAGTATCCTTCTCTTTGCTGCAGCGCTGCTATGTATGCCCAGTTTTCGGGCGATGAGCATGAGTGCGAGCCTGGTCCTCACCTGATGACCTCCACCTTGCGGTTGTGCAGCCTGAATACCCTGTCGCACCTTGAGGCAAAGGGAGTGTTGTGGGTTATGAGCATCAGCGAGACCTGTTTCTCGGAGACCAGTCGGAAGAGCATATCTTCAATGAGAGCGGCATTGCGTTCGTCAAGGGATCCTGTAGGCTCGTCGGCAAACAGGACCAGGGGTTCATTCACCAGAGCCCTGGCTATGGCAACCCTCTGACGCTCCCCACCGGAAAGCTGGTCACTCTTATGGTCCAGACGGTCACTGAGGCCTACACTCTCCAGAAGATTCAGGGCCTTCTTGCGTGCCTGCTTCTCCCCCACTCCCCTGATCATGGCTGGGACTGTGACATTCTCCAGGGCGGTAAAGTCGTCTAGCAGGAGACTGCTCTGGAATATGAACCCCATGGAGTTGCTTCGAATCCTACTCAGTTGGGCGTCATTGAGCGTATCGAGCCTTTTCCCGTCGAAGAGCACTTCCCCATGGTCACTGGCGAGCAGCCCTGCACTAATCTGCAGCAGCGTGCTCTTGCCGGATCCACTTTTGCCTGTGATGGCCATACTTGAGGCGGGGTGCAATGCCAAGTCTATGGAATCGAGGATCTCAATGGGCTCTCCTCCGCGTGCTGTGGCTGGAAAACTCTTGCTGACTCCCTTGAGGGAGAGTATCTCATCGGACTTCGTCATGGGCAAACATCTCCATAATATCCGCTTTCAGAATTCGGTGTGTGCCCATATAGGAGGCAAAGCCACTGAAGCAGAGTATCGCTACGACCAGAAGAAACAGATCCTGTATGTTGATCGCAAGGTTTAGGTGCACTCCCAGGGAGCTGTAGACCAGCTGGGAGAAATTGGGATAGAACAGGATACCAGCAAGGGAGAGCAACACCCCTGCAAGCGATCCCACAACGGCCACTATCAGGGCCTGCAGTACAAAAAGCTGCTGGACCTGTCTCTTCTGCAACCCCATGGAACGCAACATCGCTATCTCACGTTGCTTTGCAAGCAGCAGGCGTCTTGAACTGTTGCGGATATGGATGATGATGACAGCAACCATCAACAGCAACATCAGTGTCATCATGCTCTGTTCGAGCTGCATAGCCCCATAGAGGGAGGCATTGGCCACCTTCCAGGTGATGGGATCAAGATCTGGAAAATTCTCCCTGACCGATTGTGCTACCAACTCGCTCTTCTCCTGGGAAAAAATCCCTACAGAGAGGGGTGCATCAGCATTGAGGGCGTAGAGTGTAGGCAGGTCGGTCAGGTAGGTTGAACTGTCAAAGTCATACATGGAGGTGTAGTAGACTCCCCCGATGGTCATCTTGCGCTGGGAGGGGATGACTGTCGCCTGCCGGCCTTTCTTCAGGAGGGTTACCTCAATGCTCTCCCCCAACGGCATGGAAGGAAGGTGCAGATAGGAGGCGGTGAGCTGGCCTTCCTTGAAAAGCTCTCCCCGATAGAGATTGAGGTTGTCGGTGAAAGGGCCCTTGCTCTGGATTGCACGGATACGACCTGCCAACGATGATCCGTCCTTGCCCTGTATCAGGACAGGGATCTCAGCGTACAGGAAGGCATGGTCTACCAAAGGCAGACGTTCCAGTTCCTTGACCAGGGCATTACCGCTTTCCAGATCGGTATAGGAGAGGGAGGCGTGCACATCAAAGGACTCGAAGGTACGAATGTCCTCAAACTGGTTCTCCTGCAGGGCCTGCATGAAGGAGAGCACCATCGTGATGGCGAAGAGACACAGTGCAAGGCCTAGGGCAATGCGTATGCTGGCCCCCTTGTGCCGGTTCTCCGAAGAGAAGGCATACCGCTTGGCGAGGAATAACAGCATACGACCTACCTGTACCTGATGGAGAGCACACGCTCTCCATCGAGGGCATAGGTTATGTCGCAGTACGGCTTACCCTTGTCATACAGGGTCTCCACCTTGCCGCTACCAGCAGGAAAGGAAACATCCTTTTCAAGGATATCGTCCTGATAGTGCGACTCTGTCACCTTATTCCCGCCCTCATAGCGTATGATGCGCTTTTTCCCCTCTTCATTCCCCTCAACCTCTTCAAGGAGGGTGCGATCATCATACCGGTATTCTGTTCTTAGGGAAGGGGATGTTTTCAAGACGAGCAATCCCAATTCGTTGTAGAGTTCGCTCTGCTCCAAGCCATTGACGACAGTCTTCACACGGATGCCACCAGACTCTTCCATCTCGACCTCCACTGACTTGAGGATGGAATCACCCTGCCAGACCTCCTGCACCTGAAGGGTCTCTGAGATCTGCATCACTTTGGTAAAGGCATCACCCTTGGTGTAGGTGAACCAGGGGCGGACCTGCGGATCCCCAAAATACAGGATGGAACTGCCCTCCTCGGTTATGAGGAGCAGACTGTTCAGACTATTGGTGGCCGCATCATAGGTATAGATCTCCATCTCACGGACTTTCCCGTCACCGACGACCATGGTCTTTTCCAGGATGCCCCGAGCGTCATAGTAGAAATATCGCACACCTGAACCCAGCTCCTCGGCGACGAGGCGGTCCTGCCCGTAGAGCCTGTAGTGGGTTGTCTCTTCATCAAACTGAAATGTGGAGACTTCATACCCATCCTCCCATGGAGTCATCGTCCTCTTCCACACCGGCTCCCCAAAATGGTACAGGGTGGATACGTCGCCTTGGATACTGAGGGTATATTCACTCTCTTGGGCAAAGCCGTCCCTATCCTGCCCGATGCTGTTGGACTGCACAACGGCCTCTGCACACAGGGAGTACAGAAGCATCAGTGCAAGCAGGAATGGGACGGCTTTACTCATAGTCCCACCAGGCTGTTGAGGAACTCGTCCTTATCAAAAGGATGCATGTCGGCATAGGTCTCACCAGTGCCTACAAAGGCGATGGGGATATCGAACTTCTCCCCTATCTGTACCAAAGCACCACCCTTGGCCAGTGAGTCATACTTGGAAAGGATCAGGGCATCGATGGCGACGGCCTGGTTGAACAGGTCGGCCTGGCTGATGCCGTTCTGACCGGTAGTGCTGTCGATGACCAGGAACTTCATATACCGTGAGGCATCGACTCCCCTGCCCTGTACGATCTTGTCAATCTTTGCAAGCTCGCGAAGAAGGTTCTCCTTGTTGTGCATCCGCCCTGCAGTATCGACAAGGATAAGGTGATCACCACGAGCCTTTGCCGATGTGATGGCATCATAGACAACCGACCCCGGGTCACTGCCGCTTTTCTGCTTGACCAAGCGGCAGCCCAACCTCTGTGCATGCACCTCAAGCTGGTCGATGGCGGCTGCACGGAACGTATCTGCAGCAGCAAGCATCACCTCAAAACCCTGGTCCTTATACATCCTTGCCATCTTGGCAATGGAGGTGGTCTTGCCTACGCCATTGACCCCTAGGATGAGGAAGACCGTCAGCTCATCCTTATCCAGAGCCGGAAGGAAAGAGCGAACCTTGGAAGAGAGAAACCTCTTGACCATGAGCTGGAGATCTTCCTGGGTTGTGGGCTTCTCGCTTTTTGCCAGTTTTCTCATCTCGTCTGAAATCTCCATGGCAAGCTTCGCCCCGAGATCACCTTCAATGAGGAAATCCTCAAGATCCTCAAAGAACTGCTCATTGAAGGTCTTTATTCCAAACAAGGCCTTGAGCCTGTCACCAAATTTCTTTTTCATACAAAAACTCCAAGTGTTGCTATCGTACGCCAGAACCCGCAAGAGCGACATAGGAAGCAAAATTCATTATAGTATGCATCGTGGAGACAAGGGCAAAGCCGCTTGTCGCTATCTGCAGGGGCTGCCACAACGGGTTTGCCGTGTCAAACGTTTGAGAGAGTGTGATACTGGCCACATAGAGGCCAAAATACAGCAAGGTATTGCGAAAGCTTGCATAAAAGTCGCCTTGCTCCTCTTGCTGAAGAGATGCCCTGCTCATCCACTCAGGTTGCAGGGAGACCCCTATCTTCCGTACAGGCTTCTCCACCTGGAGGGTCTTGCTGGAAAATCCCTGTTTCTGTGCGACAATGACCAGAGGTACCATCGAGGTACTGAGGCTCAAGTCACATCCAGCTTCGATAAAACCCCCATCCACATACCAGTTCACCTTCCCTACGAAAGAAGTGAGCAACATATCCTGCCCAGCCTTACGCTCCAATGAAGAGGGAATGTGTGTAATGGTGTTCGGAAGGACAGTGGCGGGTATCTGCTTCGGGACATAGAGATCCCCACCAAGGCTGAGGGTGTACTGCCCTTGGAAAAGGAGGGCTCGCCTATCATTGAGTGGCAGGGCCTCACCATCGAGGAGAACAGATACCGAGGAATCAAGGTCGTCAAGGACAAGCAGCCCATACTCAGGGCCTGCGGTCTTGGACAACAGGGCCAGGCCAATCTGTTCGGACATCTCCATCAGATCCTTCTCCATGACTACCTGGTCAAATATCAGGGTGGTGGTATCCGAGAAAAGATCATACCAGTAGAGTCTGATGCGATCATGTGAGGCAAGCCTAGTCCTGTTAAGGAGTATCAGGGCGTCAAGGTTCATGTTTGAGGCAAACCAAGGTCGGGCTTCGGGATAGCTCGTCAACAGGGCTCCATATCCCTTCTCGTAGGGGATCTGATCATACCTGACCGAAATCCTATCTGAAATGATACCGACATGATCCGGTTCCATCTCCCTTGCCTTCTCCAAACCGGCTTCCGACTTGGCGGCATAGGCAAGGGAGATGGCATTCTGGACAGTGCGTTCGGAGGCACTTCGGCTCCTGTTTGCAAGATATGTCTTGTAGGCATCATCAAGGACATACTCCTTGGCATAGGCGGTTCCTGCCTGCCCTATCAAATCAAGGGCAGCGGAGCTTTCGTCCTGGAGGGCGACGATACCTACAGAGAAGGAGATCTCTTCGACGGCAAACAATGGAGGGCATATGCAAAGAAAGCCCACCAGAGCCAACAGGATTCCCCTGATGTGCACTCCTATGCCTCCTCTTTGGACCACCGCAAGAAACTTTCGATGAACGGATCGATCGCACCATCCATGACTGCCTGGATATTACCTACGGTCTCACTTGTCCTATGGTCCTTGACCATAGTATATGGCTGGAAGACATAGGAACGAATCTGGCTTCCCCAGGTAATCTCTTTCTTTGCAATAGCAGTCTTTTGCTGCTCTTTTTCCTTCTCTTCCTGATAATACTCGTAGAGACGGCTCTTAAGCACCTTGAATGCAAGTTCCTTGTTCATGCCCTGGCTACGTTCATTCTGACACTGCACAACGATGCCCGACTCGAAGTGGGTTATCCTGACAGCACTGTCGGTCTTGTTGACGTGCTGCCCCCCAGCCCCTCCCGCACGGTAGGTGTCAAGGCGGTAGTCATCCGGCTTGAGGTCAATCTCAATGGTATCATCTATCACAGGGGAGGCATAGACACTGCTGAAAGAGGTATGGCGTCTCTTCTGTGAGTCGAACGGACTGATGCGAACCAGACGGTGAACCCCGGCCTCCCCTTTCAGGTATCCGAAGCTGTAGGCTCCGCCAACCTTTATGGTGACGCTCTTGATGCCACCCTCATCCTCCTGCAGATCAAGGATCTGGCTCTTGAAGCCATTCCGTTCGCAATAGCGCATATACATGCGCATAAGCATACTGGCCCAGTCACTGGCCTCGGTTCCACCGGTGCCTGCATGGATGGTCAAAAAACAGTCGTTCTTGTCAAACTGTCCGTCAAGAAGGGTCTTGAGCTTGAGCTTCTCATACTCAGAAGCGAGTTCCAGTATCTGGGTGTCGATCTCATCCTGTTCCTCAGAGTTGTCAGGCTCTTCAGAATAGAGGGTCATGAGCTCCTGCATGTCCTCCATTTTCCGGATCAAGTCTTTCCAGGGGAAATAGGATTCCTTGAGCCCATTGAGCTCATTAAACAGGGTTTCAGCACCCCTCTTATCCTCCCAGAAACCAGGTTCCAAAGTTTTCTGCTCAAGATCGGTTATCTTTTGTTGTAGGTTGGAGGAGTCAAAGCCGCCTCCATACGGTGTAGGCTTCTTCTTTCATGGTCTCGAACTGGGATTTATTCTGAAAATGCATAGGATCTCCTCAATGTTATTTTCGTTCAAGCCTGAGACCAAGCGTATGTTTCTGTTCCTCACCAGGGGCGAGAGACAGGGGCCAGGCCAGCAGGTATAGGGTATGTTGGTAGAGCTGTTCCTCTGCCAATGTCGTCTTGTAGTCAATGATATAGTCTTCCTTGAGCAAGGTAAAGCGGCTATCACCAACGAGGGTGATCATCGTATTGTTCGGTTCGTCAAAAATCTTGAAGGACTTGACGTTCTCAACCACCACCTCACCTTCCTCATAGGGAATCAGCTTGCGATCTTCCATCACAGAAAAGGCAGTCGTCTGCTTCCTGGAACCGACCGACAAGGGCATCTCACAGCCATAGGTACACGCCAGAGCCTCATCACCGGTGTTGGTGAGGGTAATCTCCAGAAGGACAGTATTCTGACGGAACTTGAAATGCTTTTCGATGGAAAGGGCACTTTGCAGGATGGAGTTCTCCTCACATACGGCCTGAACCTGGTATTCGGTATTTCTCCTATCAAGGACGGAGAGACCATAGGAGGCTCTCCCCATATCAAGGCAGGACTTCTCATCGCGCTTGTCGTACTCATAGAGAGGGAGAGAAGAAGGCAAGAGCACATCGGTGAAAATTCTCTGCTTGGTCCCTGGTACGGGAGGGTGAAGGCACTGGCTTGTCCCGAACCCTTCAAGGGGGGAAAAGGTATCACCATAGTTATGCAAAGAAGGCAGGTAGGTAAGCTCACTGAGGGAGCCACCCTTGGCATCTACAACGCTGCTGATATTCTTTCCGATGGTAAGGTACTCATCCAAGTCATCCCCGTCATAGTCGGTACTTACCGGATAGATATAGTCGGGTATGGCGAACAGGACCGAGTCTGCCTCATTGATATATCGCCATACCAACTTCCGTACAGAGGAGCGTAACATCGATGCATTGGCATCACACATGTACGGGCCGCCTTGGGACATCTTCTGCAGCAGCAATTCCAGACGCTTGCGTATGTCCTTGTCCTTCTTGTAGGTGCGTGCTGATTCCAACAGGGAGGTGAACCGTCCGTAGAGGTAGGTAAGTGACTCATCCTTGACAAACAGATCATTGAAAAAGGAGAGCGGACCGGTCTGACAGTCATGTCCGTACCAGCCTGCGGGCAGGTATCCCCTCTTCATCGGTTCGTTGGGATCGTGAATCTCCTCAATGGAGGAGCTTTCGAAGCTGAACAGCAGCGAGAACAGCTCTTCGGTCTGCTCTGAGGTAATGCCACCCTGGCAGAGCTGGTCGATGTTGACCATAGCAGCACAGAAAGAGGTGGAACACTCATGCATAACAGACTTGAGCCGGTTCAAAAACTGCGTGAATGAAATTTCAGATATGGCATACTTGCTGACTAGAGCCCCCACAGCAGTATCGGTCGGGACAATCTGTACACTCTTTCCAAGCTCCTGCATCTGAAACGGTTCGTCAGGATACCTTTCGTTGCGAATCGCATCATAAGTGGATATCAGGACGCGGTCGATGCAACAGAGGGCAAGGGTGTTGATATAGATGGGGTTGAAGTACTGCCCATAGCACCACAAGGTCTTGCTTCTCTGGGAATACCGCTTGCGGATCCAAGTCGTGTTGAGCTCTATCTGGTTGGACCTGTCCTTGGGTGAGAGAAGGGAGAGCACACTCTGGTTGTACGAGCCTGTAAGCAACTCAACCTTGCCCATACGGGCAAGGTCTCCTATGAGCATGTTCACCTCAGGGTGGCCCTTCTCCAACCACTCCATCAGGAAACCGCTCAGGTAGAGTTGCAACACAGCATTGCCGTTGCTATGCAGATAGGTCAGCATTGGCTTGAAGACAGAGTCCAGAGCCCGTTCGAGAACGGGTGTCGGAGAGCCTGCTGGAATCTGGCTATATGCGCCTATCAGTACTTTTTTCATTGTTACCGCTTAATGATACACTTTGTTGGGCATGCCGCAGCGGCTTCTGCTATCTGTGAGTGTGGCACAGACTGGTCAAAGGATGAGAGAAACCTGTCGACTGTACAGCCGGACTCGGGATACTTCTTCTCACAGATCATACAGCCTATGCAGGCTACTGTACACAGTTTGCGAATCTTCCCCCCAGGTTCATGGCTATTGCACTCGATGACGTATTCACTATCCTCGTAGATCATCTGCATGACTCCATTGGGACATATCTGAACACATTTCCCACAACTTATGCAGGTCTTCTCATCGACGATGATATAGCCTTCGGCATCCTTGGAAATGGCATCGACAGGACAGACAGCAATACAGCTGCCAAGGTGAAGGCACCCGTCCTTGCAGGAGTTGTCCCCTGCAAAGAGCAGTGCTGCTGCATTACAGTCAAGCAGGCCGTCATATGCATAGTCCTTGACGGTGAACTCTGTGTTGCCCCTGCACATGACGTGGGCTACCTTACGACGCTCATCGCCTGTATTCTCTATCTTCTGCCCCATGATCTCAGCCATCTTGGCATCCAGGGAGGAGCCTCCGGGAGAGCAGAGGCCTATGGGAGCTTCCCCCAATGCGACGGCTGCTGCATAGGCATTGCACCCGGCAAATCCGCACACACCACAGTTTGCACCTGGCATGATGGGCTCCAGTGCGAGAATCTTAGGATCTTTCTTGACAGCGAGCTTTTTCTCTGCAAAGGAGAGCCCATATCCGAACAGACCGCCCAAGACGGCTATAACCAAAACAGCAAACAGAATATTCATGGCTTCCTCCTTATACCAGATGTAGGTTCGTAATGAGTGCCTTGTCGAATGCCATGAAGGCCAAAGCCATCAGGCCGGCAGAGACAAAGGCTATGGGCATACCCCTAAAGGCCTTGCGAACAGGCTGGAGATCCAGGCGTTCACGGATGTTGCTCATCAGGACAATGGCCAAGGTGAAACCAAGACCGGCTGCAAGCCCTGCGGTAAAGGCCTCCATCACATTATAGCCGCTGGTAATGTTGATGATGGCAATTCCCAAGACCGCACAGTTGGTCGTGATGAGAGGCAGGAAGATTCCCAGCGCCTTATACAACGGTGGGCTGATCTTCTGGATCACCATCTCCAACAGCTGTACCAAGGAAGCTATGACCAGGATGAAGGAGAGTGTCTGCAGGTACTGAAGATTGAATGGTACCAGAAGATAGTAGTAGATAGCCCAGGTCACCACCGAAGCGACAGTGGTGACAAAGGTAACCGAAGCTCCCATACCGATGGCATTCTCGCTGTTCTTGGATACCCCGATAAAGGGACAGAGGCCCAAAAACTGTACGAGTATGAAGTTGTTGATAAAAATGAATGTTATGAGTATTGCAATATAGGTCATCTTACTTACCCTTCTTTCGTGAGCCATTCCATGCGAAGAACGCCTTCAGAAATCCCATGACCAGAAAAGCTCCCGGTGCAAGGGCCATGACCCTCACAGGATTATCATAGAACCAGGGAATGGTGATGACACCGCTGAACGAGCCCACGGGAAACAGCGTAATGGTGCCCGATCCGAACAGCTCGCGGATGAGCGCTATCAAGGTGATCGCCAAACCAAAGCCGATGCTCATGCCAATGGCATCGAGGGCACTGTCAAAGGTGGAGTTCTTGCTGGCAAAGGCCTCTGCCCTTCCCAGGATGATGCAGTTGACTACGATCAGGGGAAGATAGACTCCCAGGGCGTTGTAGACAGCAGGTACGAATGCATGCATGACCATCTCGGTTACGGTGACCAAGGAAGCGATCACAACGATGTATGCCGGGATATGGATGCTGGAGGGGATGACGTTCCGCAGGAGTGAGATGATGATATTGCTGAACAGCAGCACAAAGAACACCCCAGCTGTCATCCCAATCGCATTGGAGACCTGGCTCGATACTCCAAGGACAGGACAGAGTCCCAAGGCGATGACAAACACCGGGTTCTGCTCAAAGAAGCCTTTGGTCAGTTCCTTCATATGTGTATGTTTCATAGTTGTCCTCCCAGAGTTTTCACATAGGCACTCCCACCTTGTATGGCCTTTCCGATGGCCATGAAAGTTACAGAGGAGCCGCTGACTGCCGCAGCCTCTGCTGGGGCGAGCATATCCTTGGTAGTGGGTACGCTCCTATCGGAACCGGTTCCCCTGAACTTGTCCATATACCCTTCCTGTTCACTTTTCTTGCCCAAGCCGGGGGTCTCGTTGTTGGTGAGCATCTTGGCAAAGAGCATCTCACCTTCTGTGGTATAGGAGGCTACCAAGGTAAGCTGACCTCCGTACCCTGAACCCCTGAGCCCGACAATATACCCTCGCTTCTCACCATTTTCGGTTAGGGGAAGGCTGTACATGACAAAAGGCGAGTCCTCCACCTCTTGCTGTTCACCGATGGTCCATTCGTTGCTGACAGCCTCAAGGGCCCTCATCTTGTTTTCCAGTTCCTGCCTGATAATGACCGGTCTGGTGACTGAGTTGGTCCATCCAAGGGCGAAAGCGCATACAGCACAGATGGAGAGCAGGATACATGCGTATTTCAGATGTTTCCTCATATTTTCGCCTCCTTCTGCTGTTTGCGGTACTCACGCGTATCGCCGAACTTCCGGGGGACGATATAGCGGTCAATGGTCGGGGAGACAATGTTCATCAGCAGGATCGAGACGGAGACAGCCTCGGGCATACTGCCAAAGTACCTGAAGAGGAAGGTAAAGAACCCGCATCCGATACCGAAGATAATCTGGCCCTTGTGTGTTATCGGGCTGGTCACATAGTCAGTGGCCATAAACAGGGCTCCGAGCATCAGCCCTCCGCTGAAGAGGGAGGGAAGGAACGACCCTGCAAACAGGCCAAAACCAAAGGGTATTCCACCGAAAACCCAGCTGAGCAGGCCAACGCTCCCCAGGTAGGTAAGCGGGACATGCCACGTTATGACCTTGCGGATCATCAGGTAGATACCGCCGACCAGCAGCAAGAGAGCACTCACCTCCCCTATACATCCGCCGACATTGCCTAGGAAGGTGTCGATAGAATAGGGAGAGAAGCCGGTAACCGAGGCGATGCCCTGTGCGAAACCAGTGGACGGATATCCACTCTGGGCGAGCAGGGCGTTTGGATCGAGACCAAGCTTTCCGCTGGATATTGCAGTCTTTGCAAAGGAGAGGGGGGTAGCCGAGCTCAATGCATCAGGGGCAAGTGAGGAGAGGGTCCTGGGAAGCTGATAGGTGCTCATCGGTGTGGTGAACGAGAAGAACACGAACACCCGTCCGGCAAGGGCTGGATTGATCCAGTTCGCCCCAAGGCCTCCAAATATCCATTTCGCCACAAAGATGGCAAAGGCACTGGCAACAAACGGAATGTACAGGGGTACGCTCGGGCTCATGTTCAACCCAACCAGCAAGCCGGTGAGAAATGCAGAACCATCGGCGAGAGTGGTCTCCTTGCTCACTTTGCCCAGCAGGAACTCACAGAGGACCGCACTGAGAATTGAGATGCCCAGTACCAGAAGGCTTCTGAGCCCAAATGCATAGGCACCCCACACTGTAGCGGGGACAAGGGCGAGCGAAACGCTCCACATGATAGATGCTGTATGCTGTTTCGCATGGATATGCGGTGATGCAGATACAGTCAAAGAGGGTTTGTTCATTTTTTCTTTCTCCCCAACTTCTTTCCGGTCTTCATCCCATGAACCAGCGGAAGATGGGCTGGGCAGACATAGGAACAACAGCCGCACTCCTTGCAGTCCATCAGGCTATGTTGCATGGCTTCTTCGTACTCACCGTTGGTGATATACCGATACAGGTGCGAAGGCATCAGACCGATAGGACAGGCAGCCACACAACGCCCGCAGTTGATGCAAGCGGTGCTTTTCACTTTTTTCTGGGCAGCTAGGGCGAGCAGGCCGCTCGACCCCTTTGCCATAGGGGTGTTCTCATCAAAGAAGGAGAAGCCCATCATAGGCCCTCCGCTTACCAATTTCTCTGGTTCGCTTGAGTAGCCACCGCAGAAGGAGAGCAGGTCCCCCATCTTGGTCCCAATGGGAGCAAGTATGTTCTTGGGCTCCCTGATGCACTCCCCCGTTACGCTGATGACACGCTCATACAGACTCTTGTGCAGGACAATGGCCTCGTACAGAGCATGGCAGGTGCCGACATTGGCAACGACGGCTCCGATATCCAAAGGAAGCTTCCCTGAGGGGATCTCCTTGTGTATGGTAGCCTTCAAAAGCTGTTTCTCATCGCCTTGGGGGTACTTTACCTTCAGGCCTATGATCTCAATGGGATACCCTTTCTCCTGGGCAAGAGAAGAGAGATGCTCGATGCAGTCGACCTTGTTCATCTCGATGCCGATGATGATCCGTTTGGCTCCGATGATCTTGGCCCCTATCATAGCACCTATAAGCACCTCCTCCCCTTTTTCCAGCATGATGCGGTAGTCGGCGGTGAGGTAAGGTTCGCACTCCACCCCATTGACTACAAACGCATCGACACCCTTGCCTGCGGGAATGGAGAACTTCACATGGGCGGGGAAGGTCGCCCCACCCAGACCTACAACTCCCAGGTCCTTGACCTGGTTCAGCAGATTTCTCTTGTCCTGGGTCTTCCAGTCAAAGGTTTCCGTAGGAAAAGGATCCTGCACCTCATCTGGTATAATGACGAAAGCATCACTATTGATGCTGTTTGCTAAGGTTACTTTTCGGATTTCCTTGATGGTTCCATTTACAGGGGAGTGCACATCTGCACTGATGAAACCTGAGGCTTCTCCGATCTTCTCTCCCCGCTTGACGGTATCCCCTTTTGCTTTCAAGGCTTTTGCCGGTGCACCAAGATGCTGTGAGAGGGAGACCAGCAACTCAGTGGGCATGGGCAGTCGTTCAATTGGCTGCGAACAACTAAATACCTTCTGGTCGCCAGGATGCACACCACCCTTGCTGAACGTAGGCACTTTCTGCATGGAAAACGCTCCTTACAATGTATGATCTAAAACTCTCGAGGGAATTTTTACAAAATGCTGTTCTATTGTACAAGAAATTACGTATAATGGAAACCATGAATCGGATATTTAGATATGCTTTCTGGAAACTCAAAGGGACCAAAGTATATGCCCTGGTCGGCAAAAGCGGAACGGGCAAAAGCTTTCGCTCCAAGTTGGTTGCCCAAAAATATGGCATAGACCTCATCGTTGATGACGGGCTACTTATCCGTGGGGACCGCATCCTTGCCGGAAAATCCGCCAAACGGGAAAGCAATGTCCTTTCAGCCGTACGCACAGCTGTCTTTGATGACCTTGAGCACCAGAACCAGGTCATAGATGCCATCCAGAAAGAGAACTTTCACAAGGTGCTCATCATCGGCACCAGTGAGAAGATGATTTACAAGATAGCCAGCCGACTCAATCTGCCCCAACCCGAAAAGCTTTTCAGGATCGAAGATATCGCAACAAAGGAAGAGATTGAGACGGCGATGCGCATCCGCTATACCGAGGGAAAGCATGTCATTCCCGTCCCTTCCATTGAAATTACCCGAAACTATCCCCAGATCGTCTATGACACGATGCGTGTATTCTTTAAAAAGAAACACAACAACCCTTTCAACAAGAAAAACCTAAGCTTCGAAAAGACCATCGTACGACCTGAATTCAGCAAATATGGAAAGGTCACCGTCAGTGAAGCCGCACTCACCCAGATGGTAGCCCACTGCCTTGATGAGTTTGACAGCCAGATTAAGGTCAAGCGGGTGCAGGTGCAGATAAAAAGCGAAGGCTATGCCCTGACAGTCAAGTTGCGCGTTCCGATGCAACACCATATAGCCACAACTCTGGGGGAGCTGCAGGAGTATATCGCAGACAGCCTGGAGAAATATGGCGGCATCTTCGTTGCAAGTGTGAATATAGAGATAGAGGAATGGGCCTAGAGGTCGTGGGCCTCGGCGCTGGTGGAGACCTTCTGCTCTTGTTCTGCTGAGCTCTTGTTCCCCCGATTCGATGATCGGCCCCTGCTTCTGCGCTTCCGGGAAGCTGCTGAAACCTCGCCGGTCCCTTCGTTCCTTCTGGGACGGGAGGGGCCTCTTCTCTGTGGGGGCTTGTTGGAAGGGCGCTGGTTTCGTACGCAGTTGCGCGGTGTCTTGAAACCACGAGAGCTGAGAAGCCTCTCACTGGCAAGCTCGACCTCATAATTTGAGGGGGTCATCGGGCTGATGAGCACCTTGATCTGCCTGAAAGTCTCCTTGAACCGCTCATCGCTGGTCATCTGGTCGTCGGCAAAGACAATCAGAGGATCGACAAGTGCCTTGATCATATCAGCAAGCATCACTTGCGGGCCCTTGTTCTCCTTGGCCAGCATCACGCGCTCGTCCAGTTCCCTGAGGCTATCCTGGACTTGGGGAAATTTGCTGTAAATGGAGAAGCAGGGGAGCATAAAGACCAGAATCCTATACTTTTGCAGCTCGTTGAAAATCTCCCGGCTGTGCCCGGATGAGAGAATCTTGTTGACCTCTTCGGTGAGACGGCTGGTGGATGTACGCGAAAGCTCATTGGAATACTTGCGGATTGCCATGCGGACATTGAAGCGCAAGGCAAAGCCTGTGGTCACAGAGTACTTGATGGCGCGGATCATCCGCACAGGGTCTTCGCGGAAGGACTCGTCGAGGGGGATGATGGAACTGATCCGCTTCTTTTTGAAGTCTTCCATGGCGTTGTTGAAATCAAGCAACTGGTTGGTTGAGGGGTCATAGTAGAAGGAGTTCACCGAGAAGTCCCTTCTTTTGGCATCCTGGTCGATGGAACCGAACACGTTATTGTTCCCTTCCATCGCCTCTTCACCGCTACGGAAGGTGGAGACCTCATGCACCTTGTCCTTGAAGACAAGATGGACCAGCTTGAAACGTTTTCCGATAATGCGTGCATTCCAGAAAAGCCTCTGGATCTGGCGTGGGGATGCGCTGGTCGCGATATCGAAGTCCTTGGGAACCTGGCCGAGCATAAGGTCGCGTACGGCCCCACCCACAAGGTAGGCCTCCGCCCCTGACTGCTGCAGCTTTTTGATCGCCCATACGGCATCCTTATCCAGGAGGGCGTAATTGATCTTATGTTCCTTTTGTGTGTAGATGTTTGCTACGGGGACTGTCTTTCCATGTTCGTCTTGTTTGTATCTAATTAGCATCTTGCTCTCAATGTGTTGGTATTGGCAAAGAACCGCATATTGCAGAGCACAAGCGATTCGTTATACACTATTTGTACACCATCCACGTCAAAAGCACAACAGGAGTATGAGATAATGAGAGCTGAAAGAGAGAAACGAACCATCATAGAGCCCAAGGTATTGAAGGGTTTCCGTGATTTCCTTCCTTCCATGGAGATTCCCAAAAAGGCAATCGTCAACAAGTTGGAAGAGCACTTCTCCCTGTATGGATTCGTTCCTATAGACACTCCTGTCCTCGAATACACCGAAGTGCTCCTCGGAAAGGGAGGGGGCGAGACAGACAAGCAGATCTTCCACTTCCTGGACAATGGCGACCGTGATGTGGCCCTCAGGTTCGACCTTACCGTGCCTTTCGCACGCTTTTTGGCCCAGCATCAGAATGAGCTGGCCTTCCCCTTCAAGCGATTTCACATCGACAAGGTCTGGAGGGGTGAAAACCCCCAGAAAGGACGCTTTCGCGAGTTCACCCAGTGTGACTTTGACATAGTGGGGGTCGACAGCGCAGAGGCAGACTACGAGATTCTCTCCATGATGGAGAGCTCCTTCTCTGTCATGGGAGTCACCGGCTTTACCTTCTACATCGCCCACAGGGGACTATTCAATGCATTTTTGGATCATCTCGGAGTTTCAGAGAAAAGTGTAGAGATCCTCAGGATCGTCGACAAACTGAAAAAGATCGGGACCGATGAGGTGTCAACGTTACTCATCGACTGCACAGGCTCAGAACAGAAGGCCGCCAAGATTCTCAGCTACATCACCGTCGCGGACAAGGAGGAGCCTTTCTTGACTACCCTGGAAAGGCTCAGCACCTTGGCAGGAGGGGAAATCGAACATACCTCAAGGATGCAGAGCATCTACGGCTACCTCTGTGATGCCGGCATTGAAAAGCACTTCGCCTTGGATCCCTCCATAACACGGGGCTTGGACTACTACACAGGCATTGTCTATGAGACGTTCCTCACAGAGCTCCCCCACTTTGGCTCTGTCTGCAGCGGAGGCAGGTATAACGACCTCGCCTCCCTCTATACCAAGGAGAAGCTGCCCGGTGTGGGCTCCTCCATCGGTCTCGACCGTCTGCTTGCCGCCCTGGAGGAGCTAAAGAGCCCCCTCATCAGAAGGGCGAGTTCAGCAGATCTCATCATCTTCTGCCTGGATGGTAAGGAACGAAGCTGGTATGACGGACTGGCAAGGGCCTTCCGCAAAGAAGGTATCCGAACTGATGTCTATCTGCTAGACAAGAAGTTGGGTGCCCAGTTCAAGTATGCCGAGGCAAACAACATCCCCTATGGCCTCAGCTGTGGGGAAGAAGAGCAAAAAGCAGGAAAGGTAACCCTTAAAAACCTGGAAACCAGGGAGATGCACCAGATGGTAAGCATCGAGGATGCCATCTCCATCATACAAAGGAATTAATTTGAAAGATATGAAACACTTGCCTGTGTACCAGCACAGGATGGAAATTCTCGAGGCCCTCGACAAGAATCAGGTCATCATCGTAGAAAGCCCCACGGGAAGCGGTAAGACAACCCAGCTTCCCATTATCCTCCACGAGGCTGGCTATACCAGCTCGCTCATGGTAGGCATAACCCAACCAAGGCGCATAGCCACCCTCAGCGTATCGGACTATATCCGAAAGCAGGTGAACACCACCGACGACTTTGTCGGATACAAGATGCGCTTTGATGATACAACCACGCTGAACACCAGGATCAAGGTCATGACCGACGGTATCCTGCTCATGGAACTGAAGGCAGACCCCCTGTTGAAGAACTACTCGGTCATGCTGGTCGATGAGGCCCATGAGCGCTCTCTGAACATCGACTTCATCCTCGGACTGCTCCAGGATGTCATGAGAAACCGCCCTGAATTCAAGGTCATCATCTCCAGCGCCACCATCAACACCAAGGTATTCAGCCACTTCTTTGGCGATGCACCTGTCATCAGCATCGACGCCAAGATATATCCCATTGAGGTGGTCTACCACCCACTCAAGCAGGAAAATCTCGAAAACCAGGTCGAGGCCATCACCAAGATTGTCATGAACCAGGCCCGCAAGAGGATGGGGGACATCCTCGTCTTCATGAGCGGCGAATTTGATATCACCAACTGTGTAAACTCACTCTACATTGCCGACACTGACAATATCCTTGCCATCTATCCCCTCTTCGGCCGATTGAGCAAGGAAGAGCAGGAGTCTGTCTTTGATGACACCCCGGAAGGGAAGACCAAGGTCGTAGTGGCGACAAACATTGCAGAGACCTCGGTCACCATTGACGGCATCACAGCGGTCATTGACACCGGCATAGCCAAGATCAACTTCTACAACCAGAAGGACTTCACCTCATCTCTTGTCCCTCTTCCAACCAGCCGAAGCAGCTGTGACCAGCGCAAGGGCCGTGCAGGTCGCACCGCCCCCGGCATCTGCTACCGCCTCTATAGTGAGGAGAACTTCAAGGACAGGATGCTCTATGGAACAGAGGAGATCCTGAGGACTGACCTCAGTGAAGTGGTCCTGAGGATGAGTGACCTGGCAATCTATGACTACGAGCACTTCCCCTTCATCACCCGCCCGAAGAACAGCGCCATCACCAGTGCTGAGGAGACCCTACGCTTTATCGGGGCCATTGATGAGCAGCGTCGCCTGACCACTGTCGGATCGCTGATGTGCAAGTTCCCACTGCTTCCCCGCCACTCGCGAGTGTTGGTTGAGGCATTGGTACACTACCCTGATGTCCTGGAGGAGGTGCTGATAGCAGTCTCCTTCCTCTCCACAAAAAATCCGTTCCTCTTCACCCCGGGGGAAGAGGATCTCTCACGAAACGCTCACAAGCAGCTGAACAACTCAGAGTACGGGGACTTTGTCGCCTACCTGAACATCTTCAAGAAGTACACCGCCAATACATCCAAGGAGGCAAAGGAGCGCTTCTGCAAGAAGTACTACCTCGACTACCAGGGTATGCAGGAAATTGTGCATGTCGATGAGCAGCTTGGGGAGATTTGTGGGGAGATAGGCTTTCCCCTCACCCATGGGGGAAATATCCGCGAGTATCTCAGCTGCATAGCAAGCGGCCTGCTGCAGTACATCTGCATCAAGGCGGATCGCAACATGTACAAGAGCCTCACGGCAAACCAGGTATTCATCCATCCTGGCAGCGCCTACTTCAAGACACTGCCACAGTTCATCATTGCAGGTGAGATCGTGCAGACAAGCCGCATGTATGCCCGCTCGGTAAGTCCGCTTGAAAAGGCCTGGCTAGATGACATCAACCCTGACATCTACAGGCAACTGACATCCCTCACCCAGAAAGGTGAGAAAAAAATCTCCAAAAAAGACCAGAAAATGCTGCTTGAGAGTGAAGAGAAGGGCGAAAGCATTGCCAAGGGCAAGTCTGTCGTACAGGTCTACAAGCGTACCTACCCTACAGTCGCCTTGGGCAAGAAAAACAAGAGGACCGTTGCCATAATTCCCCTTGCAGATCTTGACTATCTCTACCAGACCAACGAGAAAGCACCAAAAAGACCTAAGAACTTCCCGGCAGCCCTTCTGTACCAGGGATACTATATCCACTATGGGGACAAGTTCTTCTCCATTTTGGATCTGTATGGAAAGATTGATGTCGACAAGGGGATCATAGACAACCCGCCGAGAAGCATCTATACGATCTCTGACGGACAGACGCTGGTGGACAACCTCACCTGGATCATGACCCTCTGCAGGAACAAGAAGGAACGCAAGATGCTGGGTTTTGTCGGATTTGAAGAGAGTGGTGAGGGTAATTTCCGCTTCACCTTCAACCATGACGGCTTTGATGCCCTTGACAGTTCCCTGTATACCCTGTTGTTACTTGCAGACAGGTTCGAGGATGCAAAAGAGATGAAACTTGCAAACCAAGTAGGCAAGCTCTATGGAAAACTGCTGAAGATGGTCGAGTAAGCTAGAATATCGGTTTTGCGATGACCATGTGTTGCACAACCTGCATGTCGAGAGGCTGGAGAGTTGCCTTGCCCTGACCTTCCATCAGGACAAAGAGCACCTTTCCGGCCTCCTTCTTCTTGTCCTTGAGAAGATGTTCGCGAAAATCAATCCAATCGCCGCGCCCTATGCGGTAGTCCATGTCATAGCCATAGGCCTTGAAGAGTTTGGTAGCCCCTGAAGCATATGCCTTATCTGTGATACCCAGGGCAACCCCGGCTTCCAAGGCCCTTCCACACCCCCAGGCTACGCAGGTCCCGTGTCCGCCCTGACTGAAATGTGAGGATGATTCCAGGGCATGGCCGAAGGTATGGCCAAGATTGAGCATCTGCCTTATCCCAAGTGATTCTGTGGGATCCTGTTCGATATACCAGATCTTCACTGCCAGCGAGAGAGCCAACAACTGTTTGAGGGTATCGCTATCACGAGCGAGAATCTCATTCTTTTTGGTCAGCAACAGCTTGTACAGCTCCTCGTCCTGACTGAGCAGGGCATGCTTGATGACCTCGGCAAGCCCATTGAGGAACTCCTTGTCGCTGAGGGTGCGTAGCGTATCAAAGCTGATGAGCACCTCATCGGCTGGGTAGAAGGACCCCACCATATTCTTAAGGCCCCTGAAATCTATGGCAGCCTTCCCCCCTACAGATGCATCGACCATGCACAGCAGCGTTGTGGGAACCAGGGTAAGGTGGCACCCTCGCATGTAGACAGATGCGGCGAAGGCCGCCATATCACAGACCACACCACCTCCGAATCCTATGATTCGCCCATCCCGTGCAAGCCCCTCATCCATGGCAGAACTGAGAATCCTTTCCAGGGAGGTGAAGTTCTTGGAAGCCTCGCCACTGTCGAGGACAACATGGACCGGGGGAAGCTGCTTGAAGAGCTTCGCTGTATTGGCATCAAAAACCCAGAGGACAGACCGTCCGTAGTTTCCCAGATGGGAGGAGAGATCCTTAAGGTCATCGGCAATAAGGATAGTGCTCTCTTTCCCGTGGGCAAGCATAACCGTGCGTAATGTATTCATATTCTCATTTATACAGTTTGTGGGGGGGAAAGACAAGATGGAAAAAGCTTGGTGATCATCCTCGGATTCCTGCTGATGCATCAGATCAGCTTGAATTTATAGGAAAATTCGGGGACAATGCAAACCATGAAAGAAATTCACTATTTTGATAACGCCGCCACTACATCCATGAGTGAGCAGGCCATACAGAGATATGCTTCAGTTGCCGAATCCTATGTAGGTAACCCCTCGGCACTCCATCAGGAGGGACGCAAGGCAAAAGCTTTGCTCGAACAGCTTCGACAAACAAGTGGCAATCTGTTGGATGTCCCTTCCAATACCATCTTCTTCACAAGCGGCGGAACCGAATCCAATGCCATCATCATGAACCACCTGATGTGGAAACCCCAGAAAGCGGAGATAGTGCTCACCAACATCGAACACCCCTCCATCAAGGAGTATGGAACCTTCTTCAGGCAGTTGGGCTGGAAGGTCATCTACCTAGATGCGCCGAACGGCTTTGTGCGCCCCGATGATCTGAGAAAATCCCTGACAGACAAGACACGCCTTGTCTGTTGCCAACTGGTAAACAATGTGACCGGTTCGATCCAGGATATGCAAACTCTTGTCTCTGTCGTTCGGGAGCAGGAAGCAAGCACAGGCCGCAAGATCCATTTCCACACAGATGCAGTCCAGGCCTTGGGCAAGATTCCCTTCTCCCTTACCGATATGGGAGTCGACAGCGCCTCATTCAGCGCCCATAAGATCCATGGTCCACGGGGAGTCGGAATCCTCTATAACACCGACTCTTCCGTAACCGCCCTCAACCGTGCGGGGGAACAGGAGGGCGGACTACGCGGGGGTACAGAGAACCTCAGCGGCATCGCCGCCATGGCCACCGCAATCGAGGATTCCATAGGAAAACTAGACAGCAACTACCTGCATATCAGTAGGATACATACCCTGATTCGAGAGAAGCTGTCCTTTCTTCCGATACTTTCCCCTGCACAACTGTGCTCACCGTATATACTCACCCTTTCAGTCAAACCCTGGCCCAGTGAAGTATTTACTCGGATGCTCTACTCCAAGGGATATTGTGTTTCGTCAGGCTCGGCCTGCTCCAACAATGCAAAACAGAAAAGCCAGGGAGTGCTGCTCTCCATGCAGGTGCATCCCCAGGATGCTAAGAGCAGCCTGCGCCTCTCCTTCAGCAAGGATACAACCATAGAGGAAGCAGAATTGCTCTCTCAAGCAATAGAGACAACATATAGGGAGCTAACATGAAAGATTCAACGCTATACCTCGTCAGGCTTGGTGAGATATCTCTCAAAGGCCAGAACCGGGACTTTTTCGAAAAACGGCTCAAGATGAACATCAAAGCCAAACTCAAGCCATACCGCAACATCGTCTCCAAGCAGAAGGGACGCCTCTACTTTGAGGTCAGCAACGAATGTCCAGAGGAGCAGGCACTCAGGGCCTTCAGGACCACCTTCGGTGTGGTAGGGTTTTCCAAGTGCATCAGTTGCGAAAAGGACATTGAGGTCATCAAGAGACATGCCGCACTTCTGATACAGGAGGGTCCCTTCGCCACAGGGACGGGGACTTTCAAGAGTGAGACAAGAAGGGCTGACAAGCAGTTCCCCATGAGCAGCTACCAGATAGACTGTGAACTGGGGGGGGTAGTCCTTGATGCCTACCCTACCATGAAGGTCAATGCAAAATATCCTGAAAAGACGATTTACTGTGAGATACGGGACAAGGCCTACCTATACACTTCACCCCAGCCAGGGCCTGGTGGCTTGCCGGTCAGCACGGCAGGGAAAGGGATGCTGCTGCTCAGCGGTGGCATAGACAGCCCTGTGGCATCCTACAGGATGGCACAGCGCGGTCTGAAGCAGGAGTGCATCTATTTCCATGCCGCACCCTACACCAGCGAACAAGCCCTGGAGAAGGTAGCGAAGCTTGCTTCGCTCATAGCACCCTATTTGCAAGGGACAAGGTTGCATGTAGTGCCCTTCACTGATGTGCAGCTCTGGATCCGTGAACACAGCCCGGAAGACGAGCATACCCTCATGTTCAGAGCTGCCATGATGAAGGTAGCCAATGCAATCTCCCTGATGCAGGAGGGAACGGCCATTGTCACAGGTGAGGCCTTGAGCCAGGTGGCCAGCCAGACCCTGGAGAGCATGACCTTCACTGACAGCATGAGTGACCTTCTGGTCTTGCGTCCCCTCGTCGGGATGGACAAGCAGGAGATTATGGATGTAGCAAAACGGATAGGAACCTACGATACATCCATCCTCCCCTATGAGGACTGCTGTGTCATCTTCAGCCCGAAGCACCCCTTGGTACGTCCTAACAAGAAGAGCGTAACCCACCATTTCGAACTGATGGAGATCGAACCCTTGCTGGAAAAGGCGGTTGAGGATGTCCAGACCATTGATTTTACCGTTGCAGGGATCCGCAAGGACTAATAGTATCTAGACACTTTCTGCAAATGTGTACAAAATCACCAATAGTACCTGTTACAAACGGGGAATATTGAGTATTGTTGCTGTACTTTGGAGGCATTTCGGTGAGAATCGGATTAGATGTTGGCTCCACCACCATGAAGAGCGTTGTCCTCGATGACAACGGTAATCTTATGCATTCGCAGTATACCCGTCACTTCTCTCAGATTCGGGAAACTGCGGTGACATTGTTGTCGTCAATCCTGAAAGAAATTGGTGACACAGATGTCTCCATCAGCATTTCCGGATCAGCAGGGATGGGCATGGCCCAAAACCTGGATCTCAGTTTTGTCCAGGAGGTCTACGCAACACGCCTCGCAGTAAGACACTACCTTCCCAGCAGTGACGTGGTCATCGAACTCGGAGGGGAGGATGCAAAGATCCTCTTCCTTGGGGAGCAGATGGAGGTGCGCATGAACGGCACCTGTGCAGGGGGCACAGGATCTTTCATCGACCAGATGGCTTCGCTGCTGAATGTAAGCCAGGATGAGATGGAAAGCCTTGCAAAGAGTGCGAAGCAGACCTACTCCATCGCATCCAGGTGCGGGGTCTTTGCCAAGAGTGATGTGCAGCCCCTGCTTAACCAAGGTGCTGCAAAAGAAGATCTCGCCCTCTCCATCATGTATTCTGTAGTGAACCAGACCATAGCAGGTCTTGCACAAGGCAGGCCTATCAGAGGGCAAGTGGTATACCTCGGTGGTCCGCTTACCTTCTTTCCCCAGCTGAGAAAGGCCTTTGACCTCACCCTCAAGCTTGAGGGGATCTGCCCAGAGAACTCGCTCTACTTTGTAGCGCTGGGTACTGCCCTGGCAAGTGGAGGAAGCACCTTTTCTTTGAGGAGCCTCATCGATATCGTAGAGCATACCAAGGTACAGGCGTCCTACACCTCCATCCCAGCCCTGTTCAAGGATGAGGACGAATATGCCCTTTTCAAGGAACGGCATGCGAAGGCCAAACTTGCCTATGGCGATCCGACAACGTATGAGGGGGAAGCTTTCGTCGGAATTGATGCCGGTTCCACCACTGTCAAGCTCTGTGTCCTCGATACTGAGGGCCGGGTTCTCCATACGCGCTACCAGGGCAACAACGGCAATCCTGTACAACTTGTCAAGGAGTTTTTGACCACCTTCATGCTCTCCTACCCTAAGATCACCTTGGTCAAAGGGTGTTCTACCGGGTACGGGGAGCACCTCATCAAGCAAGCCTTCGACCTGGAATACTCACTAGTGGAGACCATGGCCCACTACACTAGTGCCAAGGCCTTCAACCCTCTTGTCGACTTCATCATCGATATCGGAGGACAGGATATCAAGTGCTTCAAGGTCGTCGATGGCGCCATCGACGACATATTCCTCAATGAGGCCTGCTCTTCAGGTTGCGGCTCCTTCTTGCAGACCTTCTCAAATGCCCTGGGCTATACAGCCGAACAGGCGGCAAAGATGGCACTCGGTGCAAGATATCCGGTTGACTTGGGAAGCAGGTGTACTGTCTTTATGAACAGCTCCGTAAAACAGGCTCAGAAGGACGGGGCGACGGTATCGGACATCTTTGCAGGTCTTGCCATCAGTGTGGTGAAGAACGCCCTCTACAAGGTCATCCGTTCGACCGACCCTTCGATGCTGGGAAACCATATCGTGGTACAGGGAGGGACCTTCCTCAATGATGCGGTCTTGCGTTCCTTTGAGGTGGAGCTTGGGGCTGAAGTGGTCCGTGTGCAGGAAGCTGCCCTGATGGGATCCTATGGCTGCGCCCTCTATGCAATGAAGATGCACCAGAGTGTCCCATTGGGCACCACCCTGTTGCAACTCGATGATCTACAGCATTTTACCCATACAACAAAGACACTCCACTGTAAGGGGTGCACCAATTACTGCCTGCTGACCGTCAACAGGTTCGACCACGAGCGCAAGCTGATAAGCGGCAACAAGTGTGACCGCATCGTCAAGCCCGAGAGTTTTATCAGCGATCCCAGAGATCTGAACATCTACTCCTTCAAGCAACAGTATCTCGCCCAGTTCAAAGCCGTAAAGAACCGAAGGGGCAAGATTGGCCTCCCTTTTCAGCTGAATTTTATGGAACAGCTACCCTTCTGGCACACCTTCTTTTCCCATCTCGGCTTTGAGGTTGTCGTCTCCCCCCCTTCAACAAGGCAGACCTACCTTGACGGGCAGTCGACCATTTCCAGCGACACGGTCTGTTACCCTGCAAAGCTGATGCACGGCCATATCCAGCATCTTTTGGATGCAGGGGTAAAGACCATCTTCTACCCCTGTTCCAGTTATAATATCGACGAGCATAAGGGGGACAACCATTTCAACTGTCCGATCGTAGCCTACTATCCCGAAGTGTTGAAAAACAATGTCCCGGGACTCGAAGGCTCTGATATGACCTTCATCAGTGACTACCTCTCCCTCGCTGACCGCTCCTTCCTCCCCAAACGCCTGCATACCATCTTAGGGAATAAGTATGGTATCTCCCACAAGGAGATACGAGTGGCTTGCAAGTATGGCTATGATGCGTACGAAGCCTATCTGAAGGCTATTCGGGCCCAAGGGGAAGTCATCGTTGAAAATGCCCGCAATAGGGGATGGCCCATCATCGTACTGGCCGGCAGACCCTATCACCTGGACAGCGAGGTCAACCATGGGATCGACCAACTGCTCTTGCAGTGCGGGTGTGCCATCATCAGCGAGGACACCATTGCCTACAAGATGAAGAAAGAGGGTCGCAAGATCCTCAACCAGTGGCCATACCATGCCCGCCTCTATGATGCGGCCAGGTATGTGCTGAATCAGAAGGATATGAACCTCATCCATCTGGTCTCCTTCGGCTGTGGCCTGGATGCGGTGACCAGCGACGAGATACGCGATATCCTGCACGGCAGTGAAAAGATCTACACCCAGATTAAGATCGATGAGATAACCAACCTAGGGGCAGTGAAGATCCGTATCAGAAGCCTGTTGGCGGCACTTGAGGAGGGCAACAGGTAATGGGAGCAGTATTTACCAAGGCGATGAAGAGAGAGTACACCATCCTCATCCCCAACATGTCCCCGGTACATTTCACCCTAGTCAAGGAGGTCTTCAGCAATCATGGCTACAAGGCTATCCTCTTGGAGAACCAGGGGCCCAATGTCATCAGAGAAGGCCTCAGATATGTGCACAACGACATCTGCTATCCAGCCCAGCTGGTCATAGGGCAGATGATCGACGCCTTGAAAAGCGGACTCTATGATGTGGACAAGACAGCTCTTGTCATTACCCAGACCGGAGGTGGCTGTCGTGCAAGCAACTATATCTTCCTCTTGCGAAAAGCCCTGAAACGGTGTGGGATGGAGCAGATTCCCGTCATCAGCCTCAACCTGAAGGGGATGGAGAAGAACCCTGGGATGAAACTAACCCCATTCATGCTCCTGCAAGCCTATGCTGGCTTTGTCTATGGGGATCTCTTGATGACACTCTCCAACCAGGTTCGCCCCTATGAGATTACCCAAGGCGAGGCTGACCTGTTGGTAGCCAAGTGGATAGCCTATCTTTCGGAAAAGTTTGCCAACAACAGCGGGTACATCGGCTGGGCGATGAAGAAAAACCTCAATGCCATCGCACAAGAGTTTGCCCGGATCAAGACTGAGAAGGTGGAAAAGGTCAAGGTGGGCATCGTCGGAGAGATCTACATGAAGTATGCCCCCCTGGGGAACAACAACCTCCAGCAGTTCCTTGAAGAACAAGGCTGTGAGGTTATGGTGCCCTCCATGATGGGATTCCTCTACTATGGGGCGGACAATGCCATCACTGACAGAAAATACTACGGGGGAAGGTTCATTTCCTCACACTTCACCCAGTTCCTGATGAAACTCCTCTTCATGGTCGAGAAGATGTCAAACGATGCGATACGCAAGCAGGGGTGTTTCACCGTCCCTTCCACCTATCTGGAGATGAAGAAGCTCAATGAGGGCATCCTTGACTACGGGGTGAAGATGGGTGAAGGCTGGCTGCTTACCGCTGAGATGCTTGAGCTGGTCCATACCGGGTATAAGAATATTGTCTGCACCCAACCCTTCGGGTGCCTTCCCAACCATATCTGTGCCAAGGGTATGATCAGGACAGTGACTGAGAAAGCCCCCGATGCGAATATCGTCCCCATTGACTATGACCCATCGGCTACGCATGTGAACCAGGAAAACCGCATCAAGCTGATGCTAGCCATAGCAAAGGAAAAAATGGAAACATCCACCCAATAGGGCTATTTCCGTTTGCGTACGCCTCAGCTACTGTTCTCCTAGGGATTTTTTGGGTATATTCAAAGCATGACAATACTGACACTACGCGAAACAGATGCATTGGTGCATCTGGTTCGCACCCATATAGAGGGGATAGCACACACAAAGGAAGGAACCATTAGAATCGGCCTTCCTGGGGGACGAAGCGCACAGGGCCTCATCAGAGGTATGCTTGCCCTTGATGATGCCACACTCTTGCGTCTCAGGATCTACCTCCTTGATGAGCGGCTGAGCGGGGTGTCAAACAGTGAGACCCTGCTCGATGCAGGGCTTTCCAAAGCCATTGAGACCAAAAGGTTTTCCCCAACAGACCTGGTCGTCCCGGAAGTCGGCAAACCTCTGCTTGAAAAGGGTAACACACAATTTGACCTCGTCTATCTCGGTGTAGGTGAGGATGGGCATGTGGCCTCACTGTTTCCAGGATCTTACCCTTCAGGGGAAAAGGACCAGACAGTCCTGGTCGAAAACTCTCCCAAACCTCCGAAGAAGCGGGTAAGCTTCACCTACAACGGCTTTTTGGCCCATGCAAAGGCAAGTCCCATCTTCCTGCTGTTCCTTGGGGAAGGGAAACGGGATGCCTTGAACCGATTGCTTGCCAACGAAGAGAGGGCTCAGAGCCTACCCTGTTCCTTCTTCACCCATCAGGACTTTCCTGTGACCGTCATTACTGACCTAGAGGTATAACAGTATGAAAAGAATCATCGTACAGTACGGAGGAACTGGGGACCTTGCCCTAAAAAAACTCTATCCTGCCTATGAACAGCTCATCGGCAAAGGGTTCGAATTTGATATCCTTGCTCTGGGAAGGAGATTCGAGGATAGAAAGGGGTTTGTCGGAACCATAATAGACACGAGCGCCTCAGCAGAATTCCTCACCCATCTTGATTACATGCCTTACGACATGGCAGACCCGAAGGCTACAGCCAACCTGACAGAAAAGCTCAAGTCCATGGTTGGGGATAAGGAGAGTGTGGAGCTTATCTACTACCTTGCCCTGCAGCCCAACCTCTACGAGGAGGCTATTGCCCAGATACAGGAAGTCGATTCCTCCATGGACTGCATGTGTACGCTGACCAAGAAAATTGTAGTCGAGAAACCCTTTGGCTTTGACCTGGAGTCCGCCGTACGGTATAACCAGATACTGGAAACGGCCTTTGACGACAGGGAGATCTTCAGGATCGATCACTATTTGGGTAAGGAGTTCATGCAGAACCTGCTCATCATGCGATTCCATAACGACATTATCCGCAGGATATGGGACAAGGACTCAATCGAGAGCATCCAGATAATTTTCGACGAGACTCATGGGGTGGACCAACGACTCGGTTTCTACGAGAAGATCGGGGTGGTACGCGATACCATCCAGAACCATATCATGCAGATCATCACCTACCTCACCATGAATGAGCCAGCCTCCCTCTCCTCTGAGGACATTACCGTTGAGAAGGTTAAGGTGCTGAAGGCAATCTCCCCTGTTGAGGAGTTTTCCATGGGAAGATATGAGTCACTGGGGGCAAACAGCGGCCATGTGGTGGATATCCCTACCTATGCTGCCCTCAAGCTCTATGTGAACACCTACTTCTTTGCCAACATCCCCATCTACATCCGGACCGGAAAGATGCAAGGGGAACCTAAGAGCCTCATATATGTGAAGTTCAAGAACACGACCAAGGAAGTCATGCATGACCAGAACATTGCAGAGAACGGTGTCATCATCAACATCCATCCTGAACTGACCATCGACATCAGTGTCAACCTGAAGCAACCAAACACCTCCTGGAAATCCAAGCCAGTGAGGTTCCGCTTCAATCAGGCGGAGACCTTCGGTGCAAATACCCCGGAAGCATACGAGCAGATCCTGCAGAAAATCCTCCAAGGGGACAAGAGCCTGTTCCCCTCCATGCGTGAGATAACCGAGTCATGGAGGATTGTGACCCCTATGCTGGAGCACAAGGGCCATACTGAGGTCTATCCTGTAAGGACACTGCCCCGATTTGCAACTGAGTTGGCAGAAAAGAACCGTTTTGAGTGGTTTACGTGACCCTTTCCCCATCCTAGAGGGGATGCCATATAGGGCATTCCCATCATAGGGAAGCCGGCATGCAGGTATGTTGGCAGAGGCTTTCTCCAAGGGAGTGAGAGTAAGCCTTCTTTGTTGTTCCATTGTCATCTGATTATACGAAACAGGTAGTTCTCTGCAACAACGGAATATCTCGGGCCTTGCATCTTCTCCTTCACCCTTGTAAGGTCAAGACTCTTGCCTTCCGACATCATACAATAGTGTTTTAGGTTGGTAGATTGTATACTATTGGTTGGATCAACAACCCCAATGAATGCAAAATCATCATCAAGATTCGTAAGCGTAGCATCCCCATGGCTATCATTGCACAGGGCGATTCCCCCAACCTTCAGGTGGTATTTTGTCGCTTGCACAACAAAGCCTGCGTACTGGGAGATGATAAGGTCCACTGCTTTCAATATATGGGCTTGGTATAATCTTGTCACTCGAAGGCTAGCCTGGAGAAAGAGTCATACTCCTTGTTCGAATCCAAAAAATCTGCGATTTCCTTCAGGTGTTCGAAAAAGGAAACCGTACCCTTGAATTTGTCGACGTAGGTAACATCAGGGATAACCAGCGAAGCTGCAATGTCTATATGGCTTCCTGGATAGAGGGCACTCTGTATGCCTCATCTCTTTGCTACGACTTCATAGAGGGCTTTTCTGTCCCCAATCCTATCTGCATACCCTTGATACTGTTCGAAGGCTGTAAGGTGCATGTAATCCTCCTACTGGATCTGCTCCATTGCCCAAAAATCAGTATACATTCCCCCCGTACTTGGAGACATACGGGCAAAGGGGCAAAAATCATTATTCTTGTCATTTGCCATTGGTTGTATTCAGTAGGATATGTAGACTAGAATGCTGTTGGTGAGAAAGGACTACCACTCTATGGACACTGCAAGGTTTACCAAGAACATCGGCATCAACTACCACTATACGCTTCTGCTCAACCTTGGCCTGGTCCGAGGGGTGTGGATGATCTATCTTGCCTTCCGGGGATTCAGCCTTATGCATCTGGGAACCCTTGAAGCTACCTTCCATATCGTCTCCTTTGTCATGGAAGTCCCTACAGGCTCCGTTGCCGATCTCTGGGGTCGAAAGGCGAGTAGGATAGCAGGAAGATTGGTAAGCACACTAAGCCTTGCCATCATGTTCTTGTCTCAGAGCTTTCCCCTGCAACTTGTAGGGTTTGCCATCTCCGCCTTGGGTTATAATCTTGAATCAGGGGCAGGAGACGCTTTGGTGTATGACTCGTTGTTGGCCTTAGGCAAACAGGAAACATATATGAAGGTATTGGGAAAACAGGAACTCATCGCCCAAGGCTCTGCTGTGATGGCTTTCCTCATAGGAGGCTACTTTGCAGTACATAGCTATGCCTTTGCATTTGGAATCTCCATGGCAGTGTCATTCGCGGCAGCACTACTCTCCTTGGGTTTTTCCGAGCCACCCAGGGGAAGCGAGGAAACACCAGTCAGTACTCTCGGCTTGGGAAAATCGATTGCAGGCTCCATGAAGAGCCAGATGGCAGACAGTGTCAGAATCATAAGGGACAAGCCACGCATCGGCTTTCTCATCCTTTTTTCTGAACTGTTGTTTGCCTTCATGGTTTGCCTGTTCTTCTACCTGCAGAATTTCTGGACCCAACAAGGGCTTTCTGAAGGTCAAATCGGTCTGGTCTTTGCACTGCATGCTATGATTTCAGGTTTCATCTCTTTCAAGGCCATGAAAATTGAACGGAAACTGGGTCAGAAGGGAGTACTGGTTAGCATGCCCTTGTTGCTTCTTGTCTGCCTCTGGGGAGTCGCCCTTTCCCCCTGGCCAATTCTTTTCTACATTGTGACCGGTTGCATTGAAGGAATCCTGATCGTAACCATCGGTGATTATCTGAATAGGCTCATTCCCAGCGCCCAGAGGGCAACCATTCTCTCTTTCCAGAGTATGGCCTTCAGCATGTTCATGATACTGCTCTTCCCCATCGTCGGATGGATCGGGGACAAGCTCTCCCTGCAACACGCCTTCCTTGCCATGTCGGTATTGGGAACCATCCTATGCATCCCCTATCTGGCCTTTTCCTTTGGATTGCAGAAACATACGACACAAGGCAAATTGTGAGGGTTAGTAATCACTGATAAGAATGCGGAAGAACCGTTTTTCATTAAAAAAAAGCATCTGCATTGAATTACTTTCAAAACCTTGCCTATTTCAGGAGCATCTTATCACTACTTGGGCAAATCAGTTTTATGTAACTAACACCAACTCAACTCGATACCCTATGTATTCTTTTAGGTTCAAACTCATTGATTTTCTTTTAAAACAAGGGGCGACCCCTTCGTTGAATAATGATATTGTTATTTCGATCAAACGTGATGATATAGTAAGTGCTCTAGGATCATCTAGACGCACTCTATTTAGGCTGATTAAGGAACTAAAGGAAGAAAATCTTATTACTTTGGAAAAGGACACTATAAGAATTTCCCGTAAAGGCCAGGCAAGTCTCGCCAAGATACTTGATGAGTGGGAGGCAAACGCTCCTCTTTAAGTATAAACAACAAATATTTGTATCATTCGTAAACAACAACAGGCATCCACATGGTGTGAATACCTACTGTTGTAGTGTTTACTATCAATTTGAAGAGAGAAAATAACTGAAAATCAGATAGAAAATTAATAAAGAAACTCCGAGAAGATCTTACCTATAGCTCTGCTGCACCTTGGCGATCTCTTCAAATACCGTCTGCCCAATCCTCTCGTCACTAGCAATGACCTCCCACCTCAGCAGAGCGTCCTCACTTTGGCTTACACGCTGGAAGACCTGGAACCAGGGACTCTTGAGCTCTGACTCCACATCATAATGCAAGGGAAGGTTGAAACGGTATAAGGCAGCTCCCAGGCTCTCGCCCTGTTCATTCTCTGTGACCTTGGTGGCGCCCATCTTGAACAGCAGTTCCTCAATGGCCAGCTGCAATGCTTTTCGCTTTCCTGCATCCTTTATCATGATGGACCACTCGCGCGCCCTCCATGAGCTGTCCTGCAACCTCTTCGCCTCATCAAAGCGCTGAGGGTCAGACACATAGGCCTTCAGAACCAACAGTGTATAGAAGAGAGTATTTTCAGTTGAGAACTTGGGGGAAGTCCAATCCCCTATAATCTGGGGGAACTGCAGGTAGTAGTGGGCGGATTCCTCCACTGCGGCGAGGACATGCTCTGATCGGCCCCTCATCAAGGCGCTTTTTATATAGGAGTGGCCATTCTGAACCAGGGAGATCTTCTTGCCTTGCATGACACTTTTTAGCAAAAGTGCGGGAGATGCCTTGATGTCGAACAGGAAGGTAGGTTCGAACCCATCTGAATCAGAGCCAAAATAGGGGGCGAACATGGCCTTCAGCTCGTTGGAGATGATCCCCATGACAAAGGATGGGGAAAGCTGACTTCCCTTGTACAGGAGATCCATCCTATCCCCATCACCATCATAGGCAAAACAGACGTCGGTCGGATTCTCTGCAAGGTATGCAAGGGTAGTTCTCATGCTAGCTTCGATGCCCGGATTGGGATCGCCTACGGGGAAATTACCGTTGGGGACCAGATGGCGATAGACACCGCCCACACCACACTGGGTGAGGGCCCTGCTGACAGCGGCCCCATAGCTGCCATGGAGGAAGTCACATACGACAGGCACCCCTTCCAGGCTCCCGGAGGGGACTCCTGCAAGCCGCATGGAGTAGTCTATGAACTGGTCCATCGTATTGAGGGTTATGGTGTTGCCACCCTTGCGCCTATTGGCCATAAGTGGCTTCTTGAAGTAAAACTCTATCTTAGCCAGCCCACCTTCAGGTCCACTCTCAAGTGAAACGCTTTCCACATCCTTTGCCACGATCTTCATGCCCAGATAGGATCCGGGATTGTGGCTGGCAGTTATCATGACACCGCCACTTTCTGGATGTTGCATGCAGGCATAGTAGAACTGGCACGATCCTATGGGATTGGGCTCAAGATAGACAGTAAGGCCTGACTGCACAAAAATATCGATGGCAGTCTGCATCAGGGACTCACCGCCAAGGCGGGAGTCCCGGGCCAGGACAACACTTCTGGTCTTCACATCATGAAGCATATAGTATGCGATGGCATGGCAGAGACCTAATGAGGTCTCCTCGTCAAAATTGCTCTGTTTGCTACGGATATCATACGCTTTGAAAAGATTTCTTTTCATCCTTATTCCTTTGTACGGAATACCGTACTCCTACAGAAAAGGAGGACAATCAAACCCGAGTCGAGCAAGAGTGTCCTCCATGTGCACTATGAATCCGGTCAGGCCTTTTTCAGAAGCCCCTGTCCCAGATTGAGTTTTGTATCATCATCGAAGAGGTTGAACTTTCCTGTGGCAAAACTCAATCCTACCTGTTTCTCAAGGTCGAAATCAAGGTCACCAAATACCACCGAATGTATATAGCTCTCTCCCATCTTCAATTGGACAATGGTCTCCATCCCGGAAGGCAAGGAGGTAAGAACAGTCGCCTCGATCATGGAAGGCCCTTCGGTGATGGCTACGTGTTCGGGTCTCAGACCAAGGATGACCTTTTGGCCCATTTGGAGCTTCATCTCTTCGAGTGCTTCGAATACAAGGTCAACCTTACCAGGCAAGGTGAGAGTGACCGGCTCCATCCTGGTGACCTCGGCCTTGATGAGATTGATGTTGGGCGATCCCACAAAGTCTGCTGTGAAGGTATTTGCAGGTCGGCGATAGACTTCCAAGGGAGGGGCATACTGTTGCATATAGCCCTCCTTCATCAGGCAGACCTTGCTAGAGAGCGTCATCGCCTCCAGCTGGTCATGGGTGACATAGACAAAGGTCGAGTCGGTCTCCCTGTGCAGGCGCTTGAGCTCGGTGCGCATCTCCATGCGAAGCTTGGCATCAAGGTTGGAAAGCGGTTCATCCATGAACAATGCCTTCGGTCCGGTAGCCAAGGTGCGTGCGATTGCTACACGCTGTTGCTGACCTCCTGAGAGTTCGGATGGGTAGCGCGCGGAAAATTCGGAGATCTTGAGCATGGTAAGGAGCTCCTCCACCCTCTTTTGTATCTCAGCCTTGGTCCACTTCAGGTTTTCCAACCCAAAGGCTATGTTCTTATAGACTGTCATATGAGGCCATAAGGCATAGTTCTGGAAGAGAAATCCCACGTCCCGCTTGTCGGGTGGAATGTCAACACCCTGTTCAGAGGAGAAGACCACCTTGTCATTGATGAGTATATCACCTTCTGTGGGGGTCTCCAGACCTGCTATCATCCTGAGGGTGGTGGTCTTTCCACATCCTGAAGGGCCGAGCAAGGTGACAAAGGACCGGTCATCTATGACCATGTTCAGGTCATCCACTGCTACAAATTTTCCAAAACGTTTGGTAACGTGCTTCAATTCAATCTTTGGCATCTAGTGCTCCTTAGTTGTTTCCGATTCCCTTGTCAATGGAAGCCCCTGTCAGTTTGGTAACCAAAAGGTTGAGGCCTACCACAATGACTACGATCATCAGGTTGATGGCATTTGCATACTGGTTCCAGCCTTTCTCATTGTACTGGAACAGCAGTGTGGTGAGGATTCTCGTGGAAGGAGAAACCAACAGGATAAAGAGTGAGAGTTCTCGCATACAGGATATGAAAGGCAACAGATAGCCGCTGATGAAGGTGGCTTTCTGGATGGGGATGATAATCCGCGTCATTCGCTTGAACCACCCGATCCCCATGATGGTACCTGCCTCTTCGATCTCACCTGAGAGTTGCAACATCGCATTGATTCCGCTTCTTGAGGCGAAAGGAAGGTACTTGACCGCCCCCACTATAACCAGCAGCCAGAAGGAGCCGTACAGTGCGGGGATGAAGCCCCGCTGGACAGCAAACATCGAGAGGAAGATCGCCCCGAAGGCCATGGAAGGCATAAGGTAGGGGAAAAAGGTAAGGTTGTTCACCCAAGTGGACAATTTCGATCCCCGGCGTTTTGCTATGGAGTATCCGGCTAGAATACCCACCGTCCCTGCAATGAGAGAGACAATGACCGAGAGCCTCAGACTGTTTGTCAGACCGAGCCAGATCGAGGGGTTACGCAGGATACCGGGTTCGCTGTTGGCAATGTCAGCCCTACCCGCTCCGATCCAGAACTCTGTGGTGAAGTTTGACAGCGAGTAGTCTCCTGGAGCCATGATGAATGACTCAATGGCGAAGGAGACAAGAGGCAGGATGGCTACCATCATCAGGATGGTGATCAGTATAACGGTCAGGGGGGTTCTCCACCTTCGCAGATTGAACAGCGAGATATTGGAGCTTTTGCCTGTAATGGTCGTATAGGATTTGCGTCTGCCGGTTATCCACTGGTTGAGCATGAGAATACCCACTCCGATTGCGATCATGACCAGGGCCATGATATATCCATAGCCTGGGTTCATCCCATTGAGGGTGCGGAACATCTGCGTGGTGAGCACCTGATATCGGACAGGACTTCCCAGGAAAGCAGGGACGGCAAAGGCGCTCATCGTGGAGGAGAAAACCAACAGGAAGGTCGAAAGCAGGGCCGGTCTCACTATGGGTAGGGTAATCTTCATCGTAATCTGAAAGCGTGTGGCATGCAACAGCATGGCCGCCTCCTCAAGGTTCGCATCCATGTTCCTAAGGATCCCTCCGATGAGGATGTAGGCAAAGGGAGCATAGTGCAGGCCCTGTACGATGACGATGGGAAAGAGACCGTAGGCAAACCAGTTCGCCGTCTCTATGCCGGTAAGCACGGTAAAGAGGCCTGGGGCTCCTCCTATGCGTGAATTTCTGAAGAAGTTGAGCCATGCCATAGCCAACGTCCATGCTGGCATGATGTAAGGGAATACAAAGACAGTGGATATGAAGCCTTTTGCCCTGATGTTGGTCCTCGTAACTGTCCAGGCGAAGAAGCCTCCCACTGCGATGGCCATCACACAGGATAGAAATGCGACAACCATGGTATTGAGAAACGGTTCATAGAAGGTCTTTTGGCTGGTGATGCCACTGGCAAACATCTTTTTCCAGTGGTAGAGGGTCAGAGTCCCCGTCTCCTGCTTGACAAAGCGTGCCTCCGAGGAGTGGACAGTTACGGTGTCCATCACAATGGTCAGCAAAGGGACAAGGGTCAGATACCCCAGCACAACAAACAGGACAACCAGGATGATGTTGTGGGGCTTTTTGATGAAAGACTTGAAGGTGTTCAATTGGCTTCTGGCACTCATGAGCTTTTTCCTTACCATATGGCCTGCAGATATCTGCAGGCCATACTGTAAATTCAGGATCTAATAGATGTACTGGTTGAGGAACTCCTCAACTTCGGCACGATTGTCAAAGCAGTAAGCGCCATCCTCTTCGACGAGCAAGGGCTGCCATACGGCAAAGGGGTAATCGATGTCATCCTGGATAGGATTATTCGGGTTTGCACTGTAGGTCCCTACATCTGCACCCCAAGGGGCGAAGCCTTCAGGAGTGTATAGGAACTCGATGAAGAGCTTTGCTGCATGAGGATGCTCAGCTGAGCGGGTCATCAGGGCATAGAGGCTGTAGTAGAAACCACTGAAGGGCTCCATGGTCATCGCTGGCTTCAGAGCAAGGTTCTTGCTGGTGGCATAGCGTGCCTTCGAGAACACAAAGAGGCCTACAGGAGGGAAGTCTCGCTTTTCGTTCTGCCCCTTGATGCCTACATTCTCAGCAATGTTGGTGTCACTGGTACCTACGATAAGGTCGTTCTCGTAGATTGCCTTGATCCACTCATATCCTGCATTGGGTGTGGTGAGGACAATGTCCTTGCCAAAATAGGACTTGTATGCCTTGGCGATCTTCTCTGACCACTCAGGACTGGTGCACATGGTGAGGAAGTTTGCATTGACCCCCTCCTGGAACGGGTTCTTGAACTGCAACAGGCTCTTGTACTTGGGATCGGCAAACTGCCAGATATTGGTGTAGGGGGAGCTGGTAAGGCCTTCGTCGTTGTAGATGAACACCTTGTTGATGGCAAATACCTGCAGGGGGTTCTGCATGGAAGCAGGGATAACACTCTTCAAGGTTGGAGGTACATAGTTGTACAGGTGTCCTGGCTTGATAAGCTCGCCTACCAGGCGTCCTGCATCCTGGGCGAGG
Organism: uncultured Sphaerochaeta sp.; assembly: GCA_963662725.2. Lineage (GTDB taxonomy): Bacteria > Spirochaetota > Spirochaetia > Sphaerochaetales > Sphaerochaetaceae > Sphaerochaeta. The sequence goes on from CAXXCW010000035.1 coordinate 142,990, forward strand.
ACAAAGTCTGCGCCTACGACACCAGCCTGAGCTTCCTTGGAGACTTTTTCGATCAGTTCGAAATCCTTGAGGTTGGAACTGACAACTTCGATGCCATACTTTTCGGTAAAGGCAGCGGCAGCCTTGGCTATGCGACTCGATGTGGCATAGACGACAACCTTGCCCTCTTCCTTCGCACGGGTGACCAGCTGGTCATGGGTGAGTTCCTCGACTACTGGAACGGGTGTTGCAGCGGCGGGAGCTTCCTTGGAACCTGTAGCAAATACAGAGGTGGCCAACAACGTGGCGACCATGAGCAATACAAGCAGTTTTTTCATACATTTCTCCTATTGTTTCTTGCGGATTCAATACATCCAGTAAGTAAGTATACCATAATTGTATGTATTCTCAATAAAGTAACATAGCAGAGATTTTGCATTTGTTGCACAAGAGAGATGCTCTAAGCAGAGAGATAGGGTCATATCGTCAGAAAGGGGAGGTTTCCCTCCCCTCCTGTCAAATCTTCAGGAACATCTTTTCCTTGATGGCATCCAAGTTGTCATTGCCAATCTTATTCGCCCTGCGCGTCCCCTCAACTATGATCTGCTTCACCTCGTCCATATGGCCCTCATAGTAGGATCGCCTCTCCCTCATCGGGTCGAGCAGATTGTTCAGGACAACATTCAGGCGCTTCTTACACTCAAAACATCCAAGCTTAGCAGTAGTGCACCCTTCATAGATTTCAGGGGCCTCTTCAGGGTTGAAGATCTGGTGATACTTGTAGATGTTGCAGATCTCAGGATGGCCTGGGATGTCCGTCGTAACACGGGCAGGGTCGGTCACAGCCTTACGGACTAGTTTCCAGACCTGCTCTGGGGTATCGGAGAGGTAGATCGCATTGCCCATGCTCTTGCCCATCTTGGCGTTGCCGTCCAGACCGCTTAGCCTGCCGACCTGGCTGAGCTTTACCTGCGGCTGGGTGATGTCAGTTCCATAGAGCTTGTTGAACTTGCGAACTATCTTGCGCGAAAGCTCAATGTGGGGAACCTGGTCCTCACCGACAGGCACCAGATCTGCGTTGCAGAAGGTGATATCGGCAGTCTGGCTTACCGGATACCCAAGAAAGCCATAGGTTATGTCCTCATAGCCGTAGTTCTGTGCCTCTGTCTTGATAGTAGGGTTATGCCGAAGCTGGTTCACCGTCACTATCATGGAGTAGAAAATGGTCAGTTCGGCTATCGAGCTGACCTGGGACTGCTGGACAAAGGTGACCTTATTGGGATCCAGCCCTACAGAGAGGTTGTCGATGGTCACATCATAGATACTGCTGTTGATAAGCTTGGGATTGTTGAAATGGGTAGTGAGTGCCTGGATATCAGCAAGGAGAATGAACTCCTCATAGCTGTCCTGAAGCTCAAAACGTGATTTCAAGGAACCCACATAGTGGCCCAAATGAAGTTTTCCCGTAGTCCTATCACCTGTCAGTATTCTTTTTCTGGTTTCCACAACCTACTCCTCGTCCGTTTTTTCTAATTTGGCCTCAGAGGTGTTCCCTTGTAGATTGAACACCCTCACCATAGTGTGCTGCATACAGCAGGAAGGGCACATGGCAGGAGCCTGATGGTTTTCGACCGATTGCACCAACTCTATATGGGCATGACAATTCTGACACTCATATTCATAACTAGGCATACACGTACTCCTCTATTATAAGACCCCGGTCAGGCCCTGCTTCAACAGCAGCATCTGCTCCTCACTCAAGGGCATCTCTACGATTGAAACAAGATCATCATCGAGTAAAAACATCAATTTCAGATCGGCAATCTTGAAAGGGATCTTATCCTTCTTCAATCTTGCCAAGTAACCGCTACGCACCATCTGCGAGAGAGTGGTTGCAAGCTTCGAATTTTCCATCTGTATATAGGCATCGACGCTATAGGATCCTTCCTTCTGATTGATGAGCAGGAGCACTTCCCTAGCCTGTTGGAATACAGACTGCGGAAGGTTCAGGCCCAGATCAAAGAACGTTTCAGGTTCAAATGCATACAGCGCGATGGAAGCATCGGACATCTGAAGGGCAATATCGTCAGTGATAAGCCTTTGTCTGGCCTTATAGGATGCATAGGCACTCTCATAAGGCCCGTTGGTGAAGAGCAGCTCATCATTTTTAGGTGTGTACAGGCTCAACGGTCCTTCCTTCTGGCTAAACCAGGTGAGGCCTTCAGCATTGGCTTTCTGGGAGAGATCCCTGGAGTACATCATCCCAGTATTGAGCAAAAACCTTGGGTAGTCGCCCTCAACCACCCCATAGGCCGACAGCGCCTCCTGGTCCACAGGATACGAATCGTCAATGGGTTTGAGGGAGAGCGATACCCGCCTGGAGCGTTTGGCGAACTCGGCGAGATCGCCAAAGGCCGAGGCCACAAGAGCCGGCTCTGCAACCGCATCAACTGTAGCTACTATGACACCGCTTTGGGCCATCCCTTGGAATTGATAGTAAGGCCTCTCACGCCTGGCCAAAGAGGCACAGGAGGAGAGCATCAGTACGATGCACAGCGTCAGTACAACAGCCTTACCTTTATTCATGGGATCAGTCCTTTGCTACAGCTAGCCTGACCAGATGGTCTCCACATTCGATCGCCTCAACATTTTCCATTCTAGCAAAGGAGAGAGTGTTCGACAACGTTTCCTTTGCAATAGTCTCTCCAAAGTTGGCGAATACCTGCTGAACCACCTCATCACCATCATAGGTGAGGCGTATCCTGTCAGAGACCTCAAAGCCACTCTCCTTACGGAGGTTCTGGACACTGCGCACGATATCACGGGCAATTCCCTCCTGGAGCAACTCTTCAGTCACCTTGGTGTCGAAACCGACTGTCAGAGAACCGTCGTTGAGCACCTTCACCCCTTCCCTCTCGGTTCGGGCTACGATAATGTGTTCTGCCGAGATCTCAATCTCACCTTCGCTATATGCAAGGGTGATACTCTTCCCATCTAGGAGGGAAGCGATCATTTTCCCTGTGAACAGCTCAATCTGGGCGGCCACTTCTTTCATCTGTTTGCCCAGTCGGGAACCGAGCACCTTGAAGTTTGCCTTGGCGCTGTAGCTGACAAGAGCACTCTCATCCTCTTGGATGAGAACCTCCTTGACATTTAGCTCCTCGGCGATGATATCAGCCATTGCAGAGAGAACCTCGCGTTCCTCCTCTGTCCTATCGACAAGAAAGACGGTCTGCAAAGGCTGGCGTGTCTTCAGGTTGTTTGAGGCACGAAGGGATCTTCCCATGACGATTGCTTTTTGGGTAAGTGCCATCCTCTTCTCCAATTCCAAATCCCGCTGGAAGCTCTGGTACTCAGGATAGGGCTCAAGGTGGATGCTCTGGGTCATCCCGTCTGTCTTGAGGTTCTGATAGATATCCTCAGTCGTAAAGGGGATGATGGGCGCGGCAATCTTTATGAAGGTCATCAGGACACGATAGAGGGTATCATAGGCTTCCTTCTTGTCCCCATCGTTCTCACTTCTCCAGAATCTGCGGCGGCTTCGGCGGATATACCAGTTGTTCAGATCATCAATGAAGGGAATGAACAGCGAACATGCCTTCTGGATGTCGTAGGCATCAAAGGCAGATGTGACCTCTTCGATCAGACGCTCACTGCTTGAGATGATCCAGACATCCATAGGGTTTGAAAGTTTCTCGTAGGAGGTTTCCCCAGGTTCGTACCCATCGATATTCGCATAGGTAACAAAGAAGGAGTAGGCATTCCACAACGGAATGATCAGGCTCTTGAGCACATCCTTGACAGATTCTTCACTGAACTTCAGATCCTCAGCCCTGACAACAGCACTGTTCATCAGCGCAAAACGCAGGGAGTCGGCTCCATAGGAGTTGACGATATCAATCGGATCGGTATAGTTCTTGGCACTCTTGCTCATCTTCTTGCCCTCGGGGGTAAGTACAATGCCATTGGTGATGCAGTTCATGAAGGCGGGCTTGTCAAAGAGGCCTGCTGCGATGACCGTAAGGGTATAGAACCAGCCGCGGGTCTGGTCCAGCCCTTCACAGATGAAGTCCGCAGGGAAATGCTCTTCAAAATACTCCTTGTTCTCAAACGGATAGTGCAGCTGGGCATAAGGCATCGAGCCGGACTCAAACCAGCAGTCCAGGACATCAGTGATGCGCCTCATCGTGCCTTTCCCATCAGGGCTTGGCCAGGTGAGCTCATCGACAAAGTGCTTGTGCAGGTCGGGTACGCTCTGCCCGCACTTCGCCTCCAGCTCCTCGCGGCTGCCGATCACTTCAATGTGGTCGCTTCCGTCACACTTCCAGACGGGAATGGGGTTTCCCCAGAAACGGTTGCGGCTGATGGCCCAATCCCGAGCCCCTTCCAGCCACTTGCCGAAGCGTCCGTTTTTCAGGTGCTCAGGCATCCAGGTGATCTGCTCGTTGGCGTTGAGCATCGAGCTTTTGATCTTCTGGATATCGACAAACCAACACCCCATGGCACGATAGATGAGGGGCTTATGGGTGCGGTAGCAGAAGGGATAGGGGTGCAGGAAGTTTTCCCGCTTGACCAGCTTCCCCATGCCCTTGAGTTTCGCAATGATATCCTTGTCGGTATCCTTGACGAATCTACCCTCGAAGTCAGGGACTTCACTGGTGAACTTCGCTTCGCTGTCTATGGGACACACCACTGGGATTCCAGAGCCCTTGAGCACCTGGTAGTCATCCTCACCAAAGCCAGGGGCTGTATGGACAATGCCGCAGCCGTCTTCGGTGGTGACATAGTCTCCAGTGACACAGACAAAGGCGCCTACATCCTTGAGGTGAGCAAAATACGGGAAGAGCGGCTCATAGCGCATGCCTCTGTAGAAGGTTCCCTTCTGCTCGTCCACTATCTCGTACTGGGTCTCATCCTTGTAGTAGTGACCAAGACGATTCTTGCCAAGGATATAGTAACAGCTGTCACTCTTGTCGAGGATCTTCACGTAGTCAATATCAGGACCAAAGGCCAAGGCAAGGTTTGAAGGCAGTGTCCAAGGGGTGGTCGTCCAAGCCAGGAAATAGGTATCCTTCTGCCCGTCAACAGCAAAACGGACCGTCACAGCCTGATCAACCACATCCTGGTAGCCACCGAGATTCACCTCAAAGTTAGAGAGGGGACAACCGAGGGCTGGACTGTAGGGAAGGATGTTGTAGCCTTCGTAGATGAAGCCCTTTTCGTGCAGGGACTTGAACACCCACCAGATGGATTCCATGTAGTTGGTGTCCATGGTTCGGTACCCGTTCTCCCAGTCGACCCAGCGTCCCATCCTGTTGATGGTATTCTCCCACTCCTTGGTGTAGCGCAGGACAATGGACCGGCACTGTTCGTTGAAATTGGCGACACCGTACTCGTTGATGGCCGAGGGCCCGCTGATACCCAGTGTCTTCTCCATCTCAAACTCCACAGGAAGTCCGTGGCAATCCCATCCGAAGCGGCGTTGCACACGCTTGCCCTTCATGGTCTGGTAACGTGGAATGGCGTCCTTGATGGTCCCAGGGACCAGGTGCCCGAAATGGGGAAGGCCTGTGGCAAATGGAGGCCCGTCATAAAAGACGAACTCATCCTCTACCGGACGCATGGTGATCGATTTTCCAAAAATATCCTCTTGTTGCCAAAAGGAGAGGATGCCCTCTTCCATAGCAGGGAAATCAACTCGTGTAGTTACTGGACGAAACATAGACGCTCCTTGTTCCCGGAAGCCTTGGTGAACTTCCGCATTAGTGCCATTCTATTCATATTGGGTCGAAATGACAACCTATGCAAACCAATATTATGATTGACCTTTCCTCTTTGTACAGGTAGTGTTCCAGTATGCGAAAGTTCCCTGTTTCTTCGTCGATACAACGATTTTCCTCACGCTTCAAAGCGGCCGGGTTCTCCCTCTACATAGTGGGAGGGGCAATACGTGATCATCTGCTGGGTCTGGATAACGAGGATTTCGATTTTACCACCGATGCACAACCTGTTGAGGTCAAGGCGCTGTTCGGCCATGTCATCCCCACCGGTATTGAACATGGCACAGTCACAGTCATATTTGAAAAACAGATGTTCGAGGTCACCACCTTCCGAAGCGAAGGGTCCTATCTCGATGGAAGGCACCCAAGTTCCGTGACCTTCATCAGGAACCTGGAAGAGGACCTCAAAAGAAGAGACTTCACCATCAATGCCTTTGCAGCAGATTGCACTACTGGAGCCATCATCGACCTCAACGGCGGCATGGAAGATCTGAAGAACAAGACCATCAGGGCCATAGGCGATCCCCAGAAGCGTTTTGAGGAGGACGCCCTTCGCATCTTCCGTGCTTGCAGGATCGCTTCAAAGCTGAATTTCTCCATTGAAGAAGATACCCTCCATGCCATGAAGAGCGAGAAGGAGAACCTGAGGAATGTCAGCAGCGAACGAATCAGAGACGAGCTGTTCAAGCTGGTCTTATCAGACCATCCTTCTGTAGGCCTTCAGTACATGCACCAGTGCAGCATGCTGACAACCCTCTTCCCCGCCCTCGCCAAAGGCGACGGCATCGAACAAGGGGGTATGCATCACCAGGACATCCTCCAGCATAACATAGCTGCCTGCCAGGCAGCTGCTGATAGGGCCTTCCCCCTCCCAGTACGCCTGGCCGCCCTCTTCCATGACATGGGAAAGAGTGAAGTCATTGAGGCAGGGGAAGGGAAGAGCACCTTCTATGCCCATGAGAGTGTCTCAGCAAGGGAGACCAAGGCGATCATGCAGTACCTGAAGACCAGCAAGGAACACATGCGCTTGGTCACCCATCTGGTGAAGGAGCATATGTTCAACTATCAGAATGAATGGAGTGACAGTGCAGTGCGAAGGTTCATCAAGCGTGTTGGTCTAGAGGAGATTCCCCTCCTCTTCCAGGTACGTATCGCTGACCAGATAGCAATACATGGCGAACCCAATACAACGCTCATTGACAATCTGCAAGGGCGCATCAACAAGATACTTGAAGCGAAGGATGCCTTGAGCATCAGGGATCTGGCAATTGGCGGAAATGATCTGATGAAGATGGGGATCACAGGAAAAAGCATAGGGACAACCCTGGCATATCTGCTGGAGACAGTCCTGGATGACCCTAAGCAGAACAATGCTGAGCAGCTGCTCACCATTGCAAAGAACTATCAGGAGAGCGTAGGCTCCACCACAGAGTCATAGGCCAGCTTGGCTGCGTTCTGCTCAGCATCCTTCTTGCTGCGACCTTGGGCAGGACCGAAGCTCTGGTTGTTCACCTTCACCTCAACAAAGAAGGTAAACTCATGCTCAGGCCCTGTTTTCTTAACCAGGGTATAGACCGGGCACTTTCTCCACTTCTTCTGCATATACTCCTGAAGACTGGTCTTATAGTCGCGATGGTAGTCATACTTGAGCACCGCATGGATCTGGTCCTTGAGGTAGAGCATGACAAATTCTCGAGCCGATTCAAAGCCACTGTCAAGATAGCAGGCGGCGAAAAGGGCTTCCATACAGTCTGCAAGCAGGGTCTTCTTATCCCTGCCTCCGCTGTTCTCTTCCCCTTTTCCAATGAGCAGGTACTTGTCCACATTGAGTTTGCGGGCGATCATGGTGAGGCTATCCTCACTGACGACAACACTCTTGATTTTTGAGAAATCCCCCTCCTGCTTTGCAGGAAGATTTCTTAAAAGCCAATCAGCCACACACATGCCCAGAACACTATCCCCAAGGAACTCCAGCCTTTCATTATTTCCCACCTCTTCGGTTGTCTCGTTTGCAAACGAACGGTGGGTAAAGGCCAGGTTGAGCAAGTTCAGATCGTCACATTTCATGTTGCTTGCCTGTTTAAAAGCAAGAAGCTCCCGTTCTCTCGAAGGAGAGATAGCGGGAGCTTTTCCAAAGGCAAATTGATCCATAGACCCTATGCCTTAGAGCTGAGTTGAAAGAAAGTCTACTGCATCCTTGACGGTCTCAAACTCGTTAGCCTTCTCGTCAGGAATGGAAACGCCCAATTCCTCTTCGATGGCATATACCAACTCATAGGTATCCAAGCTATCTGCTCCGAGATCCTTGCGGAAGGAAGCATCCATGGTGATCTTTGCAGCATCAATTTCCAGTTTATCAGCGATGAGCGCCTTTACTTTTTCAAAAACTTCTTTATTGTCCATTACTTATTATCTCCTAAAAATGGGAACTATTTGTCTTGTAGTTCAACGACCTGAACACCACGATAAAAGCCGCACTTGGGACATACACGATGAGGCACTACCATGTTGCCACAGGTACCACAACGAGAAAGGGTTGGAGAAACAAGACGCATGTTCGCCGCCTTGCGGGAAGCTGCACTAGCTTTTGAAGTCTTATATTTAGGTGTTGCCATGTTGAAAATCCTCTTATCCTACGCAAATTTTTGACACTTAGGGAAGAATAACGAAAAACCCCTATTGCGTCAACAACTAAACCCATATTTGAAGCTCCTCTGCCGAACAATTCTGATGAAGTGTTTGGAGAAGAACAAATTACAAGAACAATAAAGAGAGAAGTCGTCCCATACTTTCCTTGGGCTGAACACCCATTGGGACAGTGTCAGTTCAACCTCTTGATCCTACTGCCCATCATATTCACCACCAAAGGAGGTACCATGGGGGAGATATCTGCCCCGTAGGCTGCCATCTCCTTGATGGCACTGGATCTAAGCATGAAATACTTGGGACTGGTAGGCATGAACAGCACCTCCAAGGCACTGTTGAGCTGTTTGTTTGTCATTGCGAGCTCAAACTCATAGCCGAAGTCGACCAGAGCACGAACGCCCCTGATCATGACCCCTACCCCATGTTCCAGTGCGAACTGAACAACAAGCCCCGGATAGGTGACCACCTCAATGTTTTGATACCCCTTGAGAATCTCCCTGAGCATCTGCATACGTTCTGAAGCAGTGAAGAGACAGGTCTTCTGCACATTGTCAGCAACAACGACATAAAGCTTGTCATAGAGGGAGGCGCTGCGTCCGATGATATCTATGTGCCCATTGGTGGGAGGGTCGAAAGAACCGGGGAGCATAGCCACATTTTTTGAAGCTGTCATTTCTTGTTCGCCTCCACATACTTCTTCATGATATCAAGGCTCTCAGGAGTCTCCCAGACGATTCTCTTGGCAAATGTGAAGCCAGTCTCCTCATTTTCCTCGACAACCGCAAAGGTCCCCCGCCCAATATAGCTTATCTTTTGCTTGTCAGTGATCCGTTCATCGTTGGCTATCTTCTCCAAGACACAGTCAAAGTGGCAGAACCCCCCATCAGGATGGGTCAAGGCACTTGCAATATTCTCGATGACCTTGCCGCACAGAGGGCAGTCCAACAGGGGTTCCTCGATGCGTCTGACCGGTAAGGGAGGAAGGCTGCTATGATAGGGCACCTTTGCCTGGGGGGGCAGAAGGGTGTTCATGGGCTTCTTGTTGAGCTCAGTCGCACCTTTTCCTTTGGTACTGCGTTTCTTTCGTTTGCGGTCACGCTTGCGGTTACTGCTCTCCCGCTTAGGCGGATTAGCTGGAGGGTTCTGTTTCTTGCTCTCTGGTTCCATATGATCCTCTAAAGCTACCCTATCCTGTTTTAGGCTGATGGGCAAGATGCTAAAATATAAAAAGGACGGCATCAGGGAGATGTCGTCCTTTTGGATGGCAATGCATGGGAAAACTACGCGTTCTTTTTGCGAATGAGTTCCTTGACCTTTGCCTTCTTGCCAACCTTGTCGCGAAGGTAGTACAGCTTGGCCCTTCTTACGCGGCCTCTTCTGATAACCTCAACTCGCTCGACACGAGGGGAATGCAGGGGGAAAATCCTTTCAACACCAACGCCATAAGAGATCTTTCTTACAACAAATGTGCGGCGGATTCCACCATTATTCTTAGCAAGTACGATTCCTTCGAAGATCTGCACACGTTCGTTAGTACCTTCGATAATCTTGAAATATACCTTTACGGTATCACCAACACTGAAGTTTTCAGCGTTTTCCTTCATCTGTTCTGACTCAATAGCCTTAATTACATCCATTGTCTACGGTCCCCTTCGCACTATGTTCTTTCAAATCTAATAACATCTTCCTGGAGTTCACATCCAAGGATGCCGTCTCCAAAAGATCCGGTCGGTTCAACAAAGTCTTCTCCAACCGCTTCTTCAGTCGCCATTGACCAATATTGGCATGATGTCCGCTCAATAATACCGCAGGGACACTTTTTGAGCAATAGGTCTCAGGCCTAGTATATTGGGGATATTCAAGCAATCCGTCAGAAAAACTCTCTTCAGAAAGTGAGTCGGCCCTGATGACCCCTTCAATGAGCCGGTATACGGCATCAACGATCACCAGTGTGGAAACCTCCCCACTGCTGATCACATAATCTCCAATACTAATCTCGTCATCAACATATAGGTCTATCACCCGTTGGTCAATACCTTCATAATGACCGCAGATGAAGACCAACTCGTCTTCCAAGCTCAGGTTTTCTGCATACGCCTGTGTAAACTTCTTCCCTGAGGGCGAGGGATAAACCACTCGCTTGCCCTTTGCTTCTATCGAATCAAGGGCGTCACACAGGGGAGCACACTGGATCAGCATCCCAGCCCCACCGCCAAAAGGGGCATCATCGCAAGTGCGGTGACGATCTTTGGCAAATGTACGGAAATCGATGATGTTGTACTGCACCAAGTTGCCTTCTACAGCACGCTTCATGATTGAATTCTTAAAAAACCCCTCCACCATCTCGGGAAAGAGGGTGACAATATGAATCTTCACGCCAAAATCCAAGGGGTCTTCAATTCAATAGTGCGCTTCTCCAAATCCACTGCTCCGATAAATTGTTCCAGATAGGGAACCATATATCGTTTACCGTCAGAGGCAAGCACTTCCAAAAGCACAGCCTGTGCCCCATCCAGAGCCTTCTCTACCTTTGCCAACGAAAGCCCATCATGCACCATAGTGCATCCGATGAGATCGGTGACATAGTATTGGCCCTTCTTCAGGGGAGCAGCTTTGCTTCGTTCAACCATCAGGCGACAACCGGCAAGGGCTCTGGCATCCTCAGGGTTATCATACCCGGCGAACTTCATCAGAGCTTGTGTCCCTTGCATCCTGAACTTTTCAATGGTGACAGTAAGCTCTGTTCCATCCTTACAACGCAACACAACCTCCTTGAGTTTCTTCAAGTTGGTACAGTCTTCGTTATTGGGGAGGATTTTTACTTCACCGAGGATACCAAAGGTACTTTGCACGGTGGCAGTATAGAGCATCTCTTCCATAATCAATCCAGGATTTCCAGCACGGCACGCTTGCCACTCTTGGTGGCCGAGGCACTCAGGATGGTCCTGATGGCCTTTGCAATGCGCCCTTGCTTGCCAATTACCTTGCCGACATCTTCACTGGCCACCTTCAGTTCAAGGATTGTGGACTTTTCGCCCTCAACCACATTGATACTGACAGCGTCAGGGACATCAACGAGGGATTTTACAATGTATTCTACAAGATCCTTTTCCACAACGTTCTCCTGGAACTTATTCCTGGACAGTTCTGGTAATGGTTATTCCATTGCGGTTCAGCAACTGTCTGACAGTATCGCTTGGCTGTGCCCCTTTGGCAATCCAACTGTTGATCTTTTCAACATCGAGAACCACCTGTGTCTCCTTACTGGAGAGAGGGTGGTACTGTCCGACCTCATCAAGGGTCCGGCTTTTTGTTGCTGCTCTGGAATCCATTACGACGATTCTGTAATCAGGTCTCTTCTTGGATCCAAACCGCTTCAGTCTCATGCTTGTGCTCACTTCAATTCCTCCTACGAATTCAACTCTACATACCCATCTGTTTAAGCATTGCAGCTTGGTATTTTTTATTTTTTGCTAACTTTTTCATTGTAAGTCGCATTTTCTCAAATTTTTTCATAAGCCTATTCACATCAGAGAGAGAGGTTCCACTACCTAAAGCGATCCTCTTTCTCCGAGTAGGGCCCATTATACGGTAATTTGCACGTTCCGCATAGGTCATCGAACAGATGATTGCCTTTTCTCTGATAATTTCCTGCTTGTCAAAATCATCTTCGCTGATCTGGCCTTTCGCCCCAGGAATCATTTCAAGAATCTGTTCCATAGAACCCATCTTGTCCATACGGTTGAGCTGGTCCAGATAGTCCTGCAAGTCAAAGGTGTTCTTGGCCATCTTCTCTTGCATTTTCAGAGCTTCAGCTTCGCTGAAGTTCTCCTGAGCCTTCTCGACAAGGGAGACAACGTCCCCCATACCCAGGATACGGCTGGCTATCCTTTCGGGATAGAAGGGCTCAAGATCTCCGATCTTTTCCCCTACGCCGATGAACTTGATAGGTTTGCCGACTACTGAGCGCAGGGAGAGGGCTGCCCCTCCACGGGTATCACTGTCAAACTTGGATAGGACGACTCCTGTGATGCCTACCTTCTGTTCAAACTCCTGTGCAATGGTGACTGCATTCTGACCGGTCATGGAGTCAGCTACAAAGAGCGTCTCATCCGGCTTCAGCGCATCCTTGATGCGCATGATCTCAACCATGAGTGTCTCATCGAGGTGCATGCGTCCGCTGGTGTCTACGATCAGCACATCGCGCTGCTCTTTCTTTGCAAGCTTCAAGGCCTCAGAGGCAACCTTGACAGGGTTCTTTTCCCCTTCGACAGTGAATACGGGGACTCCGACTGCTTCTCCGAGGACCTGCAATTGCAGTATGGCAGCAGGGCGAACAAGGTCAGCTGCTACCAGCATCGGCCTCCTACCCTCTTTTTTCAGTCTCTGGGCAAGCTTTGCACTGGTTGTGGTCTTACCAGATCCCTGCAACCCCATCATCAGGATGACGGTGGTGGTGTCAGGCCCCTTGAGCAGGAGCTTCTGGTTTTCTTCGTCGCCAAGCAAGGCAACCATGCGGTCATAGACGATCTTCACAAACTGCTGGCCAGGATCGATAGACTTGAGGACTTTCTCCCCCATAGCCTCTTCCATGGTGCCGTTTATGAATCTCCTGACAACGCGCAGGTTGACGTCAGCATCAAGCAGGGCGACCTTGATTTCCTCAACGGCGTCCTGGATATTCTTCTCAGTTAATTTTGACTTTCCGGCCAGCGTACGCATGATGCCAGAAAACTTGTCACTTATTGAATCAAACACTCTGCTTCTCTATTGTAATACTCATACAAGTTACATCTTATACCGCAAGGAGGGACGTGGTGTCAAGGCATCGTTTTAGCGGAGCCTGACTCATCGAAGGAGACCTCCTTGGCCTCATCATTGAGAATGACAGGCTCCCCTGCAACGGTGTCTATGCGGTAGCTGACCATTGTTGAGACGCCCGCTTCCATTTGCGTCACACCCAACAATGTATCGCTTCCCATAACAGTATGTTTGTTATGGGTAATGATGATGAATTGGCTTTTCTTGGCAAATTCCTGTAACACAGACAGGAAAAATCCGATATTCCTATCGTCCAGGGCCGCGTCGATCTCGTCCAGGACACAAAATGGAGAGGGTTTCACATGATAGGTCGCAAACAGCAGGGCTACAGCGGTCATCGACCGCTCCCCCCCTGAAAGCAAAGCGAGGTGGGTAAGTTTCTTTCCCGGGGGCTGGGCAAGGATGTCTATGCCACTTTCCAGTACGTTTTCAGGATCCACCAGCTTGAGCTCCGCCCTACCCCCCCCAAATAACCGGCGGAACATATCTTGGAAATTGGTGGAGATTTGCTTGTAGGTATCAAGGAAGAGCTCTTCGCTCCTAGTCTTAATCTCCAGGACCACAGCAGCCAAATCCTCTTTGGCCTTGGCAAGGTCGTCCATCTGCTTGGTAAGGAAATCGTACTGCTCCTTCACCTCATTGAACTCCTCCTCTGCCATCTGGTTTATATAGCCCATTGATGCGATCTTTTTCTTGACTTCATCCAGATTTGCTTTCAGGACAGGGATGTCTACCATGTCCTCTGTGAGACGACTTTCGTATTCCTTCAAGCTTTTGCCATAGTTCTCAAAAAAATTTGTATAGATGCCGGTGATGCTCGTTCCAAGCTGCTCTATTTGGTACCCAAGCCTTTCCGTATCACTTTTTATGGTCTGCAATCTCTCATAGGAGGAGTCCTTCATCTCCTGCTTGCCTCTGATCGAGGAACCAAGGTCCTCGATCCCTACAACAAGATCCTTCAACTCTTCATTCAGAGATGCGATGTTAGCCTTCATATCCTTCACTTCAGCTTCAACGCTGCGAATATCTTCCTGGGTCTCGTAGATTCGCTCCTGTGCGCTCTCGCTCAAGTTGACGGCATCGCGATACTCATACTCCTGTTCTGTGACAGTACGCTGGAGGTTGGCAATCCAATCCTTGGCACTTTTCTTTTGCTCCTGAAGCTGGTTCAACGCTACCCTCTGGTCGGCAATGGAAGCCTGGTAGGCTTCCATAGAGGAGGAGAGTTTTGCATTCTCCTCGCGCAGATAGCCGATGCGTTCGCGGTTGTAGGAGAGAGCCTTGCGTTTTTCCGTCATCTGGCGATCCACCGTATGCTTTTCGGTGATGATACCTTCAGGGGAAATGAGGTCATCGATAAAGGAGGCTTCATGGCTGAGGTATGTCGAAAAGAGGGAACGCAGCGATGACAGGCTAGATCCTAGGGTACGTTGGAAAGCACGCTCCTGGGAGAGCAGCTGTTCGGATGAAAAGCCGGTAGAGGTAAGCTTGTCCAAGAAGAGCTCGTGTTCTGCTACTGATGCCGTAATATGATCGAGGCGTTCTTCAAAGGCAGCTAGGGCTGTCTTCTTCTCCTCAAGATTGTACCCGGAGGCTTTCAGCTTGGCCTCCAGCTCGACGACAATGACGTCGGTGAGTTCCTTGAGCTTCTCAGAGAGGATCTCCAACTCTTCATCGAGCGCTATATCCGCAATCTCAGTTTCGCTGATCTCCTGATTCTGGCTAACGATGAGGCTACGTGTCCTATCGATTCCCTTTTGGTTTTTCTCGATCTCAGCATTGAGCTGTTCTATAGTGTCGTCAATGTCTGCCATGACTGAGAACTTTTCGTCTATCTCGCTCTTGTTGCGTTCCATGCGCTCCAGGATAGTAAGCGAACGCTCGGCGGCTTCGTCCTTTTGGGTAAGGAAGTCCCGAAAGCGTTGGGTAAGGAGGTCGAGTTTGTCTCCCCTTCCCTTGATGGCCTCATCAAGGCGCTGCAGCTCTGTCTGCATGGCGATACGCTTGGTACCCAGAGCTCTCATGGTCTCTTGCAGTTCGGTAATCTCTTCGTCATAGGAGGTAAGCGAGCCTTTTTGCTTTTCGAGTTCCTTCTCCCCTTGCACCTTCAGCTCTTCCTTGCTGTTTTGCAACATGATGTAGGATTTGAGCGTCGATAGCTGCACGTCAACTTCCAGGGCAAACTGCTCTTTCTTCAACTCCCGATAGCTGATGGCCTTTGCCGCCTGGTTCTTCTTGGTCTCGTAGCTTCTGCGCACTTCGCGCAGGATGGTATCCACCTGCAGGATATTCTCATCTGTTCTGACCAGCTTACGTTCAGCATCCTGACTTTGGCTCTTGAAGCGCGAGATACCTGCAGCCTCCTCAAAGATATAGCGCCTGTCTTCAGGACGGGATGAGAGTATCTGGTCAATCTTTCCCTGCTCAAGGATGGAGTAGGCACTTTTCCCCACCCCTGTATCAAAGAAGAGCTCCTTGATGTTCTTGAGCAGGACACGCGTGCTGTTGATGAAATATTCGCTTTCTCCGCTGCGGTAGATTCTACGCTTGATCTCTATCTCACTATCGTCTGTGGGCAACAGTCCCTGTTCATTGGATACGACAAGGCTCACCTCAGCAACTTGCAGAGGTTTGCGTGTGTCAGTGCCATTGAAGATGACATCTTCCATACGGCCTGCCCGTAGGGTTTTGGTGGACTGCTCCCCGAGAACCCATTTGATGGCATCGACTATATTGCTTTTTCCACACCCATTGGGACCAAGCAAGCTGGTTATCCCACCGGAGAAGTCCAAGCTTACTGAGTCCGGAAATGACTTGAAGCCGAATATTTTAAGACTTTTGAGAAACAAACTGTACCCTCTTCTCTGTTAGACGCTGATTTCTTCGTGATTATATCATATGATGGGAAGGGTTAGAAGTAGGAGAAAAAGCTCATCCCAAAAGGAGTCCCCATTGAAAAAGGCGACAGAAGTTCCAGTCATACATCCAATGCGTAGGCCAACAGATGAGCCGACGAATGATTCCTTGTTCCTTTTTGAGGAACCGAAGCTGATATGCGGCCTTGATGAGGCAGGCAGGGGCCCCTTGGCCGGGCCTGTCTGTGCGGCGGCAGTCATCCTTGGAGATGATTTTCCTCTGGACTTGCTCAATGATTCGAAAAAACTCAACGAAAACCAACTGTTACAAGCTGAAAAAGTCATCAAGGAGAAGGCCTTTGCATGGGCTGTAGCCCTGTCCACGGCTCAGGAAATAGACACCATCAACATCCTCCAGGCATCCCTGCTCGCCATGAAACGGGCGTATGACAAGCTCAAGAAAACGTATCCCATCGACCTGGCAAAGGTCGATGGGAATCAGAAGCCCAATCTGGACTGCCCTACCATTGCCATCGTAAAAGGTGATGCAACTGAGGTCGAGATCATGGCGGCTTCCATCCTGGCAAAGTGTGCCAGGGACAGATATATGGTCCTAGCGGACAAGAAATGGCCGCTGTACAACTTTGCCAAGCACAAGGGCTACCCTACCAAGGAGCATCGGGATGCTTGTCTGTACTACGGGCTCTCCCCTATCCACAGAAAATCCTTTCATATCGCCGGTGCACAGAGAAAGGGGCACTTTGAGCCAGGGGAACTGTTCTAGTCAACAAACAAAGAAAAAGCAGCCATCAGGCTGCCCACATACTATTTCGTCTTTTCGTTCTGCTTGATGAAATCCAAGGATTTCTGCAATTCCTTGAGAAACTCCCCAAGGTCTTCCTGGTAGACGATGATCGATTGTCGGATGAACCTATCACTTTCCGGGGTTCCCTTGCTCTCCACCATATTGAGGAACATGTCCCCATAGATGTTTTCCTTCACATTAAAAAAATAGGTCCTGTCATTTTTGACAAGCCTCGTAGAATACACTTCTCCACGCTGTCCCATACTCTCTCCTCGCTATTGCAAACGTTCTGATCACTACGCTCTACTGATACTTCATTTAAACAGTGAAAAGGCTTGCATGTCAACAAGGGAGAGGACAGCAGTAGCCAGGAAGTGCCGACCTATCCTAGATAGACATGTTCATTATGCCAGCTGATTGCCTCAGACGAGGGTCTTTCGAACACATTGGCAGGCAGATTGGACAAGCGCTTCCCATGGAAGTCGTAGTAAATCTTCCCATTTCCATACTCTTCTTTCAAATGATGACTCACTTCAATGGTATAGTCGTCACCTATGGTCAGATAGCCTCGGTCAAAGAGGGTATGGATGTCTGTACGAAGTAACAACCCATTTTGAATGGAGTATTTGCCTCCCTCACTGAATGGTTTGATATGGGCAGCATCAAGCACTGGCAAGGTCTTTTCACCGCTAAAAGCGCAACGGCGGTTATAGGCTTCTGTGACCAACACCCGAAAGCTCCCCTGCCCCAGGCGATACCATGCCTGCGTTTCCCCTACCCGGGGTTCCTGATCAAGGAACAAACCTGGGGACGAGAGAGAAACTTCTTTTTGTTGTACCCTATCCTGAACCTGTTGAAACAGACGGAAGCCTTCCATCGAGTTGGTATCATAGAGTTTTCCCTGCACTATGCTGGAAGACCAATCCTTGGGGATGGAAATCCACGTATCTTCAGGGAAAAAGAATGGATTGGCTAGGATGATGCATCCAATAGAAGGATTAGGGGTTCTTTCATCACGGTATTTCCAGATTTTCTGATGCAACTCCTCCAAGGAGTCGGTTCCATTCTTTCTGCCAAAGGCATCCCAGGCAAGAAATGAAGGAAGGATGGAGAATTTGACAAAGAACCCTCCACCAACTATGTAGTTCTGAGGGGAATGAAGCTTGAACAGGAAAAGATCGTGTGAGTCGAGGGCCTTGAAGGTACTTTTCCCTCCTGGCTTCCAGAAATTTATCTCATCATAGGATTGAACAGAAAGGTTTCGGTACCAATCAGAATCAGTGACTGCTACAAAGAGCTTCATGTCTTTCCTCCATTTTCCTACAGTCAGTCCAATTACGATATTACTTCGCTTATGCATCCGGTGCAATGTTATTGCGATGGCATTACAGGATACAGGAAAACTCCGTGGCTTCTTTTCTGAAGGTACTTGACGAAGATTTGATAATGTTTTAAAACATAGGTCGTAGCGCGCCTTTCGTATACTGGTATTACCTCAGCCTTCCAAGCTGAAGAAGCGGGTTCGATTCCCGCAAGGCGCTTAAACCATAAAGTCCTTAACAAAAAAGAATAAAGAAACCCATGCTGAAAAGTGTGGGTTTTTTCTTTTTAGATATTTCCGGGGAATGATTCAATTCCATAATTCAGCTGTGATGGCAGCCCACAGTTCACTTTCAGACACCTTTCGCATCAATAGGCAACAGGCCTGTCATTGCCAATCACATCCATTCGTCGATCGGCATGGAAAAGTCTCCGGAATTCTCATTCGAATATCAGATGAGAGGGATGGTGACCATCGCTTGAAATCCCTCAATTTCATGACTGGAATATCTCACATTCCCACCCAGTTGTTCTGCCCTCTCCCTAATTCCTGTCAATCCGTAGCCCTCTGAAATCTTCAAGGAACCCTTTCCATTATCATGGGTATATATGAACAATGTAGTACTCTTGACGTCGATCGTTAAAAAGAGATTCTTTGTACCACTGTGCTTGATGGAATTAGTAACCAGCTCCTGAATGATGGAATAGACCGTTATTTTGATTTTCTCATCAATTTCACAGGGGATATTGATACAGGTTTCGAGGGTAAAATGATAACTGCTTTCAATCCTGTTTTTCAGCAACATTATGGATTCTTTCAAGGTATTTTTAGAAACATCAATGGGACGAAGAGCCTTGATGGCTCTCTTGACTTCAGAGAACCCTATTCGAGTAATATCCTGAGTCTTTTCAATGGACGCAATCGCTTTGTCATGATCAAGGGGAACATACTTCTTGGCCGCTTCCAGCTGAATGATTGCTCCAGTTAAAGTGCTGCCCAGTGTATCGTGAATTTCCCTTGCAATCCGTGTCCTCTCTTCAGCTATTTCCAACTCCAGAATCTTCTCCCTATTCTCTCTATTTTCTTTCATAAGTGTTTCCAAGTGATTGTTTAACAGCAGTTGGCGTTTGGTCAGAAATATGGAAAGTGTGATCATAATGTAGATGACACTGTTTTTTACTATATACCCCATAAAATAATCCAGAGAAAATACATTCCTATCTTCTGGATTGATGACTGACGAGAGCCCAAGGTAGGCTATCAACGGAACCAAGAGAAATCTCAGGGAGAAGGAAGGTGGATACTCAAGGATAATCAAAGCAACGATATTAATGATTATCACTTTATAATCACTGGTGACGGCATGTAAATTCGCGTAGATCACCAACCCTGTCATTATGAAAGGACTCGCTAAATAGAGCATCCTACCCATCTTTTCTTGCATATAATGATTAGCTATCATCAGGGCAAAACATAAAACCAGAGGAATTAATTCAGAATAATGAATACAGTTTGCTCTCAAGATTCCAAATGCAAGGATCACATACAATAGGGCAAGGAGAGAAAACATGATGCTTTCCCACTTTCTTTGGTCTAATGTACTGGTCAATTTCCTAGAATAATTCATACAAGTCCTGAATCCAAGGCAAAAGCCATGAGTTTTGTCCGACCCTTGATATGCAATTTGTCGTAGAGAGAGGTTATATAGTTTTTTATTGTTCCTGTGGACAAATAGAGGGTTTCACTTATCTCATCGTTTGTTTTACCCTGACCAACCAATTGTAATATTGAAACTTCCCTCGAGGTTAATATTTCACCATTCTCAAGTTTTATCCTATCTGAAGTTTGAGAATCTCGACTGATGCCAGAAAGAATTTTCTGTGTAATCTTCTGATGCAGAACGGCATTCCCCTGATAGACATCCTTGATGGCGGAAGACAATTTCTCTGCGGTGAGATCCTTCAACAAATATCCACTGGCTCCATTATCCAAGGCATCGATAATAAACTGGTCATCATCAAAGGTCGTGAGGATAAGAACCTTGGTTTCGGGGTATTTATCCCTAACAATTTTTGTACATTCCACTCCGTTCATTACAGGCATTCTTATATCCATAAGAATTACATCAATCTGATGCTTCTTGAGCATTTCCAAAACCTCTTGTCCGTTTTTAACCCTATCAATGACCTCAACCTCATTATCAAGGCTTAAAAGGGCACATAACCCTTCTGCGACTATGGCCTGGTCATCAACGACCAACACTTTGATTTTGTCCAAGTTGCTGTACTCCTTTACCCATTGTAATTTCCAAGTAGCTGTATCAGTGTCTGAATCCAGGAAAACCTATCCAATTTGGAAGAATACCGAATGATGTATTTCACTATAAAACAGATTATCCATCATGTCATTCTTTCTATACCTTGTAGTAAGGATGGACTCCAACTATATGTCAGGTGCACAAAATCATTGTGTCACAAATTGGGCATGTATGGCTGGGGCGATCTACGCTAGTTACAATCAGATGATTTGAATGTACATTCCATTGTCCTTTCACTGACTGCGCAAAGTGTGCCTGCACGTATCAATTGCCATACTATTCTTTAACGTAGTCTATTGGCTTCCCTAGGTTACCGGTGACGATAATCCCCATGGACAAAACCAGTAATAGCCCGCATGAGATGTATAATGGCATAAGATCCCCGCCGGTATCCATCGGAAGCACAGGAAGAATTCCCAGTGTAGTATTGCTTGATGCGTGAAACAAATGGATCAGAAGAAGACTCCCTCCTGTGTGATTGTAAATCCAGCTCATCACTACCGATAGAGCAATATCCTGCAAAATAAATAGCCATAGGGGAATATCCTGGTGAAAGTTCCCTTCCACGAAGAAAAGGGGCAAATGCCAGAATCCCCAGATGCATCCAATAATAAGACTTGCCTTAACTGCGCCATACCTATCCTGTAATCCAGGCAACGCAAAACCTCTCCAACCGGTCTCTTCACCCAGTACACTAAAGAGAAGGACATACAGGAAAACAGGAATGACAAGATATATTGATTTGGGATCATTAAACGTCAGTTCGTTCCCTGTAGCAAATATATAGATCCCTATAGCTGAAAGGGTCAGCAAGGCTGTCGAAAAGAAACTGAAGAGATACCAGAAAATATCAACCTTCCAGAAAAGAAAGGGTTGAAACAGCTTCACAATACCTTTTGTACCATCTCTCATGCCAGTTATGCCGAGAGCCGCCGCTATGGGACCAAAGGATCCGGCAACCCTACATAAAAGGATATCATCCCCGATAATGATCATGGGTATCCACACTATCCATGAAAGAAAGAATGTCAGAATACAAAATGGCAGAATTGATTTACCCATCTCCAATTCCCAACCCATTGATAAGATGTTTTCTGAGTGCTCTCATGTCCATGGTTCCGGTAATATGGCCCTTATCAAGAGTGCTCACTTGATTCTCATGATAGATGCCTTTCTGCCTTCCATAGTGAATATACTGATCATAGCGGGCAAGAAGAGGAAATACTGTACTGGGATTCCCAGTCTCAAAAGCAGGTTCAAAATTCAATACGTCTTTTAGGACATTCGCGTTCTCTCGAGCTTCAACTGAGGTCATATTTCTGTAAATCGTATCAGTAAAGAGATGATCCAATGCGGCACCTGCAAAAATTGGCCGATATTCATCCATACTGGCATATATGCTGGAGTGAAGGTTTGTGATCCATCCACCCAGAGAAATCCCCGAGGCTACGATTTTGCCCGATCCTTGGGTGCAAAGCCAATTGCTAGTTGACTCGAATAATCTTACAGATGAGGCCATAAGCATGCAGAATCTCTCCAGAGATCCTATTCCATATAGATATTCTTTCATTGAACGGTTCCAGGGTATGGAAATGGCGACCAAGTTGATTCCAGAAATGACAGATTTCGGAAGTATCCTTTGTATGCGTGCTGTATACTTAGTTTCTCCGCTACCATGATGATAGATTAGACTCGGATTGCCAGCCCCCGCCCAATGCAACAGTGAATATCGGGCCTCCCCTTCATAAGATCCATATCGAATGGGTACTTGATATTCTCCCTCAGTTTTTGGAGGGGTGAATTCCATCCTCATTGCAGGTATCATAGTTGTCAACGAAACACTGGTAAGTTCTTCCCAAAAAAAGAAGCTGAATTTCCGTATAGGCTTCCCATTTTTACAGATAGAATATCTATTTTTTTATGCATATTCATATTCAATGCCCCTGTATCCTTCATTATCTTCTCATAATTCACTCAGTAACGGCATGGTCCCGATCATATAGGGTGACGTGAGAGCTCCTCCCTAGAAAACCTCCACATTGCATATGCAATTGCCATTACTCATACTGTCAGGATGAAAGGCGAATCTTCTGGTTGTTTTCCCTTTCGATCTTCTGTACACATCTGCAGTAGCGTGTTTTCACTGTGAAAATATTTTGTACCAATGCGACTATATTGGGTGGTCTATGTTTTCTTTGTTTTTTCTTTATCGAATATAGTACATACTCGAAATTTACCTTTTCCGCATGACAGTACGCATATACATCCTGCTGCATGCTTCTGTTCCTCAGTAAATCCATATTGTTCTCCTTTATATAGTTTTGTTTAGATCGTACTGGAATATTTTCCCATGATTAGGTGTTCAAAATCATGATAAAGTCACAAATATGTCATGATTTGGATATGCAAAAAGTCATGTCAGTCTTTTTGCATATCCCATGAGCCTCATGCTTCCCATCTTCTAAATGTGATAAGTGACAAGACAAAACAAATCAGTATTAGCCCTGTTGCTCCAGCAAGAGGAGAAGGATCGGTGTTCAGCCCCATAGCCGCAGCCTGGGCTTGTTTGGAAATAGCACCAGGAAGGAAATTTCCTATTTTCGGAATAGCTGATAACCCCTCAAGGCTCAGCCAGCAGAAAAAGGTTCCAACTCCAACAGATATTTGACTGGAGAATATCGTCCCCAATAAGAGAGAAATGGATAGGATAATCAGGAGGTATGTAAAAAGGTAGAGAGACATCCTCATGAGATCCTCCATAGGTACCGAACCAAACAGAATACGTGTATAGGCGGCACACATCACTACTGCTGTGGTCAAGCCGATCAGAACAAGACCCATCATTGAGATATATTTTGAAAGGATGAAAATGTCTCTGGATATTGGCTTAACCATCAAAAACGCCGCAGTCCCCCTCTCCTTCTCCTGTGAAATTGATCCCATCATGAGAAAGATCATTACGAAAAGGCAGGCTTGTATGATGTTTGAGTGAAACTGAATAAGACTATCCTGTGGAAATGGGGTTTTTGCTTCAATGATCATCCCCTGCTGAGCTCCAAGAATCTTTATCAATTCAGGCATATAGAACGCTGTCAAAGGTGACAGCATCCCAAAAAAAACAAATGTGATACTTGTTATCAATACCTTATGGGTTTTCCTGGATTCAGAAAACTCTTTATGCAATAGATGAAAAAGGGTCAGGTCTTTCATTGTCTCCTCCAATAATTGTAACAAATACATCTTCAAGTGTTGGTGTGATCATCTGTAGATTCTCAAGACTAGAGCAATTGTCCGCTACCCAATGCAGGAATCCGGATTTTATTGGGGAGAAATCTCCCTGCTGTAGAGTAAAAGAACTCTTATCCCTATTGAACATTGAGGTATGCAACCGGCTTTTCAGCCATATCTCACAAGCATCAGTTTCAACTTTCTCCTGAAAACTGAACATAACATTGGTAGATGAGAATTCATTCTTAAGGGCCTTTGTTTCAGCTACCCTGATCAAACGCCCTGTATTTATTATTCCCACAGTGTCACAAACCCTTTCAACGTCCTGTAAGATATGTGATGACATTAGGACTGTAACCTTCCCCCGTAAAGCTCTGATAAATTCAAGGACCTCTTTTCGTCCGATCGGGTCCATATCCGAGACCGGTTCATCGAGGAAGAGGATATCCGGTCGGCCAATGAGAGCCTGAGCAATTCCCAAGCGCTGTACCATACCTCCCGAATAGGTTGCGATTCTCCGATCCTTATGTTCTTTCAGACCGGCAAGCTCAAGCAATTCATCTGCTCGAATCTCAGAATCTACCTTTGATAGGTCAAAAAACAATCCAACCATCCTTAACAGTTCGACCGCGGTCATCCATTCATAATACCTGGGGCTCTGACTCAAATATCCGATTTTATGATGGATGTTTCCCCCATTGGTACTCATTTTCCGGTCTCCTATCCAAACCTCACCCCTGCTGGGTCTCATGAGTCCGGTTACAAGCTTGATTGCTGTTGTCTTTCCAGCGCCATTAGGTCCTAAAAACCCGAAAATACTGTTTTTTTCAATTTCAAGATTCAGATCATCAAGTGCCGGATACTTTCCTTTCCTGTAGGTTTTACTTAAGTTTACTGTTCTAATCTGTTTCATATGTCCTCCCAAAAAGCAGGAAAGCCAAAGGGCCGACGATATTGATGAAGATTATTGCCACCATCCATACCGTCGAGGAAAATACTTTGGTCTTCCGGGTTCTATTGATGATGCGTAATGCATATATCATCAACCCTACATGTATGGCTGTCATGGGAATGACCGCCATCATTGTTTTTACTGAAATCTCCATTTCTTACTCCCCAGCATTTGATTGTGCAGATTCATATCTCTAAGAAATTTGCTTAGCAGTGTTTCTATCCATCCTGCTAGGGCAAACGACCTCCCCAATAGTAAGCAAGGGCCTTTGGAACATCATGAAATTTGACCAATGGATCTGGCGCAAGAAATTCCTATCCCACAGCATCTGTAAAACGAAAAACGTCTTATTCATGACTTGAGAATAGGGGAAGGTATGAGAAGGAATCTATTGGGGAAAATACTGATTTTTAGAAATTATGCCTGGTACGTAATTATACGTACCCCTGTTTCAGCTTATGCAGCAGCTCGATCTTATTTTTTACACCGCATTTTCTGTAAATGCTATAGATGTGGGTTTCAACAGTGCGCGTTGATATGCAAAGTTCTTCAGAAATTTCTCTGTTCGTTGCTCCGAGAAGTAATTTACCGACAATCTCTTCTTCCCTTGGGGTGACTCCCCAGGTATCAGGAATTAGCATTGAATGATCATTGTCCCGCTTCCAGTCCTGGACAAACCTCAAAATATCAATAAGAGCCCATGAGAATGAGAACAAGCCAATTGCAACAATACTGATCTCCTGCTCCCAACCCTTCGGGATGATAAGAAAGACGCTATTCAGTAAGGTGAATGCAAAGAAATAGAGTGAAGTAAGGAGAAGAAAATTTTCGACAAACGGTTTCTTTTCACTCATCTTTTTCAATGTGTAGGTTCGAAATCCCCACCAAGTGACGACAGTCAAATAGAGATGATACCCTACATTCAAGATAACCAAGGAAATGATGGCTGCGATTCTCAGGTGAATCAATGTCATACCTATCAGTATTGCCGACGAAAGGACCGTCTGCCATATCTTCCATCTTTTGCCATTGACCTCAAAGGCTATCTGTCCTAGCAGGTTGAAGATGATGAATGAAAAAGATATCCTCATCCAGCTGATAATCAGGTAGAAGGTTTCTCCAGGATCATCAATGAACGAATGTTGGAAAAAAATAAAAGTTGTCAAAAACAACCAGAATGCCCAAATGATCTGATATCCTATATATTTTTCAAGCCATGTGGAAGAATCTTGAATTTGCCTCATGATTGAACAGCCGGTTGCGGCAAACAAAAGAGTAAAAGAGAGTATGTTGAACCAAAGAAATATACTATACATAAGTCCTCAAGTCGATTATTGCATTGATGTTGATCCTCTCTGAACCAGACTACCGACATATATATTTTGGCATACTTTATCAAAATCATGCAACAAGAAGATTTTCCATTCAGGCATTTCCCGATTGAAAAGGGCCACAAAGTTGCGTATTTGGGCAAAGTTGTTTGTCCGTACCACTGCATCAACATATTGTCGCCGGATACCAAGAGCCTGGGCTATTCGCCCATTCAGAGCTCTCTTCCACTGTTGGCGTACAAGCTCATCATCAAAACCATCAGGTTCTTCAAAACTTGAAGCATCAAGCGTAATGAAAAAAGAGGGCTTGTATGATGGCATGGTACTCGTACAAAGAAGTTGCTGTTGTAACAGAATCGCTTCAAAAGAAACCGATGATACGCAGGGCCAGCAAGTTCGGTGGTCATCCAATCAGGAGAAAAGACATCCAATGTTTCAACTCCTGTGCCACATCGTAACTGTACTGGATATGCAAGTCGGAAAAAAATGAAAAATAACGATATGCACCCTGTGTAGAATAAAAAAGCCCCTGCATCTCATAACCGGCAATGAACATGACCGGTTTGCATAGAAGGCCTGTAAACAACGTGTTGCACATATCAACCACCGCTTATTGCTATGACTGTAAAACAAGGTGGTCTAAAATTATCGCGATTGTATCACATCAAAAATGTGGGCTGTGAAGGAATATTTTTCTTTCATAGGGACTCCATCTATGAAAAACAGTGTACCAATAAGCTCTATGTAGCAATCGTATTGAATATTATTTGACTATTTGCGCTACGTATCTATTGCTTTTCTAGCTTAGCAATAGATTATAATTGCCAGATAGGGACATGCCCTGCAAAAGATATGAGTCTAGTGGTGGTGTGCAAGAAACACAAACAGCTCTCCGATTGTGCTTCTTGCTCCACTAATTGTAGGTTTGTTACAGTCCAAACCTCTTCTTCATCGCCTGCACATTCTTGCCAAATTCTGTGCTTGCCCCGTTCAGGTCCTCAAGGATCTCAGCATAAGATTTCCCAACACTCTGTCTGGCGGCCCTTATGGTGGTGAGGCATTCGTTTTCATCCATGAAAGCGACAGCCTCAACCAGATGTTCGTGATCCTCTTCAGGGATGACCATGAAGCCGTGCTTGTCTGCATGAATCAGGTCCCCGGACTTGACTTCACAGCCGAACACGGTGACAGGATCACCCCAGGAAACAGGGACTGAATAGGCATGACCTACACAGAGCCTCCTTGCCAGGGCCTTGAAACCGGCATTGGTCATCTCATCGACATCACGGATTGCACCTTCGGTGATGGTTCCAATGCATCCAAGGGCACGATGCGTGTTTGCATTAACTTCTCCCCAAAAGGATCCAATGATGTTTGCCGGGGAATCGAGATCCTGCAGCACTACTATCTTAGGTCCGGGAAGTGAGGCAAGATATTTCTGATACTCCACCCTATTTTTGACCCTATCCTGGTAGTGCCCCTTATTCCCTGGCTGACAGGTCACCGTCACCGCATACCCTATCATAGGCCCCATCTGTGGCATGAAATCCCGGGTTTCCTCTCGGTTGCATCTCACATCGAGTCGTTCCCCGCCGGTTATTGCTTCCCACCCGTTATAGATAGTGGGCGTATTCCATCGCTTGAGTTTCAGCATGTCCGCGTGTGTCAGCATAGTCGCTCCTTTGAGAGTCTAGAATTCTTATGAGAGATTTTACCATACTTTGGGTACTTCTTGGAAAAACTATGAAGCCGTTGGTCCCCCATTTTCTTATTTCCCAGAAGTCCTAGCATGCAAATCCTGCATGGGTTTTGTGCATTGTTTTGGTTTGATGTCTGGTTTCGCTCCCGCATTCTTTTCTTTCTTCTTCTGTGCTTCTAATGCCAAATGCCAATTTATTTGCTATACTTACACATCGGAGGCACGATGCAAGATACACTCAGACGGTATGCCCGTCTTGTCATAGAAGTACAGCTGAAACTACAAAGAGGTGATTCCCTCTCCATCAATACGGAACACAGCACCATGGCATTTGCCAGGTTGCTGGCGACCATGTCCTGTGAATCTACGATGCAGACGGTAAACATAGTGGAGACAAACCATGGGAAGGTAGCCCAGGTGCTGGAGTTCGATCCTGTGGAGCACAGGATCAAGCGACCTCCGATAACCGGCTATGTTATGTGCCATCTGGTCGACTTGGACAGTGCCCCCTATGTGACAGAGGAAGCGGTAACTTCGATACCTAAAGAGGTAGGCAAGCTTGGCACCTATGGCCTGCTCAGTGACCCGGTTTTCCTCGACCGTCGCATCGCTGTTCCCTGGGCCAACATCCCTTTCCCTGGCCCCCTATGGGCAATGCAAATCCTAGGAAAGGCCGCTTCTGAAGAAGACATGTGGACCCTGTTCTCCAAACTGTACAGACTTGAGAATGACCACGGCCTGAAGTTCTGGCTTGACCAAGCGAACCTGATACAATATCGCAAGCAGAAGCTCACCCAAAGAGGCAAGCTCTCCCTTACCATCAAAGGGGAAGGTTGCGACCTGACGACCACCATGGCAGACAAGACCCAATGGACAGGAGGGCTTTCCTCAGTCTCCAGTGGCAGGACCTTCATGCCAAGCCTTCCTATGCAACAGGTCCACTCATCACTGGACAACAGCATGACAGAAGGTTTTTTCAGCTCTTCAAGGCCATTTCTCTTGTTGGGCAAACTGGTAGAAGATGCAACCTTTACCATCGAAAAGGGAAAAGTCGTCACCTACACTGCAAAACAGGGCAAGGAAGCCCTGGATGCTTTCTTTGCCGTTGATGAAGGGGCCTCTGTAGTATCGGGTCTCTCCTTGGCAGACAATGACACCATAGAGAGCCGTTACCTGACACAGGCTGTCCATCCCCATTTCAACGGGGATATAACCACAAGCCTAGTTTTGGGAGGTTTCAGCCTGAATACCCTGACCGACCAGAATACAGAAGAAGAGATCGACACTTCCAAGCTGGCCCGATCGTTGGTACGGCTTGTCATCCCCATCGGGGAAGATTGCCTTACCGTACAGGCAACAGACGCACATGGGATGAAGACCTTACTCATGGACGAAGGTATAAGTGAACTATAGGAGCGTTCTATGAATCAGAACTTACTGGACAGCTATGCGGATCTGGTTATTCTTAAGGGGATCAACCTGAAGAAACATACCAGTGTGACAATCATGACCGGACCAGGCACCTATTATTTTGCCAGAGCGCTATCCAAGTCGGCCTATCGGCATGGAGCCGCGTTTGTACAGGTTCTTCTCGATGACCTCGATGTGCTCGCATCACGGCTTGACAATCAGAACGACGAACAGCTGAAACATACCCCATCTTTCATCAGGGCCCTGGACTATGAGATGGTTGCAGAAGGTTGGTCCTATATCAGGATTGACAGCACCGAAGACCGACTTGACCATGCCCCCTTGAATCAACAGAAAAACCAAGTATATGGTACGGCCAAACGCCAATTCTCCTCAACACGCCTGAAGAAGACCATGAGACACGAACTGCCATGGTGTGTTGTCTGTGCCCCCGGTCCCCGCTGGGCACGTCAGGTCCTTGGGAAACAAGCGACGACAGCAGACCTTCTTGATGTGCTGAAGCCCATTCTCCTACTCGATAGGGAAGATCCCCCTACCGCATGGGATGAACACGCCTTGATGCTGAAAGAGAGACGGGAAAGGCTCAACGACATGCATATAGACAGCCTGCACTTCAAAAGCCCGATTACAGACCTAACCATCGGCTTTACCGAACATTCGCGCTTTTTGGGAGGGAGCGAAACGTTGCCTGACGGAACCCCCTTCTTCCCAAACCTCCCTACTGAGGAGATTTTCACCACTCCCGACAGGATGCGGGCGAACGGTTACATCACCACCACAAGACCGGTGATGGTGCTCAACAGCCGGACAGAAGAGATCAGGCTGGTATTCAAGGACGGTGAGGTAGTGGAGTATTCGGCTAAGAAGGGCCAGGAGACCATGGATTCGTTCTTTGCGATCGATGAGGGGACAAGACGACTTGGGGAGTGTGCCCTTGTCGATGAAAGCAGCCCCATCGCCCAGAGTGGCCTTATCTTCGACTCCATATTGCTAGACGAAAATGCATCTTGTCATATCGCCTTGGGTGATGGCTACCCCTCCGGCCTTGCACATGGTTCGAGCCTGAAAACAGAGGAGGACCTCCACGAAAATGGGTGCAACACCTCTCTGATGCATGTAGATTTTATGGTCGGGTCAAAGGATTTGAACATCACAGCCCGTACACGTGAGGGCCTGGATATACAGATAATGAAGAACGGGCACTTTACCTTCTAGTTAAGCGTCGCAATGAGGCGTAACCCGTCAAGGGTATGCATGGGGGATACTTTGTTGATACGTCCGATAAGTGGGGCTATGGTAGTGCTCAAGCCCCCGGTCGCTATGACAAACAGTTCGCTGCCAAGCTCCTGTTCGCTTCGCTCAATGATTGAAGTTACCATCCCGGCATAGCCGAACATGATGCCGCTGCGTATTGCGTCCTGGCTGTTCCTGCCGATGACCTTTTCTGGAACCCTCAGTTCAACCTGAGGCAGCTGTGCCGTATTGCCAAAGAGGGCATTCACAGCAGTTACAAGACCTGGGGCAATGGAGGCTCCAAGTACGGAACCATCCTCAGCTACTGTACTGAAGGTCAGAGCGGTTCCGAAATCAACGACCATGACAGGAGAGTGCGGATGCATATGGTGTGCCTGGGCAAGGTTGCACAGCAGGTCTGAACCCAATTCGACAGGGATTGTCTCATTCTTGAGTCCGGTCCTGATGAAGCGGTCGACCATAAGGGGTTGCACGTCAAAGAGGCGGATGATGTTCTTTTGCATCGAGCGGGTAAGATTGGGAACAACCGAACTGATGACAGATCGGTTGATATCCTGTTTGTGTATACCCGCATGGGTCAACAGACTCTCCAATACCACAAAATATTCATCACTGGTCTTCTTCTGGTCACTGTAAATGCGAAACGACTCAACCCATTTTTCGTCGTCATGGACGGCGATCACAATATTTGAGTTTCCAATGTCTACAGCAATCAGCATAAGGCCTCCTAGAGAGCTACCGTGTGGGGTGAGTCAGCATACAGTTCGTTACGAAGAGCCTTGATGGTAGGATCACTGTAATACTCCTCAAACTTCATCATCCTGTCGATGACTCCATTTGGAGTGAACTCTATGATCCTGTTGGCAATGGTTTCGACAAACTGATGGTCATGGCTGTTGAAGAGCAATACTCCCTTGAAGTCGATGAGCCCATCATTGAGTGCGCTGATAGCCTCCAAATCCAAGTGGCTGGTAGGCTCGTCAAACATAAGGACATTGGCCTGCTCCAGCATCATGCGCGAGAGCATGCATCTGACCTTCTCACCACCGGAGAGGACTGTACAATCCTTCAGGGCTTCATCACCGCTGAAGAGAAGCCGCCCGAGGAAAGAACGGATATAGGTATCGTCCTTCTCCTCACTGTACTCTCGCAACCAGTCGGTGATGGGCATATGTTCGGCAAACAGATGGCTGTTGTTCTTGGGGAAGTAGGACAGGCTGGTGGTCACTCCCCAGGTATAGGTTCCGTCATCAGGCTCGAGAGATCCGCTGAGGATATCGAAGAGGACTGTCTTGGCAAAGTGGTCTGGCCCCACAAAGGCGATCTTGTCGCCATTGTTGAGAACCAAGTTGAATTTGTCCAAAACCTTGACATCGTCAACGACCTTGGTCAGGTCCTTCACCTCAAGGATATTCTTCCCCGGCTCCCGCAGAGGCTTGAAGGCGACATAGGGAAAGCGCCTCGAGGAGGGCTTGATATCATCAATGGTAAGCTTGTCGATGAGCTTTTTCCTGCTGGTTGCCTGGCGTGCCTTTGAAGCATTGGAGGAAAAGCGCTGGATAAAGTCCTTGAGTTCGGAGATTTTCTCTTCCCTTCGCTTCTTGTCGTCCTTCATCTGCTTTCCTGCCAACTGGCTGGATAGGTACCAGAAGTCATAGTTTCCGACATACAGCTGGATCTTGCCAAAATCAATGTCAGCGATATGGGTACATACAGTATTGAGGAAGTGACGGTCATGGCTCACAACGATGACGGTATTGTCAAAATTAGCCAGGAAATCTTCCAGCCAGTGAATGGACTCAAGGTCCAAGTGGTTGGTAGGTTCGTCCAACAGGAGGATGTCGGGGTTTCCGAACAGCGCCTGTGCAAGCAGGACACGGACCTTGATATTGTCCTCTACGTCGTGCATCTTCTTTTGCTGCAGGTCTGTTGCGATCCCAAGACCATCGAGCATCTGGGCAGCCTGGGCTTCTGCTTCCCAACCGCCCATGTCGGCGAAATCACCTTCAAGTTCAGCTGCACGAAGGCCGTCCTCCTCTGTGAAGTCTTCCTTCGCATAGATGAGGTCGCGTTCCTGCATGATAGCATAAAGCTGCTCATACCCCATAATGACCGTCTCAAGTACGGTATATTCGTTGAAGGCAAAGTGATCCTGTCTGAGGACGGCCATACGCTCTCCAGGGGTGATGATGACATCCCCTGTGTCGGCTTCGATCTCACCAGAAAGGATCTTCAGGAATGTAGACTTGCCTGCACCATTCGCACCAATGATGCCGTA
Source organism: uncultured Sphaerochaeta sp. (assembly GCA_963662725.2). Classification (GTDB taxonomy): domain Bacteria; phylum Spirochaetota; class Spirochaetia; order Sphaerochaetales; family Sphaerochaetaceae; genus Sphaerochaeta. The sequence continues at coordinate 175,687 of CAXXCW010000035.1, forward strand.
GCAGTTTCCTGCGTTGAATTTTATGTTGACTTCCTTGAACAGAACCTGAGTTCCATATGAAAGGCCTATGTTTGAAGCGGTAATCATCTTTCTGTATCCTTATGGGTAGTATAGCGAAAAAAAAGAGCAACCATCAAGGCTGCCCCTTCTTACATTTTAGTTCCTAGGGGAATCGAACCCCTATTTAGAGACTGAGAATCTCCTGTCCTAACCATTAGACGAAGGAACCATTTTCTGGGATGGAGGGGCTCGAACCCCCAAAGGCAGAACCAGAATCTGCAGTGTTACCGTTACACTACATCCCAATCAAAATCCTGTGGTAGAATACGGAAATGCACATCTTTTGTCAAGTGGGGTTTGAGAAATCCCCACTATTCCGCGTCATATTCCACCAATACATCAACAGGATACTTATGCAAAACCTTTTCGTAGTTGAGAAAAGGGAGACCTATAACGCCCAGAATCCCCTCGACCTTAGCACCATGCTCCTCAAAGATCGATGCTGCCGCCTCCAGGGTACCTCCTGTAGCGATAAGATCGTCAACAAGCAGGACGTGGGAATCCGCTTGGACATCTACCTCCTGGACACATACCACATCACAGCCATACTCAAGTTCAAAGCTTTTCTTGTAGGCTTTCCCAGGGAGTTTCCCCAGTTTTCGCACCAGAACCAAAGGAAGGCCAAGCCTTTCTGCCAAGGGAGCGGCGAACACAAAGCCCCGAGCCTCAATTCCGGCGATACAATCGAAGTTCTTGCCCTTGCACAGAGCCTCAAGCCTGTCGATGCAATAGGCAAAGGCTGTGGGTACTGCAAGAATGCCGGTGATATCATAGTAGAGAACACCCGGTTTCGGGAAATCGGGTACCTTGCGAATTACGTTGTCCAAATCAAACTGTGTGTCCATAGGCCTCTCGTTAGGGGTAACTTCTTTTGAATGCACGCACGCGTGCACTTGCTCTCTCACTGTAGTCAGAGCGCACTCCATCCTGCAAATACTTATAGGCAAGGGCGGCTATCATAGCCCCATTGTCAGTACAAAGTTTCAAGGAAGGGAATGCAACCTCATACCCACCTTTTTCCAAAGCTGTAAGCTCACTGCGAAGCAGGGAGTTCGCAGCCACACCGCCTCCGGCGCTGATCCTTGTAAGACCCGTATCATCCAAGGCGAGGCGTACACGACGCATCAGAGTCCCTATCGCCACCCTCTGAAAGGAGGCTGCGATGTTCTCAGAGCTCTTCTCGCTCTCTCCGTCCCAAAATTGGTCTCGCTGGTTAATCACGGCACTCTTCAGGCCACTATAGGATATATCATACGGATGATCACCCTTGTTCAGGGCGGAACCTGGGAAGCGAAAGGCCATGGGATTGCCACTCTTGGCGAGGCGGTCAATGACCACTCCCCCAGGATACCCCAGGTCGTAGTGTTTGGCAACCTTGTCAAAGGCCTCTCCTATTGCATCGTCGATGGTAGTCCCCAATACCTCAATGGTATCATAGGCATCGACTCGGCAGATGACCGTATGCCCTCCTGAGACCAATATTCCCAGATAGGGATACGCCAAGGGCTTCTCAACTTGTGATGCATAAAGGTGTGCACGTATATGGTCAATGGTGATGAAAGGCACGTCCAAGGTAGCACTAAAGCCTTTGGCAAAGTTCAGCCCGACAAGCAACGATCCCAATAGGCCGGGTCTGCTAGTTACCGCAACAGCATCTATATCGGCCATGGCAAGGCCGCTCTTCTCTAAGGCCGATTTCACTACCTGAGCAATCCACTCAGTGTGCAGACGTGAGGCGAGTTCAGGGACAACCCCTGCATAGGGTTTGTGCAGTTCGATCTGTGTGGCGACAACATTGCTCAGAATCTCCTGTCCATCACGAACAATGGCGGCAGAGCACTCATCACAAGAGGTCTCGATGCCCAGAACGTTCATATATCGTCATCCTCATCGTCAAACTCATCATCATAGTCAGATATCTCAAAAGGTTCGAAGTCAAATGCAAACTCATCTTCAGAGACCATCTCTGCAATATCACGTAGCTCCATGCCATACTCAAGTGCCTCGGGAAACATATCAAGAAGGAACTGGGCGACGTCAGGTTGCCAGCTTTCACCCACCCGTGTTGGGACCTTGCTCCTATGTGTGTTCAGCAGCATCACAACTTCTTGTGTCACTGCATGATTGAATAATCCTTTAGTTTTCAAAATATCCCCTCTTCATCCATAGCGTACTGACAATACGGAGCAAGGTCAACTAATGTGTCTAACCCATGCTACACAACACAAAAGCATCAATCGGGCTCATACTAGCAGAAACAAGGGGATCATTCGGTAGTGGGGAACCACCCCTACCTATAGGGGAGTGCACAACATGCACGAAGGTTCATTCATGGGTTACATAGCGCACACAGTTCCGACCTGCATTCTTAGCCCTATACAACTCCCTATCGGAACAGCTGAAGATCACATCAAATTTCTGGATCTGGGAGAAACAGATACCCAAACTGATGGTACAGGAAACAGGATTCCCATCAACCAAAATCTCCGTCTCAGATACCTTTTGTCGCACAGTCCTCTGCCCAGCTTAGCGTACTTCTCCTTCATCTTGAAGATGTATGGAAGATGGCAAACTCCTCTCCACCCATCCTTCCCATGATAGGTCGGAATCGTCCATTGTTCCGGCTATGCGCAATCGACCACAGCCTGCAGCATCCTGTCCCCTGCCATGTGTCCGTACCTGTCGTTTATCACGTTTGAAGTGGTCAATGTCAAAGAAGACAAGCGTTGCACAGGGACTTTCTCTTCTCAAGTAAGCGCAACTCAATTTTCTCGATAAAGGTCTGCCTGTTATAGATACCGGTCAAGGCCATCACGTTCGGCTCGAATCTGCAGGAGATCACGTTCTTGCCTCTTTTGTTCTGTGGTATCCTTTATCAAGGAGATGGTGCCAAGAACACCACCATGGCTTGTCTTAATCGTAAAGACACTACAGTTATAGTATGTTTCAGAGCGGTAAAAGGAAAACTCCCCTTCCCTGCCCTGTTTCAGGGCTTCATTCCACTGGGGAACCTCAGAATCCAGATTGGAGGCCAACTCAGCAAGAGTTGGACCCATCATGGAAAGGGCCGCTTGGTTTGCTTCAAGGAGTTTTCCTTGTGATGAGGCGATTACTATGCCATCACCAAGGAAATGAAATACCTGTTCGCGTGCCAGAGGAGCTATTTTCAACAGGTCATAGCGGTTGATCCCAAGGAGCATAAACAAAGCGGATATTGCAAAAATGCTAGAGATGGGAAGCATGTGAGCAAAAGAATCACCCATGACAACTTTCAGCAACGAGTAGAGAGTACCGACCAACATACCCCCGAAAACAGCCAGATTCTGCTTTCTAGAGACTGGGGTTGCGCTCAAGGCGTAGACCCCAAGGATACCCAAGGCTATGACAGAAAAAAGGATGTTGAATGATATCAGGAACTTCGCCAAGGTGGTAGGAACCACAATCAGAGACTCTGAAGACGAGGTCTTCAGGATTGTGACACTCTCCCGTATGAGATGGTGGTAGCCATCAGTCCATACAAGCAGGATACCTATGCCTTGGAAGGCATAGGAGGCAAAGGCGATGAGCTTACTCTTTGAACTACCGATCCCTGTATAGACGATGGCGAACAGCATCGAAGCTACAGGGGTAAAGAAAACACCAAGCTGGGTGAAGTTTCTCCAGATGAGTTTCGCCTTAATATCGGCGGAAATGAGGTCAGAGAAGGAGCCTATGGACCAGACAAGCATGAAGAGGGAGGCAAAAAACAAATGTTTGGCACCATTTTTATCTCGAATGTTCCAGATGGTGACGGTAACGATAAGCATCATGACGATGGAGAGCAGGTTGATAAAAAGGACAGGAAATGAGATCATGCACATACTCCTAGACTGCTAAGCATACTAGCATAGTATCGCCTTTTCAAGGAACATCATTCAAGCCTTTTCCTCAACAGGGTGACTACAGTGGATTCTGTCCCAGTCGGAGTGTGACCATTTGTTTGGAATACCTTGCCCTTTCTAAGATTTTGAGATATCCTTTCTAGGATTTTTACTGCCAAAATAGCTCAGGGGTAGAGCAGCTCACTCGTAATGAGCAGGTCAAGGGTTCGAATCCCTTTTTTGGCTAAGAACCCAAGGTGTCAATCTCATCCATACAGTACAATCAATTACTGCTGCAGAGGCAAAGAGAAACCCAAAGAACTACGAAACAAGATAGTAGGGAAACCGGTACCCAGGGTTATCCCACTACAAGCTCAAGGACAAAGCACAACCAAAATACCCATTGCTGCAAGCAGTTCATCAAGCTATCCGTATCCTGGAGTAGCGTTGGGGGAGTTTTGTACTATAGGGCATTCTTGCTCAATCAAGCACTAAACAGACTGTTTTTGCTACGTGGGGAGCCAGCAAGCATATCCTCTGATACGAACAGTCGCTGGTTTTGGTTGTCAACAAAACCGCAAGAACCAAAATGCTTGATAAGGGATCCCTACAGACCGCCTTTTTGGCTACCTGGCCTTTGACCTAGTTGTTTGTGGAACCTACATCTGGTGTGCAGCTGATCACGTTCACCCTTATCTGCAAAGAACACCCCCCAGGCCTAAGCCTAGAGGGTGCATTTGGGTACGATACTTCGCTATTCTTACCTTGCTACACTGCTAGTTATTCTTCTTGTTCTTCGCAATGATTGCAGCCTGGGCAGCGGCAAGACGTGCGATGGGAACACGGAAGGGAGAGCAGGAAACATAGTCAAGACCAACAGTATTGCAGAATGCAATGGTCTTGGGATCTCCACCATGCTCACCACAGATTCCCAACTTGATCTTCGGATTGGTCTTTCTTCCAAGATCACTGGCCATCTGTACCAACTTGCCCACACCTTCGATATCGATGGTGGCAAACGGGTCGTAGTCATAGATCTGCTTGTCAACATCATTGACATAGGGTCCGAGGAACGAGGCGGCGTCATCGCGGCTGAAACCACAGGTCATCTGCGTAAGGTCGTTGGTACCGAAACTGAAGAACTCGGCCTCCTTGGCGATCTCATCGGCTGTGATGGCAGCACGAGGAACCTCGATCATGGTACCGATCTTATACTCTACCTTCATCCCCTGCTCGTCAAAGATATTCTCGATGACCTCAAGGGCGACCTTCTTACAGAAAATGAACTCCTTGGAGTTGCCCACCAAGGGAATCATGATCTCAGGATGTACGACAACACCAGCTCGCTTCACGTTGATGGCGGCTTCAATGATAGCCCGTACCTGCATCCTCAGGATCTCAGGGTAGATGATGGCCAGACGGCAACCACGGAATCCCAGCATGGGGTTGAACTCATGCAGGGCGGCTGACTTCTGAGCAACTTCCTCGACGGTGATGCCCATCTGCAAGGCAAGCTCATGACGGCTTGTGTGGTCATTGGGGAGGAACTCATGCAAGGGAGGATCAAGCAAGCGAACGGTAGCAGGTCTACCGTGCAACTCGGTAAAGATCTCCTCAAAATCCTGACGCTGCATAGGCAGCAGGGCTGCAAGGGCCTTCTCCCTCTCCACAACGTTGTTGGCCAGGATCATCTTACGGATAGACATGATGCGGTTTCCCCCAAAGAACATATGTTCGGTCCTGCACAGTCCGATACCCTCTGCCCCAAGGGCGACAGCCATCTTGGTATCAGTGGGGGAATCAGCATTTGCATAGACGCCAAGGGTCTTCAGTTCGTTCACATAGCCCATGAAGGTCTTGTAGTTCTGGAAAATGGTGGACTCTGACTCCTTCATGAGCCCATTGAGCACCTGTACAATTTCTGAAGGCTTGACAGGAATCTTTGATGCATAGATTGCACCGGTGAAGCCGTCGATGGACATGAAGTCCCCTTCATGGAGCTTGGTCCCATTCACATCAACCACTTTCTTCTCCTCGCTGATGCGAAGATCCGAAGCGCCTGAGACGCAAGGACAGCCCATGCCTCGGGCAACAACAGCTGCATGGCTTGTCATGCCACCACGGCTGGTCACAACACCCTTGGCAACGGCCATACCGCCGATGTCTTCCGGACTGGTCTCGGTGCGGACCAGGATGACATCCTTTCCTTTACTGGCCATCTCTTCTGCCTTGGCAGCGGTGAAGTAGATCTGACCTGAGGCTCCACCTGGGGAAGCGTTCAAACCACGGGCAACTTCTGAAAGGCCTTGGTCACGGATACTCTTGGTATCCAGGACAGGTGCAAAAAGCTTGCCGAACTCACCGGCGGGAACACGGCTTACCGCAGTCTCCTTGGAGATGAGCCCTTCATTGACCATGTCTACCTGACTGCGAAGCCAACTGAAGACAGTACGCTTTCCATTACGGGTCTGCAGCATGTACAGCGTCCCTTCCTGGATGGTGAACTCCACGTCCTGCATATCATGGTAGTGGTTCTCAAGGGTGGAACGAATATCGACCAACTGTTGGTATACACTTGGATTCACATCCTTGAGCGTATCTATGGTCTTGGGAGTTCTGATACCAGCTACAACGTCTTCACCCTGGGCGTTCATCAGGTACTCACCGTAGAACTTGTTCTCCCCTGTCGACGGGTCACGTGTAAAGGCAACTCCGGTACCACTGGTATCACCCATGTTCCCATATACCATGCTCTGGATATTGACAGCAGTACCAAGAAGGCCACGGATATCATTCATCTGACGGTATTTGATGGCACGATCGTTATTCCAGGAGTGGAACACGGCATTGGTTGCCTTGAAAAGCTGGTCAAGAGGATCTGTAGGGAAAGACTCTCCGGTATGACGCTTGTAAATCCTCTCATAGCGCTTGATGACCTCCTGGAGGTCGTCACTAGTAAGGTCGGTATCCAAGGATGCCCCTTTCTCCTCCTTCACATCCTGCAAGGCGGTTTCAAACTCATGGTGGGGAACACCCATGACGACATCACCGAACATCTGGATAAAGCGGCGATAGCTGTCCCATGCAAACCGCGCATTGTTGGTTTTCTTGATCATAGCCTGTACGGAAGTCGGGGTAAGGCCAAGATTGAGGATGGTATCCATCATTCCCGGCATGGATGAGGCTGCCCCACTACGAACCGATACAAGCAAGGGATCCTTAGCATCACCAAGTTTGGCACCCATCTCTTTTTCAAGCTTTGCAAGGTTCTCAAGTACCTCTTCACGCATACCCTCGGGATATGTCTCATTGTTGGCACTATAGAATGCACATGCTTCGGTACTGATGGTAAAGCCTGGAGGTACAGGAAGCCCGATGCTGGTCATCTCTGCAAGGTTAGCTCCCTTGCCTCCGAGAATTTCCTTCATCTGGGATGTTCCATCAACATCTCCTGAACCAAAATAATAGACATACTTAGGTTTCTTCTTAGCCATTATCGACTCCTCTTTTCAATTATTCACTTTGTATTTTAATTAACGATAAAAGGGTAGCTGTTAGAAGGATATGTGTCAATGAAAAAGGCAACGAAATGGTAATTTTACCAGTTCAAATACTTATTAGATAAATATTTGACTATTATTTTTTATGAAACAACATTTCAATTATCAACACTGAATAAGAAGTATTTTCCCCTATGATTGAATTCAGTATTGCAGTATTCCAAACCCACCTATCTTATGAAAAAGAAGATTATATAAGAAAAAATAACGGTATATCCCAATATTATATGTAAGCAAAGCGAAATACAAATCCTCATACATCATGAAACAACAAAGAAAATGCCTCCCTTTGTTCGAATTACTCGAAAAAGGGAGGCTATTTTTGGAAAAACCTCTCAGTTAAGGCTGCTTGCCGATATAGGCAAGAATGCCTCCATCAACATACAGGACATGCCCGTTGACAAAATCAGAGGCACCGGATGCGAGGAACAGAGCAGGACCGGTCAGGTCCTCTGGGGTTCCCCATCTCTCTGCAGGAGTCTTGGCTATGATGAAACTGTCAAAGGGATGACGTGATCCGTCAGCCTGTTTCTCACGCAGGGGAGCTGTCTGTGGTGTGGCGATGTACCCAGGGCCGATGCCATTGCACTGTATGTTGTACTTGCCGTATTCACTACAGATGTTGCGTGTCAGCATCTTCAGTCCACCCTTGGCAGCAGCGTACGCACTGACGGTCTCTCGACCAAGTTCACTCATCATCGAACAGATGTTGATGATCTTGCCTGTCTTTCTCTCCATCATGGAAGGGAGGACAGCCTTGGCTACAATGAAGGGGGCACTCAGGTCAATGTCGATGACCTTGCGCCAGTCAGAGACTTCCATCTCGTGCATAGGGGTGCGGCGGATGATGCCGGCGTTGTTTACCAGGATATCCACAGGACCGAGATCCTTAGTGATGAGGGAGTTGGTCTTGATGACCTCACTCTCGTCAGTTACGTCACATACATACCCCTTCGCATCAAGCCCGACCGCCTTATAGGCGGCAAGACCCTTCTCCACCAACTCTGCGTTGATATCGTTGAAGGCAATCTTTGCCCCTGCCTGTGCGTATGCACTGGCAATGGCAAACCCGATTCCATAGGAAGCTCCGGTAACCCAGGCCACCTTTCCCTTAAGGGACAACATTTCTTTATGGTCCATCGTACTCTCCTACCTCAAATCCTCGGTCTTGATACCATCCATATCTGTGTAGGTGCGGTTCTCGCCACACATCGACCAGATGAAGGTATAGTTGCTAGTCCCTGCCCCACTATGAATCGACCATGATGGGTTGATTACCGCCTGCTCATTGTGCACCGCGACGTGTCTGGTTTCCTGGGGCTCTCCCATGAAGTGGAACAATGTCTGGTCACTGGGGATGTCAAAGTAGAAGTATACCTCCATTCTGCGCTCGTGGGAGTGCGCTGGCATGGTGTTCCATACACTACCCTTCGCAAGCTGGGTAAGCCCCATGGAGAGCTGGCAGGTATCCAGTACGTCAGGATGGATGTACTGGTTGATGACCCTTGCGTTGCTCATCTCATCAGATCCTGCAGGCACGTGCTTTGCGTCAGCGAAGACAATGTGCTTGGCGGGGAAAGCATGATGGGCAGGTGTTGAGTTCATATAGAACTTTGCAGGATTCTTTGCATCCTTGCTTGAGAGCAGGACCTGCTTGGTTCCCATGGGCAGATAGAGGCCATCGAGGCTTACGATGTCGTAGGTAACCCCATCAGCCTCGACGATGCCGTCGCCACCGATGTTGATGATACCAAGCTCACGTCTCTGCAAGTAGAAATCCACGCCGAAATCAGCCATTGCATCAATGTTCATTGCAAGATCAAGCTTCTTCTTCACAGGCATGGCGCCCATGGTGACGATGCGGTCGATATGGGAATACACACCGCTTACATCATCTTCCTTGAAGATGTCTGTGATGAGAAATTCCTTACGAATTTCCTCTGTGGTCATTCTCTTGAATGCTTCTTTTCCTGTTGAATAACGAATATCCATTAGTTAACTCCTTAGGTAATACTATTAGTTCTCACCCCTGACAACATCAATGGCATCTTGCTTCATTGTCTTCAATGCCTGTTGCAGGTGGTACATATCATTTCCAAGTATCAACATGTTGATACCTCTTCCAATTGCGGCCTCAATGTTCTCCTTTGTTCCAGGAACAACAGGACACATGACGCCGATACCTCGGCTCTTACACCCTTCGGCCAGTTTCTTGTACGCATCAGCGACTCTGGTGTCTTCAGTAGCATACCCCACTTTCGCTCCAATGGAGAGAGCGTAATCGATGGGGCCAAAATTAACCGCATCAACACCAGGAACATCCAGGATCTCATCCAGATTTTCGGTGAACTCAAAATCCTCGTCCATGGGGATGATCATCGTTTCGGCATTGCTCTTTGCCACATACTCTGCCCATGAAAACCCCGGACCCCCAAAGCCTGCACTACGGACGTTTGACTCGCCACCCCGCCTTCCCATGGGTGGGAACTTGGCAGCATGGACCATCTGCTGAACATCTTCCTTGGTACGGGTATGAGGGACAACAATTCCTTCAGCACCCATCTCCAAAACCTTGCGGATCTCCACCTCATCGATGCCGGTAACCCTTACCACAGAGGGGATATTTGCAAGTTTTGCTGCCATGATGAGCTTCTCCATAGTGTTGGACCCATCAAGGGGACAGTGCTCAAGGTCAAGATAGACGAAGTCATATCCCCAGTTTCCTATTGCTTCGACGGCGCAGGCTGCTGCTGTAAAGCAGGTGATGCCAAATACCGGGCCATTTTTCATTCTTTCGCGCAGTGTCATATAGTACTCCCTTTTCATCCCATCAAAGATGGCAACCACATGCTCAGTTCAGGGATAAAGGTGATCAGCAGCAAAACGATGATGTTACAGACGATAAAAGGCAGGGCGGCCTTAAATATCTCAATAATCTCCATATTGCAGATCTTGCTCGCCACATTGAGGCACATCCCGACAGGTGGGGTGACCAATCCAATGGCAAGCCCTACTATGATGATGGCTCCGAACTGCAGCTCGCTCATGCCGAACTGCTGCATGACAGGAAGCAGTATCGGGCTGACCAGCAGGATGCAGGGGGTGACATCAAGGAAGGTCCCCAACAGGAGGATGATGATATCAAGGAAGAGGAACACCAACCAGACGGGAATATTGGAATTGACCAGGAAGGTTCCGATCGCAACCGGCACCTGCTCCACTGCAAGTATCCAGGTAAAGATCATGGTAAAGCCACCTATGATCATAATGGAACTGGTCATCATGAAGGTCTTCTTGAGGGCATTGCCCACTTCCTTCCACTTCAACTCCCTATAGACAAAGAATCCTAGGACAGCTGCATACAATACTGCAATCCCTGCAGACTCACTTGCTGTGGCAATGCCGAAGGAGACTGTGACGATGATCAGGACAGGCATGAGCATTGCAAGAGACCCATCCTTGGTTATCTTGATGATGCTCTTGGCATCAATCTTTTCCTTCTTGGGGTGGTAGCCATTCTTTCTGGATATGCCAAAGGTGAGGATAAGCTGGGTGACACCCACTAGGATGCCAGGGATGAGTCCTGCGAGGAACAGCTTTCCGACCGAGGCGCCGCTGACCATGGCGTACATGAGCATCGGGACGCTGGGAGGTATGATCATCCCAATGGTTGATGAGGCTACGGTAATGCCTGCGGCAAACTTCTTGGGATAGCCCTGCTTGACCATGTCAGGGATCAAGATGCTTCCAAGGGCAGATGTATCAGCGACTGAAGAGCCGGAAATGCCTCCAAAAATCATTGAAGAGACAACATTTACCTCACCGAGGCCACCGCTGAATGGGCGGACCAGCAACATGGAGAAATCAATGAGCCTTCGGGTAAGCCCACTATGGTTCATCAGTTCCCCGGTCAACATGAACAGGGGCATGGCGATGATGATGAAACTTTCAGTTCCAGACCAGACACGCTGGGGAAACGTCATCAGAAACCCTGGGTTGGTCATCAGCATATAGAGAAGCCCCGAGCTGCCGATCGCATACCCTATGGGAACTCCAATGACCAACAGGACGATGAGGCCAAAAAACATCATTGACAGTTCCATTACACTTCTCCTTCCAGTACATCCATATCAAGCTCAAAATCATCCTTATATCCTTTTACCGGCTCATCTATAGGCATATAGAGCTTCAGGATATTCACGATTGCATAGAAGATAGTTATTACAAATGAGATGGGCATGAGGCTGTAATAATATCCACGGGCGATCCCCGTTGCAGGGGAGGGAACTTTACCGACTTTTTGGATCATTCGTATGCTGTAATAGATCATGACAGCAGAAACGATGATGATACATACCTGTACAAGGATGGAACACACTCTCTTCAGTTTTTGAGGCATCAGTGCTGTAAAGTTATTTACCGCAATATGTTCCCCTTCACGCAGACCAAGGGCAGCACCAAAGAATGTCGTTGCTACGAAGACCATAGTCAACAACTCTTCAGAAGAAACAAATGCGATGGAGAACACATAACGTAAGATAACCGATATGATGACTCCACTGGCAAGGACTGCAACAAGGACCTTGCCTAGTACCGACAATGCTTTGTCGACCCCTAGTATTACTTTATTCATACAAACCACTCTCTTTTACCCATTTTGACCACTTTATTCCAACGGATAGACAGTGGCCCGCTCCTTGTAGGTGCGGGCCGTCCATACAGTTATTTGCTTACGATTGCACGCATTTCATCCAGGTCAGCCTGAGTCCAAGCACCCTTCTTGACGAAATAGTCATAGACAGGCTCACAAGCCTTCGAGAACAGTTTGACTTCAGCTGCAGTAGGTTTGTAGACCTCTACCCCACCCTTTACGATCATGTCGTAATAGTAGTCGTTAAGTTCCCTTCTATGCCTGTTCTGCTCATCAGTGAAGATCCAAGCTCCATCCTGTATGATCTTCTGAAGGTCAGCAGGAAGGGAGTTCCATACGTCAAGACCGATGTCGATCGGTTCCGGATGGAACTGGTAGTCAATCATGGTCATGTACTTCTGGACTTCAAAGAACTTCATGTCACCGATGTTTGCAAGAGGGTTCTCCTGTCCGTCAGCAACGTTGGTCTTCAGGGCCATGTAGGTATCACCATAGGGAATGGATACAGGGTTTGCACCAAGGGCTTCCATACTCTTGATGATGGATTCGATCGGAGGGGTCCTGATCTTCAGGCCTTTCATGTCAGCAGGAGTCTTGATAGGACGCACGTTGTTGGTGAACTGACGTGACCCGCCATCACCGATTGCTAGCATCTTGATACCATACTGCTCTGCAGATTCCATGATCTTCTTTCCAAGGTCACTGTGGGAGACTTTCATCAAGTCAGCCTGTGTTGGGAAGAAGAAGGGCATGAGATAGATTTCCAACATGGGAGTCTGGGAAGCGAATACGCCACCGACAAACATCTCAAGGGTACCGAGCTTCATGGCCTCGATCATGTCGTTCTCATTACCCAGGGTCGCAGCAGGGTAGATTTCAATCTGAAGCCTGCCGTCGGATTCCTTCTCGACATACTCTTCAAAAGTCAGCAAAGCCTTATGCCTTGTTGCCGCTGTGGTCGATGCATGCCCAACTTTCAGGGTATACACTTTGTCGGCTTTTGCTTCAGCTTGTCCTGCTGAGAACAAAAACGGGGTCACCAGTAGTGCACAGAGTGCTAGAACAACCAGTTTCTTCATCAATTCCTCCTAGTTTTGTCCCATATAATGGAACTCCGTATCATGATAATGAAACTTTATGGAAATTACATGCATATATCGTCATATATCAACCATAAGTCCCATATCATGGAACACTATTTCATTATACGGCTCATTTAGGAGTTGTCAAGACCTATTAAATGGAATATATTAGATACAGGAGGCAACAGGGTGTCATCAGTATTGAAAGTACAGTCCGTAGATAGGACGTTTGATATATTAGAATTCCTTGCAACCGAACAGAATGGGGCTACCCTTGCCCAGCTGACAGAAAAGCTCGACCTTCCCAAAAGTACGACGCACCGACTGCTTGGTGTGCTGATACAGAGGGAATTTGTCCGAAAGAATGCTGAAAACAACAAATATCGCCTCGGTCCAGGGTTCATGGCTCTTTGTAGCCATTACCTAAACAGCCTTGAGCTGAAGACTGAGAGCTCACCTTTTATGGAAGAGTTGTCCGTCAACACAGGAAATGTGGTATTCCTAGCCATCAGGCAAGGAGACAAGATGGTCTACATCGATAACAAGGAGCAGATAAACAGCCTACGCAAGTATGCCATCATTGGCCAGTCCAAGCCCCTCTACTGCACTTCCCTAGGCAAATCCCTGCTCATGGGGCTCAGTGAAGATGAGATCCGCCTCCTCATGAAAAACGAAACCTATGCAAAGAAAGGTCCCAATACCATCAACAATATTGAGAGCCTGTTGCAGGATATTCGCGAATGCAAACGAAGAGGATGGTCTCTGGATGACCAGGAAGCGGAACCGGCGATCAACTGTGTTGCAGCCCCTGTCTATGATTATCGCGGTCAGGTCATTGCTGCTATCAGCACCTCATGGGTACTTGCCCAACATCCGGAGATGAGGCCTGAGATCATGGCGGAACAGGTCATGAGGTGTGCCGCCAATGTCTCCTTCAACATGGGATATATCGGAAGTTCAACACGGTAATGGGCCTATCATCGCCAGCAGATACCAGGAAACCCTCTCCCGTGTTGAAATATATATCAGGCATCCCCATAGGCAGAACACAATGATGCCAATTTTTCCGGCTGATGAACCAGATCCAACACCTCACTCTGCATACAGACTCATACCCTAGGGAGAGATACGGGAAATACTGCAGAATACCAGGGGCAGGCTCCAGTTTTATGTATTCAAGATTGTGAAAGCCCATACATCCGAAAATGCACTTTACACCATTTTGCTGCTATGAAGGGGTAACAGCAAGCAAAGCCGGACAACATCTGTTGACCGGCTTTGCTCATCTATATTGATCACACCCCTAGCGGTGTTGTTTACGCTATATAACTCTCGAGCATCTGGCTCTTCTGGGGGACTCTCAATCGCTCAAGGGCCTTCTTCTCGATCTGGCGGATTCTCTCCTTGGTAAGGTTGTAGATCTCTCCGATCTCCTTGAGGGACATCGGAATCTTGCCATCAAGGCCGAACCTCAGCTCGAGAATCTCCCTCTCCTTATCACTGAGGGTGGACAGCACAGTGTTTATGTCCTCCTTCAAGGCGATATCCAACAGGGAGTCCTCAGGGGAGCGTGACTCATCCTCTATGAAATCTCCGATGTTGCTGCTGCCGGTATCGTTGAAGACAGGTGCGTCCAGGCTTACCAGATCCCGGCTGATGCTCAACAGGTGATTGACATGCTCGGCATCGAAGCCTGTGAGCGCGCCAATTTCCTCAGCTGTAGGTTCCTCGGTGCTGTTGTCACCCATAAGTGAACGCTGGGCCTTCTGAATCTGCAACAGCTCGTTGGTCCTGTTAAGAGGCAGGCGCACTGCCCTGCTCTTCTCATTGATGGCCTTCATGACAGACTGTCTGATCCACCATACGGCATAGCTTATGAAGTGATAGCCCTTGTCCGGGTCAAACTTCTCCAAGGCAGTCATCAGCCCGATGTTGCCTTCATTGATAAGGTCTATGAGGGGCAGGCCCTGGTTCTGGTATTTCTTGGCAACATTGACCACAAAACGCAAGTTGGATTCGATCATCCTCTTGCGGGCAAACTCATCGCCTTGCACAACGCGCCTGGCAAGGACAAGCTCCTCTTCCTTGGAAAGCAAGGGAATCCTATTGATGTCCTTAAGATACATGGTAAGGATATTCGCATCGTCATAGGCCGAAATATTTCTTTTGTTATTCAACATAGTCTTTGTCGTTTTCATGAGCAGTTGCCTCCATGTGGTATGTAGAGGTACTTGCATTTTGCATGCCAACTAGACTAGCTGTATTTTTATTGTTTTGCTTAGTATAGCTTTAATATATTATACCAACCAGAAATCTCTCAAACACCAACTGTGTGACAGCTAAATTGGCAAAATATAACCCCGATAGGTATCAAAATGACACACCGGGGGAAATATACGCTAATATCGGGACAATATGACCCTTATGCGCTCCTATCCCTTATCCAAAGGCGCAATCCGACTCATCTTCGTAGAGATCCCAAGGGAAATCCAGCTCCAGAGAGGCAAACCATGATGCGAGATTTTGCGTATGGAAAGGAAACTCGCTCTCCTCCAGCTCCTTGCGGATAGACTCATACTCACCCTTCAAAAAATCATGGATCATATCCCCTTCACACAAACTGCAGCTGATCCTCTTCTTACCCATCAGGTAGATGGCAAACTGCCGCCTGAAGAAATCAAGCCAATCCTTGTCTTCAGCATATGCTGCCTTGCCCCTGATCAAAAATGTATCAGTGTAACAACCAAGCGAACTCACAAGATTTTTTGAACGCGCAAACAGAAACGCCATCTCATAGAAGTACTGCCAAAGCTCCTCTAGTGTAGGGTTCTCTGGAAGAAACTTAGGAGCGGTAGGTTTCATCAGCTCTGTATTGGTTCTCTCTGTGCTTTCCATAATTAAGATACCTCGTTCATCCGTCCTAAATATAGTCACAGCCTTTACAATCGGCAAGGGTAATCAGTATAAAATTGCACACTGTGCAGACTCTGCACACACAACAAAAAATGCCTGTCTCCAATGCCGGAACAGGCAAAACTTTTGACGAAACGGGTAATCACACAAATTACCTTGCCTCTCAGGATGTTATTCACTATATTAACACAGGCGAAGAGAAATCTTCGCGATACTTTTACAATTCAATAACGCGGAGGATGATACACATGAAAATCAAACCATTGGCAGACAGGGTATTAGTGAAGATCGAAGAGGTACAGGAAAAGACAGCAAGCGGAATCTACATTCCCCAGACAGCACAGGAGAAGACCCAGATCGGTAGCGTCGTAGCGGTTGGCGAAGGAACCGACAAGGTCAAGATTACCGTCAAGGTCGGAGACAAGGTCATGCACGACAAGTACAGCGGAACTTCGGTCAAGGCGGATGGAGAAGAGTTCCTGATCCTCAGCATGAAGGACATCCTGGCTATCATCGAGTAGCATCTTCTTCTTTTCACTAGACACCATTGGGGAGGCAGGGGCCTCACGGCCCCAACCTCCCAGTCAAGCAGCCAAAAGAGTTTCTCTCTTGGGCTCTTACGGAACCGTACGTGAAGCTCCCGATTCATTCGGATCCCATCACGACCGAAACCCCAATGCCCAGTGGGCAAACATTCTGGGTTGCCTTTCCACCATGTTCATGTGCCAGGAATTGAGCCACCCTTGACCATCCGATTGACATATTCAGCAACCATGCCTATGTTGCTACCCTTTCTCATGAGCAGGTGCTATGAGACTATCCGTTTCTGAACCCCCTCTGCCCATGCTCTCACTACATATTTTTTCTGGCAGGGATTCTTATTGGCGAAAACTGGGTATTTTGTGAAGAAATACAGCACGCCCCTTGCATATCAATTTGCATACAGGAAGTTCTCTATCTTGTCACAGACAGTGGATGTCTCAGTCTCCGGATGGAAGCTCTCAGGAAGGGATCTCATCATAAACACCCCGTAGTTCTTCAGCACTACCCTGCTATCGAGGATGAGCACCACCCCCCTGTCTGCGGTATTACGCATCAGGCGACCAAAGCCCTGCTTCAGCTTCATGGTGGCTTCCTTTAGGGCAAGGTGGTAGAAGCCACTACTGCCGCTGTTGTCCAGGGCATCACATCTTGCCTTGAAGACCGGATCGGTAGGGACACTGAAAGGAAGCTTTACTATGATGACCATACGCAGCGTATCGCCTGGGGCGTCAACACCTTCCCAGAAGGAGGATGTTGCGAACAGGGTGCTGTCCTTCTCCGCTATGAAGCGGTTGAGCAGGGAGTAGCGATCCATATCCCTCTGGCAGAGGAACTCCAGCTTCTCCTCTGCAAAGCGAGGCTTGAGGCGGTCACTGACCTTCTGCAGCATTGCATACGAGGTAAACAGGACAAGGGCCCCTCCTCCTGAGGACAAGACTGCCGAGAATACAGTCTCACACATATAATCGACGTACTCTTGCTCATTGTCCTTGGTAAGAAGAGGTGCATCTGTGGGGGTCAGCAGCATCAGGCGGTTCTGATAATCGAAAGGAGAGGAGAAGGCCGCCTTCTGGTAGGGCCGCATCTCATCATAGGGAAGCCCGACCCTGGCACCCCAAAAGGCAAAGTCGTCGTTCAGATCCAGGGTGGCGGAAGTGCAGATTACGGTAGTTAGCTTCTTGAACAGGGCATCGACCAGAATTGGGGCGATGGAGAGAGGGGTGATGCAGACCTCGACCGAACGGACATTCCTGTAGGACTCGGCATTGAACCAGTGCACCTCATCACCCCAGAGAGGGAAGTTACAGAATTGGCTGAGCACCTCACTCATCTGTGCGATCCTCGTTCCCCGTACCATCAGCTCATTCACCTTGGTGGCATACTCTTCGGGGGCCTTCTGCCTCTCGATGAAGTAGGCTATCTTGGCCGCAAGCCGTCCACTTGCCTGCGCTACCTTGGTAGCCTGCTCGACAAACGGGGAGAGACGGCTCTGGTGTTCGGCCTTAATGAGAACCGGCTGGAAGTTGTTCTTCTGGAACACCCCCAACAGATACTGGTCAAGCGTCCCCACCTCACCGCTCAAAAGGTGAATGTCATCGCGGATGCGGTCAAACAACTCAGGCTCGGGGGAGAATTCCCCCAACTGGTCCAACAGGGACTTGGCGGCGTAGCGCCCAGAACGTTGTATCCAGGAGATCTGTCGCAACATCTCCTTGGAGGTATACTCGGCTGTGAAGAAGCTGGAGGCATTGCTCTCGATGTTGTGAGCCTCATCAATGATAAGCCTGCTATAGGAAGGAAGGACAGCCTCCTCATCAAAGCCGATGTCACTTTCGTGGCGGCTATGCGCATCAGTAAACAGGAGATGGTGGTTGCTGACAATGATCTTCGCTTCCTTTATTTTCTGCTTGGCCTTGAAAAAGAAACACTCCTTGAAATAGTCACACTTACGGGAATTGCACAGGTCCCCATCACAGAGGACTTCACCCCATATCTCGCCCAGGCGACCAGGATAATCACTGCGCAAGCCAGTCTCGGTGGACATGGCCCATTCGTTGAGCTGGTAGAGCTCGCCCTGGGGATCCTGGGCAAGCAAGGAAGCGTCATTGCGCACGGTGATGAAACGCTGCAGGCAAAGATAGTTGCCCCTGCCTACGGCAAGGGCTGTCTTGCAGGAGAGGTTCAGTATCTTGAAGAGCATGGGGATGTCCTTCTCGTACAACTGCTTCTGCAAGTTGATGGTGGAAGTCGCTATGACAGTCCTCTCATCACTTTCCTGTATGGCATGGTAGAGGGCAGGCACCAGATAGGCAAAGGACTTGCCTATCCCGGTTCCTGCCTCAATGGCAGCTATGGCGTGCGTGTCGTAGCATTCTCGAACGAGATCGGCCATAAGCAGCTGGCCTTCCCGGTATTCATAGGCAGAGAAGCGCTTCTCAAGGCTTCCTCCCTTGTCAAAGATCTGATAGATGTCATTCCTGGTCAATATGGTATTCCTGTAATTTCCTATGCAGTGTCTTGCGTCCGATACCCAGCACTTCGGCAGAGCGGGTCTTGTTGCCCCCGCACTGTGCCAACGTAGAAATAATCAGTTGCTTCTCAGCCTCGGCGAGGGTGATGCCCACCTCAAGGGAGAGTTGGGCTGAAGTGTCTGCAAGCCTGACAGAAGGGGGAAGGTCCTCAACTTCTATCACAGATGAGCGTGAAAGCACAACAGCGCTTTCGATGGAGTTGCGAAGTTCACGTATGTTTCCCGGCCAGTCGTAGGAGAGCAAGACCTTCTTCGCCCCGTTGGAAAATCCCTCAAGGCTCTTGTCGTTCTCCTTGTTGAACTGGGTGAGAAAGCTTGTCATCAGGAGGGGAATGTCATCCTTTCGCTCGCGCAAGGGAGGGACATCGAGATGGACTACATTGAGGCGGTAGTAGAGATCCTCACGGAAGGCTCCCTTCTCTATCTCCTTGAGCAGATCACGGTTGGTGGCGCAGACGATGCGAACATCGACGGTGACGGGCTTCTCTCCCCCTACCCGCTCAAACTCCTTCTCCTGCAGGACACGAAGCAGCTTAACCTGGGTTGCACTGTCTATCTCCCCTATCTCGTCCAGGAATATCGTGCCCCCGTCGGCGAGCTCAAAGCGTCCCTTCTTTTGGGAGACGGCTCCGGTAAAGGAGCCTTTCTCATGTCCGAAGAGCTCACTCTCCAACAAGGATGCCGAAAGCGCGGCACAGTGTACCTTGACAAACGGCCCTTTGGAGCGGGATCCCAGCTCGTGCAGGGCATCGGCGACCAATTCCTTGCCTACACCGCTCTCACCGGTGATGAGCACCGAGGCACGAGTGGGGGCGACCTGTGCGACAGTCTCCATAAGGGCTACCATCTTCTGGCTCTTGCCTACGATGCGGTCATAGCGGTTGCGCGCCTTGAGGGTGGCGACCTCCGCCTTCAGCTTCTCATGTTCGACATAAAGGTCGGTGTTGGAAAGCGCCTTCTTGACCACCAGGGAAAGACGGTCAAGCTCAACGGGCTTGGTAAAGAAGTCTATGGCGCCCATCCGCATCGCTTCCACCGCTGTCTCTATGGTGCCGTGCCCGGTGAGGATGATGACAGGAAGCCTGGGGTACGCAGAGGCTATCTTCTGCAGCAACTGCTCACCGCTCATATTGGGCATCCTCAGGTCGGTGATGACAAGATCCACATTGTTCTTTCCCATCATGGCCCATGCTGATGCGCCATCCTCGGCTGTGAGTGTCTCATAGCCCTCCAGATCCATCGCCATGGCCAGGCCGCTTCGGATGTTCTTCTCATCATCGACAATGAGTATGCTACGTTTCATAGGTACTCTCCTTCTCGGGCTCCCCCAGACTCAGGCGCTCACTTCTGGGAATGGGAAAGGTAAGGGTGAATGTGGATCCCTCGCCCAACTTGCTCTCCACGGTGATGTCTCCCCGATGTTCCTTCATGATCTTATAGACAACAGTGAGACCGAGGCCGGTTCCCGTTGCCTTGTTGGTATAGTACGGCTCGAAGATCTTCTGCATGGTATCGTCGTCCATTCCGATACCTGTATCCTGTACGCTGATAAGCACCTGGTTCCCATCAGGCCGTGCCCGCAGGGTAAGGCGCCCTCCATTTTCCATGGCATTCATCGCATTCTTTATCAGGTTGAGCAGCACCTGCTTGAGCAGGTTCTCGTCAAACTCCAGCTTGGGAAGCGATGGTGATACATCACAGACGAGGGCCACCTTATTCTCGGCTAGCTCGGGCTCCACAAAGGCTGTCACCTCCTTGAGCGTCTTCATCACCGAACCCAGGCGCAGGCGTGTATCCAGTGGACGCACGGCAAACAGGAAGTCCACGACTATGCTGTTGAGGCGTGTAATCTCCTCCTCCAACACATCGATATAGCGCTGTGCATCATCATAGGTAAGGCTCTCCTTGCGGGAAAAGGCCTTCTTCAGCAACTGCAAGTGGATCCCCATCGCTGCGAGAGGGTTCTTGATCTCATGGGCAACCCCTGCTGCCATGGTAGTCATGCTTGCAAGGTTTTCAGACCTTCTCATCCTCGCCTCATTTGCATTGTGTTCGGTCACATCGCTGAACACCAGCACATAGCTGGAAAGGCCTTTTTCCTCAGACATCTTGTAGGTGAACACATTCACTGCAACGGTCTGGACCTTGTTTCCCCTTTGGAAGGTGAACTCGTTGTCCAGATCCTCCGCCCGGTTGTAGACAGAGAGGACGATGTAGCGAAGCACATGCTTATCCTCTATGACCTTGGAGAGAGGGAACCCCTCATAAGAGCGCCTTCGGGACATGGGAATGAGGTTCGGGCAGTGTGAATTTGCGTAGTTGATGGTGAGGTTCGCATCTGTGAGGATGACCCCATCCTCGATGGACTCAAGCACATTCTCCAACATCTCCAGCTCTCTGGACTGGCTTCTCATGATGTCGACTATCTGCTCGGTATCAAGCTGGTCTATCTTCTTGATAGCCCTTTGGACAAAATTCTTCATGCAACCTCCATAAGCTTCAAGTAGAGGGCTTCGAGCATAAGACGTTTGTTCTGGTTATAGAGCGTAGCTGTGCTGTAGCTTTCAGATACCAGATCAGAGAGGGCCTTTGCCCGTTGCCAGGGTATATCCCCCTGGGAAAGCAGTACCCCCAAAGAGGCGAGCAACCTCTTCAGGACATACTCATAACTTCCCTGATCATCAACAAAAGAGAGGATCTCGTTGAAAGCTTCCTCCCTCAGGTAGGTATGGTTTGCAATTGCATTGAGTAGCGTATCGACTATCTCGCCATGTCGGGCAAGATCGAGCCCCCCTCCCTGCAGGAAGAATGATTCCAGGCTGTCAAAGCGCTCGGTCCCCAAGAAGAAGGGTGTCAGCAAGACATTGACCGCCTCCTCCTGCAAGGGAGGAAAGCTGTACTTTCGCACACGGCTGAGGATGGTCTGCATGATCCTGTTGGGATACTCCGAGACCAGAAAGAAATAGGTATCGGTCGGGGGTTCCTCGAGCATCTTCAACAGGCTGTTGCGAGCTGAGGCATTGGTCTGCTCCAAGCCCTCTATGATGATGAAGGTCTTCTGCTCGCCCATGGTTGTACGGCTTATCCACTCCTCAAGGGATCGGACCTGGTTGACCGATATGGTGGTGTTCTTCCTTGAGGCGGCCAGAAGCGGCTTCAATGCGGTATTCAGACTCTGGGCGAGGCTTTTTGCCTCCCGTTCGGTGATCTCACCCCTCTTCTCGGAAAGCTCCATCAACAGGTCACTTGCCGCTGATGCACTGTCGTAGTTGCTGCTCTGGGTAGAAGTCTGTGAGTTCCCCAACAGGGATGCATGGTACTGAAGCAGCAGGATACGTATTGATCGGAGCAAAAAACGTCGGGAGAAGTCTGATCTGAGGCGCACAAAGCTGCCCAGGGCAGTCTCTATGACGCTCTGATGGTCACGATGGCTGACAATGACCAGGTTCTGCATGGTTAGGTTCTCAAACTTCCTGCAGCTGCTGCACCGGCAGGTGAGGGATCCCTCCTCCTTGCAGGAGAGGACCCGGGCACACTCTATGGCGCTTGTCATCCTCAGAGAATACCTGCTTCCCCCGAACAGGTTCACCTGGGTAAAGGTTCCCCCCCGTATCTGGTTCGACAGTTGCAAAGCTATGTCCTTCTGACTTTTTGCTAGTTCATCAAACATGGGCAGCATTCACCGTCAGGGTAAACCAATTCACCGTCTCCGGCACCAACGGCCTGACCAGACGCAGGACAAACTGGCTCTTGTCCAAGACAGAGGATAGGTCGAAGGAGCTCTGCAGCTCCAGTATGTAGAGGATGAAGGCAGAGAACACCAACACCTCGACCACACCCCAGATGAAGCCCAGAAGGCTGTTCACAGCCCTGAGCCCTGTAACATTCAAGGCTGTGTCCAACAAGTTCCCTATCACCCTCATCAGGGCATACCCTGCAAGGAAGAGCACCACGAAGGATATGAGACTTGAGAAGAACATGGCAAGGCCGAAGGATGCAAACAAGACCTCTGAAAGCACTTTTGCAAACATCAGCGAGAGAAAGAAGCCGACGATGAACCCTGCCCTATGGGCGAAGGAATCGGCAAATCCGGTTATCGTATCGGCTATGCCACCTATGATGGCAAGGCAGAACACGATGATGTCAATCGAGTTGAAATACACAGATCCGATGGTTATGCCCCAATCCATATCATTCTCCTTTTCGTATCAGGGAAGCCAGCAGTTCTGAGCTCCCGGTGACAGACAGTTCTTTTGCATTCGTTGCTAGAATAGCTCTTTTTTGAGGATTCTCCAACAGGTCCTCAACCTCCGAAAGGAAGTTCTCCTGCGTAACCGTTCCAAACAGAGCCCTTGCAGAGCCCTTCTCCACCAGACGCCGGGCGTTCTCCTCCTGGTCTCCCCTGCTTGTTGTCTTGGAAAGCGGCACAAGCACAGAGGCGCATCCGAAGGTAAGGAGCTCTGCAATGGTTCCGGCCCCCCCACGGCTCACCACCAGGGAACTTCTCCTGTACAGGGTTCCCAGGACAGTTCCCAGATGGGGGACAGGAAAGTAGTTCTCGTGTGCAAGGGGGAGAAAGTCAGCCTCACCACACTGATGGATGACAAAGGCACGTGAGCAAAGCCTATCCAGGCTCCCCCTCAACAGGGTGTTTATCTCGACCGAGCCCTGGCTTCCCCCAAGGACCAGCAACAGGGGAAGGTCAGGGGGGATGCCGAAGCGTGATAGGTCCTCATCGAGGAACAATGCCTTTCGGATGGGGTTGCCGGTGACAACCACTTTGAAAAGGGGCAGATTCCCTTCGCTTCCCTGGAAGGAGATGCACACAAGGGAAGCACACCTGCTGTTCAGGCGTGTTGCAAGCCCCGGGGAAGCGTCGCTTTCATGCGTTATGATCCGTATCCCCAGAGCTTTTGCAGCGAACACCGGGGGCACAGATACAAAGCCCCCCTTGGAGAAGAGCACATCGGGCCTTCTCCTTCGCAGGATGGATAGGGCCTGGAAGAAGCCCTGCACGATACGAAAGACATCGGTGATGTTTTCCCACGACCTGTACCGCCTGTACTTGCCGCTTTTGATGGCATAGAAAGGGATGTGTTCCTGTTCCACCGCTTGTCGCTCGCACCCATTCTCCCTGCCTATCCAGAAGGCAGTGTAGCCTTCGCTTGCAAGCAGGACCTCATGTACGGCAAGGGCCGGATAGATATGACCGAGGGTCCCACCCCCTGTATAGCAGACCAACATGGGCCGAGTATACCATGGGCTATGCACCTCGCATAGCTGTTTTGTATCATTTTGATACAGAGTGGGTATATTTGGCTCACTATTTTGCCTACCCTATGCTTTTCTCTGACCTCTGTTTTGAGTATACTTGGTAGGGCGTGCCAGATCACGCCAAATACTGCACAAGAGAGTCATCATGGGAACGTCAATATTTACCAAGCTGTTCGGAACCAAACAAGATAAGGACCTGCGTACCCTCAGGCCGATCGTAGACGAAGTGAACAAAGAGGACTCTTGGGCAAGAAACCTCAAGGATGAGGATTTCCCCCTGCAGACAGAACTGTTCAGAAAACAGGTTGCAGAAGGCACGTCCCTTGAGACTATCCTTCCCAAGGCCTTTGCCTTGGCTAGGGAAGCTGCAAACCGGATTCTGGGGGAACGCCACTATGATGTGCAGGTCATGGGAGCGGCGGTTCTGCACAAGGGCAAGATACTGGAGATGAAGACCGGTGAGGGAAAGACCCTTACCTGCGTCCCTTCTGCCTACCTCAACAGCCTTGAGGGCAAAGGTGTGCACATCGTAACAGTCAACGACTATCTGGCCCGACGTGACAGCGAGTGGATGGGCCCCATCTACAAGTTCCTCGGTCTGACTGTGGGCGTAATCCTCTCCGACATGGACAACGAGGCCAAGCGCATTGCCTACAATGCTGACATAACCTATGGCACCAACAACGAATTCGGCTTCGACTATTTGCGTGACAACATGAAATGGTCGGCAGAGGAAAAGATCCAGCCCAAGCACCACTACTGTATCATTGACGAGATCGACTCCATCCTGATAGACGAAGCGAGGACCCCCCTGATCATAAGCGGCCAGAGTGAGGATGACTCGATACAGGTGCTTGGAGCCGAGAAGATTGCAGCCTTCCTTGCCGAGTGTGAGAAGGATCCGGGTACCGGCGACTACTACGAGCAGGATCCCCTCGCCCGCTTTGACCGGAGCGCCCAGCCATTTGAGGAGAAGGGAGACTACAAGCTTGATGAAAAGCAGAAGAAGGTATCCTTCACCAACCAGGGCATGAACCATATGGAGGAGTTGCTCAACAGGCACAAGGTCATCACAGGATCCATCTACGAGGATGAGAACTTCGAGTATGTGCACTATGTGACCCAGGCTGTCAGGGCCCTGAGGCTCTACCACCACGATGTGGACTATGTGGTGGTAGAAGGCCAAGTGCAGATAGTCGATGAGTTCACCGGGCGCATCCTCCATGGGAGGCGCTACGGCGACGGGTTGCACCAGGCCATCGAGGCCAAGGAGAAGATCAAGATCATGGGCCAGAACAAGACGCTGGCCACCATCACGTACCAGAACTTCTTCCGCATGTATGACAAGATTAGCGGCATGACAGGGACAGCGGACACAGAAGCCCCTGAATTCCTGAAGATCTACGGCCTCGATGTCGTGGTCATCCCCACCAACAAGCCGATCGTACGGGAAGACCATCCGGATCTGGTCTACTACAACGAGCAGTTCAAGGTCCAGGCCATATGTGAGGAGATAGCACGCGTACACAAGGCAGGCCAGCCGGTCCTGGTGGGTACCATCTCCATCGAGAAGAGTGAGATGCTCAGCCTTTTGCTCAAGAGGATGGGTATACCCCATGAAGTGCTCAATGCCAAGAACCATGCCAGAGAGGCCATGATCATCGAAGAGGCAGGCTCAAAGGGGGCGGTTACCATCGCCACCAACATGGCAGGACGAGGGACGGACATCAAGCTCGGAGGCAGCCTTGATGCCAGGGCCCGCAGGGTCTGTGGCACCGATGCCACACCCGAAGAGTATATTGAGGCAACAAAACAGGTAACCCCCGCATGGAGGAAGGACTATGAGGAGGTGAAAAGCCTCGGAGGCCTCTATATCATGGGCACCGAACGGCACGAGTCTCGCCGTATCGACAACCAGCTGCGCGGGCGCAGCGGCCGCCAGGGAGATCCCGGTACCAGCCGCTTCTATGTCTCCCTCGATGACTCGCTGATGCGCCTCTTCGCCTCTGAGAATATCAGGGGTATCCTGGGAAAGATCGGAATGCAGGATGGCCTTCCCATCGAGCATCGCATGCTTTCAAATGCGATCGAAAAGGCACAAAGACGTGTTGAAGACCGTAACTTCGAAATAAGGAAACACCTGCTTGACTATGATGATGTGCTCAACGAGCAGAGAAACTACATCTATGCAGAGCGTGATGTCATCCTCAGCGAGGAACACCTGCTTGAAAGGGTGCGTACATCCTGCCATGAGATAGCTGTCGAGATAGTCGACAACATCCCCAAGGATATCAAGGACTCGGATATGGCATTGAAGATCCTTGAGGAGGTGCAAGCGGAGTTCCACCTCACTATCGAGGCACTTCCCCCAGAATCGACTAGGGAGGATTACAAGGCGCACCTCAAGAAAAGCATCGATGAGGAAATTGATGCGAAGGTCAGCCAGACCGGGGAGAAGCCTTTCAATGACTTCCTCCGTTTCAACTACCTGCGTCAGATCGACCTGCGCTGGCAGGACCACCTCATGGCCCTTGAAGACTTGCGTGATGCTGTCGGATTGCGCTCCTATGCCCAGAAGAACCCCTTGGTGGAATATAAGGTAGAGGGCTTTGAAATCTTCAACGACATGCTCCAAGGCATCAAGCACTTCATCGCAGACACCCTTGTCAGGGTGCAGATCACCCAGGCCGAGGACAAGTACAGACGGAAAAGTGCCGCCCATAAGACGGTAGAGTCCCATGGTGCCCAAGGTGCCTTTGCAAATGCAGGGCAGAGAGCAAGGGTCCAAGGCGGCGGGGATGTGAGTCCTGTGACCGTAAGGCGCACCGCTCCCAAGGTGGGTCGCAACGACCCCTGTCCCTGTGGAAGCGGGAAAAAGTACAAGAACTGCCATGGAAGGAATGCCTAGCAACTGAAGCATTAGGGAAAGAAGAGAATATCCCTATCTAGAGTAGCTTTCGGATGCTAGGGGAATCTGTCAGATGATATCAGGGCAGAGAGATCAGGTACTCAGTCCAAAGGCAATAGGAAACAGGAACGAAAGAGCTGTATCAAAGAAGCTCCCTCGTACTTTCCCGAACCGTAAGGGAAGTCGGTATGTACAGTTTCCGTGGAAGCGTGTAGAGCCCGTTCACCCGGTTCTTCAGGATATCCACCGCATTCTGTGCAATGAAGGCCATGGGCACATGCACCGTCGTCAGAGGTGGGTCGAGGAACCTCACCGAACTCTGGTCATTGAAGCCCACCAAGCTGATATCCTCTGGAACTCGGATCTTCTTCTGGTGCAACCTTGCAAGGGCCCCTGTGGCTGTAGTGTCATTTGCGCAGAACATGGCGGTGGGTCGATTCTCGGCTCTTAATAGGCTAGAAGCGAGAGAATACCCCTCATTGTAGGAGAGGCGCTCCCCTTCATAGATGAGTCTCTCATCAAAGATGCCCTTGTCCTCCATAAAATCAATATAGGCGGCTTTTCTCATATCCCTGCCCTGCCCTCCGGTATCCCCGATGACCTTGCCTCCCACATAGGCGATGAGGCGGTGGTTACGATCATAGAGATGCTGAAGGGCCAGCTTGGTTCCAAGCTCTGTGTTGATGAGCAGGGAGTCAAAGCGGGTGGCATCGGGACAAGAGTCCAAAAAGACAATATGGGGGGAGAACTCGGCGATCTTGTCAATCTGGCTCAGATTGAATCTTCCTATTGCGATGATGGCATCGATTGGGGTGTCGACAGAGGGGACGAAATGCCCGTCCATGTTGATGAACTTGACTGTGTTGATGTTTTCCCTTGCAAGCTGTTTCTCCACCGTCGTCATCAGATACAGGTAGTATGGATCTTCTATCAGGGCAGGATAATCATACCACTCGACAATGGCGAAGGTCAGCTTCTTTGCTGCCTTGCGCCTCTGTTTCCTCTGCTGCAATGTCACATACTCCAACTCCTTGGCTGCGACGAGAACGCGCAGCTTGGTGTCGTCGGAGACACTGAGTGTGTCGTCATGGTTGAGGATCCTTGAAACGGTTGTGATGGAGACTTGAGCCTTTTGTGCGATGTCCTTGATAGTAGCCACGGCCATTCCTTTGCAAGCAGTAAAATTTTACTAATATCGTACCACTAATTTCCCTTTTTTCAAATGAAAATTTGTTAATTTCTCATAATTCACCGTAATACTGGCAATGTTAGAGAATATATTGGGTGATATGTTGCAGAAAACGGTAGTAAAATTTAGTAAAATTTTCTTGACAGATACATTTTCACCTCGTATGCTTAGCCTATAAGGCAGGAATTCTGCCATACGAAAAGGAGATTATGAGTATGAAAAAAAGTGTAATTATTCTCTTGGTGCTCTTGGCGTTGATGACACCGCTTTTTGCAGCGGGTGCCAATGAAGCAAAAGAAGCTGGACCCATCAAGATTTGGGCTTGGGATCCCAACTTCAATATTTCCATCATGAACGAAGCTATCAGCCGCTATCAGGCAAAGCATCCTGAAGCGACCTTTGAAGTGGTTGAGCTTGCAAAGGCCGATGTCGAGCAGAAGCTGCACACCAACCTGGCTTCCAGAACAACCCAGGGCCTTCCTGACATCGTCCTTATCGAAGACTACAATGTGCAAAAGTATCTGACAAGCTATCCCGGTCAGTTTGCAGACCTGACCAGCGCATTCAACTACAATGACTTTGTCGGCTACAAGGCTGACGTCATGAAGCTGGACGGAAAGTATTATGGCGTTCCCTTTGACTCAGGCGTATCCGGCTTCTTCTATCGCACGGACCTGATGAAAAAAGCCGGTTTTGAGCCCAAGGATCTTGAGAACATCACCTGGAACCGTTTTGCAGATATCGCAAAAGCATACAAGGCCAAGACCGGCCAGTATATGCTCGCCGGCGACAAGAGTGATGGTGGCCTGTTCAGAATCATGCTGCAGAGTGCCGGAAGCTGGTATTTTGACAAGGACGGAAAGCCTGCCCTGGTCGGAAACGCAGCTGTCAAGGAAGCTATGATGCTGTACAAGCGCTTTGTAACTGAAGACCTCATGCTCCCCACCTCCGGATGGACCGAATGGGTCGGTGCTATGAACTCAGGCAAGGTTGCCTCGATCACCACAGGTGTATGGATCATCGGATCCATCAAGGCTGGGACCGATCAGAGCGGACTCTGGGCAGTGGCCCCCACTCCTCGTCTGGACCTCGCCAACTCAGCCAACGCCTCCAACTTGGGCGGTTCCTCCTGGTTCGTCCTGCAGAACGGTGCAAACCGTGACAAGGCCATTGCCTTCATGAAGGAAATCTATGGTAGCGACAAGGCTTTCTACCAGACCATCCTGATGAACAACGGAGCCATCGGATCGTACATCCCAGCCTTCACCGGTGATGCCTTTGCAACCAAGGATGCTTTCTTTGGCAACAAGGCCATCTTCAGTGACCTGAGCAAGTGGGCCTCTATGGTACCCAAGGTAAATGTCGGCCAGTACACCTACGAAGCTGATGCCGCTGTCATGGCTGTGATGGAAGATTACTACAATGGCAAGACTACTGTCGAACAGGCTACCAAGGCAGCTGAAGACCAGCTGAAGAACGCAATCCAATAAGGTTCGCTGATCCTGAAAAGCAGGAGGAACCATCCTCCTGCTTTTTTGTAAGGGGAGATACGCTCTATGGCAATTGAAAAACGAATGGATAGGGTTGGCTGGTATTTCATCATTCCTGCCGCTGTTCTGCTTCTATTCTTTATCGTCTATCCAATTTTCTACTCACTATACCTCTCGTTCACCTCAACAAAAGGAATCGTGAGTCAGTTTGTCGGGATCAAGAACTATATCAGGATGTTCGGTGACCCTATGTTTTTCCTTGCCCTGGAGAATACCTTCAGGCTGCTGTTGCTGCAGGTGCCCATCATGCTGGTCCTTGCCATCTCCTTTGCGG
Organism: uncultured Sphaerochaeta sp.; assembly: GCA_963662725.2. GTDB lineage: Bacteria > Spirochaetota > Spirochaetia > Sphaerochaetales > Sphaerochaetaceae > Sphaerochaeta. The sequence goes on from CAXXCW010000035.1 coordinate 206,081, forward strand.
CGATCCTCAACAACAAGAGTGTCCGTTTCAGAGGCTTCTTCAGGACTGCCCTCTTCCTCCCCTCCGTCACATCCCTGATCGCCTATTCCATCCTGTTCAAGATGCTCTTCAGCTATGACGGGCTGGTCAACAACATGTTGCTCAGGTTTGCATTCATTGATAAGCCTCTCCAGTGGATGAGTGACCCAAAGCTGGCTACCTTTGTCCTTATCCTTGCCATGATTTGGCGATGGACCGGTTACAATATGATTTTCTACCTCTCCGCCATGCAGAACATCTCTGAAGACCTCTATGAAGCTGCCGCCATCGACGGGTCCTCAAAGGTGCACAGCTTCTTCCATATCACCATCCCGCTGTTGAAGCCCATCATCCTCTTTACGACGGTGATGTCGACCATCGGGACCTTGCAGTTGTTTGATGAACCGATGAACCTCTCCCAGGGAGGAACGACAGCGAGCATGATCGGACCTGACAACGTCTTTCTCACCCTCAGTGTATATATCTACAATATCTGCTTCAAATACACTCCGAACTTTGGGTATGCGGCGACTATCAGCTATGCCATCCTGATACTTATCGCCCTGCTTACGGTAGTGCAGTTCCGGGTAAGCAGCGACAAGGACGAAACCATGCGAAAGAGACTGGAAAAGGCAGAGAGAAAACTGCAGAAGGGAGGCATACGATGAACATAAGGAGAGGTTTTGGCTCGTTCTTTCTCTATCTGTTCCTGAGCATTTCGGCATTCCTGTCGATATTTCCCTTCTTCTGGATCGTGATAGGCTCAACAAACACAGCTGTGGATATCCAGATGGGCAAGCTCTCCTTTGGAGACCAGCTAGTGATCAACCTGAAGAAGCTCTTCGGCAGTGCCGATATGGGTGGGGCCCTGTTCAACTCTGCCAAGATTGCGGTTCTGACAGTATCGCTCTCCCTGCTGGTGACAAGCATGGCCGCCTATGGCTTTCAGATGTACAGGTCCAGGGCAAGGGAGAAGACCTACTCGCTCTTCCTGCTGACGATGATGATCCCCTTCGCCTCGTTGATGATCCCCCTCTTCCAGATCATCGTAGTGTTCCGCCTGTTGAACTCCCATACGGCGATCATCCTGGTGGGAAGCATCAGCGTATTCATGATCTTCTTCTTCCGCCAGAGCTTTGTGAACTACCAGACGGAGATCCTGCAGGCAGCTCGTGTCGATGGGGCAGGAGAGCTTCGCATCTTCTTCACGATATTTTTTCCAAGCATGAAGAGCACCTATGCAGCAGGGGCGATCTACGCCTTCATGACGAGCTGGAATGCATATATCTGGCCTCTGATTGTCTTGCAGTCGAATGACAAGAGGACATCGACTCTTTTGATATCAAGCCTATCATCATCCTATACCCCTGACTTCGGTGTCATCATGACAGGCATTGCCTTGGCGACGCTTCCTGTCATTGTAGTGTTCTTCGCCTTCCAGAAGCAGTTCGTACAGGGCATGATGGGTTCTGTCAAACAGTAAGAAGGAGTTAGCATGCAGGCTTCCCAATCTCTCGATCCCACAATATTTCAGGAAAACCGCCTTCCTGCTCGCACCCTGTTTGCACAACAGTGTGCGGTGCGGCAAGTATCGCTTGATGGGACTTGGCACTTCTCCTACTTCGACAGTCCCCAGGAGGCCACTACCTTGTTCCTCAAGCAGAAGCATATGGCGGATATGCAGGTCATCAAAGTCCCTTCCCACTTCCCCTTGCAGGGTTATGGTGTTCCCCAGTACACCAATACGGTCTATCCATGGGATGGCGTTGAGGCGATACGACCTCCGGATGTACCCAAGCACAATCCCACAGGCTGTTATGCAAGACTGATAACCGTAGAAAGGCAAGAGTTGGAAAAAGACCTTGTCCTACGCTTCGATGGGGTGGACTCTTGCCTCTACCTCTATGTGAATGGGGAGTATGTCGGCTATAAGGAAGACAGCTTCTCTCCCGGTGAATTCCTCATCACTCCTTTTCTGCAAGCGGGGGACAACCTCATCTCCGTGATGGTTCTGCGCTACTCGACAGGGAGCTGGCTGGAAGACCAGGACTTCTGGAGGATGCCGGGCATATTCAGGTCGGTCAATCTGCTCTACTGCGAAAAATCAAGGATTACAGATGTGTATGTCAGACCGATGCTTACCAATGACACTCTTACAGAAGGAGAAGTCTCTTTTGAAATCACGACTTCCCAACAGAAAGAGTACACCTACCACATCACCGTAGAAGGGCAGGGGCTTTCACAAGCAGACATACTAATCCCGACAGCAATACAGGATGAAAGCCATGTGGGCGAGAACAAGGATGACCACGACCTCATACATGAAAACATGCATACAACACAATGCATCCACATCAAGAAACCCAGGCTATGGAGTGCTGAAGAGCCTAACCTCTACCACTACACCCTAGAACTGAGGGAAGGCGGCACTGTCCTTGATAGGGTAACAGGACACTTTGGTTTCAGAAAGATTGAGATAAGAGGCAGGACGATATACCTGAATGGCAAGAGGCTTATCCTACGCGGGGTCAACCGCCATGAGTTCGATCCCTACAAGGGTCGTGTCATTGATGAGGATATCATACGAAAAGATATCCTATTGATGAAACAGAACAATATCAATGCGCTAAGGACCAGCCACTATCCCAACCATCCCTATGTCTATGAGTTGTGTGACAACCTGGGCATGTATGTGATGGATGAGATCAATTTGGAGACGCATGGTACGTGGATGGTTGCTGGAAGGGCAAAGAGACAGGAGTATACCATCCCCGATGACAAGCTTGAATGGCGTGATGCTGTCCTTGACAGGGCAGTCTCCATGACGATGCGGGATAAGAATCACCCTTCCATCCTCTTTTACTCCTGTGGAAATGAAAGCTACGGAGGGTCGGTAATCGATGAGGTGGCTTCCTATTTCAGGAGCCTGAACGACAACAAGCTGGTACATTACGAAGGGGTCTTCCATGACAGGCGCTACAACGACTGCAGTGATGTGGAAAGCCATATGTATGCGAAGGTCGGTGATGTTCAGGAATACCTGAGGACAGGGGACAAACCGTTCCTCCTTTGTGAGTATGCCCATGCAATGGGAAACAGCGTAGGCAACCTTGACGAGTATGTTGCCCTTGAGGACGAAAGTGAGGCCTATTGTGGCGGGTTCATCTGGGACTTTGTGGACCAGAGCCTGATCATAGATGGCAAGGAGATGGCGGGCCTTGGTTTCAGTGGCCCCACTGATGGGTATTTCTGCATCAATGGCTTGGTCGACGGACTGCGCAATCCTTCGGCAAAACTTGAGCAGGTAGCCTACTCCTATAGCCCCATTGCAATAGCCATACAAGATGATTCAAAGAGAAAAGGCGAAGATGAGAAAGGGCCAAAAGGAAACAGGCAAGGGATTGTGATACGGAACAAGAACCTGTTCACCTCAACAGACCAGTATGATTTCCTCTACTCCTACACCCTCGATGGCATAGAGGTCGATACAGGCGTCCTGGATGTGGCATTGAGGCCTCTTGAGACCAAGTCCTACCCTATTCCTTCCCTAAAGCATGAGGGAACAAGGGAGGAAGGAGGAGAGTATCAGCTTATCGTGCGAGTCGTCCAAAAGGCTGACACTCCCTGGGCCATGAAGGGGCATACCATTGTGAGTGTGGGCTGTGTGATGGATGGTCCACAAGGGAGCACTAGAGAGATATCCGACAGTTCACATAAGAATAAGCCGCAAGCAAACAGTCCCCTGATCGCTGGCGATATGCATACTGGCCACCGCTCTGGAAACTTCTCCTTTCTGATCCATCATCACTTTGGCCAGATTGTGGCTATTCAGCACAAGATGCTGAATCTGCTTCAGAGTCCGATAAGGATGGAGTTCTGGAGAGCTCCGACTGACAATGACATCGGGGTCAATCCACTGTTGCCATATATGGATTGCAAGCTTGCTTCACTGTATCAGGTCTCTGAGGGTTTCCACATGGAAAAGGATGTCTACTATACGACCATCAGGTGCGGAACATACCAGGTGGAGGTTTCCTACAGGTTTGTCGGCAATAAGGTGATCATAGCGATAGAACCTCCAGCGTTTGCATCAAATATCCCTTGTTTTGGCATTTCGTTCTCCATCGACAAGAGCTATCAGAAGGTCTCCTACTACGGCAATGTGATGAGGGAGAGCTATCGTGATAGAAAGGGTGGCAATGTACTGGGACGGGTTTCCTTCAATCCCTATGGGGACCAGAAGCCTTATCTGCATCCACAGGAGTATGGCAACAGGGTTGATGTGAGAAGCCTTACCCTTCGGGACAGCAAGAACAAGGGGATGACCATCAGAGCCAACAGGAGCTTTGAATGTTCGGTCCTACCCTATAGCTGTCATGAGCTGGAGGAGGCTACCTACATCCATGACCTTCCCATTACTGACAAGCTGCATGTTCGGATCCTAGAGGGACAGGGCGGTGTTGGAGGAGATGATTCCTGGGGTGCTCCTGTACATGAGAAATACCGCTACTGGGGGCCTAAGGAGAAGTGGGAGGTGGAGATTGAGGTGTTTGACGAGGATATGAAAGGATGACTAGGTTTGCTAATCGTTCATGCAAACTAGGGAGAGGATATCAGTTGTACCAATTAGGATTCTTATACCAACAACTGAAATCTCGACCAAAGATTTGATACCATCGGATCATTGGAAAAATCTTCAAGCAAGATCTTTCGCATCCTAGTGACTATTTCTACATTGGCAGACTCTTTACAAACGTTCCATAACTCATCAGGATCGTTTTCATGGTCATACAGCTCATCAACAGAGGTAGGGTTCCACACATAGGTATACCGCTCATCACGAACCATGCGCTGGGTGTACAATCCAAATTGTTGCCCGTTATACTCACTGAATACATGATCGCGTACCCTCAGTGTTGACTCCTGTAAGACAGGGACAAGAGATTTACCTGTGAAGCTTTGCGGCACAATACAATCAAGTAGCTCAAGTATAGTAGGCCCAAGATCCAAGCCTGGCATCACAAACCCCTGTGCAACAGCAGGTATAATTGTGTTCGGATGGGAGAATACCAAAGGAACATGTACCACTTCCTCATACATCACATAATGCTTATCCAGCATCCCATGGCTACCCGCAGAGTCACCATGGTCGCTGGTGTAGACTATAAGCGTATCATCGAGCAAATCGGCATCCTCGAGATATGTAAGGACTCTTCCGATTGCATCATCAACTTGTGAAATCATTGCAAAATAGCACCGGAGGTAGGAACTCCACTCTTTCCACGTCCAATGCTCAATTCCCCAGCTTGAAAGTTGTTTCTTTTGGATTTCTGGCTTATCTATGAATGGATCAGGGTAGTTGTTCCATTGAGGGATACTCTCCCTAGGATAGAGATCAAGAAATTCTTTTACTGGGTAGCAAGGCAGATGAGGTTCAGAGAAGTCAAGCCTCACATGCCATGGTTCTTTACATGTAGTCGATGAACGTATGAACCCTATCGCGTCTTTTGCTTTCCTGTGCGTGTTAGTATGATCCAAACTTAAAGTATCATATAGCCCATTCCCAAACAATCCGGCAGGGGTGCTTGGGTTTTTAGTATGAACATCCTGATGACATACTGCAAGAAGGTGTCTATCAATGGGCATTTCCGGACTGTAATAGTCATACCCAAAGTCCAAAGGAGTCTTCACTGGATTGACATGCCACTTTCCAACATAGCCCATCCGGTATCCTTGTTCTTTCAGAATTCCAGGCCAATGGGCAAACGAATCCGGATCCAAACCATGAATTCTGGATCCATTATCAAAATTCCAATGCCCCTCATGGTGGAAAGGCATCAGGCTGGTCAACAGGGTCTGCCTTTCAGGACAGCATAAGGGGCAAGGAGAATATGCATTGGTAAACTGGACTCCATGGTTTGCCAAGCTGTCCAAATAGGGCGTCTTTACGTGGGAAGAACCCGTAAAACCAAGGCAGTCATAGCGTTGTTGGTCGACATGAAGCAACAAAAAATTTTTCTTCCTGGTCGTATTTCTACTAGCCATCTCCAATCTCCATTCTTCCATTTTGCTATTATTGTTTCATCAGGAGGTTCTACAAGTCACCTTTTTGGTGACTTGCCGTACCTCCTGTATATAGTATCTATAAGACACGTGCCACTAAAGGGACAATCACTTCAGCTTGAGCAACTCTATCTGATAAGCACCTGATCCCAAGGGAATATCATCAGTATCTTGAAAGGAAAGCCCAGAAACAGAGACAACCTCATAGTCCAAGGTTTTCCTCTTCAGTGATGCCACAGTGTTTCCTGGAATGGAGACTTCCCATGTTGCTTTGTCTTCTTCCTTCGACCAGGAAGAGGTGATAACCCCCAGTACCGACTTGTAACTTCCCTTGGCAGATCCTAGAGGACAGGCTTCAGGGAAGGTTAGGGAAATGTGTGTATACCCTTCACGTCCGACAAAACCCAAGATATGCTCATACATCCATTGCCCTACTGAGCCGTAGGCATAATGGTTAAAAGAGTTCATGCCAGGAGTCTGGAAGCTCCCATCGGGACGTATGCCATCCCATCGTTCCCAAATGGTGGTAGCACCCATCCTGATGGGATACAGCCATGAGGGATATGTGTCCTGAAGCAACAGCTTGTACGCTACATCATGCCGTCCAAACCGGGAAAGTACGAATAGAAGATACGAGATTCCAAGAAAGCCTGACGAAATATGATAGCCCCTCTCTTCAATATCTTTGATTAGACGATCAAGAGCCATGTGACGATACGTTTCAGGCAACAGGTCAAACATCAGGGCGAGGATATACGAGGTTTGTGTATTGGATCCTACCCTTCCACTGGGAGAGACAAACTCAGCATTGAATGCCTTCAGGATATTGTCATGTAGAGCCTGATATTTCTTTACATCCGAATCCTTTTCCAATACACCTGCAGCCTTGACCATGAGTCCTGTAGTGTAGGCGTAGAAGCTTGTAGCAATCTGCTCCTTATCAGTTCCCCCGAAAGTACTGGGAGAATCAGAGGGCTGGTCAAGGGCAAGCCAGTCGCCAAACTGGAAGTCCTTCTCCCAGATGTAGTTCGGACTGCGGCTTGAGACATATCTATTCCATGCCAGCATCATGGGATACAGCTCTTGAAGCTGTTCACGATCACCATACATGTTATACAGGTTCCAAGGACATATAATTGCCGCATCTCCCCATCCAGCGCCTCCAAAAGGAGGATGGTTCATACCATCGAGCACATTTGGAACAACAACGGGTACATTCCCATCTGGGCGTTGTTCTGAGGCAAGGTCACGTAACCACTTGCGGAAAAAAGGTGCAACTTCAAAATTGAATGCTGCTGTCCTGATAAAGACTTGTGCATCCCCTGTCCAGCCAAGACGCTCATCACGCTGAGGGCAGTCTGTAGGGATATCAAGAAAATTACCTTTTTGCCCCCATATGATGTTTTTTTGTAGCTTGTTGAGATCTTCATTATCACAGGAAAAAGTACCTGTTACAGGCATATCAGAGTGTATGACAACACCTACAACATCAGCCAATGCAACAAAAGCGGGTTGCTCGAGAATTCTCACATACCGAAACCCATGGAAGGTAAATGAGGGTTCAAAAAATTCCTCATCAGAGCCCCTGAGGACGTACATATCCTGAATCCCTTCAATTCGAAGGTTTTCAGTGTAGAACTCTCCCTCCGCATCAAGGACTTCTGCAAAATCACAGATAAAACGACTTCCTGCAGGCCCCTGCAATCGAACACGCAACCAACCAACGAAGTTTTGTCCCATGTCGATGACCAGATCGCCTTTGGGTGTGGTTATGAATGATTGTGCATACACCTTCCCTGTCCTTACTACGGGTACTCCCTCATGAGGGCATAGGACAGAGTGCGAAAGGTTCTCTACTTGGACACTGGACCAATCTCCATCATCAAAACCAATCTTGTTCCAACCAGGAAGTTCTTTCCGGGCATCATACTGCTCGCCATAATATATATCAGAATGTACAATAGGACCATTAGCGGTTTTCCAAGAACTATCGGTTCTGACAATATCTGTCGAACCATCATCGAACGTAAGATGAACCTCAGCACAATAGGCGAGCGTGTCTCCAAAGTTGTTGATATTCCCCTCGTAGCCATAATGGCCCGCATACCAGCCTGTACCAACTTCTGCCCCAAAACAGTTCTGCCCCATAACCATCAGGGAGGTAATATCATAGGTCTGAAACAGTATCCGTTTGCGGTAGTTGGTACAGCCGGGATTGAACAGGGTCTTATCCAGACGTGTACCGTTGACATGAGGAATATAGAGACCCCTAGCTGTAGCGTAGAGTCGTGCCTGTACCAGGTTTTTTTCCATATTGTACTCTTTTCTCAGCAAAGGTACTGCACGTAATGCTGTATCAAGGGGGATTAGAGGAGAGCTAATCCAATCAGCAGAAAGGACTTTGAGCGAAGTCTCAAAAAATGCAGGGTCACTGAAGTCTGATACAATGCCCTTGTCCGTCCTTACCTTCACCTTCCAGTATATCCTTGTTGCAGAGGGAACCTCATCACCGGGATACGCAACCAAGGAACTTTTCTGAGAGGTTATCCAACCAGTATCAAAAAGCAGATTCGTCCCCTGTAGCAGGTCTTTCTCTGTATATGCTCCTTGTATCCAATACGCCTCTTGTTTGATAGAAGTGATGCTTCCATCAAGTATCCAAGAGAGACGAGGTGCTGTGAAAGCCAATCCTATCGGATTCTTTGCATATTCGCTGGTCAGTTGAGTTGTAACAATCGTGTTCATCATCGTTCCTTTTGTGTTTTCATTTTTTTGTCCAAGTAGGAGTCATCGGACCGGCAATATCATGCAATACTTGCATAGCTTTACCATTTTCGCGGGGCAATACCCCATAGTGTTGTGTTTTTCCTGCTTGTGATTTTACCAATACAAGTCGGATAAGCAGATCACGTACTACAGAATTGTACGACTCATCGTCAGAAAGGTCATGCTGTTCCTTGGGGTCCTCCAACAAGTTGAAAAGTTGCATCTTAGCATCATCATACACGGAAAGTCTCCATCCCTCTGGAGTAAATAGCGTATCTACATGCCCTTCGCTATTATAGGGAGACTGTACCAGGATATCATGGGCAGAGAGGTCCTTCTCTGAAAGCAAGGGAACAAGCGATTGCCCTTCCACAGGCGGTATGTCAGGACAGCTTGCAAGGTCTGTAATGGTAGGAAATAGGTCCAAGGAAGAGCAAAGGTGCCCTATCTCCTTACCCTGCGGAATTCCTTTTCCAGAAATTATCAGGGGACAGCGCACCGCGCTGTCATAATGCTTGACCCCTTTTGTCATGAAGCCATGGTCTCCCATCATATCCCCATGGTCTGTGGTGAATACAAAGATGGTCTCTTCCAAGACACCCTGCTCCTCAAGTGTTTCTATAATCCTTCCTATCTGGTCATCAATGAACCGTATTTTCCCATAGTAGAAAGAGCGCAATTTCTGCAATGACTTATCATCCTTAGCGATGGATGAAAACCCCGCGAAATCGAGGGTGTTGTTCAGGATGTCAGTCTTGTACCGGGTAACGGCCATTGGAATGGGTAAATCCATACCCTCAGGGTCAAACATCTCATCATAAGGCGCTGGAGGGTCATAGGGGTCATGAGGATCAACATACGAGAGGTGGCAGACAAAAGGGCGATCGCTATTGCGTTTGATAAAATCAACACCAAGGTCAGTTATCCAGGTCGTCTGATGAATTTCCTTCGGCATGGGAGAGGAGTACATATGATGCCATGGAGATACGTCCTGATTGGGATTCAAATATTCTTGCCTGGCTTTCTCCAATAGAAGCCTCATATCTTGCCCTTTCTCTCCATACTGACCCACATAGTTCATTGGCCAAGCCACGGAGAGGGCACGTTCATACTTATCAGGGTGTTCACGCTTGACCCATTCAAGCCAAGGACCTAGCCTTGGGTCTTCTGTCGGTACAGATTCGTCATAACCCACATAAGAAAAATCCTTGGGAAGCGGTTGTTGCATTGGGCTGAAATGAAACTTTCCAAATCCTCCAGTATAGTAGCCTTCTTCTTGCAAAACATGCATAAATGTGGGTAAATCCTTATTTAAATGTAAGTTGTTGGTAGTCATACCATGCACTTCGATGGATCTTCCGGTAAAGATGGTAGCTCTATTGGGGGCACATACTGGGCAGTGGGCATAAAAACGGTCAAAACGACACCCATTTTCAGCAAGGGCATCCAAGTTTGGAGTAGCTGGGACTTTACTGCCATAACATCCTAGGAATGCAGCTCCCAGCTGGTCTGCCATTATAAAAACGATATTGCACTTACTCATGATTTAATAGCTCCTGCAGTCAGCCCCTCAATATAGAAACGGCTTCCAGACATGAAGAGAATGACCAATGGGATGGTAGCGAACACATATCCAGCCATCATAGTTCCAATCTCCAAGGTACCTGTTGCTGATTCAAAGACTCGTACAGCAACAGAAATCACCTGTTTAGAGTTTGAATCAATTGTTATCAGCGGCCAAATGAAATCATTATAGTAGTTTATCATATTCATGATTCCTATGGTGGTAAGGATTGGCTTAGCCAAAGGAACCGCAATCTTGTACAACGACTGAAGTTCAGTGGCCCCATCCATTCTGGCGGATTCAAACAAACTTGTTGGTTGTTCACTCATAAACGTTCGGCAAAGCAAGATACCCATAACCTGACCTCCTGCTGCCCAATTGAGAATGAGAACCCATCGCGTGTTTAGCAGATGAAAAGCTTCCATAAGCTTGAACTTGGGAGTAAGGGTCAAAATCCCGGGGATCATCATCATAGCAAGCACTGACATGAACAAAAACTCTTTTCCAGGAAAGTCCAATTTTGCAAACACATACCCTGACATGGCTGACAAGGCAACGGTAAATATTGTTGCTGAAGCAACAACAAAGACCGTATTTACCATGTTTCCATATAAGAGACGCAAACTATTCTGGTAATTCTCGATTGCTATGGGATTTGGTAGAGACCAGAAATTCCCATAGATCTGCGCATTGGACTTCATGGAAAGAACAATCATCAATACGATTGGCACAAAAGCCAATACCAAAAGGATGAGCAATAGTATGAGGAGCAAAGGTTGTCCACCAAAATATTTGTCATTTTTCATAGGTAATCTCCTAATTCTGACTCTGCGTACGAATTTTCATATTGAAGAAGGTTCCTATGAATATAAAGACAAACATTGCCACACCCAAGGCACAGGCATATCCATAATTTCCAAATGTCGTAGCATGATAGTACAATTCCAATCCAGGTACATATGTTGCTGTACCAGGGCCACCTCCAGTCAAAATGTAAATCGGCATGAAATTCTGTATGGCTCCAATAAACTTCAATATTATGAGGATCTTGAACTGTGGCGATAACAAAGGAAGATGTACTCGTGTAAAATTCCACCATCTGCCTGCACCGTCAATTTCTGCAGCCTCAAATAACTGTGTGGGAATGTTTATTAGCCCACCATAATAGATGAGGAAAGCAAAACCATCAATCCAAGGGAAATTGATTCCAATGATAGATCCTCTTGCCGTTGCAGCTTCGCCAAGCCATACCCTTTGCAATCCTTCAAGATTCATTGCATCCAACAGTTGATTGAGCAATCCAATTGTAGGGTCATATATATTTTTCCACATCAGAATAGTTACGATCATGGGAACAACCAGAGGCAACACGAAAAAGAATCTGAACCAGTATCTTGCGTTGGGTGACCGAAGAGCAAAGACCAACTCTGCAATCAGTAAGGGGATTGTAACGACCTTAAGCATATCAGCGATTCCAAACAGGAAAAGATTTTTTATGCCAATAAGGAAATATCCCTCAGTCACCATTTTTCTGAAATTTTCCAAACCGATGAAACGGATATCTTTGGAGCGAACATTCCAATCAGTAAATGCTCGGAAGAAGGCTTCTCCTATAGGAAAATACATGAAAAGAAACAACATGATAAAGGTTGGCAGTAAAAGCAAATAAGCTGTCTTATGTTTTTGAAGCGTCTTACCTACTTGCACTGTTTTTTCGAGTATTGGTTGAAAGGCAACTATGATTGAGACTATAAGTAGTAGTACAAGCGCAATGATCAGATATTTCAACATATAGGAGAATTTAGCTATATTTTTACTTGTAAGAAAAGTATCAAGGGATACCCCATATATGGGTTCACCAAGAGAACCAATGAAGAGAGTATCATCAGAAAAAGCGAAGGTAGAGATAGAAACCGGTAAAGTAGAGCTGTATAGAACCTCCCACTCGTTGGAAAGCACGTAAAACTCGCCTGAAGAACCACCCAGCATATATAGGTCAGTTTTTTTATCATAAGCAAACCCGTTGAGGGTATCGGAGAAGGCGAAGGATTGTGTCCTTGCGGTATTCCCTTTACTATCAATATCATAAAGTGTGCCGTAATTAGTAGCAACGGTAACACCCATGTCATGGACGGCAGGTGCTAGACCTCGAATTTCAGTGTCCAAGGTAATTGTGAACAATTCGGTACCACCTCTATCCAAGGCTATTAGTTCTGAGCGATTGTTTCCTACAAAGATACGTGAATCATCACTACTGAAAATAACGCTATTGCAGGTCGCATGTATGGGTACCTGCCAGAGTAAGGCATTATCATTTAAGGAATACAGATAGATGAAGTGTTTTGTAGGTGTCGTACCCGCAGAGACAACCATATAGGATCCGGTACTGTCAATATCGATGTCGTACACTCGCCTTTGGATATGAAAATCATTCTTTAGGGTGCCGGACATCCGGTCAAGAACATATATATGTTGGTCATCAGAAGAGACATACAATGAATTGTTTGACCCCAAGACAAGGTCAGTCACGACATTATTGGTTGGGAATTCCCATCGCTTCTCTCCAGACAACAAAATGCCATCCACTCTATTCTGGTAGCTTCCTACGAAGAGCATTCCAGCCATATCATCAAACACCAAGGCCTGGACTCTATCTTCAACAGGAATTATTGTTTTGGTCTGTAAATTAGCTACTTTTCCAGCTTTATTCAGGAAGAAGCTTGCCATACCTATGAGAAGGATTGCACAAAGTCCAATACCGACCCATTTTTTGTTGATTATCATTCTGTGCTCCCGAGTAGCTTGCATGATGGCCAAATTTTGCCGGGCAGTTTTCTGCCCGGCAAAAAACATTTACCTATCAGCTGCTGGCTGATTCTGCGGATTCTTTAGATCTTCTGGAGTAAGTTTCAGAGCAAGAAGCAGATCAGGCAAGAATTTGTTAATATTCTTCTGATGCTCCTTACCCCACTGTTCAATGGTAATCTTATCGGTGAGATAGCTGTGGGTATACCCATACCACTCGCGTATCGATTCTTTGACACCAAAGCCAACACCTCTGGCCACAAAGTTAGCAAAGCCTTTCTGGCAGTTTCCAACAAAGTTCATACCATCATACAGTTTTGCATATTCAGGGGGTAGTTCAACACCATAGACAAGAGGAGGTCCATTTGGAGTTCCCCCGTCATTGAGCAAGCCGGTCATGTATTTCCCATACCCTTCAGGAGAGGAGAAATACATCAGGAAATCAGTAACTAGAGTATTCTGTTCCTGGTCTTTCTTGACTGCACCTACAAACCCAACTGCAACTTCAATGCTCCTGGCTGGGGCCTCAAATTCAGGGCCTTCCATGCTAGGAGGAGTAAATGTACCAAGATCGAATGGCTTTATACCACCTACATCCGTATCTCCAACTTGTATAGCATCACCGGCAGTCAGTTTGTCCATATCTCTCTTGAACTGGGCAATTCTCCAACCTCCATCAACATACATAGCTGCCTTCCCCTGATAGAACAGAGGTGTTGCATCTTTTGTCCCGAAGAATGCATCTCCACCAGAGTATTTTGGAAACACTTCTTTCATGTTTTTCCAAACGGCCCGCAAACCAGGAGTATTTGCAGAAATAATTCCATCTTGAAGAGCTTTGGCAGCTCGTACCTTGTTGTAGGAAACATTACCCTTATCGTCGTTCCAAGGATCAGTAGGATCGTAGATATAGGTGCCATCAATATCAGGGTCATAATTAAAGTCACCTGGCTGGGCTTTGAAATGCTCAATGCTGCTTCTGTATACCTGGTCGTAATAAATCTGGGAGAGCCAGCCCATCTGGGTCTGCCAGAAACTACTGTAATCACCAGCTACTGCGAGAGGTTGGTATCCTGCAGCCAGGAGCTTTTCTGAAACCTCGATCAACTCATTCCAAGTTTTGGGAGCATTGACCCCTACTTCTTCAAAAATTTGCTTATTGTAGAAAAACATGACCTGAACTGATTCCAGACAAAGTCTGGTAAATTTATCACTCTCTGTTCCTTGCATCTGATAGACAAACTGTTCCTTCCAAGGTTTGTTGGTATAGGGACTTATGTCAAATGCATACTCATCAAAATCAATGGCTTTGGCCGCTTCTACCTCTCGAGCAAAGTTAAAGTTGACAAGGTCCGCTGTAGGGTTATCTTTCGAAAGCTGATTCTTCAGCCAGTCAGCATATCCTTCAGCAGGTTTCAGATCCACATTGATCTTAACATTGGGATGCTTCTTCATATACGCATCTGCCAAAGCCTTCCAAGCACCTGGCAAGCCAGGTGAGCTCTGCAAATTAATGTTGATCTCACCTTTCAGCGTATCAACCTTAGCGGCTGCAGGCATCGGTGTGAGGCCTTTCTCTTCCGTACCGCCTGCTGTTAGTGGTGTTAGTACTAACGAACACACTACCAAGAAAAAAATGATAACTTTTTTCATTTATTTCTCCTCCTTCTTTTTTCTTATTATTATTTAACAGGACCTGTTGATTCCCGAATAATAAGTTCACATATAACTGATTCTACTGATTTGTTTCCTGTTTCAATTTCTCCAAACAACTGTTGGGCTACCCTCCGGCCCAATTCCTTCTTGGGAACATTTATGGTTGTCAGTGAAGGTGTAACCGATTCTGAGAATATGATATTGTCACAACCCACAACAGAAATATCTCCCGGAACTGCTAAGCCTTCCTCTCGGATTGCTTTCATTGCTCCTAACGCCATCAGGTCATTAATACATACAACAGCCGTAAGATCGCCTCTTTCTCGTAAGAGTCGTTTCATATCTTTATATCCAGATTCAAAATTAGTCCTATAAGGGAAATGCCCATAGGATAACAAGGAAGGGTCTGTACTAAAGCCAATCTCTTCCCTACTATTTTTGAAGGTTAAAAGTCTAGAATCATGGGTATCCGCTGGTAGACCAACAAGATATGCAACATTTCTATGACCAAGGTCAAACAGATATCTCATCATCTGGTAGATCGCCTGATCATAATCCACTTCCATAGTTGAAAAATCTGTAGAGCTTACAGCTTTCTTTGCTTGTCCACATACTATTGGAATATTATGTCTTACAAATTTTTGAATGATCTTCTTTTCAAGGGTCTCATTGGTGATAGCTAAAAATATACCAGCAAGATTTTGCCCAAGAAGCAAGTTGATGTAATTGTCTGCATTACCCTCTGATGTACAAATAGAGAGTATGTAGTTGTGCATTTTTGTACTCTCTTCCATTCCTGCAGCTATTTCCCCATAGTATGGGTTACTGATGTCACTTACCAAAATTGCCAATTGATTACTACGTTTGGTGTTCAACATCTGTGCTGCATTACTTGGGATATAATGCAATTCTTCGATTGCATTCAAAACTTTTTCTTTCAATTCATCACTAACAAACTTTGAGCCACCCATCACATTGGAGACGGTTGCTGTAGAGACTCCAGCAAGCTTTGCCACTTCTTTCCTTGTTGCCATAGTTTCCTCCAGTTACCCGGGTAACTGTATTAATGATAGCACATATTCAGAACTTGTCAATATTTTTTCCATTTGTATTCGGTAAACTAATCTTTGATAAAACTGATAAGCCTCACTATGAGAGGTGAATCTCACTCTCACCCGTTTCCATTTCGTCTTGGTCATCCTCCTGATCATGATAACCATCATTAGGGCTGGAAAGAGGCAACTCTTGTTCTCCCAAGGAAAGTGACTGCTTAAAGTCACTTGCCAACATTGTTCTCGTAAACTCAGCGGTCGGATTAATATCTTCAACCAATTGCTCAAGTTCTTCAATGGAGACATCAAAAAACTCTTTCCGTAAATTGACTTTGTTAAGTCTTCTCGTATGTAGTCTTTGATGTAACTCACTTTCCAGTCCGACAGCATCCTCAGAAAAAATGAAACTATGTACATCAAATTTGAACGGGACACTTGCACTTCCAAGTTCATCCACACGTTCCTGAGGATCCAATCGACGGGTCATGCCAATCTTGAACACATGTTCTCCAAACGAACCTAGGTTGCTAATAATATAGACATTACCAGCCTTGCCATTCTGGAGTTTGGATATTTCTTCTTTTTTCTCCTCAACTTGGGTAAGTTGGGCATTCAACTGGTCAAGTTTTGCTAGAATATTCAACCTTTTTGAAGAATCCTCAGGTTCCTGATTCAGCATCTCCCGTACCTTATCAATCTCAGCCTGATACTTCGATTCCTCCAAGGCTATTTGCTTTTTCTGTTCCTCCAACCGCCTTCGTTCCTCAGCCTCTTCTCGCATCTGTTGTCGTAAGGCTAGCTGCTCCTGACGGGCTTGCTCTTTCTTAATGTAGTACTCATATTCAATCTTTACGGCATTTCCAAACAGATGCTCCAGCTCTCCGACAAACTTCCTCATCGTTGAAGCTACCTGTTGATTACCCTCGGAAATAATCACCAGATATTTGGCAACTAAGGATTGTACTTGTAACAAAGCATTGTCAAGCTTCTCATATTTGAGGTTATACAAAATATTCTGCAATTCGGACCTAAGAGAAATTACCATAAGCTTATAGATAGACTGGTTGGCCTTGGTGGTGTATCTGGTTGCATATGCTTCAAGGAGCATGTCAATTTGCTTCTGGTTGGCTCTAAACTCCTTACGAATGTCCTGATAGTTCATGTAATTCAAGTTCAAAATAACCGAAGGGGCAAAGGTTTCAAGATCAACTTTTTCTTCTTCTGTGAGCTGTTTGAAATAGGTACTTGGAATCTCTGTTTCGTGGAACCTTTCCACAGCATGCTCAATGGCTTTGTAAAGCTCTTTGGCCCTAGCTAGTTTTTGTTTCTGCGTCTCCACCCTTTTTTCAAGCTTGCTATAATCTTCTTGTAGCGACTCCCTTTTTGTCTGTAATTGAAGATACTCATCATTGAGAGTGAAGAGGTCTGTATTCAATGTGAAGAAAGTGGCTTTAAGTTCTTTCTGTTTTTCCAAGGATGCTTCAATGGTAGGTATCCCCAATACAAGAATTCTGTTGCGTTCTGCATCTAAACTGCGATGCATCTCCTGTAATTTGACATGTTCAGTATCTAATTTTTGTTTTACTTTTCGCAGTCTTACTAGGTAGATGATCAACAGAATCAGCAATACTATGATTATTCCTAGAAAGAATATATTTGTCTGCATAGGGGGCCTCTCAATCTCTACCACAGTATTCATGGACGGATGTTCTTGTATTGGTTCTTCTGTAACAGAGTCAAGTTTTGGTTCAGCTATTCTGGTTGGAACCGTATTTAATGGTTTGTTGCTAGATGCATCAATGATACGGAGAGCTTCATTAATCTCCCCATAAGAAGTCCTAAAATGCTGATTAACATTTTGGGTTTCAAGAGGAGAGAGTTTGACAGATGTAAGTTCACTGTTGACAATATCTTTAGTAACATCATGTACCAATGTTTCTTGAAATAAGAGAATATCTCCTGTTGTAGGTTCTATAGAACTCTTACCCAAAGGTTTTTCAATTACCCGATTTTCATCAACTTCATAAATAGGACTTTCTTCTAGAGTCGGTTCTTCCTGACTTTCAACCAATGGCTCTTTATCTAAATGGGCTCCAACATCATCATGATGAGCAGGTAACTCATCTGCTTCTGCAGACTGCACAACTTCAGGTGATGATAGTAGCTCCGTTCCTGAAGATGTGGCACACCCTAGAAGAAATAGAAATGGGACAATTATCAGTATCGAAAGGAGGGATGCAGGTTTCTTATTCATGATATAGATGGCATTCTACCACATATAGCCTTGAATAATAGCTTAAAATTGCAAGTTTTCACTACTGTAAGATACATGTGTATTCTCTCGGTATGATACGATTGTTGATGTATAAGATCATGTATCCATTGGGGAAACAAGATCCATGGAAAGACCGAAAGGGAAAGCCTACTGGTGGATCCTCATCTCCAAGGATGGTTGGTCTAGGATAATGATCTCCCTACCCCTGCCCAGTTCAATGACACCCTCTTCTTCCAATATCTTCAACCTGCGGCTCAGGGTCTCTTGATTCATTGCAAGGAGAGAAGCAACCGTCCCTTTTGCCACCGGCAAGTGGATCGTGTTGCTTTTGCCATTTTTTGATAATTCCAGAAGATAACCAGCCAAACGCTGTTCTGCAGTCCCCTTGGCTACGCTGTGAAGCGTAGCATCACTTTGCGAAAGGCGCCGGCTGAGCTCCTGTGTGATCTTCAAGGCTATCAGGGGATAGGTTACCAAAATGGTACGCATCGCCTCACCGTTGAGCATACACAGCGAACAGTCCCCGATAGCCTGTGCAAAATCTTTGACAGGTTCCTTACTGAACAGAGCCAATTCTCCTGTAAACTCCCCAGGGGCAAGTATCCGAAGGACTTGCTGCTCCCCTTCCGAATCAAGACGGTAGATCTTTACTTTTCCGGTATGAACCACCAGAAGCGAGCCGCTGAGTTCTCCGGCATAGTATATTAACTCTCCATCACTAAAGGTATGTTCTCGGCTTATTGCATCGATTGCATGCATCTGCTCATCATCCAAGTTTTGGAACAGGGGAACTATTTGAAAACAACTGTGATGACTACAATGCATATTACACCTTCCTCTTGTATGTAAGGATAGTATGTTTTTTCCGTTTCGCAAACCTCAGTATCCGTGTAGCGTTGATGATTACAAGCAATACCGACAGTTCATGCACAAGCATCCCGATGGAAAGGGTGACACCACCTAGCAATACACCAACTAGGAGCGTACCGGCAACACCGATAGCAAAGAAGATGTTTTGCTTCATGTTTCTGACTGCCATGCGGCTTATGCTGATCGCATCGGTAAGGGCGCCCAACTTCTGTCCAAGCAGAACAACATCTGCAGTCTCCATCGCTACGTCGTTACCCGCCGCACCGATTGCAACGCCTACATCAGCTGTAGCAAGTGACGGAGCATCATTAATCCCGTCACCGACAAAGGCTACACTGCCATAGTTCTTTTGCAGTTCCTTCACAGCCTCCACCTTATGCTCAGGCAAGAGCTCATAACGGAATTCATCAAGGTGCAAAGCGTGTGCTACGGTTTCGGCTGTCCCCTTGCTATCACCTGTAAACATCACACTCTTGCTGATGCCCAGGTCCTTGAGTTCAGAGATGACACCAAAGGCCTCATCTCTGAGCTTGTCGGCAATGACAATGAGGCCTATCACCCTCTCTGATGTTCCAATAATCACTACGGTATTTCTCTCATGCTCCTCATGGTGAATATCTTGGAGGGCTAAGGCCATGTCTGTTCCGTCTCCTTCAAAGAGAGCTCTGTTTCCAATAAGATATGACTCCCCTTCCAAAGAGAAGCGAATACCCTTTCCTTGGATATGTTCTGTCTTTTCAGGAACTGCATTGGTTGCTATACCCCGGTTGGCACCTTCCCTGATAATGGCTGTAGCCAAGGGATGTTCGGAATAGGCTTCACCAATCATAGCAATCTTCAACAGATCTTCCTCACTCATTTCATAGGCATGCAGAGATACTACAGAGGGTTTTCCTTCGGTAAGTGTCCCGGTCTTGTCAAAAGCGGCTGCTTGGATGCGGCTCAATTTTTCTATTACCTCACCACCCTTTACCAGGATTCCATTTTTGGCACTGGAGCCAATTGCAGCAACGATCGAGACCGGTACTGAAATCACCAAAGCTCCAGGACATGCGATGACCAACAGGGTGAGGGCCATATGGATGTCACGCGTGATAAGGTAGGTAGTGATTGAAAGGACAATTATTGCAGGGGTATAGTAGCGCGAAAACTTCTCAATGAATTTCTGCGTAGGTGCTTTGGCATCCTGAGCCTCTTCAACCAAGTGAAGAATCTTTGCAAAGGTAGTGGCCTCACCTACCTGTGTCGCCTCTACGATAAGGTATCCACTGGTGATGATGGTGCCTGAGAATATCTGCTCTCCAACATCCTTAAACACCGGTACGGGCTCCCCGGTAATGCTTGCCTGATCTACATATGCTGAGCCTTCAAGAACTACCCCATCAGCAGCAATACGCTCACCGGGTTTGATGACCAGGACCATCCCCTTTTTCAGCTCATCCGGGGAGAGGGTCTGTTCTGCCCCGTCTATCCTCACCCGTGCTGTCTCGGGAGCCAGGTCCATAAGGCTTTTGAGTGAAGAACGGGTTTTCTCGAGTGTCCTGCTCTCAAGGTAGTCTCCGATCATGAAAAGGAAAGTCACTGCAGCAGCCTCCCAATATTCACCGATGATCAGAGCTCCTATCACAGCAATAGAGACCAGGGCATCAATGCCTACAATGCGATAGCGTAAGGCTGAAAGAGCCCTACGCAAGATAGGGCCACCAGCAATAAGGGTCGAAACGAGCATGACTGAGATCGTGACTGGGTGGTAGGCTATTGTCTTGTGGAGAATATACGAGATTCCCACGAGAAAACTCACCAGTATCACCAACGTCTTTTTGCCAAGCTTCTTCATTATGGCGCCTCCTTAACTGAAAGGGTTCCATATCCAAGCTTGGAAATGACTTTCTTCACATCCTCTACCTGTACAACCTGCTCATCATAGGCAAGCTTAACCCTTGAGGTATTAAAGAGTACTGAGGGATTTATCACTCCCACGGTCTTTTTCAAAGCACCTTCAATCTTGGCTGCACATGTGGGGCAACTCAGTGTCTCCAGCTGAAATACAATGTTCTTCATATCGTTCCTCCTGGAATAGTTTTGATCTACCTGTACTTTACTCACTATCCCTGACAAAGGATTTGACCCAGGTCAAAAGAGGAGAAGATTTATGAAAAATTGGAGATAAGAGGTCCTTTGTACTGGATGTGACGATCAAATATGCAAAAGAATTCACTGATTCGATGATAAGAGCATGATCGAGTGAGGATAGGAGGTTCTGTTTTGATTAACCCTAGGAAACGTATCTGAAGAGATGATATTTTTCAGTTTCGCAATACATAGGTTACCTATCAGTCCTTTGGTGACAGGATCAACTCCGTTCATAGGGTGTGGGATTTTCCTATCACAGAATCGGAATGGGCAGTCGCAGGCATGTATTGTTTCCCGTACAGCATGTACTTGGAAAATACAGGGAATCACCTCCGAACCCATGGGAACCCCAGCATTATGAGATGGAGAACCTGTAGATTCTTACCTTTTGCAGAATGACTCCAATTGCCTTGAAACCGAGCTTCCTGACCGACAGAAGAACACCGGCTTGCCCAAGGGAGCAGAAACGGTATGCCATCCTTTCCCATAAGGCTTCTTATCATATGCAAACAAAAAGGAATCATCAGGAATATAGACTCTGACCTTGGTTGCATTTCTCTTTAAGACAGGAGCTACCAGTATGTCGGGCCCATAGAGAAACTGCGTTCGCATGGGACAGAGACTTGGATAGTGAAGGCTCATCTCCCTGATGAAGGGAAGGCCGGAGTTCTGGTATTCCTCTTCGAGAGAAATAAGATAAGGATGAAGAGCATCGTGCAGACGGACGAGGTAGCCTATCTTCCTGATAAGGTCCTCGTCATCGTAATACTGCACATTCCGCTCAGGCCTGTTTCCTTCATGGCTACGCATGAAGGGAGAGAAGACTGCAAGTTCCGCCCATCGTATGGCAAGGGTGCGGCTTCGCCTTACCCAGCCAAGGGTGGTGTACCCACCCATGTCTGAGTGCCAGTAGGCAATGCCACACAACCCGAGACTGATGGTGGCAGGCACTATGCTGGCAAGGCCATCATCTGCATCCCAGTTCACCATCTGGTCCCCCGCCCAGCTCATGTCCATCACAGAGGCGCTTCCTAGATAGCCGCTACGGCTGAAGAAGAAACACTCATCACTGACGCCAGCCTCTTCTATGGCCTCTCTATTCACCTCTGCCCAGAGCACTGGGTAGAGGTTGTGGATACGCTCAGGGTCACTCCTGTCAAAAAGGACACAGTCAGTGGGAAGGAACTCTGCAAAGTCAGCCATCCACCCAGAGAGACCTATACCGATCAAATTCTCCTTGATGATAGATTTGATCCAAGAGCGGGCATCCCTGTTGGTCAAATCCATGATGGCTACATCGAAGGTTGTAATCTTTACTGCATAGTCATTCCCTTGCTGGTTCTTTACGCAGAAGCCCCGCAAGGAAGCTTCCTTGTACATAGGACAGTCCATGGCAAGGTAGGGATTGATGTATCCCAATACCCTTATCCCCCGCTTTCTCAAGTCTTTGATGAACTGGGGAAAGTCTGGATAGGCTTCCTTGTTGTACTCCCAGTTCCACAGCAACTGGGAACCAAAGCTGGTAAGCCTCTTGCCAACCCAGTCTTGGAGCCACACTGAAGTGATGCAATCAGGGGAGGTGGCCTCGAATCGAGCAAGCTTGGACAGCACTGCATCCTTCCCTCCTTGGAGGCCAAGGCTCATGCCCTTGCCCACCCAAGAGGGAAGCTTTCTCTGTCTGCCCAGAGAGGAACTGAGCTTGTCTACTGACTGGGCAAGGCTAGAGGTCAAAGTATAGGAAAGAGACTCAGGAATTTGCCAGAATCCTAGAGTATATGCACCCTTTTCCCTGAAGTCAAAGAGCGCATAGGAAGAGCTTTTTGCAAAGAAGGCTCGACTTCTGCTAACAAAGGCAGGCATCGAGAAGTAAGTGCTGTAACGTGATCCTCCTGCCCCTGCTGCGATG
Organism: uncultured Sphaerochaeta sp.; assembly: GCA_963662725.2. Classification (GTDB taxonomy): domain Bacteria; phylum Spirochaetota; class Spirochaetia; order Sphaerochaetales; family Sphaerochaetaceae; genus Sphaerochaeta. The sequence continues at coordinate 229,189 of CAXXCW010000035.1, forward strand.
TCACAGCAAAGCTTCACCAGGTTGGGTCCCCTCCCCAAGCCCTGTTCCTGCACCCAGATGGGTATGGCAAGGTTGCGCAGGTCCACAAAGGAGTACTGCTCACCACATCCGAAGATGGGTTCAGTTTCATCACACAATAGGCGTATCTGAAATCTGTCGATGGGATTGTCAGTATCAGAGGCAAAGGAAAAAAGGAGGGTGTTGTCTGGTTCCAAATCAATGGTCAGCACCCCATATCCGTCATACGACAAAGAGAGAAGATTCTCCTTGGCAGCACATACCAACGGCTGGGGCAAGTCATACCAGACAAGCCCCTCATCCTTGATGGTATAGGACCCATGGTTAGCGGCGAAGGAACCCTTGCCAATCCCTAGCCTGAGTAAGGGCCTGCCCACTTCATCGGTAAGGATACAGGTATCATGCAGATATAGAGATAATCCATGGGGTGTTTCCCGAACTTCTAGCATTGTGTACAGCCTCCATGTGAATAATCTTAGTCGGTGTTTCTTTCCTTAGATAAGTAAACACCATGGTACACCCCAATGCAACATCTGGTCATTATTTTCTTTACAAGTGTATGGGAAGAGCGTATTATTTTCACTAAGAAAGAAATATACGATCGAACAGAAGGAGTGCAAGCCATGCAAGAGAGGAAGGTGACGACAAAGACCCTGTTGGCCTATGGAAGTGGGGATATCTACGGGGGTGGTTCGTTTCTCATCATCAGCACCCTTTTCATCTTCTTCCTTTCCAACGTGGTGGGTCTCTCCCCTGCTATGGCAGGCTTCATTGTATTTGCTGGGAAGGCATGGGATGCTGTCAGTGACCCCTTGTTCGGGTGTATCAGCGACAGGACAAAAAGCAGGTTCGGACGAAGAAGGGTTTTCTTTCTGATAGGAATCATACCCGTAGCCTTGAGCTTCTTCCTGCTGTGGATCTCGGTACGGTTTGACAACAAGGTCTTTACTGCAGCGTACTACTTCTTTGCATACCTTTTCTTCTGTACGGTGTTTACTTCGGTGATGGTTCCCTACAATGCGTTGGTGACCGAGATCAGCACAGACTACAGGACACGGACAAGGCTTTCTGGTGCAAAGATGCTGTTTTCCCAGTTCTCCGCCCTCATTGCAGGCACTGTTCCCGGCTTTATGGTAAACAACCTCTACAGGCATGACCAGGCAAAGGGCTTCTTCCTGGTCGGCCTATACTTTGGCATCTTCTATGCAATACCTTGGATCATTGTCTTCAAGGGTACCTGGGAATCAACAGAGGCAAACCAAAGACAAACCCAATCCTTGAGGGAGTCCTTCAAAAACCTCTCTTCCCTTATGAAAAACAAGACCTATAGGCTCCACATCACCATGTATCTGCTTGCCTACAGTGCAATGGACATCATGAGTGCAGCCTTCATTTACTTTGTCACGTACTACTTCGGCAGACCTGAGATCTATATCTTCTGCCTGGGTTCGATGTTGCTGTCACAAATCATATCCTTACCCCTATACCTGTTCCTAGCCAATAAGATTGGCAAGGGAAGAGGCTACACCATAGGGGCGATCATAGTCAGCATTGCAATGGGCAGTTTCCTGTTCATCCCATCAGATGTGACACTCGTCTTCCTGATCATCCTTTCCTGCATTATGGGAGTAGGTTTCTCAGCCATCATATCGATGCCTTGGGCAATGCTTCCCGAGTCTTCTGATGTGGATGAGCTGCTCAACGGGGAAGCAAGATCAGGAGCGGTAGCAGGGATGTTCACCCTTATAAGGAAGCTGGTACAAGCCTTTGTGCTCTGGCTATTCGGTACCCTACTATCCCTCATCGGATTCAATGCATCCCTACCCCAACAGGAAGTTGCAACTATCCAAGGGATAAGGATAATCTTCTGTGTAGCACCCATTCTCTGTATGATAGCAGCGGTACTAGTATCACTGCGATACCCGGTAACGCCAAAGACCTTCAGGGTGGTAAGAAACGAGCTGGACAGGCTTCATGAAGGGGGCTTAAAGAAGAATGCAGACGCAGAGACTAAGAGGCTCTGTGAGAAGCTTACAGGGCATGTGTATGGGTAGGTTTCCTGATCACATTATTGTGTTGTCTGGTAGTTAGAAATACAATGTAACTGTTGAAGGAAAAGTCAGGTTTTTTTATTAGGAGTTTTACCATGGAAGAAAAACTCATCGCCCCCTGTGGGATGAACTGCGGGGTATGCATCAACTATCTTGCAATGAAGAACGACCTGCACAAACAGGGTAGCCATAGGAAATACTGTGTTGGCTGTATCCCACGGGGCAAGAACTGTATCTACATGAAAGGCAGTTGCAATCTGTTGGAGAAGGGCTTGGTCAGGTTCTGCCTCGAATGCCACCAGTTCCCTTGCAAACGGCTGAAGGCGCTCGACAAAAGATACCGTGACAAATACCACATGAGCATGATTGAGAACCTTCAATTCATACAAGAGCATGGCATCGAGAGCTTACTGGAAAAAGAAGAGGCAAAATGGCGGTGTCCTGCCTGCGGCGATGTGGTTAGTTGTCATACCGGACTGTGCCTGAACTGTGGTTCTGATATGCTGAGGTAGAATCCATCCTACCAATAGGTTTTCGTTCACATACGCATTAGATATATATCTCATTTCCCTTGTTCATACACAATGAACAATTGAATCTTGATTACTTGGGAATATACGCTATTGGTGTGCTTATTCGCAGAGAAAACTCATGTGAAGCTAAAGATACGTATAACACTATGCTCTAGCTTCACATTGCCGGTGTACTATTAGCAGGATGTCTCTCTGATCCTATTCAGGACTTCACATTCAGTTATATCGTGCTTTATAACCAAGGATTTCAACTCACGTTTAATTCTAGTCTCATCCTCTTTGTTCAATTTATAAAAAGGGCTGAGCACCGTACCAGCTGATATTCCAGCCCAATTCAACATTGCTTTTATACAATCAAAGAAATGGTTTTTCAGAACATAGTATATTATGATATTGGCTTTATTTTGGGCTTCCCGTGCTCTTGGGAGATCGTTTTCCCTCGTGGCATGCCAAATGATCTGAAACAATTCTGGAATAACGTTATAGAAAGAACCGATGACCCCATCAGCACCAAATGCAAAGCCACTCAAAGCCATCTCATCCGCTCCAGAATATACGGAGAATTCAGGGCCGATCTCACCCTTGATCCTTAAGATTTCATTATGGGTTGTGGCTGTATATTTTATGCCTTTTACATTATCAATCTTGCTCAGTCTCTTTATGGTAGTAAAGTCTACAAGGCCTGCTAGAGCTATGTTATATACAATCATAGGAAGGTCGACAGAGGAACTTACATCTTCATAATATCTGATAATTTCATCTGGTGTGAACTTAAAGTAAAATGGCGGGACTGATGAAATTGCGGCTACCCCACAATGTTCTGCATGTCTTGCAAATTCGATAGACTTACCAGTTCCGATATCCCCTACATGGACAATCAGAGGGATTCTCCCATTCACCTCATCCGATACGGTT
>CAXXCW010000036.1:0-26477 GCA_963662725.2 uncultured Sphaerochaeta sp.
TAAAAATACATGATCAAAATTTTAACTATAATCGTTTTCTTGAGGATAGATCCCTATTCTAGCGCATCTTGGATCATAGTGACATTTTATAAAACTTATTTACGGTGGCCTGTCACGCCGGGTCGCGGGTTCAAGTCCCGTCAGCCCCGCCATTTATATGAAAAAGCACCTGACTGTTTACGGCCAGGTGCTTTTTTTTATTTTTACACAAGAGATACAGCTCTACGACAAGTCCGGATCTGTTTTTTTTGCCCAAGCTGACGACATAAGAGCACCAACCGACAGGAACGGGGTCCAGTCCGTAATTTTTCGGTTGCAGTTCAATTCAGAATATTGTAAGTTGCGCTCCGCTTCAACGCACAAGGCTTCTACGGGGCTGTAGTAGAGTCGGTTACAACGCCGGCCTGTCACGCCGGAGGTCGCGGGTTCAAGTCCCGTCAGCCCCGCCATTATATAAAAGCACTTAGCTGAATCAGCTAGGTGCTTTTTTCGTTTGTGCCCATGATTTCCCGGGCTTGAGCGGCGGTTATCCAGAATCCCCGCGTCGATGATCCATCAGCAAGCCAATGACGCCATCCGCACCGTATCATGGTCTGCCGACTTAACGCTGCCAGAGGATCTGCCGCGCTTCGAGCGGAATTGTTGCCCCATGAAAGTGGGGAATGATCCGCACTGTATAATCCCCAGACGGACGAGACGCCGGGACCTGTGCTTTGTAGGCATAACCATTCTCTGCACCGACTAACTGGCGGAGACGACTCATCGCCAGTCGGATCTGTTCCCCCCTGTTTGACCCATCGGCGTACAGTTCAACCTGCACCTCGTCAGCGTTGATGCCGTTGAGATAAACCTGAATCTCAAATAAATGACATTCATCGGTGGTCGTGATCGTCATTTCAGCGAAGCGGATGTTTGCCCAATTGCGCTCTAACCCCTGCTGCCAATGGCTGACCGCCGCAGCGGTCGTGCCTTGCCCGGCAGCGCGGGAATTGTAGTTTACGGCAGCCGGAAGGTAATATCTTTCGGTGTATTCGCGAACCGTCCGGTTGGCAGAAAATTGCGGTGTCAAGCGCGCCATGCTTTCTCGCATGCGTGTCACCCAGGCGGTGGGAACACCCTGATTATTGCGGGCATAAAACTCTGGGACAACCTCCTGTTCAAGCGACCTGTAAAGAGCTTCGGCTTCTGTTGCATCCCAAGCAGGATCGTTGTCATGCTCCAGTCCGTCGCCCAACGCCCAGCCCAGCTCAGGCTTATAGGCCTCTGCCCACCAGCCATCAAGTTCCGACAGATTGAGGCCGCCGTTGATTAGGACCTTCATGCCGCTGGTGCCGCAGGCTTCCCAAGGGCGACGCGGCGTGTTGATCCAGACGTCCACCCCCTGGACCAACTGTTCGGTCAAAAGCATGTCGTAATCACTGAGAAAAATCACATGTGGGCGCACTTCCGGTCGCCTGATGAAGGTTATCCATTCATGAATTAGATCCTGCCCGGCCTGATCGGCCGGGTGGGCCTTGCCGGCAATGATCAATTGAACTGGGTACTGAGAGCTGGTCAGCAGGCGCAATAGCCGCTCTGGGTCGTGCAGCAGCAGGTTTGGTCTTTTATAGCTGGCGAAGCGCCGTGCAAATCCCAGGGTCAAGACGTTGGGATCAAACAGCTGCTTCGCTTTTGCCACCTCCTCGGATGTGGCGCCGGAGGCGGCCAATTGCCTGGATAACCTGTCGCGGGCATAGCCAATCAGGGTCTTGCTGGCGGCGATACGAAAGGTCCAGAGTTTATCGTCGGACACGCAGCGAATGTCATGCTCCAGATTTTCTATCGTGCCGAGCCAGCGTTCCTTGCCACAGGCGCTGGTCCAGAGATCGTCAGCTTCAGCCGAGTCCCAGCTCGGCATGTGGACACCATTGGTGACGTGCCCGACGGGCACTTCGTTGACCGGCCAGTGAGGGAAAAGCGGCGCAAAAAGATGTCGACTGACGTCCCCGTGCAAACAACTCACGCCGTTGACCGCGCCGCTCCCCCGGACCGCCAGATAGGCCATATTGAAAGGTTCCGTCGCAGCATCCGGGTTCTGGCGCCCCAAAGAGAGTAATTCATGCAGACTTAAGCCGAGCTGCTGCTCGGCATAACCGCCGAGATATTGTTCGATAAGTGCTGGGGAGAATCGGTCGAAGCCCGCGGCGACAGCGGTATGGGTGGTGAAGAGGTTGCCCGCTCGGGTGGCAGCGAGCGCCACGTCGAAGGGCTGAGCAGTCTTTTGCATGAAACTGCAGGCGCGTTCCAGCACTGCAAAAGCCGCATGACCTTCATTCAGATGACAGACTTCCGGCTGAAGCCCCAGCGCATCGAGCAGGCGCCAACCGCCGATGCCGAGAAGCAGTTCCTGCTTGAGACGCAATTCCGGGCCTCCGCCATACAATTCGCTGGTAATCCCGCGGTGAGCCGGAAAGTTGGCCGCGTCATTACTGTCAAGCAGATAGAGCTTGACGCGGCCGACCTGGACCTGCCAGGCGCGCAACCAGAGCGAGTAACCGGGCAAGGCGATTTTTAATCGCAGCCATTCGCCATTGTCCTGACGCAAAGGGGTAATCGGCAACTGTCCGGGATCATTGTAGGGGTAGAGCGCCTGCTGCTTGCCGTTCTTGTCGATCACCTGGCGGAAATAACCCTGTTGATAGAGCAGTCCTACGCCAACCACCGGAACTCCCAGGTCGCTGGCGGATTTGAGTTGATCACCGGCAACATTGCCAAGTCCGCCGGAATAAATCGGCAGCGCTTCGCTCAACATGAATTCCATGCTGAAATAGGCAACACAGTTCAGGGCCGACTGCGCATGATATTGCTGAAACCAGGCAGGTACGGCCAGCGCCTGACGATTGGTTCGGACCAGAGTATCCAGGTTATTACGAAAAACGGATCGGCCAGCACCTTCTCGATCCGATCGCGTGAGACCGTCTGCAAGACAACCCAAGGGTTATGAGTGAACTGCCACAGCTCGGGATCGAGCTGCTGCCACAGACCATCTGTCGCATGATTCCACGACCAGCACATATCCAGAGCCAGTTCGGCCAGGGAATCGAACCCTTCTATTTCCGTGGGGAGAAGATTATAGAGCGGATGGCTGACCCGAGTCGGTTTGATCATGATTTCATGTCCCGTCGAATTTGGAGCTCCGCAATCCCAAGACGGCAACAGGCCGCCTAGCGGGTCTCAAGTACGCTTGGATCCTTTGTCTTTGCCACGCGTCGGCTCGTCCTCTACAGGCCTCGTCAGCCAAAGTTTCTGCAACGCGGCCATATTCTTACTATGGGTGAGAACCACGACCTCATCATCTTCTTGCAGCTTCGTCAGATCGTCTGCGAGGGCGAAACGGCCATCGCGGTAGTAGCAGATGACGCGGGAATCGGCCGGCAGATTCAGCTCTGCGACCGGAACTGCGGCTTCGGGTCCGGCGCTGAAGGTAAAAAAACGGGCCTCGTCCTTGATAACCGCGGAAAGGTCGACGTTTTCCGTCCCCCCGACCATGTCCTCCAGGTAACGGCTGATGGTGCGAGAGGGGATGATCGTGTCCTGCAGTCCGAGCTCATGGCAAATCTCCTCGAACTGCGGATCCCCGATACTCGTCACGATCCGTTTGAAACCAAGGGAACGACCGATGAGGCTGGCAATCACGTTGGCCTGGTCGCTGTCGGCCAGACAATAGAGGATATCGGTCTGTGTCGGATTGACTTCGCGCAGGATGTTCGGCTGGCTGCCATCGCCCAGCAAAAAGCTGCAGTCCATCTCTTCGGCCAATTCATCGATTCGGGCCTTGTCCGTTTCGATAATGACCACTTCGTGCCCCTTTTTAACCAATGCCTTGGCAGTTCCGATACTCACCTTTCCGGCGCCGATAAAAACCGTTCTCATGTTAGCTCCATTCTCCGGCCGGCCCAGGTCCCGGGAAACAGCAAAACCAGCCAGGCGATGATTTCTAGACGCCCCATCAGCATGTCGGCGCACAGGATTCCTTTGAGCAGTGCGGGCAAAGAAGTACTCGTTACCCCCACTGACAGTCCCGCCGTTCCCAGTGCCGATCCCACTTCGAACAAGGAGTCGAGCGGGCTGTAGCCCATGGTCACAAACGGCAGCCAGGACAAAACGCCGCCGCCGATATACAATAGCATGAGCAACAGGGCCGCACGGATCTCTTCATCCTGTAGTCGCCGGTCTGCCAGGCGCGGCTCGATGACGGCATGTTTCGGCAGGCAGGTGCGCAGCAGAATCAGCCGCAGCAGGCTCACGGCCATCAACAGTCGCAGCAGCTTGAAACCACCGGCTGTCGAGCCGATGCCGCCGCCGGCGAGCATCGAGAAGGTCAAAATCAGTTTCGATCCGGAATCGAGTTGCGCACAGGGGAACGAAGCAAACCCGGCGGTGGTCTGCGCGGAAAAGGAGAGCAAGGGGGCATGATGGAGAATCTGTGGCCAGGCCATCACACCACTCAGCTGCATGGTACCTCCCACCGCCAGGGAAACGGTCACACCGGCAATGACAATGGCTTTCAGTTGCAGCAGGCCGACGTTGCCATGTTTTTGCGCCTTTAACCTCAGATAATAGACCATAAACGGGGTCGCTCCGGCGAGGCACAACAGGGTGATCCAGCCCTGCGCGAACCAGCTCAGGTTTGCGAGACTGTTATCATGGGGAGCAAAGCCACCGGTCGAAACTGCGGCAAAGGTATACAGCAGGCCATCAAAAAAATGGACGTTCAAAGCCAGACAACCGATGATACCAAGGACGGTCAGGATGCCGTAAACTTTCAGCACGCGCCGGGCATAAGCTCGCGTACCGCCGGCCAGATCGTCTCTTTCCGCCTCGGCAACGGCCAGCCCCTTGGCCACCAGCCCCGGCTCCATGACCAGAGCAAGAGAGAGGACGACGATACCCAGTCCTCCATACCACTGCATCCAGGCGCGTGCGAACAGAAAGCTCTTCGATGCGTCGACGAGCGTCTCCCTGGCACTCAGTCCCGTGGTCGTCACGGCGGAAACGGCTTCGAAGAAAGCATCTGCGAAACTCAACCCCGAACTCATCAGCGGATAGCTCATGACGAGCGGAGTGAAAAGAAACATCAGGGTCACCAGCGTCATTCCCTCGTTGGCCTGCACGCGGGAAGGGGTCCGCATGCGGGAGGGCCACCACCCCAGGCCTGCGAGCCCACAGATCACCACTGCGTATCTCAGGGTGATGACCCTCTCGCCAAAAATCAGCGATACCATCAGAGGCACCATAGTCAGGATGGCGAGCACCAGACAGAGTTGTCCGAAATACTTTAAGACCACACGAAAACGGACTGCGTAGCGAAGCTCGGCCGCCTGCTTAGCCATGGACGTCCCCCTCCCTCTTTCCAAGAGGAAGAATGTTGAAAAACGGGCTTATGCCTTGGATCTGGAGACTCATGGTTTTGCTCACTTGAGGGCCTCAAATCCGGAGATGACATCAAACAGCTCGGCATCGATACTACTTTGCCGTAATTGTTGAAAATTCAGCGTCAGGGACCCGAGTAACTCGTCGATGTTCTTTTCCGCGCGTTGCATGGCCGCCAGCCGGCTGGAGTTTTCGCTGGCCAGAGATTCAGCACAGGCCCGGAACAGCGAAACAAAAAGATATTCACGGATTAGCGCCTTCAAGGTTGCGGATCCACGCTCTGAAACTTCTGGTAGACTGCCTGGCGGCCAGGGCCGTTTCGCCAGTCTGTCACGCCAGGCCTCGTCCAGCGGCAACAGACGCTGACTGACTGGGGTGTAGACCGCCCCGCCTCCGGGGCGGTTATAATAGAGCCGGAGTTCGCTGATTTCACCTGTATTAAGCCGCATCTCACTCGCGAACAGAAGCTGTCCGACCAGTGGGGTGATGGCCTTGACCGAGTTCGGCACCGGGAAGTTCCCGAAAAGCGGCAGGTCCGCGTCCGCCAGGCGCGTCTGCACGCGCTCACCGACAACCCAGACCGCAACCTTGTCTAAGGGGTGAGTGGCCAGCATCTTCACCGCAAAATCAGCGACAACTTCATTAAATTGGCCCACCAGCCCCTGATCTGAACCAAAGACAACTGCGCCAATTACAGCAGTCCCCCCTGACCTCTTTGGCTCTGTCTGCATGGGAGGCATCCCGTTTTCCCGGAAGCAGGCGCCAAGCCCCAGCTCGACCGAGTGATAGTAGTCGCCGATAGCGAGCACCGCTTGTTCATATTGGCCGATGCTCGAAGCGGCCACAGCCTTCATCGTCCGCACCACGGCCCGGAGATCCCCGGCCGAACCGATCTTACGCCGCAGACTGACCGTGGTTTCGCTCATGATACCTCCTCGGATGCCGGTGTAGTTGGATCAGATTCCGCTGGCGACCCGGGGTTTTGCGCGGCCTGGAAAGGAATCAGCGCTGTTCGGGCGATCTGAAGCAGCGTTTCACGGTCTTCATCACTCAATTGTTCAGCGCTGGTCAGGCGTTCATTCACCGCCACCGGGATCTCAACTGCCGCTGCGCACAGGGCCTTTTCGGCCTCCGGCATCTGTTCAAGCGGCACTGAATCGAAAAATTTTGCGGTCAACGCCAGCAGTATGACGATTTGGGCGGGGACCGAAACCGGCGAAAATTCCGGTTGTTTCAGACAGGCACGGATGCATCGGCCGTGGGAGATGATCTGGCGGGTATTCTCATCCAGCCGGGCGCCAAATCGGGAGAAGGTTTCGAGTTCCTCAAACTGCGCGTAGGCGAGCTTGAGGTCACCGGCCACGGCCCGATAGGCGGCGTGCTGGGCGGCACCGCCAACCCGCGACACCGATTTGCCGACATCGATCGCCGGGAGGACCCCCAATTCAAACAGCGAGGGGGACAGATAAATCTGGCCATCGGTAATGGAAATCAGATTGGTGGGAATATAGGCGGAAATATCCTGCGCTTCGGTTTCGATGATCGGCAACGCGGTCAGCGAACCGCCGCCGAGGTCCGGAACCAGATGGGTTGCCCGTTCGAGGAGGCGCGAGTGGATGTAGAAGATGTCGCCGGGAAAGGCTTCGCGGCCGGGCGGACGACGCAGCAACAGAGAAAGTTCTCGGTAGGCGCGGGCATGATGGGTGAGATCATCATAAACAATCAACACATCACGTCCCTCTTCCATGAAAAACTCGCCGATACTGGTTGCTGCGTAAGGTGCGATATAGGCAAGTCCCGGCGGGTCGTTCCCCTCGGTCACCACGACAACGCTGTACTCGAGCGCACCCTTATCGCGCAAGCTCGCCACGGTCTTGGCCACGGAGGAAGCGCGCTGGCCGATGGCGCAATAGATACACAGGACATCCTTGCCGCGCTGATTGAGAATCGTGTCTATGGCAATGGCGGTCTTGCCGGTCTGGCGGTCGCCGAGAATCAACTCTCGCTGCCCCCGACCGATCGGAATAAGCGCATCGATAACCTTGAGTCCGGTCTGGAGCGGGGTTTTGACCGGAGCGCGGTCCATGATTGCCGCAGCGGGGCGTTCGGCAGGTAGTCGTCTGTCAGTGATCAGCGGACCGTTGCCGTCGAGCGGCCGACCGAGCGGATCGATAACGCGACCGAGCAATTCGGGGCCAACAGCCACGTCCATGACCCGGCCGCTGCGCTGAACCTCAGCGCCGGCGTGGAGATGCCAGTACTCGCCCAGCAGAACCACCCCGATTTCGTCCTCATCAAGGTTGAACGCGATTCCGAGCAGATCGCCGGGAAAGCTGACCAGCTCATCAAAACCGACACCGGGCAACCCCACCACCTTGGCAATACCGGTGGAGACACTGGCAATGGTGCCGACATCCCGGAGCGTCAGTTGCGGGGTGAACGATTCCCGAACTTGGTAAATTCTCGAAAAGGTGCTATCGAAAAGACTCTGGAGACTCTCAGATTCCATATTATGGTCTCTTTGTCGCGGCGTCAGCTTCTTCGCCGCCAGGCCTGTCTGGAGCGTCAGACTTCTCCTGTCCATTCAACAATTCATCAACCCCCTCTTTCAGCGAACTCAGATAATCGGCGAGACTCCAGGCCACTTTTTGACCGGCGCTGCTGAGTTCAATGCCGCTGATCAGCTCCGGCGCGGTCTCGAAGCGAAGCTCAATGTCTGCCGCGCAGGTTTCATTGAGCGCCTGCTTGAGCGTTGCACGTTGTGTCGCGGCCAGGTCGAAGGCGCTGCGCACCAGTGCCGGAGACGAAGCGTTCCTAAGGGCGAAGACAAGACCGGCTTTGACCTCACCGTCAAGTTCGCGCAAGCGTCGTATGAAGACCTCGGTCAGACGCTCTTCCAGACTGATCGCGGCCAGATCGGTCAGCGCCTGACGTGCAATGGCGAAGACCTCCTGCTGGGTCCGGCGCTGAAGTTCCTGATTCAGGTTGCGGGCATCGTTTTTTCAGTGTCTCCCGGCGTTTGGCGCTTAACTCGTCGGCGGCCCTGCGCGCGGCGTCAAGCAGCCGCTGGCGTTCGGCTTTCGCTTCTTTCACCGCTTGAATTAAGAGCGCGTCGCGTTGGCGAGCAAACTCCTCGTTTTTGATCTGAAACGCGTCACGTTCCTGCTCTGCTTCAGCCATTTTCCGGTCGGCGTCGGCGAGGGCCAGAGCGATCCGCTTTTCCCGCGCGTCAATGGCCTGGAGAATCGGCTGGTAAAGGAAACGTTTGAGCAACCACGCCAGGATGAGAAAATTGAGCGCCTGAGCGGCGACGGTGAACCAATCAATCAACATCGGGTTACTTCCCCGTGACCTGGGCGATGACATGATTCCAGAACGGATTGGCGAAGATCAGTATCATCGAAATCACAAAGCAATAAATGGCCGTGGACTCGATCATCGCCAGACCGACGAATAATGTCCGGGTGATGGTCGCGGACGCATCGGGCTGCTGGGCCAGAGAACTTAAGGCGGTCGAAACAGCCTTCCCCTCGCTTAGCGCCGGCCCCATGGTTCCGAAACCGGTGGTGAGCCCGGCGGTGAGAATCGAGATCAGTCCAATTATGGTCATGCTGTCCATGATTGCTCCTTTGCATTGAGGTCGGTCATGGTTCAAGACTTTCGCCATCAGACTTTTCCCTGCGCACCTGGGTGGCAGCGGCGATGTAAACCGCCGCCAGGATACTGAAAATGTAGGCCTGCACCAGGCCGGTGAGCAGACCGAGCAGGGTCATTAGAATCGGAAAAATGAAGGGGGGTAATCGTCAGCAGGATCGCGATAATCATCGCTCCGCTCATCATGTTGCCGAACAGACGGATAGCCAGAGCCAGGGTGCGGGAAATCTCGCTGATGATGTTAAACGGCAACATGATCAGCGTCGGCTGCATGTATGTTTTAACATAGTTGACAGCTCCCTGCTCTACGATGCCAAACAACGGCACGGCAACAAATACGCACAAGGCCAGCGCTGCCGTGGTCGAGAACGAGCCGGTCGGCGGCTCGTAACCGGGAATGATGGTAGCGAGGCTGGCGACGGCGACAAACAGAAACAGCGTGCCAAGAAAACTCAGGTATTTGCGCGGCTGACTCAGACCGACATCTTGAATCTGCGCGATAATGGCTGTGACGACGATCTCCAGAAGGTTCTGCCAGCGGGAGCGATTATGTCCGGTGGTCAGATTGTGGGTGATCAGCAATGAACCGACAACCAGTACCAACATCAGTCCCCAGCTGAAAACAATGGTCGCGTTGAACTTGAAAAAACCCAGTTGCCAGAAGATGATTTCATCAGGGCTCAGGCGCATGGCGAGGCTCCTCTATAGGGCATGCTGACTTTTCTGGTATGCGGGTCAGCCGGATCACGACCAGGCGGGCCAGAAAAAATCCGAGCAGGCAGAGCAAGAGCCGCTCCAAATGGTCGCCGGCGATAAAGTAAAATCCGATCAGAACAATGCTGCTGCGCACCACCAGGCTGACGCAGAACCAAAGCCCCGGCCGAGTCGACAAAACCCCTTTTTTTACCGTCCACCAGAGACCGCCGAAAAACACCCCGCCAAGCCCCATACCGGCCAGCAAAACCAAGGGCATGATCGCTATTTCATTCATGGTCATCCTCCTGATCCGCGCCTATGTTCTGCCCTTCATTGGCGATCCAGCGCCAGGCATTGAAACAGCCAAGCACCAGACCGGCGACCAACAGTGCCAGCGTCCAGGAATGCCCGCCGGCCTGTTGTTCGTCGAGCCAGGCTCCCAGCGCCGCGCCGAGCAGCGTCGGGATCACGACCGACCAGCCGATCAGCCCCACCATCCCCAGCCCGAACCAGACCCCCGGTACGGTCTGGCGCTGCGCTTTGAGTTTGCGTTCCGCTTTTTTACCAACTTCCTGGATGAACTCAGGACGCTGATCCGGCTCAGTCATGATGAAACTCCGCAAGGCGGCGGATGAAACCGCTCTCCATTTTCGCCATCACCGAACGGCTGTTCAGTTCCCGTTCGTTCAGGCACAGAAACTCCCGCTCCACCGCCTCACGCAACCGGGCAAGGTCGCTGCCGGCAATGGCATTGCGTACCGAAACGAGTACCTCCTGACCGGTCTTGACCAGAATCCCTTCATCCACTGCCAGGAATATCTCGCCCTCTGCTCTGGTTTCGAAGATCAGAATTCCCGGCACGAGTGCCGCAACGCAGTCTCGGCGCCGGGGGAGAAGTCCGAATGAACCGTCGCTTGTATCGGCGACGATACGTGACACCTCGCTCTTCTCAGTGAAGATCCGGAAGGGCAGCAGGATCTTAAGATGCATAAGTGTCCGGGCCATCGTTAACCTCCGCTTGCAGCTTCGTCTTGAAGTTCAAATCATCCTCGGCTGCGCTTTTCGCTGGTGATTCAGGCGGGGCAGGAGCGCGGTCAATTTTCGCTCCGACTTTCGCGTCCTCAATCGTTCCGATCATGTAGAGGGCGCTCTCGGGATAGTCGATGAATTCATCACCAAGGATCTGCTCACAGCCCCTGAGCGCCTCTTCGAGACTGACCTGCTGCCCTTTGATACCAGAGAATTTTTCAGTGGTGAAAAAGGGTTGGGTGAGAAAGCGTTCCAACCGGCGGGCGCGGGCCACGATCTTGCGGTCCTGCGGCGAAAGCTGCTCAAGACCGAGCATGGCGATGATGTCCTTGAGCTCCGCATATTGCGCCAGGGTTTGCCGAATCTGTTGCGCCAGAGCGTAATGCCGCTGACCGACGTTGCCCGGCGTAGCCATCTTGGAGTTGGACTGGAGTGGATCGATGGCCGGATACAACCCTTCGCTTGCCCGCTTGCGCGACAGGACTATCGACGCCGAGAGATGCGAGAAGGTATGCACCGCCGCAGGATCGGTGAAATCATCGGCGGGCACATAGACGGCCTGAATAGAGGTGATTGCCCCGCTGTCAGTATTGGCGATGCGTTCCTCCAGCCCCGACAGTTCGGTGCCCATGGTCGGCTGATAGCCCAGCCGCGACGGCATCTGCCCCATCATCCCGGAGACTTCTGAACCGGCCTGAATGAAACGGAAAATATTGTCGATCAGCAGCAGGACATCACGATGCTCGTCATCACGAAAGTATTCGGCCATGGTCAGCGCCGCATGGCCAACACGGAACCGACTGCCCGGCGGTTCGTTCATCTGGCCGAAGATCATCACCATGTTCTCCAGCACGCCGGCGTCTTTCATCTCGCGGTACAACTCTTCCCCTTCACGGCAGCGTTCGCCGATGCCGCAAAAAATACTGATCCCTTCCTGACGGCCGATCATGTTATGGATCATCTCGGTCAGCAGTACCGTCTTGCCCACCCCAGCGCCGCCGAACAGGCCCGCCTTGCCGCCACGTTCCAGCGGCATCAGTACATCGATGACCTTGATTCCGGTCTCGAAGATCTCAGACTTGGTGGAACGTCGCGCCAGCTCCGGAGGAGCACGATGGACTGAACGCCAGCGCATCTCTGTCGGTTCCGGCTGGCGGTCGATGGGATTGCCGAAAACATCGAACATGCGCGCCAGAATTCCTTTGCCGACCGGCGCCTGTAAGGGACCGCCGGTGTTTCTCACCAGCATCCCGCGAGCGAGTCCCTGGGTCGGAGTCAGGGCAATCCCGCGTACCCGATGGGCGCCAAGCTGCGCCACAACCTCAATGACAATCTCATCATCCCGGGCCTTCAGCAACGTGTAGATTGGCGGCAAATGATCTTCGAAATAGATATCGACGACACTGCCTTGCACCGCAACTACCGCGCCAGAGTTCGATATCCTGGCTTTATTGGCCATGCATATCTCCATTGGTCAGACCTCTGTGCCCTTGCCGCCTCGACGGCCACATTGATCGCCGATTGCACGCCTTGCATCTGGTGGTTTTGCTTAGACCTCAGGTCTTATGATTTTCTGCGAAACCATCAATTTCATTGCGCTCCGCCAGTAATAAAAGGATACCACCTTTCTCTGCACTTGCAGGAGATAAGGCTAGGCTCTTGTCCATCTGCCACCTGGCGTTGCAACAAAGTTGAAAGAGAACGAAGCCCGGCCGGTGTCGATTGACTACAGAGCGTTGAGCACCGCTCAGCTGTTGCCATAGCAATTCTCCGTGGTCAGCCTTTCTTTGATAAAATCTAACAGTAAGAAATTGACGCGATGTTTACGATGGTTTTACTGCGCGGCAACTGTGGGTGAACCCTGTTTGACACGCTGTGGGGAACGGCGCTTCTTGGCGTATAGGACTGGCAGTTCATTCGGAATATGGATTTCGACCCTTTTCCGGTCATTGTCGTTGAGGGAACGATGAAGAAGCGAGGGCACGAAGGCGGCCAGAGCAAGCGGCTCTTTCTCCAGCGAAACCTGCCCCCCTCCGATGCGGGCGGTGTCGAGCAGATCCGTAATCATTCTCTCCATTTTTTCGGTGCTGTCCATGATGGCTTCGATATTCTGTAATGCGGTAGCACCCAAGGGCTTCTCCTGCAACGCATTCAACAGCATTTCCGCGTGGTCATGAATCACCGACAGCGGAATATACAGATCGTGAGTCAGGGTATGATGGTAGGTAATGTTTTGTTCCTGAAGTTCATGCTGTTCCGTGATATCGGTGAAAATGCCGACAACCCCGTCGAAATTACCGGCGTTATCATACATTGGGGTCGCATTGGTGGTGATGATAATCCGTTCGCCGTCCGGCCGCTCGATAATCAGCTTCAGGCCATAGACTTCCTGGTTTTCCTCCAAAGCCTTTTTGAACGGGGTTTCTTCATCGGGCACGGGGTGCCCCTTTAACGTCGTGATTTTCAGAGGGGCTGATTATAGGTTCGCTGAAGGATCTCAGTCCTGCTGAGGCCCAGAATCTTCTCAGCCGCCGCGTTGGCATAAACATATTCCCGGTCTGTCCATGGCAACGATTCCGTCACTGGCCGTTTGCCAGAATCCGCTCTAACCTGCCTACCTGTTGCGGTTTTGCAGTTTTTCTGGCTGGTTTCATGGCAAACACCTCTCGCAAAAAACAAGGGGGCAGGAGTCTTCAGCGTAACACGTAGCGTTCGCAGATCGTGCGGAAATGGTAGCCGTAAATTGCCAATGTCACCGCCAGGCGAAACAGGCGAGGACGATGGAATAGTGTCCAGATCAGGGTCCGCCAGAAATATACACGCTCTTTACCAAACAAACCCAGTCGATAAAGAGAATGAAAGAATGCCAATTTGTAGCGAAAGCCCAGTGAAGAATGAATCCTGGGTGGCGGATAATCCCGCAGCAGGGTCTTAATCCGGTGGTAGTAGTTTTTCGGAGAGTAAATTGTCCGCAGGATTTTTTTATAGCCCTGTTGCAGGGACTCAAGGCTCATGACTGGCACGATGTTGGTGGCTGTACTGACGTTATCTCCCGTCGATACCGAGACCAGGCGCCCCTCCCGCTGCATACGCTCGTAAAGTCGCGTTCCCGGCAACGCCTGAAGCAGACCGACCATCGCCGTGACGACGCCGCTGTTCTGAATAAAATCGATCTGACTCTGGAAAATGGCTGGCGTATCACTATCGAAGCCGACGATGAATCCACCCTGGACCTGCAACCCGGATTTTTGCAGATATTTTACATCCTCAACCAGATTGCGGTTCTCGTTCTGGCTCTTGCCCGATTCTGCATGACCTTGGTCGTTGGGAGTTTCAATGCCAATAAAAACCGTGTCAAATCCGGCATCGACCATCATCGTAACCAGCTCTGGATCGTCAGCAAGGTTGATTGAAACTTCGGTATGAAAGGAGAGTCCGTCGTGGTTCTTTTGCCAGCTGATCAGCGCCGGAAGAAGTTCCTTTTTCAGTTGTTTCTTGTTGCCGATAAAATTGTCATCAACAAAAAAAACGCTGCCACGCCATCCCTGTGTATAGAGTTCATCGAGTTCAGCAATAACCTGTTGAGTGCTTTTTGTACGAGGCTGATGACCGAACAGTGTCGTCACATTACAGAAATCACAGTGAAAAGGACAGCCCCGAGAGTATTGCAGGCTCATGGACGCGTAACGTCGCATGTCAAGTAACTGCCACAACGGTACGGGTGATTTCTGAATATCGGTGAACTCGGAGGTTGAATAGATCTGTTTCGCTTGGCCGTGGCTAAAATCATTGAGAAACTGAGGCAGAGTCAGTTCCCCCTCATTCAACACAAAATGGTCGACTTCAGTAAACTCTTCATGCTCGCTGGTAAACAACGGTCCGCCGACAATGACCCGGAGTCCCGCATTTTTACATCGTGCAATAATGCTCCGGGCGGACTCTCTCTGAACCAGCATAGCACTCAAAAAGACCGCATCTGCCCAGTCCAGACTCTTGGTGGTCAGCTTGGTGACGTTCAGATCGAGCAGGCGCTGATTCCATGTCCGAGGCAACATTGCGGCGATGGTCAGTAATCCCAGCGGCGGCGATGAAGCTCTTTTATGGGCCAGTTTCAAGGCATGTTTGAAGCTCCAGAATGTGTCTGGAAACTCCGGATAAATCAATAGAACATTCATTTCGACACCTCATAGTTCCACTAACTATATCGTAAACAATGACTTCTTCAAGGCCGGGTTGGATAGCCTTGGATAACCTCGAGATGAGAATTAATCCGTCAGCAAACGCTGTAAAAGATTAACGAATATTCAGATTTTTATTTGGGGAAAACTCTTTCTAAAAGACTGTCGATATAACTTTGCCAATGTCTCTTGACGGCGGATCAGATTGTAAATATTTCAGCATAATCTGGTGGGGGATGTCACCATACCGACTTCCGGGGTGATGTTTCTCCCGCCTGCCGTTTAAAAAGCCTGCTAAAGAACAGAGATTTCGATTCCTTGTAAGCGTATTGTTAATTTCGAAAAGCAGCATTTTTGTTGTGTATACTTTTATAGAAAATGGATTTTAAAAATAATTCAACTCACTGAATAAATTATAAGATGAAAACATTATTACACATTCTTGATAATCGTTCATATAAACTCATATGGAGGATGTCTATTTTTTTCGTCATATTTATTACAATGGCCATATTTATTATTAAAGAAATTTACATTCTTGAGATTTTTTACATTCTGCCAATTCTATTAGCAAGCTGGTATGGATCAAGGAAGTCTGGATTAATTCTAACAATTTCAATTTACTTATTATTAACTATATTAAAATTTTCAATTCTTAATTGCGCAGATATAAAAACAATATTTATTGAAAATACCGCGTTTTTAATTGTTGGAATATCACTTTCAATAATCGTTACTAATTTCAGAAAAGTTCATCATTTTGAATCATTAGCAGCAGATACAGACCACCTGACAGGCATTAACAATTCAAGAAAATTTCATTCAGAATTGGAAAAAGAACTCGTTCGCTCATCAAGATACAATCATAAATTCTCATTAGCCTATATAGATATCGACAACTTCAAAAACATAAATGATTCATTTGGCCACCACGAGGGAGATCGGCTGCTTCTTGAGGTCGCCAATAGCATTATAGAGAATTCAAGGTCAATTGATACAGTCGCACGCCTGGGAGGAGATGAGTTCGCCATCCTTTTCCCTGAAACACATCTTAAAGAAGCTAAACTTGCCTATGATAAACTTATCGGGCGATTACATCAGCGCATGGTTGAATTTGATTGGCCAGTGACCTTCAGTGCGGGTCTGGTTACATTCGAAACCCTTCCTGATGATATTGATGAAGCTATAAATATCGCCGATGACTTGATGTACTCGGTTAAATCCAGTGGAAAAGCAAAGGTCGCGTACAAAGTTTGGCGCGCATGAATCCTGCCCGGTGATGTGTTGGAGATCTGCCTGAGGCGACAACGATCTTGTGGCAGAGGAATCCGCTGATTTCAAAAAATGACTCTGGGCTTCAACTTTTCAGCCAATGATCAGATACAACTATACACCTTATTTATTTTTTATGAATTTTCAATTTACCGAACTGTCACGCCGAAGCAAGGCTGTATCTTTTTCGCAACAAAAGGCTAAGCGCTTCTACCGCCGGAGACAATGTACGATCTTTGAGCGTTGCGAACCACAGTTGACGGACGATCGACAACCCTTCGATTTCCAGTTTAAAAAGATCTCCCCGCTCCAGTTCACGAGCGATCGACAAATCGGAAACGAAAGCACAGCCACAGCCTGCAGCAACGGCCTGACGTATTGCTTCATTACTTCCCAGACGAGCAACGATGGTCAGTGATTCGGCGGGGAACCCTGCAGCGTAGAGCTGATTCTCAAGCGTCTGGAAGGTTCCTGAACCACTTTCCCGCACGATCAGCGGCAATGCCCCAAGCTCGGCCAGGGGGATTGTGTTGCGCTCTCTGAGCGGAGAATCCTGCCCGACGATCAAAACCAGGTGATCCTCCATCAATGACCGGTAGTTCACCCGCTCCGGATCCATCTGACCACCGACGATAGCCATCTCGATCTGTCCTGCGACCAGCAGGTCGGTCATTTCACGACTGTCACCACTGCGCATATCGAGCCTGATACCCGGGTATTCGCTCTGCAATAACGGCAGAATTTTAGGGATCAGATAATTGGCCGGAATGTTACTGGCACCAAGCACAAGTGTTGCCGATTCAAGACCGTGAAAAGTCTCCATTCCGATATAAAGGGCACGGTATTCGGCCAGAATTCGACGCGCATGAGCGAGAAAGACCTCACCACCGGCAGTCAGAAAAATGCCCTTGCTGGTCCGGTCAAAAAGGCGGGTATCGACCTTCTCTTCCATCGCGGCAATATGCTGGCTGACCGTCGACTGTGTCAGAGACACAATCTCAGCTCCGCGCGAAAAGCTCCTGGTTTCGGCAACGGCAACAAATAATTCCAACTGACGTAAGGTCATGCACGACTCCCATCGAAAATTCCAATACAACTTATCGGTTTACAATGATCATCTCTCCGACAGAGAACTGTCAACAGAATAGATAATTCGCGGCGCTATGATCGGCAGACACAGACAATTTGTGTCGCATCTCAGGCAATGCGCAGTATATTTAGAGACAGCACCCGTATTTTAACAAAGTTCTTTTGCTTTTCCGACGAGGAGAAGACGATGCGAGCAGTTCTTCTGGATAAGTTCGGCCCTCCTGAAGTTATGCGTATCGCCAGCACCGACACGCCGGTTCCCGATGTCAAAGAGGTCCTCATCAAGGTCGCGGCGACCAGCATCAATCGCCCGGACCTCGTCCAGCGCCAGGGAAACTATCCTCCGCCGCCAGGAGAATCCGACATCCTTGGACTGGAGGTTGCGGGAACCATTGCCGCCCTCGGCTGCGCGGTCAGCAACTGGCAGATTGGTGACCGGGTCATGGCTCTGGTTGGTGGCGGCGGGTATGCAGAATGTGCGCTGGCCCGGGCCGACCACCTGCTGCCAATACCTCAGACGATGAGCTTTATCGAGGCGGCCTGCATCTGTGAAAGCTATCTGACTGCATTTCACAATATCTTCCGGTTAGGCCGCCTCGAGGACGGCCAGACAGTTCTTCTCCACGGCGGCGGAGGCGGTGTCTGTACTGCCGGGATCCAGCTGATCAAAACCCTCTGCCCTGAGTGCCGGATTGCCGTAACCGCCCACCCGCTCAAAATAGATCGGGTCAGAAAGCAGGGCGTCGATCTGGCGATCGACTTCACGAAAACCCCCGATTTCAGTCAGGAAATCAGGGCGTTCACAGCGAATCGAGGCGTTGACCTGATCCTCGATCATGTCGGCGGGAGCTATCTACAGAACAATATGAATTCACTTGGCTACGCAGGGCGCCTGGTTATCATTGGTGTCACTGGTGGCAGCAGCGGCGAGCTGAACCTGGCGCGTATGATGGTCAAACGCCAGCAGCTCATCGGCTCGGTCCTGCGCAGCCGCCCTGCGGCGGAAAAAGCGGCAATCATCGCCGACTTCCGACACAGAGCCCTGCCGGCCTTTGCCGAACACCGCATTGTTCCGACCATCGACAGGATCTTCCCCTTTGAGGCCGTAGTCGCAGCCCATCACCACATGGAGGAAGACAATCATTTCGGCAAAATCGTCCTGGCGATCGATCCGCTGCAGTGCAATTCATAAATTGGAGATATCTGAGTAAAAACGAACTTGGCAAAACTAAGCAAAATAGGATATAAACTGTCGCTAAATATGGATTTTGGCGTCATTTCAAGGATCGCAGTGACAATCAGACAAAGTCGTCAATAGCGGTGATTGATTGAATCGATTACGGGCTTAGCCGCTTTTTTGCGAACATCCACCAAGAGTCAGCAAAACGACTTCTATTCAAACCTTAACGATTTGCACCTGTCCCACCCTCCTCCTTTTAAGGTCTTGTTAAATCGCGAAATAGTTGTTGTTGAAAGAGCACTAGCCTGTTCGAATCACTATCGGATATCATTACCAAAAAAGTAAGACTTACAAAGGGAGTAAACATATGAATACCACTCAACAGCTCAGCAGTATTGACAGTCCAGCTTCATTCTTGTCTCGGCCAATGGTTGCAATGAAAAGGTTTGTGTCAAAGTTCCTCTTTTCACTGGGAAAGGCCCGTAAATTTGAAAGAATTTTCGAAGAGGCTCCCACCAACCAGGCAGCCGTCAAGTCGGCCATGATCGAGCTGAATGACAAAGTGATCAATGCGAATTTTTCCATCTAACATCCACGGTGTTTCTTGCTACCGCTCAATCCGCATCAAGGAGCGGCAGCAGGAAGTGCTTGCCCTTACACAGCATTGACCCGCCAAAAAAAACTAGCTCCGGTTAATAACTCACGGATTCCGCAGACATCGCTGGATGGTAATTCTCGGTCAATCGTTGATTAACAATCAGTATCTTCAATCAGCCTAGGGATTGAATTCCGGATAGCCGCTGAGCTTATGCAGTTCATTGTGTAGCAGTGAAATCACCTTTTCTTTGGTTGACGTCTGCTGATAAACGATACCTAACTGCCTGACCAGGTGAGGCTCACCGAATGGAATTCGGCGAATCTTGGAAGAAAGCAGGGTACTCCCAACCGGCTCAGGCACAATGGAAACGCCAAGCCCCTGCTCAACAAGACCGACAATAGGCTCCAAGGCGTCAATGTCTATTCTGGAATGAACAGAAATGTTTCTGCGATCCAATTCCTTATCAATCATAAATGCGGCAGATGAGTTACTAAAATAGCGGATATAGGGCGAGTTCTCCAACAGCTCTTTGTCCGTTTGCCCCTTGGCATGCAGGTCAGCCAAAACCACGAAATGCTCGTTCGTATAGGGCAGCCAGCATAAATTTTTCTTCAATTCGCGACCACTCGCGATAATCGCCGCATCAAGGGCACCAGCCTCGACACTGGCAACAAGGTCTTTCGAAACCGCTGTCTGAACATGGACGTGCAAATCAGGATAGCGGTCTCGCAAGATGGCCAACGCTTTAGGCAAGACGCTCTTAAAGCTGGCCCTGATCGCTCCCAGCATCAGCTGTCCTGAAGGTCGATCGCCGGTCAGAGACTGAATCGTCTCATCATAAGCCGTCACGATCTTCTTGGCCCCATCAAGCAGGATCGCTCCGCGTGCAGTCAAGGCTGGGGGGCGGACTGTGCGGTCAAAAATCTTGAAACCAAGAAATTCCTCGATGGCTCTCACCTGTTGACTGACCGCCGACTGACTCAAGTAAACCGCATCTCCGGCAGCACCAAAGGTTCCATATTCGACGATAGCAACGAGGGTTCGCAAATGCCGAATGTCCATATCAACCACCCTTCATCAGAAAATGTAATTATAATCATTAAAACCATTCATTTGACTTATATTTGATCGACTAATACTATCTGACCAAACAATTAGTCAAGAAGAAACAGGCAGCTTCCAAAAAAATCAGTCCCGGCTTCAGCAGTCTTATTGCTCAGAGCGAATAAGACGATCGCATACAGAATTTTAACCACTACAAAGGGAGTTTCTTATGGATCATCCATGGTTTGTCGACGGAAAATGGTATGTTTCTTATCTGGGCTGGGATCCCGAGGTGCGCAAGCAGATGCCGCTGCTGCCGAAGAAGGTCGGGATTCGAGACGTCACTTTCCGCGAAGGGGATGACTGCCCGGGCTTCACCTTGAGTGTCGCCGAAAAGATGGAACTGCTTCACATCGCCGTTGAGATGGGCGTCGAAGAGATCGATATCGGCGGCCCGTCGATGCACCCTCACCAGCTTGAATTCGCCAAGGCGGCCGCCGCCTCCGGTCTGAACGTCCGCAGAACCGCCCGCTTCTTCGCCAATACGACGATGGACTACAAGAAGGCGACCGACATCTGCATGGAATCGGGCGCGACCAATATCCGTATCGTCATTATGGCGCTCAACGAAGAGGCGATTCTCAAGCAGCTCGAAGTCTTCCCGCCGATGGTCGAATACGTCCATTCCCAGTACAAGACCGATGTCTGCTGGTCGCTGTCGGATACCTTCCGGGTCGACATGGAGCTGATCAAGAAGGTCTACAAGACCGGTCTTGCAGCGGGAGCCGACAAAGCCTCGGTCAACGACACCTTCGGGGTCGCCACCCCTGCCGTCATGCGCTACCTTTCCTCGACGGTCAAGAACCTGCTTCCGGAAGGCTTCCCGATGAAGGCCCACTGCCACAACAACTACGGGATGGCCACCGCCAACTCGCTGGCCGCCTGTGAAGGGGGCGCCACCGAAGTCGATGTCGCCATCAACGGCTACGGCGATGACGCCGGCAACGCCGCCCTCGAAGAAGTCGCCGTCGGTCTTGAGGCGCTTTACGGCATCGACACCGGCCTGAATCTGGAAATGCTCAGCAAGTATTCGCAGAAAGCGATCGAGATCGGCAAGCTGCCGATCCAGTCGCACAAAGCGATCTCCGGCGAGAACGCCTTCCTGCGTCCGATGTACATCTGGGACGGCAAGAACATGGCCACCGAATCCTGGCAGTCTGCCGAAGCGCTCAATCCTGAAGTCGTCGGCTGCCACGACAATATCGTCTTCGGTCCGAAAGCCAGCCTGGACCCCGAGCCGATCGAATGGAAGTTCAAGGAACTGGGGCTGCCCTACACGGCTGAGGATGTTGTCAAGGTGCGTGAGACCGTCCAGCAGCTGATCAAGGAAGATATCACCGTCAAGCTGCCGCGCAAGTATGTCAAGGAAGCGGAATTCGAAGAGATCCTCAAGAAGGTCTCGAAAAGCTCCAAGGCGATGGCGTAATTGATTCAAGAGGCAGTGTGTCGCGGCCACAGGTGGTCGCGGCACAGGGTTTTTCATCAACTAGAAGCAAACGGGGAGGAAAGCCATGTACACAGTACCGACATTGAAACTGACGCTGGAAGGCGCCAACAAGATTATTGAAGCCGCGCTGGAAGAAGCCAAAGCCAAAGGGCGCAAGATCGGGGTCGCCGTTGTGGATGTCGGCGGCAACCTGATCGCCTTTGCGCGGATGGATGGCGCCTCGGTAACGACCATCAGCGTCGCCCAGAACAAGGCACGTTGCCGCCGCATTTACCGGTCATCCGAGCGGCAAGTCGAGCAAGGCGGGGAACGAGCGGAGCGACCACCATGCCCTGGCGATCACCATGGCCGCCGGGATGGACAAGATGGTCACCCTGGAAGGGGGGATTCCGATCAAGGTCGACGGCCAGCTGGTCGGCGGCGTGGCCATCAGCGGTGCCGGCCACAGTGACGGTGAAATCGGCCAGATCGCTGTTGCCGCTATCGGGTAACAGAAGCTGATTCACCATTGCTTCAGGTGGAATTGACAGCCGGCCGGCCGATACACCGCGGCTGGCTGTCTTTTTTTTCACTTAATCAGGAGGCTGGCCGATTCTGTTGCCACAGTCCGGGTTGCCATTCTGCAACAGCTGCGGCAAAGCCCGTCAGAGCTGCCTTTCTCTCTTTTTTGCCAGCCAATCGACCGGATCACTATAACGACTTATCAAAACAGGTCCCCATGAAATCAGCGGCGGAAGATGACATGAACGAGAGTCCAAAGGCCGAAAAGCCAGGCGCTTATGCAGCGTTACGGATTCGTAATTTCAGGTTTTTGCTAACCGGAACCGTTTTTGTCAATGCTGCCACATGGACCCAGGTTGTGGCCATGAGCTGGCTGGTTTATCACCTGACTGAATCGGGAACGATTTTAGGCTCAATCAACCTGTTGCGTTCGCTTGCCTCAATCAGCATCATACCGCTGGCCGGCCTGCTGATCGACAAGTACGACCGCAAAAAAAACGCTACTGCTGCTC
Organism: uncultured Sphaerochaeta sp.; assembly: GCA_963662725.2. Classification (GTDB taxonomy): domain Bacteria; phylum Spirochaetota; class Spirochaetia; order Sphaerochaetales; family Sphaerochaetaceae; genus Sphaerochaeta. Next base: position 22,673 of record CAXXCW010000036.1, read on the forward strand.
AACTTCTGGCGCTTCCTGCTCAATTTCGCGCTGGGAATCATCCTGCTTTCCGGCCATTATGAATTAACCATCCTGTTTGCCTTCACCCTGCTCTTCGGCCTGGCCCAGACGGTTGACCAGACGATGCAGCAGGTCGCTATCTTCGACCTGGTCCCGCGCCAGCTGACACCTAATTCAGTCTCTATAGTTCAAACCGGCTGGGCCCTGATGCGCTCATTCGGCCCCGGGATAGGCGGTTTTCTCATCCTCTGGTTCGGAGTCGGCGTTAATTTTCTGATCCTGGCCGGGATTTATGCGCTGATCATCGTGATCGTCATCAACATCAGCTATCCGCAACGCACAACGCCGGCCGCCAAAAAATCGCCCCTCCACGGGATCAAGGAAGGACTGCTCTATATTATCCAGACACGAACCCTGCGCGCCTTCATGTTTACCGGCTTCATACTGCCTTTCTTTATTATCCCGACCTTTCTCATCATGCCGGCCATCTATGCCAAGGACATCTTTCATGGTGGCGCTGACACTCAGGGGCTCCTGACTGCCGCGGTCGGTGTCGGCGGCGTGGTCGGCGGGTTCGTGACAACCTCCCTGGTCAATTTTGACTACCGCGGCCGGCTGCTGCTCGCAGCACTCTTCCTGCTGAGCTGCAGCCTGATCGGTTTTGCCCTGAGCCCGACGTTGCTACCGGCTCTTGTGTGCCTGACACTGGCAGGTTTTTTTGAAATGATTTTCATTGCAACCAACCAGACACTGATTCAGCTGACCATCCCGGATCACATGCGCGGACGGCTGACGGCCATGGTCAACCTGAACAGCCTACTGGCTCCAATGGGCTGTCTGTTTGCCGGAATCGGCTGCGATCTCATCGGCAGCCCGCGTCTGGTGACAATCATCATGAGCTCTGGCGCAGCCGCCATTGTCGTGCTGATCATGATCTTCAGCCGCAACCTGCGCAACTACCGGATCAGCGATGCCATGAAAGAAGATGGAAAATCCAGAATTTAAACGCCCCCACCATTCACTATTCAAATGCTATATATGAAAATCATTCATTTGACTTATATAACGCCAAAATGCTAATCAATAACTCAGTCGTAACAAAGCTGCGGACACTGTCACTATCGCACCAGTCCAGCGCTGTTAACCTTTGATATCTCAGGAAAATGACAGTTCTGTCGAGGTCGCTCGAGCTGATACTGACACGCCTTCCCGACAAGGACCTCGGAACGATGCGAAAATCTTGAAATAGCCATCTTAACTGCCGCCGCCGCTGGATATACAGGGTCATTGGCATTGCAAGGGGATCGTCTATGAACAATACGCTTTTCATCAACGGCCAGAATGAGTGGGTTGCGGGCATATTTGAGCAGGCTGCTCCTGAAGGCTACACGACCAACTGGATATTCAAGAAGAGTCCGGAAGAGAAGAAGCTAGCCCCGATCGCAGAGGCTGAATACCTGATCCTTCACCCGGCGGCACTTTCTGATGATCTGATGCGGGCGGCAAAAAAACTCCGCCTGATCCAGCTGCTGACCGCCGGTTATGATGAAATCAACCTCGACCTGGCCAAAGAGCTGGGAATTCCGGTCGCCACCAATGGCGGTGCCAATGCCCACGCCGTAGCTGACCATACGGTCGGCCTGCTCCTCTCCCTCTATAAACGCATTCCGGCCTGCGACCGATCCGTACGCGAAGGAAGCTGGCGCAAGCCGATCAACGGCTTTAACACCTTTGAGGTCTCCGGAAAAATCCTGGGTCCTTATCGGTGCCGGGAAAATCGGCCGCAAGGTTGCAGCCCGCCTGTCCGGCTTTGACGTCAATATCATCTATTACGATGTCGTTGCCGCTCCGGAACTGGAAACTAAGTATGGCGCCCGCCGCGCCGCCAGTGTCAATGAGCTGCTTAAACAGGCGGACATTGTCAGCCTGCATGTTCCGGCAACACCGGAAACCTATCATATGATCAACGCCGAAACCCTGAAACTGATGAAACCTTCCGCCGTCATCCTCAATACCAGCCGGGGTAACGCTATTGATACGCCGGCGCTGGTCGAGGCGCTGGTTGAGGGGAAAATTCTCGGGGCCGGTCTGGATGTCTTTGCGAAGGAACCGATTGAAAGCGACAATCCGCTACTCGAACTGGAGAATGTCGTGCTCACCCCCCACGTTGGCGGCCACGCCTATGAAGGGTGGTTCCGCAGAATCGAATTTGCCTGGGAGAATATCCAGCGGGTTGTGGAGGGAGAAGCTCCACAATCTGTTGTATCCTAACAAGTGGTCTTCACTGATGATAGATAGACTAGCGGCTCTTACACCAGATACCTAACAGGAGATACTCATGGCCCACATGACTGGCGGCAACGCTATCGTTCAATCGTTGAAACAACATGGGGTAGACACCCTGTTCGGCCTTCCAGGCGTCCAACTTGACCAGCTTTTTGTCGCCCTCTATGACGCAAAAGACGACATCCGCGTCATTCACAGCCGCCATGAACAGGGCTGCGCCTACATGGCCATGGGCTATGCCAAATCTTCGGGGCGTGTCGGTGCTTATGCTGTCGTCCCGGGACCGGGCCTGCTCAATTCCTCGGCGGCCCTGGCTTCTGCCTACGCGGCTTATGCCCCGGTTCTCTGTATCACCGGCCAGATCCCGTCGCAGCTGATCGGCAAAAATTTCGGCGCCCACCATGAAATCACCGATCAGCTCGGAATACTGCGCAACCTGACCAAGTGGGCGGCACGCATCGAGCACCCCTCTCTGGCACCACAGATCGTCGATCAGGCTTTCAAAGAACTCGCCAGCGGGATCAGAAGACCGGTCGGAATTGAAATGGCTCCCGACATCATGGCCATGGAAGCCGAGGTAGAACTCCTTAAGGCGGCGGAACCTCCCGCGCCAACAGAACTCAATCAGGAGCTGATCGATCAGGCCGCAGAAATTCTCGGCAAAGCAAACTACCCGGTGATTGTCTGTGGTGGCGGCATTTTCGGCGCCGAGGCGGAACTGCTGGAACTGGCCGAGATCCTTCAGGCCCCGGTCATCATGACCCGTAGCGGTTCGGGGGCGGTCAGTGCCCGCCATTACCTGGCGTTGAATGAAACCGAAGGCTATCACGTCTGGGCCAAAGCAGATGCCGTACTGGCGGTCGGCACCAGACTCTACGGACAGTATCGCGATTGGGGCATTGAGGACGAACTTAAGATCGTCCGCATCGATGTTGATCAGGACGAGATCGACCGCAACGGCAAACCGAGTGTCGGCATCGAATCAGAGGCCAAACCGGCACTTGCCTCGATTGTGAACAGTGTAGGACGCTATAACCAGCGCCGCAGCTCCAGACAGGACGAGCTGGGGGCCATCAAGGCCCAGTTACAGGCCGAATACGACAAGCTTTCCCCGCAGATCGGTTATATCAAAGCGATTCGTGCCGAACTCCCGGATGACGGCTTCATTGTCGGCGAGTCAACCCAGATGGCCTATGCGACCCGTATCGCCATGCCGTTCTACACCCCACGCACCTTTATTACCGCTGGATACCAGGGGACCCTGGGCTACGGCTTCCCGACGGCGCTGGGGGTCAAGGTGGCCAACCCGGACAAGCAGGTGGTCTCGATCAGTGGTGATGGCGGTTTCCTGTTCGCCTCCTCGGAACTGGCAACAGCGGTCCAGCACAAGATCGCGACCGTCACCTTGATCTTCAACAACAATGCCTATGGCAATGTCCAGCGCGCCCAGATTCAGAAATATGGCAATCGGGTCATCGCCACCGACCTGCACAACCCCGATTTCGTCAAGTTTGCGGAG
>CAXXCW010000037.1:0-12296 GCA_963662725.2 uncultured Sphaerochaeta sp.
TTACCTCCTTGGATGAATTTTCCCAAAATATGGAACAGAGGGATGATGTGGGAGGCGTGCAGACCATCATTCCCTTCATCAAGCGTATGAACCAGATCATGGGCCCCCAACAGGGGGAAACCCTCCGGACAGATGAGGCTATGCCTGACTTTGACTTCTTTGGTGGATCATTCGGAGCTGTGGAGGATAAACAGCCCTTGGAAACCATCGAAGGGGAGACCCCCGTCATCACCCAGGATGGCAGCTACTACGAGATACCCTCTGACCCAGCCAAGTATGGCCTGGAAACAGAAGAGGATCTGAGCCAGCTCATAACCCAATATCTCCTACTGTACAGTGGGAATCTGGGGAAATTCATCAATGATCCGATCGAGCCCGACTCCCTTCTGATGACCATAAGCCTCCTGAAGACAGACACCCCGACCTTGAGGGACATTACAAAAACCATAGAGGAGCATTTCAAGGCCACCCTCCCTCCAGGCTGGGAGATGGAGATCGGCGGGGGGGAAGCGATAAGTCTCGCCCTTACCGAACTGGTAACCAAGTCCCAGCTCTTCTCGCTCTTCGGTGCCCTCATCATTGTCTGGCTCTTGGTGCTCCTTCTCTTCCGTTCGTTCAAGCTGGCAACACTCGCCCTCATCCCCTGTATGTTCGCCCTCATGGGAATATTCGCCTCGATGGCAATCCTTGACATCGAACTTGATATCATTACCAGCCTGCTTGCAGCCCTGGCCATTGGCATCGGAGTTGACTATGCCATTCACCTGATAGCGGCCTATGTGAGACTCGGATCAATTATTGCACAAAATGAGGTATTCACTGAGGTGATGAAGACAACAGGTAAGGCCATCCTCATCAACGCCGCCTCTGTGACGTTGGGCTTTATGGGCTTGCTGTTCAGCCGATTCACTCCCATATCCCGAATGGGCCTCCTGTTCTGTATTGCTATGGTGTTCGCCTCGTTGAGCAGCCTCACCATCATGCCAGCCCTGCTGCGTCACATCAAACCAAAGGAAATCACGCTCATCTCTGAAACAAATACATCAAGGAGAATCTCATAATGAAAAAAACCATTCCCATCATACTTGCCTTAGCACTTACATTGCTGCTTCCGATCACAGCGGCACCACAACCACAAGCGATCATGGACAAGGTCATGGAAGTGCAGAGCAGTGACAGCTCGGCCATGGACTTGGCCCTCACCCTCATAGATGCAGGAGGACAGCAGCGCACAAGAAGACTGCAGACGCTCTCCCTCACAGAGAATGGAAGGACCTCTTCAATTACTGTATTCCTCTCACCCTCCAGTGTAAAAAATACCCGCTTCCTCTCAGTTGAGAACGAACAGGGGAAGACTGACCAGTGGATCTATCTCCCAGCCCTCAAGCGTGTAAAGCGTATTGCTGCAAATGAGGAAGGGGGCTCTTTCATGGGAAGTGACTTCTCCTACTCTGACATGGCCTCGACCACCTATGACGCTGATGAGGCGACGCACACTCTGCTAGAGGAAAGTGCGACAACCTATGTTGTACGGTCGGTCCCTTTCGACACGACGACCTATGGAATGACAGAGACAACCGTCGACAAGGATACCCATCTGCCTTTACAGGTGAACTTCTATTCCAAGGATGGAACAACCCTGGAAAAACAGCTGGTAACACAACAGATAGAACAGATGAACGGCAAATGGATACCCAAGGTCATCACCATGACTACCATCGCCAGTGGGCACAGCACCAAGATAGAGATCCTCCAGGCCCAGTATGACATTGCCATGAACAGCAAGTATTTCACCACCAGATTCCTTGAAACAGGGAGGCCCTAATGAAACGCATCGTACTTGTAGTGCTCACTATCAGCTTGCTCGCAGGCAACCTTCTTGCCTTTGCAGGCTTTGATGACATATTCGCAGCAGAAACCACAGGAGAAAAAGAAAAGCGGGAAGAAAAATCACATACGATGAGCCTCTCAGGTTCGATAGGAACCGATGTCGGGGCATATTTCGATGACCAGGTTTTTTCTGAGCAGCTTCTGAATGTAAATCTCCTTGTTGACAGTCCCTCCTTCAAATCAGAAGCTGCTCTCTCCTTTGATGCAGAAAAGAGGGAACTAACGGCAAGCACCATTGCAATCACTTCGTTTTTCGACTGGGGCATCATCAAGGCAGGCCTGCTCAAGGAGGAGTGGGGTTCAGGAGACGGCGTGCATGTAGTGGACGTGATCAATGCCTTTGACTACTCCAAAGGCCTCTCTGATGACATCTTCAGCATGAAGAGGGCAGAATTCATGCTCACTTCCACCATCTACAAGGAGCAGAGTTCCTTACAGCTCTACATGAAGCCGACCTTCACACCAGCGCTGGCATCTATGGACAAGGATGACAGATGGTCATTGCTACCTGCCAATTTTTCCACATTGGCCATCCATGACCCTCCCGAAACAGATTCTTTGGAATACGTACAGCTCGGAGCCAGGGCAAGAACCAGCATCGTCGGCGCCGACCTGGGGTTGCTCTACTATAGGGGGCATATGGCTCAACCTGGGTACAGACCAGAAGCTGCCGCACCCCCTACATATATAGATACCGTCTTCACCCCCTACCAGCTATTCGGAGGAGAAGCAACCTATATCCTTGGCCAGTTCACCCTCATGGCTGAAGGTGGGTACATGCTCAGCAAGGATGCCAAGGGAACTGACCCGACTCTCTACAACAGCAAGTGGGTCTACCTTGGTGGGGTGGGCTATCTGGAACCTTCCAGCCAACTGTATATAGCTCTTATGTACAACGGTCACTGTATTGTTGATTATGATTCAGTGAAGAGTAATGTTGCCAATCCATTCATTGGGTTTGATGTGGACCAGGGCCAGGCTTTCGACAACAAGGCTTATGGCAACACTCTCACCCTGGCAATGGAGATGCCTTTCTTCCGTGAGACGGTGAAGGTGCGCATGGGTGCTACCTATCAGATCGAAACTGAAGGCTATGCCCTCCTGCCTTCCCTATCGTGGCAGGCAAGTGACGACCTCCGTCTTGCGTGTAAGGCTGGTGTCTATGGGGCAATGGGATCTAAGGATAGCCTTTTCAAGACTTGGGATGACAACGATTATCTTACCATTGGCATAACTCACTTCTTCTAAGTCCTACCCTTGAAAGGGCGAGTGTGGTAGAATCCTCCCATGGAGGATTCTATAAGTGTTCATCATTGGGGACATTCTGCTTTTTCTGACAACCTCACTCGTCTTTTCCATTACCTGTCTCTGCATCCTCTTGCATGTCCATGCAAGGGATAGCTATACACGTGGATTCCTGGCTTTCCTGATCCCTCTCTGTCTTCAGATGTTCCTGACGATGCTCTATGCTTACATACCCCGAGTCTACACTCCTGAACTGCTTACAGGCGATATCTATAGGTATTTCTGCCTCTCTGCAACACTGGTGTCGATATTCCTTACGACACTGATGCTGTTTACCATGAGCCGCTACCTTATAGCGCTTCTGCCTGCGACAGAAAAGGAAAAGAGCCTGGGCAAAACCATACTGGGGTTCCTCATCCTTGCGTTCCTTATCATCAGCCTGCTTATCATCATCGGCAAGAGCGAAGGCGACTGGATTTATGCGATGGACCTCACCTTCTCCTATCACCTTTTCAGTGGCAGCGTTTTTATGGTAATCCATGGCTTCACCGCCCTCTTCTATCGAAAAAGGGCACAGGGGTGGGAACAGGAGAGGCTTCTGACGGGTATCTGCTCGACTTTCATTCCTTTGCTGGTGCTCTTTCCCCTTGATATGATCTTCTTCTGGAACCATGCCTTCAAGTTCACCTATCTCAGCTTTGCAGCGTTCGCAGTCTACCTCTACTATTTCATCAGCCGCAGATATTTCCTTACCTACGAAGTGGTGACCGAATCATCGGTAATCCAGAAGACAGGGTATCTGCAAGAGCATGATGTATCGGCAAGGGAGCAGGAGATCATTGAGCTGTTGGTGAAGGGCCTGAGCAATCGGGAGATAGCAGAGAAGCTCTTCATCTCCCCAAATACAGTCAAGACCCACATCAAGAATATCTATGCAAAGCTCGGTGTGTCCAACAGGGTGTTGCTCTTCTCCCTGCTACAAAAAAAGTCAAATTCCCGGGACTGAGCCTTGTCTGCACTCCTTGCAGATTCCGGTAAGGTAGAAGGTATGGTCATTGACTGTAAAGCCATGATCCTCTTCAAACTGTCGTACCTGTTCTGCATAAAAGCACCCTCCCAGATCAATGAAGCGATGACACTGTTCACAATGGAACCAGTGATGGTGATCATGCCCTTCCTTGGCTGAGTAGTAGCGTTCGGTCCCATGTTCACTGCAGTGCAGGATAAATGAGGTTGCCAGATTATGCTTCTCCAGGTAGTGCAAGTTCCGATAGACGGTAGCTGGGTCACACAAATCACCCAGCTGCCTTGCCATTTCAGAGACGGATACAGGTTCATTGGCATGTTCCAAAGCCTTGAGAATTGCCTTCCTAGCCTTTGTCATGATGTAAAGCCCTCCTCCTGCTGTAGGTCACCAGCATCTTCGTAGCGGCAGTTCCAAGGAACACGCCCCCTGCAATGACTACCACCATGGCTCCGACCGGGACATCAAGCACCCAACCGGCTGCCAAGCCCCCGAACGAGAACAATGCTGAAAACAGCGTACCCAAACCCATCATGGCCCCCAGATTCTTAGCCCAGTATCCTGCTGTCCCCGCAGGCAGGGTCAGCATCGCTATGACCATGACAATACCTACAAAGGTCTGTAACAGTACCACAGCAACCGCTGTGATAGTGAGCATCAGGAGGAATACCTGCTGGGTAGGGATACCCCTCACCTGGGCAAATTCCTCATCAAAGGAGGTCGCTTCGATCTGGGGATAAAAACGCCAGGCAAGCAGGATCACCAACACATCAAGGACAAACAACAGTATCAGATCCTGATTCGAAATAAGCAGGATGTTTCCAAACAGATAGGAAGCGGGATCGGTATAGCCGGGAGTCTTTGCCATAAAGAGGACACCTATGCTCATTCCGATAGCCCAGATGGCCTGGATGACTGTATCCTCACGTTGTTTGGCCTTCAAAGAGACTACCCCGATGATGGCTGCAGCTAGGACAGCGAAAACTATCGCTCCCATCATGGGAGTTATTCCAGGCACCTTTCCAGTCGCGCCCAGATACAAAGCTATCCCGATACCACCCAACACTGCGTGTGATATGGCTCCGGCAAGCCCCGCTATCCTCTTGACGGTGACCACCGCCCCAATGACTCCAAAGAGGATGGAGGATAGCAATCCTGCAACCAAAGCGTTGCGGACAAAGGGAAAGTCAGGATTCCCAAGGGCACTGAAGAAGCTTAAGAGATTATCCATTGGAAGATCCTCCGTCAAAGGTGCAGTAGTCGGGCGGGAGCTCAACATCATGCAGTACTCGCAAAGCCTCTCCCCCATACAGTTCAGAAGGGGTGGGTTCCAGGGTATGCTGGACCACAGTGCGCCCCTTCTGCCCTGGCTTCTGGGCCCCGATACAGAATACCCTGTCAGTCAGGGATGAGACGGTTCCCATATCATGGGTGACTATGAGAATGGTTGTCTTGCCTTTGAACTTACGAAGCGTATCGAAGAGCCGCTTCTCACTCTCTGCATCCATATTTGCCGTAGGCTCGTCCAAGATAAGCATCTTTGGCCCTGCCACAAGGGCTCGTGCTACAAGGACTCTTCGTCTCTGCCCTCCCGACAGCTCACTATAGGATCGTTGGGCGAGCTCTTCCATCTCAACTTGCCTGAGGGCTTCCAGCGCAGCACTGTTTCTTGCATCCTTGCCCTTTCTTGAAGAGGAGAGCACCCCGCCCATCCTTACGACCTCCAATACGGATATGGGAAATGTAGGATCGTAGGTCATATGCTGGGGAACGTAGCCTATCATCGACCTGTTCTTCTTGGGTTGGTCTCCAAATAGAAGGACCTCCCCTTTCTGGCTCAGCTCAAGGCCAAGGATAAGCTTGAGCAGTGTGGTCTTGCCCGAGCCGTTGGGACCGACCAGAGCACTGAACTCCCCTTCATGAATATGGAAATTCACCCCCTCCAGGACGGGCAACATATCGTAGGAGAATGCAACGCCGGAGAATCGCAGGGCTATGGGGACGGCGCTCATTGCTTTCCTCCCAGTGAATCCAGAAGGGCATCACCCATCTGTTGGATGTTGGCCATCCAATCTCGGGCAAGAGGATCGAGGGCAAGCACCTTGGCCCCTGCGGCCTTTGCCACTGTCTCAGCCGAAGCAAGAGGAAACTGCTTTTGCACAAAGAGAGCTACGGCCTGTTCGCCCTTAGCCTTCTGGATAAGCAGGGAGAGGTCTTTGGCTGTAGGCTCTTTCCCTCCGATTTCCACAGCTTCCTGGAGCAGGCCAAACTCATCAAAAAAGTATCCGAATGAAGGATGATAGACAAACACCTTGCGCCCAGATAAGGGAGCAAGCTTCTCCTTAAGGCTCAGGAAGGTTTCATCAATGTCGGAGATAAGCTGTTGGTAATTGGATTCCAACACTGCCTTCTGTTCAGGAAGCAGCATTACCGCTGTTTCCAGGACATGGGAAGCCAGGATTTTCGCACTTTCCCATCCAAGCCAGGTGTGCCGGTCACGTTCAAGGCTATCCTTATCCATACTATGGTCTTCGTGATCGTCATGCGCTTCCAGTGATCGGAAGGTTACCCCCTCTGTCCCGTCGACTACCAGAAGATTCGGATAGAGTGAGGATACCTTCTCTTCAAGGATCTCTTCAAAGTCGGTGCCGCTGAGTATCCACACCTTCGCGTTGGCAAGGGAGGCCATCTGCGAAGGGGTAGGCTCGTAGGAGTGGGGGCTCTGCCCCTCTCCAACGAGTACCACACTGCCAAGCAGGTCCCCAGCTATACGCTGGACAAAGTACTCTTGAGGGAGGATGCTCAGGGCAATGATGGGCTTGAGGCCAAGATCTTTCTTTTCAGCATTGCCTAGTGCAAACAGGAGTCCAGAGGTTACTATCAGGATGATCGCTATGCTATCTATATATTTGTTCTTTCTCATAATCCCTCCTTAGGGGGTAAGGAAAGAATACTGAGAGAGAAGAGAATTTGCAAGTCATTTGCAAAAAAATAATGCAAATGGATTGCAATCCCAGTTTGCTAAATCTTCTCTTTACGCAGAATTCAGATCATACCCCAAAGGAGGATACAGGTACAAACACATCAAATTGGAATCGCTTCCTTCTCAGGATCCTACATGATGCCAAATTTCTCAAAAGCCTCTACTGTCGGCATTCCTTTGACTATGGCATCACGCACTATGTTCTCTTCATTACTTTTTTCAAAGGCTTTCGTCAATACCTCTTCTTCTATTGATTGGGGTATGATGACCACTCCATCAAGATCACCAAATACGATATCCCCTGACTGTACAACTACACCATTCTCGAAGGTAATAGGACAACGATAATCAATTACCTTTCCCCTGACTCCCTGGTCTTTGGCATAGAGCCCGCTAGAGAAAACAGGGAACCCAAGTTCCAATATTTCCTTTGTGTCCCTTGAAAACCCATTGAGAATTGCACCTGATGCCCTGAGATGTATTGCCCTATTGCTCATCAGACCGCCCCATTGTGCATAATCTAAAGACGAGCCTGAGCAAATATACACTTCATGCTCCTGAAGACTATCAAGAGCTTCAAACATTTTACCAAAGGGTTTTTCCAGTGGCCCTGTGATGTCAGCTTCTTGGACAGTCATTGCTCGACCTATACATACATAACCATCATGAAGAGGTTTGATCCTTTGAGGAAGAAACTGATTTACATACCCCATCGAATCTAAAATATCACCAATCACTGCTGAAAACAGGCTTTTTTTGCATGCTTCAAACAGCTCTTTTTCATCTGAAAAGTACATAGGCTTCACCTTTATATCATTAATTTTTTATTGTACGTTCTGTACCATCTGAATAGTTCCAAATAGTTCACATTCACAAGGATACTATGCTTCCTAGAACCATATCCTCCACGTCAAATCACATGACCACATACCGACACTTCTCAAGCCATTGGTTCACATTCTCGCAAAACATGGAGATGGGAGACATACAGCCATAGACTCCCTAGTCCTTCGATTCCTGTGATTTGAATTTAGGTTTCCTTAAAGCAGTATAGAGAGAGAAAGCACTCAATAGAATGAATACGATGGTTATAGGTCTCGTCACGAGGAATATTAGGCTTCCCTCATACATCAACAGAGATTTTCTGAGGTTGCTCTCTGCCATCGGACCAAGAATTATTGCAAGGACGATCGGCGATTGAGGTATTCCAACCTTTACCATGAAGTATCCTAGAATACCAAAGCCAACAGTAACCCCCACATCAAAGACATTGTTATTTATGGAATAAGAACCAACCATCGAAAGGACAATGATCATGGGAGTGATGAGAACCTTGGGAATATCTACTATCTTGCTGAAAAATCTAATGCCAAACAACCCAAAAAACAACATGAGAAAATTACTGACTAGCATTGCAGAAAAAATGGCATACACAAGATCAGCATTATGCACAAAAAGCATGGGACCTGGAGCTATCCCCTTCATGATGAGAGCACCAAGAAGAATTGCGGCGACAGCGTCCCCTGGAACACCTAAGGAGAGAAGTGGGACCAGTGCCCCTCCGGTAACCCCATTGTTTCCAGCCTCAGGCGCTGCCACCCCTTCAATGATTCCAGTACCAAATAGTTCAGGATGTTTAGAAGATCTCTTTGCTTCGTTATATGATACAAATGCAGCGATATCAGCTCCTGCTCCGGGGATGGCTCCAATAAACGTCCCTATTAAGGCTGACTTGATCATAAGAGGCATCGTCTTCCTTAATTCGTGTAAATTGATTCGACCTTTCCCGCTGACATCTCCTACTTCGGAACGTGCATCAAGAATTGTTTCAAGTTGAATGAAGGCTTCAGCAAGGGCAAAAAGCCCAATAAGGACAGGAATAACTGAAAAGCCATTCAACAAATTAATACTTTGGAATGGGATTCTTGCAGCACTTGTGATAGGGTCCATTCCAATAGTCGCTACAAACAACCCGATGAAACCGGCAATAAAACCTTTAATTACATTTTTTGCTGAAATTGAGGCAATGATTGTCAAGCCAAAAATAGCAAGGGTGAAATATTCAGGAGCACTGAATTTTAATGCAAAACTCGCAAGAAGAGGCGATATTGTTATCAACATGATGGTACTGATCAAGCCGCCAACAAAACTGGCAATTGCTGACATTGATAACGCCTCTTTTGCCCGACCTTGTTTGGCCATTTCATATCCATCAAAAACAGTTGCTGCAGAAGCCGGTGTCCCTGGAGTCTTAAGGAGAATAGCTGAAACAGATCCTCCATATATTGCCCCCACATAGATACCAATCAGCATAGATAAAGCAGGGATTGAATCCATAGAAAAAGTAAAAGGGAGGAGAATTGCAACTCCCATCGTGGCTGTTAGACCTGGAAGGGAGCCTATCACAATTCCTCCCAAAACCCCCATAACAACCAAAGGTAAAACTTGAATACTAAATACGGATACCATTCCACCAAGAAGCAAATCAACCATATACCACCTCTTTAGAATCCAACAATGCCGGTAGGCAATTGGACCATGAACCCATAACGGAATAACAAAGAAACTCCAATAACAAATATGGGAGCAATAATGTAATACGCTTTTACCTTCGTCTGTGAGATGACCAATAACCCTATAAATACAATAATTGAGCTCACAGTAAAACCAAGTGGTTCAAAGAGGAACAAAACGTAGACTACAAGGAACAGGCCAGCCACAATAGGCTTGAACATTGTTTTGTTGAATATTGCTTTACTCTCTTCCTTCTCTCTTTGGATATCTTTTGGTTTCACCAAGGAGGTAATGATCAGAGCTATAGAGAGGAGTGCCAAGCAAATTGCTATTATCCTAGGGAAAAAAGCAGGGCCTGAATAATTGTCCCTGATCAAAGTTTCCTTAAAAGTAAAAGTCATCCCATAGATTAGAGCACTGAGACAAGACAGCATCATGCCTAACCAAATATTAATTCGTCGCATGTCTTTTTCCTTAGAAACTGTGTGGCCAGCACTGGCCACACGTCTTTCAATTGACTAATACCTAATTATTTAGATTTTCTACAATTGTTCTGATTGTAGCAGCATCTGAATCAATGAATTCAGCAAAATCTTCACTAGAAAGGTTATAGATACCAAGCTTCGCGTTTTTCATAAACGCTTCAAACTCTACATCTTTAATAGCGTTGTCGAAAGCATTTTCCAATCTAGTTCTGACCTCTACAGGGGTTCCCTTTGGAACACCAAGACCTCTCCAAGTACCAGAAATGATTTCATAACCAAGTTCAGTCAACGTAGGGACATTGGGAAGCGCGTCGAAACGCTGGGGAGCCATGATGGCAACAGGAATTAACTGACCAGCTTCTATCTGTCCAATCAGCTCTCCAGGACCTGCAATTACAAAATCTGTATGCCCGCCCATAACCGAAGGGATGGCCTCTGCTGCTCCATTATAGGGAATATGGTTAAATGAAAGCCCAAGACTATTCTCAATCGCAAGGACATAGAAGTTGGGGGCAGCAGTACTGGCAAATTTTATAGTCCCTGGCGTTTTTTTAGCATCTGCAAATAACACCTTGATATCTTCATATTTAGAACCAGGTTTGACACAAATCAAAGCAGGGTCCATATTCACCAGGCGGATAAGATCAAAATCCTTATGATCAATCTGGGCCAAACCCATCAACGGAAGGGAAATGATTTCTCGTGTGACCATAGTAACTGTATATCCATCAGGTGCTGAAGTGGCACCGAATGTCATTCCAATAGCACCAGACCCTCCAGTCTTGTTTACCACAACCACACTTTTACCAAGTTGTTTTTCTACACTGTGAGCGAGAGCACGACCAACAGCATCCGTTCCACCACCAGCAGAAAAGGGAACAACCAAGCTGATAGTCTTTGTGGGATAAGAGGGGACTTCAGCAGTTGCTGCGGACCAGATAAAACTGCTGCAAACCATCATAATCATAAGAAACATAAGACCAATTTTTTTCATACAAATTTCTCCTTTTTTGATTTTCTTACTGATATGATAGGGATATGGTTACTGATAAGTACATGACTATTCTTTTCCTATACTTGCCGATTCTTTACTTTGGGTATGGCCTCTTTCCAATAATGATGAGGAGATTCTCCTTTGCACCGTTTAAAGGCTCGGGAGAATGTTTCATAATTGTTATATCCAACAAGATTTGCAACCTCATACAATTTATAGTCACCTTGTGTTATCAGTTCAACAGCCCTCTCAATACGATACTCCATAAGGAAAAGGCTAATTCCTCTGCCCATATCTGCAGAAAATCTCCGGCTCAGATAGGAAGGATTTGTTTTCAAAATACTTGCGATACTGTTAAGCGAAAGGTTAATGTCTCTGTATAGTTCTTTGATTATTTGTATTGCTTTTTCTATTAGGCCATCATTCATACATAGTGAATCCTCAACAACATCTGCTAGAGTTTCAATCCAAGTGTTGTATTCCCGATAACTTCTATCTAAATTCTTGAGCTTCACATATTCATCCATTGTCCGTTTGAACCATTCATTCTCCAACAGCTTCAATGGTTCTTGAAATGAGAGGAATAAGGTATATATCGTTTCATAATATGAGCTTACATCTTTTGGCAAACAGCATTTCACTTCATCAAACCTAAGGAGACTATCACGCAACATAGTGCATATGCTTTTCTTATGTAGTGAGGCCAAAGTGGTTGCAAATATATTTATAGGAAGATTCAAGACTGTTTTTTCATTCCTGAACACTTGAATCTTTGGCTTACTTATAACCGCACCATCAATTACAAGAAAACGGAAATCCAAAATACTGGTGCTCTCTTTGATGATTTGTTCCAAATTCACTAGCCCAGCACCATAAGAACAGAAACCCATACTTACTGCTGAAATTTCTTCCGATAAACCGGTTATCAGAGTCTTCTGGATTTTTCTCCAATAATTATCCAACTGAAGCCAAGACATCTCCTGCTTGGCAATGTGCAACAAGTAGTATAAGCCTCGCCTGTCATATCCATATAAGGCAGGCTCCTCCATAATAATTGAATCAATGGATGCCCACATATGCTGCCTGCTCTCCTGGTATGTCTCATGCATTGGCCCCATATCGGCAAGATGAAGGCATACAGCGCAACAATAGATCAAACCA
>CAXXCW010000038.1:0-651325 GCA_963662725.2 uncultured Sphaerochaeta sp.
CGCATTTTCTTTACGATAACTTCAGCAGCCTTGATCAGGGGATACCCTGCAGGGGATCCTGTGAGCAAGGGGTGGGTGCCAATCTGCATCGTCAGCAGTTGTTTTACAGTAACCCTATTTTGGATAAGGAAGCCGATTGCATTGGTGAGTTCGCCTATGCTGGGCCCTCCATATACCTCACCACCAAGGATCATCCCGCAGTCACTTGCGACTATCAGCTTGACAGTCTGCTTGTGGGTATGGGAGAGGTTGCCAGGATGGGTATCCATACCGGTGAAACTGCCACAGATTACCGAGAAGGTCTCTTGGATCGCCTTCTCCTCGGTGATGCCGGCTGTCCCGAATGCATGCTCGCCTATAGCCGTTGCGTATATGGCGATGGTTCCTGTAAAGGGCTTGCAGGGGCTGAGGAAATAGAGATTCATCCCGGCAGTGCGTGCCTCTGCACAAGCGGTGGAGGCAAGCATGGTGCGGTCAATCTTACGGGTGATGAAGTCCCGCTTCTCAGCACAGTCACCTACTGCCACAATATCAGTATTGCATGGAAGGACTCGCATATACTCACATACGCGAATAAAGCCAAACTCATTCAAGGGCAATCCTGCCTTTCTTGCTATCTCCGTATTGGGGGCATAGCCCATCGAAAGGATGACAGCATCGAAAGGTAGTTTCTCTCCAGTTGAAAGCTCCACACTCTGGACACTACCGTCCTTACCGATTATCTCAGCGATACCTTTTCCCGTGATGACCGTGACTCCCCGTTCAGTGAGGTGTTCCTCTGCAATTTTTCCAAATTCAGGATCAAAAGCTCGGTTGAGTATCTGCTTCTCAATCTCCAACAGGGTTACCTTGTAGCCACGCTTGTTCAGTTCGTCAGAGACCTCGACACCGATGAAACCTGCCCCCACTACCAACACTTCCTTCTGCTTGGCTAGACTTGCCAGCATGGCATCCAGATAGATCTTATCCTTGGGGATGGTATAGACATGTTTCAGATCAGAGCCTTTCAACCATGCAGGCCTGGTGGGAACCGAACCTGTTGCAAGGATCAGCTTGCCATAGGTGAGGCTCTCCCCGGAGGCAAAATCACAGCGGTGTTCCTCGACATTGAGGGCGACCAGCTCATCGATCACTATCTCAACACCCACACCAGTGAGCAGCTTGTCGGGAAGGATATCCTTGCTGGTATCTTCCAGGGTTCCAAACAGGTAGGGAATTCCACAGGGAATGAGCACCTGCTGCTCTTTTCGCACGAGCAACACCTCTTTTTCAGGGTAGGTTGTCTTGATGGTTATGGCAGACTGCAGGCCTGAGGCCCCTCCACCAATTACGAGTACATCAGTTCTTCGCATCTGTTCCTCCTATGTCTCTTTTCCATTATCACCCCTAAGAGGATAGAATTCAAGAAATAACTCCATAAATGACAATGAAATAGCATAGTAAAACACTTGCCATTAATACAGCAAGGGGTAATAAGAGTGGAAGGTACTCAGAGATAGACGGCCAAAGCAAGGATGGCATGAAATGTTGCCAGAGTGAGGGTCAGGTAGGCAAGCCTGAAGTGAATGCGCATCGGTATCTTGGCTATCCTGCGTCTGGTAAGGATGGAGACAGTTGCAGTGGCCACCAGTGAGAGGTAGCTGAAGATTCCCAAGTATCCGATAAGGGGGAAATCCAAGAATGAGACGTAGGCAAGGTCCTGAAGAAAGGTCATGGGGACTCCTTTTGCAAACCAAGGTAAAAAAATTGGGAACCCAATGCTGAGTACGGGGCCCTCTGGCTCTTGCGTTTGCCTGTAACCTATAGTATCCCTAGGGAGAAAGGGTTTGCAACAGAAATAATAACAAGGAGTCACGTATGAACAAGGTACGAGGATGGTATGTGGTATTGGCCCTGATGTTTCTCTGCTCTGTCACAGCTCCCCTGTTTGCGGGGGACTCGGTGGAATTGGCCAAAGACTGGTCGTTCTCCTGGGCCTTCAAAGGGGAAACCATAGAATTCACGGTCACTGCCCCTACCACTGGATGGATTTCACTGGGCTTCAACCCAACCAGCCGAATGAAGGATGCCGATTATATCCTCGCCTATGTGGAGAATGGGAAACTCCATCTCAGCGATGAGTACGGCACAGGGAGCACCAGCCACAAAAGTGATGTTTCCCTCGGAGGAAAGGAGTCGGCAAAGGCAGTCTCATTTGTTGAGGAAGCAAAGAGGACTACCATCACCTTCAGCCTTCCTCTCAATTCCGGAGACCGGTATGACACGGTCTTTGTAAAGGGAGAAACGTGTAACGTACTTGCCGCCTATGCCACCTCAAAGAATCTCAGCTCCAGACATAGGAAGAGAGACTCGGTGGAGATCACGCTCTAGTGCTTCAATGCAGCATCAAAGGCTATGCTTGAGGGTGAGAAGTTTATGCGCCTCACATAAGCACAACTCTCTGTCGCCCCGGTTTGTCTGTCCATGCCCGAATCCTCCCACTCTACCGAGAGGGGCCCCTGATAGCCTGCTCTGTTTAGTTCCCGTATGACGCCGTCAAAGTCAACATTGCCGTGCCCTACAGAGACAAAATCCCAACTTCGGCGGGTATCCCCAAAGGGAAGAAAGGATCCCAGTACCCCGCCACGTTCATTCTTCAGCAGTTTCACATCCTTCATATGGACATGGTAGATCCGAGAGGCAAAATCCCTGACAAAGGTCACCTCATTGACCCCCTGCCACACAAGATGGCTGGGGTCGAAGTTGAGCCCCAGTGTAGGACGGTTGGCAAACAGCTTGAACAGCCTCTCGGTGGTGTAGTAGTCAAAGGCAATCTCGGTAGGATGCACTTCCAAGGCAAACACAACACCACACTCATCAAACACATCAAAGATGGGTGTCCACAGGTCGTAGATAAGGGCGAAGCCCTGCTCTATCATCTTTTCCGACGTCTGGGGATACGAGTACCATCGTGCCCAGATAGGGGAACCGGTAAAGCCGTTGACCACCTTTACCCCTAAGGCCTTGGCGGCCCGGGCTGTCCTCTTCATCTCCTCTACAGCCCAAGCCCTTATGGCTTCAGGCTGGCCAGCCAGGGAGGCTGGGACGAAGTTGTCCAACCGCTCATCCCAAGTGTCTCCGACACACTGGCCGGTGAGATGGGCGCTAATGGCTACACATTTGAGAGCATACTTGTTGAGCGTCTGCCACACCCAAGGGATATAGGATTTGTCCTCCAATGCCTTAGTCACATCAAAGTGGGCATGGGTTGCCAGTTCCAAGCCATCATAGCCCATTTCCTTGGCAAGAATGCACAGCTCTTCCAGTCCGAGATCTCCAAACTGGCCCGAAGCCAGTGTTACTAACCTACTCATACAATCCTTCCTTACAACAGTACAGCACTATTTGTCCTGGCTGACTCATAGATGGCATCGGTGATCATCATCAAGGTAAGCGCCTCCTGCGGGGTATTCAGAGGGTCCATGGTCCCCATGATACACTCCACGAAATTTGCTGCATTGGCGATGCGCCCCATAGTCTCATCCTTTTCTGTGATGACCTTCCTATTGACCTGGCGGCCATACTCCTCGGTAAAGAGCCAGCAAGAGTCCGCACTTGTCTCGTCATAGCCGTCATGACCGAAGATGCGCTCGACCTTCCCCCCCGCACGGCTACCCTGGAAGACTACGGAGACCTCCTCACGTTCGTTCATCTCCGCCCATGAGGTTCGTATCATGAGGCACTGACCGTCCTCAAAGGTGACCATGGCATGGGCTGATGTCTCCACATCCATTACGCCTGTCCCATCGGCAATGCCCCAAGGCCCCTTGAACGTGGGGTTGCCCATAAAGTCATTGAAGGTTGAGGCAAGCACGCACTTTGGCTTGGGAAAGCCCATAAAGGAGAGTGCAAGGTCAATCATATGCAAAAGATCTATGACAGGCCCGCCACCTGCGAGCTCCTTATCGGTAAACCAGCCTCCAAACCCCGGAATGCCGGCCCTGCGGATCCAGGTCGCTTGTGCTGAGTTTACTCTCCCTACCACCCCTTCCCGTATGTAGGTCGCCATTGCCTGGGATTCAGGCCGTGCGCGGTTGTTGAAGCCAAACATCAGCGTCTTCGCTGATACCTTGGCAGCATCGACCATAGCCTGCATCTCAGCGGCATTCCTTGCTGGAGGTTTCTCGCAATAGACATGCTTGCCCGCCTGAAGGGCCTCTATGGCTAGGGGTGCATGATACTTGTTGGGAGTCACGATGGAGACCGCATCGAGTGAGGGGAACCTGTCCAACATCTCAGAAAGAGAGACAGAGGTGTTCCCGATTCCATACTCCCTGGCAAATGAGGAAGCCTTTTCCGTGTTGAAGTCGGCTACGCAGAGGACTTTTGCCCCTGCTTTGGCAAACCCCTTGCAATGGTAGGTGGCCATGCCTCCCGCGCCCACTATTCCTATCTGCATGCCCATTCCTATCTCCCTTTCTTGGTGCTTTGTGCGAGGACAGCAACGATGATGATGACACCGGTGACCAGACCATTGAGGAAGGGCGGTACGTTTGCCATGATCAGGACTGTGTTGATGATGCGCAGCATCAGCACACCCAGGAAGGTTCCGAGTATTTTTCCCCTTCCCCCATCCATCGAGGTTCCCCCGATGGCAACAGCGGCGATGGCATCCATCTCATAGCCGGATCCTGCACTCGCCGCCTGAATGGAGGTGAGCCTGCTTGCCAACAGGAAGGCAGCCAAGCCGTAAAGCGTCCCGGCATAGACAAAGATGAGGGTCTTTACCCTATTGACGTTTATTCCCGAGAGCCTTGCTGCCTGCTGGTTTGACCCGACAGCATAGACATAGGTTCCAAACTTTGTCTTGGACATCAGCATGGCGGTAAGAAAGGAAACGACTATCAGAAAGAGCATAAGATGCGGAATGCCGAAAAACCTGCCTGCGGCTATGTTTCTGAAGGGGGCGTACATCACTTCGTCAACGGTGAAAGGTCCGCCCTGCCCCAACTGGTTGATGACCGACCTCCAGGCGCTCATTGTTGCGAGGGTGACAATGAAGGGGGCTATCCTGCCCTTGGTGACCAATAGCCCATTGACCAGACCCACTATCATCCCTCCACCCAAGCAAAACAGGATCGTGAGGGTAAGGCTGTGGGTGGTATTGAGCACCATCACGCCAAGGCCGCTCAAGAGGGCCACAGAGGATCCGACCGAGAGGTCGATCATCCCAGCCGAAATGACGAGGCTCATCCCCATCGCACAGATTCCCACTACGGAACCCTGTACGAACAGGTTGGTAAGGTTGTTCCAGGAGAGGAACGCAGGGCTGACGATGATGGCGACAACCATCAGCAGGACGAAACTCAGCCAGTGGCTGTAATTGGTGGTGATATTCCGCCATTGCTCTTTCCAATCCATATCTTTCATTGCAAAACCCTTCACTCTAGATTCCCCCCGTATGTGTGCCTGTCGAATACTCCATGATCGTAACTTCAGAAATTTCAGATCTGGACAGCTGTGCCGCGACTTCCCCTTTGTAGAGGACGATGCAGCGGTCTGCCAACTGCTGGATCTCTGCAAACTCACTGGTAAAGAACAGCACGCTCTTTCCTGCTGCAGCCAATTCGACCACCAGCTTGTATATTGCAAACTTCGCCCCTACATCGATTCCTTGTGTGGGATTGTCCATGATGTAGACATCCGCATCAATCTCGAGCCATCGGCTGAGAATGACCTTCTGCTGATTCCCTCCCGAAAGGGAGGTTATGGGATCGAGGTCGCTGCTGACGCGGATATTCATCCGATTTCTGCTCCGCTCAAAGCGGGTATGCTCTTTCTTCTGATTGACAAACAGGCCCTTGTGCCTTGCCACCAGGTAGGCGATCGAGTTGTTGGTGCGGATGTTCAGGTCTGGAAGGATGCCCCGTTCCTTGCGGTTCCTCGGTATCATCGCGATACCGCTTCGCATGACAGTGCGGATATCCTTCAGATCCAGAGGGCCCTTCCTTGTCTCGATTGCCCCTCTCTCCAGCTCTGACGCTCCAAACAGCGAGGTGGCCAATTCATCGGTGCCAGATCCCTGCAGGCCGGTAAATACAACTATCTCACCTCTCTGAAGGGAGAAGGAGACATCCTTGAAGGATTTTCCCTGTAAGGCCGTTGCCTTGAGCACCACCTCGTCGGAGATGTGGCTGGTAATCCCATCCTTGACATGCGCCTGTACAAATCGCTTGCCGACCAAAAGTTCGGTGGCCTTATGCTCGTCAATAGCCTTGATATCCCCACTTTGGATAAAGTTCCCGTCCCTAAGGACGGTATACTTGTCACAGATATGGAAGATCTCCGGCATCTTGTGGGAGATATAGATGAAGGTGACCCCTTCCTTCTTGAGATTCTCCATGATGGAAAACAACTTCAGGATCTCACGGTTGTTCAGAGCTGTGGTAGGCTCGTCCATGATGATGAGCTCAGAAGAGAACAGAAGGGCCCGTGCGATCTCGACCATCTGTTTCTGTGCAGTATCAAGGTCACCCACTACCGTGGTTGCCCTGATGCCGGAGTTCATCGAGTCCAGCACCTTCTGTGTATGCTCTATCTCCTTCTGC
The DNA here is from genome assembly GCA_963662725.2 of uncultured Sphaerochaeta sp. Classification (GTDB taxonomy): domain Bacteria; phylum Spirochaetota; class Spirochaetia; order Sphaerochaetales; family Sphaerochaetaceae; genus Sphaerochaeta. The sequence goes on from CAXXCW010000038.1 coordinate 6,588, forward strand.
TTGTCAATTTTCCATCCGTGTTTGGAGTATTCCTCACCGAGGAACATGTTCTGGAAGACACTCAGATCGTTACAGAGATTGAGTTCCTGGTGGATAAACCTTATCTTCAGGCTGTTGGCTTTCCGGGGAGTCATCCCTTCGACCACGACTCCATCGATGACGATGGAACCGCTGTCAGGGGGGAATGTACCTGCCAGCACATTCATCAGGGTGGTCTTGCCTGCCCCGTTTTCACCCAGAAGGCCGTGGATCTCTCCAGGTTGGGTAGTGAAGGAGACATCTTTCAATGCCTCGACAGGGCCAAAGTTCTTCACTATGTTCTTCATTTCCAGAATCATGGGTATTTCACTCCCTTCCATCCTACACGAGTTGCCCAGGGGGGGCAGGATTCCCTACCCCCTGAGGGCAACTAAATTTCGTACAACAATTCTGTCTACAGGCTATAGCGGGTCTTGTATAGGTCTCCCTGCATATATGATTTGTAGTTGGTCTTGTCGATCATCTCAGTGGGGACCTTGTAGCTCTTCTCAAGCTTCTCGCCCTGCATTGCCTTCCAACCCAGATCCACTGCGTCCCGTACCATGGAGGGAGAGAAGGTGTAGGTCATGAAATCGATGCCGCTGAGACCGGAATTGTCAAACAGCTTCATGAAGCCTTCACCGGCTGAGACACCATTGATGAGGCGGATGTTGATCTTGGCACTGCCGTTGTAGTTCTTCAGGGCCTCGACGATACCGAATACGATCTCATCATCATGGGTCCAGATTGCCTTGACGGACTCAATCTCAGCCTTGCTCTTGGTATTGAGGAAGTTTTCCATCTGCTCCATGGCAGTCTGCTGACTCCAGTTGGTGACAAAGGATTGGACCAGGTTGAAGTTCTTGCTTGCTGTGGAGAGGAAACCGTCGGTTCTTTCCATAGGGACTGTGGAACTGTCGCCCTTGAACTCAAGGTAGTTTACCTGGCCCTTGGCAAGATCCTCTTTGAAATACTCATTGAAGTACTTTCCAGCTCCAATTCCAATGGCAACGTTGTCTCCGGAAATCTCAGCGGTGGGAACCAGCCCTTGGATAAAACGGTCATAGACGATGAGGGGAACCCCTGCTTCCATGACTGACTGGGCAGAGGAGCGAAGCTCATCACCGGTTACCGGCCAGAGTACCATTACAGATGGCTTCATTCCAAGGATGGTCTCAACAGCATTGCTCTGCTCACCACTTTCGGCGGCGGTCATGAAACGGTAGTCAAACCCGTGCTTGGCAGAAAGTGCCTTGACCTGGGCCTCACAGTGGCGGATAGACTCGGCGGTAAAGCCATGGTCTGCGCTGGGGGTGACTACTCCCATCAGTTGTTTCTTGGCTCCTGCTTCTGAAGCACCGGCAGCAAAGACGACGCTGGTTGTAACCAGCAGGATGGCTAGAACGGCCAACATTTTCTTCATACGAACCTCCTAACGGGCAAACTCTGGGATGCCTGTTTTGTAGTAGTATAAATCTTTCAGAAAACAAGTCAACTTTTTTCGTAATTTTTGCATATTTAACAAAATTTATCAAAATTACTGCTTATTTACCCAACATATTCATATCATTCTGTAAAATTTTACATTTTTTACAAATTATTCTTGAAAAGTTCAAGAACACCCCGTACACTACTCATAGGAGTACACTATGATGAGACACCATAAGAAAATTACCTACTCAGAAATTTCTGAAGTTTCAGGGATTTCCATTGCAACCATATCAAGGGTCATTACAAACACGACTAAGGTCAGGGAAGAGACACGCAAAGCGGTCATTCAAGCGATGCAGGGCCTGGGATATGATACCTCTGCGATCGAAGCCCTTTCACAAAAGAGCAATGACCTGATCATCTTCAACATTCCCTCCTTGGACAACCCCTTCTACAGCCTCATCATCAAGGGAGCGAAGGCGGCAGCCCAGCGCAACGGATACAACATGCTGGTAAACGAGGATCCCATCGACGACAAATCCATCGAGGCATTCTCAGTCCTGTTGAAAAAGACCAATGCGGCGGGTCTCATCACCACCAACTGCATATCCCGACAAAACCTGCTCAAGCTCAATGCAGATCTTCCCCTAGTGCAGTGCTGTGAGTGCATCCCTACCGCGAACATCCCGTTTGTCACCATAGATGACGTAGCTGCAGCACGCAATGCGGTGAGCTATCTTATATCGCTGGGAAAGAAGCGCATTGCCTTCATCAACGGACCCATCGAATACAAGTATGCCCAAGATCGCCTGAAGGGATACCTGCAGGCTTTGGATGCCGCCCATATTGAAAAGGATAGTGACAGCATCATCCAACTGCAGGAGATCAGCTACGATATGGCGGTATCTGCAGCCTTCCAGCTGCTGAATTCAGAAAAGAGACCCGATGCCTTCTTTGCAAGCAGTGATGTCTACGCAGCGGCAGCCATCAAGGCAGCGAGGCGATCATCATTGAGGGTACCCCAGGACATTGCAATCGTAGGCTTTGACAACATCGAGCTCTCCTCCATGTGCACCCCGTCCATAACGACGGTCAACCAGCCCAAGTTCCAACTGGGTCTGCTCAGCTGTGAGATGCTGATAAAGAGGATAAGCAAGGAGCAGATCCCCATCAGTGACATGTATATGGATACGGAGCTTATCGTACGGGAGACAACGCAGAGCTGTATCAGCGACTTCAAATAATTCTTGCGAGGCTTTCCGCTTCCAGGGCAAGGGCCATGGACAGAAGAACATGCTCCTGGGTCATGGCTCCCTCGGTGCGGTTCAAGCAGTCGAGGATGAAGTCACCAAAAAACACAAACCCCATCTTTCCGGTAGCCTCCAGCTTATGCTCACCTTCCTTGTCTACCAGATAGACAATATCACCCGTTGATGATTGTGCAACATCGAGGTACTTGCGAATCTCGATGGACCCCTCGGTACCGACGATGAATACACGACCATCACCCCAGGCACCCAACCCGTCAGGGGTAAACCAGTCAACCCTGAAGTAACAGGTGGCCTTGTTGTCTGCCACAAGGCTGCACTCCCCCCAGTCAGAAAACTTGGGGTGTTCAGGGTTATGGTAGTTGGCCTTTGCACTGTGCATGACCTTAGCGTCCTTCGCACCAGCAAAGGTGAGGAACTGCTCGATCTGGTGACTGCCTATATCTGTTATGATACCGCCACTTTGCTCAGGATCAAAGAACCATGAGGGCCTGGAAGACGCATTCAACCTATGGGGTGCAAGAATGGTCATGGAGACCACCCTTCCTACCCTGCCTTCCTTGATGAGCTTTTCAGCTAGGACAGCGCCTTCCACATGGATCCTTTCCCCAAAGTATATGAAATACTTTCGACCGCTGAGCTTGCATGCCTTGCGAACCTTTTCCAGTTCTTCACTGGTGAGAAGCCCTGGCTTGTCCACAAAAAAGTCTTTGCCGCCAGCCATTACCCTTAGCCCCAAATCACAGCGCCTATCAGGCCTGATTGCACTGGCGACAAGCTGAATCGACGGATCTTGGAGAATATGCCCAAAAGAATCAACCTTCTTTGCTTGGGGATACCTTGTGCAGAATTCCTCCATCTTGGAAGAATCCTCATCAAAGACCGAGACCAAGGTAGCCCCAGCTTCCAGCAGGCCGTTCGTCATTGCAAAGATGTGACCATGATCTAATCCGATTACTGCAAAACAAAAGACACCTTCACCTACCACTATGCGAGCCTTGCCTTGGAAAACCGGTGCATAGTTCATTCCATCCATCTTCTGCATCACTTCTTCTCCAAATATACCCGCGTCCCAAGCTCAGCTGATGCATATGATGCATAAAGAACTCTCATTGTCTCATCAGCAAGGAGGAACCCTGATTCAGGCTTTTTATGACTTGCAAGACAGATAAAAAAGTCTTCAAGTTCCCCAACATAACCACGCATCACCTCTTCACAAAGGAATACATGTTGCCAGCCCTTTTTAGTCTCCACTTTTTCGGTAAAATAGACATTGTCTACTTTGGAGTCATCAGTATGATAACAGACAAAAGAATCATTGGGAGCAATATTAGCTGTATAGCAACTGTTGGAAGTATATGCCTCTATTGAGTTGCGCACCCCTCCAACTATCATATCCCCACTGGTGACAACAGCCTTGGTCTTGTCACTGAACGTTATGATGGTCTGAGCCCAATCCTCTACATCAACCGGGTTGGAGAGGATCGATCCCTTCTCTTCAGGTGGGAGCTGTTCCGTCACAAGGGAAGAGTCACAAAGCACGCTGGTCACCCAAATCTCCTCTCCTCGACTTTGAGCCTCTATCTGTTTCAGATACAACAGGGCGCTAAGGGGGTGACAACCCTGTCGGATGAGAGAGCCTCCCCCATTGGCTTCCCATAGTGCCGCATGAGGAGCATGGCTCCCACTATGTGACTCATCACCTTTAAGCAGGAGGACCTTTTCTTTTGAAGTTTCCAGGAACTCCTTGATCTTAACCACAGCAGGGGCGTAGATATAATTCTCCGCATAGAAAAACTGCTCCTTCCTTCCTTGTATGAAGAGGGAAAACTCATCCAATTCAGCACAGACTTTCTCATACATCATGCTTTTTGAATCACAGCCCTTTCCAAAATACCCATTGAACGGTTTTTCACAAATGACATGCTTACCCTTTTTCATCGCCTGTCTAACAAGGGAGACATGGGCCTTAGGAGGAACAACGATGTCGACAATATCAATGGCTGGGTCATCAAGGAGCTGCTCCACTGTCTCATAGACTTTTTCGAACCCATGTTCTGCTGAAAAATCCCTGCTACCTTGTATGTCTGCCGAACAGACTGCATGAAGAATCACTTCGAATCCAGGAACTCGCTTATATGCATGTGCATGCAATGCAGCGGCGAAACCACTTCCTATAAATCCTATTCTATACTGTTTCATGAACGTTTCCTTGTTACTTTGTTCATGAGTCCTGTCTGCCCAAGAATCATAAAAACAATGACAACCAAGAAAAAAATGCAGATTGGGCGCTGTAACATCGGCATCAACGATCCATCAGAGAGGCGTAATCCTCGTCGAAGATTAGAATCTGTCATCGGCCCCAGAATGACTCCCAACAAGAACGGTGCCGCCGGGAAGTTGGCAGATGTAAGTGCTAGACCGATCAAGCCAAAGACAAACATCACTTTTATGTCAAAGTAGGTGTAGTTGATCAAATATGATCCTACAACACAGAGAAGAAATACTACAGGCATGAGAACTTTCTTGTTGATGCCTAGGATTCTTACGGTCCCTCGGGATACTATGAGTGCTAGGGCCCACATCATGAATGAAGCTGCAATAAGGTAGAATCGCCACGCTATACACAAACGAGGGGGATTCGGTCATCAAAAAGAGGACCAGGACGATAGCCATGCATTAAGAAGGCGGCCAATAGAACTGCAGCGGGAGCAGAACCTGGAACTGCCAGACTTAGTACCGGGATCAGAGCACCCCCGACACAGGCGTTATTACCTGTCTCTGCAGAGATGATGCCCACTTCACTACCTTCACCAAAGCTATTAGGATCCTTGCTTCGTGATTTGCTCGCCCAGTAGGAGAGCCAACCGCCGGTATCTTCCCCGACTCCAGGTATAATGCCGACCAATACTCCAATTATTGATGAACGTATCACACTGCCACCCAGTTACTAAATACCAGAGGTCAGTCCTCGTTTGAACTGGAACTTGGAAACTTTCAGAGCTTCCCCCGGAACCTTCACGCATTGAAGGATTTTACAATTTCAGGAAACCCGAACAACCCAATCATTACGGGAATGAGCTGTATATTGGACATCAGGTTCACATTGCCATAACTGAAACGGGCAAACGTGTCCACCGTATCCAGGCCGACCATAGCTACCAACAACCCAAGGATGCCACTGATCCACCCTTTAAGGGCATTGCCTGGAGCTGTCAGGGCCCCACAGATCAGAATCCCGAAAATAGAGATCAAGAAGAACTCCCAGCTAGCAAACTTAAGTGCGAGCCTGGTAAGAAACGGAGTAAGGGTCAGGACGAAGATGACACTGATCAGGGTCCCAAGCGCACTGGAGGTAGTTGCCATGAGTATGGCATGTCCGCCTTCCCCTCTTTTTGCCAGAGGAAACCCATCCAAGGCTGTCGCTGCAGAAGCTGGAGTACCTGGGATATTAAGCAGAATAGCCGACTGGCAACCACCGGAGATTGATCCGACATATACGCCAAGAAGGCTGATCAGTGCTGTCTGGGTGGGAAGATTATACGTAAGCCCAGTAAGCAACGCTATGGCCATGGTAGCGCTGAGGACCTGGTAGCATCCCCATGATAAGACCCGACCCAACTGCCAACATCAGTACAAGCAGGTTCATAGGACTCAAGACAGTAAATGCTGCCTGCATAAGATATTCAAATACCATTTCAGACCTCCATTAGGGTAAGGACACGTTAAAGACGACTTGGAATAGCACAATGACCAGACCTACAGATAGGATGGAGATTAGAAGTATCTTCCAAAGACTGGTTGCTCTCAGGAATACCATGAGCGCAATGAGGAAAATCACAGAAGATAGCCAGTATGGAAGAAGGCCGATAAGTAAGTAGGCATAGAGGCCCATAATGAGCATGCCAACGACCATAAGGCGAATATCTGTATCAAATACTGCCTGTTTGCACCAGGAGAGCAAGGATGAGAACTGAAAGTGAAGCCCACATCCTCTGATACTTTTCAAGAACAGGGTAATGCTCAACAGCAGCAACAAAGCACCGAGGACAGTGGGCAAGAACCCAGGGGATATGGAGAATTGTTCAATATTATAAGGAGGCTTTGCTGCCTTTATGTACATTCGGATCCCTTCTATTGTTGCATAGAGGCCAAGGCCTACCAATACTAGCGAGATGTTGAAATCTTTTTGTTTCATTTCCATGGGGAATTTTCCTGAATTGTTTGGGGTTAAAACACCAGGGTCTGCAGACACAAGTGAGTGCACACCCTGGAAACTAAGTGAATTTAACGAGTAAAGCCAAATTTGGCGGGATCAATGGCAACAGCACCTGCATCATACATGAGGTAGGCCGCCTTGCTTGCAAACGTATCAAGGAACTTCTGTGATTCAGCTCTTCCCATTGGAATGGCTTCAAAACTCTTCAACTTGACAAAGTCGAGGAAACCTTTGTCTTTGACAGCAAAGGCAAATGCATCGTCAAGGACTGCGAGCTTCTCTTCACTGAGCCCCTTTGGAAGCAGGATACCAGTGACCTCACCCATTGGGAGGAATTTAACAGCCTCAGGGTAGTTCTTGCCGATTGACTCCACCACGACTCCAGGAGCAAGTTCGATATCTGAATCCGAAAGAGTTCCGAGACACTTCACATCACCGCTGATGATCAGGTCCTTGTACTCTGCCAAAAGCTGTGGGCAGAAATCCACTTCGCCTGAAAGAGTTGCAGTCAGGGCAGGACCACCTCCGGCATAGGTGATGTGCTTGTAAGGCGCACCTGCAATGGCCTTTACCACTTCAGCACCAAAATGACCTCCGGATCCAATACCAGCGGTTCCCGCTGTGATCTTGCCAGGATTGGCCTGAATAGCTTGAATAAGGTCGGCAAAGGTGTTGTAAGGGGAATTCTTGGGAACGATGATAGCATTGGGAGCAAAGGTTGCAATCCAAATATCCCACTCTTTGTATGTCTTATCAGTATAGCCGTTGATGGGCATTGTAGTGAAAGCCAACATACCATTTGCAAGCAAGGTATACCCATCTGCCTTGGAGTTCTGGACATTCAGGGAACCGGCACTACCACCTGCACCAGGGGTGTTAACCACGTTGATAGTCCCACCCATCCTCTGTCCCATGGCGTTTGCCAGGGCACGTCCGGTCAGGTCAGTCGTTCCACCAGCACCATAGGGTACAGTCATGTTAATGGTCTTGGTTGGATAAGTCTCTTCGGCTGCACCTTGTGCAAATCCGAAACTGGCGACAAGCAAAAGTACCATGCAAATTGCTAGTATCTTTTTCATTGTTCTCTCCTATTGCGAAATATTACAAACAGAACTACCTTCCACTAAGGTACAATTCTGAATGAGATGCTGAAAAGGAATTGGCTCTTCACTCTGAATCTGGGAGAGAAGCAGGTTAGCCGCTTTTCTCCCAAGTTCCAAATCGTTCATCTCTATATGTGTAAAATCATTAGTACCAGCGGTTATCCACTCAGGACTACCGATGATTACCACCGAAAGTTGTTCGGGAATGGCAATTTTTCTCTGTGCGATACATTTGATACCACCCAAAGCCTGTACATTGAAACCAAAGAATATTGCGGTGATGTCTGGATGCTCGTCCAATAGATGCGAAGTAAGTTTGTACCCACTTTCAGCTGAGAATCCCCCTTCTGCAACATAGATCTGAGCATCAAAATCCTTTGCAACAGAAAGAACGGCCTCACGACGGGCATTGAGATCCTCAATCTTACTGTTCCATCCTACATATCCAATCTTGCGATGTCCCTTCTGCAAAAGGTGTAGAGCTCCGGTATGACCACAATCCGAGTTATTCGTAGCCACCCAGAAGAACTCCTCCAATCCAACAAGCGGACGGTCGACAACAACCATCTTCATTCCAACACGGCGTACCAGAGAGGTGTTTTCAGTGCCCTTTGAGGTGGGGGTTATGATAATTCCATCTACGCGTTGCTGAACCATCCTATTGAGAATTGCCTTTTCACGTTCCGGTTGGTCGAGTGTATTGCAGATGATGAGGTCATATCCATGTTTCACAAAGATTTCTTCACTGGCAATGATTATTCTGGTAAAAAACTGGTTTTCAAACTGCGGAATCATAATGCCAATGAGCTTGCGTTTCTTCCCTTTCAAGGAAGAAGCCCCACCACACTTTACATAGTCAAGCTTCTTAACGGCTTGGAGGACTTTCTGTTTCGTCTCTTCGCTGATATACCTGCCCTCTTTCTCATTAAGTACATAGGAAACGGTGGCTGCAGTTGTACCAGCCAGTTTTGCTACGTCTTTAAGGGTCGCATAGTTTTTCAATGAAAAGCTCCTTTTTTAGGTAGGCAATCGATTGCCTATCGGGTAAATCAAATAGGCAATCGATTGCCTACCTAAAGAATACACGATATTTTCGGGTTGTCAATAATTATTTATTGATTTATTGCTGATTTGATCCCAAGCTGCCAGATTTCAGATGTGATCAGAAATGAACTACCCTTTCACAGCCCCTATCATGATGCCTTTGACAAAATACCTCTGCAGGAACGGGTAGAGCACTATGATGGGAAGAGTGCTGGTAATGATGACAGCTCCCTTGATGGAGATTGCTATGCTCGTCTTGTCTCCGGAGCCTGCAGCATCACCGACCATGCTTGTGCCTGTGACTATGTTGCGCAGGAACAGCATGACCGGAAACTGTGAGCTTTTCAGATATATCAGGCCGTTGAACCAGTCATTCCAAAAGAAGACCGCTGTATAGAGGCCGACGGTTGCGAGTGCCGCCCCACTGAGGGGAAGAACTATCCTAAGAAGGATGCCGAAGTAGTCCAGCCCGTCGATGATGGCCGCCTCCTCCAGGTCGTCGGGTATTGTCCTGAAGAAGTTTATCAGGAGTATCAGGTTGAACTGGTTGATCGCAAAGGGAAGCAACATCGCCCACCTTGTATTGACCAGGTGCAAGGAGGATACCAACAGGTAGTTGGGTATGAGACCTCCGGTAAAGAACATGGAGAAGATCACCAGCTTCATCAGGGCCTTTTGGCCTCTGAGCCTGCGTTTGCTCAACGGATAGGCAAACAGGGTCATCATACAAAGGGAGATCGCCGTCCCTCCGAAGGTATAGAGGATGGTATTGCCATAGGCATGGAAGAAATTTGGATAGGTGAATATCTGCACATACGCCTTGACGTTGAACCCTTTGGGCCAGAGGAACACCTCGTTGTTGATGATCGCCTTCGGGCTGGAAAGGGAGAGGGCTACCATGTAGACAAACGGGATAAGGCAAAGCACCAGGGAAGTGAGCATCACCACATGTACCAAGAGGTCGAACAGGATGTTTGATCGTGTCTTGTAGGCTCTCATATCAGTAGATCCCATCGCCGGTAAGGCGTTTGCTCAAGGAGTTGCTCCCAGTGACCAGCGCGATCCCTATCAGGCCGCTGAACAGCCCGATGGCCGTCGCATAGGAGTAGTTCTGGTTCGCAAGGCCTGTACGGTAGACCAGGGTATCAATGATATCGCTGACCATGCTGTTATCCGGGGTATACATCAGCAGGACCTTCTCAAATCCGAGGGAGAGCAGACGCCCGACATTGAGGATGAGCATCACCATGATGGTTGGCATGATCGAAGGGATGGTGATGTAAAGGATCTGCTGGCCCTTGTTCGCCCCGTCAATGGTCGCAGCCTCATAGAGGTCGGAAGGGATACCTGTGATGGCCGCCAGGTAGATGATGGCCGTCCAACCGGTATACTGCCACGTATCGACAAGCACGTAGATCAGGCGGAAATACTTGCTGTCATTCAAAAAGTAGATCGCATCCAAGCCGAACAGTTTCTCCCGCATGATGTTGATGATGCCGCTCGACGGGGAAAGCAGTTCGCCCAGGATGGCTATGACCACCACCGTTGAGATGAAGCGCGGCATGTAGGAGACGGTCTGCACTACCTTCTTGAAAGCCAGGTGACGCACTTCGTTCACCAGGATGGCGAAGAGGATGGGGAGGGGGAAATTGATGACGAGGTTGAGCAAGCTCAGCACCAGCGTATTCCGAAAAGCCCGCCAGAAGGCAGGATCCTCAAAGAACCTCTTGAAATAGGTAAGGCCGACCCACTCTGTCCCCCAAGCACCCATCCCAGGACGATAGCGACGGAAGGCAAGGACGTTGCCTACCATCGGGGCATACTTGAAGACGAGGAAATACAGCAGAGGGAGAACAAGCATCAGATAGAGTTGCCAATACCGTGCAAAGTACCTTTTTGTAGAAGTCGTACTGCCATCCCTCTTCTCTGCCTTCATCCATACCTCCAAACAACAATCGGCCCTGCCCAGGTGAGGGCAGGGCCCTACAGTAAGGCCAATATTACAGACTCGCGTTATACAAGGCTGTAAACTTCTCGATACCCAAGCCCTTCATCTCCTTGACATAGGCATCCCAATCACGGTTTATGTCTTTGTTTCCGGTCAAGAAAGCAGAGTTCCAACGCTCGAATGCATCAGAAAGGGGAGTCTGCAGGGTTCCTGCCTCCTCAGCCTGGCGATCGTCAAACTTAGCATTGGGAGGGATGGCCTGGATGACGTCGCCCATCGCCTCGACCTCCTTGTTGATCCTAGCATAGTTCGCATCATACTTGGTCATCTCACGTGCATTGACCCATACCATCTGCGTGACATCACTGCCACAGCCGTACTTCACCTGCAGGCTCTTGTAGATGCCTTCGCTTGAGTTGAGAATCTCAGGGACGAACTGTACCTTGCCATCCTTCGTAGTGTAGGTGACCCCCTCGACACCAAGGCACCAGAGCTTGGCATTCTCGGTGGAGAAGAACATCTCATCGACGGTCCTGACCAACTGCTCAAAGTCGGCTCGCCTGCTGGTCTTGTACGGGAATAGGATGCCGCTTCCCGTCTTGCTCTTAGGCTGGTGGTGTGCACCGGCAGGGCCTGCAAGGGCGGGGTACATCTCCAGCTTGAAGCCTGGGATATTGCTGGTGGCAGTCACGCCTCCGATCTGGTCATAGTAGGCATAGGTTGCCATGGATGTTCCGGTAGCAAGCTTCTGAGACCACTTGTCCCCATCGATGGGTTCGGCCATTTCAGGATCGAGCAACCCTTCTGAATAGAGCTTGTGGAAGAAGGTGATGTAACTCTTGTACTCCTCGCTGATGGCACCGGCAAAATAGCGCTTTGCAGCATAGTCCCAGCTGAGGGTATTGGTGCCGCTTGCACCATTCTTGCCCAAGGAGATGCCCCATGATGGCATGGTCATGCGATACAGGACCCTAGGGCCTGCCAAAATGGTCAGGGGATAGGAAGAGGGGTTGTTCTGCTTGAAGACCTTCAGCACATTGTACAGATCGTCATAGGTCTTCGGAGTCTTCAGGTTGTACTTCGCAAGCAGATCCTCACGTAGGATCAGACCTCCATCGTAGAAAGGAACATCAAACAGGGAGGGAAGGAAGTAGCGTTTGCCATCCTTCAGCTTCAGCAGGGCCACATCGTCCTCGAGACCGAACTCTTTCACCCGAGCATTGAAGTGAGGAGTCCACGCCTCGTAGTCGCTGATGGGAACCAGGGCCCCGTTGAGGGCAAGGGCTGCATTCTCTCCCTTTGTCGACTGGTAGAGGATGACATCGGGTGCGTTGGTGCCGGTATTGAGGGCAAGGGAAACCTTTGTCTGGTAGTCGGCGATGGGGATGATCTCAAACTCCACATCAGCATTCACCCGCTTCTGAACCTCAGTGACCGTCAGCCAATCCTGCTTGAAAGGAAGCGTGGCATTGTCCGAGTAGTACAGGGAGAATTCGATGGGTCCCCCACTCTTTTTCTCTTGCACCCCTTGAGCACTTAAGGTAAGTGCAACTGCCATGATAACCAACAGAGAAACCAATAGGGCTTTTTTCATAGACCCCTCCTTTAGTATGTGAAAAACCGCATCGCGGCATTTCGTACGGTCAGGTACTCAGGTAGGTACAACAACAAGCAGGATGAGTGAGTCGCTCCACTCCATTATAGGCACTGAACTGGTGATAGGGCAACAAACATTTTTACAAATTTATTTTATCACTATGAAAATATTTTTCATTTACAAGAGAATCTTACCCATTACCACAGGATGACGGGCTCCGGTGACCCCTATCAGGGAGTTTTCCTTTCCACAGACCGCCTCATTGGCAAGAACTGCAAAAGCAACAGCCTCCTTGCTGTCACTGTTATAGCCGATATCCTCTTGGGTCAGGATCTCAGTATCAGGCAGATACCGTTTGAGAGCGGCGAGCAAAGTCGCGTTATGGCTGCCTCCTCCACTGACGATAAGGCGCTCGATGGCAGCCCTGCCAAAACGTTCCAACCCTCTCAAGACACATAGGGCTGTGTATTCGGTGACCGTTGCAAGAAGGTCCAGTTCCGAGAGCTCGAGATTCTCCCGCTTCAGTTCCAGACGATCGACATACTCCTTGCCGTAGCGCTCTCGGCCGGTGGTCTTTGGAAGAGGGAGGGCAAGATACTCATCTGTGCTCTCCATCCACGCGAGCAAGGAGTAGCTTATGGTTCCTTGTCTTGCCAATTCTCCATCCACGTCATAGAAGCTCCGGCCTTCGCTATAGCGATATGCCAAGGCATCCATGACCATATTGCCCGGCCCGGTATCAAATGCCAGCACCTCTTCAGGCGTACACCCTTTGTGCAGGATGGTGATATTGCCTATACCACCCAGGTTCAACAGCCCTACGTGATCGCCCTTGTCACGAAACAGAAGATACTCTGTGTAGGGTACCAAGGGGGCTCCCTGCCCACCTGCAGCCATATCGCGTACCCTAAAGTCACTGACTACAGCACACCCGAAGGCCTCCGCCAACAAGGAAGGCTCCCCTACCTGCAGAGATCCCCTCACCTCCCAATCACAATACGTCCGGCCTTTGGGGATGTGGTAGAGGGTATGACCGTGGCTTCCGATGAGGTCTATCTGCCCATAAGGGATAGAGCTCAGGTCACAGACCCTTTTCGCAGCCCGGACAAAAAGTTCACCCAAAAGGAGGGAGACCATCAACAGCTCTTCACTACCCCCAATCGTGCCTTGGGCGAGGAGGAGCAGGCGTTCACGAAATGTTCTTTCATAGGATGTTGAGACAAACCCAAGCTCCTCAACCCGGGTTTCCAGCCCGGAAGCTGATATCCGAACCAAAGACGCGTCAACGCCGTCACAGCTGGTGCCGCTCATCAGACCGATGACCAGCTTTGTCTCCTTACTGGCAAGGTCTTCCACCCTTCTCATTCCTTTGACCCCAGATAGTCCCTGTAGATGCCTGGCTCAGACCCTTCGATCAGGGTGGCACCCACAACTTTCTCGTAGAACTGTCGGGGCCCTACCCCTCCTATTATGGCGTAGGCATACCCCTGTGCTTCCAGGGCATAGAGACTTTTGAGCAACAAAGCTTTGCCGATGCCCTTTTTCTGCTCGCTTTCCAACACTTTGGTGGGACCGAAGAAGTTGGGGGCTGTGGCATTGTAGCAGGCATAGCCGACTATCTGGTTGCCTCTGGTGGCAAGAAACAGGGAGATGGGGGAATGGGCGAAACAGACATCAGCCTCCCCGACAGCCCCTTGGGTGGAGTGCTCCCCTATCCAAGCTAGGATACGCACCTTGTCCGGCGCCATGGCACGACGGATCTCGATGCCATGCCCATACACCTGAGAGAGAACATCCTCCACATCAGGCAGTTCATACAGTTTTACCAGCATATCAGGCATACAATTCTCCTTATTCTATAGTCTTACCGGTAGATTCCCGGTGGGAACAAGCTCCCCCATAAGAACCTTGGCCAATGCATCAAGGACTTCCTGCCTGTAGGCAAACATCGCATAGCCCTGGACAGAGGGAGGAAGGGAAGACAAGTCATACGGATTTCTCAAAGCTACCATACAGACAGGCTTTCCCGTCTTCGCCAGCTTTTCGACCAAAGCAAGCTGCCCTGTATAGAGGTGTCCGTTATAGGTGCCGACAACCACTGATGTATGGAAAGAGGCCATGGAGACAACCGATTCTATCTCATCCTCCTGGGGATTCTCAGAGACGACCATAGATCCCCCTCCCAAACGCTTTTCCATTTCAGGGGCGAATGATAGGCTGTCATGCATATTCGAGACATTAGTGGCGTTGAAAAGACGGGGGGCGACGAACAGGCTCTTCTCACCCAACCGGAAATGCTGGTCATTGGACAGGCATACGGATTTCTCCACAAGATCCTGATTCTTTCGCTTGTGTGCTGCACTTCCGACCAGGGAGAAGTCAAGCCTTTCCTGCTCGGCGAGCATCTCTTTTGCCAAGAGAATCTTCTCTGTGGATGCCTTTAGCTCCTCCTCTGAGAGCCTTCCATCGGAGATTGCCTCGGAGACAAGGTCGATGGCCTTGCAGGCCAGCTCGACATGATGGCTGATGCACACCATATCGGCCCCAGCCTGCAGGGCTGAGAGCGATGCCTCTACAGTGCCGTAGTAGCGGGCTATTGCCTGCATCTCCATACAGTCGGTGAAGACAAGGCCCTTGAAGCCCAACTCCCCCTTGAGGAAACCGGTGAGGATAGAGCGGCTCATCGTAGCGGGGAGCTCTTCCTTCTCGAGTGCAGGGAAAAGGATATGACTGCTCATGATGCCTTGTAGACCAGCGTTGATACACTGGCGAAAAGGTGCTATGTGCTCCTCAAGGCCCTCCCTATCAGAGAGTACCTTGGGAAGGGCGAGGTGCGAATCAAGGTGGGTGTCGCCGTGGCCTGGAAAGTGCTTTCCCACTGCCATAATGCCCTTGCTCTGCAAGCCTTCAGCCATGGCGAGGCCATACGCACCTACCTGCTCCTTTGTATCGCCGTAACTACGCACCCCGATGACAGGGTTGGCCTTGTTGCTGTTCACGTCCAAGACCGGGGCAAAATCACAGTTGATGCCCAAGGCATTCAGTTCGCTGGCGGTAATTGAGCCCGCCTCATAGGCAGAGGAGATATCCCCTGTCGCGCTGATAGCCATAGCTGAGGGGACATTGGTGCAGTCTCCGCTGAGGCGGGTCACCATACCCCCCTCCTGGTCGATTCCGATGATGGCATCGGTCCCACACTCCTTTCTCACCAAGGCCTGGATATCTTCACAGAGGTCCCTGACCTGCTTCTTACTCTCTATATTGCGCGCAAAGAGAATGACATTGGCAATCTTATGGGTCCTTACAGCCTCCTTGAAGGCTTCGTCCATGGTTGTTCCTGGAAACCCACAGACAAAATGCTGTCCGATCGTAGTGTTGATGTTCACGATGACTCCTTATTGGTAGAGGTGAAACCTCTGTTTCTGTTCTGCAAAAAGACGGCTCTCATCTTCCCAAGTGTGGAGAAGCCGGGGAAGATCTTCCAACAGCATGACCTGGGTGTTCTTGCCTGCCAACCGTTCAAAGCTCATCATGGCCCCTTCTTTACCGGCTGGCAAGAAGGAAAACTCCCCTGGATACTGTTTTGCCATGAGATGTATCAGAGAGAGCGCCGTCTTGACGGGTCGGAACTGATGCCTGTCCAGGACATGCACATACAAGCCTTTACAACTCTCATGTGCATACTTGCTCGATGTCGGCGTGAAATGGGCAGGGGTGAATCCCACCCCTGCAAGACCAAGGCCATTGGCCATCCTAGTGAGGGAAAAAGGCTCAAGGAACGGGCTTCCTATCAGGGAGAAGGGAGAACCGGTCCCCCTACCCTCACTGATGTTCGTCCCCTCGAAGAGACACATCCCAGCATACAGAAGTGCTGTCGAGAAATGCGCTATTGCAGGACTTGTCATGACCCATGGCCTTTTGAGATCAGAAAAATACATGCTTCGCTTCCACCCGACAAGGGGGATTACCGTAAGGTCGCATCCTATGTGCTCCACTGAGTTCAGATAGAGGGCGAGCTCCCCAATGCTCAAGGCGTAGCGGATAGGAAGGGCTGCCGGACCTACAAAGCTGAATGAGTCCTTGTCCAGGACATTGCCTTCAACAACCAGACCCCCAAGAGGATTGGGACGGTCAAGCACAATGACAGGAAGGCCCAGCGAAGAGGCATCGGCAAGCAGGTTCCTCAAGGTCGCAATATATGTGTAGAAGCGCAAGCCCAGGTCCTGGATATCAAAGACCAAGACATCAATGCCATCCACCATGGCTGGCGTCAGGCTCGCCCCCTCATGGTTGTAAAGGCTGTACACAGGCAGTGAGGTTGATGCATCGATGCATGTCTCGATGGGGTCCCCATCCCGAGCATCACTGTAGAGCCCGTGTTCGGGGGCATACAGTGATCTCAAGTCATAGAGGGAGGCGAAAACCTCGACACTTGAGCGTAGGGAGGAAGTCACGGCACTTGCGGTGGTGACAAGACCCAACCGCCTATTCTGGAACAGGTGGGATTCTGACGCTATACGCTCCAGTCCATTGTATTGCATGGGCTCTCCTTCTAGGTATGGTACGACAGCTTGGGCCCTAAGGCAACAGACAAGGGGGCATACATATCGTAAATAATTTTCAATTGTAAAAACCATTTCAATGAAAAATATTGTTGTAACCAGAGAAGTATCAGCGTATACTGCACTCAATGAAACCCTTGATGGAAACTGAACAGCGCAACCCCCTCTCCTACAGGATCGATTCCAAGTCCACCTTGGAGATCTTGCACATCATCAATGCTGAGGACAAGAGAGTCCCCTTTGCTGTAGAGACGGCAATCCCCAGCATAGCGACCGTCGTCGATGATGTGGTCTCCTCCTTCAACAAAGGCGGGCGCCTGTTCTACATAGGGGCGGGAACCAGCGGCAGGCTTGGCGTGCTAGATGCCTCGGAGTGTCCCCCAACCTATGGGGTAGACCCTTCCATGGTGCAGGGCATCATCGCCGGAGGAATGAAGGCCCTGACGACCTCTGTGGAGTGGGCGGAGGATGATGGGATGGCCGGCATCGAGACCCTACGAAGCCATGCCTTCTCCTCCATTGACGTGCTTGTCGGGATAACCGCAAGCGGAGGGGCTCCCTTTGTCGTGGAGGCGATGCGCTATGCAAAAGAGTTGGGAGCAAAGGTCGGTGCCATCAGCTGCAACAGGGAGACAGCAGTCTTTGACCTCATCGATGAAGACCATCGCATCTTTGTCCCTGTGGGGCCCGAGATTGTCACCGGCTCTACAAGGATGAAGGCTGGCACAGCCCAGAAGCTGGTGCTGAACATGATAACCACCACAGCAATGATCCGCATAGGCAAGGTATTCAACAACCTTATGGTCGACCTGAGGCCTGTCAATGCAAAGCTGATCCTCCGGGCACAAAGGCTCATCAGGGAGGTCACCGGGTGTTCGGAGGAGCGCTCTGTCCAGCTGTTTGAAGAGTCTGGGCGCAACACTAAGGTCGCCATGACCATGGGCCTCCTCTCTGTCGGCAAAGAGGAAGCGACAAAGCTGTTGCAGCATAGTGAAGGCAGCATCTCGCGCGTACTGGATTCTTTACCCTGAGAAGGAAAGAGGTTCTAGGCTTTGGGTTCCTTCAGCTTGCCGACATGACTTACGGCCTTCCACGTTGTGGTGATCGACCGCTCGGCATCAGGGCTTCTTGCGATAAGGCTGCTGTACAGGATATCGACGACCACCAGCTGATTCAACCTGGAAAGCGTAGCTCCCTGGCGATAGAGGGCCTCACTGTCTGGGACGGTGAGCACCACATCCGCAAGCTTGGACAGGGAGTTACCCCCTACCCTGGTCACTGCAATGACAGTCGCCCCTGCCTTCTTTGCCTGTTGGGCTACCTGACGCATGGTCTTTGTCTCACCGGAGTACGAAAAAATCACTGCAACACTTTTCACATCCAAAGCACAGGCATTGACGATCTGCAGATCCGGCTCTCCGGGGAAGCTGGCATACAAGCCCAGCCTTCCCAGCTTCTGATAGAGATCCATGGCAGCCAGGGCCGAGGCTCCGATGCCTGCCAGAAGAATCTTCCCACTTGAGAACAGGCTGTCCACCGCAAGCTCCAGCTGCGAGCTGGAAAGCACCTCCTTGAGGGAGTGAATGCTTGAGCAGGCAGTATCGACCATCATCGAAGCTATGGAGGAGACCCCTTCCGCCTTACGGAGGTCGAAGATATAGGGCCCTTCACTGCGGGGTGCACTGTTTCCATACACCTCCTGGGCCAGGGCAAGCTTGAGGGCGCCATAGCCTTCGAACTGCAGCCGCTTGCAGAGCCTGACAACAGCGGCAGTGCTGCTGCCGCTCTCCTTTGCCAGGACGGTGATGCTCATTGTCACCGCCAAGGCCGGGCTTTCAAGCAGATATGAGGCAACCTTCGCCTCAGAAGGCGAAAGGTAGGAGAGAGCCTGTTGTAAAAGTGTGGTACATCCTTGCATATCCCCAGCATACCACACTGTCCAATTTTTTCATCAATAATTGAACTTTTATGTTGCACCATATGGCACCCCATCCCATACTTGTCATATGAAAGGGATATATTATGGACTCGATGGAGGGGGCACCCGCTGTCGCCTGGCCATCTGGAATGAGGAAAAACAGATTGTCTACCAGGAAGAGGGAGCCAGCTCCAATCCCTACGCAGTAGGGTTTGAAGGGGCGAAAAACCATGTGCTGGCACTGCTTGATTGTGTACAAGCACAACCAAGCCTTGCGGGCATGCCCATCAAGGGCTTCTGCTTCGGAAGTGCAGGTCTGGCACGCAAGCAGGAACAGAGCAAGTGGAAAGCGGTCTTTGACGATTACTTCAAGGATGATTTTCCCCGTATCCTGGCAAGTGATGCGGAAATTCTGCTCACAGGATCACATATGGCCGTCAGTGGGCTCGGTCTGATAGCAGGAACCGGTTCGATCTGCATAGGACGCAATGAAGAGGGAAAGATGGTACGCGCCGGAGGATTGGGAAGCGCCTTAGGTGATGAGGGATCGGCTTGGTGGATTGCTATGCAAGCGGTTCAGAGGACTCTCAGGAGCCGGGAACAGCGCGATGAGACAACCACCATGGACAAGGCGATACGATCATTTTTCCATCTTGAGGACTGGCAGGATTGCGTGCCGTTCTTCAATGACAAAAGACTTGCGAAATCAGTCGTCGCTGATTTCGCCCCATATGTGACCGCCTATGCAAACAAGGGCGATCAACTTGCCAAGGCGATCCTCAACGAGGCTGCAGACGAGCTGGTAGGCCTTGTCCTCTCGGTCCACCGCCGCCTGCAGGGGCCGTTCAGTTCGCGTCTGACCCTTGCAGGGGGTGTGCTTGAGCATGATGTTACCATACGGGATCTCTTCCTGAAGGGACTGCCTACCGACATTGTTGTCTGCCCGATCAAAGGAACTGCCCTGGAGGGAGCCCTGCTGTTGGCATATGAGGCAGCCCAAAGACCTGGTCAAAGGTGACCGGCTTTGGGCGAATGTGACTTGCATACCTGTCATACCCAACACAACTGTGTGCTGCTCACAATCCCAAACACAATGGACGGGGCTTGCTCGTAGGCTGGATCCTCTTGTTGCAAGCGCTTGACAAGGGAGGGTGCCGGGATAAAACCGGCAAACCCTCTCTCTTTCTTCAAAAGGGCAAACAGGGTGATTTGATTCTCACCATTCACATCTGGCTCGGCAAAGCGGGAGAACCTGCAGGACTCATCGATGGCTGCAATCTCCTCAGGCCTTGGCCCTTAACCGGTTGCAGGGAAGGCCCAATACGGTGAAACCCTCCCTGCCATACTGCTCATACAGCATCTCAACCCTGCATAGGGAGTATGAAGCCACAACGGGTTGCTGTCCCGTTCCGTCCCTACCAATTTGAAGGTATGCATACCCATATCATCTCTTGCTTATCAGCTACACGGAGCTGATGACAAACCCAAGGCGGTAGACACCACTACCTATCCGGTAACGCTCAAGCGTATCGGGTCCGCATGTGGCTGTGCCTACCCCACGTACCGCCGAATCGAGGTAGAGGTGATTATAGGCACTTCGTACGAGCAAATCAGCGTGCAATTTCTCCCATAGTTCAGCCTGGGTGAATTTTTGCAAGGAGAAGGAGAATAGCTGCTCGGAGGCCAGTCGTATCCTCCCCTTATCGCCGTCAAACAGATCCAGATACCGAACTTCCGTACGCTGTCCATACTCCTGAGGCACAATATACGGCACATAGAGTTCGTGTACTGTTGCCCGATACTCATCCGCTATACACCCTGCCTTCCTGTCTGGATAGTTTTCCTCCGGGCCAAGGCCAAACCACCTGATCGAAGACCACCGTCTGTGCAAGGCGCAACTGACTCCAATGCGGGGATAGTCACCTATGACCGAGTTCAGGCTGATCACAACCTCCAGATGCAGCTTCTTGTCAAAAAAGTCCCACCTCTGCTCAAACTTGCCAAGCTCTATCCCTTGAGGGGTCCTGATGCGGTGGCGGCTTGTCAGAGAGCCTCCCTCCGCCTTTATCTCAAGCTTATCCAAGACCACCTGGTCAAGGCCATGTTCTACCCATGCAGTGAAGGCCTTATCCTTCTGGCTCTTCCTTGGAAAGGTCTTCATCCCGTCATTCTCGGTGGGTGCGCGATAGAGGCAAAGCCTCAGGGGCGAGGCCAACAGCTCTTTCTGGCCGGCAAACTTCAGCGAGGAGAGCAGCCCTTCCTCGTTCACCGATGCCGAATAGGCTTCGGTGACCAAGGAGAAGGGGCCATTCTTCCCCAGTTCAAAAGATACGGAGGAAGGGCTGAAGACGTGAGGGACAGGCTCAGAGAGTCTGAACTGGTCCCAGGCTATGCGATGCCCGGCCTGTGCCCAAAGGGTATCGGTTGCCAAAAATGACTCAAAGAGGATGAAACACTCCCCTCGTGCCATACGGGCCTGCACTGCCTCCGAAACCACTTCAGATACAGCAAAGGAAGCTGATTGCCCAGGGAGGATACAAGGCACATCGATCTCTCCGAATACAGGGTCCTCTTCAAGAGCTGATATGATTCTCCAGTGGATGAGAAGGCCCTCCAATGGGGAGAAATCAAACTCATTGTGCAGGGTGAAGGTGCCTTGGCTCGCTCTCTCACTTGTGATGCGTATGCTCTGATGCACCTTGAAGCACTCCTCCATTGCAGGCTTGGGAGTACGGTCAGGGAAGAGCAGCCCGTTGAGGCAGAAGTCATAGTCAGACGGCTCATCGCCGAAATCACCACCATACCTCCACCGGGGGATCCTCTGGTCATCGACATCACGAGGGCCTACAGGCTTGAGCATGTCATCAACAAGTATGCCCTGATCGACCCAGTCCCATATGAAGCCTCCTTGGATACCACGGGAGTTTCGTATGGTATCCCAGTAATCGGAAAGGCTTCCATTGGAATTGCCCATGGCATGGCTGTACTCGCACATGATCATGGGCCTGTTGTCGGAGGAACTCTCTGTATTTCTATCCCACGCCTCGATAAGCTCGATTGAGGGGTACATCGGTGCGACGATATCGGTTACAGAACGGCCCCGTTTCAGGCTATCCAATGTTGGGGTGCCTTGACCCCACTCAGGGCGAGTCGCCCCCTCGTAGTGGATAGGCCGATGGGGGTCATAGCGGCGTACCCAAGAAGCCATGGCATCATGGTTGGATCCGTATCCGCTCTCATTCCCCAAGGACCAGATGATGATCGAAGTGTGGTTGAAGTCCCTACGCACCATCCTTTGCATCCGGTCAAGAAAACAGGCGGCATAGGATTCAGATCGGCAGAGGCTATCATAGAATGCATGGGACTCGACATTTGCCTCGTCCATGACATAGATGCCATAACGATCACAAAGCTCATACCATCTCTCATCATTGGGGTAATGACAGGTCCTGACAGCATTGAAGGAATGCCTTTTCATCAGGAGGATGTCTTCCACCATACTCTCGGTGGTCAACGTCTTTGCCATACGGGGATCATGCTCATGCCGGTTAACTCCCTTGATGAGCACTCGTCGGTTGTTTATCAGCAGCTTGCGGTCTTGTACCTCCACCTTCCGGAATCCAAAGCGCAGACAACGATGCTCTTCAACATGAGAAAGGCTCAGGGCAAGAGTGTAAAGATTAGGCTTCTCATGGTTCCAAAGAGAGGGACAGCCAATATCCAAGGTGGTTCTGCACATCCCAACACTGTCGCATTCCAAGTTCTCGGAGAGTACCAGCCGACCTAGGGGATCATAGAGCGAGAGGGACAGAAGGGGCCCATCAACATCCTGGTACGGTCCACAGAGAGGGACCTCTACCCGTACCGTCCCTTTTTCCAGGGTGCTATCCAACAGAGGCTGTATCTTCACATCCTCCATGGACAGCTGTTCGGTGAAGAACAGGGTGACACTGCGGTGTATGCCGCCGAACCACCACTGGTCCTGGTCTTCGACAAAGCTTGCATCGCTGTAGCGCACGACAACAAGAACCAACAGGTTCTCCCCTGCCTGCAAATAGGATGAAAGGTCAAAGGAAGCGGGAAGCCGGCTATCCTTGGAACTTCCAACAAAGGATCCGTTGAGATAGACCTCAAGGTAGCTTTCAGCACTGCCGACCTTCAGGACTGTTCGCTTCTCCTTCCAGGTAAGGGGAAGGGTAAAGCTTCTGCTGTAGACACCTGTAGGGTTATCGGACGGGGTGAAAGGAGGCTTTTCGGAAAAGGGCATCATGACATTGGTGTAATGAGGGCTGCCGAAGCCCTGCACACTCCAAGCCCCTGGGACAAGGATAGGTTTCCATGGCAGCCCTGATTCGTCAGTCACTACATGTGCCTCCACGTGCAAGGGGTTGTCGTACAGCAGGAAATTCCACTGCCCATCAAGGCTCAGACAGTACGGGTTACCAGAAAGGTCACGGCCTTCCGGCCCTGATACGGCATCTTCCTTCGCCTGCCGTATAGTGGAAAAAGCAATCGGGAGGGAGCTCATGGGCAGTCTGTTCATGCCTGTGACCTCAGGCATCTGCCAGGGGGTATGATTGGTAAACAGTTTTTTCATTGCACACTCCTCTATCGGTTCTGCTGACCCTACGCGGCACAAGCAACCGATGATGTTGTGCAAAACTAGGGACCAGATGCAGGAAGGAATGACCCTTCCCTGTCTGCCAGTATAGCATAGGACGACAGGGGGCCAAGAGGCATGTGCTACACAACATCTTGCCATTGCCTTTTCTTAAGGATAGATGGGAACTCTCTTGAACTTAAGCCGGACCGATGGTACTGTTTTCATAGGTATTGGCTTAATGCCGTCAAACAAACGGCTTCCTCTTCTTTTCTCCTTTAGGGATTCTCTCCCTGTCTTACTCCATTAAAACACAGTTTAACCCATACGGGAATTTTTCATGTGAGGAATGAGTGGAATAAAATCATATCCGGATTAGTCAGACTCTATACACTTTCAATTATTTGTCACCATTTCACGCTTTTTGTGTTATATTGGTATAGAGGTCTGTCACTATCACAATACCTCTCAAGGAAAAAAGAACATGAAAAAAGAAAAACTTACCATAGCGATACTTAGTGTTGCAGTGATTCTCACCATCTCCCCCCTGGCTGCCCGGGAAAACAACTTTGCAGCAGGGTTCCAGGCGGGCTTCGCCGCAACAGGGGTCGTCGTTGATGTAGGACTGGGCTCCCTCTACCTGAATGCAGGTATCAACTACCCTCTTGGGTATTCCTATATAGCTGCCAACGCAGGTGCTAGCGATGAGGCATTCCCTAAGCTAGCCACCCTCACCCTTGACGTTTCTACGGCATTTGCCCTGAGTGAGAACTTTGACCTCAAGGTAGGGCTTGGAGGTATTGTCCTTACTGACTTCGGCCCTGTAGCCGGAGGGCTAGTCGGTCCTGTGATAAAGGGTGAGTACTGGGTACCCAACAAGGATTATGCCCTGTTCCTCAACATCAACGTTCCGGTCATGCTCTTTGGTGTCCTCATCGATGATGCAAATGGGAATACCAGTGCTGCCGTTGACTTCAATCCTCTGTATCCGCTGTTGGGCCTTCTCACAACCTCGGTTGGTGTACTCTACAGCTTCTAGGGAGAGGCAAGTCAATTCCATTCCCCTTTGACATACATCAAGGTGCTCTGCATTTGTGGCGGCACCTTTTCTTTTGTCCCCGCATAGCCTCCAAAAAAACATAAATTCCCTTGCGCTGACCACATATCACCCTGACCCATAAAAAATACTTGCCCAATATTCCCAACACCTCAATATGCTAACAAGAAACTGAGGGATATATGACTTGGGGTTATATAAGAAATCCGTTAGTCACAATTTTCTTGACAAAAAGGTTTGGGTGTCCAAATACTAGAGGCATAATTTGAGATCAACTGAAAAAGGAGAGAGATGGAATGAACATTACCATTACAATCATTGTGGTAGCGTACATGTTGATGATGTTGGGAATAGGGTATTTTTCCTCAACGAAGATCAAATCGAACACTGACTTCATGGTCGCAGGAAGAAGGCTTGGGCCCCTCCTGATGGCAGGGACTTTGGCAGCGACTGAGATTGGTGGAGGGAGTTCCCTCGGAGTGGTCGCCAATGCCTATGGCCCATGGGGCATAAGCGCATCCTGGTACATCATTGCAATGGGTATCGCCTTCATGATCCTCATTCCCCTTGCACCGAAGTTCAGGGCATCGGAGGTAAAGACAGTCCCTGAATATTTCAGAAGAAGGTACGACAAGTTTTCAGGCGGCTTCAGTGGCATCATCATGCTTATGGCCCTGGTAGGCCTCACAGCCGGTCAGTTCAAGGCTTCGGCATCAATCCTGGAAGTCATGCTCGGCCTCGACTACACCACAAGCCTGATCATCGTCACCGTGGTCATCACAGTCTATGCTGTCATGGGCGGACTCTGGTCTGTTACCCTGACTGACTTCATCCAGGTGTTCCTCATTGTAATCGGTATGATAATCGCGATTCCCTTTGCACTCAAACTGGCGGGAGGTTGGGAGACAGTGCGCGCCACCGTCCCAGAATCTCACTTCAGCCTTACACAGGGTATAGGTGGCTGGGGTCAGATAGCAGGCTTTGTCATCATGTATGTGGCGACCTTCTCAGTCGGGCAGGAGGCGGTATCCCGCTACTATGCAGCCAGAGATGGAAAGGCTGCAGTACAGGGATCGATCATCGCAGCAATAGTCAACTTTGTCTTCGCCTTCATCCCCGTTATCCTCGGCATCACCATGCTGAGCCTCTTCAACCAGAACCTTTTGGACAGTAGTGTTGTCGATGCATTGACCAACAACAGCCGCTACGCCCTCCCCGCCCTTGCTGTGGCAACCATGCCCGCAGTGGTAACCGGCATTCTCTTTGCCGGCATCATCAGTGCAACAATGTCATCAGCAGACTCAGACCTATTGGGGGCGGGCTCCATCTTCAGCAATGATATCTACAAGATATTCCTGCACAAGGGAGCCACTGACAAGCAGGTCATGATGACCACCAAGATCACCATGGTCATCGTAGCCCTCTTCTCACTGGTAACAGCCCTATACGCGAACAATATCCTTACCCTGCTTGCATTCTCCTTCACCCTCAGGGCGGCAGGGACCTTTGTCCCGTATATCATGGGTCACTTCTGGAACAAGAGTTCAAGCGCGGGATCGGTTGCATCCATCATCATCGGAAGCGTAGTGTTCTTCCTCATGGACAGGAAGATCCTCCCCTCCATTCCCAAGGTGAACAACATCATCCCTGCCTTGCTAATCAGTTTTGTCGCCTTCTATGCCTTTTCCCTACTGTTCCCTCCCAAGAACAAGACCTTTGATCTTGCTTTTGAGGAGTAAGGGTTTTCGGTAGTGCACCTTATCCTAACCAAGGGCAGCCATCACATGGTGGCTGCCCTTGTGTCGGGAGGAAACTTGCCCATACACAAACAAACACCAATAACCATGACATTGGCCTCCCTAACAGAGAGTGATGGAGTGCTCCCTTAACGATGGGAAAAAGTCAGGCAATAGCTTGAACCCATAAAATAGGATGCTTCAGAGTACAAAACGAACGGGTTTCACAGGGAACCATACTGAAATTGGAAGATCAAGCAGAAGCCGTTGCAAACTGCAACGGCTTCTTTGCTAGGAAGCATATATACCTGATAGGTTTCTGGCCAATCGGCATACCCGCTATCGGTTGATCCAGTACTGCTTGGGAACAGGGTTCGCACCTTCCCAGATAATCTGGCGGAAGTGAACTGGGTCGGTATTGCCTTCACTGTTGACAAACATCACCTGGCTCTCTTCATTCAGATCCAAAGCCTTTCTCAACTCCTCCAGCTCTTCATACTGCATGATGGAGGCAAAGGCTCCGAGGGTAACCGCCCCACTTTCTCCACTGAGGACAAACGGGTCGCCGTTAAGGGGAGTCGCATAGACACGCATACCCTTGGCAGCGATAAAGTCAGGTACCTTTATAAAGCAATCGGCATTCTCCTTGAGTATCTCCCATGCGATGGGAGAGGGGTCTCCGCAGGAAAGGCCTGCCATGATGGTGTCAAGGTCCCCTTTCACAGAGTGAGGCTTGCCATCATTCGCAAGTGCACTCTGATAGAGACAGTCAGCCTGGTCCGGTTCGACTACGATACATTTAGGTGCATCCTGGCCAAAGAGAGCATGATAGAATCCAATGACAGATGCTGCAAGTGCCCCTACTCCTGCCTGGATAAAGATATGGGTGGGTTTGACCAGACCAACACCACTGAACTGCTCCTGAGCCTCGGTAAGCAAGGTCAGATATCCCTGCATGATCCAGGTGGGAATCTCGGTGTAGTTGTCCCAGCTGGTGTCGCTGATGATAGTCCAGCCATTGGTCTTGGCATCCTCTGCCACCTGACGCACTGCGTCATCATAGTTACCGTCAACGATGACAACCTTTGCCCCGTTGCTCTTGATAGCATCAATCCTTCTGGTGCTGGTCTCCGAATGAACATAGATGACACATTTGAAGCCGAGCTTCTTTGCCGCCCATGCAATGCCACGTCCATGGTTTCCATCAGTGGCACTTGCAAAAATGATATTGCCGACCTTCTCCTTCACTTCATCAGAAGCAAGATATGCAAAGGGAGTGTCTTCACCAAGGATGCCGAGTTGTTTCTGCAAATAGCGGTACAGGGCAAAAGATCCGCCGAGCACCTTGAAACTGTTGAGCTGCAAGCGGCTTGACTCGTCCTTGACCCATATGCCACCAACTCCGAACATTGTTGCAAGGTTGGGAAGACCTTGCAGGGAACTCATCCTATAGCCAGGGATCTGCTTGTGAAAGCGACGGGCTGTCATTGCATCCTTCATTGAAAAGAGCTTGGTTGCAAGATCAATATTCTTAACCTTGTGGTCTCTCATGATCCACGAAATTCCTAATGGGGTATCTTCCATACTATCCTCCATATGATATAATTGACTAAATCCTTTACTTTTTCCATATATTCTACTTTATTCATAAATATTTCAAGTAGTTATTGCTCATATGCCTAATATTTTAAAAAAATTGAAGTTTATTGAAATATTATTTCAAAAATCTTATATTTCCCGTAATTCAGGAGAAGGTGTCCGAAGGATGGGACTCTCCATACCAAGCATATTTCTCTTTTGGTCCAAAAGCAATCTATGCATGCTGGAAATAGTATCCGTCATTGCCTGATGGTAATCGTATACATATACCAGGATTAATGCAACACTCTGCAACAAACACCGTTTTTCCAAACCTTCAGTATTGTCTGATAGGAATAGTATATGGCTATCTGCAAGGAAGTATCGAAATACCTACTCACCCATATAATGAACAATGCAAGCTATCAGCTGTATCCAACGGCTCAGGGAAGAACAGAGTATGCAGGGTCAGTGACCGAATACTGAAGATTGCCTCTCTTTATCCCTTCAGATAGGAGAATCTTCTTAGCCTTGGTCATGAAGACCGCCTCGACATCATCAAGGGTGTTGATCAGGGCCATCCCATCCTCATACCCAAGTGCATAGAGGGAGGTGGAAAGGGCATCAGCAAGCAGGGAGTTCCGCGTGATGATGCTGACACTGGTGAAATCGCTTTTGACTGGGTAGCCTGTCTTGGTATTGAGGATATGGTGGTAGACCTCGCCATCGAGTTCAAGAAAGCGTTCATATGGTCCTGAGGTGACCAGAGTCTGGTCTGTCAGGGATAGGATCATGACATACTCGCCGCGCAGCGCTTCAGGATCCTGCACACCTATCTTCCAGGGCTTGCCATCAGTCTTGTCACCAAGGGTCAGCACATTGCCACCAAGGTTGACAATGGCACGCCTTACCCCGTTCTCATGCAGGATCTTGGCGACCTGATCGGCAGCATACCCTTTTGCAATGCCCCCGAGATCGAGGATCATGCCTTCATCCTCCAGGAAAACTGATAAGGCCTCTTCATCAAGGACTACACGTTCATACCCGATAAGGGGAAGCAGGGAATCTATCTCTTCCTGAGGGGGTTTGCGCGGATTATCGCCGCCAATATCCCATGCCTGTACCAGAGGCCCTACTGTGGGATCAAAAGCCCCCTTGCTCAACTCCGCTATCTCCAGGGCTTTGCGGATTACAGAGAAGGTATCGGATGAAACCACTACCGGCTTCTTTCCGGCCTGTCGGTTGATCTCGGCGACTTCACTCTTCCGATTACGAAGGCTCATCCTGTCCTCTATCTCCTTCAGGCGGGCAAAGCTTGCAGAGAAGGCTTCTTCGGTAGGATTGTCATAGATGGTTACCTTACAGACAGTCCCCAACATGAAGAATGATTGCCCCTGGGGCTCCGCTTGCCTCTTGGGACAGGATACAAGCAGGGCAACAAGCAGGATGCTGCCTACGACAAGGGTAATTCGAGTGGTTCTTCGATGTATATGCATAGTTAGGGTGTAGTATGAAGATTAACCGAGGTAAATGCAAGAAAGAAGGCCATGGGTAATGCTCTGAAAACATCTAGGAGTTCATACTCCCTACCTCTCTTCAGAGCAATCCTCATCGTGCAATACTACTTCTTGCTCTTTCCCTGGTTGCTGACCTTTTTCATCTTCGCTGCAATGACAGCAGCATCACCAAGATACTGCTTCTTGATGACCTTGAACTTCTTGTCGAACTCATAGACAAGGGGGACACCTGTAGGAATATTGATCTGCATGATCTCATCAGGGCTCAGATCTTCAAAGTACATCATCAAAGCCCTGAGGGAGTTGCCATGGGCTGCGATAAGCACCCTTTCACCTTCAAGCATCTTGGCCTTGATCTCCTCTTCAAAGTAAGGGATGGTTCGGGCAATGGTATCCTTGAGGCTTTCTGTAAGAGGCAAATAACTTGCATCCACCTTCCTATACATCTCCTGCAGGGCTGGGTTTCTTTCATCAGAGAGGTCCAAGGAAGGAGGCAAGATATCAAAGGAGCGTCTCCAGATCTGTACCTGTTCCTCTCCATACTTGTCAGCAGTCTCACTCTTGTTCAGGCCCTGCAACGATCCGTAGTGCCGTTCATTGAGCTTCCAGCTCTTGATGACAGGTAGCCACTGCCGGTCCATCTTCTCCAGCACAAGATTGAGGGTATGGATAGAACGCTTCAGAAAGGAGGTATAGCAGATGTCAAAGTCATACCCTTCGGACACAAAGAGGTCTCCAGCCTTACCTGCTTCGACAACCCCAGCTTCTGATAGGTCAACATCAGTCCATCCTGTAAAGAGATTCTCAAGGTTCCAAATGCTTTCGCCATGCCGTAGCAATACAAGTTTCATCTAATACTCCCCTGCCAAGCCAACGTGGTCATGCAAATGTGGAATACATACCAAAGGGATTATGACCTATCAGTTAGCTTATACTAACTAAAAAATACTATCAGATCAGATCACTGTCAACTGACAGGCAGAGGCAAAGAAGCTTTAGATGGTAACGATAGTGTGCGCACTTGAAAAACAAAGAGGCTTCACATCGTATGGCTACACAGTGAAAGGCAAGTCAAATTATAAGAATTTGATGATTCCAATGATTCCCTTGCTGTCTATCCGATAGACTAGTATCATTGGTCAAACAAAGAGGCATTGGTCAAAAACGAGTCAGAAAGTTCTCCCAAGAATCGCTTATGCTTTTACGATACCTCTCATCATAAACACACTTCTTACAGAAGTCATGATTTCACTCCAAGAAATAGGATATGCATACGAAAACTTCCTTTGGTACATAACCCATAGCTTATGCATTTCTTGACTATCCTCAACCTCATTACATATAGCTATAGCATCACCAATGAAAGGTCTTGTTCCACGATTGTAGGTGGTGGCCTCTTAAACCTTGCCTAGAATCTCAGGTGAAAGGTTTTTGTA
Source organism: uncultured Sphaerochaeta sp. (assembly GCA_963662725.2). Taxonomy (GTDB): domain Bacteria; phylum Spirochaetota; class Spirochaetia; order Sphaerochaetales; family Sphaerochaetaceae; genus Sphaerochaeta. The sequence continues at coordinate 37,620 of CAXXCW010000038.1, forward strand.
TAGACTTGGGTAAGGATATGAATATCGTAAAATCTCTCATTCGGGTATTGAGTGTTGCTCTAGAAATAATGGGTTCTAGTTTTTCTGCCAGAACTGTTTCAAGATTATAAGCTAATAATTCAATGGATCGATTTTCTAACATTAGCCTATAGTTATATTTAACTTCTCTTTGTATAATAATATCGCCAGTAGAAACATCAATTATCAACTGAGTTGTAACACCATCAAATTCAGCCTCAAGACTGACTCGAATATCAGGGTACTCTGCTATATCCATAATTTTAGAAATTCTTCTGAGATGAAAAAATCACGCCATCTTCTAAAGGTATAGCAACTATCGCTAAAACAATTCCTTTCAATTCTGCCTCACTCACATCTATACCTATTGCTGTAGTATCCAAATCCATCGTGGAACGTGCTTCCAAACCCACCATTGCTGCTACCAACATCCCTCCCTTGAGTATGAACGAATGTTTGTAGCTTGAAAGTGAAAGTCGCTCTAAAAAACGCTCCATCATAAAAGTGCGCAATAGCATATTTGCATCTGCAGATTTTTCCTTGGCAACGGTACGCATGATGGCTTTCAATTGCATCGCTGATCTCATCGTTACAGAAGTACTCCCAGATATTGTCTTATGATCCTCTCTACACGAATAAGAGCTGCATAGTGCATCAAGATTCTCATGTTCTTGTTCTCTAGTTGGGCATATCACTGCAATGCATCTTGGAGTGTTTGTATTTCGATCTCCCTACGACTGCGCACGATGTCGCAAATGGTGCGCTCTTTAGTATACACAGGAACTGTTTGACCAAAACTTGTCGTAGCTTTTGTCAAACCTACTGTATGGAGATTCCCCTTGATAGTGTACACCTTATATCCATCGGCTTGCAGGTTTGAGGGGTTATACCCAGTCTTCACGGTGATGGCATACTGCGTTGGCTCACGATCGGTAAGATCGTGAAGAAAAAGTGCTGTTTCATGTGAAAAAACAGCTTGGGCACAGCGAAGATGGAGCATATACATGCTATCAGGCAAAGAAGTCTCTGAAACATATATGCCGTGTGCAACCCTTTTCAGATTCCTTTCTTTGACGTATGCAAAAAATATTGGTTTTGCTATTCCAATACCAAGAGCTTGAGATGTTGTAATAATACCTAGATGTTCAAGAAGGAGCCGATCAAGTTGTTCTAACTTTTCATGATAAGTTACCTTTGGTGCTAATATCAAATACCATAGTAGCACTAAAGGTAATTATTTAGCATATCAAGGCATGTTCACTGAGTCAATAATCTTTTCATATACGGCATTCCCTATACGGCATTCCCTATCATTTCTGACAGGAGGCACACTCACTTTGTTGCAGCGTCTGATAGGCATTGATGGGCCTCTGCAAGTAATATGCATCCTTATCTTCCCCATTGGAAGAGGAAAGGACGTTGCCATACCTATCCAAAAGCACAAAGCCTGGTATCCAGAACTTGGGGACATCGACCAGGTTCATGATGTTCGTCCTCTCTCTGAACTCGTACTTTACATAGGGAAAGGGATACTCCCCCTGGTTCATGAAGGAGAGCAGGTTCTCATTGCTTTGGTCACGTTCATGGCCTGCAAAGATGATCTGGACATTGCCATACATCCTCTTGAGCTGGGTGTAGGTCTGCTTTAGCTCTTGTGCATACTCAGTGCAATAGGGGCACCAGTCTGCTGCATAATAGATTAGGTAGTAGTCGGCATCGACCTCTACCTGATTCCCTTCCCTATCAAAACAGGCACCTCTGATACTATCCGAGAACAGCTGTGGTTCAGCAGAAGGAACTTCATTGACCTTTGAGGTTGTACAGGAACCAAACAGAAAGATACATAGCAGCAGGCACAAAAAAAGGGTACGGCTTCGTTTCATCAACATACTCCATCACAAACTTGGTGTGTAATGGAGTATATCATATGAACACAAATGAATTCAAATTGATTCTACAGATGCAACGTGCATGAGTGTTTGGAGTCAACCCAAAACACAGAGGATTTGCACCTTAACCTGATTCTGATGACCTCTACAATGCCTTATACCAGACATTCATGCTCTCAATGGTGCCAGATATGTCGGTATTGTTCTTCAGTCTGCCGCCATAGATATATCCAGCTTTTGAGAAGGTAATGTTCATACCCTCGGAGATGGCGCGTGCTATGGTAAAGGCAGTCTGAACACCCTTCTCTTTTGCCTGGGTTTCCAAGAAACTCAACAGGTGCAAGGCGTAGCCGTTGCCCCGGTGATCCTCATCAGTGGCGAAGTCGGTCATCTCGGCATACAGGTGTCCTTCTGAGAGGTCACACTCAGCAGAGGCAAGGGCGACGATGATGCCCTCTTTCTCAACGCCTGCAAAAATGGTATCCCCTTGCATTGCTGCCTTCAGGAAGGAGGGCTTGTCGATGGGAAAAGGATAGGAATCAAAGACCCCTTTGTAGAGTTCTGCCATCCTGGGAATATCCTCAAGACGACAGAGCCTGACAGACTCCCCCTCTCCCAAGGGAGCCAGTTCTATCTCATTTTTCCCATAGGCTAGGGAGAGCACATCCTGATAGGAAACAAGGCTCTCTTCACACTCCCTTTCTGCCTTAAGGTATTTGCTTAGGAAGAGTCCTCGCTCTGTCCCTCCATACAGGCCGTAGGCTGAGGCCTCAACCCCATAGCCGGCCTTCATGAAGGCGTCGGCTTTGGACTTAGGGATCTTGGCGAAAATCTTCCCATAGTCGTTTTCATCGGCAAGTGAGGCAAGGCTCTCCACCAAAGACTCTGGATGGGCATCTGCGATGTCCATCAGATAGACGCGGCTGTTGTTGTCCCCGTGCTGTACGACTGCGCCGTCGATGGTGATGGTCTTATCATGCATCTGCAGCCTCCTCGACAAGGTGGGCCCTTGTGTCCCGTTCCAGTCCTTCTGGGGACATGGAAAAGCTATCCTCATAGTCACAAAGAAGCTTCTCTATGCCTATTGCCTTGTATTCGTCGGCTTCTGAAAGAGGCAGCTCAAGATTACATGTTTCACAGTTGCGGTCACACGTAGTGGGAACATAGTTGGTAGGTTCCTGGTATGTGGTGATGACCCCTTCAAAGTTTCGCAGGATGACCTTGTTGGTCGACCAGGAAAGCAGGTAGTTGGGCATCACAGGAATCTTACCCCCTCCACCAGGAGCATCAATGACATAGGTGGGGACACAAAGTCCGCTGGTATGACCCCGTAGGCTTTCCATGATCTCAATGCCCTTGCCTACTGACGTACGGAAGTGGGAGAGCCCTTCAGAAAGGTCACACTGATAGATGTAGTAAGGGCGTACCCTGCTGTAGACCAGCTTCTGCACCAGGCTTTTCATGATGCGGGGACAGTCATTCACTTCATTAAGCAACACTGACTGGTTACCCAAGGGGATACCGGCATCGGCAAGCTTGGCCAATGCCTTCTTGGAGGAACTGGTAAGTTCCCGAGGATGGTTGAACTGGGTATTCAACCAGATGGGATGGTGCTTCTTGAGCATAGAGACAAGCTCGTCAGTCACACGATATGGGAGGACTGCAGGAATTCTGGTACCTATACGGATAATCTCCACATGGTCGATCTTCCTCAGTTCAGTAAGGATCCAATCCAGGTACTCATCGCTAAGCATAAAGGGGTCTCCCCCTGACAACAGGACATCTCGGACTACCGGATGATCCGCTATGTATTGGATGCCTGCCTTGATCTGAGCCTTATCGGGAATGTTTTCCACATCCCCTACCCTGCGCTTACGGGTACAGTGCCGGCAGTACATGGCGCATGTGTTGCTCACCAGCAATAGGACTCGGTCTGGATAGCGGTGGGTAAGGCCGGGAACAGGGCTGTCCACATCCTCATGCAAGGGGTCTGCCATATCACATTCGAGGATATCAAGTTCACGTACGGAGGGAAAACCCTGTTTGAAGATAGGGTCGTGCTCCAGAGAATCGGTTTGCATCAGTGAAAGGTAATAGGGGGTAATGGAGAGGGGAAACTCATTGATGGTCTTCTCAATATCCGCTCGTTTGTCTTCATCAAAGTGTACATCCAACAGTTGTTCAAAGGTTTCGACATCTTTGATGCAGTGGCGTATCTGCCACTTCCAGTCGTGCCATCGCTTCTGGTCCACATCGGAATCGAACCGGTCTGCTATCTGTTGTTGTGCCGTAGAAAATGCCATGTAAAAACTCCTTGCAACGCTTGTGCCCCAAGGAAAAACAACGAGTTGATATACTTGGATTATTTGACAAGCAGCTGCTTGATTTGCTCCAAATCCTTCTTACGAAATTTCGAACATGAGGTAATTATATCACATGCAAGCAATAAATACAATAAAGGCGAAAAAGGTGAATACAGGGGGTTCTGGGATGATCAAGAAACCATGGAAAGCATACGCTCAAAAATAACAGGTGAGGAAAGATACACAGGGGGAAAATTGGGCCTATGATGGGGGTGTTCGTAAGATGTAACCAAACAAAATCCTTTACGACAAATTCATAAAACGAATCAAATGCATCATACCTCCCATGGGTAGTAAATGGTGAATCCCATAATATACGACACAACACCCAAATATCCCCAGACTCATGCATAGGAGGCTGTTATACCCCCCTTGACTAATACCCTAGGGGGGTATATATAGTACATATGAAACAAGAAGTGAAAAACAAGATAGACCCAAGGCTGGCAAGGATCGAAGGTCAGGTAAAGGGAATCAGGGCAATGGTACAGAATGACCGTTATTGTGTGGATATCCTCTTGCAGCTGTCGGCTGTCATCTCCGCCTTGAAGAAGGTGGAGGATCTGGTGATGGAGAACCATCTCAATACCTGTGTCACTGATGCCTTGAAAAGCAATGATGAGACGGAGAGCCAACTGAAGATATCTGAGCTCATGGATGTCATGGCGAAGTTTCGCAGGCAGTAACAAAAAAAAGCAAGCTACTGTTTCCAGTATGCTTGCTTTTGGGCGATGCCAGGATTGAACTGGCGACTTCCACGATGTCAACGTGGCACTCTCCCGCTGAGTTAACCGCCCCTACAACATGAGCGATAATACTTGAATATTTTGAATCTGTCTAGTGGTTACAGGGAAAAAGTCCTTCACTGGAGAATTTGATTCAGAATTTGTATATTATAACCAAGGAGTTTACTAGGATATGAAAACAATTATCACCACTAAAGGCATGCATTGTAAAGGATGCGAGACCAGAATGGTAAACGCCCTCAACAACCTTGAGGACATACAGGGTGCAAAGGCTGATGCTACATCAGGCAAGGTAACCATAAAGCATAAAAACGCCGAAACAGTCAATGAGGCCAAGGCCCTTGTCGCTGAGATCGGCTTTGAGGTAATGGAATAATGGAACAGAAAAAAGTAGCGATCGGAGGCATGACCTGTGCCTCCTGCTCCTCTGCAGTTGAAAGGACCCTGAACAAGCTTGACGGTGTCAAGCTTGCTCAGGTGAACCTCGCTACTGAGAGTGCAACCATAGAATTCGAGAATGGCAAGCTCTCCCTCGATGACATAAAGAAGGCTGTCTCCAAGATCGGATATTCCGTATTGGAGGAGGTGGATGAAAACAGACGGATGAAACACAAAGCTAAGGAACTCACAAATCTAAAACACCGTCTTATAGTATCGTCCATCCTGACCGTCTTTCTGATGATCCTAGCCATGGGCCCCATGCTGGGCCTACGCTTGCCAATAGGTATGGTCAGTAACAGCCTATCACAACTTGTGCTAGCCATAGGGACCATGATCTGTGGTTCTGCCTTCTTCACCAAGGGCTTCTCCAGCCTCTTTAAGCGCGAACCCAATATGGATAGCCTGGTAGCGCTTGGAACGAGTGCAAGCTTCCTATACAGCCTCTGGGGCATCACCCAGCTGTTTGGCGGCAACATGGAAGCGGCCCACCACCTGTACTTTGAGGGAGTGGGTACCATTCTCACCCTGGTGATGCTAGGCAGATATCTGGAAAACCGTTCAAAAGGCAAGACCGGGGAGGCAATTCACAAGCTGATGGAGCTTGCCCCTGCTACAGCCACAGTCTTACGTGAAGGCAAACAGGTGGTAATCGATGCAAGCCAAGTGCAGGTCGATGACATAATCATGGTAAAGCCAGGAGAGAAGCTACCTGTAGATGGAATTGTCCTTTCCGGTGCTTCTGCAATCGACGAGTCCTTGCTGACGGGAGAGAGCATGCCAGTGGAAAAGACGATGGGCAGCGATGTCTTCGCCGCTACCTTAAACACCACAGGGACTCTCCAATACCGTGCGAGCAAGGTAGGATCTGATACTGCGCTTGCCAACATCATTGAGCTGGTACAGCAGGCACAGGGTTCCAAGGCCCCCATTGCCAGGATAGCTGACAAGATTTCAGGAGTCTTTGTTCCCATTGTCATGGGCATATCAGTGCTAACCTTTTTGGCTTGGTATTCTACAGGAACCCCTTTTGATACTGCCATTATAAGGGCGGTGAGTGTACTGGTCATAGCCTGTCCCTGTTCGCTTGGCCTCGCTACACCGATAGCCATCATGGTGTCGAGTGGCAAGGGAGCAAAGCTGGGGATTCTCTTCAGGCATGCTGCTGCTATTGAACAGTTCAAGGCTGTCGAGACAGTCATCTTTGATAAGACTGGAACGCTGACAGAGGGCAGGCCAGTTGTCACTGATCTGCTTGCAAAGGACAGGAACGAACTGCTCAGGATTGCTGCCAGTGTTGAGGCAAGCAGCGAACATCCGCTTTCCAAAGCGGTGGTGAGCAAGGCAACGGAGCTAAACCTAGCCATGGAAAAGACTGAAAACTTTATGGCTATTGTCGGTAAGGGCATTGAAGGTACGGTTGACAACAAGCAGGTCAGAATTGGTAACCTTGCAATGATGGCTGACAACGGCATAGAAATTTCAAAAGCCGAGAACAAGCAGCTTGATGATCTATCAGACCAAGGCAAGACTCCCCTCCTGGTTGCCCTCGATGGCAAGCTACTGGGAATCATTGGTGTTGCCGATACCATCAAAAAAGAAACTGCTGAAGCTATACAGCTCCTAAAGAATGAAGGTCTCAGGACTGTGATGCTGACTGGAGATAACGAGCGAACAGCCAGATCAATAGCCAAACAGGCTGGCATCGATGAGTTCCTTGCTGGCCAGCTTCCTGACCAAAAGGAAAGCGCTGTCTCAGCATATGCCGAGAAGGGCCATGTCGCGATGGTAGGAGACGGCATCAATGATGCTCCGGCCCTTGCCAAGGCAGATGTGGGAATCGCTGTAGGAAGCGCTACAGACGTCGCACGCGAGACTGCCGACATTGTCCTTGTACGGAACAACCTCAAGGACGTGGCGAAGGCTTTCCAGCTCTCTAGGGCTACGATGCGGAATATCCATCAGAACCTCTTCTGGGCATTCTTCTACAATGTTCTGGGCATTCCTGTCGCAGCAGGTCTGTTGACGTTGTTTGGAGGCCCTCAGCTGTCTCCTATGATCGCGGCGTTTGCAATGTCGATGTCCAGTGTCTGTGTGGTGCTGAATGCCTTGAGGCTGAACAAGTTCAAGTGAATAAGGATATGCCTCCAAGACGATCAAAGATACCTTGGGAGAAAACCCAAGGTTTTCTTTTGTGTAGAGCAAGCAGAGACGCCATATGATCGGTGGGAACCCGAACTGAAACCAAGTCGATAGGTAAAACCAATTCTCCAGCATCCTCTCGTATCCAAGTTTTTCGTCTATCACCAATGGCTATGTTTCCAAAAGTATTTTTGGTTTACCCACTTCTTGGATATTGCATTTTCCAAAGGTTATTCTACACTTATAGCATGCTATGATGTCTTGGGAGTTATATCATGACGATCTTGCCTTTCTTGATGCACATCTGAATATATATAGCGTTGTTCGTCTCCTACCTACAGAACCATACCTCAATTAGAGCCAAATCCTGTTATGAAGCTTGATCATCTGTCTATACCTATCTGCATGATATGGTTCCAAAGGAGCCACATAATGCAGTCGGTCTGGAACTCACCGGGTTATGCATCAGGTGAGTATGCACGAAAGGCATAGCCATTGTCTAAAAGATGGGCTTGCTGGAGGTATGGGATGTGTAAACGTGGTATTTGTCCGTTGCTTATTATTCTAGCATTGTTTCTGGTAGGGTGTGAAGAGGCAAAAGTCTATACGTATTCAGATTTCCTGGGAGAATGGACCTTGCCAAATGTTCCACAGCTCAGCATCATGCAAGATACTACTGATCCAACCCAGAAAACTCTGGATATCAGATGGGAAGATGAAACCGTTGAGTATTTCGCAATGATTGGCGGAACTGCTAGTAGTAATGTGTTTACGGGAACATATGCATATAGCAAGACTGCAGACAATGGAGCAGGAGCATTAATTGTATATTATGGCGATGATCCTGATGAACCTCACCTATCCGTTAGCATCACTCTTACCATGTACGAAGATAAACCCAAAGCCACTTGCACAGGAGAAGGCCCCTTGAATGGAAAGGTATTCAGCATGTAGGTCTTGATAAGGGAAATTATCGTAAAAAAAAATTTTCGTCTATATTCTCTTCGCCTTCTTCCCATTTGTCGGTTGTAAAGGACAATAATAAGAAGCAGATGATTCTGGACTTGGTTCCACCATTGTAAATATTGGGAGATACTGGAAGTATCCGATCAGAACAGGGATACAACAATAACCATAAACTGCGTGTACTGAAACATTCGAATCAAAGGTGTCTGCTTAGGAGTTGGCCCTATCGTTGATGAGCCCTTTGTTCCAAAAGAGGTAACGCTCCCTTCGTGATCACTTCAGCATCGTGAACCTCTTTCAGAGACCTACAGAGCAAAAACCCTACTTCAGCATTGCACTCCCACCAACATTGGGGGTGCAGCACATTCCAGTGGATAGTTTCTAGAATATGGAATCCTTGTCATGGTGATCCACCACGTTGACACTTCAACCATCACTAAAGAAAAGTACTACCTAAGACAGCTTGATGTCCTTCTTGAAAACCTGGACACCAGTAATGACATCATCATCCTGACAAATATACTTGAAAAGCTTGAAGAGGGGTAAACCAGCTTCACTAGAGAATACCAGAGCGTGCGGGAAAATTGCCAAGCCGTTCTGCCTGTTCACGGACGTTGCCCTTGATGTCAGAACTGATCAAGGGGAAATCATTCAAGGCATGGGAGACTGTTGATTCAAGTATTCATGCGGCCTTGGTCAGGTCTGTCCTACCCATACCTTTTGCCATATGCTTGCTTTCCTAATCGACAGGCGAATAATTACAATGGGAAAAGAAGTATGAGGTGAACAGAAAAATCAGATCGTGAGGTATACGAAAAAGTGACCCATCAGAAGATGGGTCACTCGTTAAGCTAACTTGCTTAGGTTTAATTAGAAAGAGATCTTGACAGTTGGGGACATGGTGAAAGTCTTTGATCCAGAAGCATAGTCTGCATCAAGAGCATATTTTACGCCACCCATTGTGTAGGTAACACCACCACCAACTTTGGTTGAAGATGCAACAACTTTGGTAATGTCATTAAGTTCAACAAAAGCGGAGAGTCCAACATTCTCGATACCAGAATAAGAAGCACTCAACTTCATGTCATTAACTTTGTTGACAATTCTGTACTCAGTCCAAGCGCTAATCTTGTCATAAGAACCCTTAAGTTCAACGTACAGCTTATTTACGTCGCCTGAGAGGAGGAATACATCATAAGCAGAAGCAGTAAGACCGAAATCTTCAATGCCAGCAAGCTTTGCTACATCCACAGCTACTGAACCAGCGATAGCACCCTTTGCAGAGTTAGCATCAACGTTAGTATAAGCAACTGCTGCAGTTACACCTTCAACAGGTTCTGACTTTGCAGAAAGAACGATTGCATTATTTTTAGCAAGAGCAGGAATACCAGCAACAACATCTAACTTCTGATCAACGAAGGATACAGGATCAGCACCAACCAAGACAGTTACGAGCTTGCCATAACCAACTGTTACGCTAGCAGGATAAGCACCGACAAATCCACTAGCCATCTTCAAACCAGCGAGAGCATCTCTACTATTGGTGTAAGCACTAAGACCACCAAGATCTTTCTTGTTACCAATTGCCATCTTCAGGGTAAGATCACCCATGTCCATTCCCTGTGCAGCAAGAGCCTTGTCCATGTAGATTTCAGCAGAAGCAGCCATAGTAGCATCAAAAACTGGGGTACCACTCAAAGACACTTTCCAGAAATCACCAGTGATGGCTACAACAGCATCCATGTCACCTTCAGCAGCTTTGTTAACTCCTGCAATTGCATTTGTTGTTGCAAAAGAGAGTTTATAACCAGCTTTGAAAGAACCACTAACTGTGAGAGGAGTAGCAGCGGACAAGCCAACAACTACCAAAAGAACCAGCGCCAGAGTCAATACAAACTTTTTCTTCATGACGTAAATCTCCATTTTTTTGCGTGAGAGTTTATTTGTAACATCAGTATGTCGATGCACTTTGTGAGTAGAATGGAAGAATGGTGTTGGAACTGTGGAATTGTGTGATGGGATGATGTGCAAATAGGTAGTTGTGTGTGTAATATTTGTATTTGTGTGTTATCTGTGTTCATACAACTCCTTTATGTAGATACTGAGAAGGTTACAAAGACAATATCACTTATACTGTCAACATTATTGCAGTACATAATCAATTGCATTACTATACAAATATGATATACCTTTTCGCATCCGACATCCACGGAAGTGCATATTACATGCATATCCTGATGGAAGCTTATAAGAGGAACAGAGCATCCAGGCTAATACTCCTGGGTGACCTGTTGTACCACGGCCCTAGGAATGATCTTCCTAGAGAGTATAACCCCAAACAAACATATGCGCTACTAAATAGTGTAAAAGAATCAATTATTTGTGTTAGAGGTAATTGCGACACGGAAGTGGACCAGATGGTGCTGGAGTTTCCCATCCTTAGTGAATATTCCAGCCTCTTCCTGGAAGAATTGGAGGGGAAAATGATCTACCTCACCCATGGCCATCACCCAAACCCCCCGATGAGGCAAGGAGACATCCTGGTAAGCGGTCATACCCACATTCCCTTGGCCACCGAGCAGGATGGCATTTTTCTGGTTAATCCAGGATCAGTGGCCATACCCAAGGGGGGCTACCCTCCTTCATATTGTCTGTATGAAGATAGGACTTTTACTATCCTGGACTTTGACGACAACACACTCATGAAGGTGAGTGTATAAGAGCTAATGTGCTTGGTTTCGTGTCATCTGTCTTCTTTTCTTCCTAATCTCAATCTTAGTTAGGTTCTTTTCTCTCTTGTTGCATTGTGCCCAGCACCGGCAAGGTCCCATACTATCTAGGCCTATTGTCTTTCGTCCTGCTACTTGCTGCCCTTCTTGTTGGAAGGGACATTGCTGGGCCTATTGACTGTGCTGTTTCCAGCAAAACGATAGCCATATCCCCGCACAGTTTCGATCCACTGGGAACCCAAGGGACCCATCTTAGAACGTATATTCTTCACATGGGTATCCACGATACGGTCATAACTTTCAAAGCTGTAGTCAAAGCAGTGCTCCAAGATCTGCGATCGCGTTATCAGTATTCCACTGTTGCTGACCAGGTAGCTCATGATCCTCCACTCGGCTGCAGTGAGGGGGATCTGTTTTCCATCGATGGCAAACAGATGGGAGACCTCATCAAGCTGCAAGAAGGAATTCCCCAGTGTCCAGGACGAGCCGCTTCGAAAGGCAGAAGCACTCATATCGATGCGTCTGAACATGGCATGCACGCGAAGCACCAGTTCCTTGGTCGAAAATGGCTTGCAGACATAATCGTCAGCACCCAATTCGAAGCCAAGGATGCGGTCACTCTCAGCAATGCGGGAGGTGACAAAGAAGACAGGAAAGGAGTAGGTCTGATTGAGTTTCTTGATGAAGGTGAAGCCGTCACCGTCAGGAAGAAGAACCGCCAGCAGCAACAGATCAGGCAACTGACGTGCTATGGCAACCTGCACAGTATGCAGGTCTTCGAAAGCCTGCACCTCATAGCCGGAAAGTTCAAGATACTGCTTGATCCCTTCACGGTCTTCCAGCGTACCGTCAACGACATAAATGAGTTTCATAGCACAGAGCCATCCTTTTGTGTGTAAATCCCAAAGACAGAGCATAATTATACCCATACTGTGTCAAATATGTCAAACATATATGAATAAATCGATTATTTGGCAAATATCCACACAGTATGCCTACAAAATGCACAAATATACTCAAGGGTCATCCATATTGCCAACCCCAAACGATGACGTTACACTACAGGTCGTGAAACATTCCTACCCCACCCTGTTGGTGGACAGCCTACTATTGTTGTTCAGCATCATCCTATTGCTGTTCATAGCCTCTGCTTCCCTTGGAAGCGGGGGTGGGTATGTCAATGTGGAAAGCCCTGAAGGATCGTTCCGCTACTCCCTGGCAACAGACAGGGAGGTGGTCGTCCATGGGCCACTTGGGGATACCCACATCATCATCAAAGACGGATCGGCGAAGATTATTGACTCCCCCTGCCCCACCAAAACCTGTGTGCAGCAGGGAACCATAACCAATTCGAACGGCTGGATAGCCTGCCTGCCCAACCAGATCCTCCTTACCATAGTCTCGTCAGGAGACGAAGAAACGGAGGTCGATGATGTCGCGAACTGAACGCAAGATTGCATTTGTGGCAGCAGCCACCCTGCTGCTTTCAACCTTGGAGTTTCTCATACCCAAACCCCTCCCCTTCCTGAGGCTGGGTTTGGCAAACCTTCCCATCCTGCTCGTCCTTGATATCTTCACCTTCAGATCGTTCTTCATCCTCTTGCTGCTCAAGTCCATCGGACAGGGCTTTGTCAGCGGGACACTGTTTTCCTACCTCTTCTTCATCTCCCTTTCCGGAACCCTTGCAAGCGGCCTGCTGATGAAGGGGACAAAAGCCCTGTTCAAAAGCCGGGTATCATTGGTTGGCTGCAGTATCATAGGGGCTATGGCAAGCAACACCGCCCAGCTGGGAAGCGCTTCCCTCCTTATATATGGGAAGACTATATGGGTTGCGGCCCCTCTTATGCTGGGCATCGGCATCATCAGCAGCATATTCCTAGGCTTTGTCGCCGAAAGGTATAAGGCAAAAGGAACCTTGCTGCCCCTCTTGGCTCAGGACGAACTCACCCTTGAACTTCCCCTCATCCAAGAACGCGAACACAACGGCAAGGTAGCACTGGCAGCGCTGCTTGCCATCGCTGCCATCCTTACAGTCGACAAGCTGGTGCCTCTCGCAATAATTACAGCCTTGATGTATGCATTGCAAACGATAGCCAAAAGAAGGATCAGGGTGACACCCCCTCTGATGCTTCTTTTTTCGATGCTGTTGCTCAGCCTCTTCGAGCCCTATGGGAAGGTCCTGTTCGCCTTTGGCTCCGTTGCCTTCACCCAGGGCTCTGTGGAAATTGCCCTCATAAAAGCCTTGAGGCTCATCAGCCTCTTGGCGGCAAGCCAATGCATCAGCGCCAGCAATCCCCGCCTCAGGACGAAGAGCCTTGCCTACATTCCCCTGACACTGGGGTACTTCACGCTTCTTTCGTCCTCCTTCAGGGGATCGGCAGGATCAGTTCTCCAGAGGGTGGACCAGACACTGCTCAAAACAGCAGCAGGTAGTGTCGAATTCCATTCCAAAGAGACCAAGAGAATTCAGACACCGCTGTTTATGGGGGTTGTACTGGTTGTTCTTGGCGTATCCATATGGAGCAATCTAGTATTTTAACATCTAATTAATCATAAATACATTACTTTAATATCAAATTATTCAATATTAATGTGATATCTGTTTTATTAACCCTCTACATTTTATGCATTATCAAAACATTTTTCTACATACGTCACATAGAACCAAAATACTCTTGACCTTATTAGATATTTTTTTATACATTAAAGCCATCAAACAGTCAGGAGTCAATCATGACAAAGAAAGAAGCGACAGAAACAACAACAGAACCATTTGAGGGACAACTCGAACTGCAGGCTCTCATCGAACGGGTCCACCGTGCCCAGGTCAAATTTTCCTCCTACTCCCAGGAACAAGTTGACACCATATTCCGAGCCGCTGCCATTGCAGCCAATGACGAACGCATCAGCCTTGCCATAGCAGCGGTAGAAGAGACCGGCATGGGCATTGTTGAGGACAAGGTCATCAAGAACCACTTCTCAGCCGAGTACATCTTCAACAAGTACAAGGATGACAAGACATGCGGCATCATTGAGAGTGACAAGGCATTCGGGATTCAGAAGATTGCGGAGCCGAAGGGAGTCATCTGCGGCATCATCCCCACGACAAACCCTACCAGCACTGCAATCTTCAAGAGCCTCATCAGCCTCAAGACCCGCAATGCCATCATCTTCAGCCCACACCCGCGGGCAAAAAAGTGTACCTGTGAGGCTGCAAGGATTATCCTTGAAGCTGCTGTCAAGGCAGGAGCTCCCCAAGACATCATCGGCTGGATCGAGGAGCCATCCATCGCCAAGACCGATTACCTCATGAAGAATCCCCTGATGAACCTCATCCTAGCCACTGGCGGCCCCTCGATGGTGAAAAGTGCCTACTCTTCGGGCATCCCGGCCATCGGCGTAGGCCCTGGCAATACCCCTGCCCTCCTGGACAAGAGTGCCGACATCAAGATGGCAGTCAGTTCAGTGTTGATGTCCAAGACCTTCGACAATGGAGTGGTCTGTGCTTCCGAGCAAGCCATCATCTGCCACAAGGATATCTACGCTACCGTTAAGGAAGAGTTCAGCTCCCGTGGGGCACATTTTCTCAGCGCCGAGGAGATTGCCAAGCTACGCCTTGTCATCCTCGATCCCAAGCGAAACACCGTCAATGCTGCCATTGTCGGACAGAGTGCCGAAAAGGTTGCCCAGATAGCGGGCTTCACCGTTCCCAGGCACACCAAGGTACTTATCGGTGAAGTCACTTCTGTCGATGCTAATGAGCCCTTCGCCCACGAGAAGCTCAGCCCTATCCTAGCCATGTACCGGTGTGACAACTTTGGGGAGGGGACGGCAATGGCAGCCAAGCTTGTCGTCCTTGGGGGATTTGGGCATACCAGTGTCCTGTACATCGACGAGGAAGAGCAGGAAAAGGTCAATGCATTCAGCAGGACAGTGAAGACCAGCCGTGTCCTTATCAATATGCCAGCAAGCCAGGGTGCCATCGGGGATATCTACAATTTCCGCCTGGAGCCCTCCCTCACCTTGGGATGTGGATCATGGGGTAACAACTCCATCAGCGAAAACGTAGGCCCCAAGCACCTGCTGAACATCAAGACCGAAGCTGCCAGGAGGGAAAACATGCTCTGGTTCAAACTGCCGCCCAAGACCTATTTCAAGTATGGCTGCCTCCCCCTCGCCCTTGGCGAGCTGAAGGGCAAGAAGCGTGCCTTCGTCATCACCGACTCATTCCTCTTCACCAGTGGCATGGCAGACAAGGTGACGGACATCCTCGACGACTTGGGTATTGAAAACGAGTGCTTCCATCAGGTGAAGCCCGACCCGACCTTGGCTACCATCACTGAGGGGATGAAGGCCATCAATGCCTTCAAGCCCGATGTGCTCATTGGCCTTGGCGGAGGCTCACCCATGGACGCTGCGAAGATCATGTGGTTGCTCTACGAGCACCCGGAGGTGAAGTTCGAGGGTCTTGCCCTCCGTTTCATGGATATCCAGAAGCGTATCTATTCCTTCCCTGATATGGGAAAGAAGGCTGACCTGGTCTGCATACCAACCACCAGTGGAACTGGCAGTGAAGTCACTCCCTTTGCCATCATCACCGACGAGAAGACCGGCATGAAATGGGCCATTGCAGACTATGCACTCACCCCTACGATGGCTATCGTCGACAGCGAGCTGGCCATGGGCCAGCCTAAGGGCCTCACTGCAGCCTGTGGTGTCGATGTGCTCACCCATGCTCTGGAAGCCTTGGCATCAAGCATGTCCACCGACTACACCAACGGCCTGAGCCTGGAGGCTGCAAGGGTAATCTTCAAGTACCTTCCTGTGGCATATCGAGACGGAACGGACAAGAAAGCCCGTGAGAAGGTCCACAATGCATCCACCATTGCAGGAATGGCCTTCTCCAATGCCTTCCTGGGACTGTGTCACTCAATGGCCCACAAGCTTGGAGCACAGTTCCATGTCCCCCATGGCATGGCCAATGCCCTCTTGCTGTGTAACATCATCAGGTACAATGCCACCGACAACCCGACCAAACAGGCAGCCTTCCCCCAGTATGAGTATCCCTCTGCTGTCAGCAGGTATGCCAGGGCGGCGGACTACATTGCCATGGCGTTGAATGACCAGAAGAACACACCCTTCATCACGGTCTCCCCCTCATCAACCCAAGCCGAGAAAGTAGAGGCCCTTATTGCAGGGATTGAAAAGCTGAAGAAGGAGCTGGACATACCCTCTTCCATCAAGGAGTGGGGTGTGGACGAGAACGAGTTCCTCGATGTAGTGGAGAAACTTTCCATCAGGGCTTTCGATGACCAGTGCACCGGAACAAACCCCCGATACCCCCTGATCAGCGAGATCAGGCAGCTGTACCTAGACAGCTTCTACGGAAGGGCCTGGAAAGAGGACTAGAGCAACTGATAGAGAGCATAAGGAGCAGGTAACCAAAAATTATCTGACTAGTATGGCAGAGAGGGATGTCCTTAGGGGCATCCCTCTCTGGTATCGTCATGTACGGTTACTCCTGTTTGTCTCCAAATGTCTGTTGTTCAGTTCACCTTACTATCCATTGTGCGGTTTTTCCTTTGGCTACCTATACAATGGAACTGTTAGTATCACTATCAATGGTAACAAAATTCTTTATAAATACTCTTATATACAATTTTAACTAATATATTATGTATAATAATGCATATAAGATATTTTATATTGTTCTTTCTGGCAACAAGAAGTATACTTGCATCAGGAGGTTCACCCGATGGAACTTCATGAGCATCTTAGTGATGAGACAGTACTCAAAGAGCTCGGATTGCGCTTGTCACGTCTGCGCATTGACAGTGAACTAACCCAGGAAGAACTGGCATCCGAGAGTGGTGTGTCCAAGTCCTCCGTGGCAAGACTGGAAAGTGGCATGCCGGTGCAGACCACTACATTTATCAGGGTCTTGAGGACTTTGCATCTTCTTTCTTCCCTCGATGCCCTGATAGTAGCCGAATCGATTCGTCCAATGGAGACTCTCCTCTTGCAAGGGAAGAAACGCCAGAGGGTTAGAAAGCCTTCAAAGGCCACACAATCAAAATCGAAGAAACCCTTCAGATGGGGGGATGAACAATGAACCACATTGCTGAAGTAAGGCTCTGGGATACACGAATTGGTGCAGTGCAGCTTATACCTGGGAAAGATATTGGAGTATTTCAATTTGACAAGGACTTCCTTGCAAGTAATATTGAGGTATCACCTCTTACAATGCCCCTGGCTGTAAAGCCCTACTCCTTCCCTGAATTATCCAGAAAGACTTTTCATGGAATTCCGGGTTTGCTCGCAGACAGCCTTCCTGATGCATTTGGCAATGCAGTCATTCAGGCATGGTTAGACCAACAAGGAATACATGAATCAGAATTCAATGCTATCGATAGGCTCTGCTATACAGGGACAAGGGGGATGGGTGCTCTGGAATACTATCCCCTGATTGAGGAAGACCAACCTTCTTCTCTGTTGCATGTTGACCGATTGGTTGACTTGGCTTCCCTTGTTCTGGAAAAAAGGAAATCCGTTTCAGTTGTCGTTGATCCCAACGACAGTGACCTCGACACAAAATCCTTCAAGCAGATTCTTCAGGTAGGTTCCTCTGCCGGTGGAGCAAGGGCAAAGGCAGTCATTGCATTCAACCCAATAACCCATGAGACACGATCAGGGCAGGTACCTGCCCCAAAGGGGTTTGAGTATTGGCTCTTGAAATTTGACGGTATCAACGGAAATGGTGATCGGGATATTCTAGACAGTAAGGGCTTCACCTTGATCGAATATGCTTACTACCTGCTTGCAAAGGCCTGCAATATCACCATTTCTGAATGCCGTCTTTTCTCAGAGAACGGAAGGAATCACTTTATGACCAAAAGGTTTGACAGGTTGGATGATGGACAGAAGATTCATATGCAAAGCTTAGGAGCCCTGGCACATCTTGATTATAACCAGCCAAATATTCACAGCTATGAACAAGCTTTTCTGGTGATTGACCGCTTGGGACTTGGCCAGAAAAGTACAGAACAACTCTTTAGAAGAATGGCTTTCAATATTATTGCAAGGAACCAGGACGACCATGTGAAGAATATCTCGTTCCTTATGGACAAACAAGGGAAGTGGAGCCTAGCTCCAGCATACGACCTCACCTACAGTTATAAGGCAAGCAGCAAATGGGTTTCACAGCACCAGATGAGCATGCAGGGCAAAAGAGACCAGTTTACGCTAGAAGACTTCAAGGAGTGTGGAAAGCGGATAAATCTTGTCAGGGGTCGAGCAGAAACCATTGTAAAAGAGATATCCGAAACCGTAAAAGGTTGGAGGCCAATAGCAGAGGAAGTTGGTATCGAGGAAAAAACTATAGCTAATATTTTCACCCAATTTCGTTTATTTAAATAGGCATATTTAATATATTAAAGCATAATAGGTCTATATTTACTCATATATGAATATTTATAGAAATATTTACAGGGGAATCTGAACAAGTTGGAATCGGTTGCTGTGAAAACCTTTCTTCTTACCGATACAAGCATACTCTCCTGGCCCCCAAATCCATTGCCCATATTTTCTTATCGCAATGTACATCATTTTTAAGCCTGTACAAGAATTCCCCCTTGTACTACTATACATCCATGTTTGACTGTAAACTCATTTGTACCGATATAGACGGTACGTTGCTTGGTCTCGATCATCAGATATCCGCTGAAAACAAGCGTGTCATCACCAGAGCCTACAATAAGGGGATTACCATTGCCCTGATTAGCGGCAGGAAAGCCTCCAGCCTCGAATTATTGCAGAAGGACCTGGCCATCACAGGCCCCCTTGGCTGCTATAGCGGAGCCCTTGTTGTGGATGGGGGAAAGGTCCTTGCCTCCCATCCCATATCCTGGGAAGCAACAAAGCAGGTCCTCTCCTTTGTGGAAGGCAAGGGCCTTGAGTCCTTCATTTACACTGACAGGCGTTGGTACATACATAAGGAAAGCCCTTGGATGGCTTATGAGACCTCTGTATCCAAGACAGAGGGAAAGGTAGTCCCTTTTGATGAGTTACCCGACCATTGTGCAACCAGTGGGGAGACGCCCTACAAACTGTTGTGCATGAGCGAAGACATTGATCTGGTACTTGAGACGGAAAGGCTCCTGCACAAGAAGTTCTCCCATACCCTGAATGTCTACCGGTCAGGACCAAGATACCTGGAAATCTCGGCAAAGGATGTGGACAAGGGCCATGCCCTTGAGTCCATCTGCGACGCCTATGGCTACAAGACAACAGAGGCAATGGCAATCGGGGACTATTACAACGACCTTGGTATGCTGAAGATCGCAGGCTACTCAGTGGCTATGGGCAACGCCCCTGACGATATTAAGGCACATGCCCATGCGGTTACCGCTTCCAACAGTGAGGACGGGCTTGCAAGGGCGATAGAGGCCATCCTATGAAGTGGCGGGTGGAAAACCCTCTCACCATCTATAAAGGTCTGAATCAGTCGATCTATGTGCTCTTTGTTGCCACCATAATCAATGGTGTTGGTATTTTTGTCTATCCTTTCCTCGCCCTCTACCTTACCCAAAGGCTTGGCTACTCAGCGCTTAAAGCTGGAACCTTCATGACCATCGCATCAACGCTGTATGTACCCGGATCCTTCATTGGAAGCAAGCTTGCGGACAGGATAGGAAGGAAGCCCGTGATGGTCGTAGCACAGCTGCTTATGGACGGGTGCTTCATACTCTGTGGATTCTGGGAAGGAAGCGCAATCGTCCCATATTTCATCCTTTTGGCACTTTTCTTCGATGGGGCGGTAGACCCGGCGAGGGAGGCTCTTAAGACGGATGTAACGACCATAGAGGACCGCCAAGTCTCCTTTTCTCTGATCTATCTGGGTCACAACCTAGGCTACGCCTTCGGACCGATCATCGCCGGCTATCTTTTTTATGCCAACCCCAGATGGCTGTTCTGGGGTAATGCCTTGGCAGGAATCCTTGCAGTTCTCTTGGTTATGTGGAAAATCAAGGAGACTAAACCCTCCAAAGAACTCCTTACACAAAGTATGGAATGGACGACTACTGATAAAGGAGAGGAGGGTGGCGTTATCAAGGCCTTGCTAACCAGGCCTAAGCTACTCTTCTTTGCACTTTCGGTCACCTTCTTCAGCTATGCATACAGCCAGACGCTCTTCGCCCTACCCCTGCTTACCACTGACCTGTTTGGCATGGGGGGAGCTCCTCTCTATGGCAAGATGATGACACTCAATGGCATTGTGGTGGTTCTCTTCACCCCACTGCTGGTAAGCAAGCTCCGAAGGTTCCACCCCTTGGCAAACACTGTCTTTTCAGGGTTGCTGTATGCAGTGGCCTTCTTCCTGTTTGCCTTTGCAAAGCTTCCCCTTACATTTCTGATGCTTACCGCTGTATTTACCCTAGGGGAGATCATATCGGCAACCAACGAACACTTCTATGTGGCTAACAACACGCCCATCAGCCACAGGGCACGTTTCAGTGCGATTCTTCCCATCATCATGGGTACAGGCCATGCCATTGCACCCCTGATAGGAGGGGCCATCATAGAGGGCCACAGCATGAACCTGCTGTGGATAAGTACAGGGGCTTCTGCTATGCTGGGGAGCCTGGGTGTGTATGCCATATATTTGTATGAGAAGCGACAGGAAAAACCAGGACAAGGGGAAAATGAATACCTATAGCCTTGTTTGGGCGAAGAAATCCCTAGCGTCCCACCAAAGCAAGAAAGTCATCGCCCTTCATGGGTTTTGCAAAATATAAGCCTTGTACACGATCGATGCCAGCTTTCTGAATCATGGCCAACGCTTGCGCTGTCTCCACGCCTTCTGCACCAATAGCCTTCTCCATCTTATGGAGCATATCAGCCAGCGAGTTAAGCATAGTAGGGTTTTCTGTCGGTCGTTGCACGAAGTTTGCGTTGAACTTTACAAACTGGCAAGGCAAATCCATCAAGGCTTGCACGTTTGAAACCCGAACCAAAATCATCCAAGGCGAAGGATATTGCGTGCAGGGAAAGCTTATCCATTACATTGGCTTCAGCTTCATAGGACTGCAGAACTACCGACTCAGTAATTTCAACCCCAATCCTCTTTGGGTTGCTCCCCCTCCCCTTTGATTATCTCAATGAGCGTTTCTCCAATGGTTTTGGCTTCAAAATACTTACCGGACAGATTGACTGCAATACACTCCAAAGTATCTTCGGGGATCTGCCTGACCATTTGGCAGACCTTTGTAAGCAGGTTATGGCTAAGGTGTAGTATCAAGAAGGTCAGCTCTGCCAATGTGTTAACATCGGAGGGCTGGAGCAACCCAAGATGCTTGTCTTGTATTCTCATCAAGGCTTCTGCCGCACCCAGGCGCCCTGTTTCCACTTTGTTAATCGGCTGGAAACTGACCTGTACCTGTTCCGGGAGATTAGCCCTGACAAGCAACTACTGTCATAATCTTGGCCGTATATCAAATCTTCAACGAAAAATATAGCTTAATTTATACCTGTAACTAGAATAAATGAGATTTTCCTTATTACCAGACAAGGGCAATCGCACTCTGAGTTTGCCCTTGTCTGTTCATCTTGATCTACTCTGATTATTCACCATTACTGAGCTCTATCAGTTTGTAGCCAGGTCCCAGTTGCATGGAAAAGGCAGATACTTTGTGTCCTGGTTTTCCTAAAGCCACTCCCCTACAGCAACTCCAACAACCTCTCAACAGCCTCTCTGGGGAAGTCCTTATCCTTGTTGCTTTCAAGCTGCTCCTTCAGAAACTCCTTGGTGATGGAATCCTGAGGCAACATGAAGCCACTCTCCCTGTACAGGTCTTCCTGGAGAATTCTCGCTGACCTTGCAAGGGTGGTGGCAAGCTGTCTGACGATAGGATCTGTTGTCTCATTGGCAATGTCCTGGGCAAGTTTTTCTTGCTGGGCCTTGCTTTTTGCCAGCTCTCTTAAGGCCTGAACGGTCTTCTCGCTCTTCCTCTGTTGTGGTGCATAGTTCTTGGGCAACAGGAAGATTAGCATGCGAAGGACAGGCATCCACACAGAGACGACAACCGTCCAGACACCTGCTTGCATCAATCTGACCGGTTTCGGTGTCAGTTGCACCGGTGGGACAGACAAACAGACAGACACAATCCTTGGTACACAGTCGGATGTTTCTTACAGCATGCATCAGAGAGCCTCCTTTCTGACAGGCAGGATCTTAAAGGCAGGAACCTTACAGACAGGGCACACCTCAGGCGGCTGTTCCCCCACATAGACAAACCCGCAGATATCGCAGACAAATACACTGGTATTCTCCAGCAGGGCATTTCCTTGTTTCTCATATCTTCCAAGCAGGCTCTTCAGAAACTTCGTCGCCTTCTCCCCCCATACCAAAGATCGTTGTGCTCCTCGGTCCCCTTCATCCTTGATTGCATTGTTTGCATCTGCATACCCTTGGATTAGATCCTGCCCGATCAAAGCGGCAAGATCCTTGAAGGAACGTGTTGACTGTTCATTGTGGTCTCTTGTCTCTTGTTTTGGCGTTTGTTTCCCATAATAGGCGGAGAGTTTCCCAAAGAGATCAGCCTCTTCCAGCCTCATCTGCTTAGCACAGGTCTTGGATAGGTTGGAGCATACTGCCCCCAACTCTTCTGATGACAACTTTCGCATATCTGCTTCCATACAAGCCTCCTAAATCTGTTTTCACCAGCTAGTATAGCATCCTATGACGCCTTTTGGGAAAAACAGCGATTTTTTTGATGTATCCTTGATTTTTAATAATTTCAGATAATGAAAAAACATATCAGTTCAATTCACATCATTTAGGTAGAATTCCTGTCTACTCTCGGGTTTGTTTCTTTCTTCTGGAAAGTATTTCCCCCTTCTCATGACGAAAAACTGACATATGTCTAAATTTGATTGGATACTCTTGCTATGGAAACAATGATGATTGGGGAAGCAATCCGTCAGTTGCGCCTTGCACAAAACATGACACAACAGGAGTTGATGGATCGGGCATACCTTACCAGAAGCCAGATTCACTATATTGAAAAAAACAAGAGGACACCCCGCAAGCAGACACTGGAAAATATCAGTGCCGCACTTGGGATGTCCCTCTATGAACTGATCTCCTACGTTTTTCAGTAGTCGCCGAGTTCGCCTACACCAAGCATATCATCAAGGGATGCCCCTGGGGCTACCATCGGATAGGCTTTGTCGTCAGTGGGGATCTCACACTCGATGACAACCGGTGCATGCAGATCCAGTGCCTCCTGCAGTATGGCCTTGGGATCATCATCCAAACCTATCCTGCGCCCCTGTATGCCATACGCATCAGCGAGCTTGATCCAATTGACACCACCATCCAAGGTGGTCTCGCTGTAGTGGTTGTCAAAGAACAGGGTCTGCCACTGGCGCACCATACCCAGGGTATGGTTGTTCATCAGCAGGATCACCACAGGAATGTTATAGCGGGCAATGGTTGCTAGCTCGTTACAGTTCATTCCAAAGCTGCCGTCCCCTGCAACGTTCACTACACGACTCTTTGGATTTCCCATCTGAGCCCCGATGGCCGCCCCTGTGCCATAGCCCATCGTTCCCAAACCTCCGCTGGTCAGGAAATGCCCTGGCTGTACATGCTTGAGGAACTGGGCTGCCCACATCTGGTGCTGTCCTACCTCGGTCACTATGTAGAATTCAGGAGGAAGGACCTTCTGCAGGCTTTTGAGTATCGTCTTGGCACGCTGGCTCTCATTGTCAAACCGTATGGGGTAGCGCAATTTGTACGAGCGTACCTGATCCATCCACTTCTCATTGGAATGAGACTTCGTGATGCGCTTGTTCAATTCGGAAAGCACAACTTTCACATCCCCGATGACATGGCAGTAGGTCTTGATGTTCTTGTCGATCTCAGCTGGGTCGACATCGATATGCACTATCCTGGCATTCTGGGCAAACACACTCGCCTTGCTGACCACCCGGTCACTGAAGCGTGCACCCACTACGACCAACAGGTCGCAGGCAGAGACACACATGTTGGAGACCTTCGAACCATGCATACCTACCATACCGGTAAAGCGCTCGTTATAGGAACTCACTGCCCCACATCCCATCAGGGAGGTACATACGGGTGCATCGATAAGGTCTACGAAGGTGCTAAGCTCCTCAGACGCCTTACCCCTGATGACGCCTCCTCCGACATACAGCATGGGCCTTTCGCTCTCCTCGATCAGGCGGATGGCCATCTCCATGCTCTCTTCACTCAGGCGTTCGGTCCTGGGAAGGATAGGCTCAGGCTTCTTGGCAACATAATCGGTGGTATGGACGGTGACATCCTTGGGGATATCTATCAGCACAGGGCCTGGTCTGCCCTCCTGGGCGATCCTGAAGGCAGACCGGATGGTCTGGGCAAGCATAGCGACATCCTTGACGATGTAGTTGTGCTTGGTTATGGGCATTGTGATGCCGGTGATGTCCACTTCCTGGAAACTGTCCTTGCCCAACAGGGGAAGCGTCACATTTCCGGTAAGGGCTACCATCGGGACGCTGTCCATATAGGCTGTGGCGATTCCAGTAACCAGGTTGGTGGCTCCAGGACCGCTGGTGGCGATGCACACCCCTACCTTGCCGGTCGATCGGGCATAGCCGTCCGCAGCATGGCTGGCTCCCTGCTCGTGGGCAGTGAGGATGTGCTTGATACGTTTCTGGTTCTGATACAGGGCCTCATACAAGGGCAACACAGCCCCGCCTGGGAAGCCGAATACGACATCGGTGCCCTGTTCGGCCAAACACTCAATAATTATCTGTGCTCCGGTCATCTGCATGGTAGGTTCTCCTTGTTCTATGGTCTTATCTATTGCTTGAAAATCGCGCCGGTGGAAGCACTGGTAACCTGCTTGGCATACCTTGCGAGGTATCCGCTGGTTATAGGGCTAGGCTTGCATATCCAACTCTTCCTTCGTCTTTCCAATTCGACATCATCAACGAGCAACTCAAGCTTCCCTTGAGGGATGTCAATGCTGATGATGTCCCCTTCCTGTACCAAGGAAATGGGCCCGCCTTCAGCAGCCTCAGGACTCACATGCCCGATGGAGGCCCCTCGCGTAGCTCCGCTGAAACGTCCGTCGGTGATCAGGGCGACATCCTTGTCCAGGCCCATGCCGGCGATGGCAGAGGTCGGGCTGAGCATCTCGCGCATGCCCGGCCCTCCCTTGGGCCCTTCGTAGCGTATGACCACAACATCACCCTTATTGACCTCAGAGGCGTATATTGCCCTGATGACATCCTCCTCGCTCTCAAAAATCCTGGCAGGTCCCTTATGGACAAGCATGGCCTCATCGACAGCACTGCGTTTCACCACAGCCCCATCGGGAGCGAGGTTGCCCCGCAACACTGCGATCCCTCCGGTAACGGAGTAGGGATGTTCTATCGGCCTGATAACCTCGGTATTGTGATTGGTCGCACCTGCATACAGCTCCCCGATGGGCTTACAGCTGACCGTAGGGAGAGAGCCATCCAACAACCCCTTCTTGCCAAGTTCACCCATCACAGCCAGCACTCCCCCTGCCCTATACAGGTCCTCAATGTGGTAAGGACCGGCAGGGGCGAGGTGACAGAGATTGGGAACCTTGGCACTTACTGCATTTGCCATGAAGATATCTAGATCCACATGTGCCTCATGCGCAATGGCAGGGAGGTGGAGCATCGTATTGGTACTGCACCCCAAGGCCATATCGACAGCCAGGGCATTGGCAAAAGCCTTCTCTGTCATGATGTCCAAGGGTCTGATATTCCTCTTGAGGAGCTCCATTATCATATAGCCGGCTTGTTTGGCCAGACGGTCACGGGCACTGTAGACAGCGGGAATGGTCCCGTTGCCTGGAAGGCCCATGCCGATAGCCTCCGTAAGGCAGTTCATGCTGTTGGCAGTATACATGCCGCTGCAGGAACCGCAGGTAGGACAGGCGCTGTCCTCAAAGATGTCCAGCTGTTGCTGGCTCATCGCGCCAACTGCATGGGTGCCGACAGCCTCAAACATCGTTGAAAGGCTCATGCCGTCGACAGCCCCTCCAGGTACATGACCGGCCAGCATAGGGCCACCGGAAACAAAGATGGAGGGTATGTTCAGCCTGGCCGCTGCCATAAGCATCCCCGGCACGATCTTGTCGCAGTTGGGGACGAAGACCAAAGCATCGAAAGGATGGGCGGTAGCCATGATCTCGATGGAGTCTGCGATGATCTCACGGCTTGCCAGGGAGTACTTCATACCCGTATGCCCCATCGCTATGCCGTCACAGACACCGATAACAGGAAACGACACTGGGTTGCCCCCAGCAGCGCGAACGCCCGCCTTTACCCCATCGACAATCCTATTGAGGTGGATGTGTCCGGGAATGATCTCATTGGCACCGTTTACAATGCCGATCATGGGCATATGAATCTCACGGTCAGTCCAACCGAGTGCCTTCATAAGCGAGCGGTGAGGAGCCTTATCAAAGCCTTCAGTCATCACACTTGAGCGTTTCTTGGTATCGTCCATCCTACTACCTCCCTATTACAGGGCCTGGGCGATAAGGTCGCCCATCTCTTTTGTACCGACGAGCTTCATGCCCTCGGTGTAGATGTCAGCGGTGCGATAAGTCGCATCGAGTACTTGGGAAACAGCCTTTTCAACAGCATCAGCTTCCTCAGTCATTCCAAAGGTATAGCGCAACATCATCCCAACAGAGAGGATGGTGGCTATGGGGTTGGCGATGTTCTTTCCTGCGATGTCGGGGGCACTTCCATGGATAGGCTCGTACATGCCGAAGCTATCCTCACGTAGCGATGCCGAAGGGAGCATTCCGATGGATCCTGTGATCTGGGAGGCCTCATCGCTGAGGATGTCACCGAACATGTTCTCAGTCACGATGACATCGAACTGACGGGGGTTGCGCACCAGCTGCATCGCAGCGTTGTCCACATAGAGGTGGCTCAGCTTCACATCAGGATACTCAGGGGCAAGGCGCTCAACAACCTCTCTCCACAGCTGGCTTGAGTTGAGGATATTTGCCTTGTCTACGGAGCAGAGCCTTTTGGTTCGCTTCTGAGCGATCTCAAAACCCTTGCGGACAATACGCTCGATCTCCTCTACTGTGTAGCTCATCGTGTCGTAGGCACTGTTCTCGTCCCGTCCGCGTTTGCCAAAGTAGATACCACCGGTGAGTTCGCGCACCACCATTATGTCCAGGCCCTCACCCACTATCTCGGCTTTCAGGGGGCAGGCATCGCTGAGCTGCTTGTAGATTATGGCCGGCCTTAGATTGCAGAACAGGCCCAACTCGCCCCGAAGTCCCAACAGGGCCTTCTCAGGGCGGATGTCACTGGGAAGACGGTCCCATTTGGGCCCGCCGACTGCCCCGAGGATAATGCTGTCACTCTCCATACAACCCTTGAGGGTTTCAGGAGGAAGAGGAATACCCGTGGCGTCAATGGCACAGCCTCCGGCGAGGTAGGTGCTATAGGTAAACTCATGGCCGAACTTCTTGCAGATGCGGTCAAGGACCTTGACCGCCTCTTCTACGATATCGACTCCGATGCCGTCTCCAGGCACCAATGCTATATGTTTCTTCATGCTTTCTTTCCTTCTTGTTTCCCTTTCTCGACCATGTAGGGAGCGAGCCCTCCGGCTTGGATCAGGGCCTGCATGAAGGGGGGGAACGGTTCGCTCTGGAAGCTCTCTCCGCTGGTCTCATTGGTGATCAGGCCGGTGGAGAAGTCCACGCTGACCACGTCCCCTGCCTTGATACCGTCACATGCCTCTTCGCACTCCAGAATCGGAAGGCCGATGTTCAGCGAGTTGCGATAGAAGATACGGGCGAAGGTACGTGCGATGACACACGAGATGCCACTCTCCTTGATGGCAATGGGAGCGTGCTCACGGCTCGAACCACAGCCGAAATTCTTGTCGGCTACGATGATATCACCCTGCTTCACCTTTCTGATGAAAGAGGCGTCAATATCCTCCATGCAGTGCATGGCCAGTTCCTTGTGATTGGAGGTATTGAGATACCTCGCAGGGATGATGACATCAGTATCGATGTTATCCCCATATCTGAAGACAGTTCCTTTTGCTTGCATTATCGAATCTCCTGCACTTTGGCGGGGTCGGCGATGTACCCCTTGATCGCACTTGCAGCGGCTACAGCCGGGCTTGCAAGGTAGACTTCACTCTTCACATGACCCATACGGCCAACGAAGTTCCGGTTGGTGGTGCTTACCGCACGCTCACCCTCTGCCAGGATGCCCATATGCCCGCCAAGGCAAGGTCCGCAAGTCGGGGTGGAGACAGCGCACCCGCTGTCGACAAAGATATCAAAAAGCCCTTCATTCATCGCCTGCTTCCAGATCTTCTGTGTCGCTGGGAAGATCAGGCATCGTGCCCATGGGGCAACCTTATGACCTTTGAGGATGGCAGCCGCCTCACGCAGGTCACTGATATGACCGTTGGTGCACGAGCCGATTACCACCTGGTCGATCTTAACCTCACCGACCTCATCGATGGTGCGGGTGTTGGAAGGAAGATGGGGAAAAGAGACCGTGCTCTTCACCTTGGACAGGTCGATGTCGATAACCCTCTCATACTCAGCATCAGAGTCAGCCTCGTAGATGACAGGCGTACGGGGACAATGCTCTGCCAAATAGGCAAGGGTCACATCATCAACGGGGAAGATCCCGTTCTTTGCCCCAGCCTCAATGGCCATATTGGCGATGGTGAAACGGTCATCAATGGTCAGGGAAGCGACGCCTGGGCCTGTATACTCCATGCTCTGGTAGAGAGCCCCGTCTACACCTATCATACCGATGATGTGCAGGATAAGGTCCTTGCCGCTGACATGGGTGTTGAACTTGCCAGTCAGGTTGAACTTGATTGCAGACGGAACCTTGAACCATGCCTGGCCGCTGGCCATGCCGCAAGCCATGTCAGTAGACCCCACTCCGGTGGAAAAAGCTCCCAAAGCTCCGTACGTGCAGGTATGGCTGTCTGCCCCGATGACCAGATCCCCAGCCCCGACCAGCCCCTTCTCGGGAAGCAAGGCATGTTCAATGCCCATCTGGCCCACATCAAAGTAGTTGGTTATCGCATGTTCACCTGCAAACGTCCTCAAGGCCTTGCACTGCTCGGCAGCCTTTATGTCCTTGTTCGGGGAAAAATGATCGGGAACAAGGGCAACCTTGTCCTTGTCAAAGACCGTCCCTTTCCCGAACTTGGGGAACTCGTTGATTGCTACGGGAGCTGTTATGTCGTTACCCAGCACCATATCAAGATCAGCCATGATCAGCTGGCCTGGGCGAACCGAGTCCAGCTTTGCATGGTGAGCAAGAATCTTCTGTGTCATTGTCATGCCCATATTGGCGTCTCCTTACTCTATGTCGTCCGTCGGAGTAATCCCGTCGGCGATCAGTTTGTACTCTATACTATCACTCAAGGCCAGCCAGCTGGCCTCAATGATATCCTTGCTCACCCCAATGGTCGACCAGGAGTCCTGACCATCTGTGGAGTCGATCAGAACCCTGACTTTTGAGGCAGTCGCACTGCCCGAGTCCAGGACACGGACCTTGTAGTCAGTGAGGTGCACGCTCTTGAGTGTCGGGTAGAACTGCTCAAGCACCTTGCGCAGGGCCTTGTCCAAGGCGTTGACAGGACCCTCACCTTCTGCTGCCGTGATGGCGCTCTCACCTCCGACCTTCACCTTCACCACCGCCTGGTGTGTAGCCCCTGAGAGAGGGTCTGCATAAGGCATGCTGCCCAGGGTCTGGAAATGTACCAGGGTGAAGAAGGGTCTGTACATCTTGAGGTGACGCCGTATGACCAGGTCAAAGGAACTCTCCGCACCCTCAAACTGATAGCCTTCGGCTTCCAGACTCTTGAGCTCATCCATCAGGGTGACCGTCACAGGGTCGCTCTTATCCAAGTCAGGTGCGATGGCTGCGATGCGGCGGGTCATCAGGGCACGACCGGCAACCTCGCTCATCAGCATTCGCCTCTCATTGCCGACGACATGCGGATCGATATGCTCAAA
Source organism: uncultured Sphaerochaeta sp. (assembly GCA_963662725.2). Taxonomy (GTDB): domain Bacteria; phylum Spirochaetota; class Spirochaetia; order Sphaerochaetales; family Sphaerochaetaceae; genus Sphaerochaeta. The sequence goes on from CAXXCW010000038.1 coordinate 67,984, forward strand.
GGAAGAGGGATTCTTCTGCACCCCGTCGATATGCATCCCACCCTTATGGGCAAAGGCACTGCGTCCGATGAAGGGCGTGCCATGGGGGATGCGCACATTGGCAACTTCCGCTATTGCGCGGCATACAGGGGTAAGGTTTTCCAGGACAACCCCGTTGAGGCAGTCATGGCCCATCTTGGTCTCCAGAATGGCGGCGATGCTTGCCAGGTTGGCATTGCCACATCTCTCACCAAAGCCAAGCAAAGTGCCTTGCACCTGCACAGCCCCCCGTTCAACCGCAGCTATGGAGGAGGCGACTCCACACCCGATGTCATCGTGGGCATGGATGCCCAATGGGATGGAAGGGAAGAGCTTTTTTGTCTCCTCGGTGATGGAGGCAACCTGGGAAGGGAGCATCCCTCCACGGGTCTCACAGAGCACCAGCGTAGATGCACCTCCATCGAGGGCCGCCTGCAACGTTGCAAGGGCATACTCCCTGTTTGCAACATACCCGTCAAAATAGTGCTCGGCATCAAAGAAGACTTCACTGCCCGACTCTACGATAAAGCGCACACTATCCTCGATCATCGCAAGATTCTCGTCCAAGGTTGTCCTGATGATGTCAGTGACATGGAAGTCCCAGCTCTTGCCGAAGATGGAGACCACCTTCGTATTGCTCTTCACCAGGTTCTGCAAATTCACATCATCCTTTGCCTCGATACCCCTTCTTCTGGTAGAACCGAAGCTCACCAGGGTGGCATTCTTGAGAAGCAAGTCCTTCGCCCGTTCGAAAAACTGCAGGTCCTTCGGGTTGGAGCCTGGGTTTCCAGCCTCAATGTATTGCACACCCAAGGAATCGAGGGCGCGTACGATCTTCAGCTTGTCCTCGACGGAGAAGCTGATTCCCTCACCTTGGCTTCCATCACGCAGGGTTGAATCGAACAGGGCTACCTTACTCATGTTCGTGCTCCTTCCTCTTGTCGCTATGGCTGCTGAGCATGTCATTTTCAAAATTAGGGGCTGAGGTTACCTTTATCCCCTGCACATTATGCGGCTGACCCTCATCAAGCATGCGGTTAACCGCTGCAAGACAGGAGAGGATGGAAGCCTCAATGACATCGGTACTCACACCCCTGCCACGGTAGACCCCATGGCCGTCGCTGATCTTTACCATGACCTCCCCAAGGGCATCACGGTGCTCGGTGACTGCCTGCAGGGTGTAGTCCTCAAGGCCGAACGGGTGGCGGATGATCTTCTCTACAGCACGCAGCGAAGCGTAGACAGGACCGGTGCCACAGGCAACCTCCTGATACTTCTTATCACCCTTTTTCAGGGTCACACATGCGGTGCTGGTCATCATGTTCCCGCTGTTCACCACAAAGGAGTCAAGCTCCCAAGTGATTGGGGAACTCTTTGTGGTGCTCTCTACCAGGGCGATGATGTCGCGGTCTGTGATGGTCTTCTTACGGTCGGCAAGGTTTTTGAACTCACCGAAGAGTCGCATGACCTCATCCTTGCCCAGGGCGTAGCCCAGATCTACCAGGCGCTTCTCAAAGGCATGCTGTCCGCTATGCTTGCCCAGTACCAGGCTGGTGGTAAGCACCCCCACACTCTCTGGGGTCATGATCTCGTAGGTGAGGCTGTTTGCCATCATGCCATGCTGGTGGATGCCGCTCTCATGGGCAAATGCATTGGCACCCACTATCGCCTTGGAGGGGTTCATCTTCACCCCTGTTATGGAGGTCAGTACACGAGCTGATCGGTAGATCTCCTCAGTATTGATATTGGAATGGAAGTTGTATTGGTCGCCTCTTGTCCTGATGGCCATGGCAATCTCTTCCAGGGCGGCATTGCCTGCCCTCTCCCCTATGCCGCAAAGGGTACACTCAGCCTGGCGTGCCCCTGCCTGCAAGCCTGCCAGCGTATTTGCCATGGCAAGGCCCAGGTCGTTGTGGCAGTGCACGGCTATGATCGCCTTGTCCACATTGGGGACCCGGTTCATTACCGCACCTACCATCCTTTTCATATCTTCGGGGGTGGCGTAGCCTACCGTATCAGGCAGGTTCACCACATGTGCCCCTGCCTTGATCACGGACTCGACAACCCGGCAAAGATAGTCAAGATCTGAGCGTGTGGCATCCTCCAAGGAGAACTCCACATCGCCGCAGAGGTTCCGTGCATACTTCACCATCGCCACAGCCTTTTCCAAGGCCTGTTCGCGACTGAGTTTCAGCTTGAACTGCAGATGCAGGTCACTGGTGGCCAGAAAGGTGTGGATCCTTGGCCTCTTGGCCTCCTTCACCGCCTCCCAAGCTGCGTTGATGTCCTTCTCCAAGGCGCGAGACAAGGATGCGACTGTCATGTCTTGCACCACACGGCTTATGGCCTGCACGCTGGTAAAATCCCCGGGGGACGCTATGGCAAATCCCGCCTCAAGAATGTCCACACCTAGGGACTCCAACTGCTGGGCCATACGAATTTTTTCGTCAAGGTTCATGCTGTAGCCAGGTGCCTGTTCGCCATCTCTCAAAGTGGTGTCGAAAATATAGATCCGATCGCTTTTTTCCATAGTGTCCTTCCCAGAATTTCTTTTTTTATTTCTTCAGCCAGCTCATCAAAGATCGCAGCTTCTGCCCGGTCTTCTCCAACAGGCTCTCACTCTCTATTCGCTTCTTTGCATTGAAGTAAGGTCTGTTGACCTGGTTCTCCAACAACCAGTTCCGGGCAAATTTGCCTTCCTGGATGTCGGTGAGGATGCCCTTCATGGCCTTGCGGGTGTCGTCGGTAATGATCTTGTCCTGGGTGATGTAGTCGCCATACTCGGCTGTGTCGCTGATGGAGTAGCGCATGTAGGAGAGCCCGCCCTGGTTGATCAGGTCAACGATGAGCTTCATCTCGTGGCAGCACTCGAAGTATGCCATCTCAGGCTGGTAGCCAGCCTCGACCAAGGTATCGAATCCGGCCTTGATAAGGGCGGTCACACCACCACAGAGCACCGCCTGCTCACCGAAGAGGTCAGTCTCTGTCTCTTCCTTGAAGGTGGTCTCAAAGATACCTGCCCTACCGGCTCCGAGACCCTTTGCATAGGCAAGGGCGATGTCCTTGGAATCTCCGCTCGGATCCTGATGTATGGCGATAAGGGAAGGGACTCCCTTGCCTTCCTGGAACTGGGTGCGTACCGTATGGCCGGGACCCTTGGGTGCGATCATGATGACGTTCACACCCTCCGGTGCCTTGATCTGGCCAAAATGGATATTGAAGCCGTGGGCGAAGGCAAGGTACTTGCCTTTGGTAAGGCCTGCTTCGATGCTATCGTGGTAGATCTTCGCCTGTCTCTCGTCAGGGAGGAGCATCATGATGACCTGAGCCATCGCGGCCGCCTCTTCTGCTGTGGCAACCTGAAGGCCGGCTTCCTGTGCAATCTTCCAGCTCTTCGAACCCTTGTAGAGGCCCACAACCACATCAACACCACTTTCGTGCAGGTTCAGCGCATGGGCGTGTCCCTGGCTGCCGTACCCGATGATGGCGACTTTCTTGCCGTCTAGCTTTGAGAGATCAGCTTCCGAATCATAATACATTGTACTCATTGAATCCTATCCTCCGGCCCTTCGGCCTTATTGTATGAAGCGCCACTGTGGCGTTGTGTTCTAGTTTTCGTCTTCGCTGTAGCTTATGGAGCTCAACGGCCTCGATCCTCGCTCAAGGGCGGTGATACCGGTACGGGACATCTCCACTATCCCGTAGGGGCTCAGGAGGTCGTAGAAGGACTGGATCTTATCCAGGCTCCCGGTCATCTCCAGGGTCACCGTTGAGGCGGTGACATCGATGATCTTCGCCTTGAAGATCTGACCAAGCTCGACTATCTCAGTCCTGCTTGAGGCAGTGGTGGAGACCTTGACCATGACAAGCTCGCGCTGGATGGACTTGGTCTGGGTCATCTCATAGACTCTCTTCACATCGATGAGCTTGCCCACCTGCTTCTTGATCTGCTCCACGATCTCACGGTCCCCTGTGATGACGATGGTGATACGGCTGAAAGCCATATCCTCAGTCTCTCCGACCGAGAGGCTGTCGATGTTGTAGCCACGGCGGCTGAAAAGCGAGACGACGCGCATCAAAACGCCGGGTTGGTTGTTTACCAGGATGGCTAGGGTGTACCGTTTCTCTTTGTTTTTCATGGTGTCTGGCTCCTTTTTTTGTCTCAGTAATGGGTATAAGCTATCGGTCCCCTGTATAAGGGGATTTTTTCCACGGACCTAACAGAAAGGCTCTGCCGCCGTGGTTAGAGAATAATTAGGCTTACTACAATAAGAAGAAGGGAAATGGGGAGGGCAATAAGGAGGAGGTTTGCTAGGATGACATTGTCGGCAAGAAAACTGCGCATGGAATATGCGCCTGAGCGAGAAGAACCTTGTGCACAGGCATAGGTGCCAGAATGCTTTGTTCTGTCTTTTTCATCTGTATGGTGACTCACCTGCCTTGCAAACCCTTTCACAATACACTCCTCAAAAAAGGCTGAATAGCCTTGTAAAGGTTGTAACGCGGTTTTCCTAATCGTGTCAACCCTCAAAGAAAAAAAGTATTCACAAATATGCATCAAACAGTATGTTTATGCAGGAAAAATACGTTTATACCTAATGATATTGAACGCCCTACGTTTTGACGGTACACTGCGAACATGGAAAAAAAGACCTGGAAACTTGGGAAAAAAACCCTGTTCGGGAGACTGCTGCTCTACTTTATCATTGTATTGGTAGTGCCTCTGGGACTCTTCTCCTCCTTCTATACCCTGACAGGAGAGAGCAACCAGGTACGGTACCTGCAGAACCAGGCCATGGACATCATAACACTGGACGCGAACCGTCTGGCAACCATATTGGAGGAGTATCGCCATAAGGCATATACCCTCTCTACAGATGATCTGATCGTCAGGATCCTTGAAGAAGATGTCCTTGATGTGAACTCCCGTGCATCCCGGGAACTCTACCAGCTGCTGTTTGGTGTCATGAGGGGTGACACCTACCTGGCTAGCGCACACCTGGTGAGCAACTCCGGCAAGGTGAGGATATCGACACACGAGTTCCCAAAGGTCTTTGACCTGCGCTACCAGGGCAACGACTGGGATATGAACAACATCATCAGCCAGAACCAGAATGTATCGCAGACGGCCTCATTGATCAGCATCGGAGGGCACAGGACTGCTGAGAACGGACGCCAGGTCCTGGCTTCCATACTCAGGAGAGTCTATGACCGGTCGGGTACCAATCTTGGCTATCTTGTGGTGGAGATATATGCAGAGGCGCTTACCGAGGGCATCAACACAGACAGGGTTCTCGGAGAGGAGCTTCTGATAGACACCGTAGACTTCTACGTATCCTCACTGACGCACCCGGAAAAGTTCGGTTCTTTCGAGCTGTTTCCCGACCTCGTATCCCTCAAGGGAGACTTCTCCAATAAAGTAGTCCAGGAAGGCACGTCCATCTTCGCCACCACATCCATACCGGGGACCTCCCTTATCCTGGCAGGCATCATCAGCTCGGTTCCTTTCCAGGAGAATCTCAACCAGTGGATTTGGGCATTTGCCACAATGATGGGCATAGGGACTGTCCTTGCCATAGCCCTCTCACTGCTCTTCTCCCGTTCCATTGCCAAGCCGATCAGAAGCCTCGCCTCCTCCATGGAAGAGGTTGAGGCTGGGAACCTGCAGACCAAGAGGGAGTATGCGAAGATCAGGGAATTCTCTCAACTGGACCACTCATTCAATGTCATGGTCAGTCAGATCAAAGGGCTTTTGCACCTGACGCGTGAAGAGCAGCAGAAGGTTGCCGAAGCCGAACGCAAAGCCCTCGAAAGCCAGATGAACCCACACTTCCTCTTCAATACGCTGAACACCATCAAGGCGTTGGCACGCATGCACGGTGAAGAGGAAATCTACACCATCACCATTAAGCTGGGCAAGCTACTTCGCTCCACCATAGACAACCATGAGAGCGAATGCACCCTCAAGGAGAGCATGACCCTGATAGACTCGTACCTGACCATCCAAAAGATCCGCTTCGGAGAGAAGCTGCATGTGACCACTGTCATGGATCCCGCCTGCGCGATGGTGAAGACTCCCAAGCTTATCATCCAGCCTCTGGTGGAGAACTCCATCGTCCATGGGTTGGAACCGAAGGCGGGAACATGGAACATTGAGGTCCTGGTAGAGGAGCATAACGGGAGCATTCATATCACCGTCAAGGACGATGGTGTAGGATTTCCCCCAGGAACGCTTCCAGACGACCTCGATGACCTTGCAAATTCAACCCACGTTGGTGTATACAATGTATATAGGCGTCTTGCCCTCAAGTACGGAAAGAAGATGGGCTTCTCGATCGTATCCAAAGAGGGGGAAGGCACTGTGGTAGCAATTTCCTTCCCAAAAGGCAATGATGAGACACAAGGGAGTACCGTATGAGTTACACTGTAGTATTTGTTGAAGACGAGAAGATTGTGAGAGACGAGATAGTCTCATCCATACGGTGGAAACTACTCGGCCTAGAGCTGGTAGGGACTGCCGGTGACGGCCTTGAGGGCGAGAAGCTTATCAAGGAACTGGAACCTGACATTGTCCTTACAGACATCAGGCTTCCCGGCCTGGACGGACTTGCCATGCTCTCCCGCTGTCCGGTAAACCATGCCATCATCCTAAGCGGCCACACCGACTTCAACTATATGAAGCAGGCCATAAGGCTGGGTGTGTTCGACTACCTGCTCAAGCCTGTGGACGATGAGGAGCTCGAGGAGACCCTATCCAACCTTGTAAAGAAGATTGAGGAAGAGGATCGTGACTTCGAACAGATGAAACAGGGCAAGAAGGCCAGTGCATCCGAGCTCATCACCCTGCCTCGCAATGTCAACAACCATGTCATAGACAACACCATTGCCTTCATAGCGGAAAACTACTCAAGCCCTGTGGGATTGCAGGAGGCAGCGGCCTACCTGGAACTCTCAGAGAGCCACCTGTCCCGCCTCTTCAAGGAGGTCACCGGCCTGAACTTCCTGCAGTATCTCAATGCCTGGAGGATCAACAAGTCGGTGGATCTGATGAAGGACCCCAAGCGCAACATCGGGGAGATCGCAACCAACTGCGGCTTCCCCACCCCCGGCTACTTTGCCAAGATTTTCAAGCGCTTCACCGGCCTTACTCCAACCCAGTTTAGGGATGAGCATAGCGGGCAGTAAAAGTGGCTACCATACCATAAAGATTCTTTCAGTCCTTCCGAACACAAAAAATCCTGCACTCATGCAGGATTTTTTGTAATAAGGCATAGGATACAAGAGAGAACCTACACATGATTGTGTTAGAGTGGGGAAATTTCAGAACAATACACATGCTGTTCAACAATGTATTACAGTATCTTACCTGTCGAATACATATACCTTATAAGGGATATATCAACTATTTACCCTATAGGGTATATTTTTTATCCATAAACCCTATGGAGGATCTATGGAACATCTTATACTTACCCCATACCAGCTTACAGTCGCCCTACGAAACCGCAGAAAAACGTTGAACCTCACTCAGGTGCAAGCTGCAGCAAAAGTTGGGCTGCTCCCCAAGAGGATCTCTGCCAAGCCACAGGAACCATGGCAAGCATGAAATATGAATCCGAAGGGGGACCGGGAATTTCCACCTTGATGAAACTCCTGCTGAATGCCAGAGACCCTCAGGACAACAGGAAAAAATTCCTCAAGGCACACATCCTGTTCTGGTTACTGGCAGCACCCGATGGTCATGCAAAGGACTTCAGCATCTTCCTTGAAGGAGGAGGACGATATAGATTGACTCCCTTGTATGATGTAATGTCCGCCTATCCAGTACTTGGCCATGGTGTCTAAATGATTGCCCAACAAAACTTGAAACTGGCCATGTCTGTTACAGGGAACAACCGTCATTATGGATGGGCTTGAATCCAGAAAAGACATTGGCTTGAACAAGCCCACAATACAGTGTCTACCCTATTGATGGATGAAAAAATCGATGAAGTCTTGCAGGAAGTCCCTTCAGCCATAGAAAGTGTGACAGCGAAGCTTCCTCAGCTTTTTCCGGAGGAACTAGCGTTACCTATCTTGCAGGGAGTACAAGAGACCGCGAAAAAGCTCCTGTAGGATACACTATCTGTATCCTATCCTACAATTCAGAGGCCAAACACCTCAGAGAGCTTCTCAGTTGCACTCTGTCTGATCCCATCAGCGTACAGCAGGCACTTCATGCCAAGGATTGAGGCCTGGACGATGTTCTCCTCATAGTCATCGACGAAGTATGCCTTGCCCGGCTCTGTCTTCTCTTTGGTCAGGATGTGTTCGAAGAACTGCCTGGACGGCTTTGAGATGCCCATCTCATGCGATGCATAGCACTTGTCGAACAGGACGAGGGCTCCCATCCTCTCAAGTATGTCCCAGTGGGGTGCAAAGGTATTTGAAGCGCAGACTACGCGTTTGCCTTCAGAGCGGAGGGTCTTGAGAAGAGCGACCACCTCCTCATTGAAGTGAGGGGTAAAATCCTTTGCAAAAGGATTTCCCTCCACCTTGACATCAAATTTATGCTCAATATGACGCCAGTAGGCTTCAATGGGAAGAGTCCCGTCCATCATGGCAAAGTCATAGTTGCGGTAGTCTGCCTTGAACTCCTCCTTGTCGAGGCCGAGACGCCGGGAGATCTTACCCAACATATGGATATTCTTTACCACCACGTTTCCCATATCAAAGAGAAAGAGGTCACATCCTTCTATCGAATCGTTGATGAAGGAGAGATGGGAACGCAGGTCTTTCACCTCGTTTGCAAGCAGGTCTGCCTTGATCTCGGGGTTTGGGCTTGCACTGCATATGCCCATCTGTCTTGCTATGCGGATACTCTCCTGGTTTTTGGAAACCAATAGGTAGCGGCTGTAGGGAAGGTCGCCAAGGGGAGGGAACATCTCCAACTCCGGGCAGAGTGCCAACAGAGGAGCAAAGAGAGGATCACTGCTGTGGAGGTCTGTGCAAATTCGATCAAACATAGTCAACCCTTCCTCGACTCATATACAGCTGAGCCACCTATAAAGTATTTGGTAAGCGACATAAACAGCAAGAACATTGGTATCGATGCCAACAAGGCCGCAGCCATCATCGCACCTTCGTCCGTGCTTCTCTCCAACGCAAAGTTGGAGATGTACTGGGGAATGGTCTTCATCTTGTCACTCTGGCTTACCAACAGGGGCCATAGGAGGTTGTCCCACTGCGCCCTGAAGGAAAGGATGGCCAAGGTGGCTATGACTGGCTTGCAATTGGGAAACACAATCTTGACAAAGATACCAAACTCACCCATGCCATCGACGCGCGCTGCATCGAGGAACTCTGTAGGAAAGGTTGTCAGGTACTGCTTCATCTGGAAGATGCCGAAGGCACTTACCAGGAAGGGAAGGATAAGTCCTATGTAGCTGTTCTGGATGCGTAGCACCATGACCACCATATACAAGGGGATCATGATCGCTTCAAAAGGAATCATCATCGTTGCCATGATCATCATGAATACAGTATTCCTTCCCCTGAACCTGAACTTTGCAAGCCCATACCCAGTGAGGGCGGCAAGCAAGACAGTAGTTGTCGCTACAGTGATGCTGACTACCAGGGAGTTGGTAATGTTGCGAAGGAAGATGTAGTTCCCGTCATTTCCCATGACCGCCTTGGCGAAGTTCTCCCAGTGCAACCCTTCAGGTATCCAGTTGAAGGGCATACGGACTATCTGGCGAGAACTCATCAACGATGCGGTCATCATGAAGACAATGGGCATCAGGGTGAAGAGCAGCATGGCAAACAGGAATAGGGTTATCAGTACTTTGGGCAGTGTGATTGTTTTGGGTCTGTGCATCATCATCTCCTAGTATTCCACATTCTCGCTCTTGGTGGTCTTGAACTGGAACAAGGTCAGGCTGAGCATAAGCATGAATAGCACTACGCTCATGGCACTTGCCCTGCTGAGGTACTGTTGCTGGATACCGGTGACGTAAATATTGAAGGTAATTACGTTGATGGGGGCTCTGGGAGCACCGTTAGAGTAGAGCATGTACTGGGTGCCGAACGTCTTCAGACACTGCAGCATGGCCATGACTGAGACCAGCACTACGGTAGGCTTCAACAGGGGAAGCGTTATCCTCCAGAAACTCTGCCATTTGTTAGCACCGTCAATGGTCGATGCCTCGTATATGGTTGGCGGAATGGAGGCAAGACCTGTAATGAACAGGATGACAAAGTACCCAATATACTTCCAAAAATAGATGACCATGGTTGAAACCTGTTCCATCACAGGATCGACAAGCCACCGGTGATCAGTCCCGGGGGTCCTGAGCAGTGCGTTCACCCACTGGTTTCCCAAGCCTCTTGGATCAAAGATGAGCATCCAGATGGTAGCGGCTACAACCGAAGACAGAATTGCAGGACAATAGTACGCTATCTGCAAAAACTTCTTGCTCTTGTTGCTGGAGAGTTGACTGATGAAGACCGCTATCAGAAGGCTCAGGATCAGAAGGGGGATGAAGGTCCCCAAGGTGAAGACCATCGTCGACTTCAGTGAGTTGATGAAGGAGAGCTCATTACCAGCCGTCTCGGGGTTGAACAGGCGGAAATAGTTATCAAGCCCAATAAAGTCTGGTGGGGCTTTGCTCAGGGCCTTCCTGTTGAAGAAGCTCATGTAAAATGCATTCAAAATCGGATAAAAATTAAAGACAGAGAAAAACACCAAGGAAGGGATTACAAAGGCAATGCCCCAACGTGCCTGTTTCTTCTCGATGCTGAAACTTTTCTTGGAACCCATAGAGTCTCTCCTGGAGAGCGGACAGAATTGCCCACAGTATGTGTGATGCAGACTACTTTGAGCTGAAAACAAAGCTCAAGCAGATAAGGCATAGATGCTGTTGATACGCATGGAAATTACAACAATACAAGGAAAAATGAGAAAGCGGGGACAGAGGGAAGAGGTTCTGCCGGCCAGGCCGGCAGAACACTCCCTTCATGCAAGGACTACTGTTCGTCTATGACCTCTTGTGCAGAAGCCCTGAGGGTTGCAAGCGCCTTCTCGGGGCTTACTCCACTGAGCATGACTGACTCGACGGCGTTACGGATCAGCGTCTGGATCTGGGCTGAGTTCTCACCGTAGTAGATCATATGGGAACGGTTCATATCATCGATGAATACCTGGCTATAGGGCATATTCTTCAGGGTGTCGGAAGCAAACAGCGCCTTGGTAGGCTGGATGATGTTTCCACCACGGGTCAGGTAATCCTCACCATGGCTGAGCAAGAAGCCCGAGAGTTTCCAGGCTGCCTTGCGAACGGCAGGATCGGAATCAGCGTTGACCATGAAGAAGTGACCATAGTAACAGGCAGCCACATCACGAACAGCATCCTTGAACACAGGATACGGGATGACCATCCACTCTCCGCTGTTGAAGAATTCAGGATTGTCCTTCTCAATTCGCCCTTCCTGGTAGAGACCGGTGTGGGCCATTGCAATGTCATTGTTATCCTTGTTGAACAAGTTACGTGCGTTCTTGTAGGTGGGAGAACCGAGGTTACGACCGCTGGGTCCCCATTCCTTCATGTAGGTAAGGGCCTTGATCCAGGCATCATCACCAATGATGGCCTTCTTGCCATCGGCGCTCAAGAGATCACCACCGAGCTGCTCTACCATTGGGACAAAGAACGTCAGATAATACGGATACCTGAAGTCAAACCCACGGCGAACAAGGATGTCACCATCGCGGATGACAAGCTTCTCAGAGATGTCTGCCATCTCTTCCCAGGTCTTGGGATAGTCTGTCTCGGGATTGAGACCTGCACTGCGGAAGACCTTCTTGTTGAGATAGATGGACCAGTTGGTCAATTCAAGAGGAAGGCCATAGACCTCTCCGTCGACAGTTACCGTGTCAAGGACACCGGGGATGTACTTGTCAAGCAGGTCCTGCTTGTTGGCATAGCCGGCAGCCTTGTAGTCGACAGGGGCGACACGGGCGTTGGAGATATACGCGTACTGGTTCTCGATGGGCAGGTTGAACATGTCAGGTCCCTGGTTGGCGGCAAAGGCTGTCTGGACCAGTTCGATCTGTTTCACAGAAGCCTGGGTGGAACGGACTACAGTGATATTGGGGTACATTTTCATGAACTCTGCGATCAACTCAGTCTCGAGCTGGGTCCTGGCAGGATCCTCATGGGTCCAATACTGTACGGTTACAGGAGCATTCTCATCCACAACAGCTTCCTTTGCACCTGCGGCAAAAACGAAAGTTGGGACAAGGAGTGCCAAAACAGCGAGCAACACTAATGATTTCTTCATACTGACCTCCTAAAGTCATTCATACCTTAAGTATACACAGGGGAATTGAGATTTCACAAGACAATGCTTTTGAGATTCCTGTTGTGTTTTACGCACAAAAGATGCCACCTCATATATCAGTGGCAATATTGTATTGCAAACAACATGAATGTTAAGGCGTCACCCTTGCTTTGGGACGCTTAGGATTTTTTCTCGTGCATCTGCATGAAAATTGCAAGTTTCTCCATCGTCTCGCTGGAGATGTCATGCTCGATGAGGCAGGCATCCTGTTCGGCTATCTTCGGATCGACACCAAGCATCTCGCTCAGGAACGTGGTAAGGGTCTTGTGCCGGAAATAGACCTGTGAGGCCTTGATCTCACCCTTCTCCGTCAACTCGATATCCCCATATGTCTCCTGATGTATATATCCGTCAGAACTGAGGATTTTCATAGCCCTGTTGACACTTGGCTTGGACACACCAAGACGGAGGGCTACATCAGTAGTCCTTACCTTACCCTTCTCCTGGTGAATGGCCAATACGGCTTCCAGGTAATCTTCCCCAGATTTTTGCATGCCCTATCGTACCATGCCTCCCATTTTTTGTCATCCTAAAGTATGGAAAGAGAGCATTTAGGGTAAGGATCTCGAAAACACAGCAGGAAAGCGCACAAAAAAGGCATTGACTAATTTGTTTGTTTCGTCTAACTTATAGGGGGAAGAAACAAGAACCAGGGAGTGCATATGCCAATGACAATGGATGAACTGACCGTTGGACAACGAGCTTGTGTAGGTGCCATAACAGCACCGAAACAACTTAAGAGAAGGCTCATGGATATGGGCTTTACCAAAGGTGTGGATATAGAAGTAGTTAAGATGGCCCCGATGGGCGATCCTATGGAAGTGTCATTGCGAGGATACAACCTCTGCCTTCGCAAGGCTGAGGCCCGTGTCATAGAATTGCGATAACCATGCAGACGATATCGTTGATCGGCAATCCCAACTGTGGGAAAACCACCCTGTTCAATGCCCTTACAGGAACTACGGCATACGTGGGCAACTGGCCCGGAGTCACCGTAGAGAAGAAAGAGGGCTTCTGGAATGGCTACAAGGTCTTGGACCTGCCCGGAATCTACTCCCTCTCCCCCTACTCCCCCGAGGAAAAACTCTCGAGAAGATACATCCTGGATGAGCAACCAGATCTCATCATTGATGTCATCGATGCTACAAACCTCGAGCGCAGCCTCTACCTGACGACCCAGCTCTCTGAACTGGGAAGGCCTGTACTCATAGTCCTGAACATGCAGGACCTCCTGGAGAAAGAAGGCATCACCATCGACGAAAAGCGCCTGTCGCTCATGACAGGATGCCCGGTAGTCTCCATCTCCGCCAGCAAAGGGCTCGGACTCGAGCTGTTCAAGACAGAGGTCGAGGATGCCCTTGAGGAGAACAAGGCCCCGGCTTGTCCACTCTTTTCCAACTTTGTCGAAAAATACATCAATGCCCTGGTGGAACATGACTACCTGCACTCCATCCCCAAAGGAAGACAAAGCCGGTGGGCAGCCATCAAGCTGCTGGAGGAGGACGAACTGTTCCTCTCCACCATGCCACCCTTCCCAAAAGAGTTCGCCTCCTTCATGGAACATGCAAAAGAGAGCCTTCGTGACCATTATGACGACGATGTCGAGGCCATCATCATCGACCAGCGTTACAAGGTAGCCGAACACATAGCACGGGCGACACAGGTCAAGAACAAGCGCCAGCGCCCATGCAACTTTGATGCCATTGCCACAAACCGCTTTGCCGCTCTCCCGCTGTTCGTAGCCATCATGGGGGCGGTCTTCTACCTATCCATAGGATTGGTAGGGGGCCTGACCACAGGGTTGCTTGAGAGCCTCTTTGAAATGCTCGGGACAAACCTGGCCATTCTACTCGATTTTTTGGGTGTGGTCCCCCTCCTTTCGGGAATCCTTACGGGAGGAATCATAGCAGGGGTCGGAGCTGTCCTTACCTTTGTACCCCAGCTGTTCGTACTCTTTCTCCTGCTGAGCATCCTTGAGGACTGCGGGTACATGGCACGCATCGCCTTCATCCTCGACAGGATGATGCGCTCCATAGGACTATCAGGCAAATCCATCATCCCCCTGGTAATAGGTACCGGATGCACAGTCCCTGCCATCATGAGTACGAGGACCATCGAGCATCAGAAACAGCGGGAACTTACCGTCCTGGTCACGCCCTTCATCCCCTGTGGGGCCAAGATGCCGATATTCGCCCTCATGATAACCTACTTCTTCCCAGGTCAGTGGTACATAGCACCGATGATATACCTGACGGGAATTTTGGCCGTCGTGCTGACCGGCTTCATCATGCGTGCCTTGGACCGTCACAAGGAAAAGACCGTATTCATCCTGGAACTTCCCCGATACCAGCTTCCCACAGCAAAGAATGTCTGGCTGCAGACACGCGAGCGGACATTGGACTTCGTCAAGAAGGCAGGGACGATAATCCTGCTCTCTTCGGTGATCATCTACCTGCTCTCCTCATTCTCCTTCACCTTACAGAGCGTCCCCCCCGAGGCGAGCATGCTCGCCATGGTAGGGCGCGTAATCGCACCTATCTTCAAGCCACTGGGCTTTGGGTTCTGGCAGGCAAGCGTTGCCCTACTTACAGGGATTGCCGCAAAGGAGTCCATAGTGTCCACCCTGAGCGTCACTATGGGTGATGCAGGCATAACGTCGCTGTTCACCCCTTCCTCCGCTTTGGCCTTCATGACATTTATCCTGCTCTCCTCTCCCTGCATCGCTGCAATAAGTGCAATGGCAAAAGAGCTGGGGAGCAAAAGAAAACTGCTGTTTGCCCTTGCTTGGCAGACAGGCATCGCCTATCTGGCAGCACTTCTTGTCAGAGCTCTCGTGCTGCTCATCATATGAGGTACCTATGTCCATACTAGTTGTCTTCGCCAATATACTCGTCGCAGTCATCGTAGCCCTCCTGCTCTGGTATGCAATCATGACCATCCGCAAACAGCAGAAGGGCGGTGGATGCGGGTCCTGTGGAAAGCTGGATGAAGAGGGGGAAC
Organism: uncultured Sphaerochaeta sp.; assembly: GCA_963662725.2. GTDB lineage: Bacteria > Spirochaetota > Spirochaetia > Sphaerochaetales > Sphaerochaetaceae > Sphaerochaeta. Next base: position 83,377 of record CAXXCW010000038.1, read on the forward strand.
CTTCCTCAGCTTGCAGAGGGTGCGCATTATCCGGTTCTTGCCATGTTGCCCATCCAAAGGGCGAGAAGAAATAGGCAAGCCTTGTCTTTTGGCCATGAGGCTGCATGAACAATTTCTGCAAAAGGCGGGAATATCATATGGCAACAGGGAAAAATGGACAGATGTATCCAAAGTCGGAGGGCAAATCCTATACAACATATGAATAAATATGCAACAGGACTGGATATTTCTTCAAAATCAAGCTAAACTCCTCCTAAATGCCTTATGGCACCTGATACTTAGGAGAGAAACGTATGAAAAAAATTACTATTGCCCTGTTGGCACTCTTGCTGCTCACTTCCACCGTCTTTGCAGCCGGATCAAAAGAACAGGCCCCTGTGGTCGACAACTCACTGCAAAAGGTGCTCGACAAAGGCAAGCTTGTCATGGGCCTTGATGACAGCTTCCCCCCTATGGGTTTCCGTGATGAGAATAACGAGATCGTCGGCTTTGACGTAGACCTTGCAAAGGCGATCACCAAGCGCATGGATGTCGAGCTTGTCCTGCAGCCCATCGATTGGAATGCCAAGGAGCAGGAACTGAATACCGGCAACATCGACTGCATCTGGAACGGGTTCACCATCACAGAAGAGAGGCTTGCAGCCATGACCTTCACTCCCCCCTATGTAAACAATGCTCAGGTTGTGGTGGTAAAGGCCAGCTCTCCCTATACGACCCTAGCCTCCCTTGCCAATAAGAATATCGGCCTGCAGGCCGGATCCTCAGCTGCAGAGGCTCTGGACAACAGTCCTGAGTTCAAGAAGACCATCAAGAGGGTCGTTGAGTTCAAAGAGAACCTCACCGGCCTGATGGACCTGGAGATCGGCGGTATCGACGGACTTGTCCTCGACCTGCTGGTAGCCAATGACAACATCAACCGCAGTGGCAAGGACTTCAGGATTCTTGACGAGCACCTCACCAACGAGGCCTATGGAGTGGGATTCCGCAAGGGTGAGCAGAAGCTTGCTGACGAAGTCTGGTCCCAGATGAAGGCTATGGATGCCGATGGGTCCCTGGCCAAGATCGCAACCAAGTGGTTTGGCGCTGACATCACGGTTGTCGGAAAATAAATTATTCGCTACTATGACGGGGAGCTCAGGCTCCCCGTTTCTTGTTTCTGCTTGAGTTCCTGTATTTTCATCAAGATATTCCTTGATTACCATCAGGATGACAGCCATACACGACCTCAAAGGAGATTCCCATGGCACAGCTACTGCTGCAGATGCTTGAAGCTACGCTAACCAGCCTCAAGATCTTTGCCCTTACCCTGTTGTTCGCCCTTCCGTTGGGCGTCCTTGTCGCAAGGGGACGAATGGCCAAAAATCCCGTTGTCTCCTCGCTGGTCAATGCCTACATCATGATCATGCGTGGCACCCCCCTGATCTTGCAGCTCATATTCGTCTACTTCGCCCCGTACTATATCTTTGGCGCTTCCTATGACCGCTTCACCGCAGTCATCGTCGCGTATGTCATCAACTACGCAGCTTACTTTGCCGAAATCTACCGCGGGGGTATCCAATCGATACCCAAAGGACAATTTGAGGCCAGTGAGGTCCTCGGCTTCTCAAAGATACACACCTTCACCCATGTCGTGACACCCCAGGTCATCAAGAGGATCATCCCTGCGATGGGAAATGAGGTCATCACCCTGGTAAAGGATACCGCCCTCGCCCAGACCATCGGGGTTGCAGAGCTGTTTCGTGTCGCACAGAATGCATCTGCAAGGCAGTTCTCCACCATGCCCATCTTCATTGCAGGGGTTTTCTACTTCGTCATGAACGCGTTTGTCGCCAGAAGCTTTGACAAGCTTGAGACGAAGCTCAACTACTACAACTAGGAGGGAGCATGCAGATAGTATCGGTAACTGACTTGGAAAAGGATTATGACGGTCTGGGTGTGCTCAAGGGCATCTCCTTCACCTTGAACAAGGGGGAGGTCCTCTCCATCATAGGGCCTTCTGGCAGCGGAAAAAGCACGCTCCTTCGCTGTCTCACCCAGCTGGAGACAGTGCAGAAGGGAACCATAGAGGTCTGTGGGGATACCATGGTCAGCACAGATGAAAACGGGGTCGTTCGTTATGCATCCAGGAATGTCCTGCACAAGGTACGTCTGCATTTCGGCCTGGTATTCCAGAACTTCAACCTCTTTCCCCATATGAGCGTGTTACGCAATCTGACAGAAGCACCCATGCATGTCCTGAAAAAGACAAAGGCGGAAGCAGAGAAGATAGCACGTGACCTTCTGGTGAAGATGGGTCTTGAGGATAAGGGACATGCCTATCCCTGCCACCTCTCCGGAGGTCAGCAACAGAGGGTATCCATCGCAAGGGCCATGGCCCTCAATCCGGAGGTGCTCTGCTTCGACGAGCCTACCAGCGCACTCGACCCCGAGCTTACCGGTGAGATACTGAAGGTCATCAAGACCCTTGCAAAGGAGAAGATGACCATGATCGTCGTGACCCACGAAATGTCCTTTGCACGGGACATCTCTGATAGGGTCATTTTTATGGACGACGGGCTCATTGTCGAGGAAGGCAGTCCTGAAGAGCTGTTCAACAACCCGAAGAACGAGAGGACAAAACGTTTCCTCCAGCGCTACGAGTAGCTTATCAGCAGCGAACCGGAACAGACTCCTGTAGGCTCTCCCTCAAAAAAGGAGAGCTTTCCATTTACCATCACCAAGACCATCCCGTCGCTCTTTGCCAAGGGATCACCTTCTGAGGAGTTGTCCTTCAGGGAGACTGGGTCAAAGATGACCAGGTCAGCCTTATACCCCTGCATGATCTTTCCCCTATCCTTCAGCCTGAGACGAGAGGCAGGCTCAGATGTCATCTTGCTGATCAGCGTCTCCAAAGGCAGCAGTGCCTGCTGTTTCCAGTACTTGTCCAGAAGATGGACCGCCGCATGGTGGGAACGTGGATGGGTCTTGTTTCCAGCATACAGGGCATCAGTGCCGAAGCACATCAGAGGATGGGCCAGGATTCGTTTGACCGAGTCCTGACTCTGGGCCACATCAGTCATCAGGGCAGTTCCCTTCTCGGCCATAAGCAGATCGAAAAACGAGTCAAAAGGCCCCTGGGATCGGAGGCTTGCAATTTCTGTAAGGCTCAACCCCTCATACTGCCTGTTGCTGTCAAGTGCCATCACCGTAATGTCATCCCATCCACACAGTTCATAGAGGCTGTCCCACCCGACGGGGTCTTGCATCTCCTCCTTGATGGCTGCCCTTTCCTTGGGGCTTTCCAAGTGCTTTTGCAAATCCTCACGGCTGAGCCTGAGATAGTGGGGAGGAAGCAGGCTAAAGAGGCTTGTCGATCCGTATTCGTAGGGATACTGGTCAAAAAGCACATCGATCCCCTCCATCCTCGCCTGCTCGATCATAGCGAGCATCTTGGGAACCAATATCTGGTTTACCCTTCCGATGGCCTTCAGATGGCTTATCTGCAGGCGCACCCCCGTAAGGCGGGCAAGATCGAGGGCCTCTTCCAGAGAAGAGAGCACATCATTGCCTTCACAGCGCAGGTGTACAGCAAAAAGACGGTCATACTGTCTGGTCACCTGCAACAGGGCGAGCAGCTCCCTCCGGTCTGCGAACAGGCAGGGGGCATAATACAGCCCACTGGAAAATCCAATGCACCCCTCCTTGAAGCTCTTCTCCAACAGCCGGCACATCACAGAAACCTCTGCAGTAGTCGCCGGGCGGTTGGCATTGCCCCCGAGTGCAACGTAACGAAGGGGGCTATGTGCCTGCAGGAAGGCCATATTGGTACCACTTCCCTGCTGATGCCATACCTTGGAATACTCAGAGAAATCATTCCAAGCAAAGGGGGAGTAGGAACCCAGGATATCCAGGACCTGTTCATGCAGGGCCTTGTTCTCCTCTGAAAGAGGGTATACCCCAACGCCACAGTTTCCCGCAACTTCAGTGGTGATGCCCTGCGTGACCTTCGGCTCCATGGCAGGATTCTTCAACACTTCAAGCTCACTATGGCCATGGATATCGATGAAGCCTGGACACAATACAAGCCCGGTCGCATCGAAGGCAGTGCCTGAGGGGATATCCCCTCCCTGGGAGACCTTCACTATCGTATCATCCAGTATTGCAACATCACCGACGAACGAAGGCTGGCCAGAGCCGTCGATGATGGTTGCATTTCGGAAAAAGTAATCATAATTCATTGGGAATCTCCTACGCGATAGAGCGCGATCTCATGATGCAGCGATTGTTCGAGCATTCTCAAGGTGGTCTGATAATTTCCCCTTGTGCGGGTAAGTGCCAGAGCCGCCTTGAACTCGTTGACATGACTTACATCGACAAAAGCTGGCGGGAACCCACTTGAGAGCAGTTCCCCTGCAAGGGCCAAGGATGCAAAGACCACATCATAGCGACCAAAGGGACGAATGCGAAGCAGTTCACCAAACAAAAAGAGCGATCGTACCAGAGGATGAAGCGCTTTCCAATCCATTTCATACTGGCGAAGCAGTATCTCCATCATTGTTGCGACGGGAAGGTTCTCCTCCTTCTCCATTTCAGAAGGAAGAAGCTCACGATATTTCTGGGCAGCCCCATCATCTATGCCCTGCAATAGGGACCGATAGAGCTGGATGAGGCGGCTCTCCGTAAAATATGGCTTTGCCTGCACGTTCCTATAGCCGGGACCAAGACCACTCTCCTGGGCGAAGCGAACCAACAGCGAGCGTGTGTTGAGGGCGAGCAGTTGTGTATCAAAGCTAACGGAGGGAGAGAAACACCCGGAAAACAGCAGGGCGAGCTCTTCATTGTCCATCTCCAAATTTTCACAGGCAAAGGTGCCTAGGACAAACCGGAAGACTGAGTTCTTGTAGATGCGCATCAACAGCTGCTCATCTTTCGGGTTCGATAGGAATGTGTCCCTTGCAGTTTCCAAGGAGGAGAAGTTCATCACCCCGATGCGCATGTCGATATTCTTCAGATGACGCAGCTGTCTCCCATCGGATGGCTTTGCAGCATCAAGGGGGATGTTCCAAGCCCATCCATTGCGGATGACCCCATCGATTCTCCCTTCAGTACAGAGGATACGGACCCTACGTTCAGAAATGCCCCATTGTATGGCGGCTTGCTTCGTGTTCATATACATACCGTTGGCTCCAAAGTATTATTCCTATTAAGGAATGGTACTGTATTTCTTTGCACTATTCAATATATTCCAATCACAATCAGGGCTTTACCAAAGGGAGCAGATTCGGGATAATGACACGGAAGGAAACGCCTTCCATACTTCTTTGGAGGGACCAGATGGAAACATATGATGTCGTCATTGTAGGGAGCGGACCTGCAGGAATGGGGGCTGCCTTTACCATAGCCAGACAGAGACCGGATCTCAGCATTCTCATCCTTGACAGGGAGAGGGCATCCACAGGTGGCATGCGCAACGACTGCAAGATGAATTTCACCTACCCGATCGGATTCCCCACCGAATACTGGGAGGAAAAAGATGCCGACCACTATCTCAAGCAGGTCATAGAGTTCCTCCAACCGACCTTTCTTCCCAAGCAAAACATAGGGATTTACCAGAAGAGGGCCGAAAGGCTGGGCTGTACGCTTCTGGACATCAGGCAGACCCACCTCGGAACCGATGGCGGACTGCTTCTGATCAAAGAGCTTTTGGTGAAGTTGCAGGAACTCGGAGTGGAACTCGCCCTCGGCGAGGCAATGGAAAGCATCCACAAGGAAGAGCGTTTCATCACCACAGAGAAACGGGAGATCGGGTACAAGAAGCTCCTGGTAGCCCCAGGTCGAAAGGGCTTTCACTTCCTTCAGGATCTCATGCACGCACTCAACGTCCCCTTTGTCGACAATATCGTCGATATCGGCATACGGGTGGAAACCCGCATAGAGCACTACCCCATCGTAAAGGACTACTATGATCCCAAGTTCTACTTCCCGGACAAGGTGAGGACCTTCTGCACCAACAGCGGAAACGCTCATGTGGTGCGTGAGCGCTATGCGACAAGCCGTGGGGACCAGTGGCACTCGGTCAACGGGCACGCATTCTCAGCGGACACCCATACCGACAACGGGCTGGTGAACTTTGCCATACTCAAGACTGTGCGCTTTACAGCACCACTTGCAAGCGGACAGGCCTTTGCAGAGAACCTCGGCCTGCAGGCCGCCCTTATGGGAGGCGGCAAGCCCCTGATGCAGCGAGTAGGGGACTTCCGCCTTGGTTCGAGAAGCAAGGAGGACAGCTTCAGCGGCGACCTCTACGACTTTGAGCCTTCCCTGAAAACCTGCTGCCCCGGTGACATCTCCCTGGCAATCCCAGCAAAGATACTGCGTTCCATCTGGCGGGCGATGAAGAACCTCGACACAATCGTGCCGGGGGTGCTGCACCCATCGACCATCATGTACTACCCTGAGATCAAGTTGTACGCCAACAAGCCAGCCTACCTCGACGAACGCTTTCGTGTCACCGAGGATGTCTGGTTTGCAGGGGACGGAGCAGGGACCAGCCGCGGAATAACCGGGGCATGGGCCAGTGGAATCCGCTCAGCCGAGGGAATCCTGGAGACTCTATAGAAACCGGACCCCTACAAATCGTGTTCGAACCTGTCGTTGAGCCAGGTGGAACAGAGCCCTACCCATGCCTGACACGCAGCGTTGGGAGTTCCCACCTCAAGGTTACACATCGACAGGCCATGGTCCCCTTCTGTGAAGAGATGCAGGGCAAAGGGCACATCCTTCTCTCTCAAGGCCGAGGCGAAGTGCATGCTGTTCTCCACCGGCACAGAAGCGTCGTTGACCGTATGCCAGATAAAGCAAGGGACTGTGGTCTCAGTGACCTGGTCTTCCAGGCTGAAGAGCTTACGGTCCTCCTCGTCCTTTCCACTGACCCAGTCAGCACTCTCCTGATGGCCGATACCCTCCTTGGTTGAGATGACAGGATAGCAGAGCACCGCCGCATCTGGGCGGTTCAAGCCCCCCTTGGTATCGAATGCCGATTGCAACCGCTGATGGTCATGCAACGTGGCTAGGGAGGCAGCGACATGGGCTCCTGCACTGAAACCCAGTATGGCTATGCCATGGGGGTTGCACATCCATTCGACAGCATGCTCTCGAATCCTGATGATGGCATCGCTTGCCTCAATGAGAGGATTGAGCGAAGCTGCCTCCTTCTGCACCGAATAGTCCAGGATGAAGGCGTTGTAGCCCATCGAGAGGAAATGTAGGGCGACAGGATCGCGCTCCCTCTCCGAACGAAACCGATATCCGCCTCCTGGGCAGATCACCACCGTCGGTCTGATATTCCGAATCCCCCCATCCTGGGTAAAATCCTGCAGGTAGCCGGTCAAGGGCACCTGATTTTTTCCTACTGCAATTTGTATGATTCTCATAGGGAAGATACTACCACGAAACACCTGCCGTTATCCATCAGAATACAAATTTCAGGCCATACAGCGCAGACCGCAGCAGGACAATGCAAGACCCTTGGTTTGTTTTCACGCAATAGGGAAGGACAATAGCAGGCGACTGCGCACTCTTTCCCTTCTATTTTCAGTGATAGCCCTTTATACGCACACTCTGTTATGCTACCATCTAAGGGTTAATCTTGAGAAAGGACAGGCACATGAAACCACTTCAGAGAACTTCCGTATTCACCCTGGAAGGGGTTCCCGCATTCAAACGTGCACTTCCCCTGGCAACCCAGCACGTGGTTGCCATGATTGTAGGCTGTGTAACCCCTGCCCTCATCCTCTCCAGGGTTGCCAACCTTTCGCCCCAAGACAGCATCATATTGGTGCAGGGAGCTCTGGTGATCGCAGCTTTGGCTACCTTTCTCCAACTGTTTCCCATAGGGAAATATCTTGGTTCGGGACTTCCTGTCATCCTGGGCGTCAGCTTTGCCTACCTACCCAGCATGCAGGGAATAGCTGCAGGCTATGACATCGCAACCATCTTCGGAGCCCAGTTGGTAGGGGGTCTGGTAGCCATCTTGGTAGGGGTGTTCGTCAAGCAGCTTCGCAGGTTCTTCCCTCCCCTCATCACCGGGACTGTGGTGTTTACCATCGGACTTTCCCTCTACCCCACTGCCATCAACTACATGGCGGGAGGAGTGGGAAGCCCTGCCTTCGGATCTGCACAGAACTGGATTCTCGCCCTTATCACCCTTTCGGTGGTGACGACGCTCAATCATTTCGGCAAGGGCATCTTCAAGCTGGCCTCCATTCTCATAGGAATCATCGTCGGCTATACCATCTCACTGTTCCTGGGTATTGTCGATTTCTCCTCCATCGCAACAGCAGGTATCTTCCAAGCTCCGACGATCATGCACTTCGGCATCAAGTTTGAGATCTCAGCATGTTTCGCACTGGGCATCCTCTTTGCCATCAATGCCATCCAGGCCATCGGAGACTTCACTGCCACCACCGTCGGCTCCATGGATCGCGAGCCCACCACAACCGAATTGCGAGCCGGTATCGTAGGATACGGGTTCACCAACTTGCTCGGCTCCCTTATTGGAGGCCTTCCCACCGCAACCTACAGCCAGAACGTCGGTATTGTCACCACGACAAAGGTCATCAACCGCATAACGTTGGGCCTTGCTGCCATGATCCTGTTGGTCGCGGGTCTTGTGCCCAAGTTTTCGGCCATCCTGACCACCATCCCCCAGGCTGTTCTCGGCGGAGCCACCATATCAGTATTCGCCTCCATCGCCATGACGGGGATGAAACTGGTGGTATCTGAGGAAATGAACTACCGCAACACTTCCATCGTTGGACTTGCGGCTGCCTTGGGGATCGGCATAGCCGACTCCACAGCTGCCATCTCGACCTTCCCCCAGTGGTTCCAGGTCATATTCGGACAATCTCCGGTTGTCATAGCGACAGTAGTCGCCGTGGCCTTGAATATCATGCTTCCCAAGACAAAGAAGGAGTTGTAAATGCAGAGAATCATCCTTGATGTGGACACCGGTCTCGATGATGCAGTCGCCATCATACTCGCCGCCGGTTCCAAGGAAATACACATAGAGGGCCTGGTTGCCACTTCTGGCAATGTGGGCCTGGAACGGACCCTTGAGAACACCCTCAATGTCTGTGAAGTAGTGGGGATAGACGCCCCAATCTATAGAGGGTCAGAGAAGCCGCTCAAGCGCGAGCGCGTCCATGCAGGAGACTTCCATGGGGAGAGCGGCCTTGACGGACCTGTATTCCAACCCAGAATTCGCCAGCAGGTCAAGCAAGGAAGCGGAATCCGCTTCATCATCGACACCATCATGGCCAACCCCGGTGAAATTACCCTGGTTGCTGTCGGACCTCTTACCGACATAGCCCTTGCGATGCAGCAGGAACCGGGGATCATCACACTGGTCAGGGAGATAGTACTGATGGGAGGATCCTTTGTGGGTGGAAACGTAACTGCAGAGGCAGAGTTCAACACCTATGCCGACCCTGAGGCCGCCCAGATAGTGTTTGCAAGCGGAGCCCCTCTGGTGATGTTCCCCCTTGATTGCACGACAAAGGTCACCTTATCTCCCGATGCCCTCTCTACATACAAGACCTTTAGAGGAAAGGGAGCTCAGCTGTTCTGCTCATGCATGGATACCTACATGGCCAACTATCAGAGAAATGGCAAAGGGCACCCTGCCATGCATGACCCCCTCTGCATTGCCTACCTCATCGACCCCAAGCCTTTCACCTACGAAAGGCATGAGGTATCGGTTGAGCTTGCAGACCAGGCTACCTATGGAAAGACATTGAAAGGAAAAGCGTGTAAGGAAGGAGGAGTCCTTGTTGCCAAGAGGGCAGAGCCCACCTTTTTCTGGTCACTCATCGACCAGGCTCTCATAGCATTGAACTGACCTGGTTCCCCTAGTGCCGAACCACTAATTCTGCAAGGCTCGCCCTGATCTTGGGTCTTGCAGGCTCTGCAGGATATCCGAAGGGAGTGACCATGGAGACCGTCCACCCTTCGCGGTCGAGGCCGAGAAGGGCGAGCACCAGATCCTCATCAAAGCCTTCAATGGCACAGCTCTGGATTCCCAGGGCAGCGGCTCCGGTCATCATGTTGGCCACTGCAAGGTAGCCTTGGCTGCGTGACCAACTCTCCAAGCGGCCCTCTTTCTGCAAAAACTCATAATATGGACGATAGTCCTCGATAAAATCAGAGAGAAGGCCCGGAAAGCGTATGCCCCGTTCCCTGACGAGAAGACCATCAGGATCAAGAAAAGAGGGCTTTCTGCTGAGGGTGATGATGCTAAGCGGCGCACTCAGAACAGAAGCCTGATCAAAGCACGCATGATAGAGCCTCTCTCGCAACGCATGATTCTCCACCACATGGAATGACCACATTTCCAGGCCAAAGGAAGTCGGTGTAAGACGTCCATACTCCAAGATAGCGAAAAGCTCATCTTCAGATATTTTTGTATCAAGGTAGAGCTTGCAGGCAAAACGGCTCTGCATCGCTTCAAGAAACGTCATAGGCTCTCCCACGCAGTCTCCAAGGCTATCTCTAGCATCGGATACAGGGCTGTCATTCTTCTCTCATCAGGAAGGCCAATGCCTGTCACACAGCTGTCGGTCATAGTAAGGATTGAGAGAGCCCTTTTTTTGCACCAAGCGGCCGTAGCATAGAGGGCATAGCTCTCCATATCCTGGGCGAGGGCACCCATACGGGCCCACGCCTTCCAGCTATCTTCACCCAAGGCATTGTAGGAGGAGAACAGGTCGCTGGAAAAGACCATCCCCAGATGATGCCCATGACCCAACTCCTTCGCCTTTCTTACTGCCCCAAGCAGTAAAGAGGCATCACAGGCAGGACTGAGGGTCCCTTTCAGGTTGTACTGGTGTGCCCAGGCAGAGTCGGTGCTGGCGGTCATGGCAAAGATCAGATCCCCAACCCCTATCTCAGGCTGGAAGCCCCCACAGGTGCCGATGCGGATAATCGCCTGTACAGCGTACTCGGAAAACAGTTCATAGCTATATATTCCAGCGGAAGGGCCTCCCATACCGGTGGAGAGCACGCTCACCTTTTTTCCTCTGAACACACCCGTATATCCCAAGACATTTCGCACATCTGTAACCAGATGGGCGTCGGTAAGGAATTTCTCAGCGACAAGCTTTGCCCGCAAAGGGTCGCCGGGAGCCAGTACTATTGGTGCGATCTCACCTTTCTTCGCACTGTTGTGTGGTGTCATCAGGATGCCCCCTTCTCATATGGTTTGCCAGCAGCACGTGGAGCATAGTTCTTGCCGCTGAACAGCACCAGGGCGACCAGGGTGGTCACATAGGGAAGGATATTGAATACCTCTGTAGGAAGGACCCGAAGTGCTGGAATGTTGTTCGCTATAATGGCAAACGCCTGGGCAGCTCCGAAGAGGAACGCCGCTCCCAAGACCCCAAGCGGTCTCCAACGGCCGAAAGAGACCGCTGCCAAGGCGATGAAGCCACGTCCGTTGATGGTGTTGGAGGTATACTGGATTGTCTGCGTCAAGACTACACACCCTCCTGCCAGCCCTGCCAGGACACCACTGGACAAGACTGCAAAGTATCGCATCCTCTTCACGTTGATACCCACACTTTCAGCTGCACTCGGATGTTCGCCACAAGAACGCAAATGCATACCAAAGGGCAGCTTGTAGAGCATGAACCAGGAGAGGACAACCACCGCAATGGCGATATAGGCTGTGGGATAGATTCCCAGAAAGTCTGTCTGCATCCCCATCCTGAACTCCCGCGTCCGGTCAGCTGAGAAGAGAATCTGGGAGGCAAAGATCGTCACCCCGCTGGAAAGCAGGTTGATACCGGTTCCGCTGATGGTCTGGTCCGCATTGAGGTTGATGGCCGCAACTGCATGGATCACTGAGAATGCCCCACCGGCAAAGGCCCCTGAGACCAGCGCAAGAACGATCGAGATATGATGCGGGACGCCTGCACTCTCCATCAGGACGTGGGCAGAGGCGGCAGTGCACGCACCAAGGGCCATAAGGCCTTCGAGGGCGATGTTTACGACACCCGACTTCTCGCAGATCATCCCACCGATGGCGGTGATGAGAATGGGGGCTACAATCATGAGGATTGAAGGGAACATGCCAAGTATCATACTCATTTTACACCAACCTCCTTTTGCAGGGCACGCTTGTCCAAGAACTCACGGTAGAGTTTCAAGGCAGAACGCAAGGCGATGAAAATGACGATGAGGCCCTGGATGATAAAGGTAATCTCCTTGGGTATCTGTTTGCTCTGCATCAGGGCCTGCGCATTCTTCAGCATGCCGAAGAGGAAGCCTGCAAGCATCGTCCCCAAGGCGGTTGAGTTACCGACCAGGGCAACGGCGATACCTTCGAAGCCATAGTTGTCCATCCCGGACAGTACCCTTCCATACTTGAAGGAACCAAGGGCTACGATACCCCCGGCAAGACCTGCAAAGGCGCCGGCTATGGCCATGGAGAGGGCGATGCTCTTCACAACGGGAATACCGCTTGCCCGTGCGGCTTCCTTGTTGAAGCCAGTGGCACGCATGCCATAGCCCAGGCTGGTCTTCTCCATGACAAACCAATAGAGCACTACAGCTCCTATCATCATGAAGATGCCGTTGTTCAACAGCGAGTTGTTCGTGATCCTCTGAAAGAAGCCGTTCCCTATCAGGGCTGTCTCGGGGAAGTTGGCTGTCTTGTAGGTGGTAGCACCCGGAAGCTGCAGACAGATGATCCTTGAGAGGTAGAGGGCGATATAGTTGAGCATGATGGTCGAGACAACTTCAGAAACCTCATACTTGGCCTTGAGCACCCCGACGATTCCTCCCCAGAAAGCTCCGACGACAACAGCCCCTAGGACCGCTAGCACCCAATGGAAGACTGGGATGGTCGGTCCCAACAAGGCTATTGTCTGAGCCATGGTAAGGCCCATGATGTACTGCCCTTCACCACCGATGTTGAACAGGCCTACCCGGTTGGCAAATGCCATGGAGAGACCGCAGAGGATGAAGGGGACCGAATAGTTGAGCGTCTCCCCGATATAGCGGACGTTCATCTTGCCATTGTCTATGTTGTACCCGGAGAGAGACTGGAAGATCGCCTTATACATGTTCAGGGGATTCTTTCCCACCATTGCTATAAGGATGGTTCCGCACAAAAACCCCAACAGTACAACCAGGACGGAGACAGCCCCATCAGACTGCAACAGCGTTTGCTTTTTCTTTGCGTGCATCAAGGCGTGGCCTCCTCTTTCTTCGAGCCTGCCATCATCATGCCGATCTCACGCTCTGTAACCTCGTGTTGCTTGTTCACTGCTACGATACTCCCCTTGCTGATAGTGGCGATACGGTCACAGAGGTTCATGATCTCATCCAGTTCGAAGGAAACCAGCAGGATGGCCCTACCCTTTCCCCGCTCCTCTATGATGCGCTTGCGTATGTACTCGATGGCCCCCACATCCAAGCCTCGGGTAGGTTGGGCGATAACCAACACCTTTGGGGAGAGGGAGATTTCCCGTGCCACGATGACCTTCTGCTGATTTCCTCCGGAGAGGGAGGAGGCAGGGGTAAGGGCACCTTCACCGGCCCGAATGTCAAATTCATCGATGAGAACCTCTGCATCAGAGTACATCTTGGAGAAGTTCAACAAGCCATACCTGTTCTTATAGAGGTCCTGATAGTAGTTCTTCAGCGCACAGTTCTCGTAGATGGAGAAATCGCCGACAAGACCGTACTTGTGCCGGTCTTCCGGGATATACCCCAAACCCAGTTCAATGCGCTCCCTGATGGTTTTATGGGTCATATCCACGTCATCAAGGAAGATTGATCCCTTGCTGACAGGGCTCAGGCCAATAATGGCCTCAAGCAGTTCTGTCTGCCCGTTTCCATCGACTCCAGCGATCCCGACGATCTCCCCGGCACGAACATCCAGACTCAGGTTCTTCACCTTCTCAAGTCCCGATGCGTTCTTGACATAGACACCCTGCATCGAGAGCACAATCTCCTTGGCCTCCATCTCAGGCTTGTCAATTTCAAACTTGACCGAGCGGCCAACCATCATCTCAGCAAGATCCTGCTCGCTGACAGAGGCGACATCAACTGTGCCTATATACTTGCCTCGTCTGAGGACGGTGCACCTGTCCGCTACGTCCTTGATCTCCTTGAGCTTGTGGGTGATGAGGATGATGGTCTTGCCCTCCTCACGCAGCCGCCTGAGGATATCCACCAGCTCATCGATCTCCTGAGGGGTAAGGACTGCTGTAGGCTCGTCAAATATGATGATGTTCGCATTGCGGTAGAGGGTCTTGAGTATCTCCACACGCTGCTGCTGCCCAACTGAGATTTCCTCAATTATGGAATCTGGATCCACAGCCAGACCGTACTTGGCACTAATCTCAGAGACCCGCTTGCTTGCGACCCCCAGATCAAGGATGCCACCCATCCTGGTGGGTTCCATTCCCAGGACAATGTTCTCGGTCACCGTATAATTCTGCACCAGCTTGAAATGCTGGTGCACCATCCCAATTCCCAGCTCTGTGGCAATATTGGGATTCCTTATCTCCATCTGTTTCCCATGGATGGAGATGGTTCCGCTATCGGCGCTATAGGCACCAAAAAGAATGGACATCAGAGTAGACTTGCCCGCACCATTCTCACCAAGAAGGGCATGGATCTCCTTTTCCCGAACCTGCAGTGTCACCTTGTCGTTTGCTATGACACCAGGGAAGGTCTTGGTGATGCCCACCATCTCAATTGCATATTCACTCACCCTCAGCTCCTTACAGGCTCTCTCTCTGATCACTGCCTGCAATGACCAGGAAGAGAGCCGGCAGATGATATCTGCCGGCCATACAATACAGGGATTTCTCAGTCATCAAGGGCAGAAAGGCCTCTGGGAGCAGCACCATTGGCCAGTGCGTCCTTATAGGTCTTGTACAGCTTGATCTTTCCGGAGATGACATCAGCCTTCGCTGCCTCAACCTGCTTGATGACAGCCTTGGAAAGCTCGGGGTTCGCCTGGGAGTAGCCGACACCACCGTCTGCCATATTCATCTCTACGACTCCACCGGTGAAGGTATTCTCTTCGGCCTCCTTGAGAACCTTCAGAGAGGAGTTCTCAACGCGCTTGAGCATCGAGGTGAGTACAGCACTCTTGGTATCGGTATACAGGCCATCTGAGAACTGGTCGCTATCGACACCGATCGCCCATACGTTCTCACCCTTCATCCTGTACTCCTTGGCCTGGGCAATGGTCCCATTGCCTGTCCCTCCAGCAGCACTGAAGATGCAGTAGACGCCACTGTCAAACCAGTTCTTTGCCTGTGCTTTTGCAAGCTCGGGCTTGCCCCAGTCATTGGCATAGTAGTCAACGATCGTGGCATTGGGGAATACGGAGAGGATACCCTGCACATAGCCCATCTCGAACTTGGTGATGGTGCTGCCGGGAACTCCGCCGATAAAGCCAAACTTAGGATTCTGTATGCCATCTTCCTTGGCCTGCAAGGCCCCTGCAAGTCCGACCAGATAGGAGCCTTCCTCTTCACTGTAGATGAACTCCTGCACATTGGGTTGGCCTACCCAGTTGACATCAACAATGACGAACTGCTGGTCAGGGTACTGGGGGGCGACTTCACCAAGGGCGTCTGCCCAGGTAAAGCCGGTTACCATGATAATGTCATACCCTTCGTCTGCGGCTTGGCGCAGGTTGGGAATGTACATATCCTGTGTCTGTGCGGTAACCACATCGTAGAGTTTCCCACGTTTGGCCGGATTTTCAACTGTATCTCCGTAAAAAGCAACAATACCTTTCCAGGCAGCTGCGTTAAAGGACTTATCGTCGATACCGGTGGCATCGGTCAACAGACGGATGGTCGGTTTGCCGCTGGCATCTGAAGATGCCTCTTTGGCTCCCTGAGCGAACATTGTTGTTGCAACGAGCAACACCATAAGAAACACTAATACTCTCTTCATGTACTCCTCCTTAACTAGGTAACATGATACATACAACGCATTGTACCACAGGATTTGACATTTGAAAGTTTGTTATGCAAGAAAAATCTCACAGCAAATCATGCATCGCTCATCATGATCATGCTTGAATCAGGAAACGGCAGGAAAAATCAGGGGGGGGCACTCCTACACCATTCCCAGAATATGCCTCTCTATCGCCAGGGCAGCACCGTCATCATCATTGGAAGAGGTAACCACATGGGAGTGTGCCTTCACCTCAGAGGAAGAGTTACCCATTGCCACAGCAAGCCCCGCAATACCCAACATAGGGATATCGTTGAGCCCATCACCAACAACCATAAGGGATGGGCGCCCCTTTCCCATAAGGGAAAGGAGGACATCAAGCGAAGCCGCCTTCTGCACACCCTTGGCAGTGATCTCCATAAAGCAGGGTTCGCTGAAGGAGGCGTCGGCACTATCACCTAGAAGGATCTGCAACTCTTTTCGGGCAGGGACGAGCAGGGAAGGCTCGCCAACGATCATGACCTTGGGCTGGGGAACCTTGACCAGTGAGAGCAGGTCTTCCACCCTCCTGATGGGAATCCCATTGTTATATGCTTCCTTATGGACATATTGATCATCAGGCATCTCGGTAATTACCCCCTTATCATCATAGGAAAGTGAGGCAAGTCCCTTTTCCCTGGCAAAGGTGAATACCGTCCTGATTGCATCAAGGCCCACTGTCCGCTCCCAGACGACCTCATTGGACTTGCAACTGATCAACTGAGCCCCATTGTATGCAAGCATATAGGCGTTTCGCCCGAACAGGCCAAGCGAGGTGGCAAGAGGGGCGATGCCCAGCACAGGGCGCCCGCTGGCAAGGGTGACGCACACCCCCAGATCCAAGGCGGCATCAATGGCTGCCCTTGATCGGGGTGTGACCTCTTTCTGGCTGTTGGTAAGGGTGCCGTCGAGATCGAGGGCAAGAAGGGAGTACTGCATGAAGGCTCCTATAAGTAAGATGGCCTACTGTACACCAAACTGATAGGGAGCAGAAGAGGCGTGAAGGAACTTCCACACCAAAACCATCAGCATAGCTGTCAGAGACTTGCCAGTTTATTCCAGATAGGATCTGGACGGCAGGCTGGAACTGGCGTATCCTGGACAGGAGATGAACAAGCATACTCACGTTACCCAGGCATTGCTCAACACCCTAGAGGTTGACAACCCCTATACAACTGAAGATCTTGCAAGGATCTTGGGGGTAGACCCAACAAGCATGCTCCGTAAAGGTGTAATAACCCGAAAAGGCCAAGATTTGCTCATCATTCTCATCACATTGGAAAAAAGATCCGATGCCACTCCCTACCTGGATCATCTCGATGGAACAGTCTTGCATTGGGAAGGGCAGACAAGAGGCAAACATGCTGAGAAGTACATGATGGAGGGCACTCATGAGGTGTTTGTCTTTATCCGCGAACAGCCAAGGATGCCCTATACCTACTATGGAAGGGCAGTTCCCATACGTTCCATACTACTGGATCCGGGAAAATCATCAAAGGTAGAGCTGCATCTCTATGAATATGAAGATAAGCTGGAGAGGGAAAGCCCCTACCAAGCGCCAAGCATGACACATGAAGGTAGGGGCATATACACCTCTGACCATACAGAGACAAGCCGCTTGACCCTGGCTCGGACAGCCCAAGGCCAATACCGTAAGGATGCTTTGAGGCTTTGGGGAAACAGGTGTGCAGTAACAGGTGTTGCAGAACCCAAGGTTCTCATAGCAAGCCACATAAAACCTTGGAGGGAGTCTTCCGATGAAGATAGGGTCAATCCCAAAAACTCCCTGATCCTTTCGCCCACCTATGACAAGCTCTTCGACCTCGGCTTCATCACGTTCGAACCAGGAAATGGGAAAATAGAGATATCCAGGCGTCTTACCCTACAAGATAGGGACAAGCTCAAAGTAGATGACAGCCAAGCGTTGAACATGATTCCCCAAGGAACCGAACACTATCTCGATTACCATAGGAGGCATATCTTCGACTTCACCCCGAGTCAGGGGAAAGAAGAAGAACTGCTGATAGTCTAGAGGAGCTAGAGTTTCCCTACATGCAAACCCTTCGCAACGTTGACTATGAAGTCCTGCACATTGGTTACAATGCCGGTTGCACTGAGGCTTCCCCTGTCCTTGAGCTTGTTGACTGCAAACTCTGAGATATCGACACTATAGATGAATACCGGACGCACCTTCCCCTCGACCACCCTGAAGGAAGGGGTCATGTTTCCCGTTGCGATGGAGTGCAGCTGTGTCGCCAGGCTTATCACCGTTGTGGCCTTGCTGACAACCGATCGCATGGCATCCTGTGCTTCATAGACGTTGGCGTACACCTCGGGCATCGGCCCGTCATCACGGATGGAGCCTCCGAGGACAAGAGGCTTGTTGTGCTTTACCATCGCGTAGACAATTCCATCGGTGATCTTCTCCTTCTCGATGAAGGTTTGCATAGAACCATAGTCGCGCACCATATTCAGGACATCCAGGTGATTATAGTGTCCGTTAGGCACACTATCCTGGGTGTAGATGTTCTGCCCCAAGGCTGTCTTGAAAAACCCGGCTTCCAGATCATGGGTCACAAGGGCATTGCCCGCCAAAAGCCCATCGACATATCCGGCTTCGATCAAGAGCTGCATAGCCCTTCTCGAATCATTGTCAAAGGCAACCGCAGGGCCAAGCACAAAAACGATGGTACCCTGTTCCCTCTCATACCGAAGCAGCTCATACAGCTTGTCATAGTCTCTGGAAAAGGCAGTCTCGCGTGACCTTCCCGTTCTGAAGACAAACTTGTCGTCATGGCAAACCTCAGGGGAGAGAAAGCCGTTGGCGTGGACATAAATGCCCTCTTCGGCCCGCTCGGTCCTTCCGATGACAACCTGCTCTCCTTTCTTGACACGCCGCCCTTCGACAACATGAAGGATTCCCCTGTCATCAAGGACAACAAGGCAGTCCATCCTGCTCTCCTCAGCCAGAAGCCATTGTCCGTCTACTTTATAGTACTCAGGAAACATGGAGGTGCTGTGGAAACCTTTGGGGGCCACCCCATCTTTCACTGCCCTTTGCACCAAGACATTGGGACTCTTTTCAAATGGTTCAAGGGAAAAATCCGGGGCATGATATTCAGGAAGGGTGAAGGACATTTGAGACCTCTCATAAGCGTGATTTCCAGTATTCGTTCTTAGGTATTGCTATGCTTATAACTATCGGCCAACTTGAGTACAAAGGCAAGCGAAAAAGCCAGATTAAGAGAGTACCTTGGGACAAGGCACCTACAGACACCACCAAGATACTGACCAAATCGCAGAAGCTGGAGACAATAGAACCCAACCCTTCTAGCCCATGGCGATTTTACTGCTTGTCACCATCCTTTCTTGACAGGGCTGGAAGCAAAGCTGTAGGATTATATTTGTTAGGCATTTCTAACACAGATGAAGGGGGTCTCATGAAATGTGTCTTTCTGATATTGGGATTTGTAGGAATCGGCATAGGGGCTGTGGCAGCGGTGGTACCCCTTCTTCCTTCGTTCCCTTTCCTACTTCTCGCCTTCATCAGCTTCGGGAAAAGCTCTGACAAACTTGACACATGGTTCAGAGGCACCAGACTCTATAGGAACAACCTGGAAAGCTATCTGAACAAACAGGGCATGACTCGTGGGAACAAGATACGGGTGATGGTCACCATTACGGCGATCATGACGTTTGGCTTTGTGATGATGCACCAGATCCGGCTGGCACAGATAATCCTGGGTATCGTATGGATCGCTCACATCCTGTATTTCACATTCGGGGTAAAAAACAGGGCTCCGGGCACAATCCAAGACCAAGATGAGGGAAATGCCTGAACAAGCAAAGGACACCCCCCAAGTGGTCAGCTGGGGGAAAGAGGAAAGGTAACCGGTATCTCCTGTAAAGAGGTTTCCATACACCCAACAAGAATACACTCTCCCCACTGAGTGTCAGTTGGAGAGAGTGTATTCTTGATGATGCGTTGTCGGGCAGAGAGGATTTGAACCTCCGACCCCCTGGTCCCGAACCAGGTGCGCTAGCCCCTGCGCTACTACCCGTAAGCTTTCTGAGCCGGGGTAAAATATAGCTGTTGCCCCTCTTATTGTCAATAAGAGACAAAATCACTTCTCGATTACGCATTACCCTTTTCCGCATCATTTCATTGACAGTGTGTGGGCTTAATGGTATTTTTCATAAGAATGTCCGCAAAAGCGGAAAATGTTTGGCAACAAAGAGGTTTATGATGTCTTCAAACGACAAAACAGATGAAAAGAATGGCGGAGAAGAGTCAAAAGCACTCGACTTCAAGAAAGGCAAGAAAAGCGGCACCACAGAGAAAGAGCAGAAAGTTGTTGCCGTAAAAGCTAAAAGCAAGATAACCCCGGGCTGGGTTTTTGGTATGATCGTCCTGATGCTCATTGCTGTTTCCTTTGTTCTGGCACCTGCCATCCAAGCTTTTGTAGGTCCGAACAATTCTGACGGCATTGTCTTTGGCAAATATGGCAAGGAAGATATCAAATATGCATATGGAAACTATTTCTATGACCAAGTGCAGAATTTTGGTAACGAATACAAGAACACCGGTGACAACGCCACACAGACTCTCTACCAGATCTGGAAAAGCGCCTATGATAGCACTGTCCTCTTCACAGCAGTAAACCAGCTTGCCTCCAAAGCAGGTATCATTGCTGCAGATGAAGTGGTCAACAGAGCCATCATCAACAGCGGGGCATACAACAAGGACGGCAAATTCGATGTTGAGCTCTACCAGAAGGCAACTGCAGAAAACAAGGCTTCTGTAGAGAAGTCCATTCGCAGAAGTGTCCCATACCAGATAGTTATCGATGACATCGGCAGCGCACTCTCCTCCTCTGCCGAGGCAGACTATGTAGCAAAGATGGCTTCAGAGGGCCGTACCTTCAACTATGTCGATATCAACGCATCACTATATCCCGATGAAAAGGCAAGTGCCTATGCCCTGCAGAACAAGCAGTTGTTCTACAGTATGGATCTGAGCATCATCAGCGTTGAGACAGAGGACGAGGCAAAGACGCTCGCAAGTGCCATTACTAGCGGAGAGAAAACCTTTGAAGAGGCAGCCCTTTCCTCGAGCAAAGACAACTATGCAGCTTCCGAAGGCAAGGTCGGTACGGTCTACTACTTCGGCCTTACCTCCAATTTCAAGAATCCTGAAGACGCCACAAAGTTGCTCACCGCAGAGGGTGGCGATATTGTCGGTCCGCTTGAGGGCCCTGGTGCATGGTCGATCTATCGTCTTGATTCTACTCCCCTTGAGGCTGACTATGCTTCTCCTGCCCTACTTTCAACTGTCAAGGCATACCTGGCCTCCAGTGAGGACACAGTAGTCGAGGAGTATCTCCTAGCCAAGGCCAATGAGATTGCCCTTGATGCCAAGGATGACTTTGCCGCTGCTGCAGAGAAAGCCGAACTTGACCTGGTAAACGTCGCCGGCACTCCCTACAACATTGCACAGTCCACCTACATGAACAACTTCAGCTACACAGACCCACAAGGAAAGCTTGCCAGTGCTGTGACCACAAAGGAATTGGGTCAGAAGCTCTATACAGCTGAACTTGGAACCATTCTCGACCCCATCAAAAGCAACGCTTCCTACCTGGTTGTACAGGCTGATGAAGAGGTAGCTGATGAGGGTATGGGTAGTTACATCAAGATGTTCTACAACTATCTCAGCGGCTCACAGAACCAACAGGATTTCTCCCAGGCTCTCTTCACTTCAGACCTGTTCCAGGACGATTTTCTCGGAACCTTCTTCTCTACAATCCTGGGCCAAGGCTGACAAATAGAACCGCACGTGTGAAAAAGCTGGCTTCGGCCAGCTTTTTTGTTGTCCCAGACACTCCATTTCCCTTTGACGCCACATCACCAACCTGGGCAAAAATAATCCACAAGCATGCAAATTAGGCCTATACTGTAGTTCCAGGGGATACCTTGAATCCCTGCCAAAGGAGTTTCATATGCAACATGAGATCACACAACCCATTTCCCTGTTGGACAGGAAGGGGCATATCACAGAAGAGGGGTGGGCACGAAGACCCTTATGGCAGTACAGACGCAAGGATATCAAGGCATCTAAGCTTGCGATCAAGGAGTGGGACTACTATGCCCTAGTCAATCAGGAAGATGGGTATGCCGTCACCGCCACCTTCAGTGACCTCGGGTATGCAGCACTTTTCGCCATATCCTATATCGATTTTGCCCGCAAATCCTGCGCACAAAAAGATGCCATCAAGCTTTTCCCCTTGGGAAAGCTAGGCTTGAGCCCGACATCAACAGAGGACAACCAGGTATCATGGGCTAACAGGGACCTCCGCTTGGCATTCATAAAAAAAGGAGACAAGCGCCATCTGATGTTTGCCTCTCCCTCCTTGGTCTTGCCTGACGGAAGGGTCGGCCTTGATGTGGATGTCACCCTCACCCAGAAGCCCACGATGGAGAGCACCAATATTGCAACTAGCTGGGAAGCGAATCGCAAGGCTTTCTATCTTAACGAAAAGGTCAACTGCATGCCGGTAGAAGGGACTATCAGACGCGGTCTGGACAAGGAGAGACTGCTCACAGGCGAGAGTTGGGGAGTCCTTGACTGGGGACGCGGGCGATGGACATACCAGAATCGCTGGTATTGGGGTTCCGCTTCCGGCCTGCTTGAAAATGTTCCCTTTGGCTTCAACCTAGGATACGGGTTTTCCGACCGGAGCACCGCAAGTGAAAACACCCTCTTCTATAATGGAATCATCCATAAGCTTGAAGAGGTCACCTTCCACATCCCCGAAGATGGGTACTTGCAGCCTTGGAAGTTCAGTTCAAGTGACAACCGCCTGAATTTGGACTTCATCCCTTCTGCAGACCGTTTTTCAACCACTAATCTCCTTCTGATACAATCGATACAACACCAGGTATTCGGCTATTTCTCCGGTACGGTGATCCTTGATGACAAGACTGAGCTTGCACTTGCACGCTTTCCAGGTTTTGCAGAGGATGTATATAACCGCTGGTAAACAAAATGGATATATAAGGATATATGGAATGCCTCTGTCTTGAAACAACTCGCCCCTTTGTATAGAATGTTCAGACATATGTGTATTTCGCGGCTGTCCAATACTCATGCAGCCATTTAAATATCAGGAGATTCATGTCAGATTTAACAAACTTTGCGGAACTCGGACTGTCCGCACAAACTATTTTTGCGCTCAAGGCAAAAGGCTTCGAAGAGCCAACCAAGATTCAGTCAGCGTGCATTCCGCTCCTTCTCAAGGATCAGGTAGATGTAATCGGCCAAGCCCAGACAGGTACCGGTAAGACGGCAGCCTTCGGCCTTCCCATTCTAGAAATCGTAGACCCCTCAGCCTATCAGGTACAGGCCCTCATTCTCGCACCAACGAGAGAGCTTGCCGTACAGGTGTCTGAGGAGATCAACTCCCTCAAGGGAGACCGCCACCTCGAGATCGCTGCCGTTTACGGCGGAGCCTCAATGGAACTGCAGCTTCGCAAGCTTCGCAGGGGTGTCCATGTGGTCGTAGGAACTCCAGGACGTATCCTCGATCACCTCCGAAGAGGATCCCTCAACCTTGAGAACCTCAAGTTCGTCGTGCTTGATGAAGCGGACGAAATGCTTGATATGGGCTTTGTGGATGATATTGAGGAAGTGCTCAAGCAGACTCCTGACAACAAGCGTATGCTCTGTTTCTCTGCCACCATGCCCGCCCCTATCCGCAGACTTGCCGAACGCTTCATGAAATCACCCGAGTTGGTGAAGATTGAGCAGGATGCAATAACAGAAAGCCTGACCGACCAGCTCTACATAGAGCTTCGCGAAGGAGACAAGTTCGAGGCCCTGACCAGAATCATCGACATGGAAGAGAGTTTCTATGGTCTGATCTTCTGCCGCACCAAGCTACAGTGTGATGAGATCGGCCGAAGACTTTCCGAACGTGGATATGGGGCAGAACCTCTGCACGGTGATCTCTCCCAGAAACAGCGTGAGCTCATCCTTGCCAAAATGCGTGAAAAGACTATCAATATCGTGGTGGCCACTGATGTGGCAGCCAGAGGCATCGATATCCAGGACCTCACCCATGTCATCAACTTCTCCCTCCCCGAAGATCCTGAGGCATATATCCACCGAGTAGGACGCACCGGACGAGCAGGCAAGAAAGGCACCGCCATTACCTTTGTGGCAACTCGTGAATTCAAGCGCTTTACTTTTATCAAACGAACATCAAAGTTTGATATCCGTAGGGGCACAGTCCCTGATGCTGATGATATCATCAACATCAAACGCGAAAGGATCCTCACTACCCTTACGGAACTTGCCGATAAGGATGTAAACTACGACCTGTTCATGCCCCTTGCCACACAGATTTTGGAAGGTCATGATCCTGAGGAGTTTGTTGCTGCCATGCTCGAGCACTTCTACAGTGCTGAGCTTGATGTATCCAAGTACAGGTCCATAGGGGGAAGCCAGCGTTCCCGTGACGATCGTGATGATCGTGGAGGGGAGCGCAGAGGTTTCTCCGAGAATGACGGGTTTACCCGACTCTTCATTGCTAGGGGACGCAAGGATGGCTTGGACAAGAGACAGCTCATCGACTACCTTATGGAGCAGGCTGGTGCCCAGGACAGGGATCTGCAGGATGTATCTGTCAGGGACAACTTTTCCTTTGTCTCTGCCCCTGTTGAAGTAGCAGATAAGATCATACGGGTGTTTTCAGACCGTGGGTCTGAAGGCAGACCGCTTGTAACCAGGGCAAAGCCGGACAATCCCAATGGGAAAAACCTTTCAGGCAGAACCCGAGGCGACAGGTATGAGGATCGTCCGTACCGTGAGGGAAGACCATCCAGAGGTGGCGGAGGCTATGACAGGCCAAGAAGAAGGGATGATGAGTATCAGCCTTATGGGCGTGATTCACGTCCAAGTGACAATGATCGTCCTTCCTACTCTGGTGATCGTGACCGTTACAGCTCACGACCCCGCCCTGTGAAAAGCAGGAGCTATCCCTCGAAGAAACGATATAAGGACTAAGTCCCCAAAAGCCCCCGATCACGCTTATGATCGGGGGCCTCTTTTTCTCCCAACATCCTCCCCAAGAGTGGAAAATGGGTTCCTTTTTTAATCTGAGCTGTGGTATGCTATTGAAAACAACTCCAACACAATCAAGGCTTGTTCTCTGGTTGTTTGGAAGTATGCAGGAGCACCATGAAATCCGATATCTTGTCTTTTGTCGGCAAGCACAGCAAGACCACCTTGGTATGTATAGCCGTAGTCACCATATTCTTTCTCTACCATGCAGTATCCCTTGAGCTCAGCGGAGACTACTCAGACCTTTTGTATCAGACAGAGGAAACCACGGTCTATGAAGGCGGAACCTCCCAAGTTAGCCCCACCGGTCAGAGATCAGAGGGTGAGAGCCTCATCCTCGATACCCAGGTCCTCACTGCCAATGCCCATCTTCGCTCCAGCACCTCCCCTACCCTTGTCTCTGACGGTGATGAAGACGACTATCCCTATAGCTCATCCTATCTGGTCATGGTCGAGGCAAACGACCTCTATACAGCGGAAAAACTCACACTGATCGAAAAAACCATGGCAGACCTCAGCGCTACCAAGGAGTTGAGCGCAAGCTCCTCCGTACTGAACTTTGTCACCTTGGAAAAACGGGGAACCCGCCTAATGAGCGTACCCTTCGCCCCGAACCAAGGACGCTCACTCTGGACTGAGGAGGAAGCGTCCCTTTTGAAGGAGCGAGTGGAAAAGGATCCAATCATCAAGAACTATCTGGTCAGTGAGGACATGAAGAATATGCTGTTCTCCTTCCAGACCTCATCCTTTTCTGATGAGAGGGAGCTTGAGCTCTCTGCAATGATGGATGACCTACGTAGTGCTGGCATACAGGTATACATCAATGGGGGATCTGTCATCAGCAACCGCCTGATGCACTACCTGGGTCGTGACCTAAAGGCCTTGCTTGGTCTCTGCGCCCTGGCCATATTGCTGGTCTATTATTTGAGCTTCAAGGCAAAACGAAGCATGCTGCTACCCTTCTCGATGTCTGTCATCGGCATCATATGGACATTCGGAACCATGAAGCTGCTCGGATACGCCCTTACTGTGGTAAATATCGTCACCCCCTGCATGGTGCTGAACCTGGGGTCCTCCTATGCAATCCATGTCATCGGCGAATACTATGCGGACTATACAAGTGGGGCGGACTCAGTGGAATCGACGAAAAAGATTCTTCGTACCATTGCCTTTGCCTGTCTCACCACGGTAATAGGCTTTCTCAGCCTCCTGTTTTCCAAGACTCCTGCCCTCAGGGAGTTTGGAATTGCGGTAGGGTTTGGGATCACCTTCTGTGCAGTTCTGTCGGCTACCTATCTTCCAGCACTGCTGACCCTTGTCTCACCTCCCAAGCCACTTCAGCTGGAAACCTACAGCACGGGATATCTTTCTCAGATTGTTGCCTATTCTAGCAAAGTCGTCTTGCGGCGGTGGCCGATCTTTGTCCTCATCTGGATTGTTGTCATCGCAGGATATTTTGTAACGAAGGACCATGTGCGCATCAATACCAACTACATGTCATACCTCCCAGAAAAAGATGCCTTTGGAAAGAATTCCCGATATTTTGCTCAGAAGATGGGAGGGGACGCCCCCTTCATTGTCACCATAACAGCTCCTGAAGATGAGAAGAATTTCTTTTTACAGAGCGAGAACCTTGCAAAGGTGTACGACTTTGAGCAATCGGTGCTTGCACAAAGCGAGGATGTCATACAGATACTCTCCTTTGCCTCCTATGTCAGCTTTGCAAACACTGTCTACAGTGGGGAAAAGGGAATTCCAGCCTCATCAGGGCTTCTCAACCTGCTGAGCCGGATGGTTATCCTCATGAACAACCAGAGCAAGGCGGACATAGGTGCCATCCTCAATGAGGATGGGTCATCTCTCTCCCTATTTATCCAGAATTTTGATGCCCAGGATCAGGATCTGATGACAGTTGCCAGTGCTGCCAGAGTAGAGGAAGTATTGCAAGCGAACTTCCCCCTGCTGCCCAACGGCACCAAGATTCTCATCCGTGGGGAGCCTCACGCTTCACTTCGCTTCTCAAATCTCCTGCTCTCCGACCAGAGAAAGAGTACCTATATAAGTTTTCTCCTGGTGTTCCTTGTTGTCCTGGCAGCCTTCCTATCCCTGTCACAGGCACTGTTCGCCCTTATCCCCATCCTTACAGGGGTAATGGCCAACTACATCTTCATGTATCTGCTCGGCATTCCCTTTGATATGATAACAGTCACCTTCGCATCAGTGGCGGTAGGGGCTGGTATCGATGATGCCATCCACTTCCTGCTCCGATACAAGAACAACCTGCGCGATTTGGACCTCCCGTTGAAGGAGATAGTGGGAATAACCATCAAGGAGACAGGAAGACCCATCATACTGACCACATTCTCCATCATTGCAGGGATGCTCATGTTCCTTTTTGCCTCGTATACTCCGGTTCGGTACTTTGGAAGCCTGATGAGCATAGCCCTTCTCAACTGCATGCTGTCAACTATATTTGTCATGCCTTCCTACATCATCCTCACTGCCAAGGTACGAAACAAGCTGGGAAAGAGACCAAGGATCCGCATCTGAACCATCACCTGACATCATGGTGCTTGCCCTCCCATGACTTGGGCAGCATTCAGAAAAACCATCAAAGGAATAGTACATGCTAGGAGCATTCTTATATGTCGATGCAGGCAAGGGGCACTATGTCCCAGCCCTAGCCTTGGCTGAAAAACTGGAAATCCAAGGTCACCAAGCCTTGGTAGAAGACATGTTCTTGGTGTGCAACACAAAATTCTGGTCTACATACTGCAAGAAAGAGTGGCGTTTCATGCTCAGGCACCCTCGCATTGAGAGGATCTACCACGGCTTGCATGATACCAAGGCGATGGGTGCCATCTTCCGATTTCTCGCTGTGCATCTGCCTTTGAAGAGAGGCTTTCAAGCATGGTACACAAGAACCAACCCAGACTTCATCGTCTGCACAAATTTTCTGGGTGCCAATGTCATCACCCCGATAGTTCACAAGCTGGGACTTACCATACCTGTGTTTGGCTACGCAGCCGATGTGTTCAACAATCCCACCGCTGGCTTCAACAAGAAGCAGGATCTCCTGTACATCCCTACCTTTGTAGGCAGGGATCTGCTCCTGGCCAAGGGCCATCCTCCAGATAGGGTCAAAGTCTGTCCTTTCCCCCTGAAAAGCGCGATCGAAGATATGCCCACTCTCACCAGACAGGAAGCCAGGGCAAAGCTTGCCCTTGATGACTGCTTTACGATACTCCAGAACTTTGGTGGTGAAGGGATAGGGAACACTGAGTTTGTCCATGAAGTTGCGAGAAGAGCCCTTCCCTGGCAAGTTGTCGTGGTTGGAAAGCTCACCCCATTCACCAAAAGAAGATTTGCATTTTTCCAACGGAAATACCCCACCTTCTCCCTCCATACTCCAGGCTTCATCACCAATATTGGAGAATATATCCAAGCATCAGATGTGCAGGTAGGCAAGGCCGGTGCCAACGCCCTTATGGAGAGCATGGCACTCTCCCGTCCTTTTATGGTATCAGACCTGCTCCTGGCTGCACGAGACACCACAACCTTTCTGGACAAGTATCAGGTCGGATGGAGCGAAAACAGGACAAAGAATCAGATAGACATCCTGCAAGCATACTATCAGGACGAGGAGGAACAGGAGGAGATGGAAAAACGGTTCGCTTCCCTTCCCCTACGATTCAGCAGTGAGGCCTTCGTGCTCGATATCCTAGAAGAGGTTGCTCGATGGAAAAGAAAGCATAGCAACAAGAACTGATATGTTGCATGAAGAACGCTTGCCGTTGCCCCAATTTTCGCCTATTCTAAGACCATCATGAAAATAGCACTCCTATATGTAGATGCAGGCAAAGGTCATATTACCCCTGCCAAGGCACTCGCTGATGCCTTTGAGGAACTGGGACACGAGACAGTGGTCGACAACCTCCTGGCGGAGGTATGCAAGGCCCCTGTTGTCAATTGGATAAGCAAACATAACTGGAGGATGCTCCTGCATTTCCCCCGTCTGGAAAAGTTTGTCAATCCGAAGACCGATTCCCACGCAAATGCCAGACGAACACGGTTTCTTGCGACACACTCCCATGCACATAAAGACTTCAAGCGTTGGTTTGATGCGAACAAGCCCGACTGTATCGTTGTCGCGCACTTCTTGGGTGCCAATCTGATCAAGCCCATTGTCGATCATCTGGGTTTGCATGTACCTGTCTTTGAGTACTCCACTGATGTGTTCTTTACTCCAAACATTGGCATCGGCGGCGATCTGGACAAGCTCTACATAAGCACGAAATTAGGCAAGGAGCTGACCATAGAGCAAGGACAACCTGAGGAGACCATATCCATCTGTCCGTTTCCCCTGAAGAAGACAATGAGAGATCTCGCGACTTTGACCAAGGAACAGGCACGCAAAAAATTGGGCCTTGAGGATAAGTTCACCGTCCTGCTCAACCTAGGGGGAGAGGGCATAGGCAAGACTGACTTCCTAGAGGAAGTGCAACAGCGGGGCCTCGATTGGCAGGTCATAGCAGTCGGAACCTTGAGCAAGAGCACTGCCATGCGCTATTCCAACTTCAAGGAGAAGTATCCCGGCTTCTCCCTGCATACCCCAGGGTTTGTAGACAATATCCAAGACTATATCTTTGCCAGCGATGTGCAGGCAGGAAAGGCTGGGGCCAATGCCCTGATGGAGTCTCTCTACCTCAGGAGGCCCTTCCTTGTTTCCAATCTGCTCTATGCAGCGCTTCCTACCAAGCAGTTCATGCAGAGGCACAAGGTAGGGTGGACTGAAGATTCGGTACCAAAGCAAGTATCAATTATTCAAGCCTACGACGAAGACAAACAGGAGCAGGAGGCGATGCAGCAGCGCTTTGGCAAGCTGCCTCTCTCCTTCGATACCCTAGCCTTCGCCCGGATGATCTTGGAAGACACCCAGGCTTTCTATGCAAAGGGGTCAGAAGAAATGAATACCCATACAAAGACTGTAGTTCAAGCATAATTCCTTCATCTACACCCTAAGATAAGGGATAAGGCAGAATCCTGCTTTTTCAGCATGGTGTCCTACAGCTTATACTGCATCCCAAGATACACCTGCACATCATATGAGGGATCCCACTCCTTGACCCTGGCAAGCAGGTCAAAGCCTGCATAGGCTTTCCAGGACGTTGCCATCTGATACGATCCAGAGAAGCCAACATCACAATACAAGGTGACATTCCCCGAAGGGGCAGGATCTGGCTGGTCCATCAGCCAAGGGCTTGTCTTGCCAATGCTGCCATGAGCCATGAAAAAGAGATGCCCGAGAAGGGAGAAGGACCCGTACTCCTTGTACCCTACCTCCAAGTTTCCCACTACAGCATCCCCACCATAGCGGTAGCCTAGGTACTCCTGGTCATAGATAAGGTCATTATCATACCAACGGCGTATGGCTCCAATGAAATTGAGGGTATCTTCAGGTTTGTTCGGATCCTGCCCGGTGCTCCCGCCTTTGCTCCTTAAGTACAGATAGGGATCGGTATAGACCCCTTCCAAGGAGAGGTGGAAGACACCTTTTCTGTAGGGACGGCTGTAGGTTGAGCCGAGCATGAAGGCCATGGCATTGGGATGGACCGGAGGATCATTGCTCTCCTCCCCTATGGCAAGCTCATCGAGGGCTATCTGGGTGTAGAGGTTCAATGAAGGGAAGGGAGTGTAGTCTAGCTCAAGTGTGATGAGGGAGTTCGCATTTCTCAAAATATAATAGTTATGGTAGACCATAAAGGGATTGAGAACACGCAAATCAAGATGCCCATCAGATGACTGGTACATGATGCTCTCACTAATGGCGAGCCCTACCTTGTTTCCAGGGAGTCTCCACTCAAGGCGATACCCCATGAACATCTTCAAAGCTTGTATCTCGCGGGATTGGTTACCGGCAGCACTGCCCGAAGCAAAAATCTCATCAGGATGGGGAAAGAAGGATGTGATAAAGGTACATTTCATCGAATCCCCGTAGGCGGTGAACCTGCCTTGGTTGTGGTACTGCAGATGGTCTCCTAACAGGAAGTTGCCGGTCTTTCCCGGCCCCCAGCTCAACTTGTCCCTTCCCAACTCAAAGCTCCAGCCATTGCCTCCCAGGGCGCCAAAACTCCTATAGGGGAAGTTAGCGTCCATCACGATCGCTTCAGGTCGCCAGAAGTGAAAGAGGTTTGTTGTCCACGCATATGCCCCGTACAGCGGTGATTCTCCTTCGATGGTACTGGTTATGGTGTAGTATTTGCCATTGTTCAGCTCGATGTTAGAATAGGCATAGAATATCTCTGAGATGGAGAGTTCAAGGGGGATGGAAAGAGGTGCGTTTCTTGAGTCATAATTGTACACCCAATCATTGTTATCTGTGTAGCTGGTTGTATTGGTATGCAGGTAGAGTTCTGTAGCCAGGTGTAGCCCCATTGAAAAGGAAGGATTGGGGGCATTAAGGCTTTTCTCGACATAGTCATAGGTATGCTTTGCAGATGCATCCAGCTTTGCCTTGTCCAGGCGGCAGAGCATCCCTACCAGTTCGTCCTTGCTCCAGGGCCCTGCTGTAGAGGGCAAGGAGAGGCCTTGGGCTATGTAGAGGTATGTTATCGCCTCATGAAGGGAAGAATCCACCGGATAGATATTTTGTCTGCCTTCAATTGGCGATGCACCTAAGAATAGGGTTGCCCCGAGAAGCAACCAGATACAGAGAATACTTGCAGGCAAGTATTTCGCTTTTCTTTGGTATCTAGAAGAACAACCCCATGCCAATGTAGAGCTCCCATTCAATATCAGTAAAACCAATTTCATTATCAATAGCTTTCCTCACACTTTCCAGGCTAAATCCCAAGGAACCCCTGACAGGATAGCTGGGGAACCTGTTAAGTATAGCCCACCCATCAATGCCTGCACTAGAAATAAGTATAGGACTGTCAGGATTTGCTGGATCTTGAAATATACCCACATCAATGAATGGACTTGCATAGGACTTGGCAAACCCAAAGTCTATGAACTTGGTGGTAAGGTTCATGTTGATGATCGCCCCATATTCCCGTGCTGCACCCAAAGCCAGGTCTTCAATGGTCTGGGTAAGATAGCCACGCATGGAGTCAGCAATTGTCTCATTCGTAAAATGTGCCCTTTTCTTTTCGTCCGCTATGAAACCCTTGAACTGTATTGAGGGGTTTAACCAGCTGGTTGCAAGGGGAAACCAAGAGAGTGTATTGGCAACGTACCAAGTGCTCTTGCTCACCCAGTATTCGTCCTGGGGGTAGAGATCGGCAATGAAATCAAAGGCGAAATACACCCCCTTTCGGAAATTACCATCCCAGTTGATATTCGATTTGCTGATGCCATTAGATAGCAGGTAGGAGTACGGAACAGGAACATCAGAGGGATTGTAGTGCAGGAAGGAACCTACGGATGTGGACCAATGCAGGCCGAAGGGAAGAGAGATGCCTGTACCCAAGGTTGCCCCAACGTTCATGTACGAAAGGGTGTCACTTCCCAATACGGCATCAGATTCAGTGGTAATCCTGAAACTGATAGGATGGGAGAAAAAGGTCAGGTCATGTTGGTCGAGGTAGGTCAAGGTATAGAGATTATTTAGCGCCGAATGTCGTTTCAACTGGTTATACAAGGAGAAGGTACTTTCATTCTGTTTGAAAGGTCCAAGGCTCCACGATACCCCATACTCCTGTGGGTTCAAGGAAGAGAAGTCAGAAGCCGGGGTATACTTACCCCAAGGGGCGATACTGAGTTTGGATCCTTTGACAACCAGGTTGTACCAATTGAAAGCAAAGTCAAACGTACCGGCATCACTGCTGCCCTTGATGCGTTCGTAATCAAAGGAAAAATCCAGGAACGTCTTACCTAAAGGCAGGGAGGAGACTTTCACTTCCAGGTCATCCTCGCGATTCTCCCAACCGTTGCGTCCACCGTTGCCTTGAGAGACACTTCCACTGATATAGAGGTCACTGAAAGATCCCAAGAGATTCTTGTCGTACATCTTCAGGCCCAAGCGAAGACCGACAGTGTCATTGTCAAACTTTGGGTATGGTATGGTAAGGAACGTTGAGGCATCCTCTACATAAAATGTGACGGTATAGTATGCCGTTCCCTTACTGTAGGATTCCAACGAATACTCAAATTCAACCTCAGTAAATATTCGTTTGTTGACAAGAAGTTGCTTCTTGGCTGCAAGGGCTTCAACCATAGCCTCTTCTGTCAAAAAAATGGGGTCTCCCCCCGAGGGGACGACCACACTTCGCAAGGCAAAGTCCTTAGTGCTCCCATCAACAGAAAACGCATATTTCTGGATCACATAGGCAGAAACCTGATCAGATGTGACCAATGCCTCTGCCGCAAAAAGAGATGATAGGAATATAAGAAACAAGAGGCCTAGTATCCCTCTTCTTGTATGTATAAGACTCTTCATGTCACTCCAACCGGCAAACCAATATATTGTCAAAAATTATCTTGGTAATGATAATTAGTTTGCTTTGTTCTGTCAAGAAAAACAGGCTGATATTACCACTCTCAGCAATTATTAAATACCAAATTCCCCAGTAGCAGGAATCCCAGACACAAAGCACATCTCCAGGTGAGAATACAACCATGCACCTGCAGCATCTGATGTATACTATCTATAACAACCTTTCTCTGGTGTGGTTACGTCTATGGCCCATTGCACAAAGGGAGGTACACCGGAAATCTCTGACAAGGACCGATCGTCTCCGGATGATATTCATGGTACTGGCGCAGTATTGTATGTGTTCTTCCTAATAGAAAACCTTGATGCCCACCTGGAGCACATGGTCGGAGGAGGGATCTTCCCAGGGGCCAAAGCTTGTGATTATGCCATCGAAGCGCTTCTTACCACCGAGGGATCTCTCCCACACTGTGGTGAAGCGGTACTGGGCATTGACCTCGATGGGCATCTTCCCAAACTTCTTGGCAACCTGCATCTCGAAGGTCAATGCATGTTCGAAGGTATTGCCCCAGAAGTCCTTTTGCACATAGGTGGTGGGGCCCAAATAGTCATAGAACTGCTCAATGGAGTAGCCATACTGGCCGCTACGCACCTGGTATTTCACCATACCCTGGGTTGTCCACCCATGGCCAAGGCCAAAGTCGAGCTGCAGGAGGAACTCCTGGGAGTTGGGGTTCAGGGGATAGCCGATATTCTCTCCCTTGTTTACATAGGCTGTCTCGCTATAGGTCTCGTAGATGAGATAGTCACCATTGCGATCAAGGGCAACCTCAATGCGTCCATCTTCAGAGAATGTGGAGTCAGAGGTGGTGGGAAGCGGGATTGTCTCTGTCTTTCCTGCTCCGTCCCGTTCGTAGGTGACTGTAATATCAGTTCCACCAGCAGCAATAACGTAGTGATTATTACGTTTAGAAGTAAAGGAATTGCCTGCTGTAGCAGGTTTAGCAAACATCCCCACCTGCTCTCGCATCGGATAATGCGAATAGAAGAAGGGAGCCAAATAGGTCCATTGGAAGGTAACGGAGGAGAAGGAGCCTATGGGAAGAGGGATGGTTATGCCAGCCTGGAAGGCCAGCATGTTCCTAGGGGCTGTAATCATGGTCATAAGGCTTCCGATCTTATTCAGCTCAGAAGCACCGATGCCTCCATAGAGGCGGATGCTGTTTGCCAGTGTGTAGTTGAAATCGAGTCCTGCAAGCATGTTGTCGATGTCACCGAGGTTGTTCTGCTGGAACATGTAGATGGAGAGGGGGTTGAGGTATCCAAGCTCAAAGCGTTTTTGCCAGACCACTGACTCATACAGTGCTAAGGTGAGGTCCTTAGTCGGATTGAACTCTATCCTCTGTGCACTGAAATTATTCTCAAAGCGGTAGAATGGCTTGTCATCGTAGAAATAATCGGAGAAAAAAGCTTTTTCATCGTCACCCTCTCCAATGGTTGATACGGAGAACTTCCCTAAGGAACCGTTGAGGACTATGAAACGCAACCATGGGGTGATATCTACCTGCAGCTCAATTCCATCGATGGTGCGGGCAGATCCTGAGAGTTGAATATTGTTCAAGCCTGGACCCCAGTCCCGCTTGATCGAGCCCCACCTAAGGTTTACCGCACCATCGAAATAGGTGGCGTTCAACTCGGGGGAGAGGGCAAGACCCGTGTAGAATCCCGCTGTGGGAATCGTGCTGATCTGTCTGCCCCCTTTACCAAGGAGCATGTAGAACCCTTCACCCTGTATGGTAAAGTCAGTAGGGAGGAATACGCTATTGTTCAGCCTGTCTATGAGAAGCCCGAAATTCATGTTGAAGGAGATGTTCTCGCCCAAGTCACCTTTGAGAAAGGCCAAGAGGGAATTCCTGGAGTCATATTCCTTGGATACGAGGCTGGCAGTCTGCGTGGAGGCCAGATTGATCCCCATGGATGCGCCTATCTTCGCATTTGGATCATAGGTGCGGAAAAACCCTGTTGAAAATACATCCCCAAAGGGAGAAGGAACAATCCCATATGAGCCTTCAAACTCCTGCATAAGAGAAAGAAGCTCGGTTCTTTCATGCGAGGAAAGCATATTATTCTGGCTTTGGATCTCAGAGAGAAGGGTCATGACCTTCTTGGCACTGAAAGGTTTTGCCGAGACCTGCCGCTCAATTAGGCCTCTTATCTCCGCCACATCAAGGATCCGGTACACCCTGTGATCGACTGGGATGGAGTTGTTGATCGCAGAAGCCAAGGGAAGTATAGCCATTGCCCCCACTACCACAAGTATGCATAGTGCCTTACACCAATTCCTATCATCCATACTGTACCCTACTGCCTTTCAACAGCTTCAAGCTGTCCGACAAACCAACCCTGCAAAGCGGTTATCCTGCGTAAGAAAGAGGAGGGAAGATCTACAGATATCCCTAATATTGAAATTTTAGGATCCCTATCCTCAATGGTAGTCAGTGCCATAAGCAGAAGCCCATCATCCAACAAGTACGTTGCCATATTGATGGACAGCTTCTCTTTGGGGACTGCCGTAAAGATTCCAAACACCTTAATGGTGCTGATATTGGTGATCTCTACAAAGATCTCACGATCACTGTTGGTATAGGTGTGCAGGTAGCGGTTCCCTCCAAAAGAGGAATCTCTCTGAAAGACATAACTCCGTACTGATCGGGGAAATATTGTCGCAACAGGATCGGCAACAAGATCGTTCAGATTTTTTTCATCTTCCATGTAGGAGGACTTTTCTATGAGCTCCTTGGGCTTGTTGCCAGCGCGATGGGAGATGTACATCAACCCTTCCTGGGTGGATATCGCCCGCATCGCATTGAAGACAGCGAGTTGTTTCTCTAGTGTGTCCATCTTCTTCAGTCTGGGGCCATAGGGAATGTAGCTTACTGCAGCTATGGAAAACCCATTGTTTGCATTCTGGGCAACATAGGAGCGTTTGCTCGCTTCAGTGCCAGGGACGAACAACTGTGTTATCGTCCCTCCGCCTACAGTCTCTGCATCTAGGATTTCTCCCTTTTCCAACGCTTGGTATGCCTCTGTATCCAAACCGGGAAGGGCCTGCTCAATCTCAGAAAAAGCAAAAAGGGCTCCGAAGGAAAACAAGCCGACACTACATAATACCAAAAGCTTTTTAAGCATTAATTACTCCAATCTCTAGTATGCATTCTCATTCACAAAACCTTTGAGGAATGTAAACAATACAATTTTCAGATCAAAAAGGAAACTCCAGTTGCGTATATAATAGAGATCAAACTCAATCCTTCTCTCCAACGAGGTATTTCCCCTCCACCCATTCACCTGTGCCCAACCTGAGATTCCTGCCTTTGCACGATGACGCATCCTATAGCCTGGAATCTCCCCATTGAACTTCTGTACAAGCTCAGGTCGCTCTGGTCTGGGCCCTATCAGGCTCATGGAGCCACCGAGGACATTGAACAGCTGAGGAAGCTCATCCAGGCTGGTCTTGCGCATGAGCCGGCCGATCTTCGTCACCCGCGGATCATTTTCCTCGGTCCAGTGCTCAGTA
This sequence comes from uncultured Sphaerochaeta sp., assembly GCA_963662725.2. Taxonomy (GTDB): domain Bacteria; phylum Spirochaetota; class Spirochaetia; order Sphaerochaetales; family Sphaerochaetaceae; genus Sphaerochaeta. The sequence goes on from CAXXCW010000038.1 coordinate 120,511, forward strand.
TCCTCAGGAAGATCGGATCGCATGCTCCTGAACTTGTACATGGTAAAGATATCTTCATTTCTGGTGATCCGCTTCTGCTTGTATATGATCGGACCGTGCGAGGAGAGTTTGACCATCAAGGCAAGAAGCAACAACAAGGGAGAGAGCACGAGGATTCCAAAAGAAGACGCACCGATATCAAACATACGCTTGATTATCCTCTGGAAAACCCCGATGTCAGCCGCATTCAGGTGAAGCATGGGAATCCAACGGAAATCGGAGATCTGAGTACCAATATAGGACTCGGGAAGGGAAGGTAGCAGAACCACCTTCTCATTCAACAGATCCAAGCCTTGGGCTACCATCTTCTCCTGCTTTTCATACTCTGTACCGGGATAGCCTATGACCACCAGGTCTGGTTTTGTTGCAGTGACCGCATCCCTGAGAGAAGGAAATGTAAGTTGCCGTATCTCTCCAATCGGGTTTTCACTGCTGTCATACTGGCCGACAATCTTAATGCCTCGCATTGAAGCGCTATGCAGGGCTTGTTCATACTCTTTCAGTTTTTCACCAAAGCCTACAAGCAGGATCTTTCTGGTGTACTTGCCCTGGGCGTACGCATCTTTGATATAGGAAGATATGAGAGCTCTCTCAGTGACAAGAAAGACAACAGCCAAAAAGAAATGGATGGCAATGGCTATTCGGCTGACCTTATCGGAAAAGATAAAATACAGGGTGATTACAAGAAGCAGGAACGCCTGGAACGAGCTATTGACCAGCTTGGTAGTCTCTTTACGCCAGGAATGTTCAAGTTCCTCGACATAGAGGTCATTTCTGCTTATGAAAAAGATATACATGGCTATGATGAGCGGGATTAGTTGCAGAAACAGTTCGAACGAACTCAACTTACCTTCAGGAACTATATAAAACCTCAGATACCCTGCCAGTACCCATGATGCGGCAACAGCAATTGCGTCTGAAATCACTTTAATTCCAAGAAGCAGACGCCTAGATTTTTCCATTCTTCCTACCCCTCACTCAATCGGATCAGAAAAGAGAGTATGACCAAATTGCATCCCTACACAAGATGTATGGGACACATTGCAAACATATCCTAATTGTATCCTGCACCCATGTAGCAGAAAATCATACCATCAATGAAACTGACTATCAAAGCATATGGTTACAGACATATAGGAAATTGACAAACATCCCAATATTTCATGCATGCTCATATTTTGACCCTTATACTACCATCATTCGAATCTTTTCGAAACTACTATCAGAGTCAAAGGCGTGAATACTGCAAATTCGGGCTGGTTTGCATTGGGTCACGGCGACTTTTTTCAGCAAAGAGACAAGGCCCCGTCAAATATGCAGGTGGTCATCATAACGGTCACTGAGAATCCTTCTGCAATGGGAGTCCTTCTGCTTGAGAATCTTTGATCCTCGGGTGATCTTACACAGCGAAATTCCATGGTTGGCTGCTATCTCACGCTGGGGAATGCCGCGGTAGAGGTCTTTCATCAAGTTCCAACGCAAGGCAAAATCCTTCTGTTCGCTGGGGGTGAACACTTCCTCAAATAGCTTGCGCATCTGCTTCTCATCCGTTGTCTTGGCAAAGATTTTGATCAGGTCTTCCAAATCACTGTCCATCGTATCTACCCTCCTATGCGTCCTTTGGTAATACTACAGAGAGAAACGACAGCGGTCAAGCAACAATACAACGGGGAGACCAAGCCAGGACCTGACAAGAACCAGTCAGGGAAAAGTGAGGTTCTGCTCCCTTTCTTGGTTTCCCCCAGCTCTTGCTTCTCACGTTCCTCCAGCCTCCCTAGGACTTTCATTAATACATCCCTTTGCCGTATTGCACTTCCATCTCTTCTCCGCTCTGTAGCAAAAAAAGACAACGTATCGTATCATATGCAAAATCGGCATTGCCAAACAGGCCATGTCAACAGAGATCAGCATACCCCCTTAAGGAGAATACCCCTATGAAATACACCCCATTCTTTGAAACCAAACTATCCCAGATAGCCCTGGGATGCGACCATTACGGCGCGTCTATTGCTGAGAAGACCGCCCTTGCACAGCTGGACCTATTCTTTGAACAGGGAGGGAACCTCCTCGATACCGCCCACATCTACGGACAGGATAAGGATGGTGGGCCCTCATCCAGCGAACAGGTCCTTGGCAAGTGGTTACGTTCGAACAAGAGCCGCAAGGACATGGTGGTCGCTACCAAAGGCTGTCACCCTTACAAGGATGACATGAGCCGGGGCAGGATAACCTACAAGGATATGATGGGGGACATCCAGCGAAGTCTGGACCAGTTGCAAAGTGATAGCGTCGACATCTGGTTCTTCCATCGGGACGACCCAAACATGGGAGCCGACGAGATCATTGACATGGGAAATATCCTTGTGGACAAAGGCCTGGTCAAGCACCTTGGTGCATCCAACTGGACCACAAAACGCATCGAGGAGGCAAACACCTGGGCAAAAGGACACAACAAAAAAGGGTTTGTCATCAGCGAGATCCAGTGGAGTCTCGCCCATTGCACCCCTGAGACATGGGGAGACGAGACCCTTGTCTGCATGAATGAGACAGAGAGGGCATGGTATGAGAATCACAACATGCCGGTCATGGCCTTCGCATCCCAGGCAAAAGGCCTCTTCTCCAAGCTAATTGAAGGACGGGGCGATAGCTTGAGCGAGCGGGCTCGCGAACGCTTTTTGACCGACATAAACCTCTCCATCGTCCCCCGTTGCAAAGCTCTCTCAGAAGAGCTGGGCGTCAAGGCGGCAGCACTGTGTATGGCCTACCTGACCAGCCAGAAAAATCCTACCATAGCCATTGCAGGCTCAAGCAAGCTCTCCCAGATAACAGAGACCCTCGGAGGTTCTGACTTGACCCTCACCTCTGATCAGATAGCCTTTCTGCGATGATGGGCTATAAGACAGGGGTTGTCCTTACCCTTCTCTCTTCAAGCTTCTTTGGCCTTATGGGCCTGTTCAACATGCTTGCAAAGGAAGGTGGGCTGGGCCTCTACGAACGCATCACCCTCAGGTTTCTGGTGGCTGCCATCCTGCTTTGGGTCACTCTTAGGCTCCAAGGCAAAGACACACGCCTCCCAAGATACCTGAGGCGGAGACTGTTTGTCTCATCATCACTCTTTTTTGGGGGAACGAGCTACCTGCTCTTTCTCTCCTATGCCTACATTAGCACATCCCTGACCACAACGCTGCACTTCATCTACCCCCTTCTAGTCCTCATATTTTCCATGGCCTTCGATGGCTACAAGCCTTCGGCCCTACAAAAATGGGGAACGCTCCTCTCTTTGGCAGGACTCTACCTGGCAGTCAGGCCCACAGGTGCAGGCAGTGAACACCAGGCTTTGGGCATAGTCCTTGCCTTGGCAAGCGCCTTGACCTTCTGCCTCTATGTGCGTTTTCTCAATCGGGAGGAGATAAAGGGCCTGGACAATACCCTGCTCATGCTGCACATCCTCAGCAGTGCAGCATTCGTATGGGCTATCCCCGCCATCATAGATCTGATACGGGGCCCGCACCTGCCTATCGTCTGGAGCAAGGCAGTAGGAGGCATTGCAGGCTTGGCCATCCTTTCCACAGTGCTCGGCTGTTCATTGTTCTCCCTGGGCATTCGCGCCATAGGAAGTGAGAGAGCCTCTATCCTGAGCGTGTTCGAACCGGTGACGGCTATCCTTGCTGGAGTTGTACTGCTTGGGGAGAGCCTACCCGCCACATTCACCCTTGGCGCGATCCTGATCACCCTCGGCTCATACCTCGTTTCCAGAAACAGGAAAGCACCACTAGCCATTGCCAACCCCAAAAGAAGAAGGATCTCATAGCAGGTTTCCACTCCGCTGACACCTTCGCTGATCCTTCTGGGAATGGCTTCCTGATGGGATTGCCCCTCCTTGTAATGTGCAATTCCAAAGGGATGGGAGGCTATGCAATATTGAGAAGGCTTGGATGAGGCAGGCCTTGAAGGTGATCAGCATTCGCTATCCGGTTGCCATCGTTTTCCCTGTACTGATGAGGACACTCACCAGCTTGGAGACCGTAGTCAAGGTCACCCTCTCCCTGCTCTTCTTTGCACCTGATGCAACGTGGGCCTGCCTACACACAACAATGCACTGACAAGGGGAAGGTGTCATCCTTCACCTCGTCAGTGACAGTCGCCATAAGCACAATCCGCAATATTTTGACGGTTCCCTTACTAGCCTAGGATATAGGAGTTCAAGAGATTCTGCAGTTTCTCCTGCTTGCCACTCTTGTCCATGATGGAAGCTGTCCTTCCATACTGGGCAAGGGCTCTGAGATCCATACCGCCATCGGCAAACTTCTTGCCATCACCTGCATCAAAGGAAGCGTAGCGCTCAGATACAAATTCATCGATGATCTTGTCCTCAATGATCTTGTGGGCAACCTCAAGGCCAAAGGCAAAGCTATCCATACCACCGATGTGGGCAAGGAAGAGATCCTCGTTGTCGATAGAGCCCCTTCTACGTTTGGCATCGAAGTTCAAGCCTCCATGACCGAGGCCTCCACCACGGAGGATGACCAGCATAGCCAGTGTCGTCTCGTAGACATTGGAGGGGAACTCATCAGTGTCCCAGCCGTTCTGTGCATCGCCCCGGTTGGCATCGACACTGCCGAGCATCCCACTATCAGAACAGACTTGCAGGTCATGCTCGAAGGTATGCCCTGCCAGAGTCGCATGGTTGGCTTCTATGTTGCACTTGAAATCATCCTGCAGACCAAACTCCCTGATGAAGGCTATCGTTGTCGCCGCATCATAGTCGTACTGGTGTTTGGTAGGCTCCATCGGCTTTGGTTCGATAAGGAAGGTCCCCTTGAAGCCAATGCTACGCCCATAGTCACGCGCCATGGTCAAAAATCGTGCAAGATGCTCCCGTTCCCGTTTCATATTAGTGTTGAGCAGGGTCATGTACCCTTCCCTTCCGCCCCAGAACACGTAGTTCTCACCGCCGAGCTTCACGTTGACATCAAGGCAATTTTTAACCTGCACAGCAGCTCTCGACACAACTGAAAAGTCAGGATTGGTGGCAGCTCCATGCATATATCTGGGATGGGTAAAGACGTTGGCAGTGTTCCATAGCAGCTTCACCCCTGTCTCTTTCTGTCTGGCAAGAAGAGCATCACTTACCTTCTGGAAATTTGACTCGTACTCCCTGACGCTTCCCCCTTCAGGAGAGGCATCAATATCGTGGAAGCAGTAGTATGGGGTACCGATCTTGGTGAAGAACTCGAAGGCCGCATCGGCTTTGGCCATAGCCTGCTTCATGGGATCATCATTGTGGAACGGGTGTACGATCGTAGCACTGCCGAAGGGGTCTGTACCATCGGCACATAAGCTGTGCCAGTACGCAGTGGCAAATCTCAGGTGTTCGGCCATGGTCTTGCCTGCAATCTTCTTCTTAGCATCGTAGAACTTGAAGGAGAGCGGATTCTTGCTCGTCTTGCCTTCAAACTCTATCTTCCCTATTCCCTTGAAATACTCTTTATCACCTACAAAATAGTCCATAGTGTTCCTCCTATCTGAACAATGGCGTCATAGCCTGTACATATTCTTGGTAGCGCCTATACGCTTTTTCATACCCTTGACGGCTCTCTTCATTGGGAAAGCACCCTTTTTCCTCATCAAATTGCACATGTTCTGCCGCCACCTCTTCAATGCTCAAGGTGCTCTCTGTCCACAGGGCCTGCAAAGCAGCCCCCAGGGCGGCACTCTCGGTGATACTGGGAACCGAGAGTGGGAGCTGCAGGACATCTGAGGCAATCTGCCTCCAGATGGCACTCTTTGAGCCCCCTCCGGTCAGCACCAGATGCTTCGGCTCAAATCCAAGTTCCCCAAAGGCATCGAGGCCTCCCTTCATCGCATAGATTGAGCTCTCCAAAGCGGCACGAGCGATATTCTCCACCTTCATGTTGGAAAGGTCGAACCCTGCGAGAACCCCCTTGCCATGAGGGAGATTCGGCACCCGCTCCCCATTAAAGAAAGGAAGCATCGTCACCCCCTCACACCCAATAGGGGCCTTGAGGGCAAGCTCATCAAGCTTCTTCACATCGTAGCCAAAGAGGGCCCTGATGCTCTCTGTGGTAATGGTGCAGTTCATGGTGCACAAGAGGGGGAGATACCCTCCGCTTGAGGAGCAAAATGCGGCAAGGCGCCCCTTCCTGTCCGACACTACGCTGTCGCTATAGCCAAAGAGCGTTCCGCTGGTCCCCATGCTCATGGATAGGGAACCGGGCCTAACACATCCGGTCCCCAAGGCCGCAGCCATGTTGTCCCCACAACCTGAGGAGACAGGGATGCCGACAGGGATGCCCAGTTCCGTTGCCGCTTGGGTTGTCACCCTGCCGCAGGCATCACCTGAGTTGATAAGCGGAGGCACCATGGAAAGCAGATCTCTTGTATCATCAATGGCCCTGAGGACTTCCTCGCTCCACTTTCCATGCTTCACATCAAAGTAGGCCGTTCCTGAGGCATCGCCAGCCTCTGCAGAGTAGAAGCCTGTCAGATAGAAGTTGATATAGTCATGGGGAAGGAGGATATGGGAAAGCCTGTCATAGGCGCTCCTATTGTGTCTTTTGAGATGGAGAATCTTAGGGGCGGTGTATCCGACGAGGATCTGGTTGTCTATCAGGGAGAACACACGATCTTCCCCACCCAGGCGTTCGGTGATGATGTCGCACTCCTCACTGGTTGCAGTATCACACCACAGCTTCACAGGAGCCAAGACCTCACCTTTGCTTCCCACCGGCACAAAGCCGTGCTGTTGGGCAGAGACACCAACTGAGGTGATATGTTTGCGGATAGCTGGGTCGATCTGGGAAAAGCATGCTCGTATGGCATCAAGAAACCATACGGCTTCTTGCTCACGCGTCCCATCCTCGCCGCTGATCATGGCATGGGGAGCACTCACGCTCGCCACCACTTTCTTCTGTTCAACGTCATAGCACAACACCTTGGTGCTCTGGGTTCCAGTATCAATTCCGGCAACAACTTGCATACAGACTCCTCCTGAACATCTACAGCATCCAACACAACAGGAGATATAACCATAGACAAGATTGGAATAACATATGTATTATTGACTTATGGAAATTATTGATGCGGTCTTTGTCTATCAGATGCATGAAAATCAGGAACTGTTGTGGCACCAGAGGGTACACAGCCATGAAGAGGGATCGTTCGAAATTCACTATTTTGTCAGTGGCAGCGGAACCTTCACCAATGGGTGCGACTCATACACCATCGCCCCGGGATCGTTGTTTGTCACCTCTGACGAGAAGGAGCACAGCATAACCAGCGACGAGGGGGCGAACCTGACCTACTATGCCACCCTGATCTCCTGTCCTGAACAGAAAGGCCTGTTCTCCAAGCTGGAGCATAAGCATCCCCTTCCCATAGGGACAAACTGGAGGTTCTTCTTTGAGGAGGTGCGGGACAAGGCACTCAGCACCAAGGAGGAGCTACGCCTCAGCTCGTGCCACCAGCTTCTGGGATTTCTCTACAGCCTGCTGGCAGGAAGCGTTTCAGAGAGGACAACAGGATCACATGTGCGCCTTGAAAAGGCCATCAGGCATATGCAACGTCATGTCTTTGACAACCTGCAACTCTCGCAGATTGCAAGCCATGTGGGGCTGGATCCCTCATACTTTGTTCGCCTGTTCAGAAAACGGATGAATACCACGCCGATGAAGTATTACTCAAACCTGCAGCTGGAGGCCGCCAGGGCCCTGTTGACCAGCAGCGACCTCTCAGTCAAGGAGATAGCGGCAAAGCTGCAGTTCTGTTCTGAATTCCACTTCTCCAAGCGTTTCAAGGCCTCCACAGGATCCTCGCCCTCACTCTATAGGAAGACGCACCTGCAGCTTCTGGGTAACTAGGCCTCGGGGAATACCTCTGAAGCCAGCGGGATCGATCCCATCGCCCCTATGTGCGAGACAGCCAGACCTGAAGCCTTGCAGGCATACCGCAAGGCCTTCTGGTTGTCATGGCCGAGGGCACGTGAGGCAAGGAAGTACCCAATGAAGGTATCACCGGCTGCAGTGGTGTCCACAACAGGAAGGTCATATATAGGTTCGTGCAACCTGATGTCCCTATAGCCGTAATATGCACCACACTTGCCTACTGTCAGCACGATCTCACTTGAAGGGTATCCCTTCACCAAGGCATCCAACACCTCGGGAAACGATGCTCCTTTGGCGGTGTCTGCCAAGGCAGCTCCCTCGATTTCATTGACGACAAGGATATCCACCAGGTGCAGGGGCAAGGAGCGTATCCTCTCGTCAAAGGGAGCTGTGTTGAGACAGACTTGCATGCCCCGCTTCTTTGCCTCTTCAATAAGGTAGGGGGTGTGCACGATCTCATTCTGCAGGACAAGCATATCCCCTTCATCAAAGCGGGCCAAACTCTCGTCGATCTCCTCCTGGGTGATCTGCAAATTGCCTCCGCCATACAGGACTATGGCGTTCTGTTTGTGCTTGTCCAACTGGATTAGGGCCTGGCCTGTCGCCCCTTCATAGAGGCGGATGAGCGAGGTGTCCACCCCGTAGCCAGTAAGGAGGTCTACCAGGAACTGCCCATCTGAGCCTATCTTCCCTGCATGGGTGACAGAGGATCCTGCCTTTGCCAGGGCGGCGCTTTGGTTTGCACCCTTGCCTCCTGCACTCCTGAAGAAGGAGGAGCTGGAGAGTGTCTCCCCTGGCTGGACCATATGGTCTACAGTGAAGACCAGGTCGATATTTAGCGATCCGTAATTGAGAAATTTCATAGCGTACTCCTACAACAATGGTGCAGCCAGCCTCAGCAAGGTTCCGAAAAGCTTCTTATACCATGCCCGGGTGGCAAGAAACTCCGGGGTTATCCTCCGGCTCACATCCAGTATTTTTACCATATCAGAAAAAACATACTCAACAACCGATGAACCGTAAAACAGCACTGCATTTTCAAAATGAAGATAGAAGGAGCGGTAGTCCATGTTGATGGTCCCAATGATGGCAACCTTGTCATCAGCGATGCACATCTTTGCATGGATAAAGCCCGGGGTATACTCAAATATCTTGACCCCACCGTCTACGAGCGAGTAGTAGTTGTTGCGGGTGACTGAAAAGACATACCACTTATCAGGCATGCTCGGGGTGATGATGCGAACATCCACCCCGCTTTGGGCGGCAATCTTCAACACTGTGATCATCTCATTGTCCAGGACCAGGTAGGGGGTGGTGATCCAGATATACTTCTTGGCCATGCTGATGATCTGAATGTAGGCATTTTCTGCCACATTGTGATTATCCAGGGGATTATCCCCAAAGGGTTGCACAAACCCGTCGGTCTTGTACTGGACGGTAGGCTTGAAAGGGGCAAAGTCCACAGGTTTCTTTGCAGCAAAGCTCCATAGCTGAAGAAACATCAGGGTGAGGTTCCACACTGCATCCCCTTTCAGCTTTACCCCGGTATCCTTCCAATGGCCGAAACGTATCTGCCGGTTGGCATACTCATCAGCAAAGTTCAGCCCCCCGGTATAGCCGATATTGCCGTCGATGACCACTACCTTGCGGTGATCACGGCTATTGAGACGGCTATTGAAGTGTGCCCTGAGGGGATTGAAGGCAACGACCTCGATGCCAAGGCTTCTGAGATAACGCTCATGATAGGCTGGGATGGTGGAGATGGAGCCCACATCATCGAACATCAGGCGTACAAGAACCCCTTGCTGCACTTTTGCGACCAACTCGTTGACCAGGGCAGTGAAAACCTCCCCTTCGGCAATGATGAAGAATTCCAGGAAGATGAAGGACCTGGCTCCCCTGATCTCCTCAAGCACATCAAGAATCCAATCCTCACCATCGGCAAAGTATTCCACCTCCGTATTGCTCCAGACAGGAAAGCCACTGATTCCGGTGATATACCTCTCCTGTCTCGAAAGTGATACATCATAGGATGCAAGGGCTTGGGTAGGCAATTCGGCGGAGAGTGAGATGTTCTCCATCCCTTTTTCATGGAAGGCATTGTACTGCTTGAGTTGTCTCTTGAGCCTTGGGCTCAGTTTTCTTGTACCCAAGAAGATGTAAAGGAGCCCACCATACAGTGGCAGGAGCATGAAAATAAGCATCCATCCAATCTTATAGGCAGGATTCAGATGATCGCGGGCGCTGACAAAGAGGGCCATAGCAATGGAAATGGTGGAGAACACCTGGATCCAGAGGGCATCGTTCTTGGCAAAGCCAAAGATATTGATGAGTACGCCAATCTGGATAAGAATGAGAATAAAGGAAAGGAAAAGTCTTCCGGTCAGAAATTTCAGCAACTTTCTCATTCGCTCTCCCTCATATCACGGCTGAGTATAGCACACTAGAATCGCAGAATCAAAGTATCTTACCGAGAAGGGATGGAGAACTCACAGCCGCAGTAGTGCTGTCGGTAGAGTCCGAGCTCGCGACTGAGGACAAGACTGCGGTCAAAGCCACCCTTTTTCTTGAAGTCAAGCTCTTCGAAGAGAGGGAACCTCTCCCCTACACGAAAGATTGTCTTGCTGTTCTTGAAGCGGCTGACGGTGAGCGTTGTGCAGAAGTGCAAAAAACCCAGCTCCTCAGCCTTGCGGGAAGCTTCCTTCAGGTTGTAGGCAAAGCAGGCTTCACATCGCCTACCTCCCTCCTTCTCCCCTTCCAAGCCACAGACAGCCTCCAGCCAACTGTCATGGTCCCACACTTCCCGCAGTACAGGAATGGTATAGGTCTTTGCCACAATGAGCAGGGCTTCGAAGCGCACATCTGCCTCCTCTTGGGGGAAGATGTTGCTGTTTGAGAAAAATAGGGTTGGCTTCCAACCATCGGCGAGCATGCGCTCGATACTTGCAGTGCTGCAGGGCCCACAGCATGCGTGAACCAGAATATCTCTGTCATCCATAGGGGGGATTGTACATTGTGCAAACCACTCTTGCAACCTCTGCCCATTCACGATACATTATTTGTTGTCTGCAAAGGAGACTGTATGAAAAATAAGAAAAATCTGGGACTTTGGGTGTCCCTTCTCATAATTCTGGGCATTACTATCCTGCCAACCACTGCCATGGTCAAGGCTGGCATCGCTGTGGTTCTGCTTTGTGGATTCCTTTTCTGGAAACGGAGCATCCTATTCTATATCCAGGGCAACCGCCATCTCGTCAAGAAAGACCAGAGCGAGTGGCACAAGGCATGGCCCCTTTACCAGAAGGCACTGAACAGTGGCCTGATCCCTGCCTATAGGATCACCATTGCCAGCATGTATATCCAACGTGATGACGCCCAAGAGGGCAAAGCCATCATCCAGGACTACCTTGCACAAGCAAAAAAGAAAGAGGACAAGGCACTGACAAACATCGCCAAGACCATGCTCTCGATGGTCTACTGGATGGATGGTGATATGCAAAAGGCCACATCTCTGGTCAAGGAAGTCTACGACAGCGGCTACCGTGACAAGAACCTGTTCATCAACTATGGGACCTATGTGTTGGAACAGGGAGATTTGGAGACAGCCCGCACACTCATACAGGAGGGGAGCCAATATGAGAAGGAGAGCCCGGGTATCCATGACAACCATGGCTGGCTCTGTCTGCTCGAAGGCAAGTGGGATGAGGCGAACGAAATCTATACCACCCTGATAAGCAGGGGCCCAGCCTTCCCAGAACCCTTTCTCCATGCGGCTCAGGTCAGGATCCATTACGGCCAGGCTGGAGAAGCCATAGAGCTGTTGGATAAGGCTCTGCAGGCTCGGTACTCCAATACCACCAGCATGCGTAAGGAGACCATCAGGACACTGAAGGAGAGATTGGAAGATCCCAAGACAAGACGTGCAGGTGCTTTGGAGATAGATCAGAATACCGCCCTTGTCGCATCCGGCAGGCTCCCCTCGCCTCTGACAGAGACCTTCGCAGAAGAAAATGAGCTGACCCTAAGTGGCTTTGCAACGGAAATGGAGAAGGTAAAGCCAAAAAACAAACAAGCAGCAAAGAAACTGGAGATGATAGAGGATGACTATACCCCCAATACCGACCTCACAGAGGCCGATCTGGAATATGCAAGAAAGCATGAGGGCCAATGACTCTAGACAAGCACGTTGATCCAGAAACCCCAGACAATGCCACCAACACTCTGATCCCATCCACCATACAAGGTTACAGGCAGGGTTCTGATACCCAGCAAGGAGATTTCAGTATGCAGTTCCAAGCCTAAGGAGAGGGAGGGCTTCCATGAGGCCTTCTCGCCCCACAACAGATCGAGATAGAGTGCAACACTGCTCTTGTCAAAGATAAACAACTCAGCGATTGCTGGCTTGAAATTCAGTGGGGTGTACCCCAGGCTCAGGGAGGTAACCACAAGGTGGCCAGCTGGATTGACAGTGGGAAGGGAGAGGTCATGCCCCTGTCCGTTCAAAACTGCACTGTTGGTCCTAAAGCCGTCAGAGAGGAAAAGGGGGACATCACCACCTCCGTCGAGAGCAAACCTCGCCGTCGTTGAGATATCACCAAACAAACCGGTAGGCTTGTGCAGTACCAGAGAACTCAAGGTTCCTGACAGGAAGGGGCGACTCGTCTTATAGTCACCAAGCAACTGGTACGAAAAGGAGAATACTCCCTGTTCAAGACCTAGGCCCTGAGGCTGGGGAAGCGAGAGCAGGGCTTCAGCGGTAGAGGTTACCAGATAGGTGTTGTTTTTCCAGAATCGGGCTAGGTCGCCAAGACCTGGATTGGAAATATGCTCAAAGCTCCCCAGAAGCCTGAGCCTGAGTGCGTCTTCCAGCAGAAAGAGCCTGCCGTCAAGAAGCAATCCTGTCGAAAGGAGAGGTTTCTCAGTTGCAACATCCCAAGCGACGGCACTATCGAAAGAGAGCCGGAAATGGTTGAGGAAATGATAGTCCAGCTGAAAACGAAGGGCCGGGGCTATGTTCATATTCGCGTTGGTATATGTCTGGAAGGCCAGCCCTGAGTTAAGCGAGAGATTCAGGTCACCTGAACGCAGGATATATTTCAACCCCAAGAAGTTGGCATCCTTGAGTTGGGAGTCATCGTTCACACTTCGCTCCGAATCAAAGCCCAAACCCAAAAGGTTTGTCACACCTCGAACGTTGCTATGTGAAAAGATATTATGACGCTTGAGATTTTTGCCTATCCTTTCGGACAAGAGGGAGCGTCGTTCTGTCAGGGTTGCATCCATTGGTAGCTTGGGGAGCTTTGCGAGGGCGTCTTTCTGCAGAATTGCAGATTGGTAGCCCTTGCTTGCCAGCTCATCCACCGCCGAAAATTCCATGAATGAGATATCCTCGACAGCACAACGGATCCATATGATATCTGAAAGGTGGGCCTTCAGCTCCTCCACCCCTTTTCTCCGCTTGCCGATGTCGATGGAAACATTGAGGATCGTAAGGGGGTTGCGCAGGTTCAGCGTATCCACATCATAAAATGTGGTGGATACTATGACGGAGTCTGCATACTCGTAGGCAAGGTTCACCGGTGCTAGGTTGGTGATGCCTCCATCAAGGAGGAGGTGCCCCTTATACTCCACTGGTGGGAAGTAGACAGGAAGGGCATAGGAAGCTTGCAGTACGGTATAGAAATCCCCTTCTGCCATATGGACCTGACGACGGGTTACCAGATCTTCTGCAATTACGACAATGGGGATGGGGAGGTCCTCAACCTTAAGGTCCGTACCGAGAAAGGATGCCAAGACCGCATTGAAGCGAGATGACTCCATCAGGCCCCCGCCAATGGGGATGGTCAGGTCAAAGAGAGATTCCAAGGAGACGCTGGAGATGCTTTGGTGGATCTGGTCTGCCGACATGCCGGCTGCATACATCAGCCCTATGATGCTTCCCATGGAGTTGCTGATGATGAAGTCAGGGACAATGCCCTCTTCTTCCAGTAGCTTGAGTACTCCGATATGGGCGAACGCCCGCGCAGATCCTCCCGATAGGACGAGCCCTACAGGAGAGCGTTCCCCCCCTGTCTTCTCAGCAATGCGGGCCCTGAAAGCCGCATCGCCATACATGATCGGAATATCGGCAGTAAATATATCTGCACTCGCATTGGTAACTTGCTCAACAGCAAGGATCGGGACGAGTGAGAAGACTAGAAACAGGAGCATCAGACATGTTTTGGTAAGAGTTTTCACTATACCCTCCAACTGTTCTTACTGTAGTGCAAAATAGGTGAAAAAACAATCTTTCGGACAATGGTAGATTTTTTGTGAAACTATGTTGCTTTTACCCAAGGGATTTGTTAGGATGAAATCCGCTAATGCCGGCGTGGTGAAATTGGTAGACACGTCAGACTCAAAATCTGATGTCCGCAAGGATGTGCCGGTTCGAGTCCGGCCGCCGGTAGAAAAACCCTGTAACAGAAGTTGCAGGGTTTTCTTTTGATTGATTGTATTGAAGCCCCCGGTTGTAACATGAACTGACAATGATGCAGGCCAATCACTTTCAATAATCTCAAATAAGATTCCAGTTACTCTATAACCAAGAATTACTCACCCCACTGCCACATTCAGCTTCTTTGGAGCTTTCTCAAAACAAGAAGCACAGGACACAGCCAGTTATCCATATCTAGTCGTTTTGAGTAGTACTGGTTCCAAGTCCCTTCTTCCCTAGAATCTATCCACCCCAACGTGAACTGGCTCTTAGGGAAGGCTTCATCAGAAAAAATAACAGATAGTTACTCAATCCACTTCAATGAAATTCCACTCTCTAATCTTCTCAACCGGAAGCCCATCACTGATCCTACTGATGCCTCCAAACCACTGTTCAGTGCAGGCCATGATAAAGTCAGGGTCTGTTACTGGAAAACCAGAGGCATCTCCAATGATGCAGTCAATACAACACATAGGGCAAGCAAGAGTCTTTCCCTGAGGGTTGGTCTCATCCAACCAGTAAGGTTGTTCTTCTTTGCTAGGATCAAACTGATGACCACAATAAAAGCAAGTGCAGATATGACTAGCCAATACTTCCTTTTCATGGAAGATCGTTGAGTTGTGGGCTCTGGCAATATACTCGAGTGAATACTTCTTTTCCATATGATTCTCCTGTCATAGTAAATTTGACATGTGGGATTCTGAACTATCAGAAACCACTTCACCTTGGAGAAATTGTTCTTGCAACTAAGAGTATTCAATATGGAATTATCCTATCTCAAAGATAGGTTTGATTGTCTTGAGAGTCAACATATATACCAATAGTTCTAAGAAGTGTCTACATCAACTCTCTTTGAACAGTGAACAATCAGATATGCTTTTTCATATAGGCAAGGACAGCATTCCAATCTGGAAATTCATCTCCACCAAACTTGATCAGCTCACCAGTAAAAAACTCAGCCCCATTATTAGGTCTGTCATCAATGAGGAAGTCTCCAATGTTCAAATTTTTGTGATGGGTGAGTATCAGTCTTTTGTAAGCCACTTTCCCTAGATAGTGCTTAATCCACTCCAACTTTTCAGACCAAGCTGTGGGATTCTCCCAAGGAGCTGTGCTCAAGACATAGGTATCAAAATGCTCTGAAAGATAGGTGAAAGCTTCAATAGCGCCCTGCATTGGTTCCATCTTCGAAAAGATATGGGGAATCTCATCTTCATCACCTTCATATGCTGCAAGCAACCTGGGATCAACCTTATCAAAGGCTGATTCAAAGTACACTAAAACACTATCCATATCAACATACACGATCTTCTTTGCCATCAAGGTTCTCCTATTCTTTTATATATTACTAAAAGTGATTTTTACCTACAAGTTTATAGTACTGTTACTTTCTCTTAGTTGATATGATTCCCGTATAAGATACCAGAAAGCAGTTATTTGATGTACTCTGTTCTGACGGGGACAGAGGGCCGGCGGTTACGGTGGTATTGTCTTAGGAATAGCAGAATTATATCCTTGGTCTAGTTTATCGAACCACACACCGGCCGTCGAACATCAAAATGGGAGACGCCGTATGCTCTCTATCGACTTACAGCGTCATCCCGGTTAGAAGCATGACTGATCATCGAATGACCGCCATCTGGTCCCAATTCTACTACACTAGGAGGGGTTATGGAAGAGAACAAGGTTAACGACTACTCTTCAAGCAGAGGGTACCAATGGTATTGTACGCCGGTAGGCATTAGAACCAGTGAGATTTCGAAAGCAAAGCATAAGGATGGAGTGAAACGGTTTGTGGGAGTGGACCTGAGCAAGCAGAATTGCTGGGCTTGCATCATGGACCTGCAAGGCAAGGTCATCCTACACGAGAAATTCTCATTGAGGTCTGCGAAACGGGACAAGCTTTACGAGATGCTGCAGCCAGGGGATTTGGTGCTGATGGAAGCTTCCACGGGAACATTCAACATCGCCCGAGCCATGAACAGGAAATCCGGAGTAGTGGCATGTGTAATCAACCCCCATACCACCCACATCAATGAAACGAAAAAGAAAACAGACAAGGAAGATTCATTGTTTCTCGCGAGGCTCATTCTCAGGACACCGATTGCTGAACTCCAACTTGTAAGCATCCCCAGTGACCGCGAGATGGCGAACAGGGATGTAGTCTCCCACTACAGGAAACTGGATGATGTGCATAAGCAAATGGTAAACAGGTTGCATGCCTTGTTTTTTGACAAAGGGTTCCCTGAGGCGGGGAAAATGAACAACCTTCACAGCAAGCTTGGTAGGACAGCTGCCATAGAGTCGTGTTTTGGAACTGACAGAGCATATGCATTCCCCAAGCGAATCGCAAAGGATCTTTCCAAGGAACTCTCACTGCTAGAAGAATTACAGGAATCCGGGGAGAAACAGTTTGCAAGGATAGTCAAACAGGATGACCGTACAGCAACGATACTTGGATCAATCCCGGGAGTGGGGCTGAAAACAATTGCGGCGTTCATTGCATTTGTTGGGGATATTGACAGGTTCTGTAATGCAAAGCAACTCGCAGCATATTGTGGGTTGGTCCCAAGGGTGTACCAATCAGGCCAGAAGGATGCTGCACGAAAGATAACAAAAGAAGGTCAAGCTGCTTTACGGGAATACCTGATTGAATCTGTGTTCGCAATGACCAAGACCCAATTCGATTTCCCACTGAAACGTAAGTTCAATGAGCTGAGACTGCGAATGGGCGGACGAAAAGCAGCTGTTGCAATCGCAAGAAAGATGGTGGTCATGATGTACTCGATGCTGAAGAATGGGACCCTTTTTACCGTAGAAGACGAGCAGGAACGGCAGGAGGTTGCTGCCTATCATGCCCGGAAACACTTGCCAATCTTTGGACGATACAACCAAATTCGTCAATCCTGCAAAGGATTTAAGGAAATGTTGGAAATCACCAATTCTTTGACTGTAAATGAATTAGGGGTATTCAAATTCCTTAATCAGGGGGCTTGACGGGAATCATAGAAGACAATATGAAGTGACCTCCCAGTTTGCAAACCGCGCATTCACCGTGCATACTGGGATAAACAAATAACCCTGTATGCGGCTATCGCATACAAATGGAGGCCACTTCAATGACAAATGTAATACACATTGGTATCGATGTCCACAAAGACAGTTATTCACTTTGCTCTTTCAGCTTTGCAACCAAACAGTTGTTTGGCCAGACCAGGATTGCCAGTAAGGGCAGTCTGGTGATCAAATATGTACAGCGGCTGCAAAAAGAACAGCCCGACTGTGAAGTCCTATGTGGCTATGAGGCTGGTCCTACAGGATTCGGATTGTCCCGGGAACTAGAGGCAGCAAACATAGCTTGTGTGCTCATGGCTCCGACGTCCTTACCCAAGGCTCCTGGCAAGGCTGTGAAGACAGATCGCCTGGATGCCCAAGAACTAGCCAAGCATCTTGCATGGGGAACCTATAGCGCAGTCCATGTACCAACACCAGAAGACGAAGTAGTGAAAGACTACACAAGGATGAGGAATACCCGAGTAAAGGCCTACAAGAGAACCAAGCAGAATCTGTTGGCATTCCTTCTCCGTTCGGGGAGGGTATTTACAGAGGGAAAGACCTATTGGACCCAAATACACTTCACTTGGCTCAGAAGGCAGAAGTTTACAGACCCCCTTGCCCAAGAGACCTTCAACGAATATTTGCAAGAAGTGCTTGATCAGCAAGAAAAAATTGCAAGATACGACAGTCAGATTGAAGAAGTTGCCAAAAGGGAAGAATATAGGGAGATGGTATCCAGATTGTGTTGCTTCCGGGGTATTGAGACCCATACAGCCCTCTCACTAGTGGTCGAGATTGGAGATCCTTCACGGTTTCCTAATTCTCAGAGCTTTTCTTGCTTTTTTGGATTGACACCCAGTGAGGATTCCAGCGGGCAGCGGGAAAAAAGAGGGGGGATAACCAAAGCAGGGAATATCCGATTGAGGACATTACTCATCGAAAGTGCAAAGTCGACAATGCGAAGCAATGTGTACGGGAAATCAAAGAGGCTCCTAGCACGGCAAAGGGGAAATGACCCGGCAGTCATAGCGTACGCCGACAGGGCCAACCGAAGATTGCATAAGGTATACAGCAATCTTACTTCTCGGGGAGTGCATACCAACAAGGCTACAGCAGCTGTAGCGAGAGAATTGTCCTGTTTCATCTGGGGCATGATGAACAATAAGATCGATTAAGATAAGTACGAAAAGGGGCATATAGCATGAGAGGGATTGATAGACAGGATAATCGGGCAACGATCCAGCTATCTTCGAGCAATCTATGTTGACACCCCAGGGTGATTCACGATTTTAGACAGAAAGAGCTTTAGGCGGACCATTGGCCTGCATTAACCAATGTGCGAATATCAGAGTGGTCAATTGCCGAAAACTGATTTCCTGTCTATCAATCCTTTTCATTTTCTCATACAACCAAGGAGTAGCAATAAGAAAAAAAGAAAGTACTTGACAAAGGTCACATCATATCAGATAGCAAGAAGATTGTTTCTTATCCTGACCCCTCACAATGAGAGCAACTGATAACAAGAAAAGGATCAATTATTTCTAGTAAAGCTTCTTCATACCTTTACTAGCTCAACTCCATCAACATACCAGGCATTCAATGAGGAGATGTAGTCTTACCTATGTGCTGTTTTCCTGCTCAAGGAGAGGGTCACCAAAGCATTCTTATGTCAGTCATACCTGTTGCTTGCAAAGAGGCTACAAGGGCATCCTGAAATGTCTGGACAGGGGTGACATCATAGGTGCTTCATCACAATCACCCTGCCCTAGAAAAAACACTCAATCAGAAATTTATGCATCTGCCCCAGCCTCATTTGAATATGCATAAATTTCCCAAACACAATATCAATCTCTCCAGATTTCAGCACTATTACTGTAAGACCCCTTTCAAGAAAGGGATCAACAGTAGGGAAAAAATGTCATAGGAAGATACTTTGACAAGGAGATTAGGCAATGAAGTTGTTGCTGTATGTCCAAACTGTTTTGAAGATAATATAGCATGTAATATCCATATCACCAAAGAAGGTTTTCATTGCAGTACTTGCAAAGAATTAGGATCGATGAAGCAACTATTTGAATTCTTTGCAGAAGAGTACTTCAATCTGGATGCCCTGAAACTAGTAGAAACCTATTTGTACACAGATGTTGAAAATAAGGATTTGGATATCTGTGTAGGAAAATACAAGACTCCTGAAGGAAAGAGGTTCTATACCTACAATCCAGTTATGCTGAGACGTCCCATGCTCTTTGCATTACCTATCATCCAAGCCACAGCAAAGAAAAAGAATCTCATTGTTTTTGTAGATGGGGAAAAGGATGCAAACATTCTCACTCATAAGGGTGTCTTGGCCACTACATCCCTAGGGGGATCATACAATTATGGCCTTGTTTCACTTGCTCTTTTGGATTTACCTAAAAATTCCCAAATCATTCTCTGTGGAAAAGCTGATTTACATAGTATGAAATACATTACTAAGGTAGGAGTAGAACTCAAGAGAATAGGATTTTCTCCCAAAATCATAACCCCAGAGATGATGGGTTTTGAAATGAAGGAATTTGATGGGGATGACATTTCTACCTGGGTGTCAACCAAAGGTAACAATGTAAGAGAACTCATTGCAAATGCTATCGATTTTTCCATACTTGAAAATATGAATAGGCAGCATTAGGCCATGTCTAACATAAGGAAGATATTCATCTGGAGGGCAACCAGGGAATATCTCCTTATGTTAGTTTTGATAATACAATAATCTTGTAAAGAATTAAATTCATTTTTTTTGGATAAACCTGCCTATAGTCCATTGATTTGAAGGAGGATTATGTAATCATTATCCTTGAATTCAACAGAAAAAATGATTAAAATCGAAGTGAAAAAGAACTTTATAGTTTTCTGCTCAGTTAATGTTATACTTAGCTTAATAATAGAAATTCTTATATTACAAGGATCAAACATGACTGAAGCTAAGAAAGACACAGATGAAAAAGAATCCGATAACACAATAGTTTATGATTATATTAAATATCAACTCAGATTGCTTGGAACCGATATCCTTAAATTAAAAAAAACTTTTTCATCACCCCTCCCAAATACGTCTCAATCTATTAGCTTTGTAGAACTGATTGGCCATAAAAGATATGAAGAAGTTTTCATAAATTCCGAGTGGCATAAAACATTCTCCAAAATCAATGAATACATTTATAAGTCTTTAGAAAAGACTATTGAATCCCTCAATAAAGTCAAAACAAATCTTTCTAATTCTACAGGAAAGAGAGTCGCAGATTTAGGAAAAAATGGATGGTACTGCGATGTTGGCAATAATCAGAAAGATTTCTTCTCATTTTTACTAGATACGATTTCCAAAGAGAAAGCTAATACTGATGAAAGATTAACACAATACTATTCTTCCAATTTAACTCGTATTGAAGAGAATTTGATTAAGCTATATCCACACCGAGAAAAATTCTTGAACAAAGGATTTTCAGCCCACAAAAAAGGTGATTATATTGTTTCCATACCATTACTCCTCATGTTTACAGATGGGATAACTTTTGAGAAAGTTGACACATCTATTTATGGATCAAATAAAAATTCTTTGAGGATTAATAAATCATATTTAGATAATCTGGAAATCGATGAACTTCAAAGGGCAACTTTATCAGCTATATCAAATTTCACGGCAATCAATCAAAAAGAATCCAGTGGCCAAGAAGCTGAAATCAATCGAAATGTAATCTTACATGGAAAAAATCTTACATATGGCACTGAAATCAATAGTTTAAAAATCATCTCTTTTGCAAACTATGTGGCAGGTATTTTTAATGGATGGCCATCAGAAAAATATGAGTAAATTAGAACGGTTTTTTTCTTTAACCATTTCATTTATCCTACGAT
Organism: uncultured Sphaerochaeta sp.; assembly: GCA_963662725.2. Taxonomy (GTDB): domain Bacteria; phylum Spirochaetota; class Spirochaetia; order Sphaerochaetales; family Sphaerochaetaceae; genus Sphaerochaeta. The sequence goes on from CAXXCW010000038.1 coordinate 141,877, forward strand.
GAATACAAAAGTAGAACCATAAATCAGTTCATTTTTTTGACACGTTAGCTTTCAGCTTTAGGGTATCAGCCTTGAACTCCTTCAGGTTTAGTGAAGATGGCACTTTCACCTTCAGCTCCTGATAGAAATCCCTGACCTGCTTGTTCGGGACTTCAACAATAACCGTACCATCCTTCTTCTTTGTGCACATGAGCGACTGGGTCTTCCCTATCAGCTTGCATGTTGAAATGCCAGGTTTTGAGAGTTTTTTCCTCATTTGCAGCAAGGCGATGGTCGATATGATATCAGAGAGAATCTTTCCCCTGACGGTAAGATCCGACCATTTTGAAAGTGGCAGCAGGTTCAGATACTCCTTGCTGGTCTTGAATACTGTCTCGATTTGGGTCCTGCCGAAGTAGTCATCCAGCTTTGCATCCGGTTCTTTCAGCTCGGTGGAAAGAAGGATAAAGAATCCGAATCGTACCGAGGTCCAGTTCTTCTCCTTGTCGGTCATCGCCTGGTATTCATCCTCATGTTTCAGGCGGTAGTTCCTGCTCCCTTCCAGCGCATTGTCCTTGTCCACATATACATAGGCATGCATCTTGAGGTCGAAGATGTCGGTCTCAAAATGCTTGCCGAAATAGGTGTGGCCTTGGCTAATGAACTCATACTTAGCATTGCCCATCAGTTTCCTTGCCTGATGGTACAGAGTCTTGTGCGGATAGCCTTTCTTTGCAGGCATGCGCACAGTCATGGTTTTTCCCTTCTCGTTACCACAATGGAATGCCTCGATCAGGGCCTTGCTCGCATACCCAGCATCTAGGACGAAGTTGCTGATGCAGATATCAAGAGTTTCGGCCACATCCTCCATTGTCGACTGGAGGGTGCTCAGGTCCAGGACGTTGCCAGGGATAATGGAATACCATACGGGGAAACCCGTCTTCTCATCCAAGACGAGCACCAGCCTCGTCTGGATGGAGGTTGATTCGATCCCGTGGCTGCAAAGGGCATTGAACGGATTGTCCCGGATAGTATTGGGCAAGGGTGTCGAATCAACGTAGTAACTGGTGCCAAACTCTGGATCGTTTTTTCTCATATGGGAGACAAACGCCTTGAAGAAGGCAACCCTGCTTGTGTCTTCGCCCATCATGGAGAAGTATACGGTATCGCTCCCAAGAGAACCGGAGGGGATCTCATCAAAGAGATAGGAAGCAAAAGATTTGCTGATGAAATCATCACAAGAGACCTTGGACCCGTCCTTCAGGACCGAGTGCAGCAAGTGGGAAAGCACCCTTTCATACTCCCTATCTTGTGAAAAAGCCTTCCGCAGAACCCTGATCAGACCTGATTTTTGACAAAACTGGAGAAAGAGGTAGACATCACCAAAAACAGTATGGATCTCAGGCTCCGCAAAGATATCGAGGGCCTTTACCCTTGAATCTTCCTTCCCGAGGATTTCAAACGTATCGGATACCGAATCATAGGCTACAAGCCCTCTGGTCGGGGACAGGAACACTCCGCTTTTCCCTGCAGCATCAAGAGATATGACTTTTCCAAGCTTTTCCCTTGTGCTGTGACGGGACCGTCCTTTGTATGAGGGGTCGTATTCTGTGGTCATGATCGCGGCGCTGCCACTCCTGACGCTCCCATCCTCATTTCTCACCAGTTTCTGCGCTTTTATGAATGCCATGAGTCCCTGCCTCCCAGCGACCTATATATGGTTATAAGTATAACCATATATAGGATACACCAAAGGGCTTCAGAATGCAACTAAAAGTGGGAAAAAGTGCTCTGAAATGCAGGAATCAACGGTACTAAGAGGGTTGAGTAGGGTATGGTTCTACTTTTGGGTTTATCGTAGGTTTATTGCTTACCATTCACCCCACTGCCACATACAACTTCTTTGGTGCTTCCTCAAAGTACTTCAACAACACTGGGCAGAGCCAGTTCTCCATATCCAGTCGTTTGGAAAAATACTGATTCCAAGTCCCATCATCCCTAGAATCCTTCCACTGCAACTTGAACCGGCTTTCAGGGAAAGATTCATCAGAGAATGAAGCATTTAAGGTGCAGCCAGACAATCCCATCTGTCCCTGTATGGCTGTTATCAACTCACTAGAGCCCTCCACGAGCGGCTCAGCAACAATGTCCTTCTCAGGGTCATCAAAGAGCCACGTGGCATTTTTCTTGTAGAGGTGAAGTGTTTGTTTCATGAGGTCTCCTTGTTAGAATCGCTTATATCTTAATTTTAATATATAGATGTTTTAGAAAAAAGGAAAATTGCTCTAAGTCAAGAATCCACTCCTGCTTTATTTTGTTTATTTTGTACTTCAGAAATTATTTGAATTGAGAAGGAATGCAGCCTATAGTGTTAGATGAGGAGAATGAATATATGAACTTTAATTCCAATAGTGTTTCGGGGTTATTTGCAAGTTTCCAGAAACGGTTCACAATACCTGCCTATCAAAGGGCTTATTCATGGGAAATTAATCAATGGAAAATATTTCTTGATGATTTACAAGAACATGCAGATAATGAAAACAACTATTTCCTAGGAAATATTTTACTGGAAACAATTGAGAAGGATATTAATTATGAAGTGATTGACGGACAGCAACGCCTAATGACAATAGTAATTTTCATGGCCGCTATACTTAAAGAGTGTGAAAAGCGAAATAACTTACTAGAACCTGACGTAATTCAAGAAAAGAAAGCTATTTATTTTAAGAGTGGACGATCGAATATAAAACTCAGACCGGTTGAATATGACCGACCATTTTTTGATGAATTTATTATAAATGCTAACCACCAAGTAGGGACAAATTCAGTTTCTCAAAAACGGATAAAAAATGCTTACATTTTCTTTAGTGATGAATTGTCAAAGTTAAAGGATACTCATTTGATTGCAGTCTTAAAAAAAATTGAGCGTTCGGAAATTACATCAGTTGAATTTAGCGAGAAAAAAGATTCAGCCTTAATGTTTGAGCTTCAAAATAACAGAGGTAAAGACTTAACCAATATGGAAAAAGTCAAATCCTACCTTATGTACCAAATCTATTGTATAGGCGAATTGGCTTCAACAAATGATAACATAGAACATTTGGCTACTTTGTTTGAGCAAATTTATCTACTCATCAACGATCTTAAAATGAATGAAGATAGTGTTTTAATTTATCATTGCCAAGCTTACTTGAATGGATATACCTATCGTACTATCGAAGAAATAAAAGGTGTTTACAAAAACCACAAGACCATTGAATGGATTAACGAATTCGTCTCAAGTCTATATTCATCTTTCCTAGCTATCAAGGAGCTAGAAATATCCGAGAACAAATACTGGAGAAGAATGCATTGGTTAAACTATCCAGCTTTCATTTATCCATTTCTTATAAAAGGAATGTACTTTTTTAAAGATGAAGAGATTAAGATGAATAGATTGTTTCATCTGCTTGAAATTTTGGCATACCGGTATCAACTGATTAATAGTAGAGCAGATTTTGAAAGTCGCTTGAATGAATTATTGGTTAATTTCGATGGGGATATTGAACTGTTGATCTCTGAAACTTACCAAAAACTGAACGCTACATACTACTGGGCTGATTCTCGTGTCAATGAATACCAAAGTTCACAGATTTATGAAAACCGACTCATCGTTAAATACATACTCTGGAGGTATGAAGAATCCCTACAAGCAAATGGTTATTCAATTGGCACTATATGTATTTCCAAAGAAGAAATTGAACATATTTCTCCCATAACCTATCCTGATAAAGAACCATTAGAAGCCGGATATGAGCATAATGAAAACGGAGTTTATCCTGAAGAATATGAAAATTACTTAAATTCGTTGGGCAATCTTGTGTTAATTTCAGAATCTCACAACCGCTCGATAAAAAATATACCTTTCAAGGAGAAATATGATAGCTATAAAAACGTTCCTCTTCTAAGACAACAAAATGAACTAATTAAATTTAGCCAAGGAACCCCAGAACATCCTGAATGGCTAAAAATATCTATCGAAAACCGTGGGGAGAAGATTATTAGTTTCTGTGAAAATGAGTGGAACCTCTCAAATTTATAACATGATTTTATTGGCTAATATTAGGCATAATAAAGTATACGTAATCAATTGGGGAAAGAGTATTGATGATTAGTTGTATTTAAACAGGGGTTTCTCTATTTTTCATTTTCCATTCAGATATATTTCATGAAAGAGACCACTATAGGGAAGTGCTTTTACAACATTACTGTTACCACTTTTGTTATTACTGTTACCACTTTTCTGAATAGCAGCACTTCTTTCTATTTAAGACAGAATGCTTATACCTATATTATATAATGAATTATATATCAAGTTTCTTGAAATTAGTATGCAATGAACCCTATATCTGTAGACTCAAAATCTGATGGATGAGTAATCCGTATCGGTTCGATTCCGATCGCCGGTAGTAAAAACCTTGTAACTGAATACGTTACAAGGTTTTTTCTTTTTCAAATTCTAATACTATGACAGAAAATAGGGGTCAGAACACTTTCTTGTGGGATGCTGCTGTAGGTCTTGTTCTTCTTTTAATTAAATCCATCATAGGTGGCTATTCGCTGAATCGTGTGGGTAAGGCTACATGAGGGTAGTGGAGATTTCGGGTTAGTTGAGCCACTGTTCCGCAGAAATTGAGCCAGCCCTTACGGCAAAATTGAGCCACAAATTATGAGTAAATTGAGCCGGTTGAAGCGGCATTTTGCTACTCCAACCGATTACTTTAGGAATCTGCTCAGAGTTCACCTGGATATTTGGTTTGCCTCAGATCCTCGTCGCTTTGTATCACCAAGCTGAACCCATTCGAAACCAGCCTGCTGGTTATAGCATTCCCGATAGTATAACCAGAAAACTTCTCGCACCAGTCATCAGGGTCAACCTGTGAGCAGATGATTGTAGTAGCTGCACCATATCTTGCATCAATGAGATCAAGCAAAATGGATTCCTTAACCTGGTCATGGATGTCAAACATCAGCCAATCATCCAGGATCAGGACAGGTAGCCTTTGAAAGTATCCGAGCTTTCGCTTGAACCGTTTTTGGTCTTGCTTGTTCAAATCATGCAACTCGTTGAGGAACTTGTTTGCATTGAAATACTTCGTCCGGTGCAGGTTGTGGCAAGCCTCAACACCAAAAGCTTTTGCAAAGAAGGATTTTCCCGATCCAGCAGCACCAAGAATACAGAGGTTCTTTTTGTCGAGAATGAAGTCGCACGTAACCAATTGGGTGAGCAGGTCCCTGTTTAGTATCCTTTCAACTGAATAATCAATCTTTGACAAATCAGCTTGGGTCTTCCAAAGCCCTGCTCGTTTGAGTAGCTGGGAAGCCCGGGTGTTGTTCCTGGAGACATACTCCTCTTCCACTAGGCGGTAGACGAACTCCAGTTTGCTGAGTTCCTGAAACAGGGGATCGCCCAATTGGTCATCCAAAGCCTGTGCCATGACTTGCATGTTGAGGCCGAGCAGCATGCCCTGCAATTGTATCTTCATTGCTAGATGGTTGCCCCTGCTATTCATGATGAACCTCCTTTTTGGAGGGGATCACTGAGAAGAATCCCTTGGGTCGGGCAAAGGGGTTGGCCTTGCCTTCATCCTCCGCTGATACAGTCTCGGTGGGCATTAAAACCATCGAATCGAGAAGATTCTTGATATACTTATAGCTGGAACGCCCATCTTCCGCTGCTATCGAGCAAGCCTGCTCCAGCATGGCGGGAGAATGTTTCTTGGCAAGGTTGAGAATGCCTACACACCTCCTGAATGCCTGGACTTCAAATTCGTAGGACTTCAGGATTGCATCAATGAGATGGAATGTTTTGTCACCTATTGATTTCGCCCGGTAGCGGAATGAGGCTCCACTCCACGATGCATACTCACGATAACTCTCGGGAAGATGCTCTGGATTGGTTATGCGCTGGCCCTTGTGGATCCCTCTCTCATGGATTGCAACCATTCCCTCCTTGGAGAAAATGCGTACCGAAGTAGCAGTTGCCCTAACCAGGAGCTTTTTACCAACCAACTTATGCGGTACACTGTACAGGCAGTAGTCGTAGCTGACATGGAAGTCCGGTGCGACGGTCGCCTCTCTCCTTTCCGCAAATTCAAACCTGATGGAAGGAAGGGGCGACAGATGCTGTTTCTCCATTTCCAGAAACATGCTCTCCCGTGATCCTGGTTTCTTCTGGAACTGATGGCCGTTGAAGAAATCCATGCGTTCCCAGATGGCCGTATTCAGGTCATCCAGCGTAAAGAATGTCCGGTTTCGTAATTCGGCGATAATCCATGAAGTGGCAATCTTCACGTTGTTTTCAACATTCGGCTTATCTTTCGGCTTCTTCACTCGTGCTGGAAGGATGGCAATATGATAGTGTTCAGCAAATTCCAGATATGCCTGGTGCAGCTGGGGTTCATACCAGTCGGATTTCACCACACCGGTACGCAGGTTGTCCGGAGTGAATATTGCGGTGGATCCTCCAAAGAATTCCACACAGTGCACATTTGCAGTGATCCAGTTGGGAGCTGCCCGATCAAGGAAACCCTCAAAGTAGGAATATCCACTGAACGATAGAGCCCCCACAAACAGATAGACGGGGATGGCATCACCGGTGAGGGGATCCTGTAAGAACATGGTGGAGCCTGCCCAGTCGACCTCAGTGTTCTCTCCTGGGTTCCTGGGAATCGACATGGTTGTGTTTTTTGACTTCAGGTGTTCCGAAAAACGTTTGCAGAATTGTGTGTACCCATAGGCTTGCTTCGCTTTCTCCTTGCAGGAGAAGCGGTAGGCTCCCCAAAGCGAAAGCAGGGTGACTCCCTTGTGCCTGAGCTCCTGTTCCATCCAACCATAATCAGGGATGCAATATGATTTGTCATCCCTTCTGTCGGCATACAGCATTTGCCAGATGTCATTATCGGTGGTTGTCTCTGCTAAGGGAAGAGTCATCTCGGACGCTTCCAACCTGGACAGGAACTCCTTGATAGTGTTCCTGGATATTTGCAGGCTTGCTGCAATCTGCCGCTGGCTCAATCCTTGGTCCTTCAACCTAAGGATTTCTGTGAATTTGGTCATCTGTGGCCACCTCCGAAATAATACTCATGTCTTTGATTGGACATGGCATTTCAGATTTTACCAGCGGTGTTTTACCAACTATAGATAGGGGTGGCTCAATTTAAGTGAAATAGGTGGCTCAGTTTTTCCGGTTTAATGGTTCAGTCCATCCGAAATATCCAGGTAGCTTTAGGAAGCTCCAACCCACCACAAACGAAATAGATCATAGCCATGAAATTATCCATATTCTTGAACCCTCTTGCCTTGCGTTTTATCAGGCTTATGACTGAGTTGAACCCTTCCAGCACCGCGTTAGTCTTTCTTGAGTCGAAGAAGTTCAGGATTTCAACAGCATTGCGAATCAATGACTTTCCCAGTTTCTGCATTTCCCAGATACTGCTATTGGAAAGATCCAGGCACAACGTTTCATAAGAGTCTACGGCAGTACCGTAGTCACTACTTGCATATACATCCTGCAACCTCAGACGGAAATTATAGGCAGTAACAGTGTCCAGATAATCTGTTTCCAACAACAGATCGAGCTGTTTCTGCTGGTCCTCAGTAAGGTTATCCCTATTCTTGAGCCACAAGTACCTTGTCTTATCCAGTGCCTTGCCCTTCTTTTTGTCCTTTGAACAGTTCTCCCTTCGTCTGACATTGTCCACTTCATCATTAGCCATTTTCATCACATGGAACCGATCCACCGTGGTGGTCGCCTTCGGAAAGGCTGTTTGCATCGCATTGCGAAAGCCGTGGGTCAGATCACAGGTGAGGTTCTTCACCTCATCCGGGTTGCCCTTCTTCTCCTTGAATTTCTCACCGAACCGGGTTACCGTAGAATTGTCTTTTCCTTCTGTAGTATACAAAACCCGTGCCTTGGTGCTCTTTTTGGTGGGGTGGGCAAGGAAAACGGTTATGTAGTTATGGCCCTTATGGGAATACTCATCGACGCCGATGTCCTTTACATCGCTGAAGTCCTGTAACTCCAATGCCTCACGCACAAAGCCCGTAAGCAGGCGCCAAAGCCTCGTGTCGTGCTCACCGACCTGTTTGGCCACCTGCGATACTGACATCTGCCTCAACATGGTAAGCAACACAGCCTCCATCAGGAGCGTGAAGCCGCTACCCGGCTTTGCCCAAGGCACATCAACCAGCCTTACCTTATGATCCTTGCAGTCGACTCTGGGAACCCTGGCATGGATGTAGCAGCGGTATTGGAAGAAGTTCAGGTGTCTCCATTCCTTCTGGTTTGAATCATAAACGGTGCATAGATCACCGCATTTGGGACAGGGGAACTTGCTTCCCCCCTGGTAATCCAAGGTAATATGGACATCAAGCCTGTCCGGGTCTTTCTCAGAAGGTTGGAATTCCACCTGTGAAACAAACCACGGCTCTACCAACCCAAGTGCTTGTGTAAAGATATCATTCTGAGAAAAACCGTTCATGTGCTTACCCTCTCTTGAGTCAAAAAGATAGGTAAACTGTAACACAACTCTTTCAGATGATTCCATCAGTTTCTGATGCTACCCACTCAAAACAGCGAAAGGCCTCATAGGTTTCTTCGCAAGCAAAGGCCTTTTGGGCAAATTTCCTAGCTCTAGGTTGCAAAATGGGACGACATTCCTATACGTTGTAGTTACCAAACATCAACAAAGGAAGAGCCGTCCCATGCATGACACTATCACATTCGGCCATGGCCTAGCAAGCTATACCGTCACCGAAGAGCTTCCCAGGATTTGCCCTGAGTACGGGTGGAAGATGGATATCCACCAGGACCACGATATCCTTCTCAGGCTCGTCCCCCTCCCACAACCTGCGTGTCAGAAGAGTACAGGAGCTTGCTAAGGGAAGTGGAAAGCATGCAAATACAAGAAATACTGTGCCCCTTGGCCTACTCAACTCTTGCAAGCCAACGCATCGCCTGTTGCCAGATCTTCTGATACCCCTCCCATTCGACGAAAGGTTTTGGACACCAATGAGGACCGATATCGGTCATCCATGCAAAAGTACGCCCTTTGCCATACTCCCAACTGGCAAGCAAGGGGTGCTCATACTGAGACTTTGCAATCAGGGAAGCCCCTTCCTTCACCACCGCCTCTTGGTAACCCAACAAAGGGGGCCATTCACCTCGGACGCCTTGCACAATAGGATGACCAGGTTCGATCACCGTTGTAAGAGTTCCTTCAGGGGTCTCTACCCTATCGTCGAAGGGATAGATGCTTACAGGAAGAATCTCCTCGATGGGAGTTCTGAAATATTTGGCAAGTCCCTGGATACCTGAAAAGGAAAGATATCCTCCACACATGCAGAAGCCACCTCCTTGCTCTACCCACTCCTTGATCAGGCGAAGCCTATTGGGAGCGGTTTTGCCTTCAACAAAGACCTTTTTCGGTAGCAAGAGAGTATTTGCTCCAATGTCGCTGAGAATCACCACATCAAACTTCTGTAGTTCCTCAAGGTTATTTGGAAATGATTCGGCGGCAATATGAGAGGGCATGTGGATACAATCAATGTACCCTGAATCGTCAAAGGCTTTCTGCATATATTCATGACCAGTCTCATAGATGCCTGTAGAGAAATGGTCAAAGCCCTTCTGATGAGAACCGGTAGACAACCAAGACTCACCAACCAGCAACACTTTGATTTTTTTCATGCACATCCTCCAGTTATTGTTGTTGCATCTGTTTCTTTATGAAACGAGTGCTGTTCTCTGTAAAATAGTTCAATACCATGACAAGAATAAGTACGCCTCCCCAGATGAGGGAAATGTAGTAGCTGCTGATGGATGGGAACCGGTTGATACCAGTCTCCAGCATCCTCAAAAGGATGATGGCCAACACTACTCCACTGATCTTACCCTTACCACCAATGGGATTCACGCCACCTAGCACGACTATCAGGACACATTGCAACGTGTAGACGGTGCCATAGTCAGCACGGGCTGAGTTATAGTTGGCCAGCATGATAAGCCCACCTAAGGCTGCACAAATTCCAGAAACCATGTAGGTCTTAATTAGGAGACGGTCATTTTTCAGGCCGCTGAACCTAGCTGCAGTTGCACTGGTTCCCAACATATACAGTTTGGTACCAAAGACAGTACGGGAGAGTAAAAACCAGATAACTACAGCCATTACGACAAAGATGACCAACTGCACAGGTACAAGGCCAGCAATCTTATTGTTGATCGTGTGTGAATAGACCCGAGAGAACTTGCTTACAGCATTACCCTTGGTAAGGGCCAGACACAAGCCTGTAAACAGTTCGCCGGATCCCATAGTTGCAAGGATTGGAGGAATATTGAACTTTGAAACCAATAATCCATTGAAAATTCCAGCAGCGGCCCCTACCAAGACACCCAGAACAAAAACCAGAGGTATTGCATACCCAGGAAGCCCTCCTGCGGCATTGGTCAAATTGAGAAGGAGAAAGGCCATGAGGATAGAGGTAAAGTTGGCTACCCCCACTACCGAAAGGTCGATTCCCCCGGTGATCATGCAGAGCATGACGCCAAGGGACATAAGACCAAATTCAGGAAATTGTGAAGCCATAGTCTGAAAATTCAAGACTGAGTAGAACTTACCAAACCTGGTAAGTGCGATGAATATCATCCAGGCGACAATCATGATGATCAGACGCCACAGATGGCGGTCTGAGGCGTACACCTTTTCGAACTTGGTCAAGACAGTCGTATTTTTTTTCATGCAACAACCTCCTTACCAAGGGTTTTCACCGACCGTACCCGGTTCATATGAGAAACCTGATAGGCACTCACCCCAGTGCCGATAATGATCAGCAAGCCTGTAAAGACACTCTTCCAGGAAGTGGGAACCCCGATCAGGATAAGCGAGTTCTCTACAATCACAATAAGCAACGTACCAAGCATACAACCCAACAGAGTGCCCCGACCGCCTGTGATGGCCGTCCCTCCAAGCACTACGCCGGCTATGATGTTCATCTCCATACCCAGCATATTCGTGGGATGGGCCTGCTGCATCATACACACCCTCATGACTCCTGCAAGACTCGCTATCATCCCCACCATGACATACATGATGAATTTTGTGTTCCTGACACCAAACCCTGCCCTATGTGCACTTATCTCACTACCTCCTATACCATATATGCCTCTACCAAACATGGTATAGCGCATCATGAAATGAACAAGAGACAGGACAATAAGAAACGCAAGTATCGCTACCGGCATCCTGGAAGTCAGCCCTGATACAGGGTTGCGCGCGATAAAGAGAGAAGACGTGCCGAAATCCTTCATTCCGATGGGAATGGTAGTCAGTTGCTTGGAATTAAGTGCTCCTTGCATGATCCCTTTAAAGACGCTGGAGGAACCCAAAGTCACTATCAAGGCAGGGAGTTTGAAATACCCGATGAACAAGCCATTGAAAGCACCCAAGACAGCACCCAACGCAAGGGCGATAAGGATTGCCAACCAAACTCCCCCTTCATAGTTCATATCAAGCAAGAACTTTGTAGTGGCGTACACACTTAGGGAAGCCAGAGCAGGAAAGGAGACATCAATACCTCCAGATATGATGACCATAAACGCCCCTATCGCAAACAAGCCCGGCACAACAAGAGCTGAAGCAATATCAACCAAATTGTTTGAAGAAAAAAATTGACCAGAACGAATCTCGATAAGCACACACAACAGCATAAGAACAAGGAAAATATAGGGTTCGTTGCGCCGTGACAGCTTGTGCAATGTATGGGTAAATGTTGTTTTCACGACTGTAGCCTCCCTACATCATGTACGATAAGATCGTTTTTTCATCAGTTTTTGCAGCATCGAGGTCAGCAACTATACGCCCGCTTTTCATCACCAGGATTCTCGAGCAGTTTTCCAGCACTTCGGGAAGGTCATCGCTGATAATGAGGAGAGCCAAACCCTCTTCAGACAGCTTTTGCAGTATCTCATGGATGTCATGCTTCGATCCTATGTCAACACCGACAGTAGGCCCATTCAAGATGAGGATATCCAAATTCAGAGCCAACCATTTTGCAAGTACAACTCGTTGCTGGTTTCCTCCCGATAGGGTCTGACACGCATTGTCAGGATTCGGAGTCCCGATGGAAAGTTCCTTTACCCACCGTTCAATTTCATCAGAACGTCGTGTATGGTCAAGAATGCCAATCCTGTTGGCAAGGTTGTCAATTTCGGAGATGACAATATTATCGGCAATGCTTTGCGTAAGGAACAAGCCTTCACTCAATCTGTCCTCAGGCACATACCCAATCTTATTTTCCATGGCAACCTGTGGACTGGTAAGCTTCAGCTGCTTCCCATTGACCAGAAACGATCCCCTGTCAATGGGACGAATACCAAACATGGATAGGGCAAGTTCAGTCCTTCCAGAGTCAAGCAACCCAGTTATCCCGATTATCTCCCCTCTTCTAAGATCAAAGGAAACATCCTGGAATGCACCTTCCATACCAATTCCTTGGGATTGAAAGATAGGATCCTTGGATACGTTCTGTGGAACAAACGTCTTCTTATGGAATTCACGTCCTGTCATGTAATAGGAGAATTTCTTGGCATCAAGGTCTGAGGTGCTGCCTGTGGCAACAAGCTCACCACTACGAAGAATGGTGAACTTCTCAGATATTTCAAAAACTTCATTGAGCTTGTGGCTGACAAACAGAATTGCTATCCCCCGCTGCTTGAGCTTGAGGATAATATTGAATAGGTTACGCACCTCTCTCTTGGTCAGGGATGTCGTAGGCTCATCCATGATGATCAGCTTGGTATTGAACATAAGAGCCCGACTTATTGCTATCATCTGTTTTTCGGCAACAGTCAGAGTACCTACCATTGCATCCAGGTCGACCTCAAAATTGATCTTAGCTATTGCCTCTGTAGCAATCTGGCGAATACGCTTCCAGTTCACGAATTTTCTTCGGTCGGCAAGCTCACTATTGAATGCTAGGTTTTCCATGACTGTCAGGTTAGGGAAAATGGAAAAATCCTGATAGATAACCTGGATCCCACTCTGGATGGCATCAATTGGTGTGATCTTCTCATATCGATTCCCACCAAACTCCATATACCCGGAATCAGGGGAATAGACACCACTGATAATTTTGATGAGTGTTGACTTACCGCTTCCATTCTCACCTGCAAGACAGTGGATCTCTCCAGGATGAATTTCAAATGATACATTTTTTAGAGCCTGAACTCCAACAAATGACTTATATATGTCAACGGCCTTGAGTAAACACTCTGCCATGGCACACCTCCTCTAGGACAATTAAACCACTGTTACACATTTCAGACAACCAAATAACGACATTGCCCTGCCAATCAGAAATGAGTGGCAGGGCAATGCTCAAGACCATTGGACTAAAATCCGAAATCGTAGACGTTCTCGGCATTGATGACAATCCAGCCTTCACCTTCAAGGACAGTCTTGCTGCCTGGCTTGAATTTCATGTTGGTATATCCATCGACCCCCAAATCAACTACACCTTCGATCTTCTTTCCATCCAACACCTGTACAGCAAGAGCTATCATAGCCTTACCAGCAAGAGCAGGATCCCACAGGGTCAAGGACTGTACAACACCACTTTCCAGAAGGGCTGCATTGTCCAGAGGCATACCGGTACCTGAAGTAAAGGCTTTTCCAATCAGACCCAACTCCTCAATGGCACGGGCAACACCTGGAGCGTCATATGAGGAAGTTCCCATAATGCCTTTAAGGTTAGGGTATTTCTTGAACAGCTCTTTCGCTCCGTTGTATGCAACATCACCATTGTCGAACGACTCGACTCGTTTTTCTGCTGCAAGCAGTTGCATCTTGGGATATGCCTCTTTCTGACGTGCTACACCGGCATCAGCCCATTCGTTGTGAGAACCATTGGTGAGAGAAGCAACCATTGTTGTGTAGACACCCTCAAAATTCATTGCTTCAGCAAGGTTGTCCATGATGAATGCACCATATCCTGCGTTGGAGAAAGCCTCGATATCATAATCGACATTTTCCAGTGCAGAACCTTCATGGGTTATCACCACAATACCAGCCTTTCTAGCCTGTGCGAGAACAGGCTCCAAGGACTCAAGATCTACAGGAACTACACACAGGGCATCGACGCCTTGAGCGATAAGATCCTGAATGAGCTGAGCCTGCAATGTAGCATCAATCTGTGCCGTACCTTTCTGATAGACATTCAAACCAGTCTCTTTCGCATACTCGTCAACACCAACTTTCATCCTGACAAACCATGGATTGGATGCATCCTTGGGCACCACCACAATCTCATACCCGGTTTTCTTCTCAGCCTGACCAGCTGCAAACACCATTGGAACCACCATAAGAACAATAACCATGAGAATCATAAGTTTCTTCATCTGTATTTCCTCCTTTTACAGTGACATCATAATCGTAGCTCACTCATATTGAGAAGTCAAACATTAATGAACTAATTTAGTAGCTAAAAACCTTATACCCATAACAAATCATATAATGATGCTTGTTTTGAACTATAAATAGCAATTTTGATTGTCATAAATCTATAAAACCGGACAAATATAACTAAAATCAACTAAACTTTACCTAATTATTTGACAATCATACACTAGAGGTCTATGCTGGACGCATGGGTATAAAAGAGATAGCCGAGAAGGCAGGAGTTTCTAAAACCACTGTCTCGTTGGCATTGAACGGGCACAAAGGGGTCAGTCATGAAACCCGGATGGAAATCATCCGTATTGCAAAAGAAATGAACTATCGTGTTCCTGGGGAACGATCCTATTCGCAGCTTCATCATGGTGTGATAGTCTTGGCAAAACTCAGCAAGCACGGATTGATTCTCAACGAAGACCAGAATACGTTCATCGTCAACTATATCGAGGGCATCAACCATGTTGTCAAGGAATACGGGTACTCCTTTGAGATCATAACCCAGACCCTTGAATTGCTTACCCCTTTCATTGCAGAAATGCAATCAAAGCAACCAAAAGGTATAGTGGTATTGGGAACAGAACTCAGCCCCTTGGATATTCAATGTCTGGAAGACCTAAGCTGTCCTTATGTAGTCATAGACACCTATTATGAGCATCTGAAAACAGATTTTATCACTATGGGAAATATCGGATCTGTCTACAACATCATCAGCTACTTGGTGAATAAGCATCATACTGATATCATGATGGTCACATCCTCTGTCAGGACAGGTAACACATCCTTGCGTGAACGGGGATTCAGCCTCGCAATGAATGAGTATGGACTTGGTATCTCCGAGCAGAGTTTTATTCCTGTAAAGCCTGGTTTCCATGGTGCCTATACTGATATGCTTGCCTATCTGCACAAGGGAGGGCATCTTCCCCAAGCACTCTTCTGTTTTAATGACATAGGTGCATTCGGAGTCATTAAGGCACTAAAGGAAGCAGGCTATAAGGTTCCTAGGGATGTTTCGGTCATAGGATTCGACGACCTACCCATGTCATCCATGATGGAACCCAGGCTGACTACCATACAGACCCCTAACTTACAGATCGGAGCTTTGGCAGCCCGAACAATCATTGAAAAAATCATAGCAAAACCCAAGGGTGCCCCCGTTGGTATCCTTGTGCATGGGAAACTGGTGATTCGAGAAAGTGTCATTGACAGATAAGGAATAAGGAGGTGCCAGACATGGCAAAGTATTCAATTATTCTCGGTAACTTGGGAAATACCTGTGACAGGTTCCTTTCCAGTGGCTACAAAGACGCTCTTCCCAAGGAAGATCTTGTCAAACAGGCATCGGAGATCGAAGGAGTCGAGGGTGTTGAACTGGTAGGGACATGGGATGTCTCTAACGACAATGTAGACAAGGTAGGCGAGATGCTGGCAAAACACAATCTCCGTTGTGTATCCATCATCCCTGATCACTTCGGACAAAAAAAATGGGGACGGGGCAGTCTCTCCGCCAAAGACCCGGAGATACGGAAACAGGCAATCGACTATACCTTCGAATGTGTGGAGATGGCAAGAAAGCTAGGGTGTTCTACCCTGAACCTATGGCCAGGCCAGGATGGGTATGACTATGTGCTTCAGTCAAATATCGCCCTTGAACGCCGCTACCTGATGGAAAATATCAGGGAAGTCGCCAAGGCTTCCCCTGACATCAAGTTCGCCCTTGAGTACAAGCCAAAGGAACCCCGTAACTTCTGTTTCATGGCCAGGGCCTCTGACACCCTTCTCCTGGCGAAGGAGACAGGTCTGGACAACGTAGGCGTCACCATCGACACAGGACATGCTTTTGTTGCCGGAGAGAATGTGGCCGAATCCGTCGTCATCCTACAGGAATATGGAAGGAAACTCTTCCACATGCATTTCAATGACAACTATGGGCATTGGGATGATGACATGATAGTAGGGTCGGTGCACTTCCCATTATATGTGGAGACCCTTTTCTGGCTTAGGGAAACCAACTATACAGGTTGGCTCTCCATGGACCAGTACCCGTACAGAGAAGATGGACAAGGGGCCCTGAGTGAAAGCGTAGCATTCCTACAGATGATCGAATCCAGACTCACTGATGGGGTGATGCAGGAATTGCGGGATCTGGTCAATAAGGGGAATGCAGTAGAGTCACAACGCTGGTTGCGCCACACGTTCTTCAAGTAACTGCATGCAACCCCACCAGAAGTGTTGGTGGGGTTGCTGCCTACCCTATATGTCTAAGGTTTCCCCTTCCCCTATGCCTCAGGTGCCGTTATGCCCCTATGCTTGTCATAGCCAACCTCATGATCACGCCATCTTTGCTCCACCTTGGCCTCCAAGGAGAAATAGGGATCTCCGGTCTCCTTCAGATATTGCTTGAACAGGCCCTTGTGATAGGCAAGAACCTCTGCATTCTTAGGGTCCTGTGCCACATTGGTCATCTCATAGGGATCGTTCCTCAAATCAAAGAGTTCCTCAAAATCATCTTCCAGGTAGTGCAGGTACTTCCAGTCCTGGGTGCGTATCATCCTACAGGGCTCAACGGTATATCCCCACTCGGTGTGCCACTGGCTTACTGCATACTCACGCTTGGGAGCCTTACCCTCCTCTAGCGAAGGCACAAGGGAGATGCCATCAAAGGAGGCGGGGATAGGCAGGCCAGCCATCTCACATAGGGTCGGGGCCAGGTCCAGGCTCTGGGCAAGGCCCCCTACCATCTTCCCCCTACCCTGTATGCCACCACCACAGAATACCAGCGGAACCTCAACCAGCTCCTGGTACATAGCTGTGTGCTTGGTCACACTTGCCCTTGCGGCAAGGGCATCCCCATGGTCGGAAAAGAATACCACAATGGCATCATCGAGCTTTCCCCTCTGCTTCAGGGTATTGAGGATCCTTCCAATCTGCCGGTCAACCAAACCAAGATAGTGATTATAGGCTGCAAGATAGTGTCTGAAGTTCTCCCCATTCCACTGTGATGCCTGTGCCTGCCTGATATGGGCACAGCAGATGTGCTGGATGCTTCTGGAGCGGTTGCCGATATCATCAAAGGAGAAGTTGGGAGGCAACGGAGGAAGATTTTCAACAGGGACATCCTTATGCTCTCCCTTGTTCTTACCAACCCATCCACAGATGGTATGAGGATTGATCAGATCCACTACAGCAAGCAGAGGCTTGTCATCTTCATAGGAGGAAAAAAACTCCACCGCACGGTCTGTAGTGTACTGGTCATTATACGTATCGAAATTATAGGGCCAGGCAGGGTTTTCGTCAGGTACAAAGGTCTCATCTTCCTCAACGAGCTCAAAACCTCTCAAGGCACCACTGTCATGGCGCTTGCCAAAGTGAATCGCCCTGTATCCTCCTAGGGTGAATACCTCACCCAAGGTCGGAAGCTTTTCGGTAAACAAGGGACAAGGCCAGGCCCTGCCATTTGAGAGGACTTCAGTCCTATGGGGATAGAGCCCACTCCAGAGGCTCGCCCTGGAAGGTTGGCACAGGGGACACTGCACCGTAGCGCTTGCAAAAGCCACCCCCCTGGCAAAAAGTGAATCTATGTTGGGAGTCTCAGCAGTTCCTCCGTATGATTTCAGTGCACGGCTATGCAATTGGTCTACCTGGATCAACAGGATATCGGGTCGCTTCTGTTTCATCATCTCCTCCTAAAACAGGAAATAGTCCTTTTGCCTCAAGCAGAAATCCTTCAGTATGGGATCAAGCTTCCTACATTCCGGCGAATCCTTCTCCAGGATCACAGGGTCCAATTGAAAGGGATCACCTTTGTTATCATAGAGGTAGCGCACCTGCCCCACCCCAGGCTCTGTCCCATTGTCAATGACATAGGTATAGTCCTTGGTCCTCAAGCCTCTCCAGCCGTAGCACATCGAATCCAGTCCAAGCTTCTTGTAGGGCTCAATTAGTTCAGGCATGCCAGGGAGCATACAGAGAAATGCATACTCCTTTTCTTTTGGTATGACCTGTTGCCCTTCTGTATTTTCCTTATTGCCGTCCATTTCAAGTGTTTCAGGCTTGCTGTCGAGCATTGGCTTGAAGCTCACCCCTTCCACGGTGGAAGGAATTCCAACACCCAAAAGGTCAAGCATCGTCGGCATCTGGTCACAGCTCTCTATGAGACAGGGTAGTGACTTAGCTTCTTTGGAACTGTCACGGATATACAAGGGAATGCGTATCGCCTCTTCGTACCAGATATTCTTGCCATAGAGCCCATGCGAGCCCATGCAGTCCCCATGGTCAGAGCTCAATACGACAACAGTGTCATCAAGAAGGTCTTTCTCTTTCAGGTAGGCCATGATAATGCCAAACTGCTCGTCAATACCGGTTACCGCACCAAAATACTCCTTGAAGTGCTCAATGAAGACAGGGTCGTCTCGCATCGCCTGAGGAACGTTGTCCCTAAACGTATGGGGTCTTTCGTACATTTGCTTATACTCCCCTGGAACCTGGTCATAGGGAGGATGGGGGGGATTCCAGCTGAGGACCGCACAGAAGGGCTTGTCCTTATCCCTCTTTGTTTCCAAATAGTCCAGCAACACTTCCCTCTCATGAAGCGGTGACCATTTCTTGATATCGATCCGTTTTGGGGAATCTTCCCAGTAGTGGGGAGAGAGATGGTCATCCATGGCGCCATAGGAGTGCCAATAGTCAAACCCATGCCTTCTCGGACCTGGTGGAGTGAAGGCATCCCAATGAACACTTCCCGCTTCCGGATCGTCATAATAGTTCATGTCACTGGAGTCCAGATGCCACTTGCCGATATAGGCAGTGTCATAGCCCTCCCTCTTCAGGACATCACCAAAGGTGATCTCCTGCGTTGCAAGAGAGGGACTGACTGCAAGACCTATCTTGCAGTTGGTCCATAGTCCACAGCTCAGGGGATATTTCCCTGTCAGCAAAGCTGCACGGTGGGGGGAACAGAGAGGATAGGTACTGATGGCATTGTCAAAGCAGATGCTCTGTTTGGCAAATGCATCCATGTTGGGGGTGACAACCGCATCCTCACCCACATGAGCTATGGCATGGTACCTCCATTGGTCAGCAAATATGTACAGGAGATTCTTCTTCTTTCTCACAACCCGTTGCTCCTCTTTTCTTACCAGTACGAATCCCAATCCTTGGAAAACCTCATCAGAGCCTCCAAGTAGAAGTAGTCTCCCCAAGTGTTGCACTCGTCGACCCCCCTATTGTTACAGGGGTTGTAGGGACTCTTGCGGGCATAGGTGCCATGAAGCAGAAGGCCGTTGCTCTTTGTGGGATCAGTTGCAGCACAGGCTTCTATCAGCACATGCAGCAGTTGTTCGGCCTCACCCCGATATAAAACAGCCTTATCCCCATCAAGGTACTTTGCCATCTCATGCATGCCGCAGATGGCGATGGCACTTGCTGAGGAGTCCTTAGGTTCGTCACTGCCATCGGTGAAGTCAAAGTCCCAGTAGGGAACCTTGTCGCCGGGCAGATGGTCAAGGAAGAATTTTGTCATTCTCTCAAACAGGACAAAGTACTTGGGATTTCTGGTATAGCGGTATGCCAGGGCAGAGCCGTAGATTCCCCAAGCTTGCCCTCGCGACCAGGCACTGCCATCACGATACCCCTGGCGCGTCACGCCCTTGGTGGGCTCTCCTGTCTTCGTATCAAAATAATAGGTATGGTAGGTGGAGTCATCGTCGCGGATGATGACGCGCATGGCTGTGTCGATATGCTTCAATGCAATTTCGCGATAGCGCTCATCCCCACTCTCTTCGGTTGCCCAAAACAGCAGTGGCAGGTTCAACAGGCAGTCTATGATGAGGCGATAGTTGTCCTCAGATCCCAATTCACCCCAAGCCTGGATAAACTGGCCTATAGGCTGGAAGCGGGAGATAAGGTTGTCGGCAGCAAGCAAGGCTGCCTCCTTTCCCTCCAGGCTACCGGTCAGCTTATAGGCCGCTACACAGGAGGGTGAGTAGAGAAATCCCATGTCATGATGGTCCACATCGATGCGCTTGAGGATCCTTTCCTTGAAGGAGTCTACCTGCCTGAGGGCGGCATCCTTATACTTGGAGGCGTGGGTATGTTCGTAGGCGAGCCAGAGCTCACCGGTCCAGAACCCAGTCGTCCACTCGACATTCTCACTGGCCTCGTAGAAGTTCCCCTCACTATGGGAAAAGGGAAACTTTTCAATGAAAGCGGGCAAGCAAGAGTCTATCTGCCTGATCGCATCTCCCAACGCCGTTTGCATACTATTCATAGGACACTCCTTAAGGGCAATTGCCACCCTTCCCTGTTGAGGTCACACTACGTAAGGCCTTCATAGGAAGGGCATGCGTAGTGCCACCTGATTCTCTGACAAACAAACGTATCCAGAGCGGGGAACATGTTCCCCGCTCCGGATACAGCACAATGGTTACTTCTTCATGTAGGTCTCATAGGCCTTCTGGTTGATCGCAATCGCCTTGTCAATGCCACGGCTCTTGAGCTCCTTGACGAACCCATCATAGTCCTTATCAAAGTCAGCGGTCCCAAGCATCCAGGACTGGAACTTCTCATCGACGTAAGGGCGGATGTTGCCCATGATCTTCTGATATGCAGATTCGTCCTCAGGGGTATAGCGCAGGCTGAGCACCCCATCGGCATAGGGGCCTGGTCAAGGCGGAACCAATCGAGGTTGTCGTTATACATCTTGGTGGCTCTCTTACCCTCTTCGGTCATGAAAGCATATTCGTAATTCTGGTCCTGCTTCATACCGATCCTATACTGCACACCTTGTCCACGAAGATATCCAAGGGGGCTCATATCGCTATTCATGACGACATCTGTAAAGGACTTGGTGCCATCAGCATTACGGACAAAGGTTTCGCCTTCAATACCCCAGTTCATCAGCTCAGACCCTTCAGGGGAGAAGCAGAAGTCGAAGAAACGCATGATGGTGACCGGATCCTTGGCGGTGGAGGAGATGCTCCAACCGACACCTGGGAAACGGCTGGTCCGTTCGACCCTGTTGCCATTCTGATCCATTGGAGGGGCAAACGCTACCATCTCGAAACCAGGGATGGACTTGGAGAGGGTGCTGTTGTAGTTGGCGGCAGAGACCCAGTCATGGGTCAGGCCACCTTGGTTGGCACTGAGCAGTACGTCGCGGCTCTTCGGTCCACGGGTAAAGATTTCAGGGTCGATGAGGCCTTCCTTATACCACTTGACGATATTGCGCACACCAATCTTGAAATCCTTCTCAAGAGGTTCGAATACAATCTTGCCGTCACGGACATAAAACTCAGTGGATGTATCCCAGAGGTAGAGGTACTCATCGGGCATCTTCCATCCTGCACGGTCAAAGAGAGGTATTTCGTCCTTGAGACCGTTTCCATTGGGGTCGTTGTTCCTGAAGGCAGTCAGCACATCATAGAGATCGTCAACTGTAGAGGGAACTTCAAGGTCAAGCTTCTGAAGCCAGTCGTTGCGAATCCACCAGTACTCTGCGCTGAACAGCTCCTGATTTTTAGGAATGACATAGATGTTCCCGTCGAGGGAGTAACAGGCGTTACGGAATACCACATCCTTTTCCATCGTTGCCTTGATGTTAGGCGCATACTTGTCGATGAGGTCGTTCAAGGGAATAAGGCCACCATCACGACCGAGTTCCTCAAGCACTGCAATGCTCTTGTACCCGATAACATCAGCAAGGTCACCTGAGGAGAGCATCAGGTTGAAAGCCTCTTCCTCATTTGAGTTGCTCTGGGGGATAATGCCGTTGAATGAGACATTGGTCATCTCAGCGGCCTTCTTCCATACAGGCCACTCCTTATCGAAGGGCATGTTGTTGAAGTTCAGGAATATGGTGAACTCCTTGGGTGTCGCACTGGCAAGTGTCCCGCTCAATACCTGGTCCTCTGCCTTTACGGCAGGCCCCTTCTCCGAATCTCCCTTTGCAAAGGCACTGAAGGCCACTAGCAAAACGAGCAACGCTACAAAAATTCTCTTTTTCATGTTATCTCCTTTGGTGGTGTTACCACTAAATACAAACAAACAAACAAAAGTTGGATACCGATCAGCCCTTTACAGCCCCGATGGTCAGCCCGCTCTTGAAATACTTCTGCACAAACGGATAGGCCACCATCATGGGGATGATCGCAAGCACGATAATTGCATAGATGACAGTCGTCGGGGAGGACAGGGACTGCTCTGTGACAATGGCAGCCTCCGTCTCATTTGCAACACGGTCTACAATCAGTTTCTTCAGAAGGACCTGCAAAGGCATCTTGCTGTCATCACGCAAAAGGTTCATTGCCCAGAAGTAGCTGTTCCACCTGTTGACCGCATAGAACATACCCACCGTTGCCAGAGCAGGTTTTGATAGGGGCAGATAGATGGTTGTCAGGATGCGGATATTGCTTGCCCCATCCATGAAGGCGGCCTCTTCCAGGGAGTCAGGAACCTGCTCAAAGAAACTCTTGAGGATAATCATGTTGTAGGTGTTAATCGCAAACCCGAACAGGATACCCGATCTTGTATTCAACAGGCCAAAATCCTTGAACGTGATGAACAGTGGGATGATACCGGCACTGAACCACATCGTAAAGACGGCAAACAGGGTAAAGAACTTCCTGAAGCCAAGCCTCTTCTTTGAAAGGGCATATGCCATAGTGGTGGAAAATGCCATATTCACCAACACGCCAAAGACCGTATAGAAGATGGTATTCGCATATGCGATCCAAATCCCATCTTTCTGTGCAGCCTGCACATAGCTGTCAAAAGACAGTCCTTTGGGAAGCAACATCACCGAGCCGTTCTCAACAAGCAAGGGTTTGCTCACAGATGCTATGAGGGTATACCAAAGCGGATACAGCGTTACCACAGTGATGAGCAGCCCAAGGACTATCATCACCTTGTTGAAGATCTTTTCACCCCGACTATCAAGCAGATGTTTTGACAGTTCAGCCTTCTTCAAAGCTTGTCTGTCGGCTTTGTTCATACGTTGGATCTTCACCCTCTTCCAGTTCAACAGTTCAATTTTTCTCATATCTCTTACCTACCAGATTGTCGATTCGGTGACACGCTTGCTCAGCTTGTTGGCACCTACGACCATGATCAGGGCGATGACAGCCTCAAACAGGCCTACTGCCGTAGCCAGACCGTAGTTACGATTACCGATACCCACCCTATAGGCATAGGTTGCAATGACATCAGCTGTTGCATAGGTTGTCGGCTTGTAGAGCAGCAGGATGGCCTCATAGCCGACCTTTACCATCTTGCCGACCTGCAGGACAAACATCGTCACCACTGTGGGCATGATGGAGGGAACCGTAATATGTACAATCCTTTTCCATTTGCCAGCCCCATCTACAATGGCCGCTTCATACAGCTGCGGATCAATTCCCATCAGGGCCGCGATATAGACGATCGCATTGAAACCCGCATTCTGCCACAATGTCATCCCTGTATAGACACCACGGAAGTATTCAGGCTTTACCATAAAGTACTTGGATTCGATGCCAAGCTTGTTCAAGAACAGATTGACGATACCAGTGGAAGGAGAGAGGAAGTTGACCACCAGGCCACATACGACAACGACAGAGATAAAGTGAGGCAGGAAGGTTGCGGTTTGTGTGAGCTTGCTCACAAACTTGTTCCTCATCTCTGTGATCGCTATGGCAAGGACAATAGGTGCTGGGAAACAGATGACTATCTGCCAGAATGAGATCATGAAGGTATTCTTGATGGTTCTGATAAAGTCAGGCCCCCCCATAAACTCCCTGAAGTTTGCAAGTCCTACGAACGTGCTCCCCTCCATTCCCTTGAATACATTGTAGTCATAGAAGGCCATCCTCAATCCATACATCGGCTTGTAACTGAACATCAGAAACCAGATGATGCCAGGGATCAACAGCAGATACAGATCCCAGTCCCTGACCATTGTCCTTTGCAGACGTCGGCTCAAGGGCTGTCTGGACAGATCGATTTCCTTCTGTGCTTTATTTCTCATAACATGACTCCTCACAGATATCTCTTGTGTGCATCTTCATTCTCAGACAGCAAAATTGTTTTGTATATATCCATTTTTCTTTAAGTGTTGCGAGTATTCCGGAAAGATCAAAAGCATGGGCATCTACACTATTCCTCATATCTACAAAATTCTCGAAATTGCTGGGAAATTCAGAGCCAGCCTGTCATCATCGGAATGCAATGAAAGGCACCCGAACAATTGGAATCGTCCATAGGGAAGGGAGGAATACCTTTTTTGGCAAACAAACCTTCTGTATTTGTTGCTATATCTCGTATATACTCCAATTCATGATACAGGATGCCAAAACAAGGGGAGCTTACCAGGCGAAACTCCAACACACCTTCACAGTCATTGCCATTGTCATCATTCTCCTCCTTGGAGGGTTCTTCTCCTTTGTGATGGTCCAGACAAACAACGCCACCTATCGCACTGCGCTCAGAACCACGCTACAGGCAAAAAGCGATGCGGCTCGGGCAGCGATGGGAATCATAGAGAACACCTTCAACATCCTGCACAATGAGGAGCATGTAAGGAGCTGGATCGAATCTGACACAGATGAGGAGTATTTCTTCTTTGCCCGAAAAATCTATGAGGATCTGGGAAAGGCCACCACCAACCTGATCGGCCTTGAATATGACATCTTCATCACCAATGACAAGGAGGACTCGTTTGTCATCACTGTGGACGGGACGGTGCGAAAGAAGGATTTCTTCAGCGAGAAAGAGTCTGGCATATCCCTTGCAACCTGGAAAGGGTTTTTGCTCTCACCCCAACAGGAGGAACTCATCCCCTTGTATTCCGACTCCCAGCTGCATGGCCTATTCCTGCTGAAAAAGTATGCCTTTACAGACAAAACCCTGTGCTACCTGATACACATACCCATAACAACCCTGCTTGGAGGTAAGGATTTCTCCTTTATCTACGGCAAGGACTTCATCTTTCCCAAACTGCAAGGGGAGGATAATGCGGAGAAACTGGCATTCTTACGCTCATATCCAAACAGTGGCAGCCTCACCGAATATGCCTTCAAGGGGAAACCCATCTTTGTGCTGCACCCCTCCGCGCAACCCTGGTTTATCGCCTTGGAGTATGATTCGGCCCCGATCAGAGCCATGCATGCCATCCTGGTATTCTTCCTGCCGCTGATGGGTATCTCGGTCGCCCTGCTCCTTCTTTCCCTTCACTGGGCATCGAGACTCTACTCCCCTATCAGAAAGACCCTTGTCAAGTTGCCCTACCTGCACAAGGAGGGATCGACCATAGACGAGTTCAAGCTGCTTGAGGAGAACCTCAATACCTTGCAGCAGCTGAATCAAAAGCTGGAACAGGCCATCGAGGAGACCAACAATCTCACGGTGCAACGCTATTACCGCGAGCTCATCTTCGGCGTACCCACCTCGTCGGCCTGTCCTCTGAAGCCAAAACAGATGCATGCGAAGTATCTTGTCGCCCTTGTAACGATGCATGCACTGAACGAGGATTTCGAAAAGAATGACTGGTTCCTTCAGTTGCAGAAGAACCATATCCATCTCTACATCCAGACCCTCCAATCAATGCATGACCTATACTACGTCAATATTTCCTACAGCTCTTTTGCCATCATCCTGCAGGCCGATAGTGTGAAGGATGCAAAGGAACTTCTCGGAGGCATATCTTCCCTGAAAGAAATTGCAGTACACCTTTCCATCTTCCTCAGCACATGCAGGGCTGGCATCTCCTCCATCGCCACCTCCTACAAGGAGACGCTCCACATCGCAGAGTACAAATTTGCGACAAAAGAGACCCTGTTCATAACAGCTCTCGACATCCCAAAGGATAAGGGCAACAGCTTCTTCTACCCTCTTTCCCTGGAAAACAAGCTGGTACAGACAATAGTCGCAGGACAAGAAGAGGCTCTGGGCATCTTCGACTCCATCATCGAGGAGAACTTCGCCCTTGCTACCCTTTCCAATGAGGCCCATAGGAATTTGATGTATTCGCTCATCGGAACGCTGCTTCGCATCATGCAGGAACTGAAGATGACCCCGATGGGACTGTTGGGAAGGAATTTTGATTTCCCTTGGCTGTACGAAAACTGGGCAAGTGAGAAGATGGTAGAACGGTTACGAAAGAACTTCGCCTCAATCATACAGGCCATTCGCGAAAGGAAAAAATCCACCGACGACATCCTCCTGAAAACCATGCAGGATTACATATTTGCAAACTTCGATGACGATATCATGCTCAACGACATAGCAGACCACTGCAACATCTCAGCAAAGTACTGCAGTACCCTGTTCAAGAAGCTCAGCAATGAGAACTTCAAGACATTCCTCAATGACTATAGGATCGAACGGGCCTGTATGATGATCAGGGGCAATCCCCTGATCAGGGTGGTTGAGCTCAGCAAGGCAGTGGGGTTCAACAGCTCAAGCAGCTTTATCAGGGTGTTCAAGGCAAAGACGAACATGACGCCAAAAGCCTATGCAGAAAAGGTGGGTCTCTGACCGGAATCTTGCAAGAATGGTGTTGTAAACCGTAGGGAAGTGAGGAGCGCGATGGTATGGACAGATATCACTCCTCCTTTCATGGAGCAGATAGGCAGGGGTCCCTTCCAAATCCCGATAGCCTCACTCGCCCGCTGACGGGGTAGAGCCTATGCAGCCCCAAAGCATACCCAGAGGATCTGACCGTGGAGCAAATCACGTCTTATCACAAGCGCAGCATGGCTGAACTGCTGAAAAAGGGAAGAAAGATGGCCAACCTTTCAGCTTCATAAGGCGAAAGGGTCGTTTCCCTGGGATGGAAGACGTTGCAGGACTCAAAAGGGGTCAGCCGCATGAAATCTCTAGCGTACCTGAAGTTTTGTGCCTTTCGTTCCTGAAAGCAGGAGATCCGCACCATCCTCACCAAGTCCGACGACAACAAGCTGTCTCTCAAAACCCAGTATGACTTCAAGCTTTGTTATCATATCCTTCTCAAAGGAAAATGTGACAATATGACCACCTTTGGTGCGTAGCGGCCCAATCTTTCCCTTCATCCAACCCTTAGGCCTCGCCGGCAACAGATAGAGACACCCATCCCTATACTGCATCAGAGCTTCGATGAAGGCTGCAGTCCCACCAAGATTACCATCAATCTGGAAAATCATTGGGGGATCATCTATGGGCTTCCCGAACAAAAAGGGGTCATCCTTTGTCTGGGTGGGACGCTTCTTCTGGGGATGATAGTCGGGGTGGAGATCAAGCAAGGTCGCCGAAGAAAGCTCCCCTATAAGGGTCCTAAAACAGGAGGAAACCATTTCAGGATCCTTGAATCTTGCGAATAGGCATGCACACCAGGCCCGGCTCCATCCCGTATGCCCGCCATCATGGGAAAGCCTGTATTCCAAAGATTTTCTAGACGCTTCAAACTGTGCGACATTGCGATTGGATGAAAACAGTTCTGCTGGATAAGCACCGAACAAATGGGAAAAATGCCGATGACCTTTTTCTATCTCAACCTTATCCTCGCTATCCCATTCGAGGAGCCTTCCATCGCTACCAATCCTGAACGGTGGAAGTGTATCCAGAATCTTCTGCCAAGGGGCATACATAGCGGCATCCTTCTCGAGGAGTTTCGCTGTCTGGATAGCAATATCGAGTGCCATATGGGCGACTTGGACATCCATCGCTGAAGAGATGCACATGCTTACAGGAAAGTAACCTGCTCCTCGATATCGATTTTCAGGAGATTGGCTGGGCATGATCTGGGCCCGTCCTTCATCATCAAACTGCACATAGTCTTCATAGAATTCTGCAACCTCCTTGAAAAACGGGAAGGCCTGGCTTCTCAGGTATTCATAATCGCCGGTATGCTGAAACAAGTTCCAAAAATGCAGCATCAGCCACCCAGCACCGGAAATCCAGACAGCATAGTTATATGCTTCAGGAGTAACGTTCCTCCAGATATCAGAGTTTAGGGGGAACACAACTCCCCTACAGCCATACAGACGCCTTGCGGCCTCACGAGCCTTGGGCAAGAGGGATAGAATGTAGTCAGTCATCTGCCGGGTATATGAATCAAGGCAAAGAGCGTCGGTAAACCAGTAGTTCATCTGCAGGTTAATATTCAGATGATAGTCACTATTCCATTTGGGAAAGGTGCTATGATTCCATTTGCCCTGAAGATGCAGAGGCAATGTAGCCAACATAGACCCACTTACCATGAGATAGACCCCGAAGCGTGCGTACAATGCAATCAATTGTGCATCATCACCCCCCTCCTTGAGAAGTTTCTGACGCCGGTTCACCGGAATTCGAGCCAATTCAGAAGTATGGGAATCCTCAAGGTCAAAAGTCCATCGGCTCATCATTTTGGAAAATTCTGCAGTGTGGCTTTCCACCGACAAAGCATGGTCTTGAGGAAAAGCATGTTTGGATAGTTCAGCGTCAATACCACGCAGTTCAGAACCGATATCTGCCATGACTGTAACATAAGAGGCCTTCCGGATACAAAACCCTGTATCAAGGGTCTCCAGCTGACCATCAGTGACGACTTTACACTTCACTGCATAGCTGACTCCCGATCCGGCATTCACATCAAGAGAGACTATTCCAGTCTCAGAGCATACTGCATATCGGCTTTGTACACCCTCCTGCTCTTCTCGCACACAAGATAAGGTTGCATCGAAGGGATTTTTGGAGAACCATCGGACGATGATGATATCCTCTGTACAGTGGCATAAGGCTGTGACAGACAGTTGCTCCTTCTGACTTGCGACAATGCCATCCTTCAGTGAGAGCTCACGACGAACCAGATCCTGATGCTCATGGGTTAGGATGATATCACAGGCAGGTTGGAAGGAGTCCATTCTTCGGATCAAGGGGGAGATCCCCCCATTTCCTCCAAAGGCAACAGCGGCAAGTGCCGTCGCCTTGAAATTCTCCCCACGTTTCAGATAATCACGTACATAGGGCAGGAAATGGGAACCAGGCTCGCATTCACGATTCTTGAAATCACCTGTCCATAAATCCTCATGGTTGAGGCTGACGATATCCTTCGTCCTATCGCCCCAGAGCATTCCGGCCAGTCTTCCGTTTCCAAAGGGAAGCCCATCCTCCCACTTCTCAGACAGGGTATCAAACCATAGTGTATCCATTCTTATGATCCTCTTCATTTTCTTGAACAATTGCATCAGTATACCGAAGAGTACAGCCAGTTCAAGGTTTGTAAAACCCTATCGAAACCGCCCCGAGAAGACAATACCTTGACCTGCATGGCATTTGCCAGTATTATCTATTTAGACATATCTCTAAATAGTGAGGTTTTATGGGCTTTTCCCAGACCATGAAAGCGGTAGCGGATCCAGTACGACGGGAAATCCTTGTCATGCTCAAGGAAGGCCGGCTCACCGCCGGGGACATCGCCTCAAAGGTAGAGAACCTCACCTCGGCAACAGTATCCTACCACCTTTCACAACTGAAGCAAGCTTCCCTCATCTCAGAGACCAAATACAAAAACTTCATCTACTATGAGCTCAATGCCTCAGTCTTTGAGGAGATCATGCTCTGGTGTGCCCAATTTGCAGGAGAGAAGAGCCATGAAACGCAAAATTGACAAGACCATGATCATCACCACCTTTGTATGCCTTCTTCCAGGTATCCTCTCAGCCTTCCTATATGACAGGCTTCCTTCCCAGATACCAGTTCACTTCAATCTGGAGGGCCAGGCGGACAACTACGCCTCCAAAGCCTTCGGAGCATTCATATTGCCTCTCTTGGTAGCCTTGGGGAATTTTTTCCTCCAGTTTGTCCTGAACAACGATCCCAAACGGGACCAAGGACAGCCCTTGCGGGATATGTCCAAATGGATACTGCCCATCCTGTCCCTTCTTCTGATGCCCATTACCCTGTTCAAGGCCCTTGGCTATGATATCAGGATAGAGAAGGTGGTTCCAGCTTGTGTTGCACTGCTCTTCTTGGTCATTGGAAACTACCTGCCCAAATGCAAGCACAACTACACCGTAGGGATAAAGATACCCTGGACGTTGGCAGACGAGGAGAACTGGAACAGGACCCACCGCTTTGCAGGCTGGGTCTGGACAACAGCATCCATCCTATTGTTGGTCTCAGTTTTGACAGGGTGGTTCCTCCCCGCCATTGGCATAGTCAGCCTGTCCTCTATGATCGTTGGGCCTGTGATCTACTCCTTCCTGTTCTATAGGAAGGGAAAGCATACCGAAAACACCGGATCTACCGATACTCCTTGATATTCTCTTTGTGCTCTTCATAGGTAACCGCTGGATGGAGACTTTTGTCCAAGCCATGCAAATAGTAGAAATAGGGACTCTCCAAGGGGTAGAGGGCAGCCTCTACAGCGGCCCTGGAAGGGCTGCATATACCTGAGGGAGGCAGGCCGACCTTGCGTCGGGTATTGTAGGGGGTCTGTTCCTCCAAGGCCTTCTTGGGTATGGGATTCTCCCAGTCGTCGATCTCATAGCGTGTCGTCGCATCAATGCCCAAAGGTTGTCCTGCCTCCAGACGGTTGAAGATCACAGATGCTATGAGAGGCATTTCCTCAGGGTTCTGGGTCTCCGCCTGGATCATGGAGGCTACTATCAGAATCTGCTCAAGCCCCCATCGTGCTACCTGTGGGGACCCAAGGTAAGGCTGGACCAACTCTAGCATAGAGTCAAACATAGCCTGGGCAAGGGCATTCGCCACATCTTCCTGGGAGACCACATACTCGCCACTGAGCAGCCAGCCCTCTGCAAAGGAGAGCGAATGCCTCTCCTTCAGAGCCGCTGCTGCAGCAAGGAACTCCCCACCCTTTGCAAAGCCACGGTTTTGCAGATATCTGTCAATGGTTGCCAGGGTAAAGGAAGGGCTGACTACAAGGGCAATATCCCCTACCTGTGCAGTCAGAATCTTTCCGATGGTTTCATGCGACATGTCCCTTTCCATAACAAAGGTGCCGCTACGCAAAGTGGTTGCGATATTGGTGTCGATGAAATACTGCAGCAATGAAGCATCATCATCGACAATACCGCGTTCCTTGAGCAACAGGCTTACAGAACGGGCACTCATGCCGGCTGTGATGGTCACTTCCCCGGAAGGAGCATCCAAAGCCTGGGCGACATACCTGCCCAACGGCCCGGCCTCCTTACGGAAGGTAAGGAAGAGGGCGAGGGCGCAGACGACAAAGGCGACGAGAAAAACGGGGATACGCAAGCGAAGGGCAAGGGAGGGACGATAGCCCCGCCTGGAGCCTATCTTGGGAGGGACTACCTTTTCCCTCCCAACGGTTTTCTTGGCTGAAGGGGCCTTGCCCTTTTCTTTTCCGCTTCCCAAAGGTTTCTTTTTAGGTGGAGCCGAACCCTTTTTTTGGGTTTTAGCGTGTGCAGGTGAAGCCTTTGTTGTTGTCTGCTTCGTCGCTCGTGAGGTGGATGCCCCCCTTTTCTGCTTGAAGGTACTGTCATCACTCTTTTTGGGAGGTGGCGAAGGGGCTGGAGTTTTTTTCTCTTCTGAAGGCTTAAGCTTTCCAGGCATGTCTACGCGTGCATGTGCTGATGTCGTAGTGGGTCTGATCCGTTTGGGTGTGCTACTTATTATTTCTCCAGGGAGCCCTTCGCCAAGGGTCACCTTGAGTCCTAGCGTGTTTTTCCCCTTGGGGGACTTGGGAGGCTTTGTCTCGTTTGTCTGGTTTGTGTCCTTTTCACTCATGGTCAGTCAGGGCTTTCCTTGGCCTTAATGCGGATATCTTCTCCCGCTTGCGTGCTATGGAGAGTTCAACTTGGGATATCTGCCTGTTGCTCTGATCTATCTGGGTACGCAAATGACCAATCTTCTGGTTTTCCAACTCAATCTGGGCTTCCAGTTCCTCAACCTTCATCAGGTTTTGCAGATCAAGGATTTCCTTCTCCAACTTGGAGACCCTGCGCAGGTGCAAGGTTATCTGCCCCATCAGGGACATAGAGACAGAACCGACCTGCTGGGAAGATGCCTGTTGCACCAGCTTGTCGTAAAGTGCCTTGCCATAGAGGTTGCTTACCCTGATCCTCTGCTTTTCCATCTCCTTGAATTGGGCACGGCTTGTATCAAGCTGGTTCCTCGGGCTCTCCTTCTCCTGGGTTCTCAGCTTGGCAACTGCACTATGGTGGATATCAAGCTCCTGTTGCAGGGCCTGTTCCCTCTTCTTGAACTGGGCAAGCTCAACGACAAGGCTCTCCTTTCCCAAGCCCGGAAGATCGGATTCGCACCCAAGTTTGGCCAATATCGCACCGGCCTTGACCAAAAGGGGGACCATCTGCTTGCGTGTGTGCTGTAGCCGTCGTGCAAGGAGAGAACACTTGATCGTATTGATCGGGCCTTTCGGGCTCTTGCATTGCTCCAAGGCATCCTGGAGATGCCTGACCAGGGTATGGTGCTCGGAAAACAGGGGAGTGCAGGTCTGCTGTAGGTAATCAGGCAGGGTATCCGATCCATAAGCCTCGTATGCGACGGCACCAAGGCGGGCATGCAGCTTCTTTCTCGGTCCGTTGAGCGACCGGATGTCGGCTTCGATCTGCTGTATCTTGCGCGACCGGTCCTCCAGCTGGCTGATAAACCCCTGAATCCGTTCATAGGCCTGCTTTGCCTCTTCATACTTGGCGTCCACTTCCACGAACTGGTTGAACTCTTCCAATGCAAGCCAGAGGGGGGTTGTCTGCTCGATCAGGGCAATGCTGAAACCCAGTTCGGCATAGAGGGTGTACAGATCATCCCTATGGCTCTCTATCTCCTTCTGTTTCTGCAATATGTCGGCTTGAAAGGTTCCCATAGCACGATAGTATCACAAATACAGGCCCCTAGGCAAAGAAAGATATGGGTCCAATAGTGCTTAATCCTTGCATTTCCTTGACAAGGGTATGAAGGGTTGGGTATTCTGAGCCAAACTGTTCAGGGATGGGGAGCCTTCATGCCCTTAGCCTGGATGGCCTTGGAAGAAGTTTGTTTTGTACGTGCCAGCGTGCTCTTCTTCCTTGCAAAGTGTGACCGGAACCAAACGGTATCCACTTGATTGCCCACGGCGTTTTCCTTGCTGTGGGCACTGAGGCAGGCTCTCCCTTGAGCACTTGCACCACCTCCCGCGGCCGGGAGAGGGCCAGGACTGCCACACACTAGGAAACACAAAGCTCACATCCCTCTGGCAAGGGTCAGAAGAGCAAATGATTATCTAAGGAGAAATGCTCATGGAAAATGACAACAAGAGCAACGCAAGCGAGGAAGACCTGCTTATTGGCACCATCCAAGTACTTGCAGGAAAAACCAAGGCCGACCCCAATCCAGAAGAACTGGAACAGTTGAAGCGCCTCATCAAGAAAAACGTACCCTTTACCCTTCGCAGCTATTTTATGGCCTACCTGCTTCGTGAGATGCTCAATGCCAACTCACCAAAAACCAGGACATCAGCACCACAGCGAACCACCAAGGCCAAACCGGCTCCAAAGAGTGCTCCTGCTGAAAGCAAGAAACAGGAACGTGCACCACAGAACAAGCGTGAAGAGAAACCTCTTCCAGAAGGGGCGAGGACCCTCTACCTCAACATTGGAAAGATGAAGCGCCTCTATGCCAAGGAACTCTCCCTCCTGCTCCAGAAAGAGCTTGAGATTACCAGAGATGACATCTTCAGCCTTCGCATCCACGACAAGTACTCATTCATCTCGATGACAGAAGAGAACTGTGAAAAGGCTATTGCAAAGCTGAACGGCATGGACATCAAGGGCCGCACCGCCGCAGTCAGTTATTCCAACAAGGAGTAGAGAGTGTTCGTAGATCGTCTTGTTGTGGGACCATACCAGACCAACTGCTACATCATGGGCAATGAGGAGAACTCCAGTGCCTGGATCATAGATCCGGGCAATGAGGGGCAACGTATCATCAAAGCCATTGAAAACCACAACGTCAAGCCGGTTGCTGTCCTGCTTACCCACACCCATTGGGATCATATTACAGCCTTGGGTGAACTGAAAGAGCGGTGGCCACATCTGGAGATCCTTGTCTCAGAGGAGGACTCGCACTACCTGGGCTCACAAGCCTACGAGCGATTCTCCAAATCATGCTTTGACAAGAGCTTCCTCCAGAGATATGAGAAGGCACTGAAGGCGATGAGTGAAGCTACAGGGCTGCTTACGGACAACCAGCTTCTTCAAGACAGCCATCTTTTGGTCATGCATACACCAGGACACACAAAGGGAGGCATTTGCCTCTACCATGAACAAGGGCAGTTCGTGTTTACCGGCGATACGCTATTCGCAGGAAGCATCGGCCGCACTGACCTTGAAGGTGGTTCCTATGATGAGATCGTCAAGAGTTGCAAAAGACTGCTAAAGCTCCCCCTGGAAGTGCAAGTGCTTCCAGGTCACGGGCCGGCGACCACCATAGGAGAGGAACAGGACAATCCGTATCTCTGACAAGGCTAGAGGTTCCCATGCAGTGTATTTCTGATGGCTCAGATCAGAGAGAAATCAGGAGATCAGCATGAAAGAACACAAACAAGCAAAAAGAAGAGCAGAGTAGAACGAAGAACAGAGAACCAGAAAAAACAGATGGTGCCATCCCAACGGAAAGGCACCATCTGTTTTTTCCCCTTAGGTGAAAGACAAGGCTATCGTCTTCCCGGAGTCTCCTCAGCACTCTTGCAATCGATGCAGAGCACTGCATAAGGAATGGCCCTGAGCCTCTCCTCTGGAATCTTCTTGGCACATTTTAGACAATGCCCATACCTTCCGTTATGAATACGGGCAAGGGCATTCTCTATCGACCTGAGGCGATTCGCCTCATGCTTATTAATGGCTTCCATCTTCTTAAATGCAATATCGTCAGCAGCAACATCGATGCTATCCTTGATACCCATGGCATTTACCATCTCTCTGAAGTCACTATTATCCTCAGTCAGCTTGTCAAGCAACTCTTTTCGCATAAGGTGAAGCTGCTCTTCCATCTCTTGAACAAACATATCGGACACAGTTTGCCTCCTAAAATACGCCTTGGCGTTCCCTTGGATTTAATGCAACATAAGATGGGGATTACAGGCATAAAGGTCAAGACCTCTACCTCGCTTTCAGCTTTATTACTTGGTTTTCCTTGGAAATACTATCAATATCATCCTAATACAAGGGAAACCAGAACATTACTGCCCTTCCAAATCGCATATACAGGCTTAGGGAAATCCAGCATACCATGAGAACGAGGACAAGTACATCTGAAAATTTCATTTTCCTGGCAAGGTACCATGTCCTTCTCGGATGTTTGCCGAATCCCCTGAGAACCATTGCATTGGTAACCACATCGATACGGTCGAGGGAGGAGAGAACCAAAGGGGCCAGGATTTTCCCCACAGAGGAGATCCTCTGCTTGAGGGGAACATTCTTTGATATGTCCACTCCCCTAGCCATCTGGGCATGCAGGATATGGGTATAGGAGGAGGTGACCTCCGGAAGATATCTCATCGCCAATCCCACAGC
Organism: uncultured Sphaerochaeta sp.; assembly: GCA_963662725.2. Lineage (GTDB taxonomy): Bacteria > Spirochaetota > Spirochaetia > Sphaerochaetales > Sphaerochaetaceae > Sphaerochaeta. Next base: position 177,827 of record CAXXCW010000038.1, read on the forward strand.
ATAGCTTGTCTTGTAGCGCACCCCTATCCTGTTGAGTGAAGAAGAGAACTGTGATGGATGGGTAGCTGTGACAAACAGCAAGGCCAAGGGAAATATGGAGAAGTATTTCAGACAGACCACCAACAGGTAAAATACCGTCTCGACAGTAAGGGCGTAATGTGCTGAGGGAGAACCTAGCAATATGTGCTTTGTTCCCAGATATCGCTGGCCCTGGTCAGGGGAAAACAGATAGATGAAGATGGCATTGATCACGATAACATAGGTCATTGCAATGATATAGGGCAGGAATTTCTTCATGGGAACCTTGCAGGAGGCTAGGGCTGCCTGGGCGAAGAGCATCGAAGGGATAAGGATGCGAAGGTCAAAGGTTGTGAGGCAGAGTACTATCCAGAGCATAAAGAAAACCAGTTTGGTCACACCGTTCAGCGAATGGATGAAGGAGTTTGTCTGCTCATAGCTCAAGGCAAAGCCGAACTTCCTTCCGCTCTGTTTTGAACGGACACCTCTCCTTGCCTTTCTTTCAGGAGTCTCTTTCCGCTTCCGTCGTGTCTTTCCTCTTGCCTTTTGAGAGGAGAGGCCCTCCTTCTCGAGGGGGAGAACCTCCACCCCTTCTGGGCGCCTCTCTTTCTCCCCTTGGATAAAGCAGTCGATGAAGGCGGGGATGTCATCTATCTCGCAACGTTTTGCCAACGTGTAGAGGCTTGTCACCGTCAGGTTAGCCTTAGCAAGGAGCCCCGTATCACTGAACACCTCACACACACGCTGGTCGGCTAGCAGAAGCCCATCAGAGAGCACCAGCGCACGGTCGGTATACTCCAGAGCAAGATGCATGTCATGGGTGATGAAAAGGATGGTGAGACCGGTCCTCCTGTTCAGGGTACTGAGAAACTCCATCAAATGCGAATAGCGCACATAGTCCTGCCCTGCAGTCGGTTCGTCAAGGATGAGAATCTTTGGCTCGGTGACCAGGATGGATGCTATGGTTACCCGCTTCTTCTGTCCGTAGCTCAAGGCAGATATGGGCCATGCATGGTAGGCTCTGAGGCCACACAGCTGTAGGACATCCATCACGCGGGGACGTATCTCCTCTTCAGAGTACCCCCTCTGGCGCAGGGCGAAGGCAACTTCGTCGTAGATCATGGAGTGGCTGATCATATGGTTGGGATTCTGCATCACAAACCCGATCAACGAGGATCGTTCGGTGACAGAGAGCGAAGAGATATCTTCACCTTCAAAGTGTATAGTCCCGCTGTCCTGACGGTGTATCCCCATCAGAATCTGGGCAAGGGTTGACTTGCCTGCACCGTTCTTCCCCAGGATGCTGATCATCTCCCCGGTATATATTTCAGCCGAGATGCCTGTAAGCACATCCCTGATGCCGTCGTACGAGAAAGAGAGATCTGATACGATGAGCTGTTTCTTTTGGTCGTGTGCACGTGTTGGCTCTGGTCTCTTCTGATACCAAGTGCGTATAAGGGGGCAATAGGGATCGAGATCGATGGTATCGATGGATGCGATGCCCTTCGCCACAGAGAGGTCTGCACCACTTTGGCGCAGGGCGGAGAGGTAGAGGGGGTCACGTATGCCCTTCTGCTCCAACAGTGATCCCGACAACAACGCTTCTGGTGTGGTATCGCAGACGATCTGGCCATCCTCTATAAGGAGGATACGGTCCACAGGGCAAGAGAGCACATCCTCAAGGCGATGTTCGATGATAATGATGGTTTTCCCTGTGCTCCTGTGCAATTCATCTATGAGGGCGATGGCCCGCTTACCTGTCTCGGGATCGAGATTGGCAAGCGGCTCGTCAAAAAGCAGAATATCCACATTGTCGACCAGAACCCCGGCAAGACTTACCCTCTGTTTCTGCCCTCCGGAAATCTCCTGGGGACTCTGCGAAAGGAAATCCTGCATATCCACCAAATGGGCCATATGGGTTACCTGGGGAATCATTTCTTGTTGGGCCATGCACTGGTTTTCCAAGGAGAAGGCGATATCCTCCTCCACGGTAAGTCCGACAAACTGGGCGTCGCTGTCCTGCAGGACAGTGCCAACATGACGGTTTACCTCATAGATGTCCGTCGTAGCCACATCAAGGGAGGCGACAGAGACAGAGCCTTCGATCACCCCTTCGAAGGCGTTGGGAATGAGAGCATTGATACAGTGGCCCAAGGTGCTCTTCCCACTGCCAGAAGGACCTACGAGCAAGACCTTCTCACCTTCATATATGTCCAAGGTGATGCCTTTGATCGTAGGTGCCTTCTGAGCCTTGTAGGTGAACTGAAAATCCTTGAATGAGATAATCGGCTCTTGCATGCCTACTTTTCAGTATCGAGGGAGAGGTTGCTGTTGTCCTTATTGCGCTTTGCCACAAGCAACATCAGCAGGGTTCCTAGGATACCGATGACCACCGTGTTTGTGATTGCTATGATCAGCTGCTGGGTGATGACCTTGTCCAGAGGCTCTGCAAACAGCAAGAAGTCAAGGATTGCACTGATGAGGTAGCCAAAGAAGTTGCCCAGGAAGGCCAGTGCGATGTAGAAGCCGATCTGCTTGCCTGAAAAGATGCCCTTGTCCAGAGCACGTTTGGTCAGGATCGGAAACAGGCCGATGACGGCTCCGACAATACCACTGCCCAACATCCAGGTAGGCCAAACTCCCCAGCCAGCAAACATATCTGTGAGCCAGTGGCCGAGGAACCCTACCAGAAACCCTACCACCGGCCCATAGACACCAGCGACAAGGGCCAGGATAGCCATAGCCGGCTTGATCGTGGTGTTGGCAAAGACAGGCACACTCAACAGCCCCCCAACCCCATACAGGGCCGCCCCGATAGCAATGATCACAACCATCTTTACAGGTTGCATCCCTTTGGACTTTTCCATACGAATTCCTCCTATTTGTAAGCGCACTTTGCGCCTATCATACCAATGAGAAAGTAATCTTCCACCCTTCACCGGTACCGATGCCATAGGTGGCGGCAAAACTCCCCTGGTTAATGGCCAGACCCAGATTAAGCAGGCTGTTCACATAGATAAGGGGTTCGCCCTTATCCACTTCGGTAAAGCCTCTGCAAAGCCTTACAGGATAGCCGTATACGATCCTCCCATCCTTTGAGATGGTGACCTGCAGCATCGAACCGAAACTGATACCCATCGTATCCAGGTATTCATCGCTGATATTCGTCCACAGCGAGCCATAGCGTGTATCGAGGATGTCTATGGCGCCTACCAAGGTGTGTTCCCCTTCAAGGCGACCTTTCTCAAGCTTGAGCTTCACCTGCTTGGGTACGCCAGGACCGAGATCCTCATAGTTGACCAGCGAAGCTGCCAGGCGCGCCCCTGTATAGGCATAGACATCACGGCCATGGAAGGTATAGCTTCTCTGGCTGCCTGCAAGGCGGTTGGTATCCTCAGAGATCTCCCGGACCTCCAGAATGCCGACATGCTCAGCAATGTGGGTGAGTGTCCCGTTGTCAGGGGTAACGACCAGATGACCACTTGCGGTAAGGGCGACAACGCTCTTTCGGTTACTGCCCACCCCGGGGTCGACAACACAGACAAACACCGTCCCTGCAGCCCAATAGGTCATTGCCTGCATCAGGCGGTAGGACGCTTCCCAGATGTTGAACTGTGGGATCTCATGGGTGAGATCCGAAAGGCGGAGGTTGTTGGACACAGCGTTGGCGACACCATGCATGGCGCTAACAGCCCCATCTGAGGAACCGAAGTCACTCATGAACACCACAGTCTTTCTCTCCTGCCACGCGCGTTTGTGCACCAGGTCGTTTCTAAGCTTTGTTTTCATCCTTATGATCCTCATTCCTTGTATCCATATCCACCAGTCTTCTCAGTTTGAAGAGATAGACAACCAAAAGACAGGAGACCAACAGCACAACGAATCCGATCAGGGCGACAAGGAATCGGCTTCCCTCGTAGACCAGAGCAAGAAGCACATAGCCTGTGAGCATGGAGAGCAGAAGTACTGCCATTGTCATGGCAAGCGAAAAGAATTCCTTGCGCTTCATCCTTTCAGGAACTCCTGTATCACTGAGGAGAACTCCGTATAGGTTGTTGCCTGAGGCAGGTGAGGATGGCTTTGCAGTATCCCCTCTGGGGCCTTGAAAAGACAGCCAGCGTCAGCTTCCTCGATCATGGACAGGTCATTATAGGAGTCCCCTGCTGCAAAGGTCCTGAAATTCAAGCTCTTCAGGGCCTTGATCGCATGGTATTTCCCATCGCGAATACGTAACGTGTAATCCTGAATCATTCCATCGGCATCTATAATCAGATTATTACACCAGAGAGTAGGCCATGCAAGTTGTTTCATCAGAGGCTTTGCAAACTCGGTGAAGGTATCGCTGAGAATGAGCACCTGTGTCCTGGACCGAAGGTCTGAAAGGAAATCCATGGCCCCATCCAAAGGCCGTATGGTTGCGATGACACCTTGTATGTCAGAGAGAGTGAGCCTGTGCTCTCGCAGAATTTCCAGCCTGCCCTTCATCAGTATGTCATAGTCAGAAATATCCCGGGTGGTCAGGCGCAGGGCCTCTATGCCAGTCTTCTGGGCGACGTTGATCCAAATCTCCGGGACTAGCACACCCTCCAAATCAAGGCAGACAATATCCATCATTTCAGTACTCCTAAGCAGTTTTATTGAGAAAATTACCCCTTATAGGCCAAGAGAATCAAGGCCCCCAAATAGGCTGAGCCCTCAGAAAGGACTTCTATGGCACCCAATACATCACCGGTGATCCCCCCGATGGCCTTCTTGCTCATTCGCAAGACAAAGAGCGTCATGACCAGGGCAAACAGGGAGGCAAGGAGAGCTGGGAAAAAAGAGGGGCTTTCTAGAACAAACAAGACGGCAATGAATGTGCCAATCTGAAACAGGGGCCCCACCATATGCCTCAGACTGCTCTGCCTTACCAATGCTGAGGCAGTACCCTCCCCTTCCCTAGCATAGTCAGAGATGCAGCTCGCCATAACCACCATAGTCCGGCCCAGAGCAGGTACGAACAGCAGGAGGGGAAGAGACGTAAGCAGTTCTGCAACGACACAGACCTGCACGAGCAGGGTAGTGACCAGGGTTATGAGGGCGAATGCCCCTACACTGGAGTCACGCATGATGCGTAGCCTGTCTTCCTTGGTCCACCCACCCCCAAACCCATCGGCAACATCACACAGGCCGTCGAGGTGGAAGCCCCTCGTCAGGTACGCGCCGGTTGCGATGATCAGGGACGAACGGACAAAGGGGGATACAGGCAACAGGGCAATGGACACAGAGAACAGTCCCAGAACCAACCCTACACAGGGAAACCAAAAGAGGGTGCTGCTCTGTTTTGTGCACTCTTTGCCAGGAGGGGAAAAACGGGTAAGAAGGCGAAAAGCCCCCGTGAAGCCATTCTCGATCACAGGACTTTTCCCTTGAGGGCCAAAGGAAGCCCTGCCACCAGCAGTATGACATTTTTGGCTATTGCAGCAATATCCTGGTTCATCCACCCGGCGATATCACGAAACGCCCTGCTCCCTGCATCGGAGGGAATGATGCCAAGCCCTGTCTCGTTGGTTACCAGCAGGATGTCACAGGGGGGTCTCTTGAGGACAGCTATCAGACTCTGTATCTCCTGGGAGGCATCCTTCTCATGATAGAGGAGATTTCCCAACCAGACTGTGAGACAATCGACGACACAGACCTCCACAGAAGGGGGTAGCTCGCGTATTGCCTGGGCAAGGGCCAGGGGCTCTTCAATGGTGATGAACCTGTCTGCACGATCCTTCTGATGGGCGGCGATACGCTCTTTCATTTCAAGGTCAATGGGCTCGGCCGTTGCAATATATGCCCTGCTGGAAGTCCCTTCAGAAACGCTGAGGGCATAGTCCTGTGCATAGGAGCTCTTGCCACTTCTCCCACCGCCTATGATAAGGCTGGTCTGGCTTGGGAGCCGGGTACGGATACGCACACCACCTGTTGTGGAGGAGACAGAGCCTTTGGAGTCCCTAATGGATGACACATGGGTCTTCGCCCTCTTCAGATCAATTGTTGCCATAGTTTGCTTTCCTCTCTTCTGAGCATCATAGCACGGCTTTGGCGCAAGAGGGAGAGGGATGTGTGAAAGTCATGCCGGTTGAACACCTCAAGGGTCAGCACCCGATCCTTACCATCCTGGTCCTGTTCAACCAAGGAGGAGAGAAACCTCTCGATACGCAGGGGATCCCCTTTTTCCAGGCTCTGATGATCCTGTGCCTTCTCATCAACACCATGCAGATGGCATACCCTCGTGTTGGGAAGCAAGGAAGAACAGGTTTCAGCTGCATCAAAGCCCATCATCCAGACATGCCCGATATCGAGGGTGATTGCCAAACCATGCTTCTTTACCAAAGGTTGTACGAGTTCAAAGGGGTAGCTCAGGGTTTCGGCACAGAACATCTGACTGGGGAGGGAGGACTTTTCCAACAGATTGGCAATGCTTTCATCAAGACAGGAGAGCCAGGCGGGGATATCGTCTGATGCAGTTTTCCCATAGTGATCGGGCGTCAGATGCAGGATATAGCCAAAAGGATCCAGCTTGTGCGTCAGGTCAAGTATTTTCAGGTAGGTATCCAAGGTCTTCTGCCGGACTTTCGTGTTTGTTGAACCGGGATAGACATCCAAGGGAAAGTGGACAGTGTACGAAAGGTCATGCTCCTGGGCAAGATTGCCAAGCTCCTGCAGCACACTTCTTCCAGGAAGGTTATCTTCCCCTTCGCTTTCAAACAGGACCAGTTCGACATCATCGACCAATGGGGCGAGATAGCGGACATTTGGGAGGATATCATCGGGGAGGATGTAGCTGGTTGTCCCAAGTCTCATATCACAATCCCCTTCTCCCGCAGCAAGGCGGTGCTGTTTGTCACACCTCCTCCATCGAAGCTTGTCATTTCAGAGAGGATCCTACTGGCCTCTCGGATGATGGGCCAAGCTGTGAGGGCTCCAGTTCCTTCCCCAAGCTGCATTCCCAGGGAGAGGACCGGCTTGGGAAGGTCCAGATACCTCAACAGGAGGTCATGCCCGTCGAATGCCGAGAGGTGGCAGGGAATGAGGTAGTCCTTACAGGCGGGCTCCAAAGCACAGCTGACCAGAGCCCCTGCAGTGGTTATGAAACCATCAAGAAGAACCGGCATGGAGAGGGCGGACGCTTCAATGATGCCTCCTGCTATGGCAGCGATCTCAAACCCTCCAAAGGATGCAAGCACGTCCAGAGGGTCCCTGGAGGGATGTCTATCCAAAGCCAGCTCCAGCACCTCACATTTGTGCTCCAGCTCCTCATCACTGAGGCCGCTTCCCTTTCCTGTTACTGACCGCACCGCAAATCCTGTGATGGCGCTCGCTATAGCAGAGGCACTGGTGGTGTTGCCCACCCCCATCTCCCCAAAGGCGATGGCTTCAAAACCTTCCTGTTTTTTCCTGCGAACCTGCTTCCTTCCTACCTCCATGGCAGCCAGACACTGATCCTTTTCCATAGCCCTGGTCAGGATGAAATTCGCAGTCCCAAAGCCAATCTTACAATCATCGACCCCATCTGAGGGGGAGAACATATGCTTGACACCCACATCAATGACGGTAAGGTCCACACCATTGCACCGGGCGAAGAGTCCGCAGGCCCCTCCCCCTTTGGCAAAGTTCACAGACTGTTGCCATGTTATCTCCTGGGGACTGTGGGTTATCCCTTCAGAACAGATGCCGTGGTCCCCTGCAAAGAGCAGCAGGGCAAGGCGTGATAGTGGCTTTGGTGTTATGAGTGCGATCCGGATGCCTAGGCGAGCCAAATCACCCAGGCTGTTTGGGGGCATAGCCTTTGCAAGCAAGGCCGCTTCCAGTTCTTCTAGTCTCTTCTTGTCGATCGGTTGTACTGACATGGATGCATTGTAGGGATTTATTCACTGGCATGACAAGGGCAAACACGGTACAATGCCCAATATGCAACAAGCGCTCTATCTTTTCCTGGATTTTCTTACAGGTATGGTTATCTCGGTCATGGTGGTGGCCAATACCCAATTGGGAGTTGCCCTGACAATGGGGGTCTCTCTCATCGTCAACCACATCATCGGGGTGGTATTTCTCTCCCTCCTTCTCTGGGTGGGAAAAAACACCAGTGCTATCAATGCGCCGAGAAGGAGAGCCCCCCTCTACCTCTGGTTCAACGGGGTGTTCGGTCTGGCCATCCTCAACTGCAACTACTATACGATTGTCCATACGGGTGCCTCGCTTGCCATGGCAAGCACAGTATTCGGTCAGAGCTTCTTCTCGGTGATATTTGACCTGACAGGCTTCATGGGCATGAAAAAGCGCACACTCAGCAGCAAGAAGATAGCAAGCCTTGCCATCAGTGCTACAGGCATACTCATCATGGCACTCGGAGGAGAGGGGGAGTTTGTCTTTGGCTTCATCCTGTTGGGCTTCTTAGCAGGAGCACTGACCATGACGCAGATGGTGCTCAACAGCACCTTTGCCAGCTACAAGGGCTCGATATTCGCATCCAGGCACAACTTCCTCACCGGTCTTATAGCAGGGTTGCTTTTCTACTGTATCACGGCCCCCAAGGCCACTATTTCAGGCTTTCAGGCCCTACCCTCCGTGTCACCCTTACTTATTGTAAGCGGAGGCCTGTTGGCCATCTTTGTCGTTGTTTCGACCTCGTATGTCATCATCAAAGTGCCGGCCATATACTCTGCCCTGTTGCTCTCTTCAGCCCAGATACTGATGAGCCTGGCCATAGACGCCCTGTTCTTCGATATGTTTTCGGTCAACTTGCTTGCAGGGGCCTTACTGATGCTTGTCGGAATGGGGGGGAACCTGCTTGTGGACAAGGATAAGGCTACTGGTCACTGAGACCATACACACCCGCATTTTCCCGGACAAAGCCCTCCCTCTCCAGTTGCTGCAGGGCATTGTCTATTCGCTCATCTTCAAAATGGGAGAGAAGGTCGTAGATTGCCGAAAGCTCTTTTGCCCCTGTATCGGTAAGCAGATGGATCAACTGCCCGCGTATCTGACGGTTGGAGTTCTCAAACCTCTTCTGCTTGGTATAGTGGGCACTACGTTTGTTGGCGTTGGGCAAGAGAGCCTTGAGCAGGACTCCATAATCCATCAGGGCATAGTACCACTCCTTCATATCCTCGGTGATGAGACTCAGTTCATGCAACAGCAGTTCAAGATCCTTGTCCTTAACCCCATCCTCCTCGGGATAGAACGAGGAGAGCAGGACACGGCGGATGTTGGTCTCAAGATAGACTGATTTCTCTCCATAACAAAAGCTTAGGATAGCTGCACAGGTGGCCTTCCCTACCCCAGGCAGGGATTCGATGAGGGTCTTGTCATTGGGTATGGTCCAGTCCCAAGACTCTGTCATCCTGGCGCCCTTACGGAGGTTCAGGGCCCGCCTGTTGTATCCAAGGCCTTTCCAGACCGAGAGCAGCTCTTCTGTCGTAGCCTCGGCCAAGGATTGGAAATCGGGCCAACAGGATAGGAAGGTCTCGTACTTTGGCACCACCCTGCCTGTCTGGGTCTGCTGGAGCATGACCTCAGAGACAAGGATGCGATAGGGATCGCTTGTCTCCCTCCAGGCAAAGTGACGTCCATACTCTGCATAGAAACTGAGTATGTGTGTCTTGAAAGCCAGAAGGCTCTGGGGTGTTTGGGTGAATCTCTGGTGGACGAAAAGTGAGGCTTCCTCTTCTGAAAGGTCGGCAAAGTCTTTCATTTCTTCTCGCCGAAGTTCTCTGGAAGGATAAAATCACCTTTATGGTAGGAACTGGTCGCCTCTTTATCCTCGGCCTGCTCCCTACTCTGTTCAGAGGGGTTCTCCCCGCGCTTGAGCTTGTCCTGCTTACGCAGGTAGCGTGCCAGGGCGTTTTGTTTCTCGCTTTCACGCTGGTAACTCTTGCCACTGCTTATGAGGATGGCAATGGGCCTCAGTGATTTTACATTGGCACAGAGGATTTGCATGACGCTGGTGATGGGTACTGAGAGGAACATCCCCGGAATACCCCAGATATACCCCCACAGGGTAAGGGAGACGAGGATGACAAACGGGGAGAGGTTCAGCTGTCCACCCTGAAGCTTGGGATCGATGATGTTGCCAAGTATTGTCTGGATGCTGATGGTCATGATGCCGACATAGATGACATTTGACCAGTTGGGGGCAAACTGTATGAGTGCCATTGCAATGGTGAGGGTGGTTATTATCAGCGATCCGATGGAGGGGATGAAATTGAAGACAAAGGCGAGCACCCCCCAGAGCAGTGGCAGGTCAAGACCGGTCACCAAGGCTGTGAGGTAGAACATGACACCGGTCATGGCACTGATGACACCCTTGAGCAAGAGATACTTGGAGACCTGGCGTGTTATGCGTTCAAAAAGCACGGCAATCTTCAGGCCCTTGCTCTTGGGAACTGCGGCCAACAGCTTGGGGATGCCGCTCTGCCTTTCCAACAGGAGAAACAGGAAGAAGATAAATACGAGCATTGCGACCTTGGTCACAGCGAGGAACTTGTTGGAGATGCTGGTAAGGCTGGATATGGCGAGATTCGACCAGTTGACGGGAAGTGCTGCCAAGAAGGAGGTCCCGGTGGGAAGTTCGATGAACTGGGAGAGCTTGCTTGATAACAGGCGGTCAAGGGAGACCACCTTGTCTGCATAGAAGGGGATGAGTCTGACCAGGGTATCGACTGTCATGATGACAAACCAGCCAGCAGCTACAAAGATGAAGAGCAGCAAGACCATAACCAGGGTGACTGAGAAGATCCTGGGTATATGCAGTTTGTCCAGCCGACGTACCAGCGGGCTGAAGATGAGGAAGCAGAAAAACGACAGGATAAGGGGGATGGTGACATCCTTTGAGAGTTTGAGTACGGCAAGAATCGCTAGAGTTACGAGAATTCCAAGGAAAATCTGTATGTACCGGTTGTTTGCCTGGGGTGTTTCTGTCATGAAACAACTATAGACTAGCTTGGAAAAAGCTTCAATATCTGATATGACTCTATAGTATGGATCAAAAGAGTAATTTGGATAGGATTCAGATCGTACTGGTCGGCACACAAGATGGTGCCAATGTCGGTTCTGTCTGCCGTGCCATGAAGACCATGGGCATCAAGCATTTGGTCTTGGTAGGTGACAGGGAGTACGATGAGAATCGGGTACTGACTCTTGCCCTACATGCAAGGGATGTCTGGGAGAATGCCAAAAGGTTCGAATCTCTAAGCGAGGCTCTTGCCACAAGCGTTCTTACTGTCGCCGCTACCCGCCGCCAGGGAAAGTTCAGGAAAGACAGTGTGATGAACCCGGAACAACTGGCATCACGGGTACAAAATACCGGTGAAGGCCTTGTATCGATTGTGTTCGGGCGCGAATCCGACGGACTCACTGACGAGGAAGTAGCCCAATGCTCCTCTGTGGTCAGCATCCCAACCAGTGATGATTTCCCCTCACTGAACCTCTCCCAAGCTGTCCAGATCATCACATACAACCTCTATGACAAGATAAAGTCATGGCCGGTAGAGGCTGTTCCTGTCGAACAGGCCCGCTGTGAAGAGGCTGCTGTGACTGCAACCTCGGCCATGGATGGGATCGGGTACTTCAAGCAAGCCCATGAGAAGCTGTGGACCTTCCGCTTTCTCAGGGATGTCTTTGTACGCGCGGCCCTCACAGAAAGTGAGATCCAGAAGATGGAGAAGGTCTTTGTAAAAATGAGCAGGATCAAGGCCCATAAGGAGCCGAAGGGAGATGTTTAGCTCATTCTTCGATCCCCTTCCCCGTGTAGTCGCCCATAGGGGTGATAGCGCGCACTTTCCAGAAAACACCTTGGAGGCATTCCGAAGCGCCTACAAGATGGGTGTTGATGTCATTGAGACCGATGTACATCTCAGCAAAGACGGCTTTCTGGTCATCTGGCATGACGACACCCTCGACCGCAATACCAATGCCACAGGCAGGATCGAAGATCACACCTTGGAGGAGCTCAAGATCTTTGATGCAGGGTATACCTTCACCACCGACGGAGGGAAGACCTTCCCATTCAGAGGCAAGGGCGTAGGGTTGTGTACCTTGGACGAGGCACTCAAGGCCTGTCCGGCCCAACGCTTCAATGTGGATCTGAAGACCTTGGGAGAGCCCATCGTCGATGCCTTCATCAAAGTGCTTGAAGAGAACCAGGCAAAAAAACGGGTGCTGGGTGCGTCATTTCACATTGAAAACCTCAAGCTCTTACGAAAGAAAGAACCTAGGATCATAACCAGCGTCTCAAGAGTTGAAGTTCGGTGGTATTTGTTCTTACAAAAAGCAAAACTGCTTCCCAGAAAATTACATAAGAGCCGGCAGATAATCTTCCAAGTACCCCCAAGAGAGGGACGCATTACCGTCATTACCCCCTCATTTGTCAAAGCGATGCACAAGCGCAATGCGATCATCCAGGTCTGGACGATCAACGACAAAGCCGAGATGATCCGTCTGTTCAGGATGGGTGTGGACTCGGTCATGACAGACAAGCCCGCCCTGGCGATGGAGGTTGTGCAAGAACTGGGTTTGCACGTATGACAGGCTTGTACTCTTCCCTACTTTTCACCCCTGTGTACAACAAACTTTGAGGGAATACCTATGATCTGGAAAGCCTCTTCTTCACCACCTTTCCCCTTGGACAAGGCCCAACCGCTGGAGAGTAGAGAACAGCTGGGGTGAGGAAAGCAGTGAAGACATTGCCGGACTCCACAAGAAAAGGATTCCATGGAGAAGAGGAAAAACGTTTGGGTGGAACTCCAAACATGACAGGAATGCAAAAAATACGTATGAAAAGATGCTGAAATGCTGAAAACCCTATACTCCTCAGGCAATGAGAAACGGATCCAGACGGATCCGTTTCTCATTGCCTGAGGAGTATGTACTATTCCCATTGGCTTCTTACCGGAGGAAAAGGCTCAGAACCAGAGGCTTCTTCTCAGTGGATCATCCTCTTCACATCCAGGTTGTCACCTTCAATGTCCTTGAAGTACTTATAGGTATTGAGCTTCAGCTCGCCACAGGCCTTCTCGTCACAGACAATGACCGCCTTGGGATGAAGCTGAAGGGCACTACAGGTCCAACGATGAGAGACACCACCCTCAACAGCAGCTTCCAGGGCAAGGGCCTTGTTGTGTCCGTTTACCAGGATCACAACCTCGTTGCTGTCGGTTATGGTCCTGATCCCTACAGTCAGTGCTGTGGAGGGGACCTTGTTGATGTCGTTGTCAAAGAAGCGGCTGTTCATCACCTTGGTGTCGTAGGTAAGGCTCTTGATGCGTGTCTTGCTGCTCAGACTGGAGAAAGGCTCGTTGAAGGCGATATGCCCGTCAGATCCGATACCACCCAGGAAGAGCTCTATGCCACCATAGGATTCGATTGCACTCTCATAGGCTTCACATTCGGCTACCAGGTCTTTTGCCATGCCATCGAGGATGTGTACGTTCTCAGCCTTGATGTCAATGTGGCTGAAGAAGTTCTTCCACATGAAGGTGTAGTAGCTCTGCTCGTGCTCGCGCTCGAGACCTACATACTCATCCATGTTGAAGGTCACCACATGTGCAAAGGAGACATACCCTTCCTTGTTCAGCCTTATAAGCTCCGCATATGTACCCAAAGGAGATGATCCAGTGGGAAGCCCAAGCACAAAGGGGTTCGCCTCTGTAGGTCTGTAGGCTCTGATCCTGTTGGCAATATGCCTAGCTGCCCAAAGGGACAGGTTCTCATAATCGTCTTGAATAATTACTCGCATCACGTATCTCCTATGTGGTTCTAGCATAGCCAAAATGGCGATGCTATACAATCGGTATCTCAGCCTACCCGTTCGATGATTCCTCCACAGACTATCACAGGCCCGTCATACAGGACCAGGGACTGCCCCAGGGTGGCTGCCTGAATCCCAGATTCAAAGATAGCGGTAACCGTACCATCCTCGTTCTGGTGCGCCCTAGCGGGTACAGGGGAGCCTGTGGAGCGTATCTTTGCCTGGACGGGAACTTCCCCTGCAAGATGATCACTAAGGCCCCAGACGAGATTTCCTGCCGTTACAGAGCTCTGGTAGGTGTGTTCGACAAAGCCGACTACAACCTCGTTGGTGTCGGCTCTGAGAGACAATACGTACAGAGGCTTCTCAGCGGCAAGGCCAAGGCCTTTGCGCTGTCCTATAGTGTAGTGCCAGATACCTTCATGTTTTCCCAGCACGTTACCTTCGATGTCTACAATATTGCCCTCGGTATTGCTTGTTTCCAAGAGGTCGGTGTAGTCACCCCCATAGAAGTCCTGGCTCTCCTGTTCATGCACCTGATGGAAGGCCTGCTCCTCATCAATGAGACGAACCTCATCCTTGCGCATTCCTCCAAGGGGAAAGAGTGTTGTTGCAAGCTGCTCTTGGGTTAGGCGATACAGAAAATAGGACTGGTCCTTCTTAAGGTCAGCAGGACGAGAGATGGCATACCTGCCATCCTTCTCGACTATCCGGGCATAGTGGCCAGTGGCAAACTTGTCAAACCGGAGGCCTTTCTCCCTTGCATACCCGACCATGGCTCCAAACTTGATCTTGGAGTTGCACCATACACAGGGGTTGGGTGTCTTGCCGCTCATATATTCTGCGTTGAAGTTTTCCAACACAACCTTTTCGAACTGGTCACTGAGCTCAAGGGTCTGGTGCTCAATCCCCAACTTGGAACAGATAGCTTTGATCTTCTCCAGGTCTTTGGTCTTGTCGGGGGCAAAGCAGGAGTTTGTCTGTTTGGGTGAGGGGAGGTCAGAGCGGTTGTTCCAGATGGTCATGGTGACCCCGACAACCTCGTGTCCCTGTTGTTTGAGCAGATATGCGGCAACCGTTGAGTCGATGCCTCCGCTCATGCCTATTAGTACTCTCATCATGCCTCCTAAAAAAAGTATCAGAGACGTTAGTATAAGGAAACCGCCTTGGAATTCCAAGGCGGTCTCAACAAGCGAGAGCGACGGGACTCGAACCCGCGATCTACGGCGTGACAGGCCGTCGCGATAACCAGCTTCGCTACGCCCTCGTAGCAAGTAGAAAACTACAGTATAGCAGAATTTTTGTCAACAACCCTCAGAAAGAAAGGTGAAAAATATTCACATTTCGAAAGAGATGCCGATCAAACCAACCCACAGGACAATTTCTCGTATATCCAAGGCGCTGTTTTTGAAACGTTGGGACAAACAATCCGCATACAACCCCACACTGAGTTGCAAGGGTTCCCATCAACGCGTATACTCCTAGATGAGGAGTCTTATATGCAAGAAACCATTCTGCTTTTCTTCCAGAACATCAGCAGTCCCTTTTTGGACTCGTTTGCCAATGTAGCTTCAGCGGTTGGGGAAGAGACCTTTATCATAGGCGTAACACTCTACATACTGTGGAACCTGGACAAGAATAGAGGCTTCACCATCTACTCCACCCTACTTTTCTCAGTCATATCTATGGGACTGCTCAAGGCAATCGTCAGGGCACCAAGGCCGTTTCAGGTATTGGAAAGCATCAATGGCAAGCGTCTGGCGACAGCTACCGGATACTCCTTCCCTTCAGGGCATACCACCACAGGCTCTTCCTTTTACAGCGCTTTGGCTTTTGCCTACAAGAAACGGGCACTGAGCATCATATGTGCAATCATGATAATTTTGGTAGGTACAAGCAGGCTCTATCTTGGAGTTCACTGGCCCATTGATGTGTTTGGGGGGTTGGTTCTGGGGATTGGAATAACTCTCATTGCCTATGCCAAAATGAGTGCGCTGTATGAGAACAAAGAAAGACGCTACACCTTCACCGTCATCATAGGAATCGTTACATTTGTCGCCGGTCTGATACTAGCCATACTTCTGAACATGCATAGTATTGACGAGGTTGCCTTTTCGGATCTCATGAAAACCCTGGCGCTCGCTGGCGGAGGGTATCTTGGCTTCGCCTTGGAGGTACAGAAGGTCAACTACTCCGTTGAAGCCTCATTGCAGAAAAAGCTAGTGCGCTTCTTCCTTGGAATGATCGGGGTAATAAGCATTATGGCACTGAAAACTGTGATTCCGGAGGCTCTCTACTCGGTCGGATCTTTCTCACGCTATGCACTCTTGGGTTTCTGGGCGACCGGCCTCTTCCCCCTCATAGGAAAAAGAGTTCTGTTCGCTGATGCTCAATGACCTTGGCCTCGATGCCGCTTGTGATGAGGAATCTCCTCAGTGTGAGCAGATCATTGAGGTTGCCATGACACTGCTTGCCAAATAGCTTGCCGCACATGATGGCATCATCGAGTGCGTAGTGAGCCTGGTACTCCATACCGAAGTGGTCACACAGATAGGTCAGCTTGTAGCTGAGCATCTTGGGCCACACTTTTTTTGCTATGGTGTAGGTGCAGAAATAGGATGTAGCCTTCGCCTCAAGGTCATACGCTTCGAGACATCCCTTGAGCACTCCGATATCAAAGACAGCGTTGTGGGCAACGAGAACATCCCGGCCAATGAAGTCTCGCATCAGAGGCCATATGGCATCGAACTCTGGGGCGGCAAGACAATCCTCATCCTTGAGCTTGTGTACGGCACTCATCCCAGGGTCAAAATACGGGTGCTTGGGCCTGATGAGCGAGTAAAAGGAATCAAGGAGGCCCCCCTCTTCATCAAAGCGTGCCAGAGCTACAGCGCAAGCACCTCCTGCATAGTTGTTTGCTGTCTCAAAATCTATTGCAACATAGTTCATGCTTGTTTCCCCAACATGATGGAGAGGATTGTCTTGTCAGTCTCCTCCATCCCTTCGCGGCTGATCCTGGAAAGGAAGTCCATGCTTTCCCCACTGCTCTTGCCGACGATGCCACTCTCATTCCCCGGTGAATACCCTCGGAAAGCAAGCTTGCAAGCAAGATTGGCAGCCTCAACGCAGGAGTATATCTTCAAGGAACAGGTCATCTTCGCCCCATCACAGATGATACCTGTAAGGTTGCCTATCATCGTGTTGATGGCCCGATCCATAATCTCAAGGTCACCATCGAGCAGATACACCAGGCCGCAGGCAGTGCCTATGGCTGCGGTAAAGGCCCCACAGAGGGCGCTGAGACGGTTCTTCCTTGCCGTGAGGGAGAGACCGACCAGCTCACTGAGCACCAGGGCCTTGCCCAGCTGTTCGTCACTCTTCTTCAGGTAGGAAGCCACTACGGCAAGGGGGACTGTCAGGGTAATGCCCTGGTTGCCACTGCCACTGTTTATGATGACAGGAAGCGGGCAGCCCGCCATCCTTGCATCGCTTGCGGCGGCTGCAAGGGCTGATGCGAGGCTGAAGGCTTCGGAGAGACTCCCAGGGTCTTGGTTAAGGCTTTCAGAGGCAATCCTGCCCACTGATAGCCCATATTCGTTGCGTACGGCATGCTCGGCAATGGCAAGGTTGGTCTCCTTTGCATGCAGGCAGAGATCGATTGCTTGACGAGGGGCACTATCAGCATAGGCAAGCAACTCAGCGAGGGTTGCTTTACCGATGACATCCTCATCCCCCTCATCCAAAACAGAACTGCAGTTGTCCACAGGCAAGGAGAGCAGGACCTCATCATCCTTTTGCAGAAAGCTGAAACGGTCATGCTCGCCGCTGATGACAGCCGTTGCGCCCTTGTCTCCCTTGCGTGCTGTAACCTTGATATACAGGGAGGGTACTTCTGTGCTGATGGAGAGGGAGACCGACAACTGTTTTGCCTTCTCAAGCTGCTGCTCCCCTATCTCACTGAGGATGCCCAACCCCTTCTCTACAGATCCTCCGCACACCCCTAGGGCTACAGCAGCCTGGATGCCCTTGAGCGAACAGTTGGGCAAGCCCACACCCATGGCATTCTTGACCATGTCACGACTGGTGACAACTTCAACCGATGAGGGCATATCCCCTAGCAAAGAACCAGCTTTTGCACCTGCAAGGGCTGAAGCAGCCGGTTCCGTACAGCCCATTGCAGGGCGCATCTCTTTTGTAAGCAGTTCCAAAAATTTATCCATACGAGACTATACCACTACAGTAGGGGATTCTCTACCCCACAAAGGGCATGTAAGGAGACAAAGGCCCCTGTATAGGAGAGCCACTGCTGCTCTGTCTCGAACCCTACAGCGAGGGAGGCTATCTTTGCCTTGAGCAAATCTGCTTCTGATCCGTAGCCACTATCATACAAATGCCGTTGTCTGACCATCTCAGCATCCAAGGATGATTGCTTAAGAAGCAGATATGAGAGGTTCTCATGGGCAAGGTGCAGGGTGAAATACGCCTCTTCAACCTGAGACCGTATCGCTTGGTACACCTGAGCCATATCGAGCTGGGCCTGACTCTCTTTGACCGAGGTGCGCCTCACCTCATGGAACTTCTTTCCCCCATCCCATATAGTGGTCCTCATTCCCACAGAGACGTTGAAGGTATGGTCATCCTTATCCTGCCACCCATCACCGACAAAGGGGAACTTGGATCCTCCATACTCCAAGGATACCTGCATGGCCACATCTGGCTTCCAATAGAGCGATCCTTTGGCAACCGAAGTAGCGAGGGATGCCAATTCTGTCATGAGGGTGGCAATGCGTACCTGCTCCTGATTTTTTGCAGTTGCCATCGCCTGCAGGGTCTTCAGGTCATAGCCAAGCATGGAGCGAAGTTTCTTCTCATCAGGTTCCCAGACCAGGGTGTCTCCATCAGAAAGGGTGATGTTGCAGAGCCGTCCTATAGCAGAGATCTGCCTCTGCCTCTGCTGGGAGACCTGGGCCTGTGCCATCTCAATCTGGCTGGAGGACACCCTGGCAGATTGCACATCCTCCTTTAGGACCATGCCGTTGGCAAAAGACTTTTCCACCAAAGATACCAAGGCTTGGCTATGGATAAGTTGCTCTTGTAGCAACTCTTCCATTTTCACCAGGTAATGCTGGGCATAGAGCCTGCTCTCCAGTTCCGCAAGCAGGCTCTTCTCAAGGGCAAATCGCTGCTTCTGCCGAATCTCGACAAGCTTCTCGGTCATGGCTACCCCATTCTGAAGCTTCCCCCACGTCCAGACAGGTTGGGTAAGGGAGAGAGAGAATGTGTAGAGTGTATTTTCCATACCCAACTCTAAGGGAAAGGGGGGGGAAGGAAGCACCGGAGGAGCGGCAGGAATGGTGATGAGCTCAACATTTTGCAGATATGTTGCAGATATCTCCATGTCTATGGTAGGCCCATACCCTGCCCTTGCATCCTTGCGATCCAAGACCGAGAGTTTCTCCTCGCCTATTGCCTGTTGTAGCTGGAGGTTGTGCGAAAGCACCAGAGCCTTTAGCTCAGGTTCAGCATAGGTAGCCGATGACAGCAGCATGGGAGAGAATACACATAGGCTTATGAGTATGGGAAGTAAGGTTTTCTTATTCATGACAGGTTTGCCTTCTTGCGCAGGATACGCCTTTCAGTACGGAAATAGAGTACAGGAATGATGAAGAGGGTTATCAGGGTGGAGGTAAAAAGCCCTCCTGCGATAGCCTGTCCCAAGGGTGCGTATATTTCAGCACCCTCCCCTGAGGCAAAGGCCATGGGAACCACTCCCAGCATGGTGGTGATGGTAGTCATGAGTATGGGCCTGATGCGCGATGCACTGCCCTCTGTGATGGCCTTCACCAAGGCATCTTCACTCTCCCCTTCACTATCTTGCATCCCCTCCTCCGCATCCTTATCGTGTCTCCTCAATAGGTTCACATAGTCGATAAGGATGATTCCGTTGTTAACAACAATACCCCCCAAGGCGATGACTCCAAGCAGGGATACAATGCTGATCGTGGAGCCGAAGCCGAGAAGACCAAGCACCACTCCGATGATGCAGAACGGTATCGAGACAATGATGATGGCAGGCTGTCTGAACCGTTCGAACTGGATGACCATCACCGTGTAGACCAGGAACCATGCTATGAGCAGGGCGGTGACAACAGGTGGGATTGACTCCTCGATCAGTTGGAGGACCCCTCCAGGGAGGCTACTCACCCCATCGGCCAGAGGTTCCTCCTCTAGGTATCCGTTCATCCGTTGCAGGACAAGGGAGGTATCCTCGTCGACAAGGGAGGCCCCTATGGTTATGGTCTTTGCACGGTCAGTGTGGTTGATCTCACTGAGGGTGGGTTGCACCTCAAGCTTCGCCACAGAAGCGAGAGGGATGGAAGACCCACCCATTGAATAGAGCTGAATGGCATTGAGGGTATCATCGGTGAAGGGATTGTCTGACACATCACTTCGAACCTTGATCGTATAACGGTTTTGGCTCGCATCAGTGAATGTGGAAGCCTCCATACCCTCCACAAGGATCCTGCTGGCAAGAGAAGCTTCATAGCTATTGATGCCCAATCTATTGAGGCTGTCGCGATCCATAGCCAAGACCAGCTGGCTTGCATCAAAGGAGGTGTCGACGCTGGTTGAAACGACAGAGGGATCCTTCTGCAGATGGCCCTGGATGCGCTGAGCCTCAGAAAACAGGATGTCAAGGTCTTCACTGACCAAGGTGATGCCGTAACCACCCCCGCCGGTGACAAAGCCCAACAACTTATCAAATCCACCATTCTCAACACGGACGGTGACATCAGGGACTTCTCTAGCGATAAGGGCTTGTAGGACGAGCATAATCTCATGCACCCCACGCTCGCGATCGGCAACAGGAACCAAAACCACCCTTGCAAATGCCATATTGGGGCTGTTGCCCCCCATGAGCGTGTCACTCATCCCTGAGTAGGTTATCACATCCTGCAATTCCGGAACTTCAGTTCTGATAAGGCCCTCTATCAGGGCACTCCGCTTTCGCGTCTCTTGCAGGCTGTACCCTTGGGGAAACTCCATATGTACATAGAAGTCACTGTTGTCGGTAGAGGGAAGGAAGGTAAAGCCGAGCTTTGTTATGGTAAAGGCTGAAAGGACGAGGATGCTGATGCAGATCACCAGGATATAGGCGCTGTGTGAGAGACTCCAGTCCAATGCCCTCTTATACCCCTTTTCAAGGGATGCGAGCATCCGATTGAATCTTCTGGCTCGGATTACCGGCGGACTCGGACGTAGCAGTTGTTTGGCAAAGAAAGGGACAAAGATGACCGCAACCACAAACGAGCCTGCCAAGGCAAGTATCAGGGTAAGGGCTATATCCTTGAAAATGTTGCCGATGATCCCACTAAGCATGGAAATGGGAACAAAGACTACAATGGTGGTGAGAGTGGATGCGAAGATAGGCGAACCTACCTCGTCACTTGCCCGGTCAATGCTCTCAGTGACAGAAAGGGATCCCCTCCTGTAATACCGGTATATCTGCTCCAGCATGACTATCGAACCATCGACAACCATGCCCAACGCGGCAACCAACCCGGAGAGGCTCATCAGGTTGACGGTGATGCCCATAACGCGCATGCCGATGAATGCGAACAGCAAGGACAGGGGGATGGAGAAGCCTATGATGAGGGTCGATCGCGTATCACCCAAGAATAGGACAATGACAAGGATGGCCATAAGGATTCCGGCCAAGCCACTTCTGATGACTGTGTACAGCGATGCCATGGTTGTCCTGCTATCATCGCCTAGGATGGAGAAGCTGAGAGCGTGCCCACTTTTCTCCTCTTCCTTTTCAAGCAGGGCCCGTACAGCCTTGTTTATCTTCACTATATTGCCATCGGTACGTTTGGTCACATTGGCGATCAGCAAGGATTCGTTTGCAGTCTCGACAGCATAGGAAGGAGCAGGATAGCGCAAGGAGACTGTTGCCACATCTTCGAGGGTGATGGGAGTGCCCTTTTCTGTGTATCCGACAGTGACACCCCTAAGATCCTGCAAGGAGGTGAACTCACCCCCATATCTGAGGTCGAGTGTCTTTCCCTTGTACTCGGCTGTTCCCAGAGGCAAGCGGCTGTTCGCATTGTCGATGAGGGCGAATACCTGCGTTACACTGATCTTCTTGGCTGCAAGGTCGGCCAGACGGAGCTGGACACATGCCTCAAGCTCCTGCTGGCCGTGGACAGTCACCTCGGCGACTCCCTGTATCTGATTGATGGCAGGGATGAGCTCATCCTGGACATAGGAGGTGACCCTTCCCAAATCCTTACCACCAGAAATGGAGAAAGTGAGGATGGGAAGCATGGCGGCTCCCCCCACAAGGGCTATTGGCTCCCCTTCAAGATTATTGGGAAGCTCAGGACCCAGGGTGGCAATCCTGTATCTGACCTCTTCAAGCTGGTCATAAGGGTCGACCCCATCCTGGTAGTAGATGGTGACCATACTCAGGGAGTTGCTGGAGACAGAATCCATGCCCTTGTAATTCGGTAACGTCACAAACTCATCTTCAAGGATGGAGGTCACCTCTTGCTCCACATCCTCAGCCCCTGATCCTGGGTATATGGCGATGACTATGATAGAGGGCATGTTGATGTCACTCATAAACTCGATGTTCTGCCCTGAAATGCTATAGAATCCAAAGGCTATCAGCACGATAAGCAACATCCCGACTATGACAGGATGGCGGATAGCTTGCTTTGAGACCTTCACAGGAGATCCCCCTTGATACGGACCTCTTGGTTATCAAACAGCATGTGCTGGCCATCGACTACGAAATAGCTGTCCTGATAGGCCTTGGGAACCTTGAAGAATTCTTCGTCTTCCAAATCGACACCAGTGAGGACATATTCGACACGACCCAGCTCTGGATGATAGATATACCACGAGCCGTCGCTTTTTCGAACCGACTGGCTCATGCGAAATGCATCGTCTTGCTTTTCGTAGGTAATGCATACTGAAACTGCCATTCCCGGGCGGACGAGCGCCTCCCCATCTTCCAAAAGAGCCTCTAGGGTAAAGGTCTTGGAATCACTTTGGACAAAGGGATCGATATGCACCAGTGATGCCTTGACAGGGGCATTCCATGAAGGGGAGGTCACCTCAATGCCCAGGTCATCCACATTGTGCCAGAAGACGTCATAATAGGTCTCAGGGATCTCAACCTTCACCACAAGTGAGGACAGGTCAGCGATTACGGCCAGAGGCTGTTGAACACCGACAAGACTGCCTACCGAGCTGTTTTTCATCAGGATGGTTCCTGATACTGGGGCTTGTACCGTAGCATACCCCAGTTGCAGGTTGGCCAGCTCATACTGGGCCTTTGCCGCATCACGCTGGGCTTTCGCCTGGTCATACCCCTGGTCGGTCATAGCCTTGCTCTTATGGAGGGATTCTATCCTTGCAAAGGTGCTCTCGCTGGCAAGATAGGCGGCCTCAGCCTGCTTTACCTGCTGTATGAAGGGTTTGCTGTCAAGGGTAGCCAAGGTCTCGTCCTTTTCGACCAACTGCCCTACAGAGACGGCAAATGTCTCTACGGTGCCTCCAACCAGAGGAATGACAGGGATCGTATCCATAGCTTGGACATACGAGGGAAATGTTCCCTGCTTTGCAACTGTTCCCTTCTGGGGCTGCTGTACGACGACCAAGGGTTTGGGAGGAGTGTAGGCAACCTTATCCTGATCGCCGAGGAACATATCCACAGCGATAAGGATAAGCACAATGACGGCTGCCAGGACGGCATACCTTGCTATGACAGGCAACAGACTTCGGGAACCTCTTTTCATATGTTGACACCTTTACACGTGTCCAAAGATACTCATTTACGACAACAGGGACAACCTCCCTCTTATCCTGGCACATCAGCTATGAAGAGATTCCCATCGACTTCCAGCTGGTACTCCTCCAGGGAGGCAGCTACCACAAAGCACTCGCCCTGGCTGATGACTGTCTTGTCCTTTTTGTGGGTAAAGGTGGCCTTCCCATCGGTGCAAAAAAGTAGTTCAATGCTCTTTCGGTCGTGGATGTGATAGGAGCCTGTAGGGCAGACCATCAGATGGAACTCCTCGGTCGGGGTAAGCAGGTGATTCCTCCCTGAAGCGCCAACCAGAGTAAGAACAGGCTCCACCTCCTTGCCTTTGATCTCCAATATCTTCAGCAGTTCATGCACATCGACCTTCTTGTTGGTCAACCCACCACGAAGGACATTGTCCGAGGAACTCATCAGCTCGATGCCGTTGCCCAGCACATAGGCATGCAGGGTCCTTGGTTCAAGATAGAGGGCCTGGCCCTCAGAGAGGTGTTTGACATTAAGAAGGAATGGTGCGAACAGTCCCGGATCTTCCGGGTACATCTCATAACAGGTAAGGGCAATGCCCTTGCTCTCCAGAAAGAGACCATCGGCAGAGGAGAAAGGAAGGTCTTCCCTTTCACGTAAGGAGGCGATGTACTCCTTGATGAGGGGTACGAGAGCTTCCTTCTTCATGGTGTAGAGGGTCTCAAAAAGAAGAGCCAGTTCCTTGTCAGGAGTGGAAGATTCCTCATCAATATCAGAAAAGTGAGAGGCATATCCAACTGGAATGAGGGATTTCAGGGTAGGAAGGATCTTCTCCAACGGACGGAAGGCGCACATTGCTGTGACAGGGGTAAGGGCATAGATAACCTCAGCCTTCCTATTGGGATCCTTGTAGTTCCACAGTTCCTTGGGATGACGGCTTCGGAACGCAGTCTCACCTTCCCACCCTTCCCTTGCCTGGAATTCTGAGGGATGACACTGGATGGAAAGGGGGGATTCAATAGCAAGCACCTTGAGCAACAAGGGTAGTTCGGGTCCAAAACAATCAAGATGGTCCTGTCCGAACCAGTGAAGAGGATCCTTCAGAAGGAAGTCGGAGAGTTTCTCCTCTGTTCCGTCTATGAGGGATTCTCCGCTCGGATGGGTTCCCATCCAGAGCTCTGCCTTGGGTTTTCCATCTGGCTTTTGCCCGAGAAGCGTGGGAATGAAGGACGCATTTCCCCAATCGTACTCTTTGACCTGTGCCTTGATCTTGACAATATTCATACGAGCCTCCATCTATGAGTATACGGTTCTTTACACTGTATGGCAAACAGAAAAATAGCCCTCCGGATTGGGAGGGCTACACATCAATAAGGAAAAATCAGTTACCTAGCGTATACCTTGGGAAGAACCACCATGGCAACTGCAAACGAAGCAAGGGTAGCGATCCAGGCGACGAAGACGCTTAGGAAGATTCCACCGAAGACAAATCCGACCAAAGCACAGACTGCTACAGTTATCGCATAGGGAATCTGTGTTGCAACGTGCTCAAGGTGAGGACAACCGGCCCCTGTTGAAGAGAGGATAGTCGTATCACTGATGGGTGAGGCATGGTCTCCAAAGACCGAACCACCAAGGACAGCACTTACGCTGATCATCGCTGCATTGAGCAGAGCTGAACCTTCGAGTCCCATAGCCTGACCAAGTCCGACTGCGATGGGCATCACAATGGGGATCATGATGGCAAATGTACCCCATGAGGTTCCTGTCGAGAAGGAGATCAGGGCAGACAGGGCAAAGGCAATGACAGGGATGAGGGCAATGGGGAAGCCACCTCCGACAACCACTTCACTGAGGTATGATGCAAGACCAAGTCCACCGTCTTCAGGGCTGTACTTGATGACAGAACCGATTGTCCAAGCCATGGTCAGGATAATCAGGGCTGGAACCATGCTCTTGATGCCATCACCGATAGCTTCACTTGCACCCTTGATGGTGAAAAGTTTGCGAGCGGTGTAGTAGATATAGGAGATGACCAGGGTAAAGATGACTGCATAGAAGAGAGCCATGGAGGCGTCTGTGTTGTTGAATGCATCAGCCAGGCTCATTGAACCCATTGCGGCTCCAAGTGTTGCAATGCCTTCACCGTCAATTGCACCGAGGTAGGTGGTCATGGGAAAGAGCAGTACCGCTGAGATGATGAGTACAATAATCGGGAACAGCATATCCAAAGGCCTTGCCTTTGCAGAGTTAGCCTCTCCTCCATCGTCAATCTCACCAGGGGCCGGTCCAAAATCCTCATTGTAGAGTTTTCCAGTCTCTTTTGCGTAAGCAATGCTCTTGGCCATAGGGCCGAAGTTTCTTCCAGACAGGATTATGTAGAGCACCATACCCAGGGTAAGCAGTGCATAGAGGTTATAGGGAACAGAACGGATAAAGAAGGTGAATTCACTTACGCCAAGGGAAGAAAAGCCTTCAGATCCCTTAACGATTGACATGACGGTGATGACCCAGCTGGAGATGGGGACAAGGATACAGACTGGGGCTGCAGTGGAGTCAAGGATGTAGGCGAGCTGAGCCCGGGGGACACTGTTCTTGTCGGTTATGGGGCGCATGACAGTTCCTACTGCAAGGCTGTTGAAGTAGTCGTCAATAAAAATAAGCAAACCACAGAACCAGGTCATCAGAAGGCTTGACTTGGAGGTATGAAGCTTGTCAGCTGCCCAACGGCCAAAGGCTCGGGCAGAACCGGTTCTGCTGAGCATTCCCACCAATCCTCCAAGGAGGGCACAGAACAGGAAGATGCGGATATTCCATCCGTCATTCAACGAGTCTGCGAGCATATCGGTTAGGTTGAGAATTGCTACAAGGGGATTCCCTCCTGCAACAATCAGAGCTCCTGAAAAGATTCCCAAGAACAGGGATACCATCACATCCTTGGTAATGAATGCCAGGGTAATGGTGAGTACGGGTGGAATAAGACCCCAAATTCCAAAGCTTGCCATAATAGACCTCTCTCTATGTAATATGGCAAAACTATAGCATGGGGATAGTTACAAAGTACAGTAGAAATCATCAGATTAGTACAAATATTTACAAAATGTTATTCTAATAACAACATAACGCAAAAATATAGAACTCCCAACAATGAACACCTCCCCCCACCAAGAAATTGCCCTCCTTTCGAGGGAGGGCAATCTGCATGAGAGAGGACAATCACTAGCGGGAGAGAAGGGAGAATCGTATGGAGAGAGCATCGATGGGCTTGTCTCCGAGATCCTGACCATACTCGAGCTGGTAGTACGCAGCATCAAGATGGAAGATGAGCAGGTCTAGCCCGACACCAACACTCTGATACCCTTTGTTGATACCGTAACGGACATCAAGGAAGGAGAGCAATCTCACTGATGCTCCAAGGCGGGTCTGTTCGAAGAAGCCTCTTGCCAAGGCATCGTCTTCCAAACCGGAAAGGGACATCACATCAAGTACGTCAACTGCAATGATCGGCTTGATAAGGGATCCAATGTTGGGGGCCCAGGTTATACCAGCATCAAGTTTCCAACCTGAGTCGAAATCAAAGGTCGATGTGCTTACAGAAGCTGGAGTCGGAGAATCATCGAGTCGTGTGCCCAAGACCTTTTCTGACCAGTCGTTGACCGATGGGAAAACCTCCATCGAATAGTTGCCATTAAAGTTTCTGGCAACTGTAGAGACTCGCAATCCTGCCGGCAAATTCAGGTTTACACCAGCAGAGAGAGGAAGTGCATAGCCTGCAGCAAGAGGGACATCATTGAGATACTTGTCAGCAGGGTCTGCACTCTCATCACTTATCATGTCTGTGATGCTTGAGGCTGTCTGTTTCTCCAGGTAGAGTTTGTAGACTGCCTTTCCAGAAACACCAACATCCAATGAAATGGCATTTGGGACAAGGTCGAATTTCAACCCAAAGCCCACTGTAGCTGCGGTAGTGACCTGTGCGATGAGGTTAGTGGCAGTCAGGTCAACACCCGGCTTGTAGGTCATGATCCTTTCCTGGGCCTCAAGGGCAAGGGCAAATCCACCGAGGGACATACCAACTGACGCATCTGTGGTAATGAGGTCGCCATACCCTTTTTTGATGGTGCCCAAGAACTTCTGTGCACCAGAAAGCATGCCGGCATCAGTTCCCTTCTCGAACTCTTCAATGGCACCACTTTCCAAAATGGCCTTTGGATTGTATGCAGTAACAGTAATGGCAGGAAGCGAGAGCTTGAAGCCACCACCTGCCAAGTTAGCAGGGTTCATCAGGAAGCTGTCGTAGTATCCCTTGACACCAATACCGGCACCACCCATGCTCAGCACTCGGGTGTTGGTGCCCATGAAGGGCTCACCTGTCTGCTGGTAGGCAGCGACGCTGGGGCTGTAGTCAGCAGCAGCCAAAGGAGCCACTACCAGTAGAATCATAGCAATTACTAGAATCGCTGTTTGTATATTTTTCATAGTCGCTCCTCCTTAAAGTTCATCGTACCATTCGGACAAGCCGTCTGTAGCACTAGGATTATCCGGGTCGTAGAATTCCTTCTTGATCTCTGTGCTCAGCTGGGCAATTCCACCAAAATCATTGATCTTGAGGATATTACCGACTATCGCCTGATAATATGCCTTGGCATTCAGCTTCAGGTAGGCTGGCCAATCGGCATAGTCAAACCCTGTGATTCCAGTAGGCTGGGTAAGCACATCATCCTTGGTAAGCGTTCCCAATCCCAATTTCTTGTTACCAGCTGAATCATTGAGGTACAAGGCAATAATTGAACCAGGGGTAGGTGCACCAGAGGTGCTCTTTGCCTTCCAGAAGGCATCATGCTCTGTAATAAAGACCGACAAAGCATATTTTACCAAGGTGGAAGTGTCAAAGTTCAGAGAAACGATATCCGTTCCCTTCAACTTGCCCAAGCTCATCATCTTCAGGGCCTGCTCCATGGAAGAGCGATAAATCTGCTGATTAAGCAGGAAGCTCTTGTACTTGGCAGGGGAGTATACGAAGGATGTACCATCATAGGTAATGCCCATCAGCTCAACAATGCTTGGTCCCAAATCATTTATGGTACCAATGAAGTCTTCTGCATCGGTAAGCGCAATATCATCCCCACGAGATCTTGTCCCCTTGTTGTCATCAAGGCCTTCCAATAGAGCTCCAAGATCGATCTGACCGGTAAAGTCAATGGAAGCAGCTCCTGATAACTGCTCAGCCATATCTGCGGCAAACAGTGCATCGTCAACAATGCTTAAAATTTTATCCCTATTGGCTGGTTTTTCGAGTTCAGTATTAGTTGCTCCAGCTAACGTCCCACCAATATCAGTGAGGGTAGTTACTGTATTTTTAATGAGATCTGTCATCAACTGCAGGGCAAGCATGTCACCCTGGGTGAGGTCATCAGTATTAGCAATAACAGGAAGTTTTAGCTTCTCGAGAGTCTTGCCAAGCTCTGAACTATCTGCAGAACCATTATCGAGGTCGGCCTTTATTTTATCCAACGTCTTATTGAAAACCTCTACAGTTCCTTGTGCCGCTTTTTGCTCATCAGACCCTGCAAGTACTGGCTTCTTAAGATCCTCTAGTAATTTTTTCTTCTGAGTCTCAGAATTGAACGCATCACCTAGGTTGTCTTTCAACTCTTGTTGCTTGGCCGGAGTCTGAGGTGCTAAAAGAGTGGTTCCTGCAGGCACTGAAACCTCAACACCCATATCTTCGGTCTTGCCAGTTGCTGGTACAGTCTTAGCACCATCACCTGTTCCTATTGCAGCAATGGTCGCAGCAGCGGCTTCTGCCTGTGCAGTATTAGCTACTATCAAGCCTGCGTCGGCATATACGTTGCCCCCAAAATCGCCCATAAAGCCGGCGATGTTTGAACGCATATCTGCATCACACGAAATCATTGTCAATGCGAGTATGGGCACCAACAACACCAGAATCAATAATCTCTTCATAATCACCCTCCTCTTTGGGTGGAAAACACTTGTTCGTTCCCTTCTAGTACACAAATATCAGAAGCAAAGGTCTTTCAGTTTTCAAACCCTGTAATAACCTGTGTCATAACGTCCCTTCATAAATAAAACTAGCTTCTGAAAAAATCGTTACACATTTTGTGCACTCTGTCCACCTTTTTGTATACGCAAAACAGGCGAAATATTGCTATTTGCCTGTTTCCTTACAAATGTATATTGTTGGGAGGACGAGTTTTCCTAAAAGAATAGTCCTTTGATAGCCTTAAGGTTCTCTTTCCTGTTTTCAGCTTCTCCGGCATACATGGTATTAATTCTTTCTTTATAGAATTCTACAGTCTTGTAACGAACCAACTTCATAGTGGAGTTAACCAGTCCGTCAGCTTCGCTAAAGGGTTTCTCAATGATGGAGAATCTTACTGGTAGCCAGACGTTAGGGATGGAAGTTGCATGCTTCTCATATGACCTAAGATTCTCTTCAATGGCAGCAAGTGCAGATTCTGGATCCTTACAACCCTTCTCTTCGATCAGGGCCTTTGCCACATCATCCTGTAGCGTAACCAATGCAGTGGTTATGACCTCATGGTCGTTGTACACCATAAGCTGGTTGAGAATCGGCAGATTGTTGATCATCACCTCTTCAACTTCTTCCGGACTGTACTTCTCGCCATCCTTGGCAATGAGCAAAGCCTTGGCTCTTCCTGTGACCACCAAAAAGCCATCCTCGTCATAATAGCCAAGATCGCCAGTCCAGAGCCAGCCATCACGAAGGGCTTCTTTTGATGCTTCAGGGTTCTTGAAGTAGCCTTTCATGACATTGTCACCCTTAATGACGATCTCCCCCTTCTGCCCTACCTTTGCCTCATGTTCGTCATCGAGCATAATCTTGCAGGTTTCAGAGCCGGCGACCATGCCACTGGTTCCAAACTTATATCGCAAGGGTGAGTTGCTACTGATGATGGGAGCAGCCTCAGTAAGGCCATAGCCCTGGAATACTGGGATGCCGATCGCAGCGAAGAACTTCTGCTGTTTGGCTTCAAGAAGGGCTCCCCCACCTACGCAATACAGCATCCTATTGCCAAAAATTGCTCGGAGCTTGGGAAACACCAGCTTGTTGGCCAGTGCATATGCAGGCCAGGTCTTTATCTGCACCCATGTACCGGGACGGCGGAATCCATCGCCGTTGCGAAGGATTCCTGCCTCTAGCCCACGGTTGAAGATGCCTTCGATAAAGGCGCCTTTCTGGTGGATACCCTGGGTCATCTTCTTCATGAAGTTTCCGGTGATGGAGGGCACTGTCATGATAAAGGAAGGATTCAACTCCACCAGATTCTTGGGGAAGTTTCGGATAATGGAGGCGTTGGCTCCACGGGAGTCTACAAAGTGCAGGGTGATGCCCCTGAGCAGTGCTGTGTATATACCTACGGTATGGGCAAAGGAGTGGTCAACAGGAAGCACAACCAAGGTCTCCAGTTCGGCATCGGCCAATTTGAACAGGTCGATGGCATCCTGACTGTTGGTCCAGTAGTTCAAGTGCGTAAGCATGATTCCCTTAGGATTGCCTGTGGTTCCACTGGTATAACAGATGTTGATGGTGTCGTTCTCATCAATCTCCTTTTCAGTCTTACTGACCAGATCAGGATCTTTCTTAAGGGCCTTTTCACCTGAGCCTAGCATCCCTCCCCACGTGACAAAATCCTCCCCTTCCTTCCAACCAGCCTCCTCGGCCTGTTTCTGCAACCTTTCGTCCATCTCATCCAGATAGAGAAATAGGACCTTATGGTCAAAAAAAGGAAGAGCCTTCACTGTATTGGCAAGGGTATTGCTGCTTACGGCAATTGCGTACGCTTCGCTATGGTTGATCCTAAAAGCAATTTCTTCCGGTGTCAGCTTGATGGAAAGGGGGACGCTGATGCCCCTTGCCTTGATGACTCCCAGTTCACAGGTAACCCAGGAGCTTTTTCCTTCACTGAGGATACCTACACTCTGTTCAGCTTTGAAGCCTGAAGACAACAGGTGTGCAGCGACAAAGTCGGAAAGGGTATCTGTCAGGGCAAAGGAGCTGGGGACCCATCCCTCATCCATTCTGGTATTTGTATATGCCCGGTCGCCATATTTTGCTGCCGCATTATGCAACATGGTAATGATAGTTCTTTGCATCGTGTTCTCTCCATGAGGGGAATAGGGGGAAAAGGTTTGTTTCCTATACATTTATACATGGATTGTCAAGAAAACACAATGAAAAATACCGCCAATTTTGCACATTGGCCTCATGATCATACAATTGACCGAGTCCTGAGGGTATTGGCTGTTCGAAAAGCCTTGCGGTACTACATAGCGTTCACAGGAACCTGGGATGTATCCATGGAAAACTCATAGACAAGGCCGTCAAATATCTTAGTGCAACGCCCAACAACAGTGCCGTCCTCAAGGATACACATCCCTCTGCACCACAAGTTAGCCGAACGTGGATCAAGCTGGAGGTGACTGCAAATCTCTTCATTGGGAGTGATGGCAGCCACCTTAGCCTTGGAAAAGGAACATTTCTGTCCATAGTGATTGCTGAGAATCTCGAAGACAGATTCCTCACAGTACTCTTCCATCTGGAGAAGAGGACCAGCAAATCTTGCTGCGATGTAGTAATCACTGAGCACAGTGGGCTTGTCACCTATCAAGTGTAGGCTCTTCACATGCCAAATCTGATTGTTTGATGCGTGATCATCGACATCAAGCTGTTGTTTGTCAGCAGTTGTCGCAAAGAGCTTTTCCTTGAGCAGAATCTTATATCGCCCCTTGATGGCCTTATCAGAGCCTTGGGAATAGTCCAGGTCAACGACAACCCTATTGAAAAGCACATAAGAACCACGTCCCCTGGTTCGCGTGATGTACCCATGTGCGACAAGGTCCTCAAGCGCCCTACGGACGGTCACGCGGGAAACCCCATACTGCGAACACAGGTCCATTTCTGTTGGTATCTTGAAGCCTTCACTCCACTCGCCTGAGATAATCTTCATCTGCAATTGCGAAAGTATCGTCTTAAACTTCAAAGCCATGGGGAACCTCCATAGTGCAAGGATGAGAGCATTCACACAGATAGTATAATACAAACTATGCAACAAATCATTAAGGATTTTGTACTAGTTAGGATAGTATAAAGTAAGCTCAAAGCAAAGTAAACATGTCAGTAAGCAATAATACTCGATATACTAATATTTCATTCTGGTACTTTGACATGACAAATGCATTGATAGGGATCAACAAATGCTACTTGTTGGTGGATAGTAAAATGTCATGTAACATATACACGTACACAATTGGCTAAAAAAATCCTTAGGCTTATACATTTTACATTTTATTGTTATTTTCTTCCCTTATATAAATTATAGGCTATACTTATCACTATTAGCATGGTTTATAAATATTGATTAACAAGAAGGTAAGCTCGATGAGTAAGAAAAAAAGCAGTCGCTATCACCAACAAGCTGAGCAAATCAGAAACAGACTAAACAATAGACCCTATACCATAGGTCTCGATATGGGTGTCGGCTCAATAGGGCTTGCCGTAATAGCGCTTGAAGAAATAGGAGGGAGATTAACATCTACCGACCCTATCTTCACCACATCCAGAATTTTCACCCCCTCAACAGGGGCCTCTGAGCGAAGAGGGAAAAGAGGCCAAAGAAATTCCATTCGGCACAAATCAAACAGATTACGGTTTCTTTGGAAACTTTTGGCATCACAGAACCTCATGCTACCCTTATCTTCAGAAGCTGTTGCTGACCCCGCAACCCTACGCTTCGATGATGAAACAAGAAAGAAGGATCCCTACACACTCAGGCTGAAAGGGCTCTCAGAACAGTTGTCGCTACCTGAACTGGGATATTCACTCTATCATATTGCCAACCATCGGGGAGCTTCTTCCATCAGGACATTCCTCGATGACGAAAAAAGTCCTGATGATGAAAAACTTGACGAACAGATCAGAGAAACGGAAAAGTTAGCTAAAGAGAAAGGCCTTGGTACCTTTATCGAAGTTTTGGCAGCATTCAACGAAAACAAGCTGATTGGTTATCGGAATATTGACAAATTGAAAGCTTCAAAAGTTCCAGTTCCAACCAGGGATATCATCGAAAATGAAATCACCACACTCTTAGAAAACCAAAGCACCTTCTATCCAGAAACGCTTTCTACTGAATTTCAAAAAAAAATCCTTGATGCCATCCTGTATGAAAACGAGAAGATCGTGCCTGAGGCAGGGAACTGTCCGTACTACCCCGATGAAAAGAAACTTCCCAAGTGTCATTTCTTGAATGAAGAGAGAAGAATCTGGGAGGCCATCAACAATGCAAGGGTTATCATACCAGAACAACAAGCCAAAGGTTTCATAAAAATGATTCCAACACCCTTTACTGAAGATGAGCGAAAGGATCTTTTTGTATTCCTGAGAGAAGGAAAGGACCTAACACCTACTGCAGTTAAGAGAATGTTTGAACAATATAAAAACTGGGACATGACCTTGCAAGGACGTGATGCAAAGAAGCAGAAGATCAAAGGGTTCAGGTTCAAGGATCTTGAAGAAAGGCCTTTTTGGAAATCTTTTTCTGAAGATCAGCAAGATCAATTCCTATATGCATGGGTAAACACCCCTGATGACAAAAAGCTCAAGTGCCTTTTGATCGATACGTTTCATCTTTCGAATGATGTTGCAACTGATGCATTAAAAACAGTTGAACTCATTGGTGATTATGCTCCCATTGGAAAGACTGCGACAAAGCTTATCCTCAAATATTTGGAAGATGGGGCATCCTATACGGAAGCTATTGAAAAGGGGGTTGAGGCTGGAGAGCTCGATGAAGTGGGACAATGGGAGGTGCAAGAAAAACTTCCCTACTATGGAAAGATTCTTACTGGGTCAACCCAAGCAATCATGGGAAAATATTGGCATTCTGCTTTCAAGGAAAAACGTGACCTAGCTGGTTTCCACAAACCCAAGACCTATTGGGAAGAAGAGTGCTACGGGCGGATAGCCAACCCAGTTGTCCATCAGAGCTTGAATGAACTTCGCAAACTGTTGAACGAGGTTATAGATATCCTAGGAGATAAACCAGCTGAACTCGTGGTGGAGTTAGGAAGAGAGCTGAAGATTGGTTCAGAAATGCGGAACAAGATTAGTATGGACCAGAACAAACGTGAAAAAGAATCAGAAAGACTGTATGCCAAGTATTGCTTACCGAATAATCTTGGCAAAAGGTACATACAACATTTCAGACTGCTGACTGAACAGAAATTCATCTGCCCCTACTGTTTGAAAACGATTAGTATTGCTGAAGTTGCCGGGGGAACAGCTGATATCGATCACATATTCCCAAGAAGAGAAACTGCTGATGATTCTTTGGCTAATAAAGTTGTCTCCCATGGAAGTTGTAATAAAGAAAAGGGAAAAAGAACCCCCTTTGCTGCGTTCAGCAGCAGAGATAACTGGTCACAGATCATGCACTACATGGCAACAAACCCTGATATGTATGCAAAACGAAAGAAGTTCGAGAAGGATGAAGAGGAGTACCAGAAGTATTTGGAATCAAGAGGCTTTGTCTCCCGTTTCAAAACAGACAACAGCTATATTGCTAAAGCGGTAGTAGAGTATCTGCGATGCCTGTTCCCTACAAACGACCTCAATTCAGTTCGTTCCTTAAATGGAAGGGAGACAAGTATATTGAGAAAATCTTGGGATCTGCAGAAGATTAGCTCTGAACTTGGGGCCCTTCATATCCTAAAAAATAAGGATGAAAATGAACTGGGTAGAAAAGATCGCACCGACAATCGCCATCACGCTTTAGATGCTCTGGTTGCAGGATATTGTTCAAGGTCTCTGATCAAGAAAATCAACGACCTATCATCAAAAGGAATTCCTGCTGAAGAGATTGAAAGGGCCCTTCCGGTCCCTGGATTTCCAGAAACAACCATAGAGACTGCTAACAACCAAAAAGATGTGTTTAGCAAAAAGATCAAGGCCTTCTTGGAGCTCAATGGGTTCATAAGCTTGAAAATTGATACTGCAGTGAATGGACCTCTTCTCAAGGATACCATCTACTCCATCTTGGGAGCAAATGAGCATGGAGAGGAACTCATTTTTGTTGTGAAGAAAAGTGTGTCAACTATTTCAGTTAAAGAGGGATCACTGGAGGAAGTTGTAAAAGCCATTCATGGAAGATTTTCCGCTAATCATCCGAAATGGTATTCAGATGAACTCAAAACTAAAATTGAAGGCATTCAAGATCATAACCAAAAAACAATTACTCGATATCAAGAATCACTCCAGAAAGCCCAGCAAATCCTAGAGGCTAACAATGAAAAAAACAAGGAAGAAGGGAAAAAGCCACTAGAGCTCTCTGCCAGAAACATAAGCAAAAAAGCGTTAGAGCTGTGTGGGGGGACGTATTACCTCCTCTCCAACAACACTCGGCAAAAAACATTCGTGGCAAAGGAGCCTACCAAACAAACCAAGGGCTTTGCCTATGATACAGGAAGCAACTTGTGCTTGGATCTGTATCACAATAAAGAAGGAGTACTACGTGGAGAAATAATCAGAAACATACAAGCGATGAACAAAAACTTCATACCAAAATACAAGCAGGCGGGTTTTTCTCTCTATGAGAGAATTTACCAAGGTGATGTTTTGGAAATAGAAGGAACCAGCCCAGTCGAACTAACAGAAAAAAGCTCAGGATCAGATAAGGTTGCCAGTGTAAGGACCCCAAATGCACTATCAAACAGAACTTTTGTTTCTGTAGTCACCTTTACTGAAACAGTGTCTGGGATTCAAGCCTTTTTTTCGAACATTTGTAAGTCTAGAGCTGATAAGGACGCTAGTTTTTCACTTGGTTCACTAATAAAACTAAATGCAAGAAAAGTAGTTCTATCTCCTGCAGGCCTTGTTGCCTATGTTTCAAGGCCTTTACTCGATATCCCAAAGGAGGAGTAGCGATGTGGCGAGTCATTGATTTAGGAGGAAGTGGATACTTCCTCCACATGAAACACAAAAGCCTATTGGTAGAAAAGGAAGGACAAGTTACGACAATCCCATTCCATGATATCCACTCGATTGTGTGTCATGGTAATGGCTTTCGATACTCTGATGATTTTTTCAAGCAATGTCTGACAAACAAAATCCCTGTGACATTTTGTAATGAACAACATGTCCCTATGGGAATGCTCTTACCGATGTTGCAACACAGTGAGGCGTCAAGAAGGATTGACATACAATTACTAGCAACCCTCCCAAAGAAAAAACAGGCCTGGAAGCAAATAATAAGCAAAAAGCTAAGCTGCCAAAGCCAATTCTTGTCAGTAGCTGGATGTCATAAGGAATCCTTACAATTGAAAGTACTATCCGATCAAGTCAATTCCGGCGATACTTCAAACAAGGAAGCTCAGGGGGCAAGGGTATACTTCAAAGCGTTGTATGGAAAAGAATTTATACGTTCTAATGATGAGGATGAGATCAATGGATTGCTTAATTATGGCTATAGCATTCTACGATCAGCAGTAGCCCGCGCAGTGGTTGAATGTGGGCTTCTGCCTTCTATTGGAATATTTCATTCCAATAGGGTAAACCCCTTCTGCTTGGTTGATGATCTGATGGAGCCATTAAGACCAATGGTAGATTCACTTGTGTATCGTATAGCTGCTACCAAAGGGATACAAGATGGATTATCCCCAACCATAAAAAAGGACCTCATTAGGATGACTCGTGTAGCTGTAGAATTTAAAGATGATAAGTGTGAATTCACCTATGCATTGCGTCTGTATGTACAAAGCTATATCGCATTCCTCTCCAAGGAATGTGATGCAATCCAGTTTCCGGAGCATTCCTATGCTTGGGCCATATAATGCCATGTGGGTACAAGTTTGTTTCGATATTTCAACATTGACCAAAGCCGATGTTAAGCGAGCAAATAGATTCCGCAACGATTTGCTCGAATTGGGGTTTTCAAGATTTCAACTATCGATCTACAACTATTATGTCCCTTCGAAACAGATAGCCGATACTGTTGCAAAGAAGATAGAGCAAATTGTGCCACCCAATGGGCAGGTTTCAATCTTGTTCATAACTGATCGGCAATTCGGTATGGCAATAAATTACTATGGTGGTCAGGTGGTAGATATTGATTGCCCAGAACAAGGTTTGCTGTTTGAATAAAAAAGAGCCCCCTAAAAAGGAGGCATTTTGCGACTAACGTCTTATAAGAGATAACCGCTGATTCTTGTTAAGATGATTGAAGCTTAGCCTCCTCATGTACATAAGTCAAATAAAATCTGCTTATGGAGGCAAACAAAACTCAAATCCAAGCATTTTTTCTTAGAGAATGTAGTACTAATTTCTTTTTCCATTGGTTTTTATTGGCACAATGGGTCATCTTAACAAAAATCAGTGGTCATCCCCTACAATATCCAGCAACGGATTATGGACCGGAAAGGGTCATCTTAACAAAAATCAGTGGTCATCCCCTACCACTACCAATCACCGTTGAAACTCGCTTGTGGGTCATCTTAACAAAAATCAGTGGTCATCCCCTACAAATTCTTGTTGAAGCATGGAGTTTTTTAGGGGTCATCTTAACAAAAATCAGTGGTCATCCCCTACTAGGCGACGTTACAGTTTCCAAATTCTCGTGGGTCATCTTAACAAAAATCAGTGGTCATCCCCTACTCAAGACTAATGCAGAACGCGCGAAGGTTGGGGTCATCTTAACAAAAATCAGTGGTCATCCCCTACGTGTATCCAACAAACTCAAAGATATCACTAGGGTCATCTTAACAAAAATCAGTGGTCATCCCCTACAACTGATGCTGAAATATGAGCAAGAGACGGGGGTCATCTTAACAAAAATCAGTGGTCATCCCCTACCCGACATCCAGC
Organism: uncultured Sphaerochaeta sp.; assembly: GCA_963662725.2. Classification (GTDB taxonomy): domain Bacteria; phylum Spirochaetota; class Spirochaetia; order Sphaerochaetales; family Sphaerochaetaceae; genus Sphaerochaeta. The sequence goes on from CAXXCW010000038.1 coordinate 216,320, forward strand.
CTCCCAAGGCCGAGGAGTGGGTCATCTTAACAAAAATCAGTGGTCATCCCCTACGCTATCAATATGTAGAAAACAAAGAGTTTTGGGTCATCTTAACAAAAATCAGTGGTCATCCCCTACGCACATCGTATATAAAAGAGGCAAACTGAGGGGTCATCTTAACAAAAATCAGTGGTCATCCCCTACCAAGACACTAGATAAGTCCACAGCAATCGCGGGTCATCTTAACAAAAATCAGTGGTCATCCCCTACAAATGCTGATAGGTCAATCCCATCATACATGGGTCATCTTAACAAAAATCAGTGGTCATCCCCTACACCTGGCCTTTGCATCCATCCGCTATCAGGGGGTCATCTTAACAAAAATCAGTGGTCATCCCCTACAACATCATTTGTCTCCTTTCTTTCTGAGCGGGGTCATCTTAACAAAAATCAGTGGTCATCCCCTACCTGAGCTTTGTCATGTGCCTGTCGCTCATGGGGTCATCTTAACAAAAATCAGTGGTCATCCCCTACCAAACCGCGTTCCAGCCTATCTGGGAAGGGGGGTCATCTTAACAAAAATCAGTGGTCATCCCCTACGCAAGGTCTCTCTCTTCAATTCCCTTTACCAATACTAACATACTATACACATGGTCACCCATCTTTTTTCATAGAATCGAATGGGTTCTGCTCCGAATATGATTGATTTCCAAAAGGCTCTCGTCTTGCCTGTAACACACATCCACCCTTTCTTTCTCGGCAAAGTTTTAGTACTATTGTATGTAAGACTAGTAAATACCCATTAGGAGGATTTTATGGCTTACACTGAACCTTATGAAGCAATCGACGAAAAGACTCGCAATATCTCAAGAGCGATTACCAGCTTGCGAGAGGAGTTGGAAGCGATCGACTGGTATAACCAGCGTGTCAATACAACCACTGACCAAGAGCTTAAAGAAGTTATGGCACATAACCGTGACGAGGAGATTGAGCATGCGGTCATGACCTTTGAATGGCTGAGAAGAAATATGGCAGGCTTTGACGAAGATATGAAAACCTACCTATTTACAGAAGGTTCCTTGCTTGAAGTAGAAGAGCAGGCAACTGGAACGGAAGGGGCAGCAGAACCTGCTGGCTCAAAATCCGGCATGACCATTGGTAATTTGAAGAATTAGCATAATTTACGACACATAACCAAGGAGGATTTCTTTATGGATATGTTTAAAAGGGATTTGGCACCACTTACAGCTGATGGCTGGAGTGAAATTGAAAAAAGGGCAAAGGAAGTTTTGCTTTCACGCCTTACCGCACGCAAAGTTGTGAATGTACAAGGGCCCAAAGGCCTTGATTTTACTGCAGTCAATGAAGGAAGACTTACCCTTTGTGACGATGGTGATGTAAAAGCTGGGATATACACCTTGAAACCCCTCACCGAGGCACGCGTTCGCTTCACCCTCAACCGTTGGGAGGTGGACAACCTGGCCAGGGGGGCAAAGGACATCGACTTTGACAGCCTGGATGAGGCTGTGGAGAAGCTTGCTCTCTTTGAAGAGAATGCAATCTACAACAGCTACAAGGCTGGTGGAATCAAGGGTCTGAAAGAGGCTTCTGCCCATAAGGTATTGCCCTTTGGCGAAAATGGCACTGACATACTTACCGCCCTGACCAAGGGTGTCATGGAGTTGGAAAGAAGCCATATCAACGGTCCCTACTCCTTAGTTGTAGGATCTGCCGGCTGGATTGCACTACATAAGGAAGCTCAGGGCATGCCACTGATTGAACGAGTCGAAAGGATGCTTGGGAGCAAAGTGATATTTGCCAGCTCAGTCGAAGGTGCCATCCTTGTACCATACGACAGTGATGACCTGGAACTGACCATCGGCCAGGACTTTGCTCTTGGCTACGAGTCCCATGACACTAAGGAACTGACACTCTTTGCTACAGAGTCCTTTACCTTCCGTGTCCTGGAGCCCAAGGCTATTGTCTGCTTCAAGTAAGCAAAGCAATTTGATGTTGAATTACTGGGGGGTCAGGTGCAACGGCATCTGACCCCCTCTTACTATAGTTCAACCTGTATGTTCAAGAGCGTACATACTAGCTTTTCATATACTCTGCATACAGATGAATTAGGCCCACAATCCTAAGATCGTGGGCCTTTTGAGCGCTAGAAGGGAATCGAACCCTCGTCTCATGCTTGGGAAGCACGAGCACTAACCGTTGTGCTACTAGCGCATCAAGTGGATAGTACCAAAGAAAGGGCAACGTGTAAATATCAAATTGAGGAAGGCGATCAAAATCTGGTTTAGGACCATTGCTTATCTACATATTTGAAATGGAAAAAGAACAATTACTGTTTGGTATCATAGACTGGGAAGAGGTGGTCAGGATTAAAAAAATTTGTATGTTTTTTTTGTTTGTATGGTATAGGTTTGCTTAATTTGAAATATTTCAATCAGAAAAAATATTTGACATCCATCCCTCGCTGGGGTACAGTACTCTTAGATAAAATAAATTGGAGGCTCTATGGCCACTGTACAACTGAAAAACATCTGTAAGGTGTATGACGGAAACGTCAAGGCTGTCGATAATGTTAATATCGACATCAAGGATCGGGACTTTGTAGTCTTGGTCGGACCTTCGGGTTGTGGTAAGTCCACAACACTTCGCATGATTGCTGGTCTTGAAGACATCACCAGCGGTGAACTCTACATTGACAACAATCTTGTCAACGACGTTCCCCCCAAAGACAGGGACATTGCAATGGTATTCCAGAACTATGCCCTGTATCCCCACATGACCGTGTATGATAACATGGCATTCGGTCTTAAAATCCGCAAGTTCCCCAAGGAAGAGATTGACCAGCGCGTACGTGAAGCTGCGAAGATTCTCGAAATTGAAGAGCTCCTTGAAAGAAAGCCCAAGGCACTTTCCGGTGGACAGAGACAGCGTGTTGCTGTAGGTCGCGCCATTGTTCGTAAGCCAAAGGTATTCCTCTTTGACGAACCTCTTTCAAACCTTGACGCAAAGCTTCGTGTTCAGATGCGTGCTGAGATTTCCTCACTGCACAATCGCCTGAAAGCAACGATGATCTATGTAACCCATGACCAAGTTGAAGCCCTTACCATGGCTGACGTCATTGTTGTCATGAAATTTGGTATCATCCAGCAGATCGGCGGACCTCTCGCACTGTACAACGATCCCCAGAACAAGTTTGTTGCCGGATTCATCGGTTCACCACCAATGAACTTCCTCGAGACAGCTATCGAAGCCGATGGTTCTGATCTCTATGCTAACGAAGGAACCTTCCGCTTGAAGCTGAATGCAGAGCAGAAGAAAATGCTCACCCCATATGTAGGGAAGAGCGTTACCTTTGGTATCCGCCCAGAAGATGTCAAGTTCAGCCATGCAGAGAAGGATGGAGAGACCATCAATGGTCGTGTAAGTGTTGTAGAGCCCCTTGGATCTGAGACCCACGTCTATATTGCAACCTCCAAGAGCCAGGTCATCGGAAAGATTGATCCTACTGTGATCCCCAAGGTTGACAGCAAGATCTACTTGATACCTGATATGGCAAAAGTAAAATTCTTCGACATTGATACCGAACAGGTCATCAAGGCTGGAAAATAAGTTTTATTGACTATCAAGAACCGGTCCATTGCTGGACCGGTTCTTTTTTTCCCCTAATCTTTGCCTCACTCATATGAACTTTCATGCATCTATCTTCACTATGCCAAACAAGGGCATCTCGGAAGACACAAGGCCTATACTATGGCACTATCGACGAACTTGATGTCCTCAACCACAAGAAAGCACTGCTTATCAATTGCTCGTGCAAACTTGAGTATTTTCTTGGATTCCCTGCGTCTCACCTGCACAAAAAGAAGGATAACCTCACCATCACGTCCCTGTCCGGAAAATTCAGTTACCCGAAACCCCTCTGTTCTGAGTTTACTAGCGACTTCCCTACCCTTCACACTGAAAACTTTCACAACCTGATCCCCTATCTTCAGGAAGCTCTCCATAGTTATCCCTACGAAGGTACCTGAAGCGAATCCCAAAGCAAAGGCGACGGCAGTGATGGGATCGGTAAGATTGGTAATGACCTTGGAAACTGCAAACACCCATATCAATGACTCGACAAAGGCGATGGAAAAAGCAATGCCTCGTTTGGATCGGATGATCATAGCATGGCGAAAGGTCCCCAAAGAGACATCAAACACCCTTGCTACAAAAATCAGCAAGGCCAACAAAATTGATTCTTGTGAAAACACAATGCTATCCTCAAATTGTTATGATATATATTTTAGAAGGTTATTGTATCACACCCTCGTCTGGACAATACGGCATTATTGCGAAACAAACAAGATGACAATAGGTTATTGGTTGCACTGTATGAAAACATTCCTATTTCGGAATGATTTCATACAGCTTATATCTTGCTCTTGTCTCTTGCACGTATTTCTGTTCCTAAAAGAGTGCCTTATAGAGACACTTCACAGCATCTTGAGCCTGATCGTTATTCACCCCGAGAAGGATGGAAGTGTCGGAAGATCCATAGTTGAAGAAATTCAGTTCAATCTTATCCTGAGCCAGGGCGGTGGTACTTTTTGCAATGACAGTGCTGTCTTGCATGACTCCAGAGCCCACTATGCCTACAACGGCATGCCCATGGTCAACACCAACCTCTTCCAAATCAAATTCACTTTTCAATCTGCTGCACATTGCATTGAGCACACTCTCACTTGCCTGTGCACTAGCAAAGAACCAGACCATACTGTCTATCCCGAACAAGGAGAAGGTGGGCCGTACGCCAAAGATATGCAACATGGTCAAAAGGGCATGCCGAATGCCGGTTCGTTTGAACAGCATGAGTTTTCGCAAGGAGAGACGGCTAAAGCCCCCTTTGGCAGAGATGCCGACCAGAGGATGGTCTCCGACCTCACGCATGGGAAGGATCATTGTCCCCGCATCAAGGGGGGCATTGGTATTTTTTACATTGATGGGAATGTTCGATGCCAAGATGGGGGCGATGGCTTCCTCGTGGAATACACCAGCACCTACCCCTGCAAGTTCCCTAACTTCACGATAGGTCATCTCATTGATGACCTTTGCATCGGTGATAAGCCTCGGGTCAACAGAGAACACCCCTGAAACATCGGTCCAGTTCTCATAGGTCTCTGCATTGGCTGCACTGGCAAGGATGGCCCCAGTGATGTCTGAACCGCCACGGCTGAAGGTCTTGACCTTCCCCTCGGTGTCACATCCATAAAAACCAGGAACTATATATTTCATCTTGGGTTTGATCGCTGTTTTAAGATTATTCCATGTCTGGGGGTTCACCGTCCCGTCATGATTGATGACGATAAGGGGATCGGTATCCAGAAATTCCCATCCGAAAAAGGATGCAACCATCTTGGCGGCAAGGTACTCGCCTCTGCTGGCCGCATACTCAGCACCATGCCCGGCGTCAATCATCTGACGAACTTCCTCCAAAATGGGAAGGAATGGTTTTGTATCCATACCCAGTTCTGCAAGGATGGATGTATACCGTTGGGCAATTTTCTTGAATTGGTCCTTACAGGAAAGCCCTTGCTGCACCATGGCGTTACATGCATACAGCATGTCGGTGACCTTCTCGTCATCCTTGGAACGCTTGCCTGGAGCAGAAACAATAACAATCTGTCTCCTTGGATCAGCATCGACGATCTGCTTGACCTTCCGTATCTGTTGGGCTTCGGCTACAGAGCTTCCACCAAATTTGCACACTATCATGAGGGATACCTCCCGGCATTTATACTTTACTGTTTTCCTATTGTATTGAACGCTCATCACTTGTGCAAGAGAATGGATCTGTATGGTTCAAGAGGCCTTTGGATGTGCTTCTCCAATCAAAAAATGGTATCTGTACAAAATATCCGATTTTCTGTATCGTACTCCTAACCATGGAGGCCTTCCTTAATTTGACTTTTTGCAGGTTGAGGTCGTTGAAGTCATCCTACTATCCCACAGATGCGAGATAAGGATGCAGCGATGGAACAACCGACAAACAATGTGACTACGTATATTGTCAAAGTCTTGAATGGCATGGCCCAAGGTCTCTTTGCGAGCCTGATAATAGGACTGATCATCAGGCAGGCAGGACTCTATCTGGATTCGTCAGTACTTATGCAGATAGGACAGATCGCCCAATATATGATGGGCCCTGCCATTGGCGTGGGCGTTGCCCTGGCTGTGGGGTCACCGCCCCTTGCGGTCTTTGCCTCAGCGGTAGTTGGAGCAGTGGGGGCCGGGACATTCGTCTTTGATGCTTCCCTTCTTTCCAAAGTCATCATAGGGGAACCGGTCGGGGCCCTTCTGGCCTCCCTAATCGGCGCCGAAGTCGGGAAAAGGATAGCGGGAAAGACAAAAGTCGATATCCTCCTCATCCCCCTCTTTGTCATTGCAGCAGGGTCGATCACGGGAATCTTCCTATCGCCTGTGGTTGCAGCATTCATGAATGCCATCGGAACGCTTATCAATCATCTGACTATGCTCTACCCCATCCCTATGGGAATATTGGTTGCAGTTGTTGTAGGGATGGTACTCACCCTACCCATAAGCAGTGCTGCAGTCTGTATCTCACTTGGCATCAGCGGACTTGCAGCGGGTGCTGCGACAGTTGGCTGTTGTGCCCAGATGATAGGCTTTGCCTGCTCTGGCTACAAGGAGAATAGGATCGGTGGCCTTATCAGCCAAGGGTTGGGCACTTCCATGATCCAGATGCCAAACATTGTGAAGAACTGGCGTATCTGGGTTCCCCCGACACTCACCGCTGGAATTCTCGGCCCCTTTGCCACCACCCTCTTCCTCATGGAAAACAACGCTGCGGGATCTGGGATGGGTACAAGCGGCCTCGTCGGACAAATTAACACCATTGCAGTCATGGGCATTGAATCGTGGTGGAAAATAGCTCTGCTGCATTTTCTGCTACCCGCTATCATCTCACTTCTCATTTCCCATGGCATGAGAAAAAAAGGTTGGATCAAGGAAGGCGATTATCTGCTTTGAAAATGGGTATCTTCGATCAGAAGGACTTCTCTTCTCACTTGTGATGCAGACTCACTGGAAAGTGTCCCTTCTCTTTTTTGGAGTGATGAGGATCAATATGGGCCTACCAGGAAGAGTATTTGACAGGCAAGGAATAGATCCTCGACACCCTAAGATGATAGCATAAAACAAGTTTCCCCCCATTTGCCTGATGGCGAACCACCTTTACATTAGAGGGCTCCTATGGTACTACTACCTATCCGAAACTCTTCGGCATAAGGAAAATTTGTGCACCTGATTCAAGAGAACAAGATGGGCATCAAGCCTATACCAACATTAGTACTATCCATGTCCTTTCCCATCATGATCAGCATGATGGTCCAAGCCCTCTACAATGTGGTGGATAGCATATTCCTGGCTCAGTACAGCGAATCCGCCCTTACTGCCGTCTCTCTGGCATTCCCCATGCAGAACCTGCTTATTGCGGTAGCAGTCGGGACATCCTTGGGTGTAAACTCCCTGCTTGCAAGGAAACTGGGAGCAAAGGACTATGTGGGCGCTGAGAAGGCAGCCAACAACGGACTTACCCTCTCCTTCTTCAGCTGGATTCTCTTCGCTATCATAGGGCTCTTCTTCTCCAAGACCTTCTTTGGATTTTTCACTGATGACCCCACCCTCCTACAGATGGGGACACAGTATGTGACCATCTGCTTCTTCTTCTCGTTTGCCATCTTTGTCGATATCACGTGCGAGCGCATCCTGCAGGCCACAGGGGACACTGTGCGTCCGATGATCATCCAGAGCACAGGAGCCATCGTAAACATCATACTCGACCCAATACTCATCTTCGGTCTCTTTGGCCTACCATCCATGGGCGTGTTGGGAGCTGCCATAGCCACCGTCATTGGCCAGCATGTGGCCGCACTGCTTGCCATATGCTTCGTTCGCAAGAACAAGGAAGTGAAGATCAGGGCAAGGTACTTCAAGCTTGAAAGACGCACGGTCATTGATATCTATGCCGTCGGTCTGCCTTCGATCATCATGCAGGCCATTGGCACTGTCATGACAACAAGCCTCAACAAACTGCTCATTTCATTCGGAACTGCTGCAGTATCGGTTTTCGGGGTATACTTCAGGTTGCAGTCCTTTGTCTTCATGCCCATCTTCGGTCTGAACAGTGGTATGATCCCAGTACTGGGGTACAACTACGGAGCGAAGAATCCCAAGAGGATGATGGCAACCATCAGGGTGGGACTGATAGTGGCCCTGTTCATCATGACAGCAGGATTTGCCGCCTTCATGCTCTTCCCCGGTGCCCTCCTCTCCCTGTTCAATGCATCAGATGAGATGATGGCCATCGGAAAGATTGCACTGCCAAGGATAAGCCTCTGCTACATCAGCGCTGGTATCTGCATCACCCTGGGAGCCCTCTTCCAAGCTGTAGGGGATGGCTACATCAGCATGCTGATATCCATCACCCGACAGCTCATATTCCTGGTTCCTGTAGCATATCTCCTAGGACATTTTTTTGGACTCGATGCCGTCTGGTATGCCTTCATCATAGCAGAAAGCTCTGCATTGGCACTTTCGCTCCTCTTCTTTGTACGGGTGTACAGGAAGCGGATAAAGCCACTCTATGCTGCACTACCATGAGCTTACAATCACCCTTCAGATTCTGAAACTTTGAAACAGAAAAGAGTATAAGCAAAGCATTTGCTGGGTACATGATCATGTACATTTGTAGCATGGCTATTATGAATGCATGCATGTATACTACAGGTGACTACAAAACATATCACTAACAATACAGATGTTTGAGCAATAGTTTTCCTTATGTGGATGATTGCTACCTGCAAGTAACTCGTTGACCACCCACTTGTGCACGAGAGACAGAGAGAGAACCAAAGCTGTTTTGACCACCAAAAGATGATGATGAGCATCTACCATTGGTTAGGGGGGAGTATTTCTGAATGAAACTACTTGAGAAAATTGATCGCTAAAAAAAGCAATTGATGAACTTCGCCCCTTTGAGGGCCATCTGTTGAACGAGTTGAAAAGCTATTACCGTATCGGCCTTACCTGGTCCAGCAATGCCCTGGAAGGGAATACCCTCACAGAAAGTGAAACAAAAGTGCTATTGGAAGATGGGCTGACTGTAGGGGGAAAGCCTCTCAGAGATACATTCGAAGCCATTGGTCACGCTAAAGCCTATGACTTCATGTTCACCCTTCTTGGCGATCACAAAATATCTGCAGATGATGCCCTTACCAAGCATCGTCTGTTCCTAAAGGATATCAATCTCCCATTTGCCGGCACGTATCGTTCAGATCCTGTACTTATCACTGGATCGAAATATCCCGTTTGCAAAGCATAAGATATTGAAACGGAGATGAAAACCCTGTTCCATTGGGTAGCTTCTGAACGCAAGAACTATCATCCTGTGGAGTTTGCAGCCCTTTTTCACAAACGCTTTGTGTTCATCCATCCATTCATCGACAGAAATGGGAGAATCTCTCACTTACTTATGAATACAGCGCTCCTACAGGATGGCTACATGCCCACCATAATCCCACCTATACTACGGCAGGAATACCTCATCCTCCTCGAGCAGGCTCATTCGAATGACCAACCGTTCATAGACTGCATAGCTGCACGGGTTCTCGAATCAGAGAAAGAGATACTGCGACTTTTGCATATACCCCTTCCATAACAGATTGCATGGGATATACATATCTTTGCTGACGACTACCCTTGTTGTGATGGATCTGAGCCCCACTTCCTAGTACGTGCTACACCCTTTCCCCTCGTAAAAGTGTAAACAATAACGAAAATCCTTTTTGTATCGTAGAGGATAAGACGTATAGGACAATGCGTAAGAATATTCTGTTGTTGTAGTCATACTATATATCCGATAAGCAATGTAGTGAGCACGATCAATGGTGCTGGTATTTTTTTTGTCAGCAAAATCATGACTGTAAAAGATGTGATGAGCATGGTATCTACAGCGAATCCATTCTTCTCCATCAAAATGACTGCAGCAACAGCAATGAGGCCTCCGGCAACTGCAGTTATACCTTGCAACGAAACCTTAATTCCCTGTATTTCCTTTATTCGTTCCCATATGGGATATACAAAAAAGATCAGGAGGAGACCAGGCAAAAAAATCCCAATCCCACTAGCCACAGCACCGAGCACCTGAGATAGGACACCTCCTTCACGGGCTGCCATTCCTCCGGCATACGCACTAAAGCTAAACATAGGTCCCGGGAGCCCTTGGACCAAGCCAAATCCAGTTAGAAATTCTTGGTCAGTCATATACTGATTCACTTCCACCAATTCACTAAACATAAGCGGTACTACTACCTGGCCACCTCCAATAACCAGATATCCATACCGATAGAAATTTTCAAACAAGTGAACGATTGTATTGCTACTTACAAGACTAAGAAAGAGGCTTCCTAAGGCAAAAACTGCAAAGATGATCATATAGGACCAATTTGGGCGTATGCTTACACGGTTCCAGAGATCTTCCTCCTGTGAAGTCCTGATGCTTACCAGGCCACCAAGCACCAGCACCACAGGGTAAATCCATGGCTGGCGGATGAAATATGTTGGTATGCCACCAAACAGCAACAGCATTAACGCCATTTTGCTAGTAACAACTTTTTTCCCTATTCGAAAAGCCGCCACAATGATAAATCCTACGGCCATTGGCCCAATATACCGAAGACCATCTTGGCGAATATTCATCGTATCCAAATACCCAATTACAAAGGAAAGTAACGTCATCACAACAAGCACAGGTACAGCCCATACCAATAAGGTTAGAAATGCTAAAAAGGGCACCCCGACCTTATGTCCGATGGACACAATTGTTTGCGTACTGCTGGGTCCTGGCAAAATGGATGTCAGGGCAATAAGCTCTGCAATTTCCTCTTCAGTCACATATTTTTTCTTTACCACCATTTGATCCATAAACACACCATAGTGAGCTTCAGGACCCCCGTAAGCCCCTAGGGAACATATGAGGACATCCTTGAGAAACATCATCCATCCTGTTCATTCATTTTTATGCAGCTTGGTATTTCTATTCATCATACAACCGTCCCTTACAGGTACATTCGTCTCCCATCCTGATGGCCATTGAATCGATATGGCAAAAGCTTCTCCCTTATCCTGTGTAAAAAGTGTAACTCATAGGGTTCGATTACGACAACCATATCATACGGCAATGACTGTGCTTTATCTCAACTGCAACAAATACCCCCCCCGAAATCTGTTGTACACGGATTCCAGGGGGGGTATGGTATTCATATTCTTATTCTTGTTCGTGTCCTATCCTACCAGCTTGCATCGTCTCTTCCTGACCCATAGCCAATCCAGATCGGTAGGCTTAGACGCTTACTCCCACTCAATGGTTCCAGGAGGCTTGCTGGTAATGTCATAGAGTACCCGGTTGACCCCGCTTACCTCATTGCAGATCCTGTTCGCCGCCCTCTCGAGTACCTCAGGGGGGAAACGGTACCAGTCGGCAGTCATCGCATCCTCACTGGTTACAGCTCGCAGGGAGCAGACCTCCTCATACGTCCTCTCGTCCCCTTGCACCCCGACGCTCTTTACAGGAAGCAGACAAGCCAGAGCCTGCCATATCTCATTGTAGAGACCAGCTGAGCGAATTTCCTCGATGAAGATCGCATCGACATCGCGCAAGGTATCCAGACGGGTCTTGGTGACTTCTCCCACACAACGGACACCGAGGCCAGGACCTGGGAAGGGATGACGGTTCACCATATCCTCCGGCAAGCCTAGTTCACGCCCAAGCTCGCGAACCTCGTCCTTGAAGAGTTCACGCAAGGGCTCAAGCAGATCCCACTTGAGGTCTTCAGGAAGGCCACCCACATTGTGGTGGCTCTTTATGGTTGCAGAAGGCCCGCCTGAAGGGCTCTTACTCTCAATGACATCCGGATAGAGGGTGCCTTGTGCCAGGAAGGAGATTTCCCCTACACTGCGCGCTGCATCGTAGAAGGTGTCGATGAACACCTTGCCGATGACCTTGCGCTTGGCTTCTGGCTCTGTTATCCCTTGCAGTGCATCAAGGAATGCATCCTGGGCATCAGCATACTGCAACCGTATCTTGTAGGAATCACGGAAGACCTTCTGCACCCTTTCCGCCTCACCCTTACGTAGCATGCCGTTGTTGACGAAGACACAGACCAACTGGTCTCCGATAGCCTGGTGGATAAGGACGGCAGCGACAGCTGAGTCCACCCCACCAGAGAGACCGCACAACACCTGCTTGTCTCCGACCTTCTTGCGAATCTCCTCGATGGCAGTTGAGACAAAGGATCCCATATCCCAATCCGGAGAAGCCTTACAAATCTTCAGAACAAAGTTGGAAAGCAAAAGGGTCCCTTCAGAGGTATGTACCACTTCAGGATGGAACTGCACCCCATAGAAATGCCTCTCATCATTCTCCAGGACTGTAAACTCACAGTTTTTTGTCCTGCCTGTCTGTCTGAAGCCTTTGGCAAGGGTAGACACGGAGTCACCATGGCTCATCCAAAGCTTGGACTGTGAAGAGAGACCTTGCAACAAAGCGGAACTGCTGTCCATGATTTGGAGCTCTGCAATGCCATACTCGCGCTTGTCAGGACGCTGGACACTACCGCCATTTTGGACACTCATGACCTGCAGGCCATAACATATGCCTAGGATAGGGATACCCAACGAGTAGATGGCCTCATCAGGTCTGGGAGAGCCAGCTCCACTGACACTGGAAGGGCCTCCCGAGAAGATGATGCCCTTGGGCTGCATCTTCCTAAGCTCTTCAGCTTTGATCGTATAGGGGACTATCTGGGAGTAGACGTGCATTTCACGCACTCTTCTTGCTATAAGCTGACTGTATTGGGCACCAAAATCGAGTACTACGATGGTGTCGTGGGAGAACTGTTGCATGAAATGCTCCTATGGGTTCTGGTTAGGTGAAAGTATACAGAAAATTGTTTTCTGTTTCTACCAAGCAAGGGAACTCACTGGTGGATAGGCACGCTTGACAGCCGCAGCCAAGGCAAGGCCAAGGACAACACCAACGCCGCTTTGCACAAGATTCCAAGGAATCTCTGCAGCCGCTACCGATACCCCGCTGATGAAAATGGCAGAAAGCACAAAATATCCTAAGGAGACGGTGGCCATGCAGACTACACCTGCAAGTATCTTGGTGACAAAAGGAACTGTCGCTGAATCCTTTCGCCGTACGATAAGGGCAACCAGCAAGCCTTCAAGCCCATGCACGACAAACGAGATGGGTGCCCACTGGGCATATCCGCTGAACAGGTCAGCCAGAGCTGTCCCGAGACCAGCTGCTATGAAGGCAGACCATGGCCCGAACGTGAAGGCGATAAAACATATCGCAACATCACAGAGGTTGATATAGCCCTTTGCAGTGGGAATGCGGACTATCATAGTGAATACGACGACTACAGCTGTAAGGACCGCCACAACGGCGATCTTCAGAGCATTTCGATTTTTTTCCATGGGGGAATTTCTCCTATCAAGTTCTGAACATGAACCACAAGACTACAGGTATACTAAAAGAAATGACAAAATCGGTAAAGCCATGCCGGTACGAATCCAAGCTGTGATAGCTGGATCGCCTCTCACTTCTGCCAAAACCCCGCTGCTCCAGGCTCATGGCAAGAAACGGGATCGATCGCAGGGCAACGACCAATGCACTGGTAAGGGTGGGCAGCAAATCTTTCAGCCGTTTGAAGACAGAACGTTTCTTCTCCAAGGCACCCCCTTCACGCAGGCGATGGCTCTCGGTAATCTGAGTGAAACTGTCGGCTATGAACGGAATATAGGTAAAGGACAGGGTTACCACCAGAGAAGCCTTGTAGGGCAAGCGATACCAGCGCAAGGCGAGCATCACATCGGTCATGGCAGTGGTGGCAAACAACAGCGTACATGCATACGTGATGCCGATGAAACGTCCTCCCAGCCTTGCGGCTTGCAGGGCGCCTTCCTCTGTGATGAGGGTAAAGGATCCGATGGTGATCAGGCTCTGGCCGCTTCGCACATTGAAAGGCATGAACAGGGCCATGAAGATGAGCATGGGCATGATGGACTTGAAGGTCCTTCCCGTATGGCGCAGACCGGTGTTCACACTTCCTAGCAGGATCAAGAGGAGGACAGTCAGATACAGGCCTTCCAGGGTCACAGGAAGGAAGAGCCAGATGCAGATGAGCAGCATTGCCATGATCTTGGCCCTTGGATCCATACTGTAGAGAAAGCCGTGTCCTGCAACAAAGGTGTTTGTAGTCATGCTCGCTCCAAGACACCTGCCTCGATGGCGTAGGTGGTCTCACTGACGAGGGAGGCAAACTTGCGGTCATGGGTGATAAGCAGGATACCTGCTCCGTTGCGCCGCAATAAGGCTATGATGGAAAGCGCCACCGCATAGGTCAGCGCGTTGTCCAACTCGTCAAGGATATAGAAAGGACGGTCCAGCAGATAGTAGACAGCAGCCTGCAAAGCCTTCCTGAGGGGATAGCTCATGGTGGAAGGGGTCTCTTCCAGGTCAAGGCCAAAGAGGGCTGCGCATTCAGTGACTAGGGTATGTACCTGGTCCCCACTGAGATCCTTGCGTCTCTTCAATGACCAGGACAACTCCTCCCTGACGGTAGGAAGGAATATCTGCAGATCAGGATTCTGGAACAGGTAACCCACACTGCGGTTCAGCTCCCTTTGCCCCATCTTTTTCCCATCGAGGGTAAAAATGCCCTCCCTTGGTTCATCCAAGCCGCACAGCAACCTGCTAAACGTGCTTTTCCCACTGCCATTCGGTCCTACCAGGGTGACGAGATCTCCACTGCGTATCTGAAAGGAGGGTACGGACAACCTGAAGGGATTGGCTTCCAGAGTACTGACACGGGTGCGAACCGTAAGAATATCTGAACAAGCAAGAGTATGCCCAGTTGTTGTCGCAAACTTCTGAGCCTTCAAGGGATTGGGAAGCTCATCACCACAGAGTACGGAGAAGGCCTTGAGTATCTCATCTTTCTCACCGAAGCGGACTTTGCCGTCTTCCAAAAGGGCAAACCGGTCAAAGAGATCTTCGAATTGTTCCAGATATCGGGAAGCAAGCACCAGCATGGTCTGTTCCCCTTCTCGTATCAGGGTGCTGAGGTAGTCGCGCCAGGAGCGGTCCAGATCATCAAAGGATTCGTCCAACACCCAAAGATGGGGGTTGAGCGCTTGCTGGACAGCAAGCAGAACCCTCTTGCGCTCCCCTCCGCTCAACTCCTGTTGACTTGAGGTACGCAAAGGCTCCAAGCCCCAATTGGCAATGGCAGAATCGACACGCTTTGCGATCAGTTCTCGTTCCAGGCCCAAGGCCTCCAAAGGGAAGGGCGATCTCATCCTCAACGGAGAGTGCGACAAACTGTTCCTGGGGATTCTGGGAGACATAGCCACAATCGAGCAACAGTTCCCAAGGTTCTGCATGCCTGAGATCCTTAGAGCAGACATGGATGCTACCATCCATACTACCAGGGAGATATTTGGGACAGAGACCGCTGATGATTCGGGCAAGAGTGCTTTTCCCTGTATCAAAGGGAGCGAGCAAGAGCGTCTTGCTCGCATATTCCAACCTGAGATTCAACCCTGTGAGTACAGGGGAGTTCCTCTTCTCTTTCCATGACTGGTAGGTAAAACAGAGATCCCTGACCTCAAGGCAGGGCCCTCTTTCTCCCTTAGCCGGGCAGTTCATTGAACCGCTTCTTCACCTCTCCATACACCCGTTCGTGCAGTACTGCAATCTCCTCTTTGGAGAGAAGATCTGTCGGAATGGGCTTGCCAATGGAGAGGTAGGCATGCACGCGCCTATAGTCAGTGATTCCCTCAAGACCATCACGGATACCCTTGATGGTGATGGGAACAATGATAGCCTTGGAACGGGTTGCCAGCTTGAGACTGCCATTCTTCAGTTCCCCGATAGTGTCAAACTTACTGCGTGTCCCTTCGGGGAAGATCAGCATCGGTTTGCCTTCCTTGAGCTTCTGCACACCCTTGAGAATCGCCTTCACCGTATCATGGGGGCTGTTCCGTTCGATGAATACACACCCCAAGGCATAGCACCAGAGGTTGATGAAGGGCATTCTCTTCAACTCGGCCTTGGCAAAGACACCAGCCCAAAGCTTTGCAGGGCCTACGAAAGCCAAGATATCAAGCATGCTCTGATGGTTTGCCATATAGCAGACAGGAGTCTCTGAACTCAGATGTTCCCTTCCATCGACATGTACTGTGACACCAAGGGCAAAGAGCGTAGCATTGCTGATGAGCCTGGCACAAAGCTCAAGCCAACGGTTTGCAGCCCTCTTCGCCCGAAACAGCAAAAGAAGCCCTGCGGGTACGAATGCGTAGAGAGGCGATAGCACTATCATCGGGACTGCCAACAGGCTAGCCACAGCTATTCGCAACTTTCTCATACCAGTGCCTCCTCTCAGGAAAAATCCTGCTTGCTGTATAATTTAGCATACTGGCCATTGCGGGCCAACAGTTCCTCATGTTTTCCTTGTTCGATAAGTTCCCCATCATCAAGGACAAAGATGCAGTCGGCGCTCTTAACCGTAGTCAGGCGGTGTGCAATGACAATGGCAGTCCTGCCTGAGGACAGTCGGGCGAACGCTTCGCTGATAAGCTCCTCACTTTCGCTGTCGAGACTACTGGTAGCCTCGTCAAAGATAAGGATGGGAGGATTCTTCAAAAAGACCCTTGCAATGGAGATACGTTGTTTCTGCCCTCCTGATAGGAGGGTGCCCCTCTCGCCCACTTCAGTATCGATACCCAAAGGGAGGCTTCGCACAAAGGTTCCAAGGTTAGCGGCATCAAGGGCTGCCCACATCTCCTCTTCAGTAGCATCGACTTTGCCATAGCGCAGATTCTCACGGATGGTATTGTCAAAGAGAAATACGTTCTGCTGGACAAACCCGATATTCTTCTGCAACGAGCGTTGGGTGACCAGAGAGATATCCTGACCGTCGATGAGGATGCGTCCCTTCTCCGGCTCATAAAAACGGGGGATCAGGGAGGCAAAGGTACTTTTTCCGGCCCCTGACTCCCCTACCAACGCGACAGTGGTACTTCCCTGTATCGAAAGGTCCAAGCCCTTGAGGATGGTCTCTGTCGAAGAGTCATACTGGAAGGATACATGGTCAAAACGGATATTCCCCTCGGAAATCTTCAGATCCTTGGCATCCCTCTTGTCTACTATGGAAGGGCTCTCATCCATGACCTGGACAAACCTCTCGAAGCTTGCCATCCCCTGCTGCAACTGTTCGGTAAAGTTGATCAGGCGGTCTATGGGAGGAAGGACGACACCGACATAGAGGATGAATGTAACCAGGTCGTAGGCCTGCACCGAACCGCGCATGATCAAAAGAGCCCCGCCGGCGATGGTACAGAAGTAATAGAGTTCCCTAAATAGCCCTATGATGGAGTGATAGCTGCCCATGACCTTGTACTGCTCGGTCTTGCTGTCGCGCAGGATGTTGTTCACATCGTTGAACTTCTGCTCCTGGTAGGCCTCACGTCCAAAGCTCTTCACCTCCCTGATACCCATAAGGGAGTTCTCCACATTGCTGTTCACATCAGCGACAGTGGAACGTACCCTTCGGAAGGTGGCCCTCATCTTCAAGCCGTAATACATGCCATAGGCAACCATAAACGGCAAGGGGATGAGAGATATCAGCGAAAGGCTGACACTATAGGAGAACATGACGATATATGACCCTACAATGGTAGCCACGCTGATGATAAGGTCTTCTGGACCATGATGGGCCATCTCAGTGATCTGAAAGAGATCATTGGTGATGCGACTCATCATGTGTCCGGTCTTTGTCCTGTCAAAATACCCGAAGGAGAGTTTCTGCAGATGCGCAAACAATTCGCTGCGCATGTCAGTCTCCATCTTCACCCCCAGGATATGCCCCCACGTCATGCGAATATACTGGCATATGGCCTGCAGGGCATAGATCGCGAGCATAGCGGCAAAAATAATCAGGATCATCTCCAGATTCTTGTTAGGAATCTCGGTCTTCAGCAGTTGCCGGGTCAGGGAGGGAAAGATGATGGACAGTATGGAGGCAAAGACAGCTACCCCCATATCAAGGAAAAACAGTCCTTTGTAAGGCCTATAATACGATATGAAACGTCTGAGCATATTATTTCTTTTTCCTAAACAATCGTGCAAAGAACCCCGGCTTGCCCTCCTCCTTCCTCACCACCGGCTCGGATACAGGCGCCTTACCCCTGGGGGGCACACTTTTTCTGGACTCTTGCTTCTGTGCAGGCCTGTTTTGCTGGCCCTTTCTGGGTTCGTCTTTTCTGGGTTGCCCCTTAGGCTGTGCAGGATTTCTGCCTTCACCCTTGTTCTGTTCAGGTTTGGCAGGTGTATTCTTTGCTGGGGAGCCTCCCTCATTGGAGAACTGCTGCTTGTAATACGACATTCTCTCTTCCAAGGAGAGCTTCTGGATCTCAGAGTAGCTCTTGGAGCCGCTTCTGCGTCCTGCATGCTCGGAACCACCGGGTCTTCTTGACTGCTGGGCACCAACTCTTGGTGCTGAAGAGGGAGCAGGTCTCGATCCCTGTGCCACCCTGGGAGGACGGGATGAGCTGTCCCTTCTGGGCTGGGCACCTTCACGACGGGGAGAGGGGCCCCTTCTTCCACTGGGTGCAGGACGCTTACCACCACGGCCTCTGGATCCACCCGAGGAGGGGGTGCGCGAGTATTCGTCATTGCGTACAAGGTCGCGGAAGGAGTACTTGCTGCTCTTGTCCTCAACCTCTGGCAGCTCACCCTCGGCAGGCCAGATTACAGGAATCTTCATGTTGATGTAGTTTTCAATCGGCTCCAGACCGAATACATACTCCTCATCAGCGAGGGTAATGGACTTGCCACTCTTGCCCGCCCTTGCAGTTCGCCCGATCCTATGGACATAGCTCTCAAAGTCATCGGGGATGTCGTAGTTGACCACCAACTCAAGGTCATCGATCTGCAGGCCACGGGCAGCAACATCAGTTGCCACCAAAAACTTGATCTTCCCTTCCTTCATACGGTCGATGGTTTCAAGCCGCTTTGCCTGTGGGAGGTCTCCCATAAGGTATTTTGCAGTATATCCGTTGAGTGTGAGGCGTTTTGAGACCTCGATGCAACGGGCTTTGGTATTGGTGAAAAGAAGACAGTTCTCAGGATTTTCCTTGCTCAGAAGCTGCAACAGCAGACCGAACTTGTCTTTCTTTGAAATGTGATAGAGTTCCTGGGTAATCAGCTTTACAGTCATCTCCTCAGGCTGGACCTCTATCTCCACAGGGTTGTCCATAAACGACCAGGCAAGGTTCTTCACCTTGGTGCCCAAGGTAGCCGAAAACAGCATGGTCTGCCTTTCGGTGCAGGGACGAAGCAGGCTGAACATATTCTGGATGTCAGGATAAAAGCCCATATCAAAAAGACGGTCAGCCTCATCGACGACAAAGATGTCAAAGTTCCTGAAGTCAATCTTATGCATCTTCTGATAGTCAAGGATTCTTCCGGGGGTACAGACAAAGATGTCACACCCCTCCTCGATGGCCTTGTCCTGTTTGGCGTACCCCACACCTCCATAGAAGCACCCCACTGAAAGCCCTGGTATGTGTTCAGAGAGCTTGAGGGTATCTTCCTCGATCTGGACGGCAAGCTCCCGGGTAGGGGCCACGATGAGGGCCTTGGGCTTGCTTTTCCCTTCCTTGTCCGCCTGAACATACTTTTCCAGAATGGTAAGGACGAAGACGGCTGTCTTGCCGCTGCCTGTCTTTGATTGGATCATCACATCTTTATGGGCAAGGCTTACAGGAAGCACTCGCTCCTGCACTTCCGTACATTCGGTAAAGCCGGCAGATGTGACACCTTTGAGCACTTGCTCACTTAAGGGTAGTTCGGTAAATTTCATGAATACTATATATCGCCTTTATAAGAATTTGAAAACTGGAGTTTCAGAGGGGTCGACCCGTGGGGACCCCTCGAAATAAAGATAGAGCAAATATGCACTATTGTCCACCTCCCCTAGGGGGACATACCACACCAAAATAGCTCGGGAAGCGAATAGGCTATCACAGGTGCTGCAATGTAAGCACCTTCATATTTTGCATCCACATGCCCTTTGTCGCTTAGCCGGCGCCCACCTCTCGAGGTAGAGAATCACCACCTTGCTGTACAAAAAATCCCAGCTGAAGAATTTTTCAGAATAATTTTTGACACAAGTAAAAAACTCATGCTATACTTTAGTTGCTCAAACGTTTTAGCAAAGGAGAAATACGGTATGGCAGGTTCTAGTCTCAAAAAGATAGCCCAAGAAGCCAAGGTCTCTGTAACCGTTGTTTCCCTCGTGCTCAACAACAAGGCCACTGAAGCGAGAATTGCAAAAGACACACAACAGCGCATTCTTGCGATAGCCGAACGGGAAAACTATGTCCCCAACCGCCTTGCCAGTGCTCTGAAGTCAAAACATACAAAAATACTTGCCATCGTAGTTCCTTTTACCCCTGTGGGTTTCTTTGTGGAGCTTATCTACCACATCGAGCAGTACGCCATAACCAAAGGCTACCAGGCTATGGTCATCAATACCTTCAATGACGAGAAGAAGGAGCAGGAATCCTTGAGCCTCTACCGTTCGGGTCTCTTTGACGGCATGTTCATCGCATCATTGAACAACACCTCCTCACGAGGAGGTGTGTATCAGGCAATGAAGAAAGCCTCATTTCCCTTTGTCTTTGTTGACAGGTATGCCGAAGGAGTCCAGGCAGACATCATCTCCTCCGACCACTTCAAGGCCGCCTACGACATGACAGTCAAGATGATAGAGACAGGCAAGCAGGAGATACTCCTGCTTGACCGGTCTGGGCAGGCGATCAACTCTACAGCAAAACTGCGAAAGGAGGGATACATCGCCGCAATGAAAGACCATGCCCTGCAACCATGGATGCAATCCTTCCTGCTGACTAGTGGAGAGAGCGAACACGACACCAACCTTGCCGAGGTGCTGGAAGGCCTTCCCAAAAAGCCTGAAGCCATCTTCCTGCATTCTGGCTTCTATATGCCTCACCTCATCAAGGCCTACGGAGAGTCATCCTTTTGTGCAAGCAAATCAGAGTTCATGACAGTCGACAACTTCTCCTTCACCCAGGACCTCATCGTCCAAAAAAACCTGCTTGAACATGTTGTCGGTCACTTCCTCATCACTGTCCAGGACATCAAACAGATTGCAAAGACCGCCTGTGATACCCTGCTTGCACAAATAGAGCACAGTGACGGAAGCACAGAGCCCAGGACCATCCATGTCCCGACTTACAGTTTCTGGGGGTAGCATCCCAAGGCTATGCCTTGGAAGAGATACAAAAGGAGAAAGAATCATGAAAAGACGAGTTGTTTTGGCCATCACCCTACTCACTATCCTGGCCCTGTTTGTCGGTTGTGGAGCTAAGGAGGAGCCCACTGTTGCTGTAACGGCTGCCCCAGCATCCACGGTAACAACCCCACTTGCCACCGCAGCACCTACCGTTACGCCAAAGGCTGCAACATCAACGTTGCAACAGATCAAGAACCGTGGATACATCATCGTAGGCATCAACGCCTCCAACCCAGGGTTCGCCTACCTGCAGGAAGACGGTTCCTACCAAGGCTTCGAAGTCGACCTGGCTAAGGCCTTGAGCGTTGCAGTGTTCGGATCCCCTGACAAGCTGGAGTTCAGGCCCCTCACCTCAAAAGAGCGTTTCATCGCCCTGCAGAGTGGAGAGATTGATGTGCTGATCCGTACAGCCACCATCAACACCACACGTGATACAGAACTCGGGCTTGACTTCACCTCACCCTATTTCTATGACGGGCAGACCTTTGTCGTGCGGGACAACATCGGAATCGACACCATGGAAGACCTTGAAGGCGCATCGATAGCCGTTCTGACAGGAAGCACCACCGAGACTAACCTTGCAGCCATCATGGCGAGCAAGAAGATCGGGTACCGCCCCCTGACATTTGAGAACCTTGATGAGATGAAGAGTGCCTTCATCAACGGACGTGTCGATGCTGTATCTGTGGACAAATCCTCTGCAGTGGTATTTCTTGCCCAATTTGAGAATGCAGGCGACTTCAAGGGTCTGGAAGAGACCATAAGCAAGGAACCTCTTGGCATTGCAGTACGGCACGGGGACAGCAACTGGAAGGATATCTGCCAGTGGACACTGTTTGCCCTCTTCTTTGGGGATGAGCATAATATCACCAGTGCTAACGTCGACCAGGTGCTCGCGACAACGACCAGCCCTGAGGTCAAAAATGTGCTTGGAACCGGTAAGGAACTCGGCCCCATGATGGGACTTTCCATAGACTGGGCCTACCAGGTGATAAAGCAGACTGGCAACTATGGTGAGATCTTTGACAGGAACCTGGGAATACCTATGAAGGTGACCAGAGGCTATAACAAGCCTTGGAACCAAGGCGGACTGTTCTACGCCAACCCGTTCAACTGATCATAGCCTATTAGGCTCCTGCCTCTCCTGAGGCAGGGGCATTCTCTAGGGCATGGAGGTCCGCATGCAGTCTCACAACAAGAGCATCCCCCTTTGGCAAGACACATACAAGCGTCAAAGGCTCTCCCAATTCATCTTTGCCCTGGTTGTCATCATCCTGGCAGCACTCATATATGGCAACATTGTCGATTCACTCTCTGAGATAGGGATGATCCCATCGCTGAAGTTCCTGCGAATGGTGGGTAACATCGACATCGGGGAGTCCGTCATTGCAGTGAGCAATACCTCCAGCAACCTGAGAATGCTTGCTGCTGGGTTTTTGAACACCATCTCCATCTCATTCCTCGCCATAATCTTCTCAACCATACTCGGACTCATCATCGCACTGTGCAGGCTCTCCTCCAACTGGATAATCAACAAGTTGGCTGTCATCTACATCGAAATCATACGAAACATCCCCCTGTTGCTGTTGCTTCTTATCTGGTACAGGGCTTTCTTCTTGAGACTGCCGGGGATCAAGACAGGCATCATGGTCGGAGAGCGCCTTGGTGCAAGTGGAGAGCAGCTGGTATCCTTCTCCCTGTCCAATCGTGGCATAAGCATGACATGGTTCAAACCGAATCAGCAGCACATCATGCCCTGGCTTATCTGGCTTGCCATAGCTTTTGCAGTGGCACTGGGTGTGCTCCTCTTTCTCAAGCGTAGGAAGAGCCTGACTGCCAAGGAACAGCATACCATCCTTTATCCAACCCTTGCCTTCCTTTCCCTTGCAGCCCTTTCCTACTTCATCCTGCCAAATGCCCCCCTCACCAAAGAGATCCCTGTGGTGGGCAAGTTCAATATTTCCGGCGGGCTGCATGTTACAGCGGAGTGGTTCAGCCTGTTTTCCGGTCTGATACTCTACACATCGGCTTTCATAGCCGAGATCTTCCGTGCAGGCATACAGGGCATTCCCAAAGGCCAGGTGGAGGCGGCAAGGTCGCTCGGCCTGAGCCATATGAAAACCATCAGGCTGGTAATCATCCCCCAGGCAAAGGTTGTGGTAATCCCCCCACTGACCAGCCAGTACCTCGGAGTGGCCAAAAACACCTCGCTGGGGGTAGCCATAGGATTCCCTGACCTCTTTGCCATCACCGGGACCATCATAAACCAGACAGGACGTGCTCTGGAGATGATCATGCTGGTCATGGCCATCTACCTGGGACTAAGTCTTCTGACAAGCCTGGTCATGAACATCTATAACAAGCGCGTACAGATAAAGGAGAGGTAAGCATGGCTTTGGAACTACAACACAACCCCTTCAAGACACCCAAGGAGATTGAGAGGCCCCTACTGTATTGGGTGCATAAGAATCTCTTCTCTTCAGTTCTCAATACCGTCCTGACCCTCCTTTCCCTCACGATCCTATACCTTCTGGTCTCCAGGGCCATCATCCCTCTCTTCTCGTGGGACTGGACAGTCATCTCGGCAAACCTGAAGCTCATCCTTACAGGAAGCTATCCCATGGACCAGATGTGGAGGGTATGGTTCTGTCTCTGGTATGCATCCCTGTTTTTTGGGCTGACGTTCAGTATGAACAGGACAAGGCCTCCAAAGGTCATGTACCTCATACTTATCTCCATCCTGTTCCTATCCTTGCTTGGATTCAGCCTGTTCAACAGGGTCAGCATGCTGGTTACAGCCTTTTTGCTGTTCGCCTCCTTCTTTGTGGGAACACGCCTGGGCCAACAGAAAAAAGCCATCTCGGCTGCACTGGGATGGATAGTGTTGCTCCCTCTCAGCTTCTTCATCATCAGGGGGGGCGGGAGGCTTCCTTCCAGTGGTCAAGACAAACCTCTGGGGAGGGCTCCTGCTCTCCCTGCTGATCAGCCTCACCAGCATATTCCTCTCACTTCCCATAGGGCTGATGCTGGCCCTAGGGCGCAGAAGCAAGATGAAGGTGGTAAGGAGCATCTGCATATTCCTTATCGAGACCATCAGGGGTGTCCCACTGATCACCATCCTCTTCATCGGCTACCTCATCCTCCCCATGGCCCTCCCCAAAGGGTGGTCTCCCTCTGTCTTCATCAGGGCCCTGACCGGTGTGGTGATGTTCCACAGTGCCTATATGGCTGAAGCCCTGCGAGGAGGACTGCAAGGGATAAGCAAGACCCAGTATGAGGCTGCAACCAGCCTCAATCTGGGACCTGCAAAAACCATGGCCTTCATCATCCTGCCGCAGGTGCTCAAGCGGATGATACCGGTGTTGGTCAATTCATTCACATCCGCTCTGAAGGATACCAGCCTCATCAGCATCATCGGCATGCTGGATCTCATCGGCATATCGACCTCCATAGTAAGCAACCCAAAATACCTCAACGGAAGCGCCCAAGTCCTCTTTTTCGAAGGTGCTCTATACTTCATACTCTGTTTCAGCATATCCAAGGCAAGCATGGTGTTGGAGAAGAAGTTGGGCGTTACCGGCACGATACAAAAATAAAGGAAACCAAGCATGAATTCTGATACACACACAAAGGAACTGATAGTCTGTAAGGATGTGCACAAATGGTACACTCCCGAGTTCGAGGTGCTCAAGGGCATCACCCACACCATCTACAGAGGAGAGGTCTCTGTCATCATAGGCCCTTCAGGAAGTGGAAAATCCACCTTCATCAGGACCATCAATGCGTTGGAGGAATACCAGAGGGGGGAGATCATTGTCGATGGGATTCCCTTGGACCACAACATCAAGAACATCAACAAGATCCGCAGCAAAATCGGGATGGTGTTCCAACAGTTCAACCTATTCCCTCACCTGAGCGTACTGCATAACATCACCTTGGCACCTATCTGGATCCGCAAGCAGAGCAAGGACCAGGCAGAGACCCGTGCCATGGAGCTGCTGGATCGGGTAGGTGTGAAGGCACAGGCACTCAAATACCCCAACCAGCTTTCTGGAGGGGAGCAGCAGAGGGTGGCTATAGCACGATCGCTTGCAATGGATCCGGAGCTCATGCTCTTTGACGAGCCTACAAGTGCCCTTGACCCTGAGATGATCAAGGAGGTGCTCGATGTCATGACTGAACTTGCCGACAACAACATGACGCTGTTGGTTGTCACCCATGAGCTGGGATTTGCCAAGGCTGTAGCCGATAACGTGCTGTTTTTCGATGGGGGGAAAATCGTGGAGTCAGCTCCCCCAGAGGAGTTCTTCAACAACCCCAAAAGCGACAGGACAAAACTCTTCCTCTCACAGATACTCAACCATTGAAGGCAGGCTGCACTCCCTTCACACCACAAGGAACACATGATGAACATATTCGCCCATAGGGGCTACAGCGGCAAATATCCTGAAAACACCATGCTTGCTTTCGAGCAGGCAGTCGAATCGAAAGCCCAAGGCATCGAGTTGGATGTCCACTTCTCCAAGGATGGCAAGCTGGTCATCATACACGACGAACTTCTCAAGCGAACCACAGGGGAGGAAGGCAGTGCCGAGGACTACACCTTGGATGAGCTGGTACGGATCAATGCAGGCAAAGTCTTCGGCGACATGTTTGGCCATACCCCCATTCCCAGCTTTGAGCAGTACTGCTCGTACATCAGGGACAAGGATATCATCAGCAATGTGGAGATCAAGACAAACATCAGATATTATGCGGGGATAGAGGAGGAGCTTGCTAAGATTGTCGAAAAGTTTGACCTTTCCGATAAGATACTCTTCTCTTCCTTCAACTGGCTCTCAGCAACAAAAATCAGACACCTTATGCCGCACATACCCTGTGGATTGCTCTTCGAAGACCGCTCGGTCCGGCATCTGGCCTACCAGGCCAAAAGCTTGGGATTCGCTTTCCTACACCCCGACAAACACCTCATTGACCAGGAGATGGTCAACGAGTGCAAGGATTTGGGAATCGGATTGAATGTGTGGACGGTGAACGACAGGGAGAGCCTGGAGAAACTGAGCTCATGGGGGGTCGACGGCATCATAACCAACTTCCCCCCAACCTGCCATCCCTAATCATCCAACTCCCATGACCGTACCAGAGCACTGATGGCATTGGTACGGGAAAAAGGGCCTTTGAAAGGGTGCCCGTCAAGGGATGAGAGGGGCATGGCAGCCATGCTGGTTGCAGAGACAAATGCCTCATCATACTTACCTGCGACCAGGTCTCTTGCCAGAGGGGCGCTATAGACAACCTCCATATCCAGAACCTTCGCCGCTTGGATGATACGATCCCGGGTTATACCCAGAAGCACCTCATCATCCTTTGCTGTATACAGCTTGCCACCCCGAAATGCAAAGAAGTTGCTCCGTGTCCCTTCCAAAGCCTGTCCCTTGCGGTCTATGAGCAGGGCTTCAAAACAACCGGTGCTCCTTGCCTTCTCCAAGGCCATGTAGTTGAGCAGAAGGTTCCCTGTCTTGCAGGATGGCATCAGGCGCTCCCCTTCGTAGGTGATGGCCCCCACCCCTTGGGTGTAATAGCTATCAGGATAGGCAAGCAAGGGAGCTGCTGTGATAAAACAGAGAGGATCCCTACCCCCAACCACCAAAATCCTCACCGATGCCTCTTCCAACAGGTCTACCCTGATGAGCTCGTGAACCCAAAGGGTAAGCTCCTCTTGGCTGAAAGGGTGTACCAGGCCAATCCCCTTGCAAGAGTTCTCGAGCCTTATAAGGTGATCTTCAAGATGAACAGGATGGGCTTCAACCACACGAAGGGTTTCGTAGGTGGAGAATCCAAACTGGACCTCCCTGTTTGTTATGGGGAGGCAAGCCTCTTCTTCCAGAATTACCTTGCCGTTTCGTAGTGCGTGTTCTCGTACCATCGGATAGCCTTCTTTTTTCATATGTATGGTCCAAGTCCAAGCTACAGCTTGGGCTTAGGCTTATCGCCTGTATCTGTCTCGTCCTTTAGGGAATCCTGAGCAATTCACGTGGTTTGCTCCCATTGGGAGGCCCCACATAGCCAAGCTCCTCCATCTGTTCGACCAGACGGGCTGCCCTGTTATAGCCAATCTTGAGTCTTCTCTGCAGGTAGGATGCGGATGCGCTCTTGCGTTCGATCACGATCGCAAGAGCCTCTTCCATCAGCGACTCGTCATCATTGCTGTCACTGCCGTCAAAGCTGCTGCCGTTAGATACAGGCTCGTCATCCTCAAAGAACGACTCGTCGATAAAGTCAGCAACACCCTGCTTGGAGGCAAACCGTACAACCTGCTCAACCTCATTGTCACTGAGAAACGCTCCTTGGATACGTTCGGGGATGGGGTCACTACTGGCGAGATAGAGCATATCTCCGCGTCCCAGAAGCTTCTCTGCCCCACCTTCATCGATGATGATGCGGCTATCGGTTGTGCTGGTGACAGCAAAGGCCACACGGGTGGGTATGTTTGTCTTTATCACACCGGTGATGACATCAACACTCGGCCTCTGGGTGGCAAGTACCAGATGGATACCCACTGCACGGCTCATGGCAGCCAGGCGTGAGACCTTGTTCTCAAGCTCCTTACCGACGGTATGCATCAGATCGGCAAACTCGTCGATCACCACAACTATGTACGGAAGCTTCTCCCGGGCCAGACGATCCTGGACAATCTTCTCGTTGTATCCGAGGATATTCCTGGCGTTGATTCCCTGCAACAACCTGTATCTGCGATCCATCTCATACAGGCAGAAATCAAAGGCCTTCAACGTTTTCTTCGGATCGTGAATCACCGGGGTAAGCAGATGAGGGATGCCATTGTAGATACTCAGTTCGACAATCTTGGGATCAACAAGGATCAGGCGAACCTCCTTGGGGCTGCGCCTGAAGAGGATCGAGCAGATCATGGAGTTTACGCAGACACTCTTTCCACTGCCGGTGGAGCCGGCGATAAGCAGGTGGGGACTGGTGCTCACATCCATGACGATAGGCTCGCCCATAAGGTTCTTGCCAAGTACCATGGGGATGTTGAACATCTTGCTCTCCATGGCAGGAAGCATCTCTTGAAAGCCGATGATATCCCGCTTGCGATTCGGTATCTCGATGCCAACCGCAGACTTGCCGGGAATGGGAGCTACGATTCGTACCTGCTTGGCGGCAAGAGCCATGGCGATGTTGTCTGCAAGATTGACAATGGCGTTGACCCGAACCCCTGGAGCAGGGAGGATCTCCAACATGGTGACAGTAGGTCCCCTGACTATGTTGGTGAGTTCGACATGGACATTGAACTGCTCAAGGGTGGCGACCAGTATCCTGCCACGTTCCAGCGTCTCTTCGTTTATCTCGTTGCCTATCTTAGGATAGGTGACCAAGATTGATTCGGGAGGGTACTGGTAGGTTATCCTGCTACGGTTAAGGAGTGCACTTCCACTGCCTTCGCCTGTCACCAGGCCCCCTACCCCACTGGAAGCCTCCAACGTGTCCTCTTCATCAGAAACCTCAACAGGTACAGGGGCATCATCACTGAAGCCCCCATTGATGGGTCGTGCCGTGCTTTGAGGCGCAAAGGAGCTGATACCCTGTTCGGGCGGATTCGTATCCTTGTGTCCGACCTGTGCAAAGGCATGTGGCTCAGCTACTTTTTCCACTATAGGAGCCTGCTCAGGTTGTTTCTCAAATTGGGGAGGTCGCACCGAGAGTATCCTCTCCCTGATACGCAAAGGCTGATCTTCATCCTTCTGTTGTGGCATCCTCACGCCCAGGGCTACGGCCTCAAGGCCGCGGCTCTTCTCTTTGGAGGCAACCGCATCAGCAAGCAATCCCCTGGCTTTTCCCGTCGGTTCGGGTTTCGTCTCGACCGGGGAGGTTTGACTCTTACCCACAGCCTCCAAAGCACCTTGCAGGAACCCAGAGAGTTTTCCCACATGGCCCTTTGCCGGTTCTTCTGACCTTGCATCCTGTGCATCTTTGAGGTGTTCCTGTGCGTTGCTTTGGCTAGCGCGTTTTTCCTGTTCGCGTTTTTCCTGTTCGCGTTTTTCCTGTTCGCGTTTTTCTTGTTCGCGTTTTTCTTGGAGCTCCCGTTGTTTCATCTCGAGATAGGAGACTCCCTTATTGCGATCGCGCTCCTCCTTGACAGTCTCCAAGGCACCTACGCTTACCAGACCCACATCAAGGGCGGGCTGCTCCTCCACATCCAGTATGTGTTCAGCTCGGGGCCTTCTGTCTCGCTTCACATGCAGACGATCCAAGACAGGGACATCCACTATGGGTGGAAACAGTACCTGCTCATCACTGAGGATATCTTCCTCCGGTTCCACTGGCTTCTTGTGCAGGCGTACCTCTTCCTCTTCGTCTGGGATCCTGTTCCGCTCTTTCTCAAACCTTTTCTGCAGACGCTTGAATTTGCGTCTCTGGGTTTTGGAAAGGTCTCCCAGGTCGACAGCCTCACCGCTTCGGGCCAAGGAAAGAATCTGATGAAACGATTCCTGTTTCTGATGCCTGCGTTCAAGGCCATCACCGATGAGGGTAAATGCAACAAACAGGGCCATCTCCACAAGGAAAGCAATGACCACCCTCAGCGATGCAATACGGGGCCCGGCATCAAAGGAATAGAGCAAGCTCTGAAGAAATGCCGGTCTTGGGCTCTGTTGCAACATGTGGGCGAGCACCAGCAATGTATAGAACATGGCCGCTGTCAGGGGGATGAAGACCAAGGAGAACGGTCTTTTTCTCCTCAAGGAGAAGCACATGCCGCTCCATATGAGGAGCATGCCGGCTAAGGGAGCCAGGCCCAAGGGTACATCATTGGAGGAGAAGCCTACCCCACGTGATATGAAGGTGAGGATTTTCACCACAAGAGGAGGCGCTGTCCCTACCTGGCTAGAAGCAACGGCAAAGGCAAGCAACAGCCCTGCAACAAGCAGGACTATGCCACCTACCAACATATATTTTTTCGTACCTGTATCCACAATGTTCTCCTCATAGCATACTAACACCAGAGAGGCAGAGAGGTGTCAGTTTTTCTTCAGCAAACAGAGCATCCGCTCAGCCTCAAGGTTCGGGACCTCAAGGGTGATCAGTGTGTGTGACCACTTGCTGGCACAGAGAGTTTGGACTCGCTCCAATTCTTCGGCCAAGGCATCAGCCTGGGCCTTGTATGCACATACCACCCCATCATCGCTGAGGATGGGGCTGACCAGATCCAGAATCTCATGCAATGGGCGGAATGCCCTGAAGGTTATCAGATCAAAGCACTGGTCAACCTCTTTGAGATCCTTATCAAGGACTTCCACCCGCCCTGTGAGGCCACTGATTACCAGGGCGTTGCGTAAGAACCCCACACGTCTTCCCATACGCTCCACCAAGGTAACATGATGATCTTTCAAGGCGATGGCCAGGGGGATGCCGGGAAGCCCTGCCCCTGACCCCAAGTCTGCGATCGTGGCACCAGGCCCATATGATCGCAACAGGTCCTGCATCACAGGGACAGAGCTGAGGCTGTCGATGATGTGTTTGGTGATGAGCTGCTCGCCTTGGGCACCTACCAGCTTGTAGGTGGGGTTCCATAGTTCCAGTTCGGCAATGTAGGCATTGAGCTGGTCCATCTGGGCACTGTCGAAGGCAATGCCCAGGCTCTGCATCGATGAAGAGAGAAGCGCATCATACTTACCCATTTCTTACTCCCTTGTCCACATGGACGATAAGGATGGCGATGTCTCCGTTTCGTACCCCGCTTATCCTGGTAGCCTGTCCTACAGAGAGGGGGCGTATCTTCTTCAGCTTCTCGCGTGATTCGGTGCTGATACCGTCTAGGGCGTCATAGTCAAAGTCTGCTGCTATCGCCAAGCCTTCAAGCTTCTCAAACCGGGAGATCTGTCTGTCCTGGCGGTTGATGTAGCCGGCGTACTTCACCTCAAGCTCCACCTGGTAGCGGATGGGCTGTTCAAACTGAAGGAGATCCGGGATTACCTCCTGGAGGTTCTCCATGGTCACCTCGGGCATCTTGAGAGCTTCAACAGCACTCTTTTGCCCATACTTCTGCTTGCCAAGCAGATCCTTGACCGCCTCAATCTTCTCCAGCTTGGCCTGCAGGCGCACCAGGCTATCCTCTTTCTGCAACCCCACATCATAGCCCTTCCGGGTAAGACGCTGGTCACAGCTGTCATGACGGAGATTCAGACGATATTCGGCTCGGGATGTAAACATCCTGTAAGGCTCCTTGGTTCCCAAGGTCACCAAATCATCGATGAGGACTCCGGTATATGCCTCGTTGCGTGAGAGGATCAGGGGTTTCTCTCCCTTGAGCTTCTGGGCGGCATTGATCCCGGCCATAAGGCCTTGGCAAGCTGCCTCTTCATAGCCGCTGGTACCGTTGGTCTGCCCTGCGATGAAGAGGTTGCTGACATGCTTGCTCTCCAGTGAGGGAAAGAGATTCAAAGGGTCGATGTAGTCGTACTCCACAGCATAGCCCGGGCGCATGATCTCAGCTTCCTCCAGGCCTGCGATGCTATGGATGTAGTCCCACTGGACATCCTCAGGCAGGGATGATGATATCCCATTGAGGTACATCTCCTCTGTGCCAACCCCTTCGGGCTCTACAAATATCTGATGATGGTCACGGTCCGGGAAGCGAACCACCTTATCCTCGATGGAAGGGCAGTAGCGAGGGCCTTTCCCCACAATCTTCCCTCCATAGAGCGGGGACCGATGGATGTTCCTCTGTATTATCCTGTGTGTCTCTTCATTGGTATGTGTTATGTAGCACGGGAGCATGGGGCGATCGACACTGTCGTAGTCGAAGCTGAAGGGCATCAGGACGGGATCCCCATCCTGAAGCTCCATCCTGGAGAAGTCCAGGGATGAGGAGCGGACCCTGGCAGGGGTGCCTGTCTTCATCCGTCCCACGGGGAAGCCCTTCTTGCGCAAGGCCTCTCCCAACCCTATGGCCGCAGGTTCGTCCAGCCGTCCGTTGGGGGCGTCATACTCCCCAATGAAGATCCTGCCATCCATGAAGGTACCTGTGGTGAGGACCACGACCTTGGCAGAAATGCTGTGTCCCCGTTCGGTTTTGACCCCTACAATGGTCTTGCCCTCCTTGTCCAGGAGGATATCGACAACAGTATCCATAAATAGGGCAAGGTTTGTCTGGGCTTCCAGCGTCTCCTTGGCCAGACGGGCATAGGTGAACTTGTCAGCCTGGGCACGCGGAGCCTGCACCGCAGGCCCACGCCTGCGGTTGAGAATCCTGTACTGGATCATGGAATGGTCTATCAGGTGTGCCATCTCGCCGCCAAGGGCGTCCACTTCCCGCACGATATTGCCCTTGGAGAGGCCCCCGATGGCGGGATTGCAGGAGAGCCTGCCTATAGAATCTAGGTTCTGAGTTATCATGAGGGTCTTGTACCCTATTCTTGCCAGTGCAAGGCACGCCTCAATTCCGGCATGTCCCGCACCGATCACTATTGCATCGTAATCCATATTACTTCCCTACGCAGAAACCGCTGAATATCTTCGTCAGGATATCCGCGGGGGTGACCTCCCCGGTAAGTTCTCCGAGGTTCTGCATCGCCTCCCCTAGCTCCACTGCAACAATGTCCAGAGGAACATCCGTATCTATGAGTGCAAGTGCACGCCCAAGGGCATCTGCTGCTCCTTCCAGCAGAAGGTGCTGGCGTTCGCTCTCAATGACCACGTGCTCATCGCCTGTCGAGCCAAAGCCCGCACTCAGCCGTTTTCCAATCGAAGAAACCAGAGCCTCGATGCCGGCTCCGCTCTGGGCGGAGATGGCAAGTTCCCCTTCTGGAGCCTTGAACAGGTCGCTTTTGCTGTAGACTATGAGGGTGCGGTCATCTTTGGGCGGGATATGCCCCACCTCGCCGCTGTCGACCAGGAATACCACCAGGTCTGCCTGGCCGATGAGCTGCTCGGTCTTCAGTATCCCTGCACTCTCAATGGTGTCCAGACTCTCACGCAGGCCTGCCGTATCATACAGGCGCACAGGAATTCCTTCAATAAGGCAGTCTGCCTCAATGTAGTCACGTGTGGTTCCCTTGATGTCACTGACTATCGAACGGTCCTGTTTGAGCAGAAGGTTGAAAAGGGTGCTCTTGCCCACGTTGGTCGCCCCGGCAAGCACGATTCTCGCCCCCTGGCCGTACAGGCGACCTACAGCGTAAGTTGATGCCAACACACAAAGGCTCTCCTGGATCTCCACAAGCTCATTGCGAGGAAAGGTAAAGTCATCAAGTTCATCCTCTGCATAGTCAAGCTGCACCTCCACCTGGGCGATCAGGGTCAGAAGCCTCTCCTTGGAGTCCTGTATCTGCTCTTTCAGGTTTCCCCCAAGGCGCGAAAGGGCCAGGGCCTGGCTGCGTTCGCTCTGGGAAGCGACCAGCTCCTGCACAGCCTCAGCCTGGGTAAGGTCCATCCTTCCATGCAAAAATGCACGGAAGGTAAACTCACCAGCCTCTGCATTTCTCATCCCAAGGCGTTTGAAGGAGGAGAGTATTCTCCTCAGGCCCGGAAGTGAGCCGTGACAGGTGAACTCCAGAGCCTCTTCTGCGGTATATCCATGTCCGTGTTCATATACTGCAACGACTACCTCATCGAGGGAAGGCCCGCCAGGGCCGTCGGTCAGGTAGCCATGCACAAGCGTCGCATTGTCTGCCTCAAGCAGTGCCTTGGGGCGTGAGAAAGAGGGTGCGAGCAAGGTCCTGCACCCCTCCCCACTCACCCTGATGACAGCCAGGGCGCTCTGCGCCCAAGCCGTTGCCAGGGCAAATATGATATCATCTCTGTTATAGCTTTCCATGTTGGGCAGTATACAGTAGGGGAAGCTGGCCTTGCAACAAGGGCCCCGGTTTGGATACTATGGGGCAATGAAAAAAGCAGCGCAATTCAGGAGCCAACTCAACAGGAACATACGCACCTTCTTCGACGAAAAAGGCTATCTCGAGGTTGAAACCCCAACCCTCTCTCCAGACCTCATTCCTGAACCAACCATACAGAACTTCTCCACCCGATTTGACAATGAGTTTGCAGGGTCCAGGGATCTCTATCTGATACCTTCACCGGAAATCTACATGAAGAAGCTCATCGCCGACGGCTTTGGCAGCATCTATCAGATCGGACACTGCTTTCGCAACAGCGAACAGATAGGACTTCATCACAACCCCGAGTTCTCGATGCTCGAGTACTATAGCATGGGAATGGACGAACAGGACTCGATCACTCTGACCGAGGAGCTGTTTGACCATCTGGGCGGCCCGTCCTTTCTCAGGCCTCCCTTTGACCGGCTTACCATCGCTGAGGCGATGTGGCAGTATGCCAAGGTAGACCTTGACAAGAACCAGAGCCAGAAAAGCCTCGCAGAGGAAGGGAGAAGGCTTGGCCTTTCGGTTCCCGAAAAGCCCGAAAGCTGGGAGGATACCTTCAACAGGATCTTCCTTACCCTGGTTGAGCCCAAACTCCCCCAGCAGAGGCCCTTGGTCCTCGACCGCTATCCCGCCCAGATCGACTGCCTGGCAAAACGCGAGGGGAACTATCGCAAGAGATGGGAGATGTATGCAGGGGGCGTTGAGATCGCAAACTGCTATGACGAGGAGACTGACAAGGATAAGGTGAGCGCCTACTACAGGAAACAGTACGCCATCCTGATCCAGGAGCGGGTGGACAGGGGCTTAGTCATCCCTGATGCCGACCCCGATTTTGCAGATATCTTCACCAATTTCCCCCAGTGCTCGGGTGTCGCCTTGGGTCTGGACAGGCTACAGATGTTGCTTATGGGCGAATCAAGCCTTGAGGGGGTGATTCTTTTTCCTTTCTCTGGTACCATAAGTAGCCGTAAATACGTGTAAATCCAATATATGAGGTAATTAGCATGATAAAAGCAGGTCAAATAGACAAGGGTACTGCCCTTCTGATCAAGGGACAGCCCTTTATTTGTATCGAGCGTGAATTCGTTAGCCCGGGAAAGGGTTCGGCTTTTGTGCGTCTGAAACTGAAAAGCCCTTCCACAGGACAGACTCTCAGTGAGACTATGAAGACTCAGGACAACGTCGATGACATCACCGTCCGTGACCGTGACTGTCAGTACCTGTACAACGATGGGGAGCATTTTCACCTCATGCTGACCGATACCTTCGAACAGATTGAAGTGACCATGATCACCTTCCCCGACTATGAGTTCCTCATGAAGGATGGCGAGACCTACCGTTGCACCTTCTGGGAAGACCAGCTGCTGGATATCCAGATCCCCCCCAAGGTAGTGTTCTTTGTTGCCGAGGCTGAAGAGGCCGTCAAGGGCGACACCGTCCAGGGTGCAACCAAGTATGTGACCACCGAGACAGGACTGAAGGTCCGTGTTCCCATTTTCATCAAGCAGGGTGAGAAGATCAGGGTCAACACAGAGACCAGGGAGTACCTCGAGCGCGTAAACAACTGACGAGATCAGCTTCCAAGGATAGAGCTGGCACTTTTGCCAGCTCTTTTTATTGGTAAAAAAGGCTACAATACCCATCGAAGTGAATCAGCCAGAATCCGGAGGAGTCTTTTGTCAGAGGCCTTCTGAGTGACCTGGGATCATATTTTCCCCAAACCTGATCAGATATGCCAGTTTCCTCCAAGCCTCTTTGCCCGGAAGGACAAGGCGGATAGGATAGCCCTGTGAGAAAAACCTCAGATATCGCTGATGATACCGCTGGCTGTCATATGCATGCTTTCGACAGGACACAGTTCCATACATATGTACTCCATCCAGATCACAAACCACCCCCCCTTGGAATAATTTTTCCTCTACCCCCTTGCACAAACAGATGAATAGGTGTAGGTTAGTGATCGTTAACTAAAAGCGAGGTATCTATGATAAGCCCACGTCAGATAGAGATATTGGAAGCAGCGATCAGACTCACAAGCGAAGCAGGAATACAAAACCTCACAATACGGAATGTAGCCGGTGCAGTAGGTGTATCAGAGCCGGCCCTCTACCGGCATTTCGCAAGCAAGCATGAGTTGCTGGTGGCAATCCTACAGTACCTAGAAAATAAGATCGCCCATAACTTCATCGGATTTGTCCAACCTGCAGGCTCTTCCAGTGATCAGTTCAGGCTGTTTCTGGAAAACCTCTTCACAGAGCTCGAACAGAACAAGGCCTTCGCACTCCTGCTTTTTGCAGAGGAGACCTTCAACGCAGACCCCGCCCTTCGCCCTGAGCTGAATGCTCTTCTGGACAAGAACCTCTCAATCCTCACAGCCTACTTCTCCCATATCATGGATGAAGGTGGCTGTAGAAAGGACATAAGGGCCGACCAGCTCGCCCTGATGACCTTCGGTTCCATACGGCTCACCGTTTCACGATGGCATCTGAAAGGGGAGGGCGAGGACCTTCTTTCCCATGCCCCCCTACTTCACAGGACATTTGTCCAGCTCTTTTCCTTGACCTAGACCAGAACGATGCTGGGCAAAGGGGCTTGTTGTGCCTATTTGGTTAGTTATCGTTAACAAACTTTGGAGGATGTATGAGATTTTTCTCTTCTTTCGCAAAAAAACCACTGTGTATCCTGGTAGTGCTCATCGCCCTACTTGCACTATTTGTCTTTGGCATTGCAACCAATGGCAAGCTGGTAACAGACCTGAACAAGTATATGCCCTCAACACATCCGGCCTTTGTCGCCAGCGATGCGGCTGAGGAGCTGTTCAATATCCAGGACTCCATCCTGCTGGTGGTCGAACATCCTGTTTCCATCTACAACCCCACCACGCTGGAGAAGATCAAGAGGATCTCCGAAGAACTCCCCCAGCAGTTTGAGGAGATTGCAGAAGGTAAGGTCACCTCCCTTGCCACAGCCGACAATATCACCAGTTATGACGGGGATATGGAGGTACGGCCCTTCTATACGGAGGTTCCCATTACTGAAGAGGAACTCGCTTCTTTGGAGGCAAGTGTCAAGGCAAACTCCATGATCAACGGAAGGAATGTGAGCTTTGACTCGACATCCACGCTCATCATTGCTGAAATCAAGGATGACAGTGATGCCACCTCCCTGCAGAAGCGATTGACCGAGTATGCCCAAGGCTGGGAAGGGCCCGAAACCCTCTATGTGGCGGGGAGGACCGTCGTCGAGGGTTCGCTTGCAGAGCTCGGACCGAAGGATATGTCCATCATGTTTCCCTTGGTCATCCTGGTCATGATACTGCTGCTCTACATCCTACTTCGCTCCGTTCGTGATACTGCCATCAATATGGTCATAGTCCTGTTCGGTACGCTATTCGCCTTTGGGACGAAGACGCTGTTAGGCATCCCCATCTATGCGGTGGACACCATGATACCGGTGATGCTCATAGCCATTGGAGTCGCCTATGGCATTCATATGCACAATGCTATCCACCATAGGATCGCAGACAATCCGAACCAGAGCCGCGACCAACTTGTCCAAGCAGTCCTCAAGGAGATGATACGCCCCATCTTCATGACTGCCCTCACCACCGCCATCGGCTTTATGGCCCTCATGAGCAGTCAAGTGCTGCCTGTACGGTACTTCGGCCTGTTTGCAGCAATCGGAGTCATCAGCGAGATGCTTCTTGCCCTGATACTCTTTCCTGCATCTATTTACCTGTTGGGCATCCCAAAAAATACAAACAGGAATAAAAATAAGGATACGGGAGACAGAGAGCAGAGGGAAAAGGGCCTTGTGGCAAGGCTGGAAAAGGATACCAAGGATCACCGTTTTGGATCTCTGCTTATAGGGCACCAGAGAAGGGTCATCATCATCACTGCCCTCATTATCCTTTTGGGGGGATATGGGGCGACCAAGGTATGGATCGATACCAGCTTCCTGGCAAATTTCGAGGAGGACTCACCCATCGCCCTGACCGATGCGTTCGTGAACCGGAAGTTCGGCGGGACCTCATCGCTTAACATAATACTCACCAGTGAAGACGAGGGCACTTTCAAGGAACCTGAGGTGTTGCTGGCTATGGATGCCCTTCAGAGCCGTCTTTCCCAAGACCCTATGGTAGGGGCCTCCTTCTCGCTGACCACATTTCTCAAGCAGATGAACCTGGTCATGCATGAAAACGATCCTGCCTTTGAGACTGTTCCAGAAAGCAGGGAGCTGGTTGCGCAGTACCTGTTGCTGTATGAGTTCTCAGGAGACCCGGAGACTTTGGAGAAGGTCGTCGATTATGACTACACCAAGGCAAACATCACCTTCCAGCTGAAGAGTGACAGCTCATCTGTGATGGAAGCCATCATTGCACTTGCCGACGAGGCTGCTCCCACCTTTGCCTCACATGGCATAGAGATCAGTTACGCAGGAAGTGGCTACAAGGCCTTTGTATTCTCCTCCCTCCTACTGAAGGGACAAGTCATCAGCCTGGGCCTCTCCTTCATCATAGTGGCCCTGCTGTTGACACTGCTGTTCAGGAACCTCTTGGTAGGGCTTGCAGGTACGGTGCCCATAGCCATCACAGCTGTGGTCAACTTCGGGGTCATGGGCCTGCTCAGCATTCCCCTCAGCTCAGCTACAGCCCTCATATCAAGTATTGCTGTGGGTATCGGAGTCGACTACTCCATTCACCTGCTCGAGCACTACACGAACCGTCGCCTCAAAGGCTATGGCCGCCAGGAGGCGACGCGGGAAACGATTTCCCACACAGGAAGGGCGATACTACTGAACGCCATCGCTGTGATGGGAGGCTTCGCAGTCCTCCTTTTCAGCGTATTCCCACCCAACAGGCAGGTAGGGGCCCTTATCGTACTGAACATGGCAATGAGTGCCCTGCTGACCCTGACCATCCTTATCGTCATCATCAATTTTCTGGACAAGAAAAACCTTTTCTTGCCAAAGAAAATACGAGCATTACAACCAACAAATGCAGGAGTGAAGAAACCATGAAGAACAAACATCTGAAACGTATGGCAACAAGTGTAGCCATCACCATTGTTACCCTTGTCACCCTCTCTGCCGCATATAGCGGCACAGAGGTGATGCAAGAGGTCTATACCCGAGACAGCGGGAACAACATGAGTGCCAATCTTGTCATGACCCTGACCAATTCCAGGGGGTCTACAAGAGAGCGAAGCATCCAGCAATTCAGGCAGACCGATAGCGAAGGAGAGAAGAAAATCATGTTTTTTCTCGCCCCTTCCGATGTTAAGGACACTAGCTTCCTCAGCTATAGCTATGCCGACGGAAAAAGTGATGACCAATGGATCTACCTGCCTGCCCTCAAGCGTGTAAAGCGTGTTGCATCAGACAAGAAGAACGACTCATTCATGGGTTCGGACTTCACCTATGACGATATGGGAAGTCGTCACCCCAGTGCAGACACTCACAAGGTCCTTCGCACAGAGACCATCGATGGGAGGAAGTGTCTGGTTGTAGAGAGCATTCCCAAGGAAGACAAGCCCACCTATGCGAAGACCCTGGCCTGGGTAGTAGAGGACGAGTGGATCGGCCTGAAGAAGGAGTTCTATCTCCCCAATGGGACACTGGGCAAGAAGCTTGAGATCGACTCGTATGAGAAGACCGACGGGGTCTGGGTCATCACCGACATGACCATGACCAACGTCGACAAGGACAGCTCAACGAGGATACAGATGTTGGACGTCTCGTTCAACAACGAACTGAAAGACAACGTCTTCACTGAGCGCCAGATGAAGATCGGCCCGAGAGTCTAAGGAGCAACAGACGATGAGACATACCAAGACAAAACTACTGACAACATTAGTGATGATGCTTACAGTCACAAGCCTATCACTGGGTGCAAAGGACATCGAGTTCAACGGAATGCTGCGCGACCATATCGCCTACACCTTTGAAGATTCAGAGTTTGCAGTCCATGAGCAGACCTTGGACCTCACCCTCGCAGGGTGGGGAGAGAATACCCACATGGTGGTAAACCCAACCATCTACATGAGCGAAAACAAGCCCCTGTCCCTGGGTATCAGGGAAGCATATATCGACTTTTTCCTGGAAGATGCCGATATCAGGGTAGGAAAGCAGGCCATAATCTGGGGCGAAGCTGAAGGGGCTTTCATCACTGACCTGGTAAGCCCCAGGGACATGCGTTCCTTCATCCTCGCTGACTTCAAGGAGATACGAAAAGGAGTACCTGCCATAAAGATTGACTTCTACCAGGAAGCCTTCACCTTCGAGGGGATATGGATAGCCAAATTCATCCCTACCAGCATGCCGGATACAGCTTCGATGTGGGCGAAGAAAATGGATCCTCCCTTCTCCACTGCTACGATCAATACTCCGACCATGCCTGATGCTGATGTGAAGAACAGTGAAGTGTTTGGAAAGGTCAGCCACTTCGGATCGAAGGCAAACTGGGCCCTGATGGGTGGCTATGCATTCACCGATGAGCCCCATATCTCAAAAATAACCCCTGGAGCACCACCTGTCATAGATCAGGAGTATGGTCGCTACATCATGGGAGGAGGCTCATTGAGCACGACCATAGGAACCAATGTACTGAGAATGGAAGCCGCCGCATATATCGACAAGCCTTTCGCTGCAGTGACAAAGAGCCCGATACCCTCAGCCACTGTCGAGAAACACCACCAAATGCAGAGCCTTGTTGGGCTCGACTGGAGCTTGTGGGGATCCCAGATGTCTGTCCAATATATCTTCGGCTACGTACATGACCATAATGACACGTTGATGGAGCAAGGAAAGTTTCTGAAGGAGTTCAGCCACACCTTCACCTTAAGGGTACAAAAGACCTTCTTCTCAGACCAGCTTGCAGCAAAGCTCTTCACCTATGTGGAGGCAGACCCGCTCAATGCCCTGATCAGACCTTCCCTTGCCTGGACTGTCGAGGATGGGGTTGTCCTGGAAGGCGGGCTCGATCTCTTCGTAGGCGACGAGGAGGGGACCTTTGGCTCCTTCAAGGACAACAGCCTGGCCTGGATGGCCTTGCGCTGGTACTTCTAGAGATAGGGTCTCAACCGACGCTGCATAAGGACGCAAAGGATCGGTACCAAATATTTCAGAAGCCTAAGAAAGGGACAAGAAGAAATTCTCGAGAGTTTATTGTGAGGGGCTGCTTCATACTCCATATGAGGCAGCCCTGTTCTTTTTCTCATAAACAACCCCCAAAACAATGAAATGACAGTTTCCCAAGAAAGCTCCATACCTATGTCAGGTTCATGTCTCGTGTAGGTATAATGCTAAGCCCAACAGGCAGAGTAAAATCACAAATGCATGCATACCATATTTTTATTCCCATAATTTACGATAGCACGTATGTCATGTAGCGAGTGATTCATTCTTAGGGTTCAAGGGTTGTTCAACACAATTATTCAAAAATCCAAGACAAGTTGCCATTAGTACAATAACAGCAAGATACTACCTACTTCGTACATTCCGGTACACAAGGAGGATTTGAAGGACCACCCCCTCCTAGCAACGTCGTAGTACAATCCAGGGTATACCATTACATGAATCCGATGCTTAGACCCGCGAAAACATCCCATCGGATGGTTCCAATAGGATGCTTTTCATAAAGAAAGGAGTTCTTCTTTCCAAAGACGTTTCCTAATGCAAAAAGCCATACGGTACTGACATAACCACAGATATTGGATGAAAATCACACATGACGAGAGCATGAATAGCATACTGCATCCAAAAGATTGGGAAAAATCCTCTGCATCCGAAATGGCCCCCACACCATCAAAGCGATGATCATAAGGGGCTACGAGTATGGTATTCACTCAGCTCTTGATGACAAAGCAATACTCAATATCCTTATAGCTCGGTATGTGGTAGGTTTCTTCAACATCACTTCCCCAACTATCAATTCCCCCTACCCCCCTGACGCCACCAAAGATGGAGAGCACAGTTCTTCTTGGAAGAGGCAGCTCTTCCTGGTGTGTTGCGCTTTCCAGCTCTATGGCTGTATAGGGGAGAGCACTGAAAGCAAAGGGTTTATCTTGCATTGCAAAGGTGATGGAAGCCTTATGGCCCTCATTTATTTGTGTGAGGGTCAGCAGTTCCGTATCCATGTGCATCCCGCACTCTTGGGGCACCAGATAGGGGGTGACAGGAAGCCCCTTTACCTCGTGCATTCCATAGCTAGCCCCTTTTTTGCGATCTGGGTAGGTCTCACCACCAAGACCGTGGTAGGTAAAACCTTCCACAGTAGTGGGAAAAATGAATCTGAGGCCAAAGGCAGGCAGATCAGGCAATCCTTGCTTCCCTTCATAGTGGACATGGATGGTAATCTTTCCTGTCGCTTCTACATGATAGGATACTTTGACTTTGGTAGACGGGCTTGTAGCCGTTTCATACGTATAGGAAATCACTACAGAAGAAGGTCTTTCCAACTCTGTACCGATAAAGGCATTGGTATGGGGAGCTGTGAAATGTTCCAGAGGTTTTCCATCAATCACTAGTTCGATCTTTGAGTTAGAAGAAAACAGGTCTGCACCCATCCACATGGCGGATCTGAAGGAAAACCTGTTGCCCCGGTCATTACAGGTTGTAGCCCTCCAGAACGTTGGCTTGGGAGCGCGATAGAGCCATTCCTCCCCATTGATCACAAAGGACTCCGGTCCTCCCTGGGCATATGAAAACAAGTAGGAAAAATCTTCACCATGGAGCCCGAGGACCACATCACCTAGAACGCAACGCATAGTAGTACCTCACTTCCTGCATACAGGGTTTCTCTGTCCGGTCGGCAAACAAGAGTCCATCACCCGAGAACTCATAATCACTGGCACGGTCACAGAAGTCACCACCATAGCGTAGCACCCTCTTTTGGGTAACCTTATCGGTTACCCAAAGGGCCTGGTCCAGCATATCCCAAATATATCCGCCTTGGTATTGGGGAAAACGATTGAGCAGTTCGTCATAGCTGGCAAGACCACCACAGCTGTTGCCCATGCTGTGCATATATTCGCAGAGGATGAAGGGTTTAGAAGCATCCTCCTCCAAGTACTCTACAATGCGTTCTATGGGGGCATACATCTGTGACTCCATATCAGAGACTGTCGCCTTGTACTGGGGATTATGAAAAACCCCTTCATAATGGACAAGCCGTGATGGGTCTTTTTGCTTATAGAACTGATGCATAGCCTCTATGGCCTTCCCAGCATAGGATTCGTTGCCAAGCGACCAGAAGAGGATGGAAGGGTGGTTCTTGAACACCTCAAAGTTGGTCCTTGCCCTATCGAGCACGAGCTCTGTCCACAAGGGATCATCACCGGGGATATTCCATGATGGCTCAACTTTACCAAGTTTCTGCCAAGATCCATGGCTTTCCAAATTGGCTTCGGCCATGAGATATATCCCATGGCGGTCACAGAGAGAGTACCAGGGAATCTGGTTGGGATAATGGCTGGTCCTGACTGAACTGATATGGTTTCGTTTCAGGATCTCCATATCCTCTTGCATATCGGCCATCGTGATGGCCCTACCCCTCTCAGCATTCCACTCATGACGGTTTACTCCGTTTATGATCAATCGTTCCCCATTGAATTGCATGATCTTATCCACAATGGCGATGCTTCGAAAACCAACCTGATAGGGCACCACTTCAACCACTCCCCCTTTTTCATCTTTGAGGATGAGGGTAAGGTCGTACAGGTAAGGGTCTTTATTGCTCCAAAGGTTGGGAGAAGGGATCCTAGCTTCAAGGAATACTAAGACAGTATCCGTGTCATCAATAAGGAGAGAGGCACTGCACATAGGAGTGCCTTTCGCATCCTGCAGCAGATACTCCGCACTTCCCTTGAACGAGGATGCATAGCTTAGCTTGAGACGAAGATTGAACAGTCCTTGATCCTTCTCCACAGTAGGTCTGGCCCATAAGTCATCTATATGGGCTTCAGGCTTTGCATACAGATAGGTAGGGCGAAAGATACCGCTGAAGCGAAAAAAATCCTGGTCTTCCACATAAGAAGCCTTGCAATGCTTGAAAACCTCTACACACAACTCGTTATCTTCTTTATGGAGACAGGGAGTAATATCAAACTCACTGGGGGTGAAGCTGTCCTCAGCATATCCGATAAACTGCCCGTTCAGGTAGAGGTACATGGCTTGTTCAACCCCTTCGAAACAGATCACCACCCTCTTGTCCTGCAACGCAGAGGCAAGATCAAACCTGCACACATAGCTGAGGACACTATTGTACTCTGGGTCGATGTAAGGGGGACGCTGTTGCACATGCCCTTCCCAGGGGTACA
This sequence comes from uncultured Sphaerochaeta sp., assembly GCA_963662725.2. Taxonomy (GTDB): domain Bacteria; phylum Spirochaetota; class Spirochaetia; order Sphaerochaetales; family Sphaerochaetaceae; genus Sphaerochaeta. Next base: position 260,978 of record CAXXCW010000038.1, read on the forward strand.
TCGTGTTGATGTACTGAACGGCTCCAAGCCCCTGCAATTCTGCATGACCAGGTACCATGATAGGGAGAAATCCTTCTCGGGATGCACCCTTGGAGTAAAAGTGCTCAGGCCTAGACCGAACAGTCGAGGAATATTTGCATAGCCAAATACCGTCGAGTCCCTGATACAGGACTCGATGGTCTTCTTTGGCATCTTCTGCTGACACGTAGTGAACATGATCAGAGTGGGCTGGTTCCTGATTGACGCGAAAAGTCGAGAGGTCAGTAAGCCAAGAGATCTGCGCTTGCATAGAGTGACTCCTAAAAATGCCTTATTCCTTAACAGCTCCAGCTACAACCCCAGCGAGGATATACTTCTGGAAGAACATATAGAGAATGATGGTCGGAACCATGACAAGGATAATACCAGCGGACAGGTTTTGCCATGATCCCTGCTGGGCATTCGCATAGTCCATGAGGAATGTGGTGAGGGTCCTGAGTTTGCTCTTGGGCATGTAGAGATAGGGGATGTACATATCGTTGATGATGTTGATGGACTTGATGATACAGACCGTTGCAGTGGCAGGGGCCAACAAGGGAAATATAATGCGTCCGAACACGCCGAAATACGAGCACCCGTCAATGATAGCAGACTCATCTAGGGAGACTGAGATACTGCTGATGAACTGACGATAGATATAGAGCTGCATCAGGTCACTGGCGATGTAGATGATGATAGGTGCTCCCAAGGTGTTGTAGAGCCCCATACCCACCATGATCTTAAAACGTGCTATTTCAGTGACAAAAGTCGGGATGAGCATACCCATGAAAAAAAGAGAAACAACCACCTTCTTGAAACGAAACCGAAAGCGCTCGATAATGTATGCTGTTATGGTTCCGAAGATCACATTGAAGACAAGACTGATGCTCAAGATGGTTAGGGTATTCTTGAACCCTATCACCAAATACTTGTTTGTTACCACTGCCTTGAAGTTATTCAGCGTTATCCTGCTGAAGGGTGGCAGCCACAAGGGGGAGGTTCTCACCATGTCCCCTTGTGTCTTAAAGGCGGCAAACAGAGTCAACAATATTGGCGCCAGGACAATTGCCACCATCGCAATGCCAAATAATTGCTTGATGGTTTGATTTATAGTTGAACGTTTCATTTGCGACGCCCCTCCTTCAGCACAACCTTATGGATCAGGAAGTTCTGAACTAGGTAGATGACGACTATCATGATCATGATGGCGACAGCCATAGTTGCGGCAAGGCCGAACTTGCTGAACGTGAACGCGGTCTTGATGGTATAGAGCGTAAAGGTTGAGGAAGCATAGCCGGGTCCTCCTCCGGTGATGACAAACGGAATGTCAAAGACCTGCAACGCACCCCGAATATTATCAAATAGAATAAAATCGACCATAAGCATGATGGAAGGAACTTGGATATATCTGAACACCTGCCAGGGGTTTGCCCCATCGACCGTGGCGGCCTCATGCTGGCTCTGCGGAACGGACTGTAAGGCAGCGATAAAGAGAATAATATGATAGCCGCTGTAACGCCACACAGAGACAAAGGACAACACATAGTTGACGATGCCCGGGTTACTCAACCAGTTCTGGATCAGGGCCTCAAGATGAAAGACCTTGAGCAAAGCATCAAACGCTCCGTTGATTGGGGAGAAAAAATATGCAAAGGCGTAACTGATGGCAACACCATTGATGATATAAGGCATGAACACAATGGTCTTGTAGAACTTGGCGGCACGTAACTTGCTGGTAAGCATCACTGCAAATGCAAGTTCAATGGGTATCATCAGCAGGTGGATTCCAAAATAGACCATGTTATTCTTGAGTGACAACCAAAGGTCTGCATTGTTGAACATCGATACATAGTTTTCAAACCCCACAAAATGTGGCGTCTTTGACAATCCGTCCCAGTCTGTGACACTGATCCTGAAAAGGTCGATGCCTGGGACGAAGACAAACGCTATGAGCAGCGCAACTGGAATGATCAGAGAGATAATGATGAACTGCATCTTTTGTTTCTGCAATAAACCCATGGTACGTTCCTTATAGACATAATGCATCCCCTGAGAAAGTCTCAGGGGAAGAGCGTATAACTATGATTATTTGATATTCAGCTTCTTTCTTGCCGCAGCCCATTTTGCATTCAGGTCAACAAAGGCCTTCTCAAGATCAAAATCTGGCATCAACATCTGTGCACCGAGTTTCTTATAGTCGAAAGCAGTCTCATTCTGGATAGCGGTGAAGGAATCGCCACCACCGTCATACATGACCAGTTCCATATCAGGACAGTTAGCATCGGCTTGAGCAAGCACAGGATCCTTAGCCTTAGAAAACGTGGATAGCGAAGAGGCGCTGGATACATAGGAAAGATAAGAAGGATACCACTCAGAAGAATAGAACCACTCAACAAAAGCCTTGGCAAGCTCAGGATGCTTGGAATGGGTGGTAACACCCATAAAGGAATCACCCTGTACGATCACATAGTAAGGATCGCTGGTTGTGTCTCTGGTCGGCAGGTAGAAGGTACCAAGCTCATCAATGGAGTCTGCAGCATTGGTTATGTTCTGCAAGGACCAATCGCCAGAGGCGAAGATCGCTGCATTCTTTACAGCAAACAGGTTGGTAACCTGGTCATTTCCAAGACCGAGAGGGTCTCTGCCAAGCACACCACTGGTGAAGAGTCTGTATACCTTGCGATAGAAGGTATTGATGTCAGTTCCATTGGCAAATGGTGCATCCTGACTGGCCATGGTGTTCCAATTCTGACCGTTGCCATTCTCCAGGGCAGGACCAAACTCCATAAAGGGGTAGTCTGGCCACTCATCCTTAAGACCGATGGCGATAGCCATGAAGTCAGGATTTTCCGCCCCATAATGAGCTTGCAGCTTCAAGGAGACCTGCTCCAATTCTCCCCAAGTGGTAGGTACTTCTACCCCAGCCTGTCTGAACAGGTCTTTCCAGTAGAAGACGTACTCATAACCGCTGGTCATAGGAAGCCCAAGCACTTTGTCGTCAATCTTATACCCTTCTGCCAATAGGTTGTTCTTATTGGCATCAAGGGCTGAAAGGTCAAGCAGATAGTCCTTGAACCGTGCGAGGGTAAAAGGCTTGTTGAACATGACATCAGGCAACTGGTTAGCAGATGCTCTCATTTTCATGCTGTTCCAATACTCGCTGTCGTCCTTGATCTTCTCAACTTCGATATCGGCGTTCGGATACTTTTTCTGGAACTTTCCAACCATGTCGTTCTCTTCAATGAAGGTATACAGGTTGTTGTCCCAGATGGTGAAGGTCAGGGTGCCGCTGTGTGGATCAGCTGCTTTATCTTTGCCGCCTTGGGCAAACAAAAACGAGGAGCTCAGGACTAGCAAGACGATCAATGCTAGCATTGCAATGCTTTTTTTCATGTGGTACCTCCCTTTGGTACTGTTGATATGCCTTAACTGTATGGCAGGAGGAGGCTCATCGAAATAGGTACAATTTCATAATTCTTGATGTTTTGTCAGTTTTTAGGGAGAAAAAGTCCGTTTAATTGGGTTATTTCATTGGCCTATCGTCAGAAAAACCTTTTTTCTTCCATTGTCCAGGAGTCATGCCAAACTCTTTTTTGAATACCCGGTTGAAATGCTCAACGCTTGCATATCCTACCATCTGAGCTATCTCATAAATCTTGAAGTTGGTAGTTCCAATGAGCTCCTGTGCTTTCTGAAGTCTGAGCGCTGTCAGGTAGGACTGGAAGGTCTCTCCAACTTCCTGGCTGAACTTGGTGGTAAAATACTTCTCATTCAGTCCCACATAGGATGCGACATCCAGAAGGGAGAGATCACTGCGGATGTGGTTGTCCGTTATATACCGCTTCGCCTTGGTTATGATAGAGGCATTGTCGAGGTTCAGGTTTTGCAAGGCATGGGAAAAGACTGCAGAGATAAAGCTATTGAGCCAGAGTTCCAAGGAACGGTGATTTTCCCTATGCATAATTTTCTGGTAGAAATCAACCTTATAGGCAAAAAGGTCTGACAAGGAAGAGAAATCCTGCCCATGCCTTTTTCCACATGCTAGGACGAAAGCAAGTGTCTCCATTTTAGCATCTTCAAGCTCCTTGGTTTTCAACAATGCAGAAAGGGCCTCCCTTTCCCTAGTGACCACTCGTTCATCAGCTATGTAAAGGGCATTAGCCATCTCTTCATAATGTACTGACCTGTCACAAATAGAGAGCCAGTCAGTACGTTGGAGATCGACCAGTCGCTCGCCACCCAAAAGGTGATAAATGTCCTTGACATGCATCAGACTGGCAAGGAGAGGGGCAAACTCTTCGCTTCTTTTTGCAGGAGGGCAAACCAAGGCATAAATGAAGAGGGAAAACTCCTCTTCGCTTACTAAAAACAAGGTATCCAACATCTCTGTCACCCGTTCAACATGATAGTTTCCCTCTACCCTATAATAGACGATTGCAAATTCTGAAGAAATTGGGGCGAGAGTGCAGTGGGAAGCAAAGCGGGGATTCCTGTCGAAGCTTCGCACCAGTGAGAGAACTTGCTCCTTATCCGGCTTTCCTTCTTCGCACGTCAGGACAAGACCGATCAATAGATAGGTGCTTGTAAAGAAATCATTTCCCATTTTTTCCAGCTCTTCTGCAGAAATACGTCCCGTTATCAAATCCTCAAGATGGTCTTCAGGGGTTTTCTGCTTGTTGCGAACCTTCGCTTCATACTCGGCAATTAGGGCTTTCAGCCTGCGTACCATTGCATTGAAGGAGTGAATCATCGTCCTGATCTCCACACTGCCCTGTGCATCGAGATGCATGTCCAAGTTTCCTTCCTCCACCTGCCTAAGAGCTTTCCATACTCCTGTGATCGGATTGATGATGGTATGCAGGAACATCTGGGAAAATATCGCAAACAGGAAGAGAATGACCAAGATCACCAGCACAAGAGAGATGGCTATGGAGATGAAGCGCCCGGCCAACCGGTTGGTCTTTACTATGGAGAGAACAGAAAGTTCTGATGGTCCCACCATAAACGGGGTCACTATGTAGGTATGGTCTTTCAAAGGGTTACCAGTGAGATAAGAATCCAACAATTCTTGGGAAACCTTATCACTGAAGATTACCCTAGGACCTTGCTCCCCCTGTTTGAGTATTGCACTGAAGCCCACATTATTCTCTTTTGATAGATAAGCGTTATCGTACTTCTGGATAATCTTGGCCACGTCAGAGAGCTCGAAGAGAGCTATCATATCGATTCGTTCACTGCGATCGCTAAGGATATCAGGCTTGAAGGCACAAGCCAGCAAAAGCGAGTTTGATGCTGACCCTACATAGATATTCCTTCCCGCGTTGCTTGATCCCACATGCACCAGATTACTCTTGTATGGCCCCTCCTCATATAGGATTGAAGAGACAAGGGCCTGCATATCCACTTCAACACTGTTCTTATAGCGAGTCACCCGCCCGCTCTTCAGGTAAAAGTTAATGGCCACGATGTCTGAAATAGGGGGCAAGACCAGCCTGGCAGCATCAATGAGCTTCTGGTCATACTGGTAGCGCAAGGCCCTCTCATCGGTATCGGTTCCTGCCACATAGGAGAGCACTTCACTATTATTGGTCAGGACAAGGTGGGAGAGCCGCATGGACATCTTTTCGAACTCATTGGTCAAGGTGCTGATAAGGTTTGACTGGACCAGATTGATGTTGTCCGTTGCCTGATTCTTGACGATGGAGTAGATCAGGGGAAGAGAGATACCAAACACAATAAGGATAGGTAGCACAATTAGGACAACGAAAGAGAGGTAATAGGTATGTTTGAGAGGGAGACGTTTGGATTGCATCGTAGGTGCATGGTACTATGGGTTGGAACTAAATACCAGAATACAGAGAGAAAATCCTAAGATTTACCATCTGTAAACATATCTTATCACCCGACTGATGATCGCACTATCCAGCAAGTTTTTTTCACCCATAGGGAGAGGATATCCTTATTACCACAAGGAAAGAGAGAATAATAGGGAGCCTTCCGCATGTGGAAGGCTCCCTTCGGCAGCAAATATGCTGACAATCAATCTACAAGCGACTGCTGTTAGCCGACCATGATCTTCAGGTCTTCCTCGACAGAGGAGATTCCAGCAATGCCAAAGTTCTCAACCAGCACATTCACCACATTTGGGGAAAGGAAGGCAGGAAGGGTTGGCCCGAGGTGGATGTTCTTTACTCCGAGGGACAACAGGGCTAGCAGCACGATGACAGCCTTCTGCTCGTACCATGCGATGTTGTAAGAGATGGGCAGGTCATTGATATCGTCAAGTTCAAACACTTCCTTCAGCTTCAGGGCGATGAGGGCCAAGGAGTAGGAGTCATTGCACTGACCGGCATCGAGGACCCGGGGGATGCCTCCGATATCTCCGAGGTTGAGCTTGATGTACTTGTACTTTGCACAACCGGCGGTAAGGATGACCGTATCATGGGGAAGAGCCTTCGCAAACTCGGTGTAGTAGTCTCGGCTCTTGGATCTTCCGTCACAACCTCCCATGACTACAAAGCGCCTGATGGCTCCACTTTTCACAGCATCCACCACCTTGTCTGCAAGGGCAAATACCTGGTTGTGGGCAAATCCACCAACCAGCTCCCCTGTCTCCAATTCGGTTGGGGCCGGGCACTTCTTGGCAAGCTCTATGATCTCAGAAAAATCCTTCACCTCACCAATGTCACCTTCGATGTGCTTCACACCTGGGAAGCCTGTCGCTCCGGTGGTAAAGATGCGATCCTTGTATGAGTCAGCAGGTGCGACGATACAGTTTGTGGTCATCAGGATGGGACCGTTGAAGGAGGCGAACTCCTGCTTCTGCTTCCACCATGCATTCCCGTAGTTACCGTAGAAGTTAGGGTACTTCTTGAATGCAGGGTAGTAGTGTGCAGGAAGCATCTCCGAGTGGGTGTATATATCAACGCCGGTTCCCTGTGTCTGCTCAAGAAGCATTTCAAGGTCACGAAGGTCGTGTCCGCTGATAAGGATGCCAGGCTTCGTACCGACGCCAAGCTTGACACGGGTCATCTCAGGATTGCCGTAGGCCGCAGTATTCGCACCGTCGAGGAGGGCCATGCCGGAAACACCGTACCTACCGGTCTCCAAGGTGAGGGCAATGAGGTCTTCGACGCTCTTATCCTCAAGCAGGGCGGCAAGAGCCGACTGGATGAAGGTATCAAGCCCCTCATCATCCTTGATGAGTACGTTGGCGTGCTTGCTGTATGCACTTACGCCCTTGAGGCCGTACGTGATCAGTTCCTTGAGGCTGCGGACATCCTCATTCTTCTCGCTCAGGACTCCTACACCCTTGGCCTGGTCAAGGAAAAGGCTCTTATCGTTGGCATCGTAGAGGGCTGCATGACTTAGGCCTTCCTTGTTGGAAAGCTGGCCAAGCATGGTGTTTTTTGTTGCAATGGTAAGGAGAATGCGCTCGACAATGACCTGTTCGTCAAAGTTTGCATTGGTGATGGTGCTGAACAGGTTGTAGGTGACCATGTGATTCACATCAGAAGGAACAGCCTTCCCTTCCGAACGCAGACGTGTGGTAACCTGGCTCAAGCCTTTGGTAACCCAAATGAGCAGATCCTGCATATTTGAAGTCTCGGGATCTTTTCCGCAAACCCCCACCTGTGTGCATCCGATATTCCGTGCGGTTTCCTGGCACTGGAAGCAAAACATCTTGTTGTCCATATGATCTCTCCTATTTTTTACTAGGTGCCACAAGACACGCTCCAAGGCGTTGCTGTGCACCGAGTATGTGTTCCGATCAGCAATCTCACTTCGGCAAAGCACTGCCCTGCCTCTGCTTCAGACCCTACTCTTCAGCAGGATTCATACCCGGAACATACAATAGAAGACTCTTTTACTATGTTGCATTTACAACATACAGACGAATTATCAGCAATATATCAAAATTGTTTCATTTTCGATAAAAAAATAGAGGTATCAGTCACATTAGGAGAAATAGGAGGTCGGTACAGGTATGTGGATGTTTGGAAGTGCAAGTGAATATCTGATCAGACGACTTCACAATATCATTCCATTGCCACATTACACCCTTGTAGCATTGCAACACCACATCAAAACCAGGGCCTCCATGGGCAGGATGCCTATGCGGCACCCTGCTACATGACCACCCCTATCTCTCCTCTTGAAGTGCCACTTCTATAGGATCATCCTCGGGCTCGCCACGATGGACACCTCTCATCAGGAAGAATGCAATGAGCATTGAGACTGCCCCATAGAGGAAGATCGCCCTAAAGCCGAACAGATCGATGAACCCTCCAGTGATAGGGGGAGAGATGATGGAGGCGAGCTGGCTGAAGAAATAGTAGAGACCGGTATAGATGCCGACTGTCTTATAGGTGGACATCTGCCAGAGCATCGGGAAGCTGTTGGTGACAACCGATACCCAGAAAATGCCGAAAAGGAAGAGCAGTGCCCAGAATGTGTATTGCCTGAAAGCCGCTCCCATCGCAGAAGTGAGGGGGTCATGGAAAAAGATGAAGGTAAGGATGCCCACCAACATGATCAGGGATGTGCGGATGGTGCGCTTTCTTCCGACCCTATGGGCAATGATGCCTGAGGGAATCGCAAAGATGGCATAGGCTATGCCTACCATCCCGGCGGCAAGGGAGGCCGTACCGCTTGAGGTCTGCAGGATATCCTTCGAGTAGAGTCCGACAAAGGGTAGGATTCCCTGGTAGCCGATAAACCACATCAGAAGAGAGAGCAGGATAAAGAGGGCGCTCTTGTCCTTTTCGGCAAAGATGACTTTCAGCGATTGGAGGACAGGTTCCTTCTTCTCTGATTCCTCCCTGTTGACAGCCTGCTTCTCCTTCACAAAGAAGAAGAGCAGCAACACCGCTATGAGGACCAGGATAGAGGAGATAGGGAAGGCAAGGATGTCCTTGGCGGGACCGAACTTGGGAAGGGTGATGGGAACATCCATAAGCCTGGCAAGCCCTACGGTACCGACTATGGTTGCAATGCCACCCATGGTGTTGATGACGCCGTTGGCCTCACTACGCAACTCTCCGGGTATCATATCAGGCATCAGGGCGACAACAGGTCCTCGCACCGCCTGCTTGAACAGGTTGAGCACGAACACCAGGGCGATGAGCAGCCAGAGCCCTATCAGTGCTGCGATGGGTATCAGTCCGAAAGCCACAGCTGTGACGGGGAGACAAATGACAATGAAAGGCATCCGTCTTCCGATCTTGGTATGGGTACGGTCACTGATTGCACTGAATACAGGGATAAGCAATATCGCCAGCATGTTATCAAGGGTCATGATGGTGCCGATCAGAGCCTTGGAGGAGACATACTTCTGCAGGAAGATGGGGACATAGGTATCATATAGGGGATCCATCAGACCCATGGTGAAAAATCCTAGCCCGATAAGGAATGTGGTGAGATAGTAGCCCTTGAGCCCTTTCTTACCCTTCTTTTTTTCAATAGCCATACCGCTCTCCTTTGCCTGGAACATATGAGCGAATTGTATCACGAAAATTGGTTCTCGGGTGAAGGGTTTGCAGAAAGGCTGGACGAAACGTTCGTATTGGGGTACACCACTGATATGCATGACAATACCAAGAGTCAAACCATCACAACCATAGCGGGCTTGGAAAAGCATCTGGAGCTTACAGAAGAGGAGCGTTCCTTTGCCTGTCTCGCAGGGGTGCTACCCATTGCCATCCCCTCCTACTTCCTCGACCTCATTGACAAGACCGATCCTCATGATCCCCTACGAATCCAGGTGGTCCCGACCATCCATGAAGGGGAACGCCTGCAACAAGAGCATATAGACCCCTTGGCAGAAGCAGACCACTCGGTAACCAATCGTCTCATACACCGCTACCCAAGCCGTGTAGCCTTCCTGGTCACTGATATCTGTGCCATGTACTGCCGCCACTGCTTTAGGCGGCGCTTTACAGGCACATTCCAAGGCCCCGCAACCAGATCGGAGATACAGCAAGCAGCATCCTATCTGGTGCAACACAGGGAAGTGAAGGAGATATTGCTGACAGGAGGGGATATGATGACCCTCTCCGACAGCAAGGTCGAAGAGCTCATCGCAATCTTCAGGGAGGCAAGGCAGGACCTCGTCATCAGGCTCTGTACCAGGATGCCAGCAGCAGAACCCTCAAGGATAACTGCTGCCCTTGTCGCTATCTTCAAGAAGTTCGATAGCGCCCCCTTCTACCTGATGACCCAGTTCAACCATCCAAGGGAACTGACAAAAGAAGCAGTCGCTGCAGTAGGAATGTTTGTTGATGCAGGAATACCGGCAATGAACCAGAGCGTCTTGCTCAGAGGGGTCAATGATGATGCTGTTACCCTTGAGCAGCTATGCAACAAGCTCATCTTCTCGAGGATCAAACCCTACTATCTTTTTCAGGGTGATCTGGTGGAAGGGACCTCTCATTTCAGGGTTCCCATCGAAAAGGGCCTTGCGTTGGAAAAAGAGCTACGAAAACGCCTATCAGGTCTTGCTATGCCCCTCTACGCAGTGGACCTGCCTCAGGGAGGAGGGAAAGTACCCCTAACCGAGGGCTATCTGCAAGAAAGCAGCGGATGCAATGTGTGGAACTTCACTACAGTGGAAGGGAAGAAGAGAAGCTACCCTAAGGAGTAAGGTCAAAGGGCATTGATCCTATCAAGCACTTCCTGAATCGCCTTGGTACGGATCTCCGTACGTTTCTGCTCATAGGTAAGAGGATCGACAAACACCTCCAGCTCATCCTCACTGGGGGTGAATGCAGGGGCGGTAATGATAGGCTCGATCTTTTGCACCATACTTTTTGGTGTAGCAATAGTGGGAACCTTGGGAACTGCCGGAGTCTTGGGGGCCTCAACAACCGCCTCTGGGGGTGTGACAGGTTTTGCCTCGACAACAGCAGGGGCCTTGGCCTCAACAGCCGCCTCTGGGGGTGCGGAACCTGATTTTGGCTCTGCAACGACTACAGCCTTCACCACACTCGTCACTGTCGGAGGAGGAGCCGGGGTCTTGATGGCTTTGACCATCGCCGCAACCTCCTTCTTTGCAGGCTCTTCCATCGCCGTTAGGATGGAAGGGACAAGATCCGCCACTATCTGGTCGCGATAGGATGTGTACAGGGGAAGCAACTGCTCCTCTGTGAGTCCCGAATCCAAATAGGGCTGCAGTTCCTGGGCAAGGACGGGAAGATAGGTCTCCTTGTTGGCATCAAGCTCGGTGACGAGCATCTCCACCAAGGTGGGTATCATCCTATCGACCATTTGAGGTACATACGCCTCCATCCCGGCCCTTATGTCATCTTCCATCCGTCCAAGACGAGCATCGACCATATCTTCAATCTGGAAGAAGAAGGAACTCTGTCCTTCGGCAAGAGTGGCTAGCAGTTCTGTGCGCAAAGCATCAACTTGCTTTGCAAAATCCGCTTGCAAGCCTTGGGGTATCGCAGGGGTTGTATCCGCTGATTGCGTTTGTGTGCCGAGATCGAGGGTATCCTTCAGTTTGGAAGAAATCTGGGAGACAAACCCTGTATCGGCGACAAGCTGCTTTTTTAGCTTTTCATAGAGAGGGCCTTCAAGCGAGCTGGACACCTGCTCGGTAAGGGTCGGAAGCAACGCCTCTGCAAGCTCCTTCTTGTCGACAGCGCTCTGGGCAACAGGCTCAGCGACACTCTTCCGTATGGGTGCTTCTATTTCCAACAGAGGCTGTAATTGCCTCGATCGGGCTTGTGCTAACAGTTCGTTGGGAACACTAGGGCGCAGGTACCAAATCCCTGCAAAGGCAAAGATCGCTACAACCGTTGTAATAACCAGCAAGTGTATCCGAACCGATTTCTTCATTTCAAACCCTCATAATACAATTGTTTCATCAGGACGATGAAACTCCGATTCCTATCGTAACACAATACGCGGTAACTTGTCGATGAATTAACGCCTTATCAGAGCCATTGCGCAAAATGAAAACAGGAAGGGACGAAGGAAATACATCAGGGCGGATGTCCTGCTGTGCCTTCTCCCTTGCCATGAACCTCTTCAATGTGATGTTTTCACGTTTTCTTGCTCGTATGTACCTGCTATATAGGGGAGCTTTGACAAAAACCACACCATCGCACAACTGATAGAGACCCATCCTATACAGAAGAGCCGCATTGATGAGCAGAGCCTTTTCTCCCCCTTTTTCAGCTTCTCCGATCAGGTGTCTGCACTCTCTGACCATCGCTGGGTGCAAAATGGCTTCAAGGGCCTGAAGCTTGTCAGGATCAGAGAATACCAGGGAACCCAGAGCCTTGCGGTCTATCTTGTCACCATTGACCACATCCGAACCGAAGGTTGTTTCCAGAAGATCCTTGTTTTGTTCCAGCACCATATGCCCGAGCAGGTCAACATCAATGACAACACACCCTTGGTCGGCAAACTCTGAGGCAACCACATTTTTACCAGCAGCTGCCCTGCCTGTCAGACCAATGACCTTCATCAGTGAATCTCCCCCCAGCTCTTTCCCGTCTCTATGCTGGCACGAAGGGGAAGTGATAGCTTCACGGCCCCTTCCATCGCTTCCTTGACTAGTGTGCGCACCTTCCCAAGCTCCCCTTCGGGAACCTCAAAGACCAGTTCGTCATGGATCTGCAGAAGCAGCTTGGTATCCGGAGAGTGCTGGGCAAGGGCTTTGTCTATACGAAGCATGGCAAGCTTCATGATATCGGCTGCACTGCCCTGGATAACGGTGTTGACCGCTATCCTCTGGGCCTTTGCCCGTTCGCCACCATTTTTGCTGTTGATCTCAGTGATGGTGCGCAGATGCCCAAGCAAAGTCGACACATACCCATTGAGGGCGGCATCTTCACGCGTCTTCTCGATGAATGCGTTGACTGCACTGTAACGCGTAAAGTACTGGTCGATGAAAGCCTTCGCCTCAGAGTGGGTAATCTTCAGGTCCCCTGAGAGGCTATGTGCGCCCATGCCGTACATGACCCCGAAGTTGATGGTCTTCGCCACCCTTCTCTGCTCGCCTGTAACCTCTTCCAGAGGCACATCAAAGATAAGGGAGGCTGTCGAGCTATGCACATCGACTCCCTTGAGGAAAGCTCCTTTCAGACCAGGATCATCGGCCATATGGGCCAGGACTACCAGTTCGATCTGCGAGTAGTCAGCCGAGAGGAACACACAGCCTTCCTTGGGGACGAAAGAGGATCGGATACGCCTGCCCTCTTCAGTCCTGACTGGGATGTTCTGCAGGTTCGGATCCTTACAGGACAATCGACCTGTCTCTGTCCCTGTCTGGGAGAAGGAGGGATGGATCCTCCCTGTCTTTTCCAGGATCTCAAGAGGCAGTTTGTCGATATAGGTTGTCTTGAGCTTGTTGAGCATCCTATACTCAAGGATCAGAGCTACCTCAGGATAGGTTTCGCTCAGGGGCTCCAACACATCGGTTGCTGTAGAAAATCCGGTACGGGTCTTTGCTCCGGTAGGGATCTCACGCTCGACAAACAGCACTTCCTGCAACTGTTTTGGGGAGTTGAGGTTGAACTCGTGCCCGCAAATGGCAAAGATCTCTGCCTGTATAGCGCCAATTCTCTTTTCAAACTCTGCTGTCAGTGGCTCTATGCGTGTCCTGTCCAGAAAAATGCCCTCGATCTCCATATTGGCGATGATGCGAAGCAAAGGCATCTCCAGATTCTCCATCAGACCCATAAGATTTCGTGCGACCAGGAGGTTGGCAAACAGCTTGTAGAGCCTGAAGGTGATATCAGCATCCTCAGCTCCATAGAAGACTGCCTGCTCCTGGGGAATGTCAGCGACTGTCCTGCCCTTAGGAACGGCATCCTTGTAAGACAAAGTCGTATATTCCAGATACTTTTCGGCAAGGTAGTCCATATTGAAGACACCGGTGCTGTCCAACAGCCAGGCGGCCACCATGGTGTCGAAGACAAGTTTCTTGGGGACAACGCCCCAACTGACCAACACCTTGTAGTCATACTTGATGTTTTGCCCAACCAAGGAGAGTCTGCCAGTAGTGAAGAACTTTGCAAGGATCTTTTTGAGATCCTCATCGCTGAACAGCCTCTCTCCTTCGCTGATGATGGGCACATAGTAGGCAACGCCCTCCATCCAGGAAAAGGAGAATCCAAGCGGCTTGGCTGCCATGGCTTCGAGGGAGTCAGTCTCCAGGTCAAAGGCGATGATGCCTCCCTCCTTCTCAGCCCGTACAAGAAGCTCTTCCAACCTGGACAGTGTCACTACCGCTTCGTAGGCTCCCTTTTCTGATGCCTTCATGGCTTTCTTGACCACGTCCTGCTTCTTGGGCGCTACACCACCATTTGCAAGCCTCTCCAGTTCCCTGGGGATGCTATGCATCCCCAGCTCTTCAAACAGGGGAATGGCGGCCTTATAGTTGAGCTCGTCAAGCCGATACTCCCTGGTGTCAAAAGAATCCACCTCGAACAGGTCGTCCTTAAGTTTCACCAATGACTTGCTCAGCTTCGCAAGAGCCTCTCCCTCCTCCAACTTTTTCTGTACACCTTTTGCGCAGAGACGAATATTTTTGTATATCTCTTCAAGGCAGCCAAACTGCCCGAGGAGCTTGGCTGCCCCCTTTCCTCCAATCCCCTTCACCCCAGGGACATTGTCAGAGGAATCACCCAACAGGGAGAGATAGTCCACAACCTGCGTCGGCAGGATTCCGAACTCCTCTTGGACTTCGGCAATGCCCATCAGCCGGTACTCCTTCTCCCCTTTCTTGGCCGGTCTCAGGGCGAAGGTATGCTCATCGACGAGCTGCAGGAGATCCTTGTCCCCGGTGAACATGATGGTATCGATATTGTGTCGCGTAGCTTCCCTGCTGAGGGTAGCTATTATGTCATCAGCTTCAAATCCCACCATCGCCACCATAGGGATCTCAAGTGCCTTGAGGATTGCATTGATGATGGGGACCTGGGCGTGCAGATCCTCAGGGGCAGCATCACGGTTGGCCTTGTAGGGTTCGTACATCTCATGACGAAAGGTGGGTCCGTGGCTGTCCATTGCCACGACCATGTACTCTGGATTGTTTTCCCGGAGCAGCTTCAGAAGGGTGGTGAAAAACCCATAGACAGAGCTGATATTCTTTCCCTGTGGATCCTTCATCGGGTTGTTGATAAAGGCGTAATAAGATCGGTATATCAGGGCATACCCGTCGATGATGTAGAGTCTCTTCTCAGAAGTCGGCTTTGAAGGAGGGGTATCCTTACCATCTGCCATCTCGCACGCTGTATTCTTTTCAGTATCTTCTGGAATTTTCCCTTCCCTTTTCTCAATGACGACAGGTGGACGCAAGGATGCTTCCTCTTCCAATTTCTTCTGGTCAAAATCCTGTTCACCGAACAGCTCCATGGAATCATTGGTCATGTGTGTCCCCTATGGTAATCTGTAACATATCGTATGCAACATGCATGTGCGGCGGAAGCTCCGCTTCCAGCTTGCTGTGCCGAATATCATGGCACAAATGGGTGAGGAACACCCGCTTGGCCCCCACTTTCGTTGCAAAGGCGGTAGCCTCCCCCACACTGAAGTGGGTGGGATGGGCTGTATATCGCAAACTTCCCAACACCAAGGTATCGACTCCCTCAAAGTATGGCAGGCTTTCATCAGGTATGCCACTGCTGTCAGTGGCATAGATGAAAGAGCCTATACGGAACGCCGTGATGAGCTTGCACCCGTGGCGTATCGGTATGGGCAACACGTCAAAGCCTGCAACCTGAACCATCTGATAAGCAGCAAGCCTGTTCAATTGGAGATGGGGTAATCCTCCTGCCTCCTCATAGGTCTTCAGCACATAACCGAAGCGGGAGGTAAGGGAAGAGATGACCTCATCCGAGCAGTAGACAGGAAGGGTACTCTCCTTAGAGAAGACACGCAGGTCATCGATTCCGTTAAAGTGGTCTGCATGGTCATGGGTATAGAGCACCGCATCAAGGGAGGTAAGGTTCGCCCGCAAAGCCTGCAGACGAAACTCCGGTGTGGTATCCACAAGGAGCGTATGATCCCCATCTTCGATGAGAACACTGCTGCGATAGCGTTTGTCGTGGGGGTCTGAGGAGTGACAGACAGAGCAGGGACACCCGATGACCGGGATCCCATGGCTGGTTCCGGTACCGAGAAAGGTTACCTGAAATGGCTTCATTTCACCCTGTCCTTAACAGAATCGATCACATCCTTGACAACTGTCTCACCCTGCTTGGCTGCAGCCTTGAGCTTAGCCTGCACCTCTGCACTTTTCAGCAGTTCCTGAAACTTCTCAAATGACTGCTGGGTGAATTCAGGGCTGTTCTTCACCTGGTCAACCGCATTTTCGACTGCTGCCATCACCATCGCATTGTCACTGCCTTTGCGGGTAGCAAAGCTTACTCCCAAAAACTGGGTACTCAGGCTGGGTGCAAAAAAATAGAGAAGAAAAAAAGAGAGCAGCGCCGCTGACAACGCTGAAAGGAAGAGGTGTATAAAACCCTTTTTGGCCATGTTCATGCTCCTTGCGATTACTTTATCATACTTAGCCAAAGCAGAAAAGCAATACAGGCCCGGATTCCTCCGGGCCTGCTGCACTAAAACTAGCTACTTTCAGATAAGTGAGAAAAGCAAGGAGACTCCCACCTTGCCAGAATCAAGAGGTGCATCAAAGAGATCCTGCACTTTCTCCGCATTCTTAAAGGTATAGGCGGTATCAACAGTGTAGTTGAGCCCGAGCATCATACCACCAAGGTTGAAATCGACAGTCGCACGATAGGCGACTGGAGAGTTGATGAAAGCTTCACTAAACCCATCCATGGTTTCTACAGCAGAACCTGAGGAATCCTTAATGACTGTGTTGCCGTTGGAATCGATCATCACGTTGAAGCGAGGTCCCATACCGAACCCAACCCTAGCAAGACCAAGGACATCCAAGGAGATACCGGCACTGGTATGTACGGAAATGGTAGTGTAGTCGACCGAACCTACGGTATCTTTCCCGAACATACCTACCAGGTCAACTTCTGCAAGCAGAAGTTTCAGGCGCAGATCAGCACCGAAGGCATAGTTGCTGATATCTGCAAGCTTGTCGGTGTAGGTCTCATCATCAATGGATGTCTGAATTTCTGCAAAACTCTTATCATATCGAGCTGTAGCACCGATGCTCAAACCGACCATTGCTGCACTTAGTGTTGCAGGAAGAAGGACACACACAACGATGAGCGCTACAAGAAATCTCTTTTTCATACTTTTTACCCCTTTTGTTTGACCGGTTTATTCCTGTCATACCGTTCTTATATACCAAATTTAAAACATTTTTAGTGACAACGCAAGAGAAAGTGAACCACTATTCAACTGAAACAGATCCATTGGAGACCATTTCTCAATCAAACCACCCATTGTCGATTCGCTCTCGAAAAGATAGCGAACTCTCAAGCCCACCTTACCGATCTCCACCCCCAGGCCAAGCTGTATGTACACTGGGCTCTGCATAAGAGCATCAGTGAAGGTGATGGCATTTGTCATCTTCTTCTGGTTGTCCTTTACCAGATAATACGCACCACCATTGTCCTTTGTGGAGGGAACATACAGGATGCTTGGGCCCATACCCAACTCAAGAAACAACAATGAACCGACAACTGGAACGTTCAGACTTGCAAAGCCAAGGAGCAGGACTCCCTGTCCATTGTCTTCACACTCCATAGGGAAAGCCATGGCCTGGGCCTGCAGCACGGTAAGACGAACAGCAGCTTCTCCTCCGAATTTCCAGTTCGAAGGGTCTTTGATGCCTTCCGAAAAACTGCTGTCGCTTGGATTGGTAAACGAACCGCCAAAGCCAAGACTTACATCCAGCAAACTTCTAGCGCTCAAAAAAGCAGGAAGAGCAAGCATAAGAAGCAGGACGGCTAGACATTTCTTTTTCATAAAAACCATAACTCCTCAACTACATATAACACTGTAGAGAGGAATTGGATACAAAAGGGAGGTGCAATATTTTTTGTAAAATGTGAGTAATTTAGCTAAGGACGGTCAAAGTCCATCCAACTCATCCATCCAAAGTCTGACTGAGGCATCGCTGGGCATCCTCCAATCACCCCGAGGGGAGAGAGAGACAGAACCGACCTTAGGACCATCAGGGAGGCAGGAGCGCTTGAACTGCTGGCTGAAGAATCTCCAGTAGAACGTCTTCAACCATTTCTTGATGACCCCCGCCTCATACTCATCCCTAAAGGCAATCTGTGCAAGGCGAAGGACCTTTGCAGGGCCAAAGTGCAGACGGATCACCTGATAGAGGAAGAAGTCATGCAGGGCATAAGGGCCTACGAATTCCTCAGTGACCTGACTGATGGTTCCATCCTCTGAGGCTGGTAACAACTCCGGACTTACCGGGGTCGCCACCACATCGAGGAGGACCTTTCTGACTTTGGGCTCTGCCTCTGCAGCAACATGGGAGACCAGGTGGCGAACGAGTGTCTTTGGCACTGAGGAGTTCACCCCGTACATCGACATATGGTCCCCATTGTAGGTGGCCCACCCTAAGGCCAGTTCAGAGAGGTCTCCGGTACCTACCACCAAGGCAGAGTGCTTGTTTGCAAGATCCATGAGGACCTGGGTGCGTTCGCGCGCCTGACTGTTCTCGAAGGTGACATCATGGTTTTCCAGCCCATGGCCGATATCCTTGAAGTGCTGGGTCACAGCCTTTGTTATCGGAATAGTAAGCAAGGTCACCCCTAAGGCCTTTGCAAGGGAAGTGGCATTGCCCTTGGTTCGCCTGGTAGTCCCGAAACAGGGCATGGTCACCGCAATGATGCCCGTCCGATCGAGGCCGAGCATCTCAAAGGCTCGCACTGACACCAACAGGGCAAGGGTCGAGTCCAACCCCCCGGAAAGCCCCAGGATCACATGGTCAAGCTTTGTATGTTCAAGGCGTTTCTTCAGCCCTAAGGCCTGGAGGGTAAGAATCTTCTCACAACGCACGGCCCTCTTCTCGGGGGCGTTGGGAACAAATGGGGCCTTGTCGATATATCGGGTAAGCTTAGTCTCGTGTAATTTCTTTACCCCGAATTCTACGGTGGTACAGCTTTGCCTGCTCTCACCAAAGGTGTGCATGCGCATCCTCTCTGATGCGAGGCGCTGGACATCAAACTCTGTACGCAAAAGCTCATCATCAGCGAGAAACTGTTCACCCAGCTGCCGACCATTCTCATAGATCAGGTTATGGCCGCAGAATACCAGATCGGTAGTGGACTCTCCCGGACCTGCATTGCAATAGGCATAAGCACAAACCAACTTGGCACTCTGCACTGATACCAGGCTACGGCGAAACTCTTTCTTTCCTACCAGCTCATCACTTGCAGAACAGTTGGCAATGACCGTTGCCCCACTAAGGGCCATGTCTGCTGAAGGGCTTTCAGGAACCCAGAGGTCTTCACAGACCTCAACTCCAAGGACAAATTCGGGAATATCCCTACAAGAGAAGAGCAACCTGGTGCCAAAGAGAGTCTTCTGTCCTGCAAGGGTCACCTCCCTGACATCGTCAGGAGGAAGGTGAAACCAGCGCAACTCGTAGAACTCCTGGTAGTTGGGCACATGCCGTTTGGGAACAACTCCAAGGACCTTTCCATCCTGTATCACAACCGCGCAATTATAAAGGTTCCCAAAAAAGACCAGGGGGGAACCCACTACAACAACCATATCGTGGCCCTTGCTATAGGAGACCAACTCCCCTACAGCAGCTTTCGCCGCTTCTTGCAGCGTTCGCTGCAAGAACAGGTCGGCACAGGTATAGCCGGTGACCGCCAGTTCCGGAAGGACCAAAAGGGCAAGATGCTCCTGTATGCCCTTGTCCATGGCTTTTTTTATCGAAGCGATATTGAAGGTGGTATCCGCCACCTTGATGGTGGGAGTCAGTGTTCCACAGGCCACAAAACCGTCTTTCATAGGATATGCTCCTCTCTGTCCAGGATCGCCACCACTTCCTGATGGAATGTCTGGGGGTAGAGGTCGAAGACCTTTACCCTGGATACAGTGTACCCCTGCACCGTGAACCGTTGCAAGTCTCGCCCGAGGGTCACACTGTCACATGAGACATAGATGACCCTTTTTGGTTTCCAGGATGCTATGAGGGCAGGAAGAGCCTCCTCCAAGCCGGTTCTGGGAGGGTCTACTACAACGGTATCTACGGTTTGCCTCTGATGCTTTGCCCAAAGTTCCACCTTGTCGCTAAAAACGGAGAGGCCTGGGACATTGCGCTTTGCAAGGGAGAGACACTCTTTCTGACTTTCCACTGCGACGAGAGTTCGCCCTTGTTCTGATATGAAACTGCTGAAAGTCCCCACCCCGCTATAGAGATCCATCACAAGGTCACCCAGCACATGCTGGGCAACATACCGGACAAGCTGAGGAAGCAGCAATTGGTTGCTTTGGAAAAACACGTTGGCAGTGACAAAGAAGGGATGGGCATCGACGGTTGCAAGGGTCACCTCATCACCGAAGGATACCTTCCTGTCCCCTGCAAATGCATTGACCTGCACATACCCCTTTGTCCTGACCTTGGAGGAAAACATCACTTTGCGTGCCGCTTCGATGATCCTATCCTTCTGGGCGAGCTCGACATTGAGGTCATCCACCAGGATGGGACAGGTTGCGATGGGGACAAGGGAGTTGCTCCGCTTTGCAAGGAATCCTATCTCCCGCGTTGCCATATCCACATGGAAACGCGCCCGGCTACGATACGCCCAGCCTTTTGCAAAGGCCGTCTCATCCAACACATACGAAGAGGGGGAGATCGAACCTATGCGCTCGAGGTTCTCTGCGACCATCTTCTGCTTGATAACAGGCTGTTTCTCGCTGGCAAGATGCTGCAAATCACACCCACCGCAGATTCCCCAATGAGGACAGGGAGGTATGACGCGGTCAGGAGATGCATGCAGAATGGTTTTCACCTGAGCCTTTGCATACCCTTTCTTCTCTTCAGTCATGACGATGCAAACCACTTCACCGGGAAGGGCCCCTTCGACAAAGAGACTCTTGTTTGAGTCCAGGCGGGCAAAACCATTGCCCCCTTGGACGAGTTTCTCAATGGTCACTTGCATGGGCAAACTCTTGGGCATAGGAGGCGATAATGTCCATCCCCTGCTGCCAGAAAGCCTCGCTGGTAATATCACAGCCGAGGACGAGGGCTACATCCCGGGCGGAGGCACTACCTGTCTTCTCCAACAGGGAGCGGTATTTTGCTGGAAAGCCAGAACCATCCTTCTGTTTCTGTGCATACAGGCCGAGGGCAAACAGCTGCCCGAAGGCATACGGATAGTTGTAGAAGGAAAGGTCACTGCTGTAGTAGTGCCCCTTCACCGCCCACATGTACGGATGGTAGACAGAAAGACCATCACCATAGCTGCGCTTCTGGGCTTCTACCATCATAGAGCACAGCTCGTCGGCAATGAGTTCCCCTTCCCTACGCTTCTCAAACAGGTCACTCTCAAAGTAAAACCTGCTGAGAATATCCACACACACCTGGGTGGTATCCTGCAGGAAATGCTCAATGAGGGTCATTCTCTCATTGTCCTCACACTTGCTGATAGCACCCTGGAACACCACATACTCACTGAAGATGGAGGCGGTCTCGGCTAAGGTCATCGGGTAGCTTCTCAGAAGGTTGCTCTGCTGCAGGACCACACTGTCATGGTATGCATGCCCCAATTCGTGGGCCAAGGTCGAAAGCCCATTGAAGGAACCATCAAAGTTGGAAAGGATCCTGCTCTGCTGGGCTAGGGGGAAGGAGGTGTCGTAGGCACCTCCCACCTTGCCTTTCCTGGGCTCAGCATCGATCCAGTTGTTGGCAAAGGCCTTTTCGGCAAAGGCGCCCATATCGTCACTGAAAAGAGAGAACTGCCTGATGATGAATGCGCGGGCTTCGGCAAAAGTATAGGACCTTCCTCCTGTGCCTACGGGGGCGAAGAGATCATAGAAGGCACAGCTCTGTAAGCCAAGTGCCTTGGCCTTGGTCTTCAGATACCCTCTGAACATCGGAAGGTTCTTCTCGATGGTGGTGATGAGAGAGGAGAGAACCTCCGGCTCAATCCTTGATTGCTCTAACGAACGAGATAAGGGACTTGCATACCCACGGGCCTTATCCAAGGTGATGGTAGTTCCCTTGACCCCATTCAAAGCGGCGGCAAAGGCAACCTCATGGGTCTTCCAGACTGCAAGCTCCTTCTCAAAGGCCGCCTTGCGTTTACTCCTATCCTGGTGAAAGGCCTCATTACGCAACTCGACAACTGTCTTGCCCTGCTCACCGTCCTCACTGGTGGCACTTGAACTGATCGCCTCCTGCAAGCGTGAAAATGCATCAGTTCCAGAACGTGCAAGGTCTGAGGCCAAGTTCTCCATCGCAGGAGCCATCAGGTGCTCCTGTTCTTCAAGGAGCTCTGAAAGGACAAAGCTGTACGAGCGGAGAGGCCCACCCTCCTTGGTAAGGGACAGTACCTCTTGCTCTCTCTCCTTGAGGAAATTGAGGAACTGCACCTCAAGACGCTGCACAACCAGAGCCTGTTCCTCCACCTGGTTCACAGCCTTGAGGAAGGCAGGATTGCCGGTCTCTGTGGTGAGCAGACAAGAGCTGTATGCATTGAGATTCTCCAGATAGTCAAGGATACGCTCATACGAATGGACAGCTTCTACAATATTGCAGGAGAGAGATTCAAGCTCTTTCTCAAGATCATGTGAAAGGGATACGACCTCCTTGAGGTCGTGCGAAAACTGCTCGCTGTCCAGAGCAGGATAGATGGGAGTCAGATCCCAACGGGGAATGCTTGTCATAGTACGGTACTCCTAAAGTATATGGTATCAAAGGTCGAGATTGTTTTCTGCTATCTTGTTGATGAGGGTCCTGCGGCTGATGCCCAACTCCTTTGCAGAACGGGTCCGGTTCCCTTCCCAACGGTGCAATGCACGAATGATGGCATCAATCTCCACATCCTTCAGACTTTTGCCTTCAGAGCTCTCCATAGGGAAATCTTCCTTATCCCTCTCATGGGCCCGTAAGGAGACAGAGCCCCGCAAATCAAGATCTTCAGCATGGATTTCGCTCGTATTGGAGAAGATGACCGCCCGTTCCAGGATATTCTCCAGTTCGCGCACATTCCCAAAGAAGTCATGCTCGCAGAGCATGGCCAGGGCCTCGCTGGTAAAACCACTTACCTTATTTCCCATCTGGCGGTTGAATCGCCTGAGGATTCCTGCTGCAAGCAGGGGAATGTCCTCGCGCCTTTCACGCAACGGGGGGATGGTGATGCGTACCACATTCAGGCGATAGAAGAGGTCTTCCCTAAACTTACCCTCGCGCACCAGATGCTCGACATCTTTGTTGGTTGCAGCGATGATGCGGGCATTGATAGGCATGGGGTCTGTACCCCCTAGGCGTGTTATGCGCCTATCCTGCAGAACCCTCAGAATTTTCACCTGCAACGAAAGCGGCATATCACCGATCTCATCCAAAAACAGGGTGCCTCCGCTGGCAAGTTCGAACATGCCCGTCTTACGGGAGACGGCCCCTGTGAAGGCACCTTTCTCATAACCGAAAAGCTCGCTTTCCAACAGGTTTTCAGGGACACCTCCGATATTGATGGCAACAAAAGGGCCACCTTTCACCGGTGAGGATGCGTGGATGTCACGCGCAACGACCTCCTTGCCTGTACCGCTCTCCCCTGTAATGAGGACAGTGGAGTTGGTATCGGCGATCCTAGCTATGAGATCCTTGATCTTCCTGATGGAAGGGCTCTCCCCCACAAATATCTGCTTGTCATCTTCAGAGGTGTTTCGGGTCTCGTTCTCAACCATGTTCCTAAGGGTCTGAGCCTCCACAAGCTTCTTCAGCCTGATGACCAGCTCCTCAGGATCAAAGGGTTTGACGATGTAGTCCTGTGCCCCTTCCTTGAGGGCGGAGACGGCATCGCTTATCTCCCCGTGGGCGCTGACCATGATGATGGGCATGCGAAATCCTTCTGAGCGTATCCACTCGATGAGGGAGAGTCCGTCCATCCCCGGCATCTTCAGATCGATGAGGCAGGCATCATATAGCTCTTCCTTGAGCATTCTTTGGGCACTGAGCCCATTCTCCGCACAGTCACTGTCAATGCTGTCCAGCTGGAGGTAGCGGTGCATGAGCGCTCGGATATTTGGTTCGTCGTCGACTATCAGAATTTTCATTTTCTCTCCGTTTCAAGCAGTTTGGTTGTATGTATGGAACGAGGAAGCACCACTTCAGCGACTGTCCCCCCCCCATCACGTGCATAGAGACGCACATTGCCTCCACGAGCCTTGACGAACTGCCGTGAGATGGAGAGTCCTATGCCAGACCCGTGAATTTTGGTGGTGAAGAACGGATCGAAGATCTTCTTCTCATCCTGACTCCTTATACCATCACCCCTATCCATGACAAAGATGTGGATCAGGCCTCGCTTGCCACTTTTCAGGGCGACTTCAACCTCAGGATCCCTTCCGTTGCAACTTTCAATTGCATTTTTCAACAGGTTTTCAAAGACAGAGCGAGCTCTGTCCCTATCAATGAGTATCTGGGCAGAGGTATCGGAACGGAAGCGGATAGGTTTGTCAAAACGTTTTATGAGGGTGGAGAAAAGCTCGTTGAGATCCACCACTTCCGGCATCCCCAGGGGATTGCGCAAAAAATCACTGACCTTGTTTGTCAGCTGGGTAAGGCGATCAACCTCTTGGGACATGAGGTTCAGATCCTCCCTATTCTCCTGAGGCATAATCTTGCGCAACAGGGCAAGCTGGATGGTGATGGCACTGAGGGGGTTCTTGATCTCATGGGTGAGGGTCCTCGCAGCCTGTCCCAAATTCACCAGACTCTCCTGTTTGGCAATGGTGTCGCGATAGCGACGGTTGCTTCGGTAGATACTGAGTACAAGAAGAAAGAGCCCTATAAGGATAAGCACGGAAACCACCCCGATGAACAGGATGATCATCAGGCGATGGTAATAGTTCTGCCCGTCAAAATGGAGGTACAGGACATCAGGAAAATCTATGGGGGAAGGGAGGAGCCCCCCTTCGGTAAGGGTGAGCTCACCGGTATCCAGCATGATGGTGAGCCTGGAGAATCGAATGTATTCGATCATCCCGGTCTCCTTGTTATAGGTGGCGGTGCCTATGTTGGATTCCTGTTTGCTTCCCTTGTTGTCAAACTTTGCCAAGGGGATGGTCACCGGGACATTGCCCAGACTCAGCACCTTTCGCCCCATCGAGCTGTATACCCCGACTCCGCTGACATTCTGTTCCTGCATGGTCTTCAAAGCCTTGGCGGTGCTGTCCTGCAGGGCAAGGAATACAGAGTTGAAGGCCCGTTCGGCTTCCGACTGCATACGAAGCTCCTCACGCTCGGTAAGGGCTGTGGCAAGGAATATCACCAGTCCGATCAGAATGACGAAGGCAAAGATAAGCGATGAGATGACAAAGAAAGGTTCCCTGCCATCGACTATCATCCAACGCTTCCTTATTCTTTCCAATGTGTTCCCCCGAAGCTTCTATTCGTAGTTCAAGGCCTCAATGGGGTCTAGCTTTGAGGCCTTCATGGCTGGATACCAACCGAAGAAAACCCCGACGAACATTGAGAAACCCATCGCAAGTATGAACGAGGCATAGGATAAATGCAACGACCAATCCATCAGATTGGTGATGGCATAGCTGAGAGCCGATCCCAGTACTATACCCAGAATGCCTCCAAGAATGGTCAGGGTAAGCGCTTCAGAGATAAATTGCCCCCGTATCACATTCGGGGAGGCCCCCAAGGCTTTTCGAATCCCAATCTCCTTGGTACGTTCGGCAACCGATACAAGCATGATGTTCATGATGCCGATACCACCGACTAGCAGGCTTATGGCGGCGATGGCGGCAAGGAATGCGCTGAAGGTCCCCGTAATCTGGGTGGCCATCTCAGCAAGGCTTGCAGGGCTGAACAAAGAATACCCATCCGTTCCGACCAAATTGTCCAAGTCCTCGGTGATCTTGTCAGAGACCTCTATGGTATCATACCCTTCGGCAATCTTCACCACATAGGAGCCTACACTGCTTGTCTTGACGAACCGCTGCTGATAGGTGTTGTAAGGGATGAAGATGCTGTTGTCATAGGAGATGTTGAAGGTGGCATCCTTTGATTCAAGCACTCCGACAACCTGATAACTTTTCGCTTGGTTGCGGAAGACACTCACATAACCACCTAGGGCACTGCCTTCCGGGAACAGCTCTTCAGCGATGGAAGATCCCAACACCACCACCTGACGGCGGTTGATGTTGTCCATGGTTGAGAAGAACTCCCCTTCGGAATAGTCCAGGTTCAGTGCACCTCCATAGCTTGCGAGTACTCCGCTAACCTGAGCATTCATGCTCTGCTTGTCGTTACGCAAGGTAGCATTGCTCGAGTTTTGGGGAAGCACCCTTTCTATACCCTCTACATCACGCATCAGCATGTCGCCGAACTCTTCGGTGAAGGTACCGGTCGACCTTTGTCCGGCGGCAGGATAGATGGTTACCATGTCCAGCCCACCTACTGAGATGCTGTCGGTTATGCTTTTTGAGGCACTGTCACCAATGGTAAGGATGGCTACAACCGATCCCACACCGATGATGATGCCCAATAGGGAGAGCAGGGTTCTCATCTTGCTTCCCCTCATGGCTCCGAAGGCCAGCTTGATGTTCTCAATAATCATGAGACTCCTCCAGCTTTCCGTCACGAATGCGGATCTGACGCAAACTGCGCATCCCCAGTTCGCGGTCATGGGTAACAAGGATTACCGTTCTCCCTTCACTGTTGAGCTCTTCAAACAGCTCCATGATCTGGTTTCCCGTCTTGGAATCAAGGGCCCCTGTTGGCTCATCGGCGAGCAGTATTGCAGGATTGTTTACCAAGGCACGGGCGATGGCTACACGTTGTTTCTGGCCCCCTGAAAGCTCGTTGGGCCGGTGGTTCATACGGTCAGAAAGCCCTACCCTCTCCAATGCTTCAATGGCACGGCTCTTTCGCTCCCGTACCGAGACACCGGCATACAACAGGGGGGTGATGACATTTTCCAGGGCAGTCAACTTTCCCAGCAAGTTGAACTGCTGAAAGACAAAACCGACCTTGCGGTTACGGATATAGGCAAGCTCGGCCTCATTCAGGCCTGCGGTGTTCTCCCCATCTATATCGATGAGGCCGCTGGTCGGGCTATCCAAACACCCGATGAGGTTCATCATGGTGGATTTTCCACTTCCAGAAGGGCCCATGATGGAGGTGAACTCACCTTTCTGTATATCCACACTCACCCCATCGAGGGCCTTGACGATAAAGTCGCCCACCATGAAGTAGCGTTTTACATTCTGTAGTCTTATCACACTGTTGCTCATCACTGACTAAAACCTCCCCATGCCACCGCCACCGCCGGCGGGAGGCGTGGAACCACCACCGGTCATTGCGGTAAAGGCGGAGGCATTGGTATCAGTACGGCGCACTATGAGGGTATCGCCAACTTTCAGATTGCCGGAAAGCAGCTGGCTGATACCTTCTCCCAGGTATTTTACCGTAACCACTACACTTTGTGTTGTCCCGTCCGCAAGCTTCTTGGTAACGGTGGTTACCCCGCCTCGGCTGACGGTAAGGGCATTCTGAGGCAGGAGAGTAAGGACTGTCTCCCCCTCACTGGCTATGGTTCCCTCGAAGGTATAGCCAGGGGCTATGGAGGCTGGAGGATTATCGATGGTAATCTCCACTTCCATGACACCGATACCCTGATTGGTGTACTTGCCAAGCATGGGAATGTAGGTGACTTCACCCTCAAGGGTTCCTTCAGAATAGGAATCAAAGATCAGGTCTGCTGTCTGTCCAATCTTGATGTGCTGCATGTCAATCTCGTCAATCTCCACAGTTGCCTTCAGTTTTGAACGGTCGATAAGGGTCATTGCTGAGGACCCGGCATCAAAGTAATCCCCTTCGCTGACCTTCACCGAAGCCACCACACCGTCAAAGTTTGCATAGGCTTGGGTATAATCGAGCTTATTGGTCGCACTCTTGAGCCTGAGCTGTAACAGCTCCAGTTCCCGTAGGCTCCCGCTGAGCTTGGCCTTCTCGATCTCAGACTCGATGCTTGCCACTTCATAGAGCTGGTTGGTGTTGTCGATTGCAATGAGCACATCGCCCTTCTTAACAGAATCGCCTTCCTTGACATATACATCGGTGACAGCACCTGTGGATCTGAGGATGACATTCTGGATATCATAGGGTTCCACATAGCCTGAGAGGTCAATGGTAGTGGTGAAGGAGCTCTCATACACCTTGACCTCCACTTCCTTGACCGCTGACACTGGGGCCTTTGCCTCACTCCAAGGGAAATATCCATTGGTCTTGTAGAATGAGTATATCTGGAAGCCTGAGACCAGCAGGGCGATGACCAGGACCCATGTCACTATTCGTTTGATCCTCTGGTTGCGCATCTTCTTCTTTAGCTGGCTGCGAACTTGGCTTTCTGTATTCATTTCACGGTCTTGTTCGTGTTCTTTCATTGTAGCTATCTCCCTTGGATCTGCAGGTTTCGGATGGAATTCTCAAGGACCAGGGCCTTGATCAGGCTCAGGGCCCGCTCATAGTCATCCTGTGCGACAGCAAACCTAGCGTTGTCAACACTGCTTTTCGTAGTCAGTCCCTTTGCAAAAAGGGCTTCTTGTTGTTCCAATGCCTTCTTATTGTAGGAGATGGTACTCTCCAACAGGGCATACTCCAGTTGCCAGGATGCCACCTGACCCTGTATGGAGGATGCTGTGTACAGATATTCCTGCAGGGCATCATTATATGCAATGGAGGCAAGCATCTCACTATTCTCCAGCTTCTGGATGTTCAGATTCTCGGTAAGCCGGGTCGGGTTGTTGTTCCACGATCCGCTTACGGTGAGCGTGGGCGTAAAGTCTTGGGAATCAAAATCATAGGAACCGTTGAAGGAGGCACCTACATTGTAGTTCTTTGCATTGAAGGAAGCTCCAATGGCACCGCTGACCCTATTCACGATACCAACGGGAGCTGCCATGTCGGCAGAATAATACGTGGTTCCACCAGTGACCTGCAAGGTCTTGTTTGTAAGGGCAGCCCTTGCAAGCTTCAGATCCTCTTGGGCAAGATCAAAGGCAAGGGCCTTCAGGGCTACTGAGGTGTTGCCATTGGGGTTCTTCTCGAATGAGAGGTCCGGCTCTCTCATGACAGGGATTCCATCCCAAGGGAGCGAAGTCAGTTGGGTATACTGGCTTTCCAACAGCTCTTGGTTACCCTGTAGGCTTGCCAACGTGCTTTGCAGGCGGGTCATGGTATTTTCCTGCTCCTTATAGGCAACGCTGTCCTTACTCAGGGTCCTCAAGGCCAATGCATCACTCATCCCCTTTTCCTGGATGACAATGCTCTTTTTAGTGTCGTTGATGCTCTTCTCATTGGTAAGAATCGCCTTGATCTGGTTGAGAATGGAGTTCTCAAACTGGATGAGGTTGCTCTGATAGGAGTAGGTTCCCAGCAAAGCGCTCTGCTTGTTCAAAAGCGTCGAGCGGTTGTCATCATCCTCTCCATAGAGGATGGAGTGTGTTGCTGATACTGACGGCCTAAGTGAGTAAGCAGTACCGTTTGGGGTATAGGATACAGAACCGGTACCTACGGTGATGGCTGTTTTCCCGTCATTGGGAAGGGTAAAGGTAGCCTTGGTCCCGGTGGTCCCGAACACATAGTTGCCTGAACCCGGTTGGAATTCAGCACTTACATCTCCACTTGTCACACTGATGCCCAACTCCTCTTTTGCCTCTCCTATGGAGACAGTGAGTTCGGTATTCTTCCTGTCCAGTTCGTATCGCTTCATCTCTTCGCTTGAAGCGTAGGCTGTCCTGATGATCTCGTCCAAGGAAGCGGAAGTGAGGGAAAGGGGGATAAGGACAAGCAAGACCAGGGTGGCAACAAGTGCCATATCTTTGATTCGCATTACTGATGGTTCCTCCATGCTGACCTCTAATATCGCACTGTTAGGGGCCATCGACCACTATCGGGGAGAATAAAGGTAAAAAAAACAAGCTACGATACGCAAAAACAACAGAATACTTCTTGCTATCCATCGCTTACATCAGGTGGTGACCACCGTCTACAGCTATGGTCACACCGGTGACAAAGGAGGCAGAAAGCAGGTATGAGACAGCTTCACAAATGTCTGAGGGTTTTCCGGTTTTTTGAAGTGGCAGGATTTTTTCCATCTTGGCAAAATACCCATCCTCCCCATTGGAAAGCACCAGACCGGGTGCAACTGCATTGACCCGTATGTATGGGGCAAGTGCCTTAGCAAGGATGGTTGTCTCCTCTGCCAAGGTTGCTTTGGAAAGGTAGTAGGAGGGTTTGCTTGTCGGAGGGGATGATATCTGGGTATCGGTTATGTTTACAATGGAGCCGGTAGCCTCTCTCTTTCTTACATGCTGGTACAGCATCTTGGAAAGGAAAAAGGGAGAACCTGCATGCAAGGCCATGTCCGATCGCCACCGTTCTACAGTTGTCTCCTCCAGTGTGATGTCTGAAAATACAGAGGCGCTGTTGATGATCGCATCAAGGTGCCCAAAACAAGCGACAAAGCGTGCAAAGAGATCTGAAAGACCGTCAAGGTCAGTAAGATCTCCCTGTACTATGCCACTTTCATAGCCCAACCCCAGCAACTGCTGGTGCAGGTCTTGGGCTTCATCCAAGGAGGTGTTGCAGTGCAACACTACCGTATAGCCTTCTTGTGCCAGATGCATGGCAAGGGCCTTTCCGACTCGTTTGGCAGCACCTGTTATCACGACAACCCGATTCTCTCTCATAGGTGAACTATACAAGGCTTGTTGCCGATTGACAATTGCTGAAGTATATTCGGCTGGTGGAGATGAATTGTCCACGCTAAGGAAGCATATACCAATGGAAAAAAAGACTACCAATAACGAACAGGAATTTTCCAAGCAAGAGAAAGATTGGAAAGACACCTTCAAAAAGAAATTCATCCAGGAACCTGGTGTCCATCTCGGTGGCAAGGATCCTAAGAACCCGAAGAAATTCACATTTTCCTTCTGGTATTTCTTCGTCATCCTCATCGCATTCATCCTTTTGAATACCTTTATGGTCACCAGGCAGAGCAGTGTGCAGGCCATCGACTACAACCAGTTCAAGGCTCTTGTCGAAAGAGGGACCATACGGCGTGTTGCAATAGAGGAAGAGCAGTACATTGGCTATACCTTCACCAAGGAACAGGCCCTCACTACGTTGCAGGATTCTGGGTCTGCTGACTTTTTGCAATCCTTCAGCACCTATAAGGTCGACGACCCCACCTTTGTCCCCCTGTTGGACAAGCATGGGGTCGAATACTACGCATCTGCACCGGTCAAGCCGAGCATCTTCTCAACCTTGCTGAGCTATCTCCTTCCTCTTGCCCTTGTGCTGGTGTTCTGGCGCTTCCTCTTCTCCAAAATGGGAGGAGGCAAGGGGGGACAGGGGGTCCTTTCCTTTACCCAGAACAAGTCCAAGGTTGTAGCAGAGGGTGATACAGGTGTCCGTTTTGCCGATGTCGCAGGAGCGGATGAGAGCAAGTATGAGCTTGAGGAGGTTGTGGACTTTCTCAAGAACCCTGAAAAATACACTGAGATCGGCGGCAAGATTCCCAAAGGAGTCCTGCTTGTCGGTCCTCCCGGAACCGGAAAGACCCTGCTTGCCAGAGCTGTTGCAGGTGAAGCCCACACCCCATTCTACAGGATGAGTGGTGCTGACTTTGTGGAAATGTTCGTAGGGGTGGGAGCTGCACGTGTTCGCGACCTGTTCAAACAGGCAAGGGAGAACTCACCTTGTATCATCTTCATAGATGAGATCGACGCCATAGGCAGGCAGCGCAGTGCCGCCGGCATCGGAGGCAATGATGAGCGCGAGCAGACGCTGAACCAGCTGTTGGTCGAGATGGACGGATTTGACTCCAGGACTGGAGTCATCATCCTGGCGGCGACCAACCGTCCGGAAATTCTTGACCCTGCGCTCTTGAGACCCGGTCGTTTTGACCGTCAGGTGCTTATAGACAAGCCCGACCTTGAAGGCAGACATGAGATTCTCAAGATCCATACAAGGAACATCAAGCTGGGCAAGGACATCGACTTGAGAAAGATCGCCCAGGCCTCGGCGGGTCTTGCCGGTGCCGACCTTGCGAACATAGCAAACGAAGCCGCCCTGCTTGCAGTCAGACAAAAGCGCAAGACAGTCAGCCAGGCTGACTTTGAGGAGGCGATAGAGAAGTCTATAGCAGGTCTCGAACGGAAAAGCCGCGTGCTCAACGAAAAGGAGCGGATAAGGATAGCCTACCATGAGACAGGGCATGCCCTGACCGCCTACATGACCGTGGGAGCTGAAGCAGTCAGCAAGATATCCATCATACCCAGGGGGTTGAGTGCCCTAGGCTACACCTTACAGTACCCTACCGAGGACAGGTTCTTGCTCTCCGAGACAGAACTGCTTGGAAACATCGACACCTTGCTTGGGGGTCGCGCTGCCGAACAGGTCATCTTCAATGAGATCTCTACAGGAGCTGGCAATGACATCAGCCGCGCAAGTGACCTTGTGCGCAGGATGATCCAAGAGTTTGGCATGAGTGAAAAGTACAGGAACATCACCTTGCCGACCTCCCAAAGCGGCATAGCAGGGGTAGGCGGTTCGAGAGAGTATTCGGAGAAGGCACAGGAGTATATTGACAGTGAGACTGCAAGGATGGTCAACGAACGGTATGCCATTGTCCTCAATAATCTTGAGAAGAACAAGAAAGCGCTTGAGACCATCACAAAACAGTTGCTGGAAAATGAAGTAATTGGTGGAACAGAGTTCCAAGCTCTTGCAAAAAGTGAGGTCATTGTCTAATCTGCTTTTGTATGATCAAAAAGAAGATTGAAGACAAAGCAATAGTGGAACATCTCGCCTCCCTGCCAGAAGATGCACGGGAGGTGTTTATTTTGCAAAATGGCCAGGTACGCCTGACTGCCATCAGCGCAACGACCCTCATCAACCAGATGCGAGCAAACTTCGGCTTGGGCCTTCTGGAAACCTATGTGCTGGGGCAGGCATATCTTGCTGGGGCGCTTCTCAGTGCCACAGTAAAGGGAAATGACCGAATCCAGCTCAACATAGAGTGTGGAGGCCCCATCGGGGGCATCTCCATCGAGGCCTGGGCATGCGGAGCTGTTCGGGGCTATCTGAAACATGACCCCATCCCCTTGAAAAAGCCTTTGGAGAGTCTGGACCTGAATGAACTCTACGGGCCGGGCTTCCTCTCCATCACCAAGGTGCTGGAAAAGAACAAGACACCCTTTACGGGACAGGTCATGATGCAGTATGGATCGCTTGCCAAGGATCTCGCACTCTATTACCTGCAGTCCGAACAGACGCCTTCCCTTTTCTCCTTGTCGATCCAATTCGACAAGGAAGGTCGGGTCGTGGGAAGCGGGGCCCTGTTCCTGCAGTCCTTACCCGAGTGTGAAGAGGGTGTGTTGGAGCAGTTGGAGAAAAAAAGTGAAGGCTTGAGACCCATCGGAGCCTTCCTTGCCGAGGGAAAAAGTATCAAAGAGTATGTGGAGACGGAGTTTGCTGACTTTGATGTGAAACATCTTGCCCGCCAGGGGCTTGGCTTCTCCTGTCCTTGTGACAGAAAGCAATATGCACAGTATTTGCAGCAGCTGGAGAGCCAGGACAAGAGTGAAATACTCAACGAAGGGCCTTTCCCCTTGGAACTCAACTGCCTCAACTGCAACACTACCTACGAATTCGAAAAAGAAGAACTAGAAAGCCTGTTTTCATGACAGGCCAGGAGAATCAATGATTTTTTTTGCAACATCTGCCTTGTATCTGAACGACATCATCGAGGCCGAGGCCGTCAAGGCCGGAGGAACTGATGTACACACCGTAAGTGGCGGTGTCGAGTTTCAGGCTGACCTTGCAGGGGCATATCGCTTCTGCCTATGGTCCAGGACCTCTACGCGCCTCATGCTTGGACTGTTCCAGGATGATGACATTCGCACAGCCGATGAGTTGTATGAAGCATCCATGATGATCCCCTGGGAGGAGTGGATCACACCAGAATTCACATTCTCGGTAACAGAGTCAGTCAAGAACTGTCCCTATCTGAAGAACTCCCATTTTGGAGCCATTCGGCTCAAGGATGCGATCGTCGACCGCATCAGGGAGAAATTTGAAGACCAGAGGCCGATTGTTGACAAGGAGAACAGTGATATTGTCTTTCACCTCCATGTCGAGGGGGATGCTGTCAGCTGGTATGTGGACTTTTCCGGAAGGGGCCTGCATAAGAGGGGTTACCGGACTGACCAGACTGATGTGGTCCTCAGTGAGTTCCTTGCCTCGTCGGTGCTCTATCGCTCCGAATGGAGAAGAACCCTGGAAAACAGCGAGACTGTCCCTGTGTTGCTCGATCCCTTCTGTGGTTCGGGAACCCTGGCCATCGAGGCGGCCCTCTGGGCTAGCCACCAGGCTCCGGGTCTTGTCGTAGCACGCAAATTCGGCTTCCTGAACCTGCCCGTCCACGATCCTGATCTCTGGGACGACATAGTCGATGAAGCCCTTGCCCTTTCGGAAATCGGATGCAAGCGCGACATCAGGATCTATGCTTGGGACAACGACCCCAGGGCCATCGCTATCGCCAAAGAAAATGCCAAGGCAGCAAAGGTCGACCGGTTCATTGACTTCCAGGTCAAGGACTTTACCCAGATAACGGAAAACGACGTCCCAAAGACCATTGGGTATGTGGTGACAGACCCTCCCTATGGGATGAGGTTTGCATCAGAGCAGCCCCTTGAGGTGCTATACCGGGCCTTGGGCAAACAGCTCAACGAGCTGTTCGGCGGGTGGAACGTAGCTCTTCTATGTGGTCAGCAAGAGCTGCTCAGCTATGTGGATATGAAACCGGACAGGACCAATGCGGTAAACAACGGCGGCATTCCCTGCCAGATAGCTCATTACTACGTCTTTACAGCTGAGGAGCGTCAGGCCATGATCGACCGCGCAATACAAAGGAAGGCCGAACGCCTAGCCCAACCCCTCAGTGATGGGGCTCAGATGGCCTATAACCGCCTGAAAAAGAACATGGAACGAATCGAGCCTCTGATGAAGGCGCAAGGAGTGACCTGCTATCGCATCTATGATGCCGATATGCCTGAATACAGTGCCGCCATAGATATCTATGAAGGCAAATACATCAGCTTGCAGGAGTATGCACCACCGGCCACCATTGATGTTGATGATGCACTCAAGCGTCTGCAAGAGCTTATCGATGCAACAGAGCGTGCTACCCTTGTCGACAGGGATATGATCTTCGTCAAGCAGAGAACCCAACAGAAGGGTGACAGCCAGTATGAAAAGCTGGGCAAGGATGACAAGTTCTATCTGGTCAACGAGAATGGCAGCAGATACATGGTAAACTTCAGTGACTACCTCGATACGGGCCTCTTTCTCGACCATCGTCCCATACGGGCGGAGATCGCCCGGATGGCAGAAGGCAAGAGATTCCTCAACCTCTTCTGCTATACAGGCTCCGCTACTGTGCAGGCGGCAAAGGGCGGAGCGTTGAGCACTGTCAGTGTCGATACTTCGACGGCGTACCTGGACTGGGCAGTGAAGAATATGGAGCTCAACGGGTATACCCAGATGAACCACTTCTTCTACAAGAACGACAGTCTCCAGTTCCTCTTTGAGACCTACGACCGGTTCGACCTCATCTTCTGTGATCCCCCAACCTATTCAAACGGCACCGGCCGCGATAGCTTTGATGTCGATCGTGATCAGGTTCGCCTGATCAAGGCTTGCATGATGCATCTCGATCCCAAGGGAACCCTCATCTTCAGCTGCAACTATCGCAAGTTCAAGTTGGACGAGCGTCTCAGCGAGGAGTACAATGTGGAGGACATTACGGCAAGCACCATCGGCGATGACTTTGCCCGGGATCAGAAGATCCACTACTGCTTCCTCATCAAGCATAGGACTGTAGTTAAGGTTGCCCCTCCCAAGAAGAAGCTGGTGCTGAGAAATAGGGAGCAGGAGAGCGAAGAGTCCTTTATAGACGACTAGGACAAAGCGATCAGGAATGGGACCACATAAGAGCGGAAAGGGCATATGCCTTGTCCGCTCTTTGTGTTGTGGGGTATGATCCCTACCTTTCACCTTTGAGATGGACAGATACTTGAAAGATGAACATCTAAGGATTCCCACATCCCTGCTCACCTCCCATCCTCTCCTTTCCTCCTCCCCTTATTTTTTCCCCCTCTTATGCTAGAATACTCCAATGAACAAGCCAAACGTCCAAGAAGCCACCCTTCGCTGTCCCTATTGCAATACCGAACAGAGCCATACCCTCTATCCTGTAGTTGACCTTGCAGAGAATCCCTCTCTGAAGCTGGGACTCCTTACCGATTCGCTATTCAGTGTCCGCTGTACTGAGTGCAACAATCAGTTTGCAGTTATGCATGAGATGCTTGTCCTGGACAAGGAAGCCTCCTTTGCCATACTGCTGGCACCGGAGTCCTCCTTGCCTGAGGTCAAGGAGCCTTCCGAAGAGATCTCCCAGTTGGAAACCCTGAGGCTGGTCAATACCTCAGACGAGCTGAAAGAGAAGATCCTCCTGTTGGATGCTGGACTCGATGACAAGACCATCGAACTGTGCAAGATGTTCCTGCTGATGAAGATGGAGAAGCCTGGACATACCCTACTGTATGCAGACCACCAGGTAGGAGAAACTCAGATGCTGTTCACCCTTTTCAACGAGAAGGATCAGAGGGAAGAGACCATCCAGTGTTCGGATGGTCTCTATACTCAACTGGTCAAGACAGCAGATCAGTTCTCCTTACAACAAGGATACTTTCAGCGCATCAACCAAGGGTGGGCTTTGGCTGAGATCAAAAACAGCGCTCGTTAGGCACTTTGGTACATGTTGCACACTGGTAGCAGATCTCATGGGGCATGACCTTGCCCTCGGCGTACTCACGAATACTCTGTAGCGTTGTCTCGGCAATGTTATGCAAGGCTTCGTTGGTAAGGAAGGCTTGGTGGCTCGTAACCAGCACATTGGGCATTGCAATGAGAAGCATCAGCGTATCATCATCAAAGAGGGTGGCACTCCTATCCTCATAGAAGAGCTCGCCTTCCTCCTCATAGACATCCAGTGCGGCCGAACCAATTTTCCTGCTCTTGATACCCTCAAGGAGGGCCTGGCTGTCGACAAGACCTCCACGTGAGGTATTTACCAACACCACACCCCTCTTCATCAGACCAATGCTCTCCTTGTCTACCAGATGCTCTGATTCTGGGGTTAGGGGACAGTGCAGGCTGATGATGTCCGACTGCTTGCAAAGCTCCTCAAATGAGCAGTACTCTACGCCCCCAAGGCTCTTGTCCGGATAGGGGTCATAGGCAAGGACTCTCATGCCAAAGCCCTTGCACAGGTTGATGAAGACCTTCCCTATCTTCCCTGTGCCAACCACACCTACAGTCTTCCCATGCAGGTCAAAGCCTACCAATCCGTTGAGACTGAAGTTGAACTCACGGGTTCTCACATAGGCATGGTGGGTCTGTCTGACCACACTCAACAGCAGGGCCATGGCGTGTTCGGCAACAGCATAGGGTGAGTATGCAGGAACCCGAACGATGTGGATTTTCCCAAAAGCACTCTTGAAGTCAATATTGTTGTACCCTGCACATCGCATGGCAATGAGACGGACCCCATCCTCATAGAGGCGGTTGATGACCACATCCGAAATATGGTCATTCACAAAGGCACAGACAACATCGTACCCCTTGGCAAGGGGG
The DNA here is from genome assembly GCA_963662725.2 of uncultured Sphaerochaeta sp. Taxonomy (GTDB): domain Bacteria; phylum Spirochaetota; class Spirochaetia; order Sphaerochaetales; family Sphaerochaetaceae; genus Sphaerochaeta. The sequence continues at coordinate 298,851 of CAXXCW010000038.1, forward strand.
GCTGTGTTCTCGTTAAGCTTCGATTCGAAGTAGTGTATATGTACATCGTAGTCAGCACCCAGCTGATCGAAGTAGACCTTGTCATATGGTTTGGTATCAAAAAAAGCTATGCTTGTCATACTGAATTCTCCTATCTGTCGTACCTATAGTAGCACAGACAGGACAAAGGTTCCATTTTATCGCAATCAGATATGTAAAGAAGAGAGGACAGGAAACCCCGTCCTCACCATCACTTTCCTAGATGACAACCTCTTCCAGCACATCAATGAGCAGTTGATAATCCCCATCTATGGCGCTGATGTCAGCCTCCAGAAGCCTATCTGGGTCGACCATAGCCCAATCGATGTCATACCCTGCCTGCATGGCCAGCTGATAGAAGAACAGGCGCGTTGTACGTCCGTTGCCATCTCTGAACGGGTGGAGGGCCTCCACCTCTCCCATGAAAAAGGCAAGGTCGTTGATAAACTCCTCACGATCCATATCCTTGAGGTAGTGTACCTTGTGAAGTCTGGAGAAAATATCCTCGGCAGTGCTTTCAATTACCTCAGGACTGCAAAACTCAGTACGTTTGGCCGCCAAAACAGTACGTGGCTGTCCGCTTGAAGGGTAGATATCACCAAACAGATGGTGATGGATCTGCTTCAGGAAGGCAAAATCAAACTCCTCGATAACTGGCTCCGAAAGAAGTTCAGCTGTCCTGACATTGGAAATCTTCATCTCGATCTCACGCAGACGGGATCGTTCCTTGATACCAAAAAAATTGACAAGGCTTTTTGTACGGGGAAAGTACCCACCTACATCCTTGGGCAACGTATGGGTGGCAGCAAGTCCTTCCTTATCGAGAATTTCCCGGATCCTATCATCGGAAAGCAAATCACCTTCCAACACTTGTCGCAGGGCATCCTCTTCATCAGAGGATAATTCAAATCCCTCAGCTTCCTGATTGAACCTAATATAGTCGATGCACGCTTGCACTCGGCCTGATTTCATAAAAAAGTAACCATCCTTCTGCCCTTGCCGGGCAAACCCATCCAACATGCCTGAAACCCTGGACGCAGGCATACTGTATGAAACCATGATAGCCATACCCAACTTGTGAGGTCAAGGCAAAGCGTCAAAAAAGAGCCCATTGCTGGGCCCTTTATTGAAAAATCTATTGTTTTTGCTAGAAGGAGAAGCCCATGTAGATTCCGGCTTCCCAGAACTTGTTGACATCAGAGAAATCAACAAGGACAAAGTTGTACTTTGCATCCAAACCAATGGAGAACTTGCTGTTGATCTGGTACGCCATACCAAGCTTGGCATAGGCGCCATACATATAACTTTCATTCTTTGTGGACTTGAAATCCGGACCATAGGTAAGGAATCCGCCAACTCCAAGATCGATGGCTACCATTCCAAGGTTCATGTTCAGCATCGGAGCAACAGAGAGAGTACCGGCCTGGGTAAAATCATTCCAAACGCTTCCGAAATCACTGAAGATATTTTTGACAGCCGTACCCCAACTACCAGAATAATACGGGGTATATGCAAGCCCGACATCCAAACCAAGGCCGAAGGTCTTGTTGAAGGTCATCATGTTCTTGAACTGCAAGCCGAAATCAACTTGCAAATTGGTTGGATTGAAGGCAGGCACATTGTTGCTGATGGCATCCGTCAGACGACTTGCACGACCACCGAGAGTGATGGTTGTCTTGAAGCGGCTATCGGCCTTTGCCTTCTCTTCAGCGACAGGAGTTGCATCTACTGCTTCAGCAGGAGTGGCTACTGCAGGGGCAACTTCTGCAACTACGGGTTCGGCAGCCACAACAGGCTCCTCTTCGGCTACCACCGCCTCTTCAGGGACAACAACAGGCTCAGCCTCTGCCACGACCTCTTCTGCTACAACAGGCTCAGCCTCTGCCACAACCTCTTCTGCTACAACAGGCTCAGACTCTGCCACAACCTCTTCTGCTACAACAGCTTCAGCCTCTGCCATTACAGTCTCTTCAGCTGCAGGCTCTGCTGCAACAACTTCTTCAGCCGGTTCCTCTGCCATGACTGGTTCAGCCTCCGCAACAACCTGAGGCTCTGCAACTGCAGGTTCCACGTCAGCAACAGAAGCTTCAGGCTCTGCCGGGAAGATAGGCTCTGAAACCGCTTTGGCACTTCCACTGAAGTTTTCACCATCATATGACTGTTGGAGATACAGTGTATATGCCTGTGAACCATCGAGGCCCTTTACGGTGTAGCTGGTAACTGAAGAGTCAACTACAATCCATCCGTCCGGATCCTCACCATCGATCTGATAACGGAAAGTTGTCACATTCGGATCTTCGAGCATCCATTCCCATGTCACAACTACAGGGGCTGCAAACAATGAGGCTGTAAACAGCACCAAGGCAACCAGTAACAAACTACGTTTTTTTATCATATACACTCCTAATTTTGACCATTTCATGGCAATGAACAACCGGTTTCACTATATAATATCATACACTTCATATGCTAAAAAAACAAGTGAATATCAAAAGGCCAGTGCTGTAAGCAATAAATATGGGGTAAAATAGAGTCTCCTAGCTACCTTGAATCAACCCCAAGATGACGATACACTCAGACCGTATGAATACAATACATACCATTGCAGTCTTCTGTGGCAGCAGCCTAGGCAACAACCCCCTCTACAAAAAAAAGGCCATCGATCTGGGAAAGGCCCTCTATGAAAACAAGATGGGACTCGTCTATGGAGGGGGAAACCGTGGGCTCATGGGAGTTGTCGCAAAGATTGTCTTTGACCTTGGAGGATCAGTGACTGGAGTCCTTCCAGAAGCACTCAACCTTGCAAGCGTGCGTCAGGCGGTAGTGGAGACAGAGCTTATCGTCGTACCGACCATGCATGACCGAAAAGCTAAGATGTACAGCCTTGCAGACGCCTTCATAGCCCTTCCAGGTGGGATAGGGACCTTTGAGGAGTTTTTGGAAGTATTTACCTGGCTTCAGCTGGGTTACCATCACAAACCGGTCGCTCTGCTGAACACCGCAGGCTTCTACGACCCTTTGCTCAACTTCTTTCAGCAGAGCAGTGGCGAAGGGTTCCTGCATAAGGAACTTCTTGATGCACTGGTGGTTGAAGAGGACGAATCCCTCCTGCTCAAGCGGATGCAAGACATTTCTCTTGTGATCAAGGACAAACTCACTCCCTAGATGTGGAACAAATTTTAGCGTAGCTATATGCTAGGAGCATGACCAAACGACAATACCATCTTGTGGAACTCTTCTACATCCTCACCGGATCCTTCCTCACAGCAGTAGGGATCGCCCTATTTACCGCACCGGCTAAGATTGCCAGCGGAGGGGTCAGCGGCATAGCGACCATCTTCTACCATACCCTCGGCTTCGATATAGGGCTCTCCATCTTTGTCCTTTCCGTACCCCTGTTCGTCTTGGGAGTTGCCATATTCGGCAAAGAGTACGGGATAAGGTCCTTGGCTGGCACCCTCTTCCTTTCGCTGTTTACGTACCTGCTGAACCGATTCTTCGGCTATGGGGGGCTGCTCGACTATGCTAATGTGCTTTCAGTGTTGCTTTCGGCCATATTCGGCGGGGTAATGATGGGTATCGGCATCGGACTGGTCATGCGAAGCGGAGCCAATACAGGGGGAACGGACATTGTTGCCCAGATTGTAGCCCGCTTTACCCCCACTTTCCATGGGGTCGGCCCTCTTTCTGGTCGATGCTCTGGTAATCAGTGCCAGCGGCTTCATATTCTCACTCGAGATGGCACTCTATGCAACCATCACAGTCTACATTACCGGGACAGTCATTGACCGCGTTGTGCTCTCTTTCGGAACCAGGTCTGCAAAGACGGTATTTATTGTAAGTGAAAACCTGCAGACCATCCAAAAGGAGATCCTGGAACAACTGGGACATGGAGGAACCATTCTCAGTGGAATTGGCATGTATACCGGCCTGAACAGGCCGGTCATCATGACTGTGGTATCAAATCATAAGCTTGCCCAACTCACCAACATTGTACATGAGACGGACAAACGGGCATTCATGATAGTCCAGGAAGCCTACAAGGTCCTGGGTGAGGGATTTTCTCCCATGGAGGAGGCTGCATGGGCCGGCCTTTCGGATGTAACGCAAAGCAAGCCCAAGAAGCGACGCTGATCAGTACTTCCAGAGCTTCTCGGGGTAGTACCCCTTTGCAATCTTTTCGGCAAGCTCGGCCTTCACATTTTCCCGATCCTCACTGTAGGTCATTCCGAACCACTTCTCCTGGGTTGTGTAGAAGCGCATCCGCCCTTCGCCCTTGGTGACAATGTTGCTTGCCCCGTTGGGAAGGAAACTCTCGCCCTTCTCTGTGGTGACATTTGCCTTGATGAACGCATCCCAATAAGTGGAGAAACTGTCAAAGGCTGTGGGGGAGAACCCGAAGAAGTTCATGGATACCCACTCCTTGCCGGTCAACAGGATATCCTTTCCATCGATATGGCTGACAATCTTCGCCCCCTCATATCCGATCTTGGTATTCTCCTCCATGCTTACCAGGTAGTCATCCTTGACTGTACAGATGGCACGGGAGACCGTTCCACTGAGACTCATGGTATTTTCAAGCACAAAGCCGACCATTGCATGTTCACGGCTGTCGTTCTCCAGGCCACTGAGGTGTTTCCCTAGGATGGAGAATGCTTCACGACCATAGTAGTCGTCAGCATTGATGACTGCAAAAGGCTCCTTCACCGCATCCCGGGCACAAAGGACCGCATGTACTGTACCCCACGGCTTGGTCCTGTCCTTGGAAAGTCTGATCTGCTCTTCTGTGAGCAGCCTGTCCTTGCTCTGGAACACATAGGTAGCATCCATGTTCTTTGCGATGCGGTCAAAAAGACGTTCTCGGAAATCCTTCTCGATATCCTTGCGGATAATGAAAACAACCTTACCAAAACCACTCTTATTGGCATCATAGACCCCGAAATCAAGCAGTGTCTCACCGTTCATTCCCACGGCATCAATCTGCTTCACCCCGCCATAGCGGCTACCCATTCCTGCCGCCAGCACCATCAGTGTCGGTTTTTTCATATGCAACTCCTCTCTGTCTTGTTCAGTACCCCTAGTGTAGCTCTTCTTCAAAGAATAAGTCAAATGATGCCTGTCATTTTTCCTGACATCGGAGTATGCTGGTAGGCAAGGAGTGCATATATGAACAATCTTGACTGGTACACAAAAGTGACGCTCTTTTGCAGGGCATACCAGAGCTGCACCGAGTGCCCATTCTTCCTGATCCAAGGCAGGCAGATAGATGTTGCCATTGATGGAAAACGTTGCTTCACCTCAAAAAAAGCCCTTGAGGATCTCTCTTCCTGGTTATCGGAATCAAGTCAGCAAGAGCAAGAGGACCTGCACTGTGATGCCGGAGAGGACAACCAGTGGCTGAAAGACCTGCTTAAAGGACAGTTCGGCGAGGAAACGGATGATATTGATGCATTCTATCTGGAAGACGATCTACTCTAGATTACCTGGATCTGTAGCTGTATTGCAGCGGAGTACCATCCGGTAGCAAAGATATCAGGGTCGAAATCAGGGATATCTGCAAGAATTTCCCCACTTTCATAGAGGACATCGTTATTCCCAGTATATACGCCCCGTACACCCAGGCTCTTGTCCACCTTGACAGCTCCGGAAACACTGACTGCCCCTGCTGTATCGCTGACCACCCGCACAGTAATGGGAAGGCTGCTCTGCTGTCCGTTCTCAGGCGTAAAACCAGGGTCAAGGACAAAGGCAAACTGTTCCGCCTTACCATCCTCCCCAGGATTGATGAAGAGATGAAAATCTGAAGTGATGTCATTGGAAGTTATCGTATAGGAACCGACACGGACAGTGGAATTTCTGCTGTCAACCAAATTGAAATTCAATGCCTCCTCATACTGTTCGACCCTAAATATTTCAGAAATGGGCATGTTCCCCTGCAATTGCATGGTGGAAAAAGAGAGAGGGTATGCAAAAAGGACGCTTATCCCCAGCAGCAGCAAGAGGGTTGCCATCAGCAATCTCTTATTTTTCATATGCAACTCCTTCAAGTAGCGGGAAACTACCTACACATAGTGTAATCAGCAACAAAACAAGTGTCAAGAGTAATCGGTATTGTTTGAATAAAAGATATTAAAATTATGCTAGTTATTATATATTTCTTTGTATTTAAACATATTACAATAAAAACACCTGATGTCATAGGATTGGCTCACCACTGTACTTGACAGCCTATACACCAAACACGTACGATAAAGCAGTTTTATGGGCCCGTAGCTCAGATGGATAGAGCGTCTCCCTCCGGAGGAGAAGGCCGCGCGTTCGAATCGCACCGGGCTCATGCAAAGGGAAGTCTTCACCGGCTTCCCTTTTTATTTGTTCAGGGTTGAGAAGAATCGTCTGCTCCACTCACTTTGGAAGGCTCGCATATGGCTTGCAAGCGAATGTCCCGACTGCTCTCCCCCACCCTGATCTCAAACTGCCCCTCACCGACAACAAACCTCCATTCGTCTTGACGATAATGGCTGAAGGCTTCCTTGGTGAGAACACACTCAACATGTGCCTTTTCCTTTGGGGCAAGGGTCACCCTGGTGAAGGCCTTCAGTTCCTGGCACGGGCCGAAAAAGGAGGGGGACAGCTCATGCACATAGAGCTGGACAACCGTCGAACCTTCCCTGACACCACAGTTTTCCAAGACAAGGGAAACCTCTACCGTATGGGTTTCCAAAGGTGTTATCTTGAGCTCTGAATAGGTGAATGCGGTATAGGAAAGCCCATGACCGAAGGGGTAGAGCACCTCCTGCCCATCCGTATCGAACTGGCGATACCCAACCAAAAGAGCCTCAGTATAGGCAAGATCCTTCACATACCCTTTGGAGGGGTCCCCCTGCCCTCCGCGTATCCGCTTCAAGGACGCATTGGCGTGGTCTTTGGGGTAGCCCTTCATCGAATAATAGTCTCCAAGCTCCCTTGCCAAGGTGAACGGAAGCTTCCCAGAAGGGTTTGCCCTGCCAAAGATAAGGTCCAAAAGTGCCTCAGCTGTGCTGGAACCCAAAAAGAAGGCGAAAAGGACTGAGGGCACTGCATCGATGAACGGAGCAAGATGCACAGCCCCACCGCTCTGCACTACAAGGATACACCGCTCGTTCAGTTCGCTAGCCCTCTCAAGTTCACCGACATCCCTCTTGGGAAGGGCCCATGGCTTGTCGTATGCCTCACTTTCCAGGACATGGTCAAAACCTATGACCATGATGACTGCATCTGATGATGCCACCCTATCGCGGTAGGTCTTCCTCCTCTGCCAACCAGGGGGCAACAGCACCACTTCCACCCCCTCCTCCCTAAGCATTGCATCAGCAAAGCTTTCGGCCTTTTCCAGAGGGATGATGTGTGAGGATCCACCTCCTGAGGCAACCTTATACGCGTTGGAACCACCGATGCAGATGACCATTTTCGAACGTTTCTCCAAGGGGAGCAGAGAGTGCTCATTCTTGAGCAGCACCACCGACTCCCTTGCCACAGTGAGGGCGTTTTGACGGTGTTCGTTGCAACCCACCTGTATTGCAGGGTCGACAAGCGTCCTGGAGAACAGTCCTGCCCTTTCATACGCGGTGAACAGGTGCAACAGCTTTGCATCGATCTCCTCAAGGGAGACACTTCCATCAGAGAGGGCCTTTTTCACCTTCTGTGGGGCAAACCATCTTGGACAGGGCATCTCAAGATCAACCCCATCCTTGAGGGCTTTTTCTGTCGAGTAGAGGGAGTTCCAGTCTGATACCACCAGACCTTCAAATCCCCACTCGTTACGCAGGATCGTATCCAGGAGGTAGGGGTGTTCGCTGGCATAGGTACCGTTTACCTGGTTGTAGCTGGTCATCACTGCGAGGGCACCAGCCTCCAGCGAGCGTTTGAAGGCGGGCAGGTAGATCTCCCTGAGACTTCGCTCGTCAACGACCGAATTGCTCTTGTGCCGGTCATACTCGCTGTTGTTGCAGGCATAATGCTTGACTGTCGCAATGACCCCTTCTGATTGCACCCCCTGGATATAGGCGGCGGCAATCTCCCCGGCAAGAAAGGGGTCCTCCCCGCAATACTCAAAGTTACGACCGCAGACAGGGACCCGTGCGATGTTCACCCCCGGGCCCAACAGCACTCCGACACCCAGGGCTCGGCACTCACGGCCCAAAGTGCTGCCTACCTTGGTGAGCAGGTCCCTATCGAAGGTAGCGGCCATCGCCACCATGGCAGGGAAGTCAGTGACCGGGGCTTTCCATCCCCGAAGGCCCATGCTGGCATCACTTGTCCAAACAGGCTTCAGGCCAAGTCGCTCAACACCCGGGATACAGAACTCGTTGATCCCAGAGAGTAAGGAGAGCTTTTCCTCTTCATGCAACGCCTTTACAAGACGCCTTGCCAACGAAGGCTCCTGTGAAGGAGGAAGAAGGAGAGACATCTCCCCTCCATCTACAGTGGGGGGATTGGGGTCCAGCATCTCTTGCATTCTCTTCTGTATCAGTCGTTTGAATGCCAATCGAAACCATCTCATAGCTATGTCCTCCCCAGGTATCATCCAATTGTAGCATACCAAGCCTTGCCATTGGATGGAAAAAATCGTTACTCTAGGGGTATGAGCATACGAGTACTCTTTTTGGGAGAAATTGTCGGGAGACCCGGCATTCAAACCATAAAAAGCGCGTTGAAAAACCTTCGCGAAGAAAAACAGATAGATCTTGTCATTGCAAACGGAGAAGGCGCGACCGGAGGCTTTGGCCTCGGACGGGCCCACTCCATGCAACTTCTGAAGCTGGGCATTGACGTGCTCACCGGAGGAGAGAAGATCTACTACAAGATGGACATGGTGGAGTTCATTGCAAAAAACCCCAGCATCCTCAGACCTGCCAATTACCCCCAGCAGAATCCGGGAAGAGGGGTTCGCTACCTCACTGTCAAGGATGCCAAGGTCTGCATCATCAACCTGTTGGGAAATGCAAACTTTCCCCGCACACACCTCTCAAACCCCTTCACCTTGGCCCAGATGCTTGTAGAAAGGGCAAAGGAGGAGCAGTGCATACCATTGGTACAGTTCCACGCCTCCACCACAGCCGAAGAACTCACCATGGGCTTCATGCTGGACGGTCAGGCTGCGGCTGTCATCGGCACCCACAACAAGGTGCAGACTTCCGATGCAAGGGTCCTCAAGAAAGGGACTGCATACATCACTGACAACGGAAGGTGCGGAAGCCAGACAAGTGTCGGCGGCTTTGATGTGGAAACAGAGATCATGAAGCAGATTAGTCAGGTACCCGTCCGTTCCGACGAGTGTTGGGATGATCTTGCCCTGGTCGGGGTCATCGTGGAGATAGCAGACGATGGCAAGGCCAGCAGCATCGAGCCCGTCAAGGTAGCGGTGTTGCCGAAACAGGAAGCAGAGCATGTATGAAAGAGTAACCATAAAACGGATTTTCAACGACAAGAGCATAGAGGTTTCCTGTGATTCCTCTGCCTGCAGCGGATGCAAGGGCGAGTCCTTCTGCAATACCAAAGGCAAAGTCTTTGAAGCTGCAAATCCCCATAGTCTCCCCTTACAGGAAGGGATGGTGGTGGAGCTCTTTCTCAAGAGCTCATCCACCATCTTCAGCATCCTGTTCACCCTCATATTCCCACTCGCACTCTTCCCTCTTGCCTACTATCTGGCAAAGATGGCAGGCCTTGGACAAGGAACCGGCATGCTGACGGGATTGGGGGGCATCATTGTGGGGTTTGTCTGTGTGTGGGCCTTCTTCAAGGTGAACAGAAGCCGGTATGTTCCTCAGATACTCAGGATCATCACTGAGGAACCATGATCGCTGTCATGGGAAATTTACGATTGCCCAAAAGGACAAGGGCAGGTATACTCACACACATGAAGACCAATAGCCTTCTTGGCATGATTCTTGCATTGCTTTTCCTCCCGCTCTCATCCTGCACGATGGAGAGCCAACTACCCCTATCTCCAATACCCTGCGATTTCCCTGACATCAGCCTTACAGAGGCCACATACGTACTGGGAAGAAACGGGGAATCCCCCCTTTCCATCACTGCTGCCGAAATTTCCATCTTTGAAAAGACCAACCAGGCAAAGCTCAAGGACCTGCATTTCTCCCAGCTGGACGGACAGGGAGAGACAGTTCTCTCAGGCAGTGCTGACTCGGCTACGGTGAATACCGAAACCTATGACGCCCAATTGTTTGGCAGCATCCAAATAACACAGAAGGCAGAGGACTTCACCATCGAAGCACAGCAGCTTCTCTGGATCCATGACGAACAGATTCTTCAAAGTTCGGAAGAAAGCCCTGTCCGTATCCTCTTCGACAACGGACAGACCCTGAAAGGACTTGGCTTTGAGGGCAACCTGAAGAGCGGAACCTATGAATTCACCAAGCAGGTAGAGGGAATATTGGTCAAATGAACAAACATATCACTATTGCCATGATCATGGCCCTATGCCTATTGTATCCCCTCTCAGCTGAAGACATATCCTTCAAGGGCGGATCGACGCGCATGAAGATGCAACAGGGATCTGAGACGATATTCCTTGATGATGGGGCAGAAGTTCAGGTAGGGTCGCTGGTATTGCGATCGACCACCATGGAGCTGTACGGCAAGGACTTCCGCTTTGTCCGCTGTGAAGGGAATGTCACTTTGCAGGATGATGAGCGGGGCATATCGCTGGTAACCAGCTCCCTGTTGTTCGACAGGGAGGAACAGACCCTCCTTATAGACAGCTGGGTGGAGCTTGAGGACAGCAACAACCAGGTTGCGGCCTCTGCCGCTCGGATGGAGTTTTTCCTACAGGAAGGCATTGTCCTGTTGCAGGTACAGGCAAGGCTGCTCAAGCATACTGAGGACGGGCCGATGGTCTGCCGCAGTATCTCCATGAAATTTGACAGGGACAGGGAGATGCTGGATCTGCAAGGCAGGGCAACCATAGTCTGGAAACCCGACTTCTATGAGGCCCAGGCAATCACCGTGAACCTCAAGACAGAAGAGATCATGATGGAAGGCTCCATCAAGGGGACGATCCATGGATAGAAGCATACTGGAGGTCCTGTCCCTAGCCAAAGCCTATGGCAAGAAAGAGGTCGTCAAGAACATATCGTTCTCCATGCAGGCTGGTGAGATCATCGGCCTGTTGGGTCCCAACGGTGCCGGCAAGACAACCACCTTCTACATGATAGTGGGATTCCTCAAGCCCAAGCGGGGCACCATCCTCCTAGACGGCAAGGACATCACAGCCCTTCCGATGTATGTCCGCTCCAAACTCGGGCTCTCCTACCTTCCCCAGGAACCATCGATATTCCGCAAACTCAGCGTAGAGGACAATATTCGCCTGGTCGTACAGACCCGTTCAGACCTGGTGAAGTTCGAACAGGAGCAACTGGTCGAGGAGCTGCTTGAGGAGTTCGGCATCTCGTCTGTACGCAGGCAAAAGGGGTATACCCTCAGTGGAGGGGAGCGACGCCGCACTGAGATCGCAAGGGCCCTGGGATGTAACCCCCGCTTCCTGTTGCTGGACGAACCCTTTGCCGGTATCGACCCCAAGGCTGTCTACGAGATAAAGCAGCTTATCCGAAGCCTGGCATCAAGAGGCATTGGCATCCTGCTCACCGACCACAATGTACGGGATACTCTTTCGATAACCTCCTCCTCCTACATAATCAACGAAGGGGAGATCCTGGTTTCAGGAGGGAAGCAGGATCTGCTTTCCAACCGAATAGCACGGGAGATTTACTTTGGCGAAGACTTTGAGGGGGTTCTCTGATGGCCCTATCCCTCTCCCTCACCCAGAAGCAACAACTCAAACTCAGCCCCCAGCTGCTCCAGTCATTTGAACTGATGGCCCTCCCCCTTGCAGAGTTACAGCAGAGGATCAAAGCCGAAATAGAAACCAACCCTGCATTGGAGATACCCAATACCCGCGAGGCCTCCTTTGAAGCGTATGCGGAAAAAAGTCAGGTTCAGGACAGGGAAAAGTATAGTGAGGCCTACTCTGACTCCTCAAGTTATGGTAGTGATCGGGCAGGCTATGACAATGAAGCCTCAGACCGCCGCCAGAACTTTATGGAAAATGCGCTCAGCGATGAAGAGACCCTGCAGGAACACCTGTTGAGCCAACTGGGCTGCGAAGCCCTGAGTGAAGCAGAGTATGAGGTGGGGATGTTGCTCATCACAAACCTCGACGCTAACGGATTTCATGTCCAGCCGCCGCTTGAACTGCTGAAGAAGGACCAGAGGGCCCTATTAGACCCCCTGCTCAAGAGAATTCACCGCTTCGACCCTCCTGGCATCGGAGTCAAGGACTGGAGAGAGTCTCTCATTCTCCAGGCCAGGCTCCAAGGAATGGATGGGGAGGAACTGAAAACTTTCTCCTCACTGGTCAATGACAACCTGGAGTTGATGCGGGCAAACAAACAAGCCCAAGTGGCAAAGAACCTCGGCATCGAACCAGAAGAGCTGGATGAGCTGTATACCTTCCTCAAGACCCTTACCCCCCACCCCGGACAAGGTTTTGCAAGCGGGCCCGAACACTATGTCATACCGGACATCTCCATCCGTAGGGTGGAAGACGATCTTGTACTGCGCATGAACTACTCCTCGTTACCCGACCTCACGATCAACAGCGAGTTTGAGGCCTTTTCCTTGGAGAAGGATATGCCCAAGGAGACACAGGCATATATCCAGGACCAGCTCAAGAGTGCAAACTCCCTGATGTTCCAGGTGCAGCTGCGCAACCAGACCCTCTACAAGGTGGGTCAGGTGCTGGCTGAAAAGCAGAGGGATTTCTTCCTTTCAGGACCACAGTTCATTCAGCCTCTGACCCAGAAAAGTGTTGCGGACCAGATAGGGGTACACGAGACAACGGTCAGCCGCATATCCACAGCCAAGTGGATAGATACCGACTGGGGCATAATCCCCATAAAAAGGCTTTTCAGCAGTGCTGTTGGCGATCATGGCGAACAGGTGTCCAAACATGCCGCCAAGGAGATCATCCGCCAGATACTGGAAGAGCACCAGGGGACGAAAGCCCTGTCTGACCAGAAGATCTCCGACCTCTTGAAGGAGAGGGGTATCTCGGTAGCTAGAAGGACAGTGGCTAAATACCGCAATGAACTGAACATCGACCCTTCTTTCATAAGGGGAACTAACTGACCGATATTCCTCTGACACGCAAGGAAGGGGCACTTTCGTGCCCCTTCAGGATTATTGCAAATTCAGCGTGATCAATGCTCCTTTATCTTACCCTTTTCCTTTCTGGCAACAGCCTCGATCTTGTCCACCAGCATCTCAATGCCTTCATACAACTCGTAACAGTCATAACTGACCATCTTGAAGGTGCCCCAGGAAAAGTGAATCTTCGCATCCAAGTGAAAACCTTGCCCTTCTGTCTCTCTGGTCATGACAATGTCCAGGTCATGAAGGTAATCTTCGGCAAATTGCAACTTTTGCAATTTCTTGTCCAAAAACTCTCTGGTCTCGTCACTGGGATTGTAACGGATGCCTCTTACTGTCAAATTCATAAGCCCTCCTTTGACTAAGGTCCTACATCAAAGATAAGGCTTCCCAAGCAATACGTCAATGGACAAATATTTCCCTACAGCTACATTGTGCCCTACCCAAGGGACATTCCTTTGTCATGCATAGGTATACTACAGCCAAAAAAAACACGTGGGGACCAAAGAGGGGTTGCAGAACAAAAGTAACAACTGTATAGTAAAACCTACCAGGGAGTCTCTCTCCCCCAAGGAGATTATGATGTCGGAATTTACGATTCTCGACCTTCTTGACCTCGACTTGAAGGAACACAACCACCTCAGCCTGATATGCATTGCAGGAAGGACAGGGCTGTCCAGGAAAATAACCACCAGCAAGATAAGCCGTCCCGGGCTTCCCCTCAGCGGCTTCTTTGAGGAGTTCAGCAATAACAGCATCCAGGTATTCGGCCGTGGGGAGCAGGCATACCTACAGAAACTGGAAGCCGAACACAACCTGGCCAGCATTGAAAGGCTTTTCAAGTACGACATACCCTGTTGCGTGTTCTGTGATGGGGCCGACCCCAGTCCGCGCTTTACCACCCTTGCAGAAGAGACAGGAACGGCAATCCTCAAGACAGACCTCCTCTCATCTGACTTCTCCAGACGGCTCTATCAGACCTTAGATGAGGTTTTTGCCCCCACCCAGACCATCCACGGCGTACTGGTGGAGGTATATGGCATCGGGGTGCTCATCACCGGGGAGAGTGGAGTCGGGAAAAGTGAGACCGCCTTGGAACTTATCGAGCGCGGACACCGTCTCATCAGTGACGATACTGTACGGCTGAGAAACATCAACGACAATTTCATCGTAGGCATGGGGGAAAATCCACTACTTGCCCACCATATGGAGATACGGGGTCTAGGCATCCTAAATCTGGCGAATCTTTTCGGGGTCGGGGCAATCCGTGACCGCAAACAGGTCCAGCTCTCGGTCAAGCTAGAGCCTTGGGATGCGAAGAAGAACTATGACCGTGTGGGAGAAGGGTCGCTCCACGACACCTTCCTTGGCATCGATATCCCGATGGTCCTTATCCCGGTAAAACCCGGGCGAAACATACCTGTCATCATTGAGACGGCTGCCAGAAACGAACGGTTGAAAAAGCTGGGATACTATTCTGCAAAGGAGTTCGACCAGAGCGTGCTCAAATGGTTGGAGAGCGAATCTGCGAGAAACATGTACAACATCAACGAGGAGATGCACTGATGGTCACACGAGAAATTAAGGTTTGCAACAGGGCGGGCATCCATGCACGCCCTGCTGCGAATATCGTGAAAGTCGCCAACAAGTACGACAGCGAGCTTTTTTTGGAAAAGGGCACCATGAAGATCAACGGAAAATCCATCATGGGCATCATCACCCTGGGGGCAACATACCAGAGCACCCTCACCATGATATGCGAAGGCCCGGAGGAAGACCAGATGGCCAATGCGATAGAAACCCTGTTCCAGAACCGGTTCGAGGAGTAGAAAATGCTTAAACTGACCCAAAGACAAAAGGATGTGGCCCTCTTCATAAGCCAGTTCATCAGGAAGAACAACTATGCGCCATCCATTCGTGACGTTGCAGAAAACTTTGGGTTTTCGGTAAAGGCGGCACACGACCATATCAAGGCACTTGAGGCAAAGAACATCATCAGGACTACCGATGGCATATCCCGTTCCATTGAGATAATCGGGGAGGAGTATATCCCCCGTGAAGAGATGATCAGCATCCCTGTACTGGGCTCCATTGCCGCAGGCTTGCCCCTGATGAGCGAGGAGAATACCGAATACCTGCTTAATCTCCCCATCTCCATGATACAAAATACCCAAAACACCTATTTTGCCCTCAAGATTCGAGGAGAAAGCATGATTGAGGCAGGTATCTTCGACGGGGATATAGCCATCCTCAAAAAGTCCGAGACAGCAAATACCGGTGATATCATTGCAGCCTCTGTAGGAGAGGAAGAGCCTGGCATCACGCTCAAGGGGTACTACCCTTCCAATGGAAATATCGAACTGCGCCCTGCCAATTCAGCACTCGGATCCATCATCACACGTGAGTGCAGGATCCTTGGCAAGTTGCACATGCTGATCAGGAACTACTCATGAGCGCTGCTGTCCACCTCTTGCTCGGCCCTGAGACCGGCGATAAGGAGCAGACGCTCAAACAGATCCGTGACTCCCTGAAAAAGGAGACCGGCAGTGATCTGGAGATGCATCGCTTCTACCCCTTCGAGACAGAGAAAGGGGAGATTTTTGTAGCCCTCAACAACAACTCCCTGTTTTCCGAACACCGCCTGGTAATCCTAAGCCAGGCAGATAGCCTCAATGCCTCCATGGTTGATGCCCTGGTGGAGTATATCGCAAAACCCAGCGAGACTGCGACCTTGGTCATCATCTCCGGGGAACTGTATATCTCTTCCAAGCTGATGAAGGCTGTCCCCAAGGAAAACACCAAGACCTTCTACGAACTTTTCGATAACCAAAAGTTCGGATGGGTGCAGAACTATTTTCAGAAATACGGGCTGAGCATCACAGGCGATGCAATAGACCTGCTGCTCTCGATGGTCGAGAACAACACCCAGGAACTGCGCACCATCTCCAGCCAACTCACCCTCTTCTGGAAAACAGGGGAGCAGACAGGGCCCATTACCGAAGACGATATCCAGACCTATATCCACCATAGCAGGCAAGAGGATGCATTCACCCTCTTCCCCTACATTGCAAAAGGAGACCTCAAGGCAAGCATAGCATCACTGCATGCAATCCTGGGAAGCGGAGACAGCTCAAGCGGAATACTGCTGGTATCGGGTTTGCTCTGGCAGTTCAGGCGCCTGCTTTCCATCCAGGAACAGATTCAGGGCGGCGCAAGTGAGTATGAAGCCTTCTCCTCTGCAAAGGTTTTGGGAAAGGGCTCTGCAATACGCAGTCCCCGTGACAGGAGTGTCTATCACGAAGCGAGGCTGAACTACTCCAGGGAGGAGTGCCGCTCTATCATCCCTGTTTTGGCCGAGGCAGACATTGAGACCAAAGAAGCGGGAGCGGACATGCTTCCCGTAGTGTTGGAAAGGATGCTGTACCGCATTGTCTCCTGCAAAGGAAGGGCCCTCTCCAGTGTGGGGTTTGCTACGCTCTAGAGGTTGAGCTGCTTGAGAATGCGTTGGGCCACAGGGAGGGGGATACCCCCTTCCTTTGCAAGCTCCTCGGGTAGCTTGTTGAGCATCACTTCCAGACTGCCGAAGGTCTTCATTAGATCCATGCTCCTCTTCTTGCCGATCCCCTCAACCGACTGCAGCAACTGGAACGAGGCGTCACGGCTTCGGGCGGCCTGGTTTGCACTGGTTGCAAAACGGTGGCACTCATCGCGTACGGCAATGACCAGACGCAGGGCCTCACTATACTCGGGAAGCACCAGAGGGGAACGTTCATCATCAAAGATGATTGTCTCGAACTTCTCTGCGATGCCTATGATGGGGATGTCAAACATCCCCAGGTCATCAAGTACTTCACGCACGGCATTCACCTGCCCCTTGCCGCCATCGATGATAACCAAACCAGGTCTTTCAAGATTCTCGTTGAGGATCTTGGTGTACCGCCTGGCAGCAGCCTCTCGCATGGACTCATAGTCATCGATCTTGCCTTGCAGGCTCTTGATGTTGTACCTGCGGTAGTTGGGCTTGTCCGGATTTCCCTCGCGAAAGGATATGAGGGAGGCGACTGTGTACTTCCCCGATAGCTGTGCTATGTCAAAACCTTCGATAAGCGAGGGAGGGGAGGCGAGGCCCAAAACCTGGGCAAGCTCAACCAGGGCCTGGGTGTTGTCCTTGCTCTTCAGCCTCTTCTCCACATCGCGTGAGGCGTTCTCCCTTGCCATCCTGAGAATCCTGTAATGCTTGCCTTCCAGGGGCAGGCTCACCTCAAGGCGCCCTCCGAGCAATTCAGCAAAATACTGTCGTATGAGGGTGATGTCTATCTCGTGAGATACATAGAGAAACTGGGGCAGTTTCATGCCATCGGCATAATACTGCACCAGGAAATTGAGCAGTGTCTCCGTCTCTTCACCCAAAGTCTCAGCCCGGTACAGGGCGCGCCCGATAAGCCTTCCGTCACGCATCTGCATCAGGGAAATGGTACACAAAGGCCCTCGCATCTCAATGGCCGCATAGTCGCGGCTCTCCTGGACGAAGTCCTGCACCTGCTGTTCGGTACCGGTTGTGGTGATGGCATCTATCTGGTCACGCCTGATGGCAGCCTCCTCAAAGTTGAGGGCTTTGCTTGCTGTGATCATCTCAGACCTGAGCCGTTTTACCAAGGCCTCGGTCTTTCCTTCCAAGAGGTCCACTACAGCCTCTACAGAACGGGCATACTCGGCCTGGGATACCAGACCGGCACAAGGGCCGCTACACAGGCCGATATGGTAATACAGACAGGGCTTGTCCCTTTTGCGCAAGGGAATGCCGCATCTGCGCAGAGGAAAAAGCTTTTCGATCAGACCCAAGTACAGTTCGAGCTTGCCCCCATCGGGAAAGGGACCGAAGTACCTGGATCCGTCATCGATGATCCTCCGGGTCTTGAACACCTTGGGAAAAGGCTCGTTGGTGATGCGTATTAGGAGATAGCTCTTGCCATCCTTCAGGGAGATGTTGTAGTGGGGGGAGTATTTCTTGATGAGGTTGTTTTCCAGCACCAGGGCCTCAAACTCATTGCCGGTGATGATGTACTCTATCTGGGCAATCTTTTTCACCAAAGCCTCTGTCTTGGCACTGCGATTTGCCAGGAAATAGCTGACCACCCGCTTCTTGAGATCCTTTGCCTTACCCACATAGATAATCGTCCCTGAGGCATCCTTCATCAGATAGACACCGCTGGCGTGTGGAAGCTCCCTAGCCTGTTCGCTGGGAGGAAGGGATTCTGCAACCACACTACCGAAGCTCTCTATCTCGGTCAGGGCGCTGTAAGGGCTTTTCTCATCGCTCATGATAGTACTAGGATAATCATTGCAACTTGTTTAGGCAATCGGGAACCGGTACAATACCCCATATGGAACACCCTCTTTTCCCTTCCCTGCCCCAAAGCGAACAGGCCTACCTGCATGACCTGCATGCAAAGTACCGCTTCAGTTTCCAGGAACAGCGACTGGTCATAGAGACCGCATCTGATCTCCTGCAGTGGAAGATGGGCCCCATCGCGCGTTGGATTGACGAAGAGAGGGTCAGCACCCTGCAAGGGAAAAGACGAACCAAAGCGCTGGTAGCCACCCTATTGGAACAGGTCAGAGAAGAACGAAAACGCCCCACAGACTATGCGGACTTCTTCCCCACCGAACCCCTGCCTGAGAAGAGCCAGAGGGTCATCGTACATACAGAGAAGATCATGGGAAGATGTCCTTGCCCCGTGGAGGGAGAAAAGACCCGCTGTTGCAACCTCAAGACCCTCGATGCAATACAGGGATGTGCTTTAGGATGCTCATACTGCTCGATCCAGTCCTTCTATACCAAAGGGCAAATCAAGGTTGTGGGCAATTTGCGACAAAGATTGGAAGAACTATCCCTTGATGAGAGCACCTGGCATATAGGAACCGGCCAGAGCAGCGACTCACTGGTATGGGGAAACGACTTCGGCACCCTCGATGCCCTTGCGTCCTTGGCAAGACGCTATCCCCAGACCATCATCGAGCTCAAGACCAAGAGTCACCGCACTGACTGGCTTGCGATGGATCTGTCTCCAAACATAGTAGCCACCTGGTCGATAAACGCCCCTACCATAATTGAAAAGGAGGAGCATCTCAGCGCAACGCTGGAACAGAGAATCACAGCCGCACGTGAGGCAGCGGACAAAGGCATCCCTGTGGGCTTCCATCTGCACCCCATGGTATGGTTTACGGGGTGGGAACAGGAGTACCGCCATGTCATTGAACAGGTTGTCAGAACCTTCAAGGCAGAAGAGCTGGTCATGTTCTCCATGGGAACACTGACCTTTACCAAGGCTGTGCTACGCACCCTCAGAAGCCAGGGACTCGAAAGCCGCATCCTTGATATGGAACTTACCGGTGCTGCGGGCAAGTACTCCTATCCCCTGGCGACCAAGCAGAGGATGTTCTCCCATGCGTACTCCTGTTTCCCCGAAAGGTGGAAAGAGCAGGGCCCATTCTTCTATCTCTGTATGGAGGACCCTTCCCTGTGGAAACCTATCTTCGGCTATGACTATCCGAATGACAAGAGCTTTGAAGCGGCGATGAAAGAGTCCTATCAGAGGAGAGTCACTCTGATGGCCAGGTAATGGTGGCTTCCTCCTCCAGGTTGGGACAGAATCGCTGAAAACCGGGGAAAATTTCACCTTCGTTTTCTGACAGGGCTGTCCTCAGCTAAGCTTTGCGTCAAAGAGCTCTTTAGCCCTTCCCTTCAAAGGATTATCTTCTCCCTTGAGCACCGCCTTTAGGGCGGACAGTTCACTTGCGCTGAAAGTCTTCGCACCCCTCTTATGCTCCTCGAACGCCTCGGTTGCGATGGGGCATACCTTTCGTACCATCTCTAGGATGGTCTGGGCGTAGATTCGTATCTCATACTGGGCATGCTCGTCCAGACGTAGCTGCAAGAAATGGAAGAGGTTGTGCAGATCCATCTGCCAATACCATTCGGTATAGAGGCTGAGGGGAAGGTCTATTCTGGCCAGTTCCCTGGCAATTCCCATATCAAGCAGTTTCTGGTAGTTCTCGTAGCTTCTCCTCTGGTCTTCAGCCAGCAGGTCGAGTACCTCTCGGGCAACGTCAGGTCCAACGGCTTCGGCTTTTCTGCCCTGCTTGTTGTCTTCGCTCTGGTAGTTGATGTGATCAGGATCCGGTCGGTAGCAGTCGTCATTCATGACGCTATACCTTCCGCTGATCTCATTTACGCGTCCTGTACGGTGACGGATCCACTGCCTGGCCACAAAGATCGGCATGCGCACATGGAAGGTGAAGTTCACCTGCTCAAAGGGAGAGGTGTGGTCGTTGCGCAGCAGGTAGGTTATCAGACCCTTGTCCTGTCGGTAGGTCTTCGTGCCGCTTCCATAGGAGACACGCGCGCTCTGTACGATGCGCTCATCACTTCCCAGATAGTCTACAAGACGAACAAACCCGTGATCGAGGACAGGGAAGGTCTTGTCCAAAATCTCTTCAGCTTCAGGGACGATACAGTGGGCCATAGTCAACTCCTCATATGGGTCACCCAGAAAAGTGGGTTTTCATCGATGTTTTTGTTCTGCAGTATTCAGCGCTGCCATTGAACTTGTATGTAAGCGAGTTCCATTATGCAAACAACCGGCTCAAAGGGCAACCTTCTTCAAGTACAATCATCATTCCAATTTCCTACAGAAGATGCATCCTTCCCAGCAAAACTGCAAGCCCTGCAGAAACGGCAGTCTCGGTTCTGAGAATTCTCTTCCCTAGGGAAGCAGGTTCAAATCCGGAAGCCAGAAAGAGCGATCGTTCACGATCTGTGAAGCCGCGCTCCCCTCCGATGGCCAGCACTACAGGCGTTTTGGGTAAGGGAAGCGATGACAGGCACTTGGCATCCATCACATTGTCCAGGACAATCCTGGACTTTGCGCTTTCTGTCAAGCCAACCGCCTCATCCACGCTATGTGAGAACACCACCTCACTGACCCCTGTCTCCCCACTTTGCATCGCCCCGTCGAGAAGGATCGATCGGTACTCCCCATTGGCATAGAGCTTGGCATCAGCATAAGATTTTTCGGTGGTGTCCGATCCCGTAAGGAGTATGTTTGAGACTCCCAGGCTTACCGCTTCGCGAAGGATCCGTCTCATACAGATAGGGCGTACTTGGGCGACCAAAAGGGTCACAGGATAGAGGGGAGGCGAAGGCTGCCCTGCCCTGAAGCTGAAATGCAGGTTCTCCGCATCCAGGGAAAGGATGGTAGCCAATCCTTTTGTACTGTTGATCTCTCCGGCAAGGAATTGTCCCCCTACGCCAAGTTTCAGGATTTTCCGTATGTGTAGGGCTCGATAATCATGGAGAGGAAGGCTGTTTTCAGCATCCAAATGGGTAAAAAGGATGATATTCATGGTCTCAACTATAGCATGATGGCATAAAAGAAAGATAGAGTGGATGCATGAACAGAAAAGCCATATACGTTGCAACATCACACGACTGTGCCGCCAACCTGGCAGGAGAGGCATACCTGATCAAGGAAGATCTGGAGCACATCCTCTATTTGTGGGTGAATGACCCTTGCATTGTAATCGGGCGTTTTCAAAACCCCTACAACGAATGCAACCTCGAGAGGATGGACAAGGAGGGGGTGCAGCTGGTTCGCAGAAAGAGCGGGGGGGGCGCTGTCTATCACGATCAGGGGAACCTCTGCTTTACCCTCATAGGGAAGAAGGAGACCTCCACCAAGGAGGAAAACTTCGCCCTGATCCTGGCAGGTCTGGCAAAACTCGGCATCAAGGCTGAGCTTTCAGGACGTAATGACATCCTCAGCGAAGGGAAGAAGATCTCCGGCAATGCCTTCCAGACCACAGCAACAAAGTTCTGCCATCATGGGACGCTGCTGATCACCAGCGACCTCTCAGTCATGTCCAACTACCTCACACCCAGTTCCACCAAGTTGGCTTCAAAGGCTGTCAAGTCCGTCGCCTCGCGCGTTGGCAACCTCAGTGAGGTGAAACATGATATCACCACACGGGAAGTCGAACACGCCCTTATCGAGGCGTTCTGCGACAAGTACGGGCCTACCCATGTCACCCCCATCGATTTCAAGCAGCTCGCAGAGGCTCAGACAGAGTATCATCTGTTTGGTGATAGGGCCCTGATACTGGAGAAGACGCCTCAATTCACCCATACCCTGCACCACCGTTTCAGTTGGGGGGAGTGTTCGCTCCATCTGGATGTCCACAAGACAAGGATAACACAAGTGATCTTGTTCACCGATGCGTTGGACACCTCCATTCCAGAGCGGGTACATCAAAGATTGGAGGGCCTCCCGTATGCAAAGAGCGCCCTCCTTGAGGCAGAAAAAGGGTGTGAGGATTCAGATGTGCGGGAATTGCTCACCTACCTCGCAGAACAGCTCTAGATCCCTTCCCTACCATATATCTCAATCATGCCACGAAGACGGTCGATTCGCCATCCCTCTACAGCATTGAAGCTTGCCAAGCGCCAGCTCCAGTTGCTCATCCCGACCGTCGAAGGCACGTTCATTCTTGCCTCGGCATCCAAGTCCAGCAGGTCCTGCATGGGAAGTATGGCATCCTTAGAGGCTGAAAGCAGCATGACCCTGATAAGTTGCCAGACTATCTGGTCATCAGGGGCCTCAAGATAGCGACGCACCTTATCCTTTGTCACAGGATCCAATGCCTGATACCACCCTCTGGAGGTATTGTTGTCATGGGTACCTGTATAGATGACGCTGCTGTACTGGCAGTTATGGGGGAGGTATGCATTGGTCGTATCCAGTCTCCCCTCCTTCAGCCCGTAGGCAAACTGCAGTATCTTCATCCCAGGAAAGGAGTTTTCATCACGAAGCTCTTCCACATCGGCTGTTATAACACCCAAATCCTCAGCAATTATGGGGATTTCTTCACCAAGTGCCCTTTTCAGTGCTGCAAACAGTTTCTTTCCCGGGGAAGGAACCCACTTGCCGTTCATTGCAGTCTTCTCCCCCTTGGGGATCTCCCAGTATGCGGCAAAACCTCTGAAGTGGTCGATCCTGATGATATCACACACTTCCAGCGTCTTCTCAATGCGTTTGATCCACCAGGCAAAGCCATCTTTCTCATGCTCTTTCCAGTTGTAGACAGGGTTTCCCCAGTGCTGGCCTTCGTCGGAGAAGGCATCAGGGGGTACACCGCTGGAAGCGGTCTGCATACCCTGTGCATCCATTTTGAACAGGTTTCGGTTTGCCCATGCATCGACGCTGTCCGGCGCTACAAATATGGGGATGTCCCCAATGATGGAGATGCGATGCTTGTTCGCATACGCCTTGACCTTTGCATACTGGCTAAAGAAGAGATATTGCAGTGCCTTGATGCGCTCAATATCAACACTGTAGGTTGCCCGTGCCTCTGCCATTGCCTTTTCATCACGCAGTCGCAGAGGTTTCGGCCAGACAGTATGCCAGCGGGAGTCATTGTATACCCCGCACAGGACCTGGTAGAGTGCATAGTCATCAAGCCACCAGCCGTTCAATTGGCAGAAAAGTTTGTAAGCCTCGATGACTTCTACCTCAGAGTCTGCAAGAAATGCATCTGAGGCTTTGATAAGCAAGGGCTCCTTGAATGCCCTCACCTTGCCATAGTCGATGCGGTCAAGGGGGAATTCAGGCGGGGAAAGAACGTCTTCCAGGTCAAGGTAGCCATCATATGCGAGGGCTTTCAGGTCGATGAGCAGTTCGTTTCCGGCAAATGTCGAACGGGCTGCATAGGGAGAATCCCCATAGCCGGTAGGACCGAGCGGAAGAATCTGCCAAAGTGTCACTTTGGCGCTCTTGAGCAGGTCGATGAAGGCGAAGGCCTCATCACCGAAGCTTCCAATTCCATATGCCGAAGGCAGTGATGTTGGGTGCATTAAGACACCACATCTTCTTTGAAGGTGTTCCATGGTTGTAACTATACCGTATTGCAGGTGTTTTTGGCTATCGGTACCTCTGTTCCAAATAATATCTGCTTGCTTGTTCTAAGTCTAAAAATAGGATATAATGGCCTCATGAGTTCATTGCAGGATTATGTTCAGTTTTCAGTTGGGGACCACGTCGTGTATCCGTTACAAGGGGTAGG
Source organism: uncultured Sphaerochaeta sp. (assembly GCA_963662725.2). Classification (GTDB taxonomy): domain Bacteria; phylum Spirochaetota; class Spirochaetia; order Sphaerochaetales; family Sphaerochaetaceae; genus Sphaerochaeta. The sequence goes on from CAXXCW010000038.1 coordinate 323,193, forward strand.
CGTCATCAAGCGCGTAGAAGAGCGCATGTTCAGAGGGGCTGAGACCCTCTACTATGTAATCTATCTGGACATCTCCGACATGACGGTCATGATCCCGGTAGACAAGTCAGAGGAAATGGGCATCAGGGCAATTGTTCCCGAATCGGAAGCAAATGCTGCCATCGAAACCATCACGAGCAAGTACGAGCCGATGCCTGTTGACTGGAAGGCACGCTACCAGATGAATGTAGACCTGCTTAGGGAAGGTTCGATAGCCTCCATTGCCAAGGTCGTCCAGGCTCTCTATCACCGAAGCAAGATCAAGGAGCTTCCTGTCCAGGAGCGCAAGCTCTATGACAATGCCTTGAGGCTTCTCATTGATGAGACTGCCTACTCTTTGGACAAGGACAAGAAAGAGATCGAGATGCTTGTATTCTCGCGCTTGGAGAAATAGCATGGCTTTCCCAGAACATGCGGTCATTGTCACTGCTGCAGGCAGCAGTGACAGGTTTAACAAGCAGGGCCTAGGGGTCAAGAAAGAGTACCTCACCATTGATATGCATACAGTGCTTTACCGTTCGGTAGAGCCTTTTTTACAGGTTCCCAATGTACGGGCAATTGTTGTCACCCACCCAAAGGACATGGCTGACCAGTGTGCCATTGCTTTGGAAGAGATCTTTGACCAGAACATCATTCCGGTCATCCTCGTTGAGGGCGGAAAAGACAGGCAGGCTTCTGTATACAACGCATTGAAGATGCTTGAAAGCATGTCTCTTCCCATCGACTATGTTGCCATACACGATGGGGCAAGATGTTTTGTCACCCCGGATCTGATAATCAGGACTTTGGCTACAGCCACAGTCTTTGGAGGGGCGGCCCCTGCCCTACCCCCTACAGATGCCCTGAAGGGTATCGATAAGAATGGGGTGATAACCAGCCATATAGATCGAACGAGGACTGCAGCGGTCCAGACTCCCCAGATATTCCATTTTCCGGAGATTCTCACAGCCCACCAGAGTGCCAAGTCGCATGATAGGAGGTTTGTGGATGACACAGAAGTGTTCACAGAATTCGGCATGAGTGTAGGTATCTGTGAGGGTGAGAGGGAGAATCGGAAGATAACCTTCCTGGAAGATATTCCCGACGCAGAGAATCAGATCACAGAATACCTGAAGAACCTCGAAGAGGGAAAAAGAAAGGCAAAGGCTGGGCTAGCACTCAAACAGGCGATGAGCCAAGTGCAAGCCGAACAGGAAACTCCATGAGAATAGGCAGTGGTTGGGATATCCATGCTCTGGTACCGGATCGGGATCTGATCATTGGAGGGGTCAACATCCCCCATGACAAAGGTGAAGCTGGCCATAGCGATGGTGATGTCCTCATCCATGCCATCATCGATGCCATCCTAGGGGCACTGGCAAAAGGGGACATCGGTTCCCACTTCCCTGATACCGATCCTGCCTATAAGAATGCCGACAGCCAAGTACTCCTCAAGCAGGTCATACAGCAAGAACTGTCCCCCTACTCCATAACAAACATCGACACCACCATCATCTTGCAGAGACCTAAGCTGAGAGAGCATATTGATGCGATACGGGAAAATCTTGCAACAGTCATGAACCTACACATTGGGCAGGTCTCGGTAAAGGCAAAGACTGCCGAAGGGATGCTCAACGAGGTAGGAAGTGGTGATGCCATCATAGCTCAGGCAACTGTCCTAATTTCCTAAGAAAGTCTGTTGACACTCAATCCAATAATACTTTATAGTTTGCACTGCGCCCAGGTGGCGGAACTGGTAGACGCGCTAGGTTCAGGTCCTAGTGACCGAAAGGTTGTGAAAGTTCAAATCTTTTCCTGGGTATTTATGGCAAACCTTTAATATGCAAGAAATTGCTTGGGGTTTGCCTTTTCTTTTATTCGCATCCTCCCCTCAATTTTTCGTCCAGACTTTGGCACTGTGCACAGTTGTGTACTCAATAAGATGGGGTTTGAAAGGTTATGAGAGCAAGAGAACCATTTACATTGACGAAAAGAGAATCCGGGCATAAGTAGTGTAGTACGTGTATTGGAAATGGTTACCACAACCTTCTCTGAACTCTTGAAATTGAAGTATGGCATCCTATTTCCCAAGAGCACCTCCTTTTCATGCAAAGGTACTGGTACGCTCATATGCTACGATTACGTATCTCCGCTAGAATTTGTCCTGCAACTTCATTTGGAGACAGATGGTCCGTTTCAATGCATATTGCTCCTAGCCTTATAAAATACTCTCTTTCTTCCAATCTGTAGCATCTCATATATTCATCGAAAAAGTTCCGGCTTCTAGAGGCATCGTTATCTTTTCTTGACAGTAGAGTATCGTCCTTCGCATCCAAATAAAAAATAAGGTCCGAAAAACTATCTTGAATTGCATCAGTAATTGACCAGACCAATGAACAGTTCTTTTTCGTCTCAAACTCCAGGATGATTGACCGTTTCCAAAAAAATAGAATGTCTTCAATCCCCTTATCAACAAAGACAATAGGATTCTCAAGCGTGCTCAGTCTCTCTATCACATCATTGATGTAGATCATTTGCTTCAGATCTCGTCCAAATAGTGATTCTACTCTCGAATACATCGAGTTAAACAGTTGATTGTTGTGCTTGGCATTTTCATATAAGGCAGCAGAATCTTTCGCATGAGGCAGTAATTTTTCTATCACTGTTGTCTTACCTACAGCCATTGGCCCGCTAATACAAACTTTAATCACAGATTGGACTCCTTCCTTACCAGCATAGGGAGAAAAATGAATCCCTATTGGGACATGCTCAAACCTATCTTGAATCTTTCAAAACTCAATGGGAAAAAGAAGCAACCAAGGCGAGGGCTGCCTGCTCGTCAAGCATACTTGCAGGATCATTTCTTTCCATGGGAACAGAAGCTTGCACCTCGAACTCAGCAAAGGTGCATGAACAGTCCTTTTCCTTGCCAGTCCAATGCGAAAAGCCCCGCCTATGAATATGATCCCCATACGTACAGGAAAGAAAGGTTGCCTTTCCCTCCTCTCTCCATGGTCTCATAAGAAATACAGACTCTGCTGCACACCCCTCAGAAAGGAACTTGCATTGTGAAAACACCAGACCTCTGTCCTTCTTTTTGCCACTGGGGGCAGCCACATACCCGTTTATGGGCTCCCCCCTATCAAGAGAAATTAGAGTGCAGGAAGAAAAAAGAGCATCAGAACCACCAAAAATACAATCCACATCACCACTGATGACGGAATTCTTGACCACAACTTCATTGAGAGTGCGTTTGGAAAAGCACCGGGGTCCAAGAAATCCCTGCGCTTCGAACTCCTCCTCGGGAAGTGGGGCTAAGAAAAGGGTGTCCTGATGGGACCAAAGATGCATGTCTTCCAAAAAAGCTTGTCTTACATCAAGATAGAGTGCCACCGATTGTCCTACGACCCGCCCGGCTCCTGCCTCATTGCGTATCCCCAGATGCGCAAGATGTATTCGCTTTCCAGAAAAAAATGCTGTATAAGAACGAAACGTACCGCGCTTACGCCCCTCGGCAAGCATTTCATAGGCACCATCGGAAAACGTTATGACCGTTTCTTCCGGTCCTTCTCCCAAAATCGTAATATCTTCCTTATCACTAAACAACTTCTCCCTATACAATCCTCTCTGAACCCGTATCAAGGCCTTGGTCCCATAGGGAACCTGGTCCAAAGCTTCTTGTTTCGAATAAAAATCATAGCACCCACTATGGCCTACCATAAGTTCTAACATGTGCACCTCCTGGTACGGGATAGGAACCGGGGGCAAATCGACCAAAGAAGGAGGATTTTCCCCTACCACCCTATCTGGGTAAAGCTTAGGGTTCTCCCAGTAACTGCCGATGCCTGAAACAGTAGTCCAGATGATCATCAATGATTCCAGCAGCCTGAAGATGCGAATACACTGTTATCGAGCCAAGATAGGAGAATCCTCTTTTTTTGAGATCACCACTTATGAGATCAGACAGTTCATTCCTTGCTAGTAAGACCGAACCCTCAGCATGACCGGGATATGTAACTGTTTTATTATCGGTAAAGTTCCAAAGGTACGAAGAGAAGGAACCAAATTCGTCTTGGATACGAAGAAAAGCCTTTGCATTGCCTACAATTGCCCGAATTTTTCTTGGGGAATGAATTATGCCTTCCATCCTCATGATATCTTCTACTTTTTCCTCATCGTACTGGGCGACCTTGGAAGGGTCGAACCCTTCGAATGCAGAACGAAGGGCTTCCCTCTTCCTCAGGACGGTCAGCCAACTAAGCCCACACTGCATCACTTCCATACTGAGAAACTCAAATTGCCTGAGATCATCATGGAGAGGAATCCCCCATTCATTGTCGTGGTATTCGATCAAAAGAGGATCATCACCTGTCCAACTGCATCTTCTCATGTGCCACTGCCCCCCACATATCCTCTATTCGGAATCACCAGCCAAAAGATCAGACAAGAGATGCCTCTTGAGGCCAAGCCCAGCATGTTGCTTGTCTCATTGTACAGACTGATGCAGGCATCTACAAGTTGCATATTTCCAGATATGATCAAGATAGTATGTGTATCTCCGTTACTCACCGAATCCTACCACCCCAACCTTGATGATACCTGCCACACTAGGGATAAGAGTTCGCAGCACTCTTGAATACCCTTGGGGGTGGAATTTGCATCGGCCATGGTGATGGCGTTACAGTCATGGTTGTACAGGATCCAGATACATCAACATGTACTATCGTCGATAGGATCAAGCCAACCATACAACCCTTCCCATAAGCAGACACTATAAGCTTTCCTGTCAGAGCTGTACAAAAAGCCTTGAAAGTACTGAGAGACAAGAGATGAATACCACGAGAAGATTCATGTGACAGTGGGCCATACATATTCTTAAACACACCTATTCTTGAAGCTGACTTCGAAACATGAAAAGAAGGACTTCCTATTCACAAGGAGGACAAAAACGACAGCTTCATTTTTACCGAAAGGGATTGTGCTCATGCAATGTCCCGTTCGTCTGAAGACTTGTGCCCGTGTGCATATGCTCAGCTAGTTCCTGTTGGGTATCCTTGCATGGGGTAACCCATGCATTTTCCATCAAGCTCCCCACTTCGGATGTCAGGGGAATGAGATCCTCATTACTCACAAGGTCCAGGGCGGACTTACGATTCAGGGCGCCAAGATGCTTCATCCCAAATGCAATCTTGTTGAGATGGGAAAAGACACCCATAGCTTTATAGGGGAATGTATTAGCCTTTGTAGCATAGAAGGAACGCAAGGCATGAAGACCTCAAAACATATCGCCACCTGTCGAACCATAGGCCTGGAACCTTTGTGGCACATTCCTCCTCTTGATCTGTTCTCCAAGGCTCTTAGGGACATGGGAGCCCCTGCAAAGCAATCCTGTCAGTTGAGCTTTGTCAATGCAGTTCACAGGTCACGCTGAAATCATTGGATGGATTATACCAATGACAGGCTTTTTCCCTATCACTCACTCAATATCCTATCAAAAGCCAACTCACGTAGATAGAGTCAAGTTTCCTTGCTCAGAAAAAGGGCCTTGCTCGCAAGTTGTCTATGCACATATGCGGACCATGACGACTGAAGGTTGCGTACGGTCAATTGTCCCCTACCTGAGGGAGGCTTCCTTGCTCTCCTGGCATGCACCATTGTACAATGGTTCCATGATTAAAGAATTTTCTCTGTCCACCCCACACGAAGGGTTTGTTCCCATTACGAACCAGATACAGGATCTTATAGACTCTCATTACATCAATGAAGGCCTCGCGGTCATCTATTGCCCCCATACTACTGCTGGAATTACGATTAATGAAAATGCGGATCCCGATGTTGTGCATGACCTCTTGCTGGCTCTGGACTCTACCTTTTCTGATGACAAAAGGTTTTTGCATCGTGAAGGCAATTCAGCAGCCCATCTGAAGGCCTCAGTCATGGGGTCAAGTGTCACAGTTCCCATAATTAGGGGAAAACTTGCCCTTGGAATGTGGCAGGGAATATATTTCTGTGAATTTGACGGACCAAGGAGACGAACGTTTGTCTGTAAGATTATGCAGGGTTGACAACTGAGTTCCCCAAAATCCGTCTTCCCCTACCATATCTCACCAAGAAACCTTCGGCTCGGAAGCACCCACTACTGGGTGTGAAGCCATGTCACTGGTGCCCCTGCAACTAGATCACCTTCCTATAGTTCCAGGGGCAGAATAAGTGATGGTACAGGGAGATTCCTGTATTCCATTAGCAAGGATACCGTAAGGGATCCCGGATTACAAAGAATCTGTAACCCGGGATCCCTGTACATCACACCATTGTTATGCCTCTAGTGCTTTAAGCGCAGCCTCATAGTCAGGGTGGTCGGTTACCTCTGGAACATACTCCACATAGGTGACTTTGTTGTTTGCATCCAACAAGAATACAGAACGGGCAATAAGCCCAACATTAGGCAAATATGCACCAAAGGCATGGGCAAATTCACGGTCCTTATAGTCACTTACCGTAATTACGTTATCGACACCAGCAGCTCCGCACCAACGCTTTTGGGCGAAGGGAAGGTCCATGGAAACTACAATGACTGTAACGTCTTTGTGTTGTGTAGCTTCCTTATTAAAACGCCTCACTTCGGCATCACAGACTGAGGTATCGAGAGAAGGAACTGCGACGATCAGTTTCTTCCCCTGTATTTCGCTCAAGGCAAATGAACTGAGATCATTTTTTACCGCGGTAAAATTGCCAATTGCATCACCTACATGTATTTCTTTTCCTACTAGTTCAACTGGATTTCCTGCAAATGTTACTTTCATGTTGTACCTTCCTTTTTTTCTGGTATATCTTGAAGATACAACTAAATCAAGCGGTCGGCAACATTGGGGATGCCTTGGATTCCCATTTTGTGACTTATAGTATAGTAAAATAGTAGATATTTTTGCATATGGTGCATACTGCGAATTACCCACAAGATGGTAGGTATAACAACATACCGCAGCCAGACGGCTATTTCTACAAAACCTTCTAGTTTTGTGGGGCATATGCATTGCACGCAAACCCTATATTTGATATACATACTAATTGTTAGCGTAGGCTAATAATTAGCATATATAGGTGGTACTACACTTTGGCAATATCAAGAACTCCAGTTTTCAAACGATGCAACTATCTCGGAATAGATCCCTTGGTACTCGGCTATACCCACAAGCCAAGCATTCGGCGACAAAAGGCCCAACGTCGTCGCAAAAAGAGTGAATATGCGCGTCAACTTATCGAAAAGCAAAAGCTTCGCTTCATCTATGGCGTATTGGAGCGACAATTCAAACTGATTTATGGTCGGGCAGAAAGAGCAGACGGCAATACCGGTGAAAATTTGCTCAGACTCCTTGAGCTACGTTTTGACAACACCGTCTACCGATTGGGGCTCTCTGCCACTCGTAAGGAGAGCCGCCAACGAATAAATCATGGGCATCTCAAGCTCAATGGAAGGCGAGTCGATATCCCTTCTGTAACATTGAGAGTCGGAGATGTCATCTCTGTCGATGATAAGGCCAAGCAGGCTCTTACCTTACGTAAACTTTCCCAAAACAGGAAGATCCCTTCGTGGCTAGAATTCAATGAACAGACGCTTGAAGCAACGGTCGTATCTCTGCCATTGCGAAGTGACATTGATTTCGAGGTGACAGAATCGGCTGTGATCGAACTCTACTCAAAGTAAAGGAAGGCCCCTAGCTTCTCTGCACAATTCTCCCTTGTATGCTGAGCTCATGACCGAAGGAAATCTTTTTCTCTTCATCCTTGCCCCATATGCAGGGTCACATTGATCTCCTCCTCATTGCCGGAGGATGAGCTTTGGTGGGTCCTCCCCCATGACAAGCTGAATCAGGATTGCTGAAGAGGTAGTCTTTCAGGGGTGCATGGCTTCTGTTTGCTCCCAATGTAACGATGTCGCTTGGCTGAAGACAGTTCTGTTAGGGGAAGGTATCTCAACAGTATCTGTAAGGTTGTCTTGTATCGATGCCCTTACCTCTTTCATACGTGTAACCCCCAAGACGGTTGATGGAATTCTATACCCTGGGGAAAGATTGGAAAGGATGACAACAGCGATGCCACTTTTTGGATCGAAGCCAAGGTAGCTGTTGTAGTTGTCAGTACCCCCGTTATGCCAGACAATGTCATTCTCTCTATCAATGATCCAAGCCATGCCGATAGCATCCGGACGAATGCCAGACATCTCATATGCAGCAGTTGTTCCACCAATATCTTCCCTAGGCTCATGGCACAAGCCAAAGGGGCTCTTCTCATCAAGTTGCATCTGAGCATATGCCAACATATCCCCAATGTCCGAAACCAGCGCACCCGCTGGCAGATATGCATCACCCATGTCCCAATCCCAAAAGGTTGCGATGTCCCCTTTTGTATAGGATAGATTCGTATTTCGAAGAAGCAGTTCGTCATGTACGTATCCATCCAATAGGATGGCATAGTCTTGGTGATAGACCTCCTCCAAGACAAGGCCCAGTGTGGCATACCCAAAGTTGGAGTATTTGAATGGCTGCACCCCCCCTTTACTATCCACTGAGGACAATTTCTTCACTAGCATAGCTTTTGTAATGCCATAAAAGTCATTCTTCCCTCTAAGGAAGTTTGAAACCATTGGCCATGCAAAATGATAAGGCTTGTACCCTGAGGTATGTGTCAGCAATTGAGCAACTGTCGGATAGGTGTTACCCTCTGGCAATTGAACATAGCGATCGATGGTATCGTCCACCCTGATCTTTCCCTTTAGGACGGCTTTAGCGACCAAAGCAGCTGTAAAGGTCTTTGTGAGCGAGCCGATCTCATAGGCATGAAGATCAGGGGGGAGGATCTCTGCATTGTTGCCATACACGGTATATGAGAGATCTCCATCTTTCACTATGCCCACAGTAATGACAGCATCCCCATTATCTTCCAAGGTATAGTTCAAGGCATCCTCAAATGTCAGATCGGGAATCTTATGCATCATAGCCTTACCATAAGCCAAAAATGCAACAATGATGCATGCGGCTACCAGGATAAGCGAACCGATGGCTACTATGATGATTGTAGCCTTCCGTCTGTCCTTTGCGATTTTCATTGCACCCTTCCCTATTGATACATAATATCTTAGAAACAACCCAGGTAGCCACTTGCAAAATCCTAGACCTGGTAAAGCCATATCCATTCGTTTTCTTTCTCTCTGTTGCCGTCCGAAAAATCCCTGAATACAAACCTTTCCTATAAAATCTGTCGATTTCGTCAAAGTCGTATTGGCGAAAAGCCTTACCAGTACCTTCTCATTGCAGGCACCACCATCAGACAACCTTTACTCCAGTCTATTGCAATAACCATGCACAAGCGTATTTGTTTTGAAAAACGAGCACGTAGCCTGAGCTGGAAAGAATTGCAATCCGTACCAGATCCCTAGAACCCCTTCTGTTGCAACCATTCTGTCAGCATCATAAGCTGGCGAGAAGCCTTTGCCTTCTCATCACCCTCATAAAGCCCCAGTACCAACTCAACATGAACAGTGCCATCCATAAGATATATAATCCTACTTGCACGGCAAGCCACCTTTGCATCATGGGTAACAATGATGACCGTCGCACCTTCCCTTTGTAAGGTGTTGATGATGTCCATCACCTCTTTTGTTGTGCTGCTGTTCAGTGCTCCTATAGGCTCATCTTCAAACACTATGTCCGGCTGGTTGACAAGGGCCCTGCAGATAGCAGCACGTTGAAGCTCTCCTCCTAATATTTTCTTTATGTCGTGGGATCCCACATTGTAGATCCTGTCTTTTTCATCAACGCGTCAGCATTGTGAGTCACCTCGGATTGAGGCAAGAATCCAGCCTTGAACCCAGGGAGTATGATATTATCCCTGAGGGAAAGATTCTTCAAAAGATAGGAGTGCGAAAGAAAAAAACCCATCTGCAGTAATCGAACTGCTCTCATTGCCTTGTCATCCAGCTGTGAAATATCCTTACCACAAGGCAATACACTTCCGGAGGGGGTACTGTACATTCCACTTATGCTATATGTGGCCACTGGATTTACCTGTTGACCCTGCGGTTATTTTTGTCACCTTTAGCAGACTTATCCTGTCAAACGGCCTTGTATCCAGTTTCTGTTTGTTGGCTGGGGACTCTGCCGCCGGCTTCGTTCACACAATCACTCGCATGCTTGCACTTGCCTTGAGCTAGTGGTTCTGTCCTTGGCAGTACCGCACCCACAGTGGACTTTCACCACCAAGTTATTGCCCATGCTGGGCAAAACAAAAAGGAGCTATATTATTTTGATAGCTCTTTAGACTGAATATTTAATCAATATTCGTTATTGTTTTTCAAATGAACCACCAACTACATTCAAGGTTACAGTAGAGCCGCTTTTTGTGATTGAATAGTCAATAGTCTCTGTTAGGTCATCATCTGAACCTATTAAGGCTACCAAATCCGACCCAGTATATGTGGTTCCCAAAATCGTCATTGAAGTTAAAGTCGTTGTTATTGTAGAGTCGGTCTTTGTGTAGGTTCCTGAACTTATAGTGAGAATTTTTACGTTACCAGTCTCTGATGTGATATCCATCGTGAAAGAGGAATCTGGAAAATCCAATATTATGGTATTTGTTACCCCTTCTTCAGTTTCAACACTTTTCCAAGTTCCCTTAATAGACACACTCATGCTTTCTTCACAGGACACAAATATTCCAAGAGCGAGAATGATAAGCACTATGGCCAGTAACTTTTTCTTATTCATTGAATAACTCCTAATAAGTAATAAGGCTATGCTAACAGAGATATTTTCACATATAAAGTATATAAATATTTTCTTTCAGCTATTTATACATACTTTAAGTTTAGTATAACACTAATCTCAAATTGGATAGAAAATACTCGAATTATGTTTAGAATCTTCCAACATATTAAAAAGTTTAGATTAAATTCAAAAACTCAAACTCTACTCAGCCGATTTCTTATCAATCCAATTCTTCATTGTCTGGGCACCGTTAGTTGTTTCAAAACCCCTATACTACGCAAAAAATGCCCTATATATTAACAAGTAGATTGTAACCTTTAAGATATACTTGCAGTATTCTCTGAATTAGAGAAGAATAAGGGGGATACAGTTATGCCATATGCAAAAAGAACCATAAACCTAAACACAAAACAAAGAGAATTCGTGTTTGATTTCATCTCCAGGAGTGTCATACCTGTCCAGGCGGGTCAAGCATGCAAGGATTCTTCTGGAATCAGACATTTCCGGCGGAAGGATCCCCCCCCTCGAAAAGCCAGTCGGTTTGGGTATTGGTCCCGGCAACTTTCGTCCCAAGTGAAAATCCACGCCTAGGCTCTTGGTGTCTCATCATATATCCTCGTTTGACTTTCCCTTCCCTAGGACTATGAAAAGATTAGGCCTGAGGTAGGGAGGGCTTTCTCCATACTGATCACTGCTATGGGACCATTCTTGTCCACTTCACGCATACCACGAACGGCGATATATGGGTTCAGGCCACCACCGATGAACACATACTGATACTGTTTCATGACTATCCACTTATGTCGGGGTGAGCCCTATCACACTCTGATTTTCATGCCATCACATCTTCATCTGCTTTTCCAGATACTCCTTAAGCACCACGGCATTATTATGCTCACCATCATGGGCAGCATACAGCAAAGTCACCTTCCCCCGCCTGGCCGCTTCTACCAGCGGTTGCAGACCCTCAGGATTGCAGTCCAGTTCTGACCGATACCTCAGTTGGAACTCTTCCCATCTGTCAGGTTCATGGCCAAACCAACGCCTCAATTCGCCGCTTGGGGAGACATCCTTTAGCCACGCTTCCATGATCAGTTTCTCTTTGCTCAGCCCACGCGGCCAGAACCGGTCGACCAGGTAACGTTCGCCATCATCAGGATCATAGGCTTCATACACATGTTTTATGCTCACCATACTCACCTCCTCAAATTTCGCATTTGCATAGTCAAGTAACAACGAGTATCGAAATCAAACCAATATGCTCACGCCATACCGATCTGTGAGCTAGCATACAAGGTAAAAGCTCATAATCGTTGTATGCTGTTTTTACTACAGAACGCCGAAAAAAAGGAGCTTACAACCCCATCCTAACAGTTTTTCAGTCCAATGACGAAATTCTTTCCACCTCTTTCGGTAGTTTTTCCAATTAACACCGTATCTTTTCAATGCTTTCGAAGTGAAGGGCAAAAAAGGTCTGCTCTATTCCTGTCCCAAAGGTTTTTGCCTATCTGTTCTCCATAGCCTTCAAGAACATCACATTCCACCAAGGCCAGAAAAGTAGCAATCACAATTACATCGGGGTTGCGTCCACCGTTTCCTCCAATCCCCATATGCCTTTCCGGACCAAGTTCACCTCAGTCCTTGCTTTGCAATCATCCAGGCCAAGCTTTGAGCGGGGAACCTTCTGCACTTCACAGTTTCCGCATGCTATCCCTCGAGTATACTGACTGCAAATCCATTCTTCCTGTTGCGCCATGAGCAAAAAAAGATGCCAGGATTCGGATTAATGAAGCTGTTGAGGCATGTTGCTGAGACTCCAGGACGAAAGCACAGGCCAGTGGTACAGAAACAGGCAACCCTACCTTATGCGACTGAAGCGAAAATACAAGCCAAGTGGCTGCGGGTTCTCCTCTGCACAGATATCCTCAGTCTTGGGAAAGGGGTATGTTGTTGTCTGTATGGACAGGTTGGGCAATGCCAAGCACCTGCTTATCCAGATTGTAACCCATTGGGATAAGGATGACCACGAGAAGAAGATCAGGCTCTGTCTTCTCCCGTCAGACCCTCATTTCCCGTATCTTTCGTCGCATATGAAAATTCATGCATCATCATCCTATGATATATGCTACAGTATAGGAAAGAAACGCGTATGACAGGAAGGAAAACCATGAAAGAGATGCAGTACAAACCACTAGGCAAGACAGGGATACAAGTCTCTGAGCTCTGCTTTGGGACGATGTCATTCGGAGGACGGGCAGATAAGGCCACCTCCAAAGAGATGTACCACCAGTGCCGGGAGAGGGGGATCAACTTCTTTGACTGTGCCAACGTCTACCAGAAAGGTGTTGCAGAGGAGTACCTGGGAGAGTTTGTCCATAACGAACGGGACAAGGTGGTCATTACAAGCAAAGGCGGCTCGAAAATGTCGCAAGCCCCCAATGAGAGCGGGAGTGGGAGAAAACACCTTACCCATGCGCTGCATGAGAGCTTGAAACGACTGCAGACAGACTATATCGACCTGTACTTCATCCATCATTACGACCCGCTCACCCCTTTGGAAGAGGTATTGAGAACCCTCGATGATTTCATCTCCCAGGGTAAGGTCCTCTCTGTGGGGGTCAGCAACTATGCCGCGTATCAGATCGCAACGATGCTGGGTATAGGAAAACTGCATGACCTGACATCCCTACACTGCATCCAGCCAATGTACAACATCGCAAAGCGACAGGCAGAGGTAGAGCTGTTGCCCCTGGCACAAGCAGAGAATCTTGGGGTCATAAGCTATAGTCCCCTCGGTGGAGGGCTTCTTACTGGTCGATATGGAGAGGATATCAAGGCTTCTACAGGAAGGCTGGTGGAGAACAAGACCTATCAGACCAGATATGAAGGGCCAGTCTACCAAAAGATTGCCACTGACTTTACCCAACTTGCCAGTTCCCGAGGACTTTCCCCTGTCAGCCTGGCAGTTGCATGGGTGGCATCGAATCCTGCCATCACGGCACCCATCATAGGAGCGGCGAACACAAGCCAACTGAAAGACTCCCTTGCTTCGTTGGAGATATCCATTGACAATACTCTCAAATCTGAAATCGATGCGATCAGCTGTCCTCCTCCTCCAGCTACCGATAGGAGCGAGGAAAAGACGAGAAAAGAAGATAGGGATTCTGTTTTTACAAAAGGTATAATCTATCTATGAAATATTTGGTAACGAGCGTTTTGCTGATATTTCATCGATTATTTTTTTACAATCACCAATTAATGCTCTATACTACACGGAATAAAGGGGATGAACTGTGAAAATCCAAAAACAACAAGCAATGCGTAATGTCTTATATGCTCTAGCACCACTATGCCTTGCATCTATCTATTTCTTTGGCTGGCGTTTCATCGCCGTCTTTGTGGTGGTGGGAGTTGCCGGGCTTTTGAGCGAGTGGTTCATGTCCAAGCGATATGGCTTCAAGGTTACAGAATCGCTGTTCGTATCTTGCACCCTGTTTGCTCTCTCCCTGCCTCCTACCATACCCTTGTGGATAGCGGCGCTAGGGATCGCATTTGGTATCATCTTCGGCAAGATGATATTCGGGGGTTTTGGAAAGAACATCTTCAATCCTGCCATCACTGCCCGTGCCTTTGTCTACATAAGCTTTGGTGTCCCGATGACCGCAAACTTCATTGGCAATGCAACCAGCATACGTTGGTTCCCTGCAGGCTTCGGCTCTTGGATCACCCAGGCAGACAGCGTATCGGCAGCTACACCACTGATCACAAAAAATGTTCCCCTTCTGGATTTGCTCTTAGGTTTTACCAGCGGCTCCTTTGGAGAGACAAGCGCCATCCTCATCCTGCTTGGAGGCTTGTTCATCATCTACAAGAAGGCCGCAAACTGGAAGATTGTTGTCTCTTCAATCGGTGCCTTCCTGCTTATGCAGACCATCTTCTGGGCAACAGGCCTGCAAATCTCCACTGAAAGCGGTCTTGTCCCTGTCACCAACCCTCTGGCAGCCCTCCTAAGTGGAAGTTTTCTTTTTGCAGCATTCTTCATGATTACCGACCCTGTATCCGCTTCCCAATCGACAGACAAGGGAAGATGGATCTACGGAGCCATGTTCGGCATCCTCACCGTCCTTATCAGGACCTTCTCCACCTGGGTGGAAGGGGTCACCTTCGCAATTCTGCTGGTCAACATGTTCGCGCCCCTGCTTGATACCCTGCTCAAGGGTGCCAAGGCAAAGAACAAGCTCAAGGCAGCAAAGGAGGGTGCGGCATGAAAGCAAAAGCAACGTTCTATAGGAAGCGAATCTATCCTTTGGTATTTATGTTCCTGGTGACAGTATTCTGCATTCTTATTACCTCAGGGCTCTACCTGACAACGCAGGACAGGGCCATTGCCAATGAGCTCTCCTTTACCCGAAGGGCAATCCTCGATGCCGGAGGGTTGGAATATACCCCTACCACAGAAGGCATAGAGAAAGCCTATCTGGAAAAGGTTCAGGTAGAGGATGGGGGAAGCTACTATACGGCTGTAAGCCCAGATGGCAAACGTTACATCCTTCCGATGCAGGGTCCGGGACTCTGGGGGACCATAGCCATCATGGTGGGCCTGGAGGAAGACCTCACTACCTTTTCAGGTCTTGCCATAGTCAGCCAGAACGAGACACCAGGCTTGGGAGCCCGTATTGAGGAGCCTTGGTTCACCAAGCAGTTTGAAGGGAAAAAATCCCCATTCACCTTGGTGAATGAAGGTACTGCCCAGGCTCCCAATGAAATTGATGCGATAACCGGTGCAACCCGCACATCTGAGTATTTCAGGAACCTGACCAATCGTGCTGCAGCCGATGCGAAGCGCATCATCAGAGGAGAGTAACATGGCCAAGAGCAAACTAAAAAAAACCTTTATAGAACCCTTGGGCAAGAACAACCCTGTCTTTGTCCAGATATTGGGCATCTGTTCCACCCTAGCGGTAACCAACAAGTTGCAGAACACCATGGTAATGGTCCTGGGCGTCATGTTTACCACCGCCCTTTCAAGCTGGACGATATCGCTGCTTCGCAACCATATCCCCGCTCGCATCCGCATGATGGTAGAGACCATGGTCATCGCCACATTCGTCATCATCGTCGATATCGTGCTGAAGGCGTACTACCCTGAGATGTGGAAACAGCTCGGACCTTATGTCGGACTGATCATAACAAACTGCATCATCATGGGACGCATTGAAGCCTTTGCCCTGCAGAACAAGCCGATGCTCTCCCTCGTCGATGGTCTTGCATCAGGGTTAGGATATGCCTATGTGCTGCTTGCCATCGCCTTCGTCAGGGAGTTGCTGGGAACCGGCAGTCTCTGGGGATTCCAGATCCTGGGTTCCTGGTGGACGAACTGGTCCATCATGATCATGCCCCCCGGAGGATTCTTCGTGTTGGCTATCTTTATCTGGATCGTACGCGAAACCATCATGAAGGAGGAAAAAGCATGAACGCATCAATAATGCCCTTTGCAGTATTCTTTGCTTCGATCTTCACTGGAAATATCTTGCTTACCAACTATCTGGGAATGTGCTCCTTCCTCTCAGTCTCCAAAGAGCTCAAGACCTCCACAGGGCTTGGTGTGGCAGTCATCTTTGTGATGGCCACGACCACTCCCCTGAACTGGCTGGTCTACCAGTACTTCCTCATCCCCTTCGGCTTGGAGTACCTGCGCTTCATCGTTTTCATCATCGTCATTGCAGCCTTTGTTCAGCTGACGGAGATGACCATCGAGCGCTATAGCGAACCACTCTATCAGTCCTTGGGAATCTTCTTGCCCCTGATTACAGTTAACTGCGCAATCTTAGGGGTAAGCTTGTTCATGGTCATCCGTGAGTACACCTTCCTCACATCCTTCCTCTTTGGATTGGGAAGTGGTATCGGTTGGTTCATCGCCATCATAGCAATGGCAGGTATCCGCCAAAAGCTTAAGAACGCCAAAGTTCCTCCCGGCCTCGAAGGCCCTGGAATAACCCTGATAATCGCCGGATTCATGGCTATGGCCTTCATGGGTTTCTCCGGCATGATCGCAATATCCTAAGGAGCTTATGATGGTAACAACATTACTGATAAGTATCGGCATCATAAGTCTCATATCTGTTTTTCTCGCTATCCTGATGGTCATCGCTGATGCTACCATAGGCAATTATGGAGTTGTGAAAATATCCATCAATGAAGGAAGCAAGGAGTTGGAGGTCGAAGGGGGGCAACCTCTTCTGAAAGCTCTCAACAGTGAAGGCGTCTTCATTCCCTCCGCCTGTGGCGGACGTGGTTCCTGCGGCCTGTGCAAAGTGCAGGTCACTGAAGGAGGGGGCGAGTACCTTCCTACAGAACTCCCTTGGATATCTGAGGAAGAGAAGAAACGGCATATCAGGCTATCCTGCCAGTTCAAGGTAAAGAGTGACGTTGCAATCGTAATCCCAGAGGAGCTCTTCCTGGTCAAGGAGTTCTCTACTGTGGTAGAGAGCATCCGCGACCTTACCCATGACATCAAGGAAGTCAGGTTGCTCCTGAAAGAGCCGAAAGAGATAACCACCAAAGCGGGGCAGTACATCCAGTTTGAAGTTCCCGAATACGGGGATGTCGAGGAGAGCGTCTACCGCGCCTACTCCATGGCCTCCTCCCCAAGCGACAACAACCATGTGGAGCTTGAGATTCGTCTGGTTCCCAATGGGATATGCACCACCTATGTGCATGAGCATCTGAAGGAAGGCGACCATGTGACCATCAACGGGCCTTATGGGGACTTCTACCTCAGGGAGACAGAAAACAATATTATCTTCATCGCCGGAGGCTCGGGCATGGCCCCCATAAAGAGCATACTCATGGACATGGAGAATAAGGGCAGCAAGCGTAAGGCGACCTATTTCTTTGGTGCCCGGTCCAAGCGCGACCTCTTCCTGTTGGAAGAGATGCGGGCTCTGGAGGAGAAGATGCCTAATTTCAAATTCGTCCCTGCCTTGAGCGAACCCCAGCCAGAGGACAAATGGGAAGGTGAAGTGGGCCTCATCACCGACGTAGTGCGCAGGATGGTCGACGAAGCACCCTCCAGTGAAGCGTACCTTTGTGGAAGCCCGGGCATGATCGACGCCTGCATTAAGGTTCTCCACGAAATCAAGGTTCCCGAAGAGAACATCTTCTACGACAAATTCTCATAATAAGGAGCTACTGATGAAACAGACCCCTGCATACGACAAGATACAAGAGCAGATGAAACCCGGCGTCATAGCCCTTGACGGCTTCCTTGGTGATGACAAGCGCAAACTGATTGACATCATCGACAGCGACAATACAAAGGTTCGCAAGCTCAATAGAACCCACGCTGATATCGCCACTAAGATGATATATTTCAAGGAGAAGGGGATTGCCGGCTTGGGAGAGTTCATCACCCTTGATGACCATTTCGAAGTCAAGGTCGAGTCTGTACGCGGTCTTCTCCCCTCACCCTTCGGAGGGAAAGGGATGTATGGGAAGATCAACACGACAGTGGTGAACAAGAAGCTGGGCCGTCAGATCGTCTATACAGACCTGCACATACACTTCGTCGCAGACCATGCCTTCTATGAAGGGAAAGGCTCTCCATTCAGATTAGACCCTGAAGACCTGATCGAAATTCTTGAGGTGCCTGAAACCCAAGAGTGACACCCTTTTCAGCGAAAGACAATTGACCGGTGCCTTTTCTTACGCCTCTTTGGGTAGCCATACCAACAGGGCAAGAAGGACACAGATTGCTGAGACGATGAGGATTCCCATCCCAACCCCGAACAGGGTTGAGAACAAGCCAAGCAACAGTGCGACCCCTGCAGCAACCAAGGACTCTGCCTGCGACTCCACCGACAAGGCGGAAGCAAGCGAGTCCTTTCTCATATGTTCACTTACATAGGTGATTCCCATTGGTTTCCTCAGGTTCTCCAGCACATAGATACCCAGATAGAGCAACACAGCGACGGCTACCCGGTTCAGGTGCAAAAAAACACCACTGAATACCCCAAGGGAGAGACCAAAGAGCATTGTCACATTCAGAGGTGTTGCAAGGCCTTGAAAATGTCTGGCGAATTTTCCAGACCGACTGGAGACCAAAGCCGTCATCCCGTAGAGCACCGCATACACCAGGCCGACCAATAGTGCGGTCCTCTTCTGGTCTTCAAAGCTCAACAGGACAGGCAGACTCAAGGCCAGCGTCTTCAGGATTGGCTGCAGATAATCCTTACATGCCTTGTAGTACCCGCTGTATAGAGATTGGTTCGCTATGACCCTCAACAGCTTGGGGTCTTTGACACTGGTGACCAACGAACGAAGCACTGTCATGAACACTTCTGGAACCGTTCGCTCATCAGTGTGGTGAGGCCCGTCAAGATATTTTGGATAGGAGAGGATGAGAATAAGGTTCATCACATAGGGAATTGTCGTAAACAAGAATACAGACTTGTAGGACCCCTGCCAGAAAACAAGAAAGGCCGCAACAAGTGCTGAGATGGCCGAGCCCCATTGGGACCAGGCTCGTGTATGCCCGTAGTAATAGGTTCGTTGAGAATCCCACCCCTTCGAACTCAGATAGTCGAAGATCATCGCCTTATGGGTGCCGGTACGAAAGGCATCACCAAAGGCAAATGCGACCATTGCCAAGAAGAGAAATGCATAGGAGGAGACTGCATAGAAAATGAGAAACGAGAGAATATAGGAAAGAAAGGAATACACCATAGTCAGCCTTCTACCGATAGTGTCAGCCATCAGGCCGGAGGGGATTTCCAAGATGTTGATGCTTACCTCCCTAACGGCATAGAGCGTCCCTATCTCAAGATAGGAAAGTCCCTTTCCCAGAAAGATAAGGATAAGGAAGGGTTCGAAAAACCTCAGATTTTTCAAAAACCCATACATGCAGAACTTGTAGTACTGTCCGTTCTTATCGAATAACTGCTTATTACCTGTATGATCCATACTCTCCGGCCTCTCTTCCTTCTCAGAGTATGGTAGCCTTTCTTCCGGGAAATGTCACCAAAAACCCAGATTACCAGATCACCTCTTTCCGGGGGCTCCGGTGGAATTTCTGACGATAAGCTTGCAGCGGTACTCCACCCTTGTCACAGCATCGGAGTCAGCCATCATGGCGTGGTTGTTCTTTATTTTTTCAGAAATGAGGCGAATTGCACTCTTACCTACCTGTATGATGAAGTGCTCCACTGTCGTAAGGCTTATCCCACCGAAGGAAGAAGGGTAGATGTTGTCAAAACCACAGACACTGTAGTCCTCAGGGATGCGGCATCCGGCATCATAGATTGCATCAATGACACCATAGGCAACCATGTCGTTGATTGCAACGATTGCCGTCACTTCAGGCTGTTCGCGTATGCATCTTTGTGCCAGCTCATACCCTGTCTTATGTTCGATATCGACTGTATTGAGTTCTGTGGCTGAGGGAATGTCAGTGGTAAAGAGGGAGAGGGAGCAATCGGATCCGGCATGTCGGAACTCTGCCCTGAGCCCTTCATACCGACGCACCCTGGCACTGTGTTCTGTATTGAGGCTGGTGGAGACATAGGCCACCCTCCTGTGCCCCAGCTTCAACAGGTGCTTCCCGACGAAAGACCCAGCTGTGAAGTTGTTCACATCCACCGTATCAAGCCCCGACTCATTCTGTTTGTCTCCCACTGCGACTACAGGGACAGTCTCATTGAGTTTTCGAGCAAGTTCAGGCTGTTGGGGTATCATGGCAAAGACAACACCGGCTACCATCGGATCCATGGCAAAATCACAGACCTTCCGCTCTTTCTCGGTATCCCAATAGGTGGTGAACAGCATGGTGTCTATACCCCGTTGGGATGCTTCCTGCTCCATGCCTTGGATCAGGGTTGCAAAATAGGGGTTTATCACTGAAGGGCAGACGATGACCAGCACCTTCTTATTGTATTTGTCACTTCGCCTTTCATACCCTAGCTCCCGTGCGAGGGAATATACGGTATCAACGGTGTCGGCAGAGAACCTGGAAAGGCTTTTTTTCGCTAGGATCATTGACACGCTTGCAGCTGAGATTCCAGCTGCCTCTCCAATATCTTTCAAGGTGACCTTCTTTTTCCCCATGGTGCATACTCCTTCCTTGTTGCTAAATAAATTTAAACATTATTAAGCAATTATTGCAAGAAAAAAAATTCATACACTGAACGTTAATCTGTCCCAATTCAGGATACTTATGAGATAAAATTTGACAATTACGTAATTGTACCGTACACTAAGAAAAAATCGTGGTAGTAGTCATGGTAAATATTTGTTGAAAACTGTTGAAATATCATGCTTACTAAATCGAAAAATCTGGAGGAAAGAATGAAAAAAGTACTATTTGCACTCATGGTTCTCGTCTTGGTCCTTTCGCCTATCATGGCCCAAGGCACACAGGAAACTAAAAGTGACGACAACTACAAGCTCGTTTTGAAAATGAGTCACGTGTTTGCTCCCAATGAACAGCTTACAAAATCTTTGAATATTGTCGTTGACAACATCAAGACACGCACCAACGGTGCCATCGAAATCCAGCACTATCCCCAGGGACAGCTCGCAGTTTACAAGGATGGCGTAGAACAGGTTGCACGAGGAGCAAAGTTCATCTCCGTCGAAGACCCTTCCTACCTTGGTGACTATGTAGCTGATTTCAACGCTTTGGTCGGTCCTATGCTCTACGACTCCTTTGATGCATACGAGTACATGATCAAGACACCTTTGGTACAGGCCATGATCAAGGAAGTGCAAGAGAAGCACAACATCAAGGTACTTGCACTCGACTACATCTTCGGTTTCCGCAACTTCAAGACCAACAAGGTCATTACCACTCCTGCCGACCTCAAGGGCATGAAGATCCGTACCCCAGGTAGCCAGCTCTTCATCGATACCATCAATGCAATGGGTGCAACGGCAACCCCACTTCCATTCAGCGAAACCATCTCTGCCGTCCAGCAGGGTGTTGTTGATGGCTTGGAAGGAACCATGGATGCATACGGATCCAACGGAAGCGCAGAAGTTGCCAAGAACATGGCTCTCACCAAGCATTTCCTCGGGACCTGTGGTGTATACATCAACAATGACCTGTTCAACAGCATTCCTGCAAAATACCAGACCATCATCCAGGAAGAGTTCACAGCAGGTGCTGCCCAGATGATCAGCGAGATCACCAACAACTATGAAGCAACCAAGGCAAAACTCGAAGCTAAGGGCAACATGTTCAATGAAGTGGACCATGACGCTTTCGTAGCTGCAGTTGAACCCGTATATGCAAACATGAAGGGAGTAACCCCTGGCATTTACAGCAAGTTACAGGCCGAACTCGCAAAGATGAAGAAGTAAGGTACGAAGTTCCAACCAGGCCGACCGCTTGCACCGATCAAATAATTTGGTTGTGTGCAAGAAGGTCGGCCTGTATTATATCCAAAGGGGGTGAAAGCCAATGAAGCAACATGTCAGCAAGTTCTTCCAAAATTTTGAAATCATCTTTTCTAGCGCATTTCTTATCGTAACGACCGTTTTGGTCATGATGAACGTCATATTACGGTATTTCTTTAATATGGGCCTGTATTGGTCCGAAGAGGTTGCAACCGGCTGCTTCGTTTGGAGCGTTTTCCTTGGAGCCGCTGCCGGGTACAAGATACAGATGCATGTAGGGGTTGATATGCTCGTCAACATGTGTCCTCCAACTACGAAAAGAATCATTACCATCATCGTTGATTGCATCCTGCTGCTCATCAACGGGTACATTACCTATATAGCTGTCATCTACCTGAGTCTCTCCTACAAGAAGCCTACACCGGTGCTCAATATCTCCACAGGTTTCATTAGCGCCTCTATCCTGGTGAGTTTCACCCTGATGACTCTGTATTCGATCGTCTTTCTCATCAGGGATTGCAAAGCTCCCAAAAACCTACAAGGGGAGGTATAGCGTATGTTGTCATATTTGCCGTCCATCATGGTATTCATTCTCTATTTTTCAAGCATTCCCATAGCCTATGCCTTGCTTGGATCTTCGCTCTTCTATTTTGCTGTCATAGACACAAGTTCCCCAGTTGATCTTCTCCTACAGAAGTTCGTAACCAGCACCCAGTCATTTCCTCTGCTGGCAATACCCTTCTTCATCATGGCTGGTTCGATCATGAACTACGCAGGCATCAGCAAAAAACTCATGCAGTTTGCTGAAGTGCTTACCGGACATATGTCTGGAGGACTTGCCCAAGTCAACGTCCTTCTGAGTATGCTCATGGGAGGAGTCTCAGGTTCTGCAAATGCTGATGCTGCCATGCAGAGCAAGATGCTAGTACCGGAGATGGAGAAACGCGGATACGACAAGGCGTTCTCCACTGCCATCACAGCAGCCTCCTCGGCTGTCACCCCGGTCATACCTCCAGGTATAAATCTTATCATCTATGCCCTTATCGCAAGTGCATCGGTTGGACGGATGTTTGCCGCCGGATATATCCCTGGCTTCCTGATGACCGCATGCCTGATGGTGGCAGTAGGCATCATATCAAAAAAACGAGGATATCAGCCTAGCAGAGAGACAAAGGCAAGACCGAAGGAGATCCTCAAACAGGGCATCGATTCCATTTGGGCCCTGCTGTTCCCCTTTGGCATCATCATGGGTCTGCGCATCGGTATCTTCACCCCTTCTGAAGCAGGGGCTGTGGCGGTCTTCTACTGCATCATCGTAGGGAAGTTCATCTACAAGGAGTTGGGCAAGGAACATATCATCCCTGTCTTGAAGGAGACTGTCTTGGCAACCAGCTCGGTTGTGCTCATCATTGTCGCTGCCTCTGTCTTTGGCTATTACCTGAACTGGGAACAGATTCCCCAGCATCTGACTGCCTTGCTGTTGAATGTCACCCAAAGCAAGTATGTGATGCTGATGATCATCAATGTGCTCTTCCTTGTAATGGGGATGTTCCTCGAAGGAGGGGCTGCCCTGATCATCCTGGCTCCCCTATTGGTTCCTGTGGTAACCACCCTTGGAGTCGATCCCATCCACTTCGGCCTGATCTGCATCGTCAACATCATGATAGGGGGTATCACCCCACCCTTCGGTTCCATGATGTTCACCTGTTGCACCATCACAGGGTGTGAGCTGCAGGACTTTGTAAGAGAAGCCATCCCATTCATCCTTGCCCTTCTCGTAGCCCTTATTTTGATCACGTACATCCCTATCATCACCCTCATCCTGCCAAACCTGCTTTATGGGGTAGCGTAACAACAAGGAGTCCATCACATGAAAGTATATGCACATAGAGGGTATAGCGGAGCCTACCCGGAGAATACGATGCTGGCATTCAGAAAGGCCGAGGAAGCAGGGAGTGACGGCATCGAACTCGATGTCCAGCTCACCAAAGACGGTGAGGTCGTTGTCATCCATGACGAACGTGTCGATCGCACCACCGACGGAAAGGGCCTGGTCTGTGAATACACCCTCAAAGATCTGCAGAAGCTCAATGCGGCTGTCCACTTCCCCCATACGAGTGAGTTTGAGCACATCCCTACCTTTGAGGAGTATTGCACATGGGCCAAGACAACAGATCTTCTCACCAACATCGAGCTGAAGACCAGCATCATCTACTACAAGGAGCTTGAAGCCAAAACCCTTGCCATCCTCAAGGCCCATGGCCTGGAAAAGAAGGTGTTCTTCTCATCCTTCAACCTGCTTTCCATTGCCAATGCCAAAGCCCTCGACGAGAGCATTCCCTGTGGTGTCCTGGTCCCTGAATCGGGTCTGGTCAACGCAGGGTATTTCTGTGACAAGTTTGGCTTTGAGTCATTCCATCCCAACTTCAGCAATGTAAGCAAAGAGTCCGTCGCAGAGTGCAAGGAGTATGGCATCAGGACAAACGTATGGACAGTCAACTCCATGGGTCAGCTTGAACAATGCTATGAGTGGGGTTGTGATGGTGTCTTCACCAACTACCCTTCTGTCTGCAAGGAGTGGATCAAGAGCAGGCTCTGACCAGAGAAAGCACAATACAGGAGTGAGAGGTAACAATCATAGGGCAAATGGTACATTCACCATAGCAATGTGAAACTCTGCAATCTGATATGATGTGACCTTTGTCAAGTACTTTCTTTTTTTCTTATTGCTACTCCTTGGTTGTATGAGAAAATGAAAAGGATTGATAGACAGGAAATCAGTTTTCGGCAATTGACCACTCTGATATTCGCACATTGGTTAATGCAGGCCAATGGTCCGCCTAAAGCTCTTTCTGTCTAAAATCGTGAATCACCCTGGGGTGTCAACATAGATTGCTCGAAGATAGCTGGATCGTTGCCCGATTATCCTGTCTATCAATCCCTCTCATGCTATATGCCCCTTTTCGTACTTATCTTAATCGATCTTATTGTTCATCATGCCCCAGATGAAACAGGACAATTCTCTCGCTACAGCTGCTGTAGCCTTGTTGGTATGCACTCCCCGAGAAGTAAGATTGCTGTATACCTTATGCAATCTTCGGTTGGCCCTGTCGGCGTACGCTATGACTGCCGGGTCATTTCCCCTTTGCCGTGCTAGGAGCCTCTTTGATTTCCCGTACACATTGCTTCGCATTGTCGACTTTGCACTTTCGATGAGTAATGTCCTCAATCGGATATTCCCTGCTTTGGTTATCCCCCCTCTTTTTTCCCGCTGCCCGCTGGAATCCTCACTGGGTGTCAATCCAAAAAAGCAAGAAAAGCTCTGAGAATTAGGAAACCGTGAAGGATCTCCAATCTCGACCACTAGTGAGAGGGCTGTATGGGTCTCAATACCCCGGAAGCAACACAATCTGGATACCATCTCCCTATATTCTTCCCTTTTGGCAACTTCTTCAATCTGACTGTCGTATCTTGCAATTTTTTCTTGCTGATCAAGCACTTCTTGCAAATATTCGTTGAAGGTCTCTTGGGCAAGGGGGTCTGTAAACTTCTGCCTTCTGAGCCAAGTGAAGTGTATTTGGGTCCAATAGGTCTTTCCCTCTGTAAATACCCTCCCCGAACGGAGAAGGAATGCCAACAGATTCTGCTTGGTTCTCTTGTAGGCCTTTACTCGGGTATTCCTCATCCTTGTGTAGTCTTTCACTACTTCGTCTTCTGGTGTTGGTACATGGACTGCGCTATAGGTTCCCCATGCAAGATGCTTGGCTAGTTCTTGGGCATCCAGGCGATCTGTCTTCACAGCCTTGCCAGGAGCCTTGGGTAAGGACGTCGGAGCCATGAGCACACAAGCTATGTTTGCTGCCTCTAGTTCCCGGGACAATCCGAATCCTGTAGGACCAGCCTCATAGCCACATAGGACTTCACAGTCGGGCTGTTCTTTTTGCAGCCGCTGTACATATTTGATCACCAGACTGCCCTTACTGGCAATCCTGGTCTGGCCAAACAACTGTTTGGTTGCAAAGCTGAAAGAGCAAAGTGAATAACTGTCTTTGTGGACATCGATACCAATGTGTATTACATTTGTCATTGAAGTGGCCTCCATTTGTATGCGATAGCCGCATACAGGGTTATTTGTTTATCCCAGTATGCACGGTGAATGCGCGGTTTGCAAACTGGGAGGTCACTTCATATTGTCTGAATAGGTAGCAAGCAAGGGGCAAAGACCAGAAATCTTTGCCCCTTGCTTGCTACCTTCACCATAATTTCACATGTTCAATGGAGCAAGTATGTGAAGTATCCGGATAGGCATGCATTAGGGCTCGGTCAGCTTCCCTTCCAGATAGGCTATCTCCTCCCTCAGCAGTGAGATATTCTTCGTTGTCAGCGATGCTGCTCCAAAGCCGATCATCATGCGCATCTGAGACCGGCTTTCCACTGTCCAGACAAAGACAGGGAGCAGCCTCTCTCTTGCAATGATGAACAGCTCTTCCTGTACCCCCTCACAGTTGATGTTCAGGGCAAAGGCATCTGCCGCCACTGCTGTTTCAACCATGGCACGGGCATAGGAGCCATAGGTAGGATACCGCCCCGTATCCCAGCAATCAGCATTGTAGAGGACCTTGGCATGGGGAAGTAGCTGATGAATGAGATATATCT
This sequence comes from uncultured Sphaerochaeta sp., assembly GCA_963662725.2. Lineage (GTDB taxonomy): Bacteria > Spirochaetota > Spirochaetia > Sphaerochaetales > Sphaerochaetaceae > Sphaerochaeta. Next base: position 350,021 of record CAXXCW010000038.1, read on the forward strand.
CATTCTCCTTGCAACCGGTAAAGATTACCTGGGAAGTGCATCCTCTTTCCTCAATGAGGGCACACACAGGGGCTACCGCTTCATACTCCTTGATATCAAGGTTGACCTTGATGCAATGGGCAAAGCAGAGAGCAAAGGCATCCTCCACGAGCAACAGCGATGGGTCATGGGCAAGCAGTTGCGCATACGTCATGTTCCCAATAGGTAGAGGACACCCATCTAGGGAGGGATTGTGAGACAGTACCATCTTGCCATCAAGGGTTTTCCTCACATCAACCTCGATAAAATCCGGTACCAGCAGGCAAGCTTGCTTCAGGTATTCCATACTGTTGGGACGCGTATGCATAGATCCACTGTGAGCTGTTATGAGAAGGTTTGTGTTCATCACTTCTCCCCCATAGAGAAGCCTTTGGTATAGTGCTTATAGACAAAGTTAGAAAATACGAGAACAGGAACTGAGGTTATGAGCCCTATACTCATCAGATGCCCCCATAAAGTCTCATATTCACCGATGTAGTCAACAATTACCAGGGGAAGTGTCCTTAAAGCAGGAGTACGGATAAAAAGCAGTCCAAAGAGAAATTCATCCCATGCTGCAATGACACTGAAAATTGAAGTGGCTACCAAGCCGGTGCGAGCCATCGGAGTCACAATCTTCCACAGTATAACGGCTTTGCTCGCTCCATCAATCTGAGCCGCTTCCTCAAACGTCCTTGGCACACTCTTCAAAAACCCGAACAGCATCCACGTACAGTATGGCAAGGTATAGACCTGATAGACCAGGACGAGACCGACAAGGCTGTTGATGAGACGCATCGAGTTGAACATGGTATACAACGGGATCGCCAGAACCACCGGAGGCAGAATCTTGACCAGAAGAATCCAGATCATGAATATCAGGTTGAATGCCAGGGGAAACTTGAACCGTGAGAGGGCATATGCGGCGGTAAAAGACAAAAACAGCGAAAGTGTGGTGGCTCCAATGGAGACAATGAGGCTGTTGAGCATATTCCGCAGGAATCCCGACTGCAGGACTGCAACATAGTTCTCCAAAGTCGGCTCTCTCGGGACAAAGGTAGGATTGGGAAGCACAACTTCCAAAGGATTTTTCAAGGAAGTGGCCAGTATCCAATATACAGGAAACAGGGTAATGACCAGCAGGGAGAGGACAAAGACCCAAAAAAGAGGATTGTTCTGTTTCTTTCTTACCTTAAGCATGGGAACCATCCTCCTGAAGAATTCTCCGGATATAGAATAGGGATATCAGGGTGACAACAAGCAACGTAAGCAGAGATGCTGTTGAAGCCCTCCCCAGATTGAAATAGGAGAACCCTTCACGATAGATAAACGTAGAAAGTGTCTCTGTGGAGTTTCCAGGCCCTCCTTGGGTCAGGGCATAGACCTTTCCGAACAGTTTGAAGGTGTCGATCGTGCGCAGCATTGCAACCAACATGATCTGGCTTGCAAGAATGGGGATGGTAATTCTGAATGCTATCTGATGGGAACGCGCACCATCGATCTGGGCGGCCTCGAAGGTCTCCCTGGGAATTGACTGCATTGATGCTTGCAGCATGATGAAGGCAAAGGGCGTCCACTGCCAGATATCTATGAGGATAATTGAGTACAGTGCCTTGGCCGGGTCAATGAGCCAGCCGACAGGGGACAGGCCCGCATTGCGCAGCATTGCATTGAGCAGACCGATATCATTATGGTAGAGAGTCTTCCATATGGCACTGACAACCATGGTGGAGAGCATCATGGGGAATATCACTATGGTCATAAAGGATCGCTTCCCTCTAAACTGCCCGTCAAAGACAAATGCAAGCAGCAGTCCGATCCCCACTTCAAAGAAGGTGGCGATGAGGGAGAACTGCAAAGTATTGAAGAACGAATCACGGAACAGCGTTGACTGGAGTATCTGCCTGTAATTATCCAGACCTATGAATTTTTTTACATCGCTTATGAAGTTATAGTCATATAGGGATAACCCCATTACCTGCACTACCGGGTAGAGCGTCAGCCAGGCCATAATGATAACCGAAGGGGCAATGATGACAAAATAGAAGATGTTGTTCTTTATGTACTTGGACACATGCATGGGGAGTACTCCAATCGTCAAGTTGTTCGAAACGGAAACAGGAGAAGAGAAAAAGGAAAAAAGTGAAAAAGGAAAAGATATGATGATGGCAGGCAGACTATCTGCCTGCCATCAGAAAAAGAGGCTTGGATCAGTCCAGCAAGGCCTTGATACTTGTCTCCACATCAGAGAGAGCCTTCTCTGGAGTCAGTTCTCCCATAATGACAAACTGCAGGACAGAGCCCAACTGGTCCTCGATCTCCTTCCATTTGACCGAACGGGGACGGGCAACGCTGTTCTGCAATGCATCAAGCTGTGCATCATACCAGGGATACTTTGCCCTTTGGGATGCAACCGAATAGACAGAGACCCGTGAAGGGGGAAGACCGTAGGCGTCGGACATGGCAAGCTGCATATCATAGCTGGTCAGAAACAGCATGAAGTCAAAGGCAGCCTGATGTTGTCTTGAAGACTCGGGAATGGCTATCAGCCAGGCCCCGATCATCGGAGAAGATTTCTGCACTTCTGAAGGGTGCTTGGTAACCTTCACCTTGCCAACCACAAACGATTCCTTCTCATTTTCCAGGTTTCCGATCCATCCGGGCCATACTTCAGGGACGACTGCCGCAGTTCCTGCATACAGGGCGTCACGCACCTGAGCGGACTGGTACATCGTCACCCCTTCAGGGGCGTATTCGCTTAGCTCCAAGAAGTACTTCATGGCAGCCAATCCCTCAGGTGAGTTGATCGCCACTTTACCCTGCTCATCAAGGACCTTTCCACCAAAAGCCCAGAATATAGGCAGGAACCCTGTGACGATCGGATTTCCTTTGGAACCTCTGAAGACCACACCATCTACCCCACTTTCGTTGGCGTCAATGGTCTTAACAGCCTTGAGAAGATTCGTCCATGTGGTGATCTCGCCAAACCCATATTTTGCAAACAGATCGGTCCTGTACGCAAAAAGCTCGACGTTTCCGGCAAAGGGCAAGGTAAAGAGAGGGCCCTTCTCACCATATGGGTACCGCCCAAGATTCAACGCTGGCTTGATAAAATCACTGTCAACGGTGAGACCTTTTTTGGCATACAGGTCATCAAGGTTGGCTAGCCAGCCGACCTCCTGAAACTGTGGAGCATTGGGATCATCAATAAGGACCAGGTCATAGGTCCCACTTTTGCTTCTCATGTCAATGACACTCTTTTCAAAAAGACTTGAGCCTGAAAGCTTCAATATCTCAAAGGAAACCTCCGGATGAAGTTTCTGATAAGCATCTGCAGCCAGCTGCAGAGAATCCCCATACGCACCATCCCTTCCAGCGATGGTGAGCGTAATTTTCTTACCTGCACCCTCTGTAGCCCCTGCCCCAAAGACAAGCAGTGCAGAAACTGACATCACTACCAAGATAGCTAAGATTTTTTTCATGATAGTCCTCCTGTCTGACAGGATAGCACCTTAGGAGAGGATGACAAGCGAAGACCCTTTTTTACGAATTACCTTACATTGAGATGTTATGTTAGAGATCACTCTTGCGTATCTGATAGATGGCATAGTTCCAGTTCAAGACCAGAGGATGCAAAGAGTCGATATAGCTAAGAAAGACCTGATTGGAATGCTCGGATAGTCCATCTGTCGTCCCTGATCTCGGGACGATCAGCTGATCATAATCAGAGAGGGAAGCATAGGAAGTGAGCCCCTGTACCAAAGAGGGGTCATCAATGAATTCATGCATACTCAAAGCCAATATCTTAGTCCCCTTGGCCTTTTTGGCTATGCTGGCTTTCCTGGGCAGTTCAATTTTTGATTCGATGAAGAGATTCCCTTCGTATAGGAAACTGGTTCCCTGCACGATAAAATCAAACGGGATGTTCTCATAGAAGCTGTCCTGCTGCTCCAGCAAGGTATAGGTAGTGGGATCTAGCTCCCCTGAAGGGACAAACACCCCAAGATGATATTCTCGTTGCAACAGGGAAGAGAACTGCTCGATAATGCCCAGATTATGCGTATAGATATCCAAAGGATAGGAAAGCGTATCCAGATGCTCTGCAAAAATAGATGCAATATGGTTGCACAACCCCCCAGCTCCCAGCAACACTTTCACAGGGACCTCTCTGGTATGCTGTTGTGCAAAGTTCTCTATCTCATCATGGACAGCATTTGCCGTTTTCAGCTTCTCGGCAATATAGAGATGCTTCTTCTGATGAAAATGGGTATATGGTGCAGCTAATGATATGGTGAAAGTGGGCCCTGATCCTTTGTATTTCTTGAACAGGGGCATACCCAACTCCTCTTCATATCGTTTCAGCTGTGTCCATAACCAATAGTCGGTCTTATAGTCGATGCTGTAGCGTTCCTTGAGGTACTCAATGATCTGGGAACTCGAAAGAACAACATCCCAGATGGATTTCACCTGGTTTTTTTCCAATTCCAATGAGAACAGATGCAATACGTTGAAGACCAGGTCTTTCTGCTTGAGGCGAAGTTTCTTTTGGTCAAAGGGTGAACTCATCACTCGGATCCTTTTTGCTCGGGATATATCCATACTCAAGCCTGCTTGCCAAAAAGTCAAATGATATCAGCAACGAACCCTTCCAATGGGTATCTGCAGCCAAGCCTTCCCGCTCATGCAGAAAGGCTTGGCTCAGAAACATAGAAACTGACAGGGAAAATGAGTAACCCGACAATTACCGTAAAAAGGGCACGCTCGTTCAACCTGTTACTTGCCCACATCCCTCCCAAGGGAGATCTTCTGGGTAGTGAAGTTCTCAACGCTTCGCTTCTTCTCAAAGAATTTGGGCATCTGGGAGACCAGGCCTGCCTTGGTATAGAACACATCATCCTTGGCCAAAGGAAGCCGTACAGGGCCCTGGGTGACCGAGGACTTGTAGATGGCCATGATGAGTTCGATGGTATTCCTACCCTCTTCTCCGGTAACCAACAGGGGTTCTTTCCCCTCAACGGCACCTAGGAAGTTTCTGAGCTGGGCAGGATGGCCCTCAAGGTCAAGTTCAGGCAATGATTCATAGTACGTTCTCACTGTATCCATTGTCTCGGCATCCTCTACTGGGAACCCATTCTCCAGCTCCTTGTTTGCATGCACAGACCAGGGTATCGACACCTTCGCCTTATCACCGGTGAAAACCATCGACTGCTCTTCCCCATGCATCAAAAGGGTTGCAGTGAGCTGTGCCATCTTATCCGGATAGCTAAAGATTGCCATGGAGAGATCCTCACACTCGCTATTGGTATGCACCATATTGGTAATTACAGCTGTGACCTCAGTAGGCATCCCCAGAAGCCACTGCATCAGGTCGATATGATGGGTCGCATGGCCAGTGGTGCATCCACCGCTCTCATTTTCCCAAGTCCCTCTCCACCAGAGGTCATAGTAGCTCTGGCCTCTCCACCAGTAGGAATTGACATTCGCATATCTGACCGTTCCTACTTGGCCACTGTCAAGAAGCTGTTTCATCTTCATCATAGGGGTCTTGAACCTGTTCTGGCAGACAATGCCAAGGAGCTTGCCACTATTCTTGCCTGCTTCGATCATACGGTCGCACTCCTCCAAGCTGGTAGCCATCGGCTTCTCCACCAGCACATGCTTGCCAGCATTGAGAGCATCAATGGCGACCTGTGCATGGAGGCCGGGAGGAAGGCAGATTGAGACTATATCACCATCGGATGATGCAAGGGCCTCCTTATAATCCTTGTAGGCGACAGCTCCCTCAAGACCCATCTCAACGATCAGGCTTTCAGCCTTCTCTACAAACAGGTCACAAAGGGCTGCAATACGGCAATTTCCCAAACTCTTATATGCTTCAATGTGTACGCGTGCGATAGCACCTGTTCCTATGATAATACATGCATGTTCAGCCATTGTTCTTCCTCATACGTGTTTTTTTTGAGGATATCAGAGAATACCCTATGGAAACAGCCGCCATTACCAAAAAGAAGAGGGATATGGGACGGGTAACCAGAATTGACCAGCTATTGTTGGAAACAATAAGGGCCCTGTTGAGACTCTCCTCGGCAATAGGACCTAGGATGACTCCCAATACGAGGGGAGCTCCAGGGAAGCCAAATTTCTTCATGAACAGACCGACAATGCCAAATAGGATCGCGATATTGATGTGGTAGGTCTGATTGGCCAAGGAGAACGCACCAACTACACAAAGGATCAGGATAAGGGGCATGAGTGTCTTGTAGGGAATCTTCAAGACCTTCGGTGCAAACCTTGCAAACACAAGGCCAAATCCCAACATCAGGAACTGAACGATCAGCATACCTGCAAAAAGCGTATAGACAATATCTGCATTCTCAACGAACAGCAGAGGCCCTGGCTTTATCCCTACAAGAACCAAAGCCCCAAGCATAACTGAGGTGACCACATCACCTGGGATTCCCAGGGTAAGCATGGGGACTAGGGCCCCTCCGGTTGTGCCATTGTTCGCGGCCTCGGGAGCTGCAATGCCTTCAAGGGACCCATTACCGAAGTCTTCAGGTCTCTTGGAAATCTTCTGAGCAACATTATATGCAAGGAAACATGCTATTGCACCACCAGTTCCAGGTATTATTCCAATAAAAACACCTAGCAGTCCTCCGACTACAGCGGCCTTTAGGAAGAATGCTATCTCCTTGCGGGATGGGAATATCTTCGTAATCTTCTGGTCCTGGATATGTGCGGTGGCCTTTTCACCGTCACGAAGGTTTATCATGATCTCACTCAGGGCAAACACTCCAATAAGTACAGGGAGGAGGGGAAGCCCGCTCATCAGCTTGTAGGAACCAAAGGTAAACCTATCGGCTCCCACAATCGGATCGATGCCGATGGTTGAGATCAGCAGGCCGACGCATCCGCTGAGCAACCCCTTTGCTATGCTTTTTCCTGAGGAGCTCGCCATGATGCTAAGCCCGAAAATAGAAAGTGAAAAATAGTCGGCTGCCTGAAACTTCAAGGCAACCTTTGCCAGCTGGGGAGCTATACATATGAGGCAAATCGTACTGATCAACCCCCCGACAAACGAGGAAAAGGCTGAGACACCTATCGCCTTTCCTGCATACCCCTTGTTGGAGAGAGGGTTTCCATCCAGCATGGTTGCAGCTGCAGAGGGAGTTCCCGGAGTTTTCAACAGGATAGCGGAAACACTTCCCCCATACATGGAACCACAGTAGAGACCGCATAGCATCACCAAGGCAACGCCACTGGGAAGCTTGTATACCAGCGGCAACAAAAGGATGATACCCATAGATCCCGAAAGACCGGGCAGAGCCCCTATGATAGTACCCATGGCGACACCAAAGCACATCAGGAGAAAAGGAATTGGTTGGAATACAGCACTCAAACCTGTCATCAATGAAGCAAACATAGTTCCTTCCTCCTAGAACAGTCTGAATGAAGGTAAAAATATCATAAACACCTTCACAAACAACAAATATATGATCACAGTGGTCAAAACTGAGATGCCAATGACTCTCTTGCAGTCCCTATGGCCGAATAGCATGAGCGTAAACCCCATATACAGGGGAGTCAGAACAAGAAAACCAAGTTTTCTCAATAGCCAAATGTAGAGTAGCGTACCGGTTATCAGTACCATGGTCTTCAACCATCCCCGGGGATTTTCCACTGAAACGTCTGGTTTGGGAAAACCTCCGATCATATTCTCAATGGCCAGGATACCACCAAGAATGGTCATCATGACAGCAATTACCCGAGGATATCCTCCAGGACCAATGCCTCTATTTACTTCTTGCAACTGACCGGACATAAAAAAGACAGCTGTACCCAGGGCCATAAACCCCAAGCCCAGACAGACATTGGAAAACTTGTTCTCTTTTTTCACATCAAACCTCAAAGGTACCCCCCGCTGCAGCAAAGCATCAGGGGGTAATAGAATTTAGTACCGATCACCAAAACCTTTACTCTTGATCAGGTTCATGAAGCGCTGATCTTCACTTTTGATAAAAGCATTGTAAGCCTCTGTATCCCGATATACAGGTTTTGCACCCATAGAATCCAGTTTGGCAATGAATACAGGATCATTTACCACCTGCTTGATGATATCATCGAGCTTGTCAACAATTGCCTCGGGTGTGCCTAAAGGAACTGCAAAGCCTCTCCATTGGCGTAACTCGATATCAAGGCCGCTTTCCTTGGCTGTAGGTACTGAGGGAAACTTATCAAGACGTTCGGACCCGAAACTTACCAGCATCTTCACCTGACCACCCTCAACGTTGGCGTAGCCTTCGGGAGAATTACACATTGCAGCATCCACTTCACCACTCATCAGACCGGTAAGGGCAGCCGCACCACCTTTGAAGGGAACATGGACATATGAGGTGCCTGTTGCCTCCTCAAGCAATAGGGCGGCAAGGTGATTGCCACCACCACTTCCACCATTGCCCATGGAGATCGTCTCCGGATTTCTCTTGGCGTCGGCGAGGAACTGCTCAAGGGAGGACCAAGGAGAGTCAGAACGAACCAGCACATAGTGGGTATTCTCAACAATCTGGGCAACATGTCTGAATGATTCGTTATCATAGGGGACGACACTCATATGGAGCTTGGAAACGTGAGCATTGCTCCAATGCATCAGATTGTACCCATCTTTGGATGCAGTCTCCTTAAATTCTGCACATCCGGGGACTCCGGAGGCACCAGGAACGTTCTTTATCACCATGGTCTGTCCATTTGCATACTTGGGAAACACCTCTGCAAATGCACGGAACACCAGATCAGCACCACCACCTGCAGACCACTGGACAGTAGTCTCCACTGGCTTGGAGGGATAGGAAGAGGCATCACTCTCCTTAGCCCCCTGTGCAAAGACAAACGACATGCTGACCAACAGCACCATAAGAACACCTGTAATTTTCTTCATCTCTTCTCCTTTCATGGCAAAGCCATGTAAAACACATCCTAATATTTTTTCAAGGGAGCGACCCTTGTGTACGCTACTCCATGAACATTCACCTGAATGGAAGGAAACAGGACAGGGCGGGTAATCCATTCAATGCCACTGCTGGAGACAACAATGGTATCTTCACTCTTGGTCCCAGTGATGGAAGGATTCCAGCAAAAGGCCTGTTGTTGGGATACTTTGGAGTTATGGGAGAAATCGACCCTATAATCTCTAGGGGCATACCCAATCGGACCCCCCTGATGGTGTTTGTCAAACTCCTTGCCATAGCCATAGGCTGCATACGTCTCTTTGGCAATGGAAAGGATTTCGCTATACCTTCTTCCAGGGACGGTGGCGGCCATAAGGGCACAGTCTATCTTCTGGTTGACCTCATATTGCAATTGCAACTCATCACTGACAGGTGCAAAATGCACATATCGTGTCATGCAGACTACCAATCCGTCCTTTCGGAAATTGCCTCCAACCTGTACCCGTTTGGCTATACGCTTATCAGTGGGAACCGGATGACGATAGAGGGCTATCCGCTCATCGGATGCACACATCATGGATGCAAAATCCATGCCGTGGGAATAGAGCAGTTCACCCGCCTTGCCCACTACACTCTTCTCAGTATCCCCAACCCTGATGGAAGCGGCGACTTCCTCAAGGATAGTCGAAGCTGAAAGGCCAAGCTCGCGGTACCGTCCCAACTCTTCCTGACTGAGACTTGCACGCATATCGATCAACATAGCATGAATATTTTTCCCAAAGCCCGCAGAGAAGTCCAAACCCAACGTTGGAAGGGAGCATATCCTTGCAATCATGGTCTTCTCAAACTCCCGATCATGCCAGGGCGCAGAAAGAATCTCAAAGCCAAAAAGCTCAAGTTGTTCTTCATCACGCATTCGGGCTTCCTCTATGCTATTCGTAATCGCATAAGCCCCATCGAGTGTCACCAGCAGCCCACAAGCACCCAATTCACCCAACCCGACGTAATTCTGTCCTCCTGAGGTAAGCCAGGCAAAAGAATCCTGGCGTTTGCAGTAGATACCTGACAGATCCTCTGACATGATACAGGTACGAAGTTTTTTCAGTTTTTCCTGAATTTCTTCTTTGCGGCTCATTGTATCTCCTAGTAATTTTGTTATTTTGTCCGTTTACTTTACAATTAACTTATCATAAATCTCATTATTGTCAAGGGAAATCATCCATATTTTCCCTATCAATTGGCTCCATTTATGAAAAGATACACCAAATACAAGCTAATACCACTTTCAAACAGCATATATAGTGATTAATTTGTAGTTTATATTTACAAAAATATAGCAGGAACGTGTTCTCTGTGATACCATAGGTATTACCGCTAGCATTTATCAGAAAGGATTGTATAATTAGGCATGCAAGAAGAAACCTCAGAATTGGTCAATTGTAGAAATGTCCTCAACTGTGTGGAGAGGGATTTGCAAACACCCTCACGCGCCGACATCGCCAAACATCTCGGACTGAGTCGGACAACTTCCTCACAAAACATCAACAAGCTGATTCAAATGGGTATCGTGACTGAATTGGCAACAACATCAACGAAAGGCAGGGGAAGACCAGGCCTACCCTTGGAACTGGATGAGAAACACTGGTATGCCTTGGGAGGATTCTTTGATGATGCCGACTGGTACTTCTCGGTGGTAACCCTGAAAGGAACCATCATTGAAAAGAAACACATACCCCTCAAGGATCTTTCCGTAGACAGTTTCATAGAGGCTCTCTTTGAGGGCATAGGATATTTTTTTAAAAAATATACAGAAAAACTCCTTCCCGCCTTAGGGCTTGGATGCCCAGGTGTCATCGATCGTGAAACAGGGACCATTGTAAAAGCTGTTGACCTAGGTTGGAGAGACATCCCTCTGAAGAGAATAATACAGGAAACATTTGAGGTCCCGGTCTATATCCTGAACAGGTACCGTACTAGCGGGCTCGCCTCATTTCTCTATGGCAAAGGCTCTGGCTTTCAGGATGTGATATTCCTAGGTGTAGGCACGGGTTTCGGCACTTCAATATTTCTTGGCGGCAAGCCCATGCTCAGCACCAACATACATACAGGAGGAATCGGCCATATCATAGTCGATCCCAACGGACCTTACTGTGTCTGCGGTCGCAAGGGGTGTCTCTTTCCAGTCGGATCCTCCACGGCTTTGCTAAGGCATGCGAAAACAGCACTGCAAGAGCAGGGAAGAGGGTCAGTACTACATGGCAAAGCCCTCCAGGTGGAGACGATCATGGAGGCTGCAAATGCCGGTGACGAACTGGCAAGGGAATGTGTTCGTGCGGTAGCCGATCCTCTTTGCACGGCAATAGGGCATCTCATAAACATCATCAATCCCCAAAGGATTATCCTTGGGGGACCGATGGGGTATTATGGGGCATACTATGCTGCCTATATAGGGAAACAAGTTGTCGATACGTATCACACGCCAGAACTCTCCATTGTTCAGACAAACTTGGACAATTTCGGCAATGCAATAGGAGCCGCCAGCCTAGTCCTGGAAAACAAACTCACCCTTATCCCTGACTCTTTCTCCACTTGATCATCACCAATCCCAGTCTGTGAACCGCTCGTCATTTAGCCTCCAATACTGCTTGGTATAGGCGATATCGGGGTTGTCCTTGGCATAATCGAAAGCAGTCAGCCCTTCAAAGTCGCTGGTCCAACCATCGGCTCCTGCATCAAGCAGGAGGTCCAGCACCCTCGGATCCTCTGCATAGATGGCTGCATAGATGAGAGGATTCCTACCATCCTCGTCTTCGGCGGTCAAGGAAACTCCTGCATCCAAAAGATACTCGATCGTATCATACCCGTTGGAATTCTCCAAAGCATGCATCAGGACTGTTTTTCCCTGGATGTCACGGGTAGACAAATTGGCACCACCTTCCACAAGAAGCTCGAAGAAATCCTTGGAGAGGTTGTTTTTTGCTGCGATCATGAGGGTGGTAAACCCATCATGTGTCCGCGCCTGCACATCAGATCCATTATTGAGGGCGAAGGTCAACTCATCCAGGGAGTTTGCATATTCCAACAGATACAGCAGAGGGGAATAGCCTCCCGAGCCCTGCTTGTTGATATCAGCACCCCAATAGAGAAGTTCCTCGGCAACAGCATCATTACGATAGATGATCGCATAGTCCAGAGCATCCATGCCATCTTCATCGACCTGATACAGGTCGGCTCCATCCTCAAGCAGTCCTCTGGCGATGGAAGGATCGAAATTGATCTGTGCAGCAAGCATGAGAGGGGTTCTCAGACTATCTTCGAAGTGTGTAGCCCCTCCCTCCACCAATGCCCTATAGATTGCATAGTCTTTGCCGTCCGCAGCGGCAAACATCAGAGGTGTCCAGCCATAGTCATCCTCTACGTTTGGATCCTCACCATATTCGATCAGAAAACTGATCATCTCAGGATTACTGGAATTCGATGCCGCAAAGTGCAGCAAGCCAAGCCCATCATGCCTTGTACGATCGTGGACAGCTCCCAAAGAGAGCAGCCTTTGTGCAATTTCCGGATTGCTGTTGCTGCCAACGGCATGCAGCAGGGCATTCCAGGAGTCTTCGTCATACAAGGACAGGTCTTCCCCGTTCTCCACAAGCAAGGTGATGATATCAGGATTATTGGTATTGGCAGCAGCGTACATCAAAGGTGTTATCCCAGAATATTCACCTCTGTCATGGGAAGGGTTATGACGCAACAGTGTCTTCACCACATCGGTATTGGGATTGTTGCTGACTGCATACATCAGGGCTGTCCAACCATAGCTATCCTGCTCGTCAAGGTCTGCACCATATTCCAACAAAGAACTGATAATTTCAGGATATGTTGCATTTGAAGCTGCGTACATCAGCGGACTGTTATCCCCTTGAACGTAAGCCTCTATTTCCAGAAGTTGTCTTATCACCTCAAAACTTGGATTGTAGCTGAGGGCATAATGCAAGGCAGTCCATCCTACATTGGTAAGGGCAAGAGGGTCGGCACCGTTGTCGAGGAGAGCCTTGGTGATCTGGGGCTCAGGATTGTACCTGGCGGCATGCACAAGGGCAGTCCATCCAAGGTAGTCTGTAGCCTCAACATCAGAACCAGACTGTATGAGATTCTCAATACTTGTGGGATCAGCAAGTTCAGCGGATGCTATCATCAGAGCAGTGCGATCATCATCATCCCGTTGTTCAAGATCGAGTCCAGCTTCAACGAGCACTCGTATCTTCTCAGGCCGTTGGCCGTAGACCATAGCCATGTAGAGCGGAGAGTAGGAGAAGTCGTCTCGCAAGTCATAGCTCGCCCCATTGTCGAGCAGGGTTTTGGCAATAGAAGGGTTATCGTTGTACTTGAGGGCAAAAAACAAGGCTGTCCAGCCAAAATCATCCTTGTCATCAACATCCAAGCCGGCATCAAGCAATCCGGTGATGATCTCAGGGTTTGTCGTCTCCTTCGCTGCTGCCATCAGAAGGGTAATCCCATCCTTACCCCTCTCAAAGGGATCATATCCCAAAGAGATCAGGGTAGGCAGGACTGTGGGATCAGGATTGTGCATGGCTATCTGAAACAGAGGGGATTCTGATCCGGGTCCCCTTCCCCCATACCTCAGGGATGACACAATCTGCTCAGCACTGCCTGAACTGAAAAGCTCTTCAGTACCGGAAGCAGAAATGACCGAAAGGGTGAGCGAGACAAGTAAGAGACCAAGGAATAACCGTTTCATAGGCATCTCCTATCCTAAATAGCAAATATCCCAACCCTGCGCTATGCAGGGTTGGGATGATGTCGGCTAAGTACTTTCACACATGCGGTAAAATGAAGAAAACCCTCTGTGCTAGAGTATATCTTACTATTTAACTAGGTTTATTGTATCATCAAGAATCAACATCCGTCAAGAAGGACACCAATCAATTGGTAATCATGCATAGGTTCATAGACTTCCCTAGGATGCCATGCTATCTTTTACATGAAAATAAAGAGTGTCAAAAACACCATTATTCATAAGGATCGCCAGACCTACCTATGGGCGCTATCTGCTCTGGTCCAATACCATCCAGACTGAAGGTATGGATATTCTCACGGACATGCAGGAGCCCTTCCTCCTCCTGGGAAACCATACCCAGGTATATGATGCCTTTTTTGTCTCTTCCGCCGCCAAAGTGCATATACGATGGGTAGCAGGTGCCGCACTGTTTAGACTGTATGAGATTCTCAATACTTGTGGGATCAGCAAGTTCAGCGGATGCTATCATCAGAGCAGTGCGATCATCATCATCCCGTTGTTCAAGATCGAGTCCAGCTTCAACGAGCACTCGTATCTTCTCAGGCCGTTGGCCGTAGACCATAGCCATGTAGAGCGGAGAGTAGGAGAAGTCGTCTCGCAAGTCATAGCTCGCCCCATTGTCGAGCAGGGTTTTGGCAATAGAAGGGTTATCGTTGTACTTGAGGGCAAAAAACAAGGCTGTCCAGCCAAAATCATCCTTGTCATCAACATCCAAGCCGGCATCAAGCAATCCGGTGATGATCTCAGGGTTTGTCGTCTCCTTCGCTGCTGCCATCAGAAGGGTAATCCCATCCTTACCCCTCTCAAAGGGATCATATCCCAAAGAGATCAGGGTAGGCAGGACTGTGGGATCAGGATTGTGCATGGCTATCTGAAACAGAGGGGATTCTGATCCGGGTCCCCTTCCCCCATACCTCAGGGATGACACAATCTGCTCAGCACTGCCTGAACTGAAAAGCTCTTCAGTACCGGAAGCAGAAATGACCGAAAGGGTGAGCGAGACAAGTAAGAGACCAAGGAATAACCGTTTCATAGGCATCTCCTATCCTAAATAGCAAATATCCCAACCCTGCGCTATGCAGGGTTGGGATGATGTCGGCTAAGTACTTTCACACATGCGGTAAAATGAAGAAAACCCTCTGTGCTAGAGTATATCTTACTATTTAACTAGGTTTATTGTATCATCAAGAATCAACATCCGTCAAGAAGGACACCAATCAATTGGTAATCATGCATAGGTTCATAGACTTCCCTAGGATGCCATGCTATCTTTTACATGAAAATAAAGAGTGTCAAAAACACCATTATTCATAAGGATCGCCAGACCTACCTATGGGCGCTATCTGCTCTGGTCCAATACCATCCAGACTGAAGGTATGGATATTCTCACGGACATGCAGGAGCCCTTCCTCCTCCTGGGAAACCATACCCAGGTATATGATGCCTTTTTTGTCTCTTCCGCCGCCAAAGTGCATATACGATGGGTAGCAGGTGCCGCACTGTTTAGTTGATATGATTCCCGTATAAGATACCAGAAAGCAGTTATTTGATGTACTCTGTTCTGACGGGGACAGAGGGCCGGCGGTTACGGTGGTATTGTCTTAGGAATAGCAGAATTATATCCTTGGTCTAGTTTATCGAACCACACACCGGCCGTCGAACATCAAAATGGGAGACGCCGTATGCTCTCTATCGACTTACAGCGTCATCCCGGTTAGAAGCATGACTGATCATCGAATGACCGCCATCTGGTCCCAATTCTACTACACTAGGAGGGGTTATGGAAGAGAACAAGGTTAACGACTACTCTTCAAGCAGAGGGTACCAATGGTATTGTACGCCGGTAGGCATTAGAACCAGTGAGATTTCGAAAGCAAAGCATAAGGATGGAGTGAAACGGTTTGTGGGAGTGGACCTGAGCAAGCAGAATTGCTGGGCTTGCATCATGGACCTGCAAGGCAAGGTCATCCTACACGAGAAATTCTCATTGAGGTCTGCGAAACGGGACAAGCTTTACGAGATGCTGCAGCCAGGGGATTTGGTGCTGATGGAAGCTTCCACGGGAACATTCAACATCGCCCGAGCCATGAACAGGAAATCCGGAGTAGTGGCATGTGTAATCAACCCCCATACCACCCACATCAATGAAACGAAAAAGAAAACAGACAAGGAAGATTCATTGTTTCTCGCGAGGCTCATTCTCAGGACACCGATTGCTGAACTCCAACTTGTAAGCATCCCCAGTGACCGCGAGATGGCGAACAGGGATGTAGTCTCCCACTACAGGAAACTGGATGATGTGCATAAGCAAATGGTAAACAGGTTGCATGCCTTGTTTTTTGACAAAGGGTTCCCTGAGGCGGGGAAAATGAACAACCTTCACAGCAAGCTTGGTAGGACAGCTGCCATAGAGTCGTGTTTTGGAACTGACAGAGCATATGCATTCCCCAAGCGAATCGCAAAGGATCTTTCCAAGGAACTCTCACTGCTAGAAGAATTACAGGAATCCGGGGAGAAACAGTTTGCAAGGATAGTCAAACAGGATGACCGTACAGCAACGATACTTGGATCAATCCCGGGAGTGGGGCTGAAAACAATTGCGGCGTTCATTGCATTTGTTGGGGATATTGACAGGTTCTGTAATGCAAAGCAACTCGCAGCATATTGTGGGTTGGTCCCAAGGGTGTACCAATCAGGCCAGAAGGATGCTGCACGAAAGATAACAAAAGAAGGTCAAGCTGCTTTACGGGAATACCTGATTGAATCTGTGTTCGCAATGACCAAGACCCAATTCGATTTCCCACTGAAACGTAAGTTCAATGAGCTGAGACTGCGAATGGGCGGACGAAAAGCAGCTGTTGCAATCGCAAGAAAGATGGTGGTCATGATGTACTCGATGCTGAAGAATGGGACCCTTTTTACCGTAGAAGACGAGCAGGAACGGCAGGAGGTTGCTGCCTATCATGCCCGGAAACACTTGCCAATCTTTGGACGATACAACCAAATTCGTCAATCCTGCAAAGGATTTAAGGAAATGTTGGAAATCACCAATTCTTTGACTGTAAATGAATTAGGGGTATTCAAATTCCTTAATCAGGGGGCTTGACGGGAATCATAGAAGACAATATGAAGTGACCTCCCAGTTTGCAAACCGCGCATTCACCGTGCATACTGGGATAAACAAATAACCCTGTATGCGGCTATCGCATACAAATGGAGGCCACTTCAATGACAAATGTAATACACATTGGTATCGATGTCCACAAAGACAGTTATTCACTTTGCTCTTTCAGCTTTGCAACCAAACAGTTGTTTGGCCAGACCAGGATTGCCAGTAAGGGCAGTCTGGTGATCAAATATGTACAGCGGCTGCAAAAAGAACAGCCCGACTGTGAAGTCCTATGTGGCTATGAGGCTGGTCCTACAGGATTCGGATTGTCCCGGGAACTAGAGGCAGCAAACATAGCTTGTGTGCTCATGGCTCCGACGTCCTTACCCAAGGCTCCTGGCAAGGCTGTGAAGACAGATCGCCTGGATGCCCAAGAACTAGCCAAGCATCTTGCATGGGGAACCTATAGCGCAGTCCATGTACCAACACCAGAAGACGAAGTAGTGAAAGACTACACAAGGATGAGGAATACCCGAGTAAAGGCCTACAAGAGAACCAAGCAGAATCTGTTGGCATTCCTTCTCCGTTCGGGGAGGGTATTTACAGAGGGAAAGACCTATTGGACCCAAATACACTTCACTTGGCTCAGAAGGCAGAAGTTTACAGACCCCCTTGCCCAAGAGACCTTCAACGAATATTTGCAAGAAGTGCTTGATCAGCAAGAAAAAATTGCAAGATACGACAGTCAGATTGAAGAAGTTGCCAAAAGGGAAGAATATAGGGAGATGGTATCCAGATTGTGTTGCTTCCGGGGTATTGAGACCCATACAGCCCTCTCACTAGTGGTCGAGATTGGAGATCCTTCACGGTTTCCTAATTCTCAGAGCTTTTCTTGCTTTTTTGGATTGACACCCAGTGAGGATTCCAGCGGGCAGCGGGAAAAAAGAGGGGGGATAACCAAAGCAGGGAATATCCGATTGAGGACATTACTCATCGAAAGTGCAAAGTCGACAATGCGAAGCAATGTGTACGGGAAATCAAAGAGGCTCCTAGCACGGCAAAGGGGAAATGACCCGGCAGTCATAGCGTACGCCGACAGGGCCAACCGAAGATTGCATAAGGTATACAGCAATCTTACTTCTCGGGGAGTGCATACCAACAAGGCTACAGCAGCTGTAGCGAGAGAATTGTCCTGTTTCATCTGGGGCATGATGAACAATAAGATCGATTAAGATAAGTACGAAAAGGGGCATATAGCATGAGAGGGATTGATAGACAGGATAATCGGGCAACGATCCAGCTATCTTCGAGCAATCTATGTTGACACCCCAGGGTGATTCACGATTTTAGACAGAAAGAGCTTTAGGCGGACCATTGGCCTGCATTAACCAATGTGCGAATATCAGAGTGGTCAATTGCCGAAAACTGATTTCCTGTCTATCAATCCTTTTCATTTTCTCATACAACCAAGGAGTAGCAATAAGAAAAAAAGAAAGTACTTGACAAAGGTCACATCATATCAGATTGTTCGGCCTGTCGACGCTTTTGAGCGGATGGGTTGGAGCAATCTCCAAACAACAGGGACGTAGCGATATCCATACCATACGCAACATTTCCCGCGCCCTCAAGGAGGGTGACAATGTCGGCATGTTCCCCGAAGGTACCAGGACCTGGGATGGGGAGAGCATCGGCTTTGCTATAAGTACAGCAAAGCTCATCAAGATACTGAAGGCTCCTGTCATTATCGTCAACCTGGAAGGGGTCTATGCGACAAAGCCCCGCTGGGCAGACAAGAAAAGGGTGGGAACCCCCATGATACGGGTTCTGCCTCCTCTTTCAAAGGAGGCTATCGCTACTATGACAAAGGATGCGCTCCACGCATACCTTGTAGAGCATCTTTCTTTCTCATTTCGTGCTTGTCAGGAGAAGACACACACCCCGTTCAGAGGAAAAGCCCAAGCAGAAGGCTTGCAGAGGGCTCTCTACCTCTGTCCCGGTTGCAACTCCTTCAGCACCCTAGAGACAAAAAAAGATATCATCCAGTGCACCAAGTGCGACATGAAAGCACGTCTGAATGCGTATGATCAGTTTACTGATTTGCAGGGGAACAACCCTTTCAAGGATGTTTCCAGGTGGCATGACTGGGAAGTTGAGCAGCTACGAATACACTTGGAAACGGCAAAACCAGAGGCTTCTCTCTTCCCACCTGACAGAGGTATCCTTTTTCAGAAGGGAGAGGATGGCAAGCATGTCACCTTGAGCAAGGACTTCTCCCTTTCTGCAACCGGCGAGGGAATACAGGTTGTAAGTGCAAGTCCTGTCCTATTCACCATGCTCTCATTCTCCAAGATGCAATCGATGGTCATCAACTCAAAAAGTACGATTGAGCTATTCAATGATGACAAACTGTATAGGATAAGGATTGGGAAAGACTCCTCGCCCCTCAAATATGTCGAACTATTTCATATGTATAGAAAAAAGGAACATCTATGAACTGGAACTACATCCTGCACATCGGAATCATTTCGACGGCTCTGCTTATCGCAGCCCTTTGCAGGGCACGCCTCCGTTTCTTCCAACGCTACCTGATACCAGCATCCATAGTGGCCGGGATACTGCTCTTGGCGTTCTAGAACTTCTTTGCCCCCAAGCTAGGTTTGACCAATGCATTCCTGGGCGAGATAGTCTATCACCTTCTGAATATCTCCTTTATCGCAATGATGCTCAGAGTTGTTCCTGAGAACCGGAAAAAGGTGAAAGGAACGCGAACCATAGCAGCAAACGTGACCGCTGTCATGGCCCAGTACGGCCTGCAAGCTTTCTTTGGCTTGTTGGTAACCGCTCTGCTCATCGCTACGATAAGCCCTACCCTATTCCCAGCCATAGGGTTTTTCCTTCCCCTTGGCTTTGAATTGGGACCGGGGCAGGCGTATTCGATAGGGGCTACATGGGAGGGTATGGGCTTTTATGGCGCATCCTCTGTCGGGCTCACCATAGCAGCCATAGGGTTCCTCGTCGGGAGCTTTGGCGGAGTCATGCTGATAAACCAAGGCATCAAACGCGGGTGGATAGCCAAGGAGTACCGGCAAAAGATCGACCGTCAGAGCATCCGCACAGGTTTCTTCAGCCGCCTCACCACTGAGAGGCCGATAGGATCCTATCTCACCACCGACGGTGAGTCCCTTGACTCCCTGACCTACCACATAGCACTTGTCATGGCCACGTACCTCATCAGCTGGGCTTTCCTTACAGGCCTGACATTCTTGTTGCACCTCATGGGTTCCCTAGGCTCGGATCTTGCAGACAGCCTGTGGGGCATCAACTTCGTATTCAGCTCATTTTGTGCCCTTGGTGTAAAGATGCTCATGCGCCTCTTCAAGGTAGAGACCACCATCGACACTGCAACATGCAACCGGATCAGCGGCTTATCAGTGGACCTGACAGTAGCATCCTCCCTAGGTGCCATCTCCCTGGTCGTGGTCCGGGGATACTGGGTACCTATTCTGGCCCTGGTGGTTACAGGCTTGGTCCTGACCACTGTTGTCCTTCCCTGGTACTGCTCCCGAATTTTTGAGGACCATCAGTTCTACCGGATGCTGGTCATCTACGGCACAGCAACAGGAACCCTTCCTACAGGACTTGCTCTCTTGAGGGTGGTGGACAAGGAGTTTGAAACACCTGTGGCAACCGACTACCTCTATGCTGTGGGCATTGTATTTGTCCTGGCCATCCCCTTCATCATGAGTGTAAACTTGCCATCATTCAGCATAACACGCAACAAGCCCTCACTTTTCTGGGCTGCCGTAGGAATTTCAGCGTTCTATATGACCGCTTCATTTGTCTCCTACCTGCTCATTGCGAAAAAGCGATCATTCGCACAAAAGGGTACGCTTTTCTTTACTGATGCAGAATAACCAAAAGCAGCTAAGGGTACAAATATACCCTTGTCCCCCCATGCAAGAGCGTGTACAGTAAGCGTATGAACTGGCAAAGGACCCTTCCAAGCTTCCCTCCCCTCCAGCCTAACGGCAGGGGGAGGGAGTTTAACCAATACTCCCTTGATGCTCACAGAGAGGTGGTCTATCACTACCTCTTCTGGGGTCTGAGCCACCGCGTCCTTGACAAGGAGATTCTCGGACTCGACCCTACCTACTCCAGAGGGTACCAATCATTTGGAATCCTGCATTTTCTCGGCCTCACGGATGCACACAAACATTTTTTTGAAGGGTGTCCCTTGGAAGACGCCTTGGCAACCCTCAAGCCCTACACCAAGGAGGAGGCATACCTGCTCATCTACTCCTATCTTCTAGACAAGGCACAGCTGTATGGGGAGGACCGACAAGCAGAGTATGGCGTCTCAGAGCTTGATGCACAGTATTGGGTAAGCCAGTTCCTCAAGGATGTGAATGACCGCTCCCAAATTGAGAGACGACTCTCTTTCGTTCCTGCCTCAAGCCAGGAGTTCCGGTATGGGAATGGCAAATACTATGTGAGCAGCACCTCCCTCAAGGAAGTGCTCAAATGCCGTTATGATTTCTACTGCCAGATTTGCCACACAAGGATCTACCGTCCCAAGTGGGTACGGACACTCCCCATTAAAGAGCAATGGAAGCACCTGAATGCTGATGTGCACCACATTCATAGCCTTGCAACGGGTGGAAGAGACCTGATGGAGAACATGCTGTGCCTCTGCCCGAACTGTCACCGTCGCTTTCACACAGAGGAGCATATTCTGCAAAGGAGCAAGGAACATATCTTTGCCTTCAACCAGATATCAGGAAAAAGCTCCCCATTGACTGTCAAACACACCATATCACTATCCTCCTGATCTTCACCAGAAGATACACAGATACGGTTTGGAAGCACCTCCAGCACGTACGGCTCTAAGGGTTTCCTGTAGCGCAGTCAAAACGTGAAGCAAGATTCAAGCTACGTCCCATAGAAATACTTCCAGGACTTTTGAACCTTTGCCTGAACAAGGTGAAATTGGATACATCGCAAAAAACAATACCGCTCTTCCCACAGGGCACAAGGGAGAGTACACTAGGGAAAACACATAGGACAAGGATAGTATTCCAACCATGATAAAACGGTTAGCTCTTCTCTGCACTCTCTCTCTCCTCCTGACCAGCCCAGTATACAGCACTGCATACTCTCCAAAGACCATCAACATTCACTCATCCCTGTATGAGGAGACAGACCTGCTCTACCGCATCCATGGTTTTGCCCTCCCTTCAGGGGCAAGGCCTTGGAGCACGGAAGAGGCTGCCCTGATCCTCTCGGTCATCCCCGATGGAGGTTTGACAGCAGAGCTGAAAAAGCAGGCTCTCTCCCGCTTGGAAACAACTCTGCCGAAACAAGGCACCAACGGCCTGTCACACAGGTTCTCCACCACCGTAGCCCTGGAAGCCTATACCCATACAAATACCACAGACTTCATCCTCCCCCAAGACTGGTCCTACAACAACGACAGGCGCCTGTCTCTCTTTGACTTCAGGATGGAGTTACAGTGGAACAATACGTTCTATTTCGCAACAGGGGTGGAGCTAGGGCCCT
This sequence comes from uncultured Sphaerochaeta sp., assembly GCA_963662725.2. Lineage (GTDB taxonomy): Bacteria > Spirochaetota > Spirochaetia > Sphaerochaetales > Sphaerochaetaceae > Sphaerochaeta. Next base: position 372,465 of record CAXXCW010000038.1, read on the forward strand.
CGGCCACACAAAGGGGTGATGTCAAAAAACCAATTCTACCTGATCATGCTGAGGGTGTTGGAGCCATCATAGGAAAAGCTGACGCTCAGTATGCATATCTCACTACTGCAAACCTCTTCAAGAAAGCCTTCAATACCAACCTCATGACCTTTGACAAGGATTTCCAGGATCTCTGGCCACGGGATTCACAGTTCACCTTGGGAGGGACATGGTGGAATGCCTCCTTAGGAAGAGGCCCTGTTAGCTGGGGGGGCGGACAAAGCGGGAACCTCATCATAGGCAACCATATCGATTTTCATAACAACTTGAATATCAGCCTCTTCAGTGAAGAGTTCAAACTGCAGTTTCTCTATCTCTTCTTACCTAACCCTTTACAAAGGGCTGAAGAAAGAGTATTCATGGGGCATCGGCTTGAGACGCAGCCCTATCCATGGATGCGCCTTGCCATCACAGAAAATGTCATGTTCAAGGGTGAGAGTCTGCCCCTGAACTACATTGACCCCACCTACATCTACCACAATCTCTATAACCACGACATGTTGAATGCTATAGCCGGTATGGAACTCCACCTGGCAATACACCCCGGTCTCTCCCTGCATGCCCAGTTTGCCCTGGACCAGTTCCAATTTGCCAATGAGGGAGGCGGTGAAGCCAATGCAATGGGCTTGCTTGTGGGAATGACGCACTCCACCCTTTTACCCAAGGGAGTCCTCTCAACAACAGTTGAATTAGTAGGGACCGACCCTTCTCTCTACCGAAGAGATGAAGTTGATTTTCTTGTTGTCCGTGGTTTGTTCAGCAATGGCGATCCTTTGACCTTCGACTACCTTGGCTACAAATGGGGTTCTGACAGCATTGTCCTCTCTGCCGAGATGGTCTACGTTATCCCGGGGGATGCCCGTTATGCACTCAATGCCCTCATCCATAGACAGGGGGAGGTTACCCTATTTGGACCTCATCACAAAAACAATGATGGGACATATTCCAATGACAAAAACTCGAACATCTCAGGTCCTGCACCTTCAGGGGATAGTATGACAGACCGGATAATCGTTGGGATGCAAGGCTCCTGGTGGCTTAAGAAGGTGCCCATGCGCTTTTTCTGTGAACTCTCTTGGATTGGGAAACGGACCTATGTAAAGAGCACGAGAACTTCAAGCGAAGAGAGAGCAGACTTCCAGCTGGTGGCTGGGATGGTCTACTCCTTCTGATAGTGCGCTAGCTCCCTATAAGAATATCAGTAACCGTGTGCAGCTCCTCCCGTAAAGCCTGTATGCGTACGGTATCCATTCGGCCATCTTCAGTGAGAAGAGCAAGCATTGCCTTAGGTATGGTGAGGGCGCTCTCTTGGGTCCTCTTTCCTTTGGCTGTGAGAGAAATACAAACGCTACGATCATCTGCCCTGTTACGTTCCTTTGTAACAAATCCTGCAGATTCAAGCTTCTTCAGCACAGGCGATAGGGTGCCGGAGTCAAGGTAGAGCTTCTGTCCAAGCTCCTTTATGGTCTGCTCATCTTCTTCCCAAAGGGCAAGCAATACGATGTAGGAGGTATAGGTCAGGCCAAACGGCTCGAGGAGGATCTTATATTTCTGTATGATCTCCTTTGAGCAGACATAGAGGGAAAAACAGAGTTGGGTATCCAGGTTTTGTAATGGTTGCATTGGTCACTCTCCCTACCGTGTATACTATCACATTTTCTGCAAGAATGGACAAAAGACTCCGAGAGCAGAACCTTACGTATGTATCCGGCACGTCAGCTTATGAGGATCCAAAGCTAACGTGACTTGTCGTAACGTTAGATATTTCGTTACCAAATCAGAATTTGGACCAATTCTTCCTTGCCCTTCCGCCCAAAAAAGCAGTAGTATCTCAAACGAAATGGACAAGTACACACTCGCCAAGGCAAGACCCTACATGCTGTTGTTACCAGCTGGTACCCTGGCATTCCTGTTTGCATACAGGCCTCTCTTCCGTACCATTGTGAACTCTCTTTACAACCTCTCCATCATAGGCAAGCGCCTCTCCTTTGTCGGGTTGGACAATTACGAAAGACTATTTTTGAGTGCCTCCTTTCAGGACAGCCTCTCCAATACCCTACGCTTCACCCTCTACTTCGTACCCACCAACCTCATCATCTGCCTAGGGGCCGCAATGCTTGCAAACCGAAAAGGAAAACTGGCTTCCCTGAACCAGATATTCATGTTCCTGCCCATGGCTGTCGCCATGAGCAGTTCCATGATGCTGTTCAAGATGATGTTCAACCCCTCCATAGGAATTATGAACACGCTATTAGGATCAAACATACAGTGGTTTAACGACCCTAAAGCGGCAATGATACTCCTGGTCATTGCAGGGGTCTGGCTTGATGTCGGTTTTGATTTTCTTCTTCTGATATCCGCCCTTCGTAATGTCCCGACCAGCCTCATCGAAGTCGCACGTATTGAAGGGGCAAACCCTTGGCAACTGTTCACAAGCTTGCAGCTGCCCCTCATCGCACCCACCCTGCTCTTTGTCCTGGTCACCAGCATCAAGGATGCGATGCTCATCAGCGCCCCGGTTCTTCTGCTCACAGAAGGGGGACCTTTCCGGTCGACCCAGACCCTGGTCTACCAGATGTATCTGGAGGGGTTCAAAAGCGGCAACTATGCGCTGGGGTCGGCAATTGCTACAGTTGTGTTCCTCCTTACCTTTGCTGTCATGCTCCTCTTGTTGCGCTTCGAGCAAAGGAGGGTCTATTACCAGTGAAAAGACTAGTCCCCATTGCAGCAACGCTTCTTTCTGTGGTAGTGGTCTTTCCGATCCTCTACGCGATCAGTGCATCCTTCTTTTCCTTTTCTGACTTTACCATGATTCCAGCAAGACTATTCCCTGCCCATCCTACCCTCACCAACTACATCAGGGCCTTTGCCGAATCGAACCTAGCCCGTTTTCTTGCAAACTCGGTGATGACGGCAAGTTTGGGGACGGTGATACGCATGACCATCAGCATAGTTTCCGCGTATGTGTTTGCCTTCTACACTTTCAGGGGGAAAAACATCCTGTTCGTCATACTTATCGCAACCATGCTGCTTCCCAGTGATGCCCTGTTGATAGAGAACTTCATAACCATACGGTCCCTTGGTCTCACCGATACCTATCTGGGTATCATCAGCACCTCCCTTCTTGCCCCTGTGCACTTGTTTCTTCTCAGGCAGTACTTCAGGATGGTCAGCAAGGAGTACCGTGAGGCTGCCATCGTAGAAGGTTGCTCCGATGCCCGATTCCTTACCACCTTGCTGATCCCCATCAGCCAAAGTGTGATAATCACCCTCAGCCTGCAATCCTTCACCAGTATCTTCAACGACTACCTCTGGCCCCTGTTGGTAACAAATGATGTATCCATGAGGACAGTTCAGGTAGGCATAACCATGCTCGGATTCTCAGAAAATTTGGATTATGGACCCCAGGCAGCAGCAATAGCCTTGCTGATGACTCCGATCCTTATCGCATTCATACTCTTGAACAAGAACATCCAAGAGAGTGTAAGCACACGCTTCACAGGACGGTGACCATGAAAAAAACAGTGATAGCAATCTTCCTAGTGGCAACAATGTTGTCCTTTTCGCTCTTTGCCCAGGCAAAGGGCGAAGATTCACAATCTGGACAAATCAGAACGATAACCTGGTGGCACTACAGCAGCGGCCTTGCAGGCAAAGCCGCCGAGTCGATGGTTGAAGGGTTTAACAACACCATAGGAAAAGAACAGAATATCCGCGTCGAAGCAGTCTATCAGGGAAAAGCCAGTGATGTCCTGACAAAACTGAAGGCAATCTTCCAAAGTGGGACCAACAGCGGCCTGCCTGACCTTGTCCAGCTCGATGGGTCGGGTGTGTTGGATATCAGGGACATCGAATACCTCCTCAGCATGGAGAAGCTTGCTAGCCAAGATTCGTTCGACTTCTCAACCATCCTCGATAGTGCAAGGCTATCGGTCACCTATAAGGGTGAGATGATAGCCATGCCCTTCAACAGCTCGACGATCATGCTGTACTACAACAAGAGTGCCTTTGAAGAGGTTGGCATTCTTGCTCCCCCCAGAACTTTGGATGAGCTCGCCCAAGTTGCAACCATGCTGAAAAAAACCGATGACAAAGGGAAGACCGTGCGCTATGGCTTTGCCAATGTGCCAACCACCTACGAGCTCATCGTATGGCTTGGACACCAGAACGGGGTAAGCTATCTCACTGACAAGGAAAATGGACATACAGGCATACCCACTAAGGTCCTGTTCCATGAAAACGGTACGATGGTGAACTTCCTCACCAAGTGGAAGGCCCTCCATGCAACGGGTTCGCTCGAAAACCTCACCAGTGATGTCAATGGGGCCTTTGCCAGCGGACGGGTTGCGATGATGGTAGCTTCAACAAGCAATCTGAGCACAGTCATCCAGATGGTAGGCGACCGTTTTGAGCTGGGAGTCGCCCCCTTCCCGATGGTTGACGAACAGGCCACAGGAGGGGTGAATGTTGGAGGAGGGGCTCTGTATGCACTGGACAACGGTAGTGGCAATGGAGAGCAAGCATGGCAGTTCGTCAAGTTTGCAACATCCCAGGAACAGCAGCTTGCCTGGCATATTGCAACCGGATACTTCCCAGTAAACACAGGGACCTACACCATGGAGGCTTTTCTGACCCACCTTGAGGCGAATCCGCTGTATGGGGTTGCTATCAGGCAACTAAAAGAGAGCAATCCGAAACTGCAGGGGATATGGATACCCAGCGCATACCAGGTCTATTACGCTTTCCAGACAGGTATTCTCAAGATGCTGGTAGAGGACAGAAGTCCTGAAGAGACGAGCAAGAACCTGGAGAAGGAAATAAACACCTACCTTGAGGACTATGTGAGGATGACCCAGCAGTGAGAATGGCAACCAGTACAAACCTTATCAGCTACAACAGGAACAAGACCAAGACAGAGATGATCCATCTGCTTCCCCTCTACGCTCAAGAGGGGATGCATATACTGGACCTGAACTTCTGCGAAATGCTTAATCCCGAGAGCATCCTGCGCAGTGATGACTACACCCCCTATATACAACGTCTCTCAGAGTTGAGGAAAATGCATGTCCTGACCTTTAACCAGGGTCATGCTCCGTATGTGCAGGACCGCTTGGGATTACCAAAGGGTGAAGCAGAAACCTTTGACCTCCTACTGTCCCGCTCGCTCTCTTTCTGCAACGACCTAGCCATCCCCATCTTGGTGGTTCATCCCATCAAGGGAAGCATAGGTAAAAACCTGGCCTACTACTCCCCTTTTATTGAGCAGGCCTCAAAGGCAGGGATTACCCTTGCCTTTGAAAACCTCAATGAAGAGGATGAGATGCATACGGTGGAGGAACTATGCGAACTGGTCGACTCATTCAACAGCAAATTTGTGGGAATCTGCTATGATTTTGGGCATGCCCATATGAGATCTCATGATATAAGAAAAGACATCCTGACAATAAGGGACCGACTGGTTGCCACCCATGTGGCAGACAATCATGGAGAGCGGGATGAACACCTTCTCCCTTTTTTCGGAACCATCGACTGGAAGAAGGCCATTGAGGCATTACGCAAGATTGGGTACGCTGGCGACCTTACCTTTGAATGCATGTTCTTCAACCAACACCTACCCCTGGAACTGAAGGTATCGGCCATCAGGCAAGCAAGACACTTTGGGGAGTACCTGCTTACTCTCTGAAGCGGCAGCGGTCCTTGAAGGTACAGTTGAGACAACCCTTTCCAGGACACTCCTGGAAATCATCATTGGTCTCCAACTGCCTGATATGCCAAGAGAGATCTTCCAAACGCCTTTCCATCAAGGAGAGTTTTCCCATCGTCTCATCCATTTTATGCCGATACTGGCGCAATAGCTCATTACGACGCTTCTGCCCCGTTGTGTCGTCGCTACCCATGCGTATGATGGTCCCTATCTCCTCCAAGGTGAAGTCGAGTTCCTTCAGTTCTGTTATTCGGTTGACGTAGACAACATCTGCATCAGTATAGAGGCGCTGCCCTCCATCTGTGCGTGGTTGGGTCTTGAGAAGGCCCAACGACTCGTAGTAGCGGATGGTCCGCACCGTCACCTTACATTTCTTTGCCAGTTCGCCGATCCTGTACTGTTCCATACCACCCTATGTATCACACACCTGATGACTACTCAAGGCTAACGAGGTCAGAAGAACACAAATTCCAAAATAGTGCATACAAAGGGAGGTTGGAAGAAGGGAATGGGTGATTGCAATGTAATGAGGGGGTTTTGCTGATACCCCTCACAGAAAAAGGACGACTAAGGTTCGTCCCTTTTCCCCGAGGAAATACATAAAAGGATAGCGAACAACCTTATGCATAGGTACCAGAGAGTCCCCTTTCAAGCGATAGGGGCACATCCCCCCCTTAATCAAGTATGAAATACCTTATCAACACACCAAATGACCAACGCATCAAAGACATGGCCGTCCATGACCGTCCTAGGGAGCGTATGGTTTCAGGAGGGGCAGAATCCCTCTCGGATCTTGAACTATTGTCTATCCTCATAGGCAGTGGCAGCAAGGAACGACCTGTCAATTCAATTGCCAGACAGCTGCTTGAGGTCATGGACAAGAAGGCCATCATATCTCATGACGACCTGCTGAATATTCACGGCCTTGGGATGGCAAAGACCACCCTGATCTGTGCGGCCTTGGAGCTGGGTAGAAGAAGGCTTCCTGCAAAGAAGCGGCAGATTTCCACACCAGGCGATATCTTTCCTTTGATCAGCCACTATGCAGGGAGGATGCAGGAGCATTTTCTCAGCGTAGCCCTCAACGGGGCACACGAGGTACTCTCGGTCAATGTCTGCTCCATCGGCTTGGTAAACAGGACCCTTGTCCACCCCAGGGAGGTCTTTGTGGAGGCTGTAAGGCAAAGAGCAACAGCCATCCTGGTGGCCCACAACCACCCCAGCGGCAACCTGGAGCCCAGCGTGGAGGATAGGGATGTTACCCGAAGACTCCGCCAAGCTGGGGACATCATAGGCATCAAGGTACTGGACCACCTGGTGTTCAGTGAAGAGGGGTACTTCTCCATGCTGGAGGGGAATGTGTTTTAGGTAAGGAAAAGTTTTACCAGGTGCACCTACACTGTTGTCATGAAACCAAATCTTCTCTACTGGTTTTGGGTTGCACCTGGTTTTCTTTTTGGAATGCTCCAAGGTACAGAACAGTCGATAGAAACAATATTTGAGTATAAGGCGATGATTATGAAACAACCGTTCTTATCCAAGCAAAGAAATAAGATTGACGCTTTTGGGAATGATGTGTGTGGTATCAAATAAATATACACACATATCCCAGGAGGCTGCGATGCGGACGAATATCGTCATTGATGATCGGTTGATAAGCGAGGCTTTGATGATTTCAGGCTGCAAAACGAAAATAGAAACCGTGGAACAAGCATTAAAACTCCTCATTATCATGAAGAACCAAGAAAAGATCCGGGAACTCAAGGGTAAGGTATCTTGGGAAGGAGACCTTGATACAATGGGGACCGACGTATGATCGTCGTAGATACTTCTATCTGGATTGACTATGTGAATGGAGTGATTACTCCTCAAACCGACATTCTTGACAGAGAATTACAGGAAAACAGGGTCGTTACCGGTGATTTGATCATTACCGAGTTTTTGCAAAGCTTTCGAAACGACAAGCAGCTCAAGATTGCTAAAATGATGGATTCTCTTCAATATCATGACTTTGTCGGCAAAAAAACAGCCATAAAAGCGACACAAAATTTCCGGATGCTGAGCAAGAAAGGTGTTACGATCCGTAAGACCATCGATATGCTTATTGCAACCTTTTGCCTTGAGCATGGGTTTGGACTTCTTCACAAGGACAAGGACTATGATCCGATGGAGGCCATCCTGGGGTTACAGGTAAAGCGATGAAAGTGTCTGGCTTTACTAGGAATAAAAGCGGGAAGCAATGCTTGGAAAACTGGAAGGAGTTGTATACCAATATGGTCGCAGTCACTGAAAAAGTGTCTCCAAATCGAACTCCTGTCCACAAGAAAGCGTATACCATAACGTACTCATAGCATGGAAAGGTCTGACTCCCTTGGAGACATAATTCTTGAGAAACTTTTTCTGCTCTCCATTGAGGGTGAGGTTCTTCTTTTTGTATGCCATGACATGACCTTCCTTATCATTCTCTTCTTTGAAGGATACTGCAAGTTGGATAAAAAGCATATGTTTAAGTGTTATATGCTACTAGTAAGAGAAAACTTGATTTCCAAGAAATTACTTGTGTGCGATCATCCTATAAACAACGGCGGTTGTTCCCTCACACCGACACGGGTTTCAAGAAACTGAACGCTGCCTCAAAAGTTACAACCTCATGCAAAGACCCAAAACTACAATGTCATAGGTTTCCTTCACACGAATCAACTCTCATTGATGTCTTTCACCTTCCTACACCCACTTCAGCGCGATCGCACGCTTACCTAAAATATAGTCATCATAAATAACAGAAGCCTTATCATCGGCAAGTGAAGCACACACATGCACAGGAAGCAGATGTTCCTCCCGAGGGTGGCAGTAACGGGCAGAAGGAGCTTTTTCCCAAGAAGTGAGAAGGGAAACCCTCTCTTCACTGGAGTGCGTTCCACAACAGACGCCGATAAGCCAATCTTGGAATGCATCGTTATCTGGATCAACGTTTTGTAATTCATTCCAGCTAAAAGCCTGCATGTTATGAAAGGAAAACCCTGAACCAATGATGAGTATGTTTTCCGCAAGAAGACTATGTAATGCCCTTCCCATCCGTAGGTGAGTTTCCGCATCCAAACCCTTGACCAGAGAGAGTTGTATCACCGGAATAGCAGCGTCAGGATACATCAGCAGCAAGGGAACATAAAGTCCATGGTCGAAGCCCCGATGCTTGTCAATCTGGGCAACCATTCCTGCTTTCTCAAGGAGCTCGACAATTCTTCCTGCCAATACAGGATTGCCTATTGCAGGGTAGCTCAACGCATAGGCCTGTTTTGGGAAACCATAATAATCGTACAACATAGGAGGATTCTCTGAACCTAAAACCGTAGGAAATCGTTCTTCCCAGTGTGCGCTGATCACAAGAATCGCTTCCGGTCTGTGCAATGTAGAGCTGAGGCCCTGCATAAAAGAGACCATTGATCGGTGGCCTGGGTCGTCAAGAAGCGGAAGCGGGCCTCCCCCGTGGGAAAAATAGAGTACTTGTCCTTTTTGTCCATGCATAGGGTTTCTCCTCCAAAACAACACAGCTCAACGTACAGCTTAGGATATAACACCATATCCGATACATCAATACACTGAATGAATATCGTTGTCGAGAGAGTTTACGCAAGGGCCTTTCATTCGTAGATATTCATTGAAAACTTATCGGAATATTACCTAGGGAACACCCCCATATGCTATTCACTGTGTGCAGGTCTTGGATGCAACGAACTGAATTGAACCCATGATGTACAGCGATAGTACCAGGCTCCTCTGCATCACCGAAACGAGTACAATCCCCCTTAAAACTCAGCTTTCGTATATGGTATCCTTATGCTTTCCAATAGACTGACCCAATATTATTCTTGCGAAGATTCACGTAGACTGGTCCCAGAAAGTATGCTATAGATAAAGATTATACATAAGTAAGGGAATTGGTACCAAAGTATGGATTCATATATACACAGCAAAGAGCAACTGAAGGACCTATGGACAAACATCTATAATACTGAAGGCAAACCCGATTGGTCACACATCTTGCCTTACTATGATGATGACATCTTTTTCCATGACAGTGTCCAGAAGATCCATGGCATAACCGACTTTAAAGCCATGACCGAGCGCCTCATAGCACGGTCCAACAACCTGAAGATGACAGTGAAGAACACGGCCCAGAACGGCAACATCATCTTCCTTGAATGGGAAATGAGTCTGGGCTTTAAGAAATACCCGACCTCATCCGTATTCGGATCAAGTAGGGTAACCTTGAATGACAGCGGGAAAATTATTGAGCAGCGAGACTTCTATGACCTGTGGGGTGACATATTTGACAACATTCCCCGATTTAACAAAATCTACAGGAAGTTCATGCATAAAAAATTTGGTTGAGGTGATGTAGCGATGAATCCATATCTGAAAAAATACCAATGGTCGAATATCGGAGCCATGCTAAAGAATAACAAAGCCACACCCCGGGAAGAACATACGGACTTCCATGGGCATCTGGTCGTCATTACCGGAGCCACATCGGGCATAGGCTACGAGACAGCACGCCTTTATGCCTCCCATGGTGCCGAACTCCTTTTGATCAACAGGAACAGGGAAAAGTCAGAAAAAGTGGTACAGGAGATCAAGAGGGACTTTTCTGTTGTGTGCAACTACTTCCTAGCAGACTTCACCCATCTCGACCAAGTACATGCTGCTGCAGACATGCTTGCTTCCTTGGATCGTGACATAGATGTGCTTATCCATAATGCCGGTGTCTATAATACGAAAAAACGGTTCACATGCGATGACATCGAAGAAGTCTTTCAAGTCAACTATCTCGCATCTTTCATCATTACCTATCGCTTGAAGGAAAAACTGAAACACCAGAAACAAGCGAGGATCATCTTGGTTAACTCCGAAGGCCATCGGTTTGCCATTGCCGGTCTGAAACTGGATGACCTACGTTGGAAACGACAGCACTATACAGGATTGAAGGGATATGGCTCTGCAAAAACTGCACAACTGCTCTCCATGATACCATTCTCCCATTATTACCAAAACAGTGGAGTAACAATCAATGCCATGCATCCGGGTGATGTAAGGACAGATATGGGAGAGAACAACGGTCGGATCTATAAGTTTTTCAAGCACCTGCTGATTAACCCCTCAGCAAGGACACCCCTACTCTCTGCCCAGGCCCTCTATTATCTGGGAGTCTCGGATGAAGTCAAAAGGATCAACGGGAAGTTCTTCAACTTTACCACCGAAGAGATCCCAGCCCCACATGCCTTGGATCCTATTGTTGCTGAAAAGCTCTGGGAAACAAGTCTCGAAATGGGAGGCCTTGCATGGAAAGCAAACACTATGAGCATATAATTGTAGGGGCTGGTCTTGCTGGCCTGTCCGCAGCAGCATATTTGTCCAAAGCTGGATTCTCTGTCTTGGTTGTAGAAAAGACCCCGTCCTTGGGTGGTCTACTGAATTCCTTTACCCGTGAAGGCTATGTGTTTGATGCTGGAGCACGGTCAATTGAAAATTCGGGCATTATCAAGCCGATGCTGAAGGATCTTGGTATAGAACTGGAGCTACTCAACAGCCCTGTCTCCATTGGTGTTGAGTCAGAGATAATCAGCTTAGATTCCCAAGAAAGCATCAGCGACTATAGGGACGTGCTTGAGACCATGTATCCCGATTCTGTCGGCGATGTACGCAGGATTTTCAAGGTAATTGATAAAGTATTCAAGGAAATGCATGTTATCTATGGTTTTGAAAACCCAGTCTTCAAAAATTACCGCAATGACAAAAAGTATCTCTTCAAGGAACTTCTCCCTTGGTTGGGAAGGTTTCTCCTAGCCGTTTCACGCATGGAACGGATGGACGAGCCAGTGGAGACATACCTCAATAAACTATCGGCGAACCAGTCCCTTAACGACATCATTGACCAGCATTTCTTCAAAAGGACTCCAACTTTCTTTGCACTTGGCTATTTCTATGTCTATGGGGACTATCTCTACCCAAAGGGAGGAACTGGTAAGTTTCCTGAAAAACTTGCAGAGAAGGTGATTGAAAACAATGGAGAAATCCTCGTAAATACAGAAATCAGAACAGTATACCCTGCAAAGAAGCTGGTACAGGACGACAAAGGGCAAAACTACACCTATGACAAGTTGTTGTGGTGTGCGGACCTAAAGGCTTTGTATCGGAATCTGGACACCACAGGCTTGGGACCGGATGTTGTTGCATCAATCACTGCCCGATCTGAGAAAATCTTTGCAAGCAGGGGGGGAGATTCTGTTTTCTCCCTATTTTTGGGAGTTGACAAGCCGCCACAAGCGTTCGCTAGCATTACCAATGGACACCTATTTTATACGCCGTCACGAAAAGGCTTGGGTGAGACTCATCTGTCTGACTTGGAAAAACTACTTGCTTCTCACAGGAACAATCCTAATAAAGAGGCTATCCGTGCATGGATTGATCTCTATTGCGCTTTGACTACCTATGAGATATCCATCCCGTCTTTACGGGATGCCAGCCTGTCGCCCCAGGGAAAGACAGGGCTGGTAGTGAGCTTCCTGCTGGAATATGATCTGGTACGACTTGTGAGCGACAGCGGATGGTATGATGAATTTAAGCTTTGGGTAGAGCATGGAATGATCAGGACGTTGAACCAAACCCTGTTTCACGGCTTGTTGGATGCACCTGAACTCCAGTTCTCATCCTCTCCCTTGAGTATTGAAAAAAGATTCGGCAGTAGCGAGGGGGGCATCACCGGATGGACATTCGAGCAACCCTCTCCGGTGGTCAGCCGGCTTCCGAAGATCCCTGATTCGGTCAAGACAGCTATACCTGACGTCCTGCAATGCGGACAGTGGGCCTATAGTCCGGCTGGAATTCCCACCGCCATCCTGACTGGCTGGTATGCAGCTGACAGCATTTGTACCGAAAGGGAAAAGAACAAAGGAAAATCTGGTAAAGGTAAGGCCTAGGAGCATATGATCATTGCTATTCAGTGTGGATTGACTTTCAGTGAATGTACATCAAAATTAGCATGGGCGAGGGATATCCTGCCATAGACAACATGCGAATCCGATGAAAACAGGACCTGGTTCTGATCCGTGTTCTCCTACTTTGTTACAGCAGTCTTGTAACCTACACTCCCCCTACATGTCTTATATAGTGAGGCGTCTCATGAAAACAGACACTATCGGTGAACCTCAGCAAGCAATAGATCAGGGAGTAAAGATATGGCCAAGATAGTCCCAGTAGCAAAGTATTTACTCACATTGGCAGACAACTGTAACACCAGCCTCACTCCACTGAAGCTGCAAAAGCTCCTCTACTATTGTGAAGGCTGGACACTGGCCATCACAGACAAGGAGCTTTTCCCTGGTGAGAACTTTCAGGCATGGGTCCATGGGCCTGTGAATGTAACAGTCTATCATGCATTCAACAAATCCTATGGCATGTTTGATCCCATTGCACCCCCTAAGGCAGCACCTCTGGATGCCCGCACAAGTGTGGAGCAAAGGGCCATATTGGAGAGGGTCTTTGAAGTGTATAACCAGTATACCGGCAGTGAATTGGAAATGATGACCCATTCTGAGAAACCTTGGATTGAAGCCAGGGGGACCCTAGATCCGAACATGCATGCAGGCACGATCATCTGCAAAGAGACCATGAAGGCAGAGTTTTCAGAAATCGTGTAGCTTTTTCTTTCACTATTCGGAGACCCTAGCAAAGGTGACCGTTTGAACACGATGCAGCATGCGTGATCACAGGAGCATAGATGAAAAGGCCTCATACAATGGGTTGTCCCCTGTCCTGTTGAAACCAATATGCAATAGAGAAATTTGTACCAAAAGCGGCATTTATATGGACACATGTATACTTATTCATTACACTTCATAGTGAAAAAGCTAGGAGAAATGAATGAAAAAAACAATGCTACTGTTCCTTTCAATCGTGATGCTTGTCATTTTGACAAGTTGTGCGACCGTTGCCAGTGATAGCAAATACCCTGTCACCATCACAAGCAATCCAAATGAGGCAAAGATTACCATCGCTGATAACAACAACAGAGTTATCTATGAAGGTAAGACGCCGGCTGTCGTTTCACTTGAGGCAAGTAACGGCTTCTTCCAGAAGGCATCGTATACCATCAGATTTCAGAAGGAGGGGTTTGACGACTCCTTGTATACGTTAACAAGCACCTTAGATGGCTGGTACTGGGGTAACATACTCATTGGTGGAGTTCTCGGAATGGTCATTATCGATCCCCTTACAGGTGCCATGTGGAAGCTCGATTCCAATGTTTCCATGCAGCTCATGAAGAAGGTTGCAAACTCACAGATTCTTAATGTGATGAATTTGTAGGATATTCCTGAAGAGTGGAAAGCTCATCTGGTAAGATTGGCATAAAAAAAGTTCAACTAGTAGAAACATAGATGATAAGGCCTCCCTTTCGGGAGGTCTTGTTCTATGCAGACACCAGCACACGCAGACTATTTGTAGAGCAACCCGTATCCAGGGTTAGCCAACCAATCTGCACACGTTTTTCCTATCTGCTATGCCTGCCTTTCAACACATCAATGACCTCATTGAGAGGAACATTCTTTTCGGCTAGCAACACCAGGAAGTGGTACATAAGGTCGGCTGCCTCTCCTAGGAAGAGGCTCCTGTTGTCATCCTTGCTCTCAATAATAAGCTCCACAGCCTCTTCCCCTACCTTCTGGGCGATCTTATTCAGACCACGACTGAAGAGATGGTTGGTATAGGAACCTTCCTGGGGATATTCGCGGCGGTCATTGATGACCTCCTCCAGATAGAAGAGGAACTCACTGGAAGTCACCTCTGCAGGGTCGTTGACCTCGCTGAAGCAGGTATCACTTCCTGTATGACAGACTGGGCCTGAGGGAAGAGCCTTGATGAGCAAAGTATCGTGGTCACAATCTTCGATGATCTCGCGCACCTTCAGATAGTTGCCACTGGTCTCTCCCTTGGTCCAAAGCTTCTGGCGGCTTCTTGACCAGAACGTTACCAGACCTCTATCGCGGGTAAGTTTTAGCGACTCCTCATTCATGTAGCCAAGCATCAGAACCCTACGGGTTACTGCATCTTGGACTATTGCGGGAATGAGTCCATCCATTTTTGTAAAATCAAGTGCCATTCGAAATCTCCTTACTGCCCTTTACGCATAGTTATACCATGTTGTGAAAGAAAAATCTTTAGCTCAGGTATATCAATTTCATGAAAATGAAAAATAGAGGCTGCCAATGCGGCATCGGCCTTCGCCTCGGAAAACACCTCCACAAAGTGCTCCATGGTCCCTGCCCCACCACTGGCAATGACAGGAATACCGACAGCCTCACCAACACGCCTGGTGATATCCAAGGCAAAACCCTGCTTTACCCCATCATGTTCCATGGAGGTAAGCAAAATCTCCCCACAGCCACGCTCATATACCTGTTTTGCCCAGGAGACAACTTCCAACCCTGTTGGGGTTCTTCCCCCATGCACATATACCTCCCACCCCTTTTCTGTCGGAGTATCGAACTGGGGATTATGCCTGGCATCAATGGCACAGACCACACATTGTGATCCATACTGCATAGCCAGGGTGTCTATCACCGAAGGATCCTTCACCGCCTGGCTGTTGATGGATATCTTGTCTGCCCCGCTATCGAGAAGCACCCCGACATCAGAGGCGTTGCGAATACCCCCTCCAACGGTAAAGGGAATCCCTATATGGTCGGCGATACGCCTTACCAGGGAATTGAAGGTAGACCGGTTCTCAACCGTAGCGGTGATGTCAAGGAAGGTAAGCTCGTCAGCCCCCTGACTACTATAGAGCTGGGCAAGCTCAACTGCATCGCCAGCATCACGCAAGTTGATGAAGTTGACACCCTTTACCGTCCTGCCATCCCTCACATCAAGACAGGGAATGATCCGTTTAGCTAGCATCGGTTTCCTCCTTGAAGCGCTTAAGGGCCTCGAGTGTTATCGCCCCTTCATACAGGGCCTTCCCTATGATCGCACCACCTAGGCCCCTCTTGTGCAAGGCATAGACATCCTCGATGGAAGAAATGCCACCGGAGGCTATGAGGTGCAAGGAAGGTCTGGAAGCGAGAAGCTGATCGTATAGGGCAAAGGATGGCCCGCTGAGCATCCCATCAAGGGCAATATCTGTACAGATGACCTGTGAGAACCCTTTTGCAAGATAGGAGTCGATAAACGGTCCTACTTCCAACGCTGTTGTCTCCAACCACCCGTGGGTAGCTATCATGCCACCTTTGGCATCAGATCCTAGGATAAGCTTGTCAGGACCATACAAGGCAAGCCAACTCTCCACCAGTGGGGGGTCACTTGCGGCTATGGAGCCGCAGGTGACCATGCTCGCTCCTGCATTGAAGGCATCACGAAGGTTTTGACTGCGCTTGATCCCACCACCGAAATCAATGATGAGACCGGTATTTCCGGCAATGCGCTCCAAGCTTTTCAGGTTTACGATGGAACCACCTTTGGCCCCTTCCAGATCCACAAGGTGCAACCTTGTAAGCCCATGGGCCTCAAATCGCTTGGCCATCTCCAGGGGGTCGGAGGCGTACTCCTTCTTCAAGGAGTAATCCCCTTGGCTTAGCCGTACGCAGGCGCCACCAATGATGTCGATAGCAGGAATTATATCCATCAGAGGGCCTCCAAAAAATTCTTCAGCATCCGCTCCCCTACACTACCACTCTTCTCAGGGTGAAACTGACACCCCCAAAAGTTGTCCTTGCGCAAGGAAGCGGTAAACTTCACCGAAGCGTATTCAGCAGATGCGATGGTATCGGCAGAGAGCGGGACATAGTAACTATGGACAAAATAACACCAGAGAGGTTCCTCAAGACCTGTAAAAAGAGGATCATCCTCAATCTCCAAGGTATTCCACCCCATGTGTGGTATCTTCTCAGCATGGGCGGGAATGAACTTTTTGACAGTCTCAGGAAACATCCCCAGACATTGGGTATCATGTTCCTCACTGAAAAGGCACATCAGCTGCATACCAAGGCAGATACCTAGGAAGGGCTGCCTCAAGGTAGGCAGGAAGGTATCAAGACCACGAGAGCGAAGATAGGCCATTGCAGTGGACGCTTCCCCTACACCGGGGAAGATTACCTTGTCGGCCTCTCGTAGCTCATCATGATCCTCTGTTACAACGGCCTCATAGCCAAGGCGCTTGAGGGCACATAACACCGAGCGGATATTACCTGCATTGTATTTGACAATTGCTATCCTCATAAGACGCCCTTGGTGGAAGGCAGGGCATCACTGTGGGGATACTTATGTACAGCCTTTTTCATGGCACGGGCGAAGGCCTTGAACAGGGCCTCAATCTGATGATGCACATTCCCTTCCGATACCTTCATTGCCAGATTGCATGCTGAGGCATCGCTGAAGGACTTGAAGAAGTGCTGCACCATCTCTGTAGGAAAGGTACCTACATACTCACGGCTCAACGGCACATCCCACAACAGGGAGGGACGTCCGGAGAAGTCCAAGGCTACCTCAGCGAGCACATCATCCATGGTAAGCAGCTCAAAGCCATAACGGCTGATGCCACGCTTCTCACCCAAAGCCTCACGCAATGCCTGTCCTAGGGCAAGGGCGACATCCTCTACTGTGTGATGCTCATCCACCACCAGATCCCCATGGGCGTGCAACTTGATGTCCATACCACTATGCCTGAGTACCTGCTCCAGCATATGGTCGAAAAATGGGATGTGGGTATGCACCTCCCCTTCCCCTGTTCCATCGAGATTAACAGAGAGGGAAATCTCAGTCTCCTTGGTGTTTCTGGTGACAGAGGCTGTGCGAGGAAGGCTCTTTGGATCATCAAGCAGAAAGGAAGCGATGGTATTCCAATTGTCACTGACGAAGATGCAGGTATCCTTGAGCTCCTCATCCAACGAATCTTTTTGGGAAGGATCAACAAACCAGATCGCTTTGCAACCAAGGTTATAAGCCAGGCGAACATCTGTCTGACGGTCGCCGATAACCACTGAGTTATCAAGGTCATACTCACCGGTTCGATATTTGTCCAGCATCCCAATCTCAGGCTTGCGCCCCGGACAGTTGTCTGAGGGGAGGGAGAAGTCAATATGCAAATCATCGAATGTGATGCCTTCACCTTTCAGGGTCTCCAAGATTCTCTGATGTGGCTTGTCAAAACTATCCTGGGGAAAGGAGGGGGTACCCACCCCGTCCTGGTTGCTCACCATGGCAAAGTGGAAGGAGCCTTCCTTGCGTATCCTTGACAGAGCACCAAACACCCCTGGAATGTATTTGATCATCTCAAAGGAGTCTATCTGATCCTCTATCACAATAATTCCATCACGGTCAAGAAACAGGACCGCCTCATGCATCTTCTTATCCATCATGCTTCCTCATATGTTGAGAGTGCTGCCAGAAGCCTGTCGTTCTCACCTTTGCTTCCAATGGTTATCCTCAGACAATTCTCACAATACAGCTCGCGGCTTCGGTTTCGTACGATAATACCTTTTTGGGCCAAGTAGTGGTAGAGCTTGTCAGCATTGCCTACCCTGACCAAAAGGAAGTTCGCATCACTTGCAAAGAGTTTCACCACGCATGACAAGGTAGGAAGTGTCTCCTCCATCCTTTTCTTCTCCAACAGGGTGACAGCTAAAGTCTGCTGTACCTTAGCAGCTTCAGAAAGGCCCCTGAGGGCGAGCTCCTGAGAAGGGCCTCCCACATTGTAGGGATATTTCATGCTGGTCAGCACCTTGCAAATCTCTTCACTCGCCACCGCAATGCCTACCCTTGCATTGGCGAGAGACCAACACTTGGAAAGGGTACGCAACACCACAAGACGAGGGAAACGGGACAACAAGGTAGTCGCACTCCCTAGGGAGGAGAAGTCATAATACGCCTCATCGACAACAGTGATGCCATCGAAGAGAGTGCATATCCTCTCGATCTGGTCGAGCGGGAAGGCATTTCCCGTCGGGTTGTTGGGCGAACAGACAAACAGGAGCTTGCTCCTACCCTCTTCCCCAACTCTCGTACCAGAAATCGATGGATCCCCTTCGTCTCTGGTCTTACCATGTGCAAGCAGGGCTTTCTCCTCAGCGAGGAACCCTTCCAAAGCAGCAAAGTCAATCGCAAAGCCTGGGGTAAGGGGAATCTGCTGCACGGGCACATCGTTGATGTCTGCAAAGACCCGGTATGCCCCATAGGTGGGACTCAAGATGATGGCCTTGTCCACTCCAGGATTACAGAAACAGCGAAACAGGTTGTCAATGATCTCGTCACTGCCATTGCCTATCACCGTATTGGCAAACGGAAGGCCCATGACCTCATCGAGAGCCTTTCGTACCAGGGTACAGAGGGGATCGGGATAGCGGTTGCGCCCCTCTTTCCCTACAAAATCCCTCCAGTTTTCATTGGCATCGAGGTAGACCTCAGCCTCCCCTACAAAATCATTGCGTGCACAGCTGTACGGAACAAGATTCGCTATATTCTTGCGAAGCAACTCTCTCATTTCACTCCTCCCAATCGTATAAGGACAGCATTGCAGTGGGCTGTAAGCCTCTCCGCATCTGCCATGGCAACCAAGGTGGGACTCAGTCCTGAAAGCCCTTGCTTGCTAAGCTTCTGAATCGTAATCTTCTTCAAGAAGGAGTCGGTGCTGACTCCACTGGTGGAATGTGCCCATCCGTTGGTAGGTAGGGTATGGTTGGTTCCGCTGGCGTAGTCACCTGCACTCTCACAGGAATAGGGACCAAGGAAGATGGAGCCGGCATTGACTACCAGAGCCTCAAGTTCTGATGGATCAGTTGTGTTGATGATAAGGTGTTCAGGGGCATAGTCATTCACCACCTTGGCAGCCATATCCAATGAAGGACAGACAACAGCATGCGAATGGGCAAGAGAGGACAACAGGAAATCCTGGCGATCCAAATTCTGCAATTGACAGGAAAGTTCCTCCTCCACCCTATCCAAGAAGGCAAAACCATCCCCCTTTTCACCAATGATGACTAGCATCGACTGGCTGTCCATGCCATGCTCTGCCTGGCTGAGCAAGTCACTGGCAACAAAGGCAGGGTCTGCATCGACTGTTGCGACCACCATCACTTCACTGGGACCTGCGGGCATATCTATGGCACAACAGGAGATGCTCACCTGCTTCTTAGCCTCGGTTACATACTGGTTTCCAGGCCCGAATATCTTATCCACCCTGGGCACGCTCTCACTTCCATACGCCATCGCCCCAATCGCCTGAGCTCCCCCAAGCTTGAATACACGCTTAATGTTGCACATCGAAGCTGCAACCAGTATGGCAGGATGAACCTTTCCGGAAGAGTCGCTAGGGGTGCACAGCACCACATCCTTACAGCCTGCAACCTGGGAGGGGATGCCCAGCATAAGGGTGGTGGAGATCAGTGGGGCCGTCCCTCCCGGCACATAGAGACCCACCCTCTGGATGGGTACGATCTTACGAGACAGCTCAATGCCCGGAGACACGATAAGCTCCTCACCAACAGGAAGCTGTGCCAGATGGAAAGCGCGAATATTGGAAGCTGCTTCACCCAATGCTTGTTTTAGGGAATCAGAGACCAAAGTCTCGGCTTCGGCAAACTCTT
Organism: uncultured Sphaerochaeta sp.; assembly: GCA_963662725.2. Lineage (GTDB taxonomy): Bacteria > Spirochaetota > Spirochaetia > Sphaerochaetales > Sphaerochaetaceae > Sphaerochaeta. Next base: position 392,838 of record CAXXCW010000038.1, read on the forward strand.
CAGATGAGACAGCCAAGGTGGAGAGCTTAGCTTTGGTAAACTGTTCTTCCAAAGCGAAGAGAGCGTCGTCGCCTTCAGATGCCACGCGATCAAGAATGTGAGCTACCCGGTCCTTGACCGTAGCGTTGGTATCGCTTGATCGTCTTAACAGACGTGCAAGCTCACTTCCTTCTGGAGCATAATTCCTACTCAGATACGCCATGATGCACTCCTACTCTGTCATCTTCTCGATAGGGGTTACGAGGATTCCTTGGGCTCCAAGGGCCTTGAGCTGTTCGAACACATCCCAGAAAAGGTCCTCAGCAACAACAGTCTGCACTGAAAGCCATCCTTTTTCCATAAGACGGGTAACTGTCGGGCTCTTCATGCCACCGACGATACCAGCGACCTGGTCGAGATGCTCTTCAGGAAGGTTGAAGATGACATACTTGTAGGAAGAGGCCCTCATGACCGCATCGATGCGAAGCATCAGGCGGTCCAGGATTGCCGTTTTCTCCTCGCTTCCCATCTTTTTCCGAGCGATCATGACAGCTGTTGACGTATAGATCTTCTCAACTTCCCTAAGGCCGTTCATCGCAAGAGTCGCTCCGGTGCTGACCAGGTCGCAGATGACATCTGCGATTCCGACAGCCGGAGTTACCTCCACAGATCCGGAGACCTGGACGAAGGAGGCCTTGATACCCTTCTCTGTGAGTATCCCTTCAAGGATATGTGGATAGCTGGTTGCAATGCGCTTTCCTTCCAAGCATGAGAGACCGGTGTAATTGAAATCATTGGGGACTGCAATGCTGAGGCGACACTTGGCAAACCCAAGGTCACGAATGACTTCAAGGTCGATCGCCTGCTCGTCATGTTCGTTGCGTCCGACAATGCCGATATCTGCAATCCCGTCACGAACGTACGAGGGGATATCATCATCACGGACATAGAGGAACTCCAAGGGGAAGTTCGTGGCCTGTTCCTTCAAGACCCGGGAGTCTGATCCAAACTTGATGCCACAGCTCTTGATGATATCCAAGGATTTCTCACTCAATCGCCCACTCTTCTGAATTGCTATGCGTAACACCTGCTCCATTTTTTCCTCCTACGAAAAAAACAAAAGAAAAACCCCCGCGACATGCGGAGGTCTGTATATAGGTAACAGCGCCCACCTGTCTAAGGTCGGATAATCATATGGTGATGATGGATGCTGTAATGGTTCTTATTCATAGGAGAACCATAATGCCAGAAGAGGGATTAAGTCAAGACCCATGCAACAAGAGTGCATACTTATTCATTTGATATGCATTGAAACAGCAGGAACCCCGTGTCTACCAGGATAGTAGCCTTCTTGTGTCGTGCTACACAATTTTCTTGTTGCCCTTTGAAAGGTTTGCAACGGCATAAATGGAGGTTCCAAAGATAAGCAGGAAAGAGATGGCATTGATTACCGGAGTCGAACCGTCACGCACCTGCATATACATATTAATAGGCAAAGTAGCCTGTGACCCTACAAGGAAGATGGTGGTGTTGAAGTTCTCAAAGGACATCAGAAAGGCCATTGCCGCCCCTCCTAGGATGGAAGGCCTGAGATATTTGAGGGTTATGAACCAGAGTACCTCTGCCCTATTGGCGCCCAGATTGTAAGCAGCCTCCTCAAGAGAGTGGTCAAACTTCTTTAGCCTTGCAGAGACGACCAGGGCTACTATGGTAGAGATGAACGAGGACTGTCCGAGCACCACCAGGGGAAATCCAGGACCAAGAAATTTGACATACAGGCCCAGATGATCCTCGATAAGCAACCCTATGGTATTGGAGAACATCAGAATAGAAATACCCAGAATGACTCCTGGGATGACAAGGGGGGCTATCATGAGGAAGTAGAGGGCTCCCTTGAACCGGAAGTTCTCCTGTTCGAAGAGAAAGGCCGCACAGGTCCCCAGAAAGGTGGAGACTACCATAACCGCTAGTGCAACCTTAAACGAGGTGGCAAGACTACGTAAATTTGTCTGGTCGTTGAAGATTCCATATTTCTGTGGTCCGTTACCAAAGAACCAGTCAAGGGTGAACCCCTGCCAGGGTAGTGCCGGGTACATGGAGTCGTTGAAGGCGAGGATCATCGTCACCACCAGAGGGGCAAACAAGAAGACGAAATACAGGATGATGAAAATCCTGAACCCATACCGGTATTTCTTTGAGGAAGGCAAGCTCCTTATCATTTCACCACCTCCTTCAGGTTTTGTCCTGTTAGCTTGAGGATAATCCAGATGATGAGCGAGGAGAGTGCCAACAGCAGGAACCCAAAGGCCGCGCCTTGGTTCCAGTTGAAGTAGAGGATTATCTGGTTATAGATCTGTTCGGTAAACCAGAGGGAGTTCTTTCCTCCCATCAATGTCGGGGTAAGGTAGCTACCGAGCACCAGCATGAATACGATGATACCTCCATTGACGAGCCCCGAGGCGCAATGGGGAATGATGATGGTCCTCCAGATGGCAACCTTCGATGCTCCCAGGTCGTAGGCCGCTTCGATAATGGAGTTGTCCAGGTCATCCATGACCCCAATGACAGGAACTATCATAAAGAGCATACTGGTGTAAACCAGGCCCATTATCATGGTGATGTCGTTATAGAGCATCTCGATAGGTTCCTTGAACAGGCCAATGGAAACGAAAAAATGATTTAGGACCCCACTCTCGCGGAGCAATATCATCCATCCGTAGACACGAACCAACTCGCTTACCCAGAACGGGACAAGGATGAGGATCATCAGTGCTCCGGATATCCTTCCCTTCACGATTTTCGAGATATAGAAGGAGACAGGAAGAGAAATGACCATCACCAGAAAGGTGACGAGAATCGAATATCCCGCGGTACGGACGAAGGTAAGCCAGTAAATGGGTTCCTTGAAGAAGGCAAGATAGTTATCCAACGTTACCTTGCCTGTATTGGTCTTGGTAAAGGAGAGTCTCAAAAGCTCCAGATGGGGAAGGACTATCAACAGGAAGAGCCACAAGACTACCGGGAGGAAAAAGAAGAGAAATCCCCATGTGACGTGTTGTCTATTCTTCATCATATAACTTCCAATCACTGCGCTTGAAGCAGATGGTCTTGTTCATATCCCAACCAACCTGTATACGGTCTCCTGAGCGGATGTTGTCAAACTCCCTTGTCTGGGGAAGGGCTACCACCAGTTCATCCTGGGTTCCCAAAGGTTGTACCAGCAACCTGCTGTTTCCCCCATCAAAAAGGATTGAGGTGACATCAACTGGAAGGATATTGAAATTCTCACGTCCCTCGCCAGGGTTGATGATAAAGGCCTCTGGTCGGATAAAGAGGTCATACTCCTCTTGCTCGCTCGCTATCTCATACTGTTCAGACAGCTTGAAATCAAAAGCATCGGCATACCGTGCAACAAACACCGCATCAGTACTAGAGCGAAGTGTCACCCGAAGCTTGTTGTTGTTCCCCACAAACTGGGCAACAAACGAGGAAGCGGGATCATGGTAGAGTTCCTGTGGGGTGCCAATCTGTTCAAAACGCCCATTGTTCATCACCGCTACCCTATCACTCATGACCATAGCTTCGCTCTGGTCATGGGTGATATAGACAAAGGTGGTTCCCACCAGGGACTGCAAGCTCTTCAGCTCCACCTTCATATGTTCGCGTAACTTTGCATCGAGGGCCCCCAGGGGCTCATCGAGCAGAAGTACGGTGGGTTCCATGATAAGGCATCGTGCAATGGCGATGCGCTGCTTCTGTCCGCCTGAGAGTTGGTCGATCTGCTTTTTCCCTGATTCGGGAAGACCTACCCTCTCCAGCAGTTCTTTGACCTTCTTATCGACGCCAGGACCTCTCTCGCCCCTGCGGCGTAATCCAAATGCGATGTTCTCATGCACGTTCATCATGGGAAAGAGTGCAAGGTTCTGAAATACCAGGTTGACCGGGCGTTTGTTTGGAGCAACTCCATCCATATCTTTCCCATTGAACAGGAGAGTTCCTCCATCAGGTTTGTAAAACCCTGCGATCATGCGCAAAAGGGTTGTCTTGCCACATCCTGATGGCCCTAGGATCGAGAAGAACTTGCCGTCCTCCACTTCGAAAGAAACCTCATCGACTGCGGTGAAGTCTCCAAAACGCTTGGTAAGCTTCTGTACTGAGAGTGCGCTATCCATAGTGTTGTTTACCTTGAAGAGATGCCAATAGCTGTATCAGAACAGCTATTGGCAATGAGTCTGTCTTATCGGCTAGCGAGCAGCCTTTACCTTATCGAGCGTCTTGCCTTCCATCGCCTCAATTCCAGCAGGGACGGTAGGATACCAGTTGATGTTGGCCAGAACTTCTGGAGGGAGTCCACGGGTAAAGTTGGCTTTGATCTCGGAATCAAGATAATTCACTGCATCCTTGGATGCTGTACCATAGGTCTCACGGTTGGTGAAGAATGCAGCATTCTTGGGTTCCAGCATAAAGTTGATGTATGCATAGGCTGCATCAAGATTCTCGCTCTTCGCCGGGATGGCAAAAGTGTCTACCCAAGCAAGAGCTCCACTGGTAGGGGCAAGATAGTCGATGTTTGGATTCTCTGCATGGAGCTTCCATCCTGCCTGCTCCCATGCTGAAGCTGCCCAGACCTCTTCGGAACGGAGGGACTGCAACAGCTGATCCCCATTGTCCCAATAGGTCTTTACCGAAGGCTTGCCAGCGATGAGCACTTTCTCCATCTCATCAAGGAACTTCTGGTAAGCCACAGGATCGGAGTAGAGCGAGAAAGGATCATAGCCGAGGGAGAAACCCATGCCGATAAGGGTGGGTCTCTTCAGGCGGTAGGATACCCTTCCTGCATACTTGGGATCGAGCAGATCCTTGAAGTCCTTCACGTCTGGAGCTTTTGCCTTGTTGACAACAAGACCTTCGGTTCCATAGATATGTGGTACTGCATAGGACTTGCCATCGACTAAGGTGTTCTTCTTGACTGCTTCAAGCAGGGAAGGATCAATCTGGTCAGTCTTGAGCCTTGTGTAGTCGATAGGCTGGTAAATACCATACTGCTCCACAACAGAGGAGATACGGTCCTGTGAGGGCTGGGCGAGGTCAAAACCACCTCCACGGGTTGCCCTGAGCTTACTGATCATCTCTTCGTTGTTACTGAGGGTAACCTCAACCTTGTAGCCGGTTTCAGCGGTGAACTTGTCCAGCAACTCCTGAGGGGCATATCCTGACCAGGTAATGATGCGCAGTACTGGATTCTTGGTCTCCCCTGCTGCCTGAGCAAAGAGAGAACCACCTAAAATAAGAAGGGCCATGAAAACAAGAACGACTTTCTTCATACCAAATTCCTCCTTTAGGAATATAAGGTACCTACTGCCAATCATGTCTGTTTGTCTGTTTTTCCTTACAGTCAGTACCCCATACACATGGTAGGCCCACTCTTGGGCAAAGTCAATTCCAAACTAGAAAACTCATAAATATCACTAAGGGGGGATATGATTAATTCCACTCTAATTCCTCACATGAAAAATTCCCGTATGGGTTAAACTGTGTTTTAATGGAGTAAGACAGGGAGAGAATCCCTAAAGGAGAAAAGAAGAGGAAGCCGTTTGTTTGACCGCATTAAGCGTCCTCTTCAACAATACCTATGAAAACAGTACCATCGGTCCGGCTTAAGTTCAAGAGAGTTCCCATCTATCCTTAAGAAAAGGCAATGGCAAGATGCTGTGCAGCACATGCCTCGCCCCGCTTGAGCTTTCATTCACGCGCAAGAGGATCATGAGACACACAGCAGAAGATGGCCCGACGGCAGAATTGATAACTGTTTGCCTTGAAGATGGTCGCTACTCGACAATATTCCCTGACGACATTGTAAAGGGCAAACAGTATTGCATCTCAGACATACGCTCCGTTTTAGAGAACAAGGAGGACTTCTCGCTGGCGAGCCCGCGGACAAGAGCCTACTGGAAAGCCTGGTTCAGGAGAGTATGGGATGCTGTGGTCCTGAAGATCCAGCTACGCATTGGCGGCCTCCTTTCAGATAATGACATGTCAGTTGCGCTTTTTGCCTTTTGCAAAGAGTGTGACGATGCCTGGCTCAGATACGTCTTGGATATCTTTTATACCGAATCTAACACCCTCTGCATGTTTTTCGGCCTCACCCCGATACCCATCATGAAGATAGGGAGCTGCAAGCAGCTCCCTATCCAATCGTATTCTTGTTCTTATTCTTATTACTATTTCAGTTTCCCGTTTTCTCTTTTTGCATTCTGCATCGACTTACTCGGCGGCCATCACCAGATCCAGGTCGATCTCACAGGCAGTGGTAGGCATGCCACAGCCCCAGTTTTCCAGAACCTTGGGATGTATCTCACCAAAGACACCAACCTTATTCCCACCCAACTCAATTGCAGCGCAACGTCCTTCAATGAACCTGTTGTCACCATCAAGGGAGGTGAGGCTATACTCCTTACCTAGGAAATACATCAGTGTATTGACTAAGGAAGATACCTCATTAAAGCCCATAACACTGTCACTACTTAAAAATCCCAAGGTATTTCTGGTGGTTGTGCCACTATTGTCAGTATCATCCAGGAAAGCTACCTTACCCACTTCAAAGATCTTGTGGGGAAAGGGGGCATGACCGGAGACACTTTCGCTCTCCATTAGGGAAGGGATGATCGAAGGACGAACCATCTCGTAGTTCTCACTCATCGGATTGGCTATGGAGATATACTGCTTCCCATCTACTTCCATATTGGTCGCATACTCACGCCTTGACCCCAGATAGTTGTAGATCATCTCCTGGAAGCCGAGTCCTACCATGATGTCCTTGACCTTTCTGCCCATCTCCTCAGCGGCTGTGAGTCTTCCCACAGTAAAGTCTTGGGGCATTTCCGGTTGGAAGTTACCCAGGCCGTATCCTATCATAATATCTTCAACCAGATCAGCGGGGTGCAAAAAGTCGTTACGGAACTCAGGGACGGTAGCATAGATGTTTCCATCGGAGAAGAAGGCATAGATGCCCATCTTCTTCAAGGAAGCGACGGCCTCTTCGCCTGACATCTTTTCACCCAAGGTCTTGTGCACCAGGGCGAGAGGACAGGAGACAGGGTCCTGGAAATAGTAGGGAACGGTGATCTCCTTTCCGAAAGGAGTATCTTCAGGGAAGATGACCTTGACCGGTAGGATCTCAAAGCCCAAGTCACTCATATCGCATGCCATGATGGATGCGGCAAGAAGCATATCAGGGAGGTCGGTTCCCGAAAGCTCTAGGAACAATTCATCATCACCCACCTCAACAGCACCAATCCTTGCACTATTGATGACAGGAGGGAAGGAAAGGGTCTCGCCATTGTCATCGGTGATATAGGGGAAGACGGGGCTGTCAGCTACGATGTGACCGTACTCCTTACCCTTGGGATGCACGTTGCAGATCTCCCTGAGGGTAAGCTCCTCACTCATTCCCAAGGGGACAAAGCTGGTCGCATCGGGATCGACACCCTTGTAGTGCACCGGATACTTGATCAGGGAAGAGCGATAGATGCCCATCGCTATGGTCTTGCGTTTGCGTCCGAAGTTGGAGCACAGTTTCTCCTGGCTCTGGATCAGGGCCTCAAGGTCATGTTCGTCGATGACATGACCCTTTGCCGCAAAGGCGATGCCATAGGGTCTTACACATGAGACCGAGCTATGGACATGCAGTTCCCTACCCTCGCTTTCGAAGGTCTCCTCCTGTGTCGAACAGAAGTCATAGACAGGAGCCTCAACACCCCAATATGCCTTCAAAAGGCGGGCGACACCCGCAGCTGACCAGAGGTCAGGACGATTGGTGTCATTGAGCTCAATCTTGAGCAGGTCATCCTCATGGCCATCTAGTTCGGCCTTGGCAACAGGAAGGATATCTTCAAGCTGACTATCGGTGAGGGTTTTTCCCAGCAAGCTGTAGAACAGCTTCTCTGAAGTTTCAATCTTAGGCATTAGTTTCCCCTCCTCGTGCGAACACTCTCGATGTTTGGGGTGAAAAGTTCGCGCAGGTCATTCAGGCCGAGGTGCATCAGGGCCATGCGGTCAATCCCCAGACCCCATGCAAGGACCGGCACGTCAATTCCCAGTGCCTTGGTAACCTCAGGACGGAAGATTCCGCTTCCCCCGAGCTCGAACCAACCAAGGACCGGGTGTTTGATATGCACCTCGATGGAAGGTTCGGTGAAGGGGAAGTACCCGGGGACGTACTTGACCTCTTCGGCCCCTGCTATCTCCTCTGCGAACATCTTAAGCAGGCCCAAAAGGGTCTTCAGGTTCACATCATCACCGAGGACAATGCCCTCAGTCTGGTAGAAGTCAGCCCCATGGGTTGCATCAACCTGATCGTAACGGAAACAACGGGCGACGCCGAAGTACTTGCCAGGGATCTTTGCATTGGGCAACTGCTTTGCAGAGAGAACCGTGCCTTGGCTCCTGAGCACCTGACGACGGGTAAATTCGTGGTCAAAGGAGTAGCGCCAGCCACGACTGCCGGTCTTCCAACCATCTTCGTGAGTCTGGGCAACCTGGCTGAGCCAAGGTTCCTCGATCTTCTTGCAGTGTTGGGGTTCCTTAACATAGTAGACATCGTGGATATCACGGGCACTGTGGAACTGTGGCATAAACAGGGCATCGCCATTCCAGAACTCGTTCTCTACCAATGGTCCGTCGAACTCCTCAAAGCCGAGGGCACACAACTTGTCCTTGACCCACTGGAGATAGTTTCCATAGGGATTATGTCGACCGGGGATGAGACGTGAGGTCGGGGCATTGAGACCGTAGGGACGAAAGCTACCAGCTTTCCAACTGCCACTTGAAAGCATCTCAGAGGTGACAGAGCCAAGCTCCTCACCGGTGATATTCTTCTCAAAAATAGCCTTGCGGGCCTCTTCACCCTCTTTAGTCAGTTGGAAGACAAGGTCCTCACGCTCGATCATCTTGAAGGGGGAGTTTGCAGCACCCCGCTTCTTCGAGATCTTCTGCATCGCCTTCTTTTCCTGGTCTGTAAGCGAGGAATCAGCTATTTCGCCTTCCAGTCCCTTGGCAAGCAAGGATGCGGCAACCTCTATCTCCAAGGGGAGAAAATCATTTTTTCTGGTAGCCTTGTTCTCTTCATTCATCCAGACGACATCAGATTTGGAGAGCTGGCCAAAAGCCGAACCTATCTCGCTTTTCTCCAGCTGGAGAGCTTCAGCTATCTCAGGGAGGGACTTGGGTCCCTCAGCAAGCAGGGCAAAAATGCGCTGTGCAGGAGTGCCCTTCGCCTGTTGTTCCTTTCCGAAGTCGGTAAGTTCATAGAACACACCTTTGGTGCGGCTTGTTTCGATCAGGTACCCCTTGGCACTCAACCAGCTGAAAGCCTGGTTGCACTGCCCTACTTTGTAGCCAAGCTCCTCAACGATGCCGCTTCCTGTGATATTCTGACCAAGGGAAACGTGTCGGAGGAGACGGACTTCCAGGGGATGTAAGTTCTTTACATCGATATCCATGCTGTTTTTACTCCTGTAAACAACGCCGCAATGATTGCGGCGCAGTTGCCACCATTCTAGCGGCTACAGGGAAAAATGAAAAGGCTCTACAGGACGGAAAAGGCGGCGAACCGCACTTACGACCTCTTCTTTAGTGGGAACAACCTGTTTTTCCAGCTCGGGTGAGAAAGGAACAGGACTCTCTTTGCCACAGAGGCGCACAGGAGGAGCGACCAGGGAAGTGAAGCCCAGTTCGTCTGAAGTAACCAAAGCGACCACTTCCGCTCCATATCCACCCGCCTCGGGACTGTCATGCACCACCAGAAGCCGGCCGGTCTTCTGTACCGACCGAAGGATGGTCTCCCTATCCATCGGCTTGATGGTCGCCAGGTCTATGACTTCAACCTCTATCTCATCCTGGGAACTGAGGACGGTGGCAGCATCGAGACAGGTCATCACAGCATGGCTATAGGAGACAATGGTAACATGGGTTCCCCGTTTCTTCACCACAGCCTTGCCCAGAGGCATGACGTAGTGTTCATCGCCAACAGGACCGAGGTTGTTGTACAGGTGCTTGTTCTCAAAATAGAGCACAGGATTGTTGCTTCTGATGGCGCTCTTAAGCAGGGCCTTGGCATCCCCCGGACAGGAAGGTGCAACGACTATGAGGCCCGGGACATTGGCAAACATCGCCTCAAGGCTCTGGGTATGCTGTGCTCCATGGCCGGTTCCACTTCCGATCGGAGAGCGAAGGACCATAGGGCAGGAGAGCTGGCCTGCACTCATGAAGCGCATCTTGGCAGCATGGTTTATGATGGGGTCGCTGGCCAAGGTGGAGAAGTCTCCGTACATGATCTCAACGACAGGACGTATGCCGAGCATGGCCGCCCCTACGGCAAGGCCGGTGAATGCCTCTTCACTGACAGGGGTCTCATGCAGTTGGGTGGGGTGTTTCTCATAGAGGGAACCGGTTACCTTGAAGCATCCGCCATACTGGCCGATATCCTCCCCGATGAGGTGCACAGCCTTGTCGCGTGTCATCTCCTCATCCAAGGCTTCGCGGATAGCCTCCCTATAGCTTGTCCTACGGGTGGTGATGCCATTGGGAAGGTGTGTTTCAGCTTCATCCTCAGCAGAGAACAGGTATCCCATCGCCTGCTCCAGGGATATGACGGAGGAGCGGAGAGCCAAGGAGGCCTTGGCAGCCTCATCAACCTCAGCCCTGGCGTCAAGGATTATGGAAGCCACATCCTCTTCGGTGAAGAGGTTGCCCGCTACCATAGCCGTGCTGAAGAGCGTAATGGGATCCCTTTGCAGCCAGAGGGACTCCTCCTCGCGGCTCCTATAGACACAACTGTCACTTTTGGAGTGGCCACAAAGTCGGTAGGTCTTCACTTCAAGGAAATAGGGACGGCCGGTCTTACGTATATGATCGACACCTATCTTGGTTGCCTTATAGACAGCCTCAACATCATTGCCATCGACTACAGCGTACTCGATGCCATACCCTTCTGAACGCTTGGCGATGGAATCCGCGCTGACCATCCTATCGCTTGAGGCACTCATTCCATAGCCGTTGTTCTCACAGAAGAAGAGCACAGGCAAAGCCCATACAGAGGCGAGGTTCATGCACTCGTGGACTGATCCTCGACTGGTTGCACCATCACCAAAGATGGCTACGCTTATGGCATCGCTGTCCTGTTGCTTGAGGGCGAAGGCAATGCCGGTAGCTAGGTTTACCCCGCTTCCCACCACTGCCGACGACCCTGCATTGAAATGCTCGACATCGGTCATGTGCATGGAGCCGCCGAGGCCCTTGCAGATGCCGTCTGAGGAGCCGAACATTTCGCTGAACATCTTCTGCTCGTCAGTACCTCGGGCAATGGTATGGCCATGGCAACGGTGGGTCGGCACTATCCAGTCTCCCTGTTCCAAGGCTAGGGAGAGACCTGCTTGGGTGGCCTCCTGTCCGATGGACAGGTGGGTGGTCCCGTGCATTTCCTTGTATTTGAAAAAAGTGTCGATTCGTTCTTCGAAATGACGCGAGCGAACCATGATCGAAAGCGCCTCTCGCGCCTGTTCCTGTGAAAAAAGCATCTTTTGCTCCTTGGCAGGATGTAAAGTCCCGCCCTTTCAAGCCCCTTGGGACCCGAAGCTATGGAATTATGTACCATTAGTCAAGCTAGATTATTGCTTGGCAAGGACTTTGTCAACAAAGCCGATGTATACGCTATGGAAATCTCCGTCCTTATACCGTTTTTTAAGTTCAGGGAGGACAAACTGGGATGCATCCACCTGCATGACCGAGGCTTTCGTACATGAGAGAACCAATGTAGCCTGTCTGAAGGTTACACGTTCAGAGCCTGTATCAGTTGGAATGAACTCCGGGATCAAACCGGTGGCCGCGACCTTGTCACTGTCCCTACCGCTGTGCTGACCGCACCAGAGCAGGGTATCCTGCATTTCAGGTTCCAGAAAGGAACAGGTAAACCCTTCCGACTCTTCAAGGAACGTATGGGTATGACGGCTTGCCTTCACATAGAGCGTTACGATGTTTCTTCCCCACAACACCCCAAGCGACCCCCAGGATGCAGTCATGGTATTGAAACTGTCTGGGCTTCCTGCTGTGATGAGGAACCCATCCTTACCAATTGCGGTGAAAGGATTCATCTCCAAAATGTCAGCTGCTACTTCAACATACATGGTTGGCCTCCTCGTGGCACCTTCAGTGTAACTTCTGCCCATACCCCGGTCAAGGCAAGACAAGAGATAATCTCCTTTGCCAAAGCCCTCCACCCCCTTTCCAACATTGACACTCCCCTGTTTTTCGAGTATTCCTTACCATATACAGACATGGTACAAACAGGGAAACCTGTTTCGTTGAGGAGGCCCAATGCATGATTCCCTCGCGATCCCTGCTTTGACAGAGGATCTTTCTCGTGTTCTTATTGATGCAGATACGATCGACCGCAGAGTCGACGAACTTGCAAGGAAAATCAGTTCAGATTACGCTGACAAGGAAGGTACCCTCCTCTTGGTAGGAGTCCTCAAAGGCTCCTTCATCTTCACCGCAGACCTGGCTCGCAAGCTTTCAGTCAACCATGTGGTGGACTTCATAGCCCTCTCCTCATACCAAGGGGACCAGAGCGGCAACGTCCGACTGCTGATGGATACCCGCGAAAATATGAATAACAGGCATGTGCTCATCATTGAGGACATCCTGGATAGCGGCAACACCCTCGACTACCTTATCCGCAGCTTCAAGACCCGTAACCCCGCCTCGGTGAAGACCGCAGTACTCCTGGACAAGCCGGAGAGGCACTGCCTTCCCATCACCATCGACTATCTGGGCTTTACCATCCCTGATGTCTGGGTCGTCGGCTACGGGCTCGACTATAACGAACAGTATAGGACCCTCCCCTATATAGCAGAGATGTATCCACAAGCCTAAACGCCAAGGAGCGCACAGAGATGGACAGTAAGAAGTTCTACGTAAGTTACAATTCGGTTCACAAGTTGGTGAAAAATCTAAGCGAACAGCTTATAGCCACCGGCTTTGACCCTGATGTCATCGTCGCAATCGGAAGTGGTGGTTTCATACCCGCCAGGATCATGAAGACCTTTATCAACCGCCCTATTTATGCAGTGGGAATCTCCTACTACGGCCTTGATAACAAGCACAAAGACCACCCCACCAAGATCCAATGGATCGACGAGGTACAGTCACAGCTGCTCGGGAAAAAGGTCCTGCTCATTGACGAGGTTGACGATACGCGGGCCACACTGGCATACTGCGTAGGGGAGCTGTTGAAATTCAAGCCTGAGGAGATTGCAGTCTTGGTCCTGCACAATAAGCAGAAGGACAAGGATGTCGAGTTCCCGGTAGAGGTCAAGCGCTACTTCTCAGGTCTGAATCTAGGCAATGTCTGGATCAAATACCCTTGGGATGCCGAGGATATTGAAGAGCACACAACCAACGAAAAAATCATGCTGGAAGAAGCAACCAAGGAGCGCACCTGATGAGCAACATAACATCTATCGTAGGGGCACAGTGGGGAGACGAGGGAAAAGGCCGCATAGTTGACTATCTTGCCGTCAATTCCGATATCGTGATCCGATACCAGGGCGGGGACAATGCCGGACATACGGTCATCAACGAGCATGGCAAGTTTGCCCTGCACATCATACCCAGCGGAATCTTCAACCCTGCAACCACCAATATCGTAGGGGCGGGAACTGTAGTAAATTTCGATACCATGAAAACAGAACTTGATTCAATCGCCACAAAAGGCGTTGAGGTGAATAACCTCTTCGTGGACGTTAGGGCCCACCTTATCATGCCCTATCACTGCATGCTCGACGGTGCCCAGGAACAGTCCAAAAGCCAAAAGATGCAGATTGGGACCACAAAAAGGGGCATCGGCCCCTGTTACAGTGACAAGGCGACACGATCAGGCATCAGGGCAGCTGACCTGCTTGATTTCGACCGACTGAAAAACCGTCTGGAGATGGCCCTACCCCAGAAGAATCGTGAACTCGCCTACTTTGGCCTGCCTGAAGTAACAGTCGAAGAGATGCTTGAGCTCTGCACAAAGTGGAAGGACCAGTTCGGGGACAAGATCATCGACAGCGTTCCCTTGATACGTCAGGCATATGAGGACAAGAAAAAAATCCTACTTGAAGGCCAGCTAGGCATTATGCGCGACCTCGACTGGGGCATCTATCCCTATACCACCAGCAGCAATCCCACCTCAGGTGGAGCTACCAGCGGAGCGGGTATTGCCCCCAGTAGGATCAGCGAGGTCATCGGTGTGGCAAAGGTCTACTCCACCAGTGTCGGGGGCGGCCCTTTCATGACAGAGCTCCTCGATGAGACAGGGAAGAAAATGCAGGATATCGGCAAGGAATTCGGTGCCACCACAGGACGTCCCCGCCGCTGCGGTTGGTTCGATGCGGTCGCCGCCGATTACTCCTGCTGGATCAACGGCTTTACCAGCATTGCCCTTACCAAGCTTGATGTCCTGGACACCTTTGAGAAACTGAAGATCTGTGTTGCCTACAAGGTAAACGGTGAGATCATCAAGCATCTTCCCGAGACTGCCCTGCAGGAGATAGCACAGCCAATCTATGAAGAGTATGACGGGTGGATGAGCGACACCACCGAAGCGCGCAAGTGGGAAGATCTTCCCAGAAACGCACAGATTTACTGCAAGCGTCTCTCCGAACTGGTAGGAGCCCCCATCAAATACATTTCTGTCGGACCTGAAAGGGACCAGATAATAATCATGTGATGGACAAAGCCTTGATCTGATTGCATTTGGTGACAGCAGCGGTCTTCCCTAGGGAAGGCCGCTGCTGTCTGTCATCACCTTTCTTAGCAACCCACAAGGCAATGTCTCCTCCCCTTGGAAACGAAGCTCGCTCAGCGCATAGCCTCGTTGCGTTTCCCACTCCGATCAACCATGCAGTGTGCAATGAATCATTAATATTAAAATATATGGCACAAAGAATTATAGTCACATATTCTCCAGTTTCGTACTGATTTGTACAACGTATGATACATCTGGACCATTTTGTACCTATAGTGATATTTCATTTACTTGCAGTAAAAACAGGCGGTTCCTACATGATGAACCTGGTCATGATCCATCACCATACTGACATACGTCTCAATCCCAACAGAAACATATAACAATATATATGGTAGGACTATATGTAATGCACACATCCAAGCATACCTATCTGTCTTGCTTATTGTCCCTGCAAGCTGACATAGGTACTGAGATAATGGGTCAGACCTTGGCTTCCTCTTGATGGTCAAGCCAAGGGAGATAGCGTACTGATACTGGTCCTACTAGTTTTGCGTTGCTAATTTCACGTCCCTCCATGTTGGGAGGAAAAGGAAGAATCTTTTCTGAGTTTATTGACATATGTCGATAATACTCTTACTATGACCATGTACGGCAGGTCCTCTAGGGCCTGCATAAGGAGCAACCGTGCCAAGACCAAGAAAATGGAGAAATGTCTGCAGCCTTCCTGACCATAACAGGTTCGGTCCCCTAGGAGTAGGAGCTGGTCAGCGAGAGTCCATCACCATGACCGTCGATGAATATGAGACGATTCGCCTCATAGACCTTGAGGGGTTCAACCAGGAGATGTGCTCCAAGCAGATGAACGTAGCACGGACAACCGTCCAAGGGATATACGAAGTTGCAAGGAACAAGATTGCCGACGCCCTGGTAAACGGCAAGGTCCTGCTCATCGAAGGGGGGGAATACCTGCTGTGTGACAGGACAGCACCCCGTTGTTTCAATGAACGGGGCTGCAGGCACCGCCATGGACAGGACAGACCCTGATCACACTATCACCATACGTTGCATTACGTGTTTTACCCAATGCATACTACCCCATTTGGAGGAATTTTCATGATACTAGCAATCCCATCCGACAAAGATAGCCTTGACTCTGCCGTATGCGTATCCTTCGGACGCGCACCTTTCTACTGTCTTTACAACACAGAGACACAGCAGAGCACCTTCCTGGAGAACACTGCCGCAGACAGTCCCGGAGGAGCCGGCATCAAGGCAGCACAACTTCTTGTGGACAACAAGGCAAACATCCTCATAACCGTTCGTTGTGGCGAAAATGCATCACAGGTGTTGCAACCTGCCAATGTCGAATTGTATAAAGCTTTGAATTTGAGCGTCGCTGACAATATCTCTGCTCACAAGCAGAACAAGCTTGATCCTCTCAAGGAGGTCCATGCGGGGTATCATCATGGGCATTGAACCGACTTTGGCTATCCTCAGCGGCAAGGGAGGCACTGGCAAGACATTGCTTTCTGTAAACCTTGCCTCAGTAGCCAAAGAGGCAACCTACATCGACTGTGATGTCGAGGAGCCCAACGGGAACCTCTTCTTCAATCCCACCAGGGAGTATGAGAAGCTGGTTACTGTCAAAAAGCCTGTGGTCGATGACAGTTTGTGCAACGGATGCCACGCTTGCGTAGATTTTTGCGCCTTCAATGCTTTGGCCCTGATCGGAAACCGACTGATGATCTTCGATGACATCTGCCACAGCTGTGGAGGATGCATCCATGTCTGCCCGCAGAAGGCCCTTGCTGAACAGGACAGGGCCGTAGGTGAGATGAGCATCGGCCGATCAGCTTCGGTACGTAGCGTATCGGGTTCCATGAATATCGGGGAGAGTTCGGGCATCCCCATCATTGAAGAGCTTCTCAGACACAGAAATGATTCACTTACCATCATTGATGCACCCCCAGGAAGCAGCTGTCTTGTTATGGAGAGCCTCCGTCTCTCTGATTTCTGCATCCTTGTAGCTGAACCCACAACCTTTGGCGCACATAACCTTGCGATGGTCCACGAACTGGTATGCCTGCTAGGGAAAAAGCATGCTGTTGTTCTGAACAAGACCCTTGCAGGCAATAACCCCTCCGAAGAGTACTGCATTGCAAACGACATCCCCATCATCGGCAGGATTCCCTTTGACAAGAAACTGGGAAGCCTAAACTCAGTAGGGAAAATAGCGGCCAGAGAGGATAGGCATTACCATGATGTATTCTCCTCAATCCTAGAGAAAGCACGTGAGGAGATACAAACATGAAACAACTGCTGATCCTCAGTGGCAAGGGCGGTACAGGAAAGACCACCATTGCAAGTGCTTTCATCAGGCTTGCAGAAGCAAAGGCATTTGCCGACTGTGATGTCGATGCCCCTAACCTGCATCTGGTCATGGAGAGCTTCCCCAAAGGGAAGATCAGTGACTACTACGGCCTTGATAAGGCAGTGATTGCCCCTTCACGTTGCACCAACTGCGGCATCTGCCTTGAAGGGTGTCGCTTCAAGGCAATTGGGATACGGGACGGCCAACACATCGTCGACCCTATCGCCTGTGAAGGGTGTACGCTATGCGCATACCTCTGTCCACAGAAGGCCATCACCATGGTGAAGGCAAAAGCCGGGGAGCTGAAGCTCTACAGCAACGATAGCTCGAACTTCTCCACAGCCACCCTTTCAATGGGAAGCGGTACCACAGGTTTGCTGGTCACCCAGGTGAAGAATCAGCTCAAGGATGTTTCCCAGGAAACGGAGTTTGCCATCATCGACGGATCCCCTGGCATCGGGTGCCCTGTCATCGCCTCCCTCACCGGATCCGACCTCGCCCTGATAGTTGCCGAGCCCTCGATCTCAGGCTTCAGCGACATGAAGCGGATCATCCTGACAGCGGCCAAACTCGGGGTCACCATCGCTGTCTGTGTCAACAAGAGCGATACCAACGAAGAGCTCTCTGCCAAGATCGAGTCGTTTTGCTGGAAGGAAGGCATTTTCTTTGCCGGAAAGATTCCCTTTGACCCTGTAGCAGTCAAAGCTGTCAATGAGGGTAAGACCGTCATTGACTACGCCAGTCCAAGTGGTACGGCAGTACGCAATGTCTATACTAAGACACTGCAGATGCTGAAGGAGACAATCAGAAGATGAAGATTACAGCTCTCGTAGAGAACACCTCGTGCAAAGAGGGGATCAAGGCCGAACACGGGCTCTCCCTCTTCATAGAGACACAAGAGAAGACGATCCTTTTTGATACCGGTGGATCTTCTCTGTTTGCAAAGAATGCAGAGAAGCTCCACCTCGACCTGAACAAGGTCGATATGGCGGTTCTCTCCCATGGACACTATGACCATGGAGGGGGTATGGATACCTTTCTCTCCCGAAACTGCAAAGCCCCCATCTACCTGCGAAAATCAGCATTCGGCCCTTACTACTCCCAACGAGAAGAGGGTGAATACAGCTTCATCGGCATCGAAGAAAGCCTTATCACCAACAACCGCCTTATCTTTACTGGAAAGGGGACACCGATCGGAGTGGGAATCTCGCTCTTCTCAAATGTGAAGGGGGAACGCTTCTTCCCCACTGGAAACAAGAGCCTGCTCAAGAAAACAGAGAGCGGCTACGAACAGGATGATTTTGCCCATGAGCAGAATCTTGCCATAGAGGAAGATGGAATCAGCCTGTTGGTGAGCGGATGCTCCCATAGGGGCATCGTCAACATCGTAGACCATTTCCATGCCCTCTATGGCCACTACCCTACCCATGTCATCGGAGGTTTCCACCTGTACAACCACAGGACAGGAAAACCCGAAAGCACAGGAACCTTGCTCCAGATAGCCGAGGCCTTGCTTGCAAGCGGGGCGACCTACTATACCTGCCACTGCACAGGGGAGGAGAACTACCAAGTGTTGCAATCCCATATGGGGGAAAAGGTGGAATATTTCTCTGGTGGGAGAACATTGACTCTGGAGGCTGTACAATGAGCAACGAAAAAGAAGAATATGACTTTCGCTCACAACCCCACAAGCTGAGCAACATCAGACATATCATAGCGGTAGTCAGTGGCAAGGGAGGGGTCGGCAAGTCATTGGTAACCTCCATGCTCGCCACAACCATGCAGAAGAAGGGGTACAAGTGTGCCATCCTCGATGCTGACATCACCGGCCCTTCCATACCCAAGGCATTCGGCCTTACCAAGAAAGCTACAGGGGAAGAGGGCTCCATCAACCCTGAGAGTACAGAAAGCGGCATCAAGGTGATCTCCATCAACATGCTGTTGGATGAGGAGAGCCAGGCTGTAGTCTGGAGGGGCCCCCTTATCGCCAATACGGTGAAGATGTTCTACACCGATGTCATCTGGGGCGAATTGGACTACCTCTTTGTCGATATGCCCCCAGGGACAGGGGATGTCCCCCTTACAGTATTCCAATCCCTTCCTGTGGATGGCATAGTCATGGTGACTTCCCCCCAGGAACTTGTCTCCATGATAGTCTCCAAGGCTGTGAACATGGCCGAGCTTATGAACATCCCTATCCTTGGATTGGTGGAGAATCTCTCCTACTTCCTCTGTCCGGACAACAACAAGAAGTACCGGGTGTTCGGGGAGAGCCACATCGATGCCATTGCCGAAAGGCATCACCTCAAGGTATTGGCCAAAATGCCTATAGAACCTGCCATTAGTGAGGCTTGTGATGCAGGTCTCATCGAAAGATATGACGTCTCCCATCTGGAGAACGTAGCAAAAAAATTAGAGAATTTGGAGTAACGTATGTTGAAAATTGCAGTTGCGAGCGACAACAAGAGTGTATCGGGCCACTTCGGGCACTGTCAGACCTTTGAGATC
Organism: uncultured Sphaerochaeta sp.; assembly: GCA_963662725.2. Taxonomy (GTDB): domain Bacteria; phylum Spirochaetota; class Spirochaetia; order Sphaerochaetales; family Sphaerochaetaceae; genus Sphaerochaeta. The sequence continues at coordinate 412,487 of CAXXCW010000038.1, forward strand.
TTCGAAACCGACAACGGTAAGATCCTCAGTGAAACTTCTGTGGGAAACCCCGGGCACAGGCCTGGCTTCCTACCTAACTTCCTCAATGATCTGGGCATCAACGTCATCATCAGTGGGGGTATGGGAGGCGGAGCTGTTGAAATTTTCAACGAGCACAACATAGAGGTCATCGTAGGAGCCCAGGGCGCAGCCAAGGATATGGTCATTGCCTATCTCAACGGCGAACTGAAGAGCACCGGAAGCGTATGCCACGAGCATCAGCATGCTGATGAGTGTGGAGACGAATAAGAAGTTATCCTTCTTAAGCCAGACCCAACGGTTCTTCGGTACTAGCGACTCTTGGAAACAAAAGGAACAAGCATACCGAAAAGCAAAGCGGTAAATACTGGCACATTGACCACACATGAAGAGAGGCTGTCCCCATCTGAGGAAGAGCCTCTCTTCATGTGTTTCTCTTCTGATCGCATCACCAAGAGCAGAAAGCAGTACAAGAGAATACCTGTCGAAGCATTGGTCAACGCTTGGCTTGCTCTAGCTTTTTTAGGAAAGAGGGCTTTCCAAACCATCCACCGGAAGGTTTGGATAGTATACCGCTAGATCTTTAGAGAGTGAGTGGGTATCAGAGAAGAGCAAAGCATGAAGACCTGCAGCCTGTGCACCCTCTACATTGTGGCTCAGGTCATCGAGGAAAAGCACTTCAGAAGCATCCAGATGCATAGATGCAACTGCATGATCGAAGATCCTCCGATCTGGCTTGTTGATGCCAACAATTCCGGAAATGATGGCAGCATCGAAATACTGCATCCATTCCTGGTTTGCTACCAGCCTCTGGTAGGTAGGCTCTGCCATGTTGGAGATGATAAGGGTGCCAAAGCCATGCTGTTTCAAGACTTCAGACCACCGCAGCATCCCCTGGTTCATCCTTGAGAAGCCCTCCAGGTCCATCTCCACCAGCGTGGCTATGCAGGCTTCTCGAGGCGCACCTGAGTTGCAGGAGTCTAGGACCAGTGTCCAGTAATGGGTATTGTCGTATTCACCCGAATCGAGCTCCTTACGAAAGGCCCACATGCCAGAGTTGAACTCTTCATAGGGGACTTGGGCAACAGAGGCCATCTCCCTGAGGCCTTGTTCGTCTATAAAATAGGCAAGGACCCCACCGTAATCAAAGGCGACAGAGCGAATATTCGGATACTTCATAAGCAAGGTACTCCTCCAACTATATACACAAGATAAGGAAACGACGACCTTGCTTCCTTTTGGATACAGACCACATAGCTTTCGATGGTACAGCATTCAAAATGCGAGGGAAAGAGTAGCGGGGTAAGAGTCGCATGAAAGGTGTTTCTTGCTCAGCCTTTAGCGCGAGGCTACACTACCCTTTCCAAGGCCGGCATGTTCTCCAGCAATGAGGGTAAGCTTGACCCCAGAGCCAGGACCAACATGCTGATCCGTGTTTTTCTCAACCTGGAAGGATGCGCAGGTGATGCCGCACTCCCTTGCAAAGGCGAGACAACGCTCCATGCTGTCATTCAGATGGACGGGATTATGGGCATCACTATTACAGAGGACCTTGACTGGATACTGGGAAGCAAGCTTCCAGAACTCATGATGGGGATAGGCATACCTTGTTCCATAGGAGGTTCTGACCAGTCCCTTTCGCATCCCGTTGGCGTTGATCTCCAGTGCCACATCATTGGCAATTGCACACTCTATGATGGCCTTCGAGCAGGCAATGGTCTCTTCGTCCCAAGCCCGGTAGGAGTGGCAGAAAACATCAGGATGGGCACCGAAGAGGAAGAGTCCGCTTTCGATGCCTTGCAGATAGAGCTTGGTGTAGGCTACGAGATCATCCCGAGTTATGGGATTCCAGAATATGGAGTATTCACATCTGATATCCAGAGACAGGTCGTGCACGCCAAAGAAGAGGTAGTCACACGACTCATGCAACTCTTCAAAATAGTCTTGGTATTGGCTCAGATAATCACATTCAAAACCATGCAACACCTCGAGCCTTCCTGCATATTCCTCTCTGGAGACAAGGCAATCCCTGGTGTAGGAGTCAAGCATCGAGAAGGCCATGCGGCTTCCTCCCCAACGGTTATCGGGTACAGGGCAGTGTTCGCTCATCCCAAGCAGCTGTAGGCCTTGTTTCAGGCCCTCCTGGGCATATTCGGCGACTTCACCAAATCCGTGGCCACAATAGTAGCTATGTGTATGGAGGTTTACCACCTCCTGGGTGTAAGTTTGTATATTCATAATGTACAGGAACATAGTATCGGATATTGGCAAGATTTATTCAACAAGGACAAACGTGGATATTTTTCTCCAGGGTTCTTGCAAAAGGCTGTAAACCAAACTACCTACCTCATGGATCTCTCTAGTTGATAATCTCATGAGATGCACCTTAGAATCTTACGTTCTTCTCTCTGCATTGTTGTGATAGCAAGACTACGTTTTCACTGTTCACCACGATCCCAGCAAAAAATCAGTGATATGCTGGTGTAGTATCCCACTACGGTTCCTTAGGATGGGATCCATGCTGATAACATACTTTGGATGGTTGTCTTGTATTGATTCAAGGACACTGAACTCCCGCTCTGCTGTTTCTGGGGAGGCTAGCAGGTAAGATACCTGCACATATATCTTTTTTTCTTGCTTCATTCCAACAAAATCAACCTCACGAGTATTCTGTTTCCCTACCCTTACGGTAAAACCACGCCTGAGCAATTCCTGACAGACAATATTCTCCAAGGTTTGGTTTATGGCAGCACTACCTGACCCCAACAGTGCTTCTCGAAAACCATGGTCGGTTATGTATATCTTCTCCTGGAACTTCAACAGAGCCTTACCCTCAATGTCATATCGTGGAATGCTATGGAATAAGAATGCTCGCTTACCGTACTCGATGTAGTTATAGAGAGTTTCCATGGATAGGGTACGGTTTTCACTCTTCAGATACGCTATTATGCTTTGTGCTGAGAAGGTATTGCCCATATTGGCCATGAGAAAAAGGATAATTCGACGTAGCAGCTCAATATCACGGATGTTTTCACGGCGTGCAATATCCTTGATGATGATGGAATCAAAGATATCCTCAAGGTACTTTGCAACAGATTCTTCACTCATTGCCATCTGATAGAGAAAGGGCATCCCCCCACGCTGGAGATACGTCTGGAACGCTTCCTGTTTGGAGCTACCTAGGACCGGTAAAACCTCCTTAAAAGAGAGGGGGAAGATGGAAAACTCGACATATCTACCACCCAGATAGGTTGCAAGCTCACCTGAAAGCAGGGTGGCATTGGATCCTGTGATGTAGATATCACAAGGAAAATCTATCATACAGGAGTTTACCAGCTTCTCCCAACCTTCCAGCTCCTGGACCTCATCAAAGAAGAGATAAACCTTCTCTGCATGCTCTGTCGCAAAAGCCTTGATATGCGCATACGAATCCTTTAGATTTGCGACAAAGGGATCTTTCATGGACTCAAAGTTGATCGAAAGCATGGATGAACGGGGAATTCCTTCCAGTTCCAGCTCATCTTGGATGAGGTTGAGCATCACTGATTTCCCACAACGTCTGATCCCAGAAAGAACTTTTATGATATCCCTGTGAAAAAAGGGTCTGAATTGGTGCATGTACTCATTTCGTTCAATATACATAGGAACCTCCTTACTCAACCAAAACCGGTATCGAAGTGAGTATCATAGGGCTTCGTGTCACTTCTTAACGATTACTCTGTATAGTAATCTATAAATGGATGTATGTACAGATTACTCCATGCAGTAATCTATCCGGGGATTTAATCAAAGATTACTCCGTAGAGTAATCTGTTAACTCAGAATGGTTTCTCTTTTTTTCCTTTTGGTGGTGTATTGGATTGCATTCTCTCCATGATGAGAATTCAGATTTCACATTTCACTTTTTGTTTCCAGCGTCTTTCGTTTCAGCTCATTGATCAAGGTTGCCCCTAGGATCATCAAGCCTCCTGCAAGCTGAAGAGTGGTGATAGTCTCATGGAGAATTGCAACAGAGAGTATTACTGCGACTATAGGGTCCACATAGCTCAGAATCGCTACCTGCTGACCTTTCAGGTGGCCCAGGGCTGAGAAGTAGAGATAATACATCACCCCAGTATGTACAACTCCCAAAATAAGGAGATTCAACAAGCCTGTTCGATCTAAGCTCAGGACATGAAAGCCACCTGTCAGATAGGTGTACGGCAGCAGTACGATGATGGCAGCAGCAAATTGGATCCATGTCCTGGTCAGGCCGTCGATCGTCCCTGTTGCCTTGTTGGTCAGGATCACCAAGGCATAGAGCACTGCAGCCCCAAGACCAAAAAGTATGCCGATCAGGTCGTTTGATCCTCCTCCCGATACGCCGATGATCATGACCAGACCTGCTGTTGATATCGTGAAACAGAGAATCTGTTTAGCAGTGAGCTGTTCTCGAAAAACAAGGAAGCTACCGACTACCATAATGGTCGGGGCAAAGTAATAGCTCAGCGTCGACAGAGCCACACTAGTGTACCTGTAGGCTTCAAACAGCAAGATCCAATTGAATCCCATGGCAGCTCCTGCAAAGAAGAGCTTTCCCAGCTTGGTCCTGTATTTCGACAGGCCGGACAATCTTCCACTTGCAAGCATGAAGAGGGAGAGGACCAAGAAGGCAATGGAGCCTCGCCATAATGCTATCTCTTCTGATGCCAAGGGTATGTACCTGACAAACACCCCGATGGTGCCGAAAGCAACCATGGCTGTGATGATCTGCATACGTGCTATAATCTGGTTTCGATCAGTATGGTCAGACATAGGCTGTAGGATATACGGAATAGGGGAATCTGAGAAGAGTGATCGATCATTGTTGCATCTATTGGTTTATCATAAAGGCCCATATGCACATCCTCCACTTTCCACTGCCTGTATCGTGCATTGCCTTTAGGCCGTCGCATCACTATCTTGTAAGGAGAGAGGCTAGCCATGAACAAGGAAAAGACCATTGCCAAGTACAGTGATTTGCTTTCAGACATTGCAACTGAGATATCCCAGACCTGCTCCACGAGAAACAGTGTCTTGAATATCTACATGGGTACAAACCTTCCCCAGCTGCAGTTGGATCTGTTCAAGCCAATCCTCTTGGAAAACTATGCGTACCTCTGCTCCTTTCTTAAGGATAAAGAGATCCTCACAGCCCTGCATCTGGATATGGATGATATCGCATCCAGCCTGGAACTGGACCCTAGCATATTCAAAAATGCGAAGATCAAGGAATATGCAGAGGCAAACGATCGTACCTCTCTGTACACAAACTTTTGCATCTTCACCATCCTCAACAAGGCAAATGCCACCAGTGGCAAGGGCCTTACCGACGATGACTTGGACAAGCTTTCAAGCAATACGCTCCTCACCCTCAAGCTGAGTGCACAAAGGATGAGAGAAGCCTCTGGAACTGTTTGAGCAACTATATGCAAGCAAAGGGATTGGGGTTATTTGAAAAAGTTGTCCCTTTTTTTCCCTTTTTAGTCTTTCATAGTATTGACTCACAGGAAGAAATATCCAATTATGGGGCTACATTTCGAAACATGGAGGGAGATGACCAATGTCCATGCAAATCAGCAAATACACCCTTCTCCTTTCCACTCCAGCCTAAACACAGTTGTGCCGTGCCTTGATCACAAGGCCTCTTTCCTAACCACCGATCCAGGGTATGGCGTATGCTGTCCTGGACGGGCAGAATCCATGGTAGAGGAGGTTTTGCTATGAGCAGACCTACCAACAAACTCCTTTCATTCGTATTCGTGCTATTCGCCCTTACCGTCTTTCTTTTCACCGGATGCAGCAAAGCTGAAACCAACGAGAAAAACACCACTGCCAGCAAGAAGCTCTATGTCTACAACTGGTCCTACTATACCCCAGACTCCGTCATCGAAGCGTTCGAGAAGGAATATGGTGTTGATGTGATCCTCGACTACTTCGCCTCCAACGAGGAGATGTTCGCAAAGCTCAAGGCCAGCGGCAACGCAGGCTATGACATCATCTTCCCTTCAGGGGACTATGTCTCCATCATGATGCATGAGAAGATGCTGGAAAAAATTGATACTGCAAAGATCCCTAACTTGCAATACATCTCGCCCCTGGCCAGAGAAAAGGCTACCTACGACCCCAAGATGGAGTACTCAGTACCCTACTACCTGGGAGCATCAGGTATCGCCGTAAACACCAAGATGGTCAAGGAGTATGAGAAGACCTGGAACATATTCGCCAACAAGCAGTTTGCCGACCGCATGGTCATGATGGATGACATGCGCGAGGTACTTGGTGATGCTTTGGCCTACCTGGGGTATTCGGTGAACACCACCAATGCCAAGGAGCTTGAAGAGGCAAGGGTCCTCGTCAACACCAAATGGAAGCCAAACCTCGTCAAGTTCGATGCTGAGGGGTTCGCCAAAGGCTTTGCCTCAGGAGAGTACTGGGTAGCGCACGGATATGCTGAGGCCATTTTCGAAGAACTTCCTGAAGAAAAATGGGACAATGTCGACTTCTTCCTTCCCGCCGATGGAGGCCCGATGTACATCGACTCGATGTGCATCCCCAAGGGCGCGCGCAACTATGACCTTGCCCTGCTCTTCATAAACTTCATCCACCAGCCGGAGAACTATGCCCAGTTTCTGGACCGGTTCCACTTCCCCTCATCAGTCAACACTGCAGCTGAACAGTTCACCACCACCAAGCCGTTCTATACGGTGGAGATGCTGAAGAACTATGAGCTGAAAGATGACCTGGGTGCCAACCTTGATATGTACAACAAGGCTTGGGAGAGCATCAGGTACGAGAATTAGTCCTTATTGACCTAGAATGCAATGCAGGGTACATTCATGGGTAAAGCGAGGCACCAATGAGCAGCTATACCCATGAAACCTACATTTCCCCCTTCACCTGGCGCTATGGCAGCCCTGAGATGAAGAGTCTTTTCAGCGAAGTGGAAAAACGCCGCCTCCTACGGCAGATATGGATAGCCTTGGCCACAGCCCAGAGCAAGGCAGGTCTGGTGACAGACGAACAGCTCACCGAGCTTATAGCGCACAAGGACGACATCGACATCGAGCGCTCTTCAGCCATAGAGGCTGAGATCCATCATGATCTAATGGCCGAAATCAAGTGCTATGCCGAGCAGTGTCCCGTAGGGGGGAGCATCATCCACCTCGGGGCAACCAGCATGGATGTCCTGGACAACATGGATGCCCTGCGCCTGAAACGAGCCACACATCGTATCATTGAGCAGACAAAGACTTTGCTTTCGGCCTTCCTCGAAAAGATGGAAACCTATGCCGATATGCCTTGCATGGCTTTTACCCATATACAACCCGCTGAACCCACCACCGTTGGCTATCGCTTCGCCCAGAGTGCCCAGGACCTCGCAGAGGACCTGATGGCACTTGAACACGTCTCTGAGAATATCAGGGGAAAAGGCATCAAAGGAGCAGTAGGAACCAGCGCCAGCTATACAGAACTGCTTAAAGGACGGGGAATGTCCGCCTTTGAGCTTGAAACTGAGGTAATGGACAGCCTTGGCCTGAAGAGTTTCACCGCCGCTACCCAGGTCTATCCCCGAAAGCAGGATTGGAGAATCGCAACAGCCCTATCAGGACTCTGCTGTACTCTGTACAAGTTCGCCCAGGACTTCAGGCTCCTGCAAAGCCCTCCCATCGGGGAGTGGAGCGAACCCTTTGGGGCCAAACAGGTGGGATCGTCTGCGATGCCATTCAAGCGCAATCCCATCAACTGCGAGAAGGTGGACAGCCTCTGTCGCTTCGTATCCGCCCAAAGCGAGGTGCTCTGGCAGAATGCCGCTTCCACCATGTTGGAAAGGACACTCGATGACAGTGCAAACAGGCGCGTCACCCTACCTGAGTCTTTCTTGGCAACTGACGAGATAGTAAGCACCATGACAAAAGTGGTGAAGGGTATGCAGATCCACGAAAGTGGGGTAAGGAGAAACCTTGCCACCTATGGCCTCTTTGCAGCAAGCGAACGCCTGCTTATGGAGTTGGGCAGACGTGGTGCCAACCGCCAGGAGATGCATGAGCTCATCCGTCACTACAGCCTCAGGGCATGGAGTGAGGTGCAACAGGGAGAGGCCAATACCCTAGCCACGATGCTCAGCAGTGACAAGACAGTCCTCTCCTTCATGCACAAGGAGGAAGTACTCGCCTCCCTCAATGCAGAGGAGTATGTGGGCGATGCACCCGCGAGGACGAGAATGGTTATTGATGAAGTGAAATCCGCTCTTAGCCGATAGTGATTATTCCGGCAAATATGATGTAGTATATGGCCATCCTGAGGTAACGTATCAGACTGCCCAATAAGAACAGATAGGGATTGATCTTCACCACTCCCGCTACGGTGCAGATGGTGGAGAACGGAAGCGGAGTAAGACCGCTAATGACTATGGCCCACACACCATACTTGTTGATGAGCTCTTCGGTATGGGTGCCGGAGTACTTGAGCACCCATCGTTTGATGGGTGGGATGAATCCCACCAGACGACCGATCAGATAGGCACTCAAGGCCCCTGCCACAGAGCTTGTCCCCATGACGAAGATTGCCTCTAGCGGATGCCAAGCCATGACAAACGGCCAGATGAAGTCAACGGAGAGGGGCAACACCAACAGGTCTACCAAGTAGACATACAGGGCGACCCCACGCACACCAAAATCAAGGATGAACTGCTTCCATACCTCAGATTTTCCAATATTGGTGAGGGCCAACAACCTCATGACCAGCAGGTAGAGTGCAAGGATTGATACGGTGGCGGCAAGGGTTCTCCGCAAGAGTCGTTTTATATTGAGCGTCCCATCTTCAAGCAGGTAACTCTCTTTTGCAAAGAGGGCTTTTATTCGGTCAAGCAGTTTCATAAAGTGCCTTGGTAAACGCGGAAAACAGGGTTTCCGGCATACCAGTACCAACACCCTGGAAGAGGGAACCTTTTCCCCCTCCCTTTCCAGAGATAGGATCGAGCAGACGCTTGCGAGAAGCGTTGAAATCCAACAGGGTGGAGGCTTTGCCTGCAAGGCCTACCAGCCAGAGCAGCTTGCCGTTTTCCACTTTTGCCGCACAGAGGGCGAGCTCATCCACATGGGAAAAGGCTGAAGCTACCTGCTTCATGTCGATGTCCTCTTCAACTTCCCACAGTACGAAGGGAACATCCTTGACCAAGGTAGCTTGCGCAACAAGGCTGTCCAAAACCAGTGAGGCTATCCTCTCTGCCTTCTTTCCCAGCAGGTACCTGTCGCGGGATACCTGTTCCATGAATGAGGTCTCAACCTCAAGGAGATTTTCCCTCTGGGCGGAGTGAAGCGTACAGAGCTGGTCAACTATAGTCCTGTTTTCCCTAATTCTCGATAGTGCCTCATTCCCGACAGAGAAGATAAGGCGAATGTGCCCACGGAGTTTCTCCTGCCCTTCATACTGGAACAGGACCACTTCACTTGTGTTTGCCAGGTGCAGACCGCCGCAGGCGGCAACATCCACATCTTCGACTATGACCAGGCGGATAGTATCGGAGGCGACCTTGATGGAACGCCTCAAGGGTAGTTTCTGGGCATCCTTTTGGGACTCGACCTCATAGCGGAGAGGATGACCCTCCCGGACACTCTGGTTCACCAGGTCTTCGATGGCCATACAGGTAAGATACGGTATTTCATCCTGGTCGGTCTCTATGGTGAGGATTTTCTCCCCCTGGTGGACACTCACCGTCCCAATGGTGAAACGGGAGTGCATTATGCCACTGGCCACATGCTGGGCAGTGTGCATCTGCATGTAGTGGTAGCGGTGATCCCAGTCCAGTTCGATCAGGACAGTGTCCCCTACCGCGAAGGTAGGACTCTCCACCTTGTGCAGTATCTCGTCTCCGTTGCCATGTATGGTATCAAGGAGCGTACACCCTCCGATGAATCCTTTGTCACCACTCTGGCCTCCCCCTTCGGGATAGCAGATGGTCCTGTCCAACAGGACTCCTTCATCGGTGATGGCGATGACAGTGGCTTCGAGACTCTTGAGGTAGGGCTGCTCATAATATACGGGCTGTGAATTCATGATAGTTCCTTATCGGTGCATGCTCAGATGGTCTTCCACCGGCAATGCTGTCTTCGCCACAGGCAGATGGAAGTTGTACCTGATGGCAACCAGACGAATTATGAAGACCACCACGGTGGTGATTAAAAACTTAGGAAGCACTCCCAGGGCCGTCATCTCCAACAGCAAGTAGACGATACCTCCCAACAAGGAGGCTGTTGCATAGAAGTCGCTGGTGAGGACTGTCGGAACAGAACGGCTCATCATATCCCTGACCATTCCTCCCCCTACTGCGGAAAAGACACCACAGAGCAGCTGACCAACAGGCCCTATGCCATACATGGCGCCTTTGGCAACGCCGATGGCAGTGAAGACTCCCAGGCCCAAGGCATCAGAGAAGAGGATGACCCTCCACCTGCCTACGAACTTGGGGGCAAGAAAGAATACTGCAAGCCCGGTTGCTACACACAGTATAATATACGAACTGTTGGTCAGGGCGGCAACTGGAGTGGCTCCTATCACCATATCCCTGAAAATTCCTCCGCCACAACCTACAGTGCAGGCAAAGACGATGACCCCCAGGATGTCAAGTTTGACGCGAACACCTTTGACTGCGCCTGTCAAGGCGAAGATAAAGGTACCGAAAAGATCAAAAGCATATATTATTGTGTGTTCCGTCAGCATGGATTGAGAGTATCACCATTGCCGGACTTGTCCAAGAGAGAGAAGTTGGCTATCTTAGTAAATGTTTGAAGGAGTACACTATGGCCATTATAAAATCAGCTTGGGAACTAGCCTTGGAAAAGACTGCATCTTTGGAAGCCGACCCTGTAAAGATTCGACGTGATATGAAGATAAAGGAAGGAAGGCAGATAGCTGCAAACTTCCTGATGGATATCGATGTATCCAAAGATGACACCCAGAAGAAATTCGATGCGTATCCCGAAGATGAGAAGCCGATCATACGGGAGGGTATGGCACTGACCTTGCTGTCCAACCTAGCGCTACCCAGGACTCCCCTTTTCAAGGAATCTTTCCCTCATTATATTGCCTTGGGAACGATAATAGCTGAAGGTGACGAGCAGATCACAAGCTTGCTGTCTCAGATTGAAGAGTTCTTTACCCAGTACCTCACCAACCAAGAGGATTTGATCGAACGGATGAAGCAGCAGTTCGGACCCCATCTTGAGCAGAAGCAGGCACAGCTGCGCCAGCAGTATGGTCCCAACTTCGTCCTGAGACCCGAGCAGGACCCTGAGTTCATGAAGCTGTTGGACAAGAATCTTGCCCAGCTGGATGAGCAGTACAATGGTATCCTGGATCAGGCAAAGGACCAGTTGAAAGAGCTGTTGAAGATAGTCTAACAAGACAGAAGTCTGAACCAAGGAAAGCAAGTTAGATAGACAAAAGAAATTCGATAGGATCCTGACTACCAGAAAATTATAACCTCCTTGATGTGTTTGAGTGCGTTTCAAGTCGCTTTCAAACAGATTTAAGGAGGTCTTTTATGGCTGAGATAACCCAAAACAGTAGAGAAAAAAGACCACCCTTGTTTGACATATATGTAGCATAAAGACTTACTTTTGGCATTTAGATAGCATAGGCTCTTGTATTATCCAATATTCGAAGGTATCTTATAAACAAGTCAGCTTAGCTCTGACACGGCTCTGGCCATTGAGGGTCAAGGTCCCACCAATGGCGGGAGCACTCCCGCCGCTTTTTTTGATTCTTTTCCGGGATATACTCAATCATCTTAAACCTGACAACTTAGACTCCTCAATAGCCAAGGTAATTCTCCTTTTCACGAGCAAAACCTCATGTAGTATTACAATCCGAAATACATCTGAAAAGGCCCCCTTGCCATAGAATCATATGCCCTGTTAGCTTTTCTCGTTCTGAAGCGATTTGACTTGAACCCAATCTATATAGAGGTATGGAAAATTACAGTTTGGTGATATGATAAAAAAGAGGAGGGAACAAATGAAATCGCTGAATACGCTATTTACTAAAAGCACCCTAGCCTCCTTAGTCTCCCAGCAGAATCTCTCTTCCTATGATCCAGTTATCAGAGAGCATATCCCTTCTCCTGAGCTCTTGGAGAACCAAGAGGTGCTCACTGAGCTCTACCAATTCATGACCAAGAACTACCGAAATGAGTATGTTTACCAGAACATATTGCTGAACAAACTTCTATTTGGTAAGCACTCAACAAAGACAACTACTGCTCTAATGCAAATTCCCATTGGCAAATCCATTGCTGATTTCATCCTAATCAATGGAAAGGCTGTGGTGTATGAAATCAAGAGCGAGCTCGATGATTTCTCTAGGCTCAAGACACAGCTAGCTGATTACTACAAGGCATTCTCTCATGTATGTGTCGTCACTTCTGAAGATAAGGTTTCACGTGTTCTGACTATTTTACAGGACAGCCCTGTCGGTGTTTCAGTTCTTACCAAGCGTAATACACTGAGCATACGAAAAGAACCATTGGAAGAGCGAGGCTATCTTTCCCACCGAATACTCTTCCAAGTACTGAGAAAGGGAGAGTATGAACAGATTCTTCTGCAACAAAATGGATTACTACCTCAAGTCCCTCCTGTATTTCAGTATCGTGCATGTTTAGAGAGTTTCAGTACCATTGCTATGGATGTACTCTATCCTATGGTTCTCAAAGAGTTGAAAAGACGAAACACCCTCACTGAGGATCATTGCCTCGAGGTTCCCTATTCGATACGGTCCCTACGATATTTTTCCCAATACAACAATACTGAAGAGAAGAAGTTGCAGACCTTTCTCAGACAACAGTACGGAGGTTGAAACAGTGTATATCCCCTATTTACGAGCTAGACAGTTTGAGTTGATAGCTTTGCGTGAACTTTTAGAACAACACAAGCTAGGCAAAGAAATCCTACCCTTGATTGAACCAATCAAGCTTACACCAACTCTTGTCCTTACCATTGAAGCTTTCATAGAAGCAAAGCACCCCATTGCGGTCATATGCAATCCTTCTGTTGGCTCTTTCATACTGGAAAGGACTGCAGGCAGAGCGAGCCCACTTTCAGAAAGATTTGACCAAGTGATGTCCAGTGAGTTTGTCCAAAAGGTACTCATATGGGATGGAAAAGGCAGAGAGTATCTTTCTGAATGGGAAAAGGACGGGTTCGATCGTACATCCTTAATGCTTATTATCCATGACAGGGATGCTTTAGATCTCTACATGGATGAGTTTGTACTCGATTCCTCAAGATATGTTCTTGTACCCGATCAGGGAACGTTTCGACGTACTATACAAGGACCTAAAATAATCCTGCAAGACCAATTCAAAAAACAGAAAAGGAATGCTGATTACAGTAACGTTGAAGATGAGTTTTTTTCAGATACCCAACTATTTTATAAAAAAGAAGGGTATGTAGGATTTGCTGATTACTCAATCATCGGGGATGAATTTAGTGTAGGGGGTTTTGCTCCATATGCCGCTGCCATCCATCTTGTATATTTTGCTGATGCCGACAAGTTACGAATCCATCACTTCGTATCTGACTCAATAGAAGATATTCAGGATACACCGGGTAAATTCTTTGAAGCGGTGCACAAATTGGCTGAATGGGTAGCGGTTAATGATATAGAAATGACTATTGGCCTGAAAACGCTCCTAACACATCACAAGGAAGGCACCTATCAAGGATTGGGAATAGTAAAAAAACTCTCGATTATGCATCATCTGGAATTGATGTCTACATATATGTCAAGAAAGGAGAATCATGCATGAACTGCTGTGAAAAATGCTTTCGAACTCAAGACATGCAGAGAGTAATTCAGAAGCAGCAGATTAAGGGTAATTGTGATATCTGTGGATCCAAAGCTGTATTCATACAACCCTTAGGGCCAGAATGTGTTTTAAGAAACTATTTTGAGACTCTACTTGATATATATACGCCTGAAGACAACCTTATTGAAGGATATTCCAAAAACCTACTTGAGCATATAGAAAACCATCTTTGTAATGAATGGAGTATTTTTAAACTAGATTCAGAACAAATTTCTCAATTTCTCCATGCACTGTATCCTGACCCTAGTGACGCTAGAGCTCAAATAATAACAACTAAGGTTGGCATACTTGAGAAAGATGATGAATCGTATCTTCAACAGAATTCCATCGTTGGAAGTTCTACATGGGATGCTTTTGTTGAAGCAATTAAGTTTCAAAATAGGTTCTTCTCATACGGTATCAATGATAGTGTGATGCAACCATTTCTCGAGCTGGTAAAAAGGACCTATAAGAAAGGATCAATCTTTTATAGAGCTCGTATCGCACCTTCTGCTAAAGGGTTTCCCTTAGATAAGATGGGGGCACCCCCTAAAGAGAAGGCATCCTCAGGTAGGGCAAATTCTGAGGGTATCAGTTGTTTGTATCTTTCAGATTCAGAAGAAACAACTCTGCATGAAGCCAGGGTTGGTGAATACGACTATGTTTCAATTGCTCAATTTGAGGCTGTTGTGGATGTTGAAGTAGTCAATATCGCCCTACTCTCTGAGATTAGTCCTTTTCTCGGAAGTGATATTACCCAACTTGCTGTAAATGTATCAAATTTCAAACGACTAAGCGATGAAGTTGCAAAACCGATGAGAAGACACGACAGCCCACTGGATTATCTACCAACACAGTACCTTTGTGATTATATAAAAAGTCTTGGATATGCCGGTTTCGAGTATCGAAGTGTGATGAATGAAGGTGGATCTAATGTTGCTATTTTCTATCCAGAAAAATTCAGATGCATACATGTATCAGTGTATGACATCCAATCACTCGAATATACATATGGCAAGATTACCTGAAACTCTTGCATCATTTTTACCAAACCAATAGGTGCGCGGGACCTTAAGGTTAGAAAACTGCTTACAATATCATCTTTGCCCCAACACAAGTTTGGCCGCCTGTTCCCAGACGGCCAAATACCTAATCTCTTATAAAACCTCAGTCCCAGTACTTCGCCATTCTCTTGACCAAGGAAAGCCTATAGGCCTCCCAGTCTGTAATGGGTTTCGCAGCCAGGCCCTCTTCGCATGCGGCCTTTGCAACAGCAACAGCCTCATACTCGATTACCCTTGGGTCAAAGGGCTTGGGAACGATGTAGTTCCGCCCGAAACTGAACTTCACCCCACCATACGCCTTGGCAACTGACTCAGGAACAGGTTCCTTAGCCAGCTTGGCTAGTGCCTTGGCAGCTGCCATCTTCATACCTTCACTGATGATGGTTGAGCGGACGTCCAGAGCACCACGGAAAATGAAGGGGAAACCGAGAACGTTGTTGATCTGGTTGGGATAGTCACTTCTTCCAGTCGCCATGATGAGGTCGCTTCTGGTTGACATGGCCAACTCGTAGTCGATCTCAGGATTGGGATTGGACATGGCAAAGACCACAGGGTCCCTGTCCATGGACAGCAACATTTCTGGTGTCACACAGTCTGCTACGGAGAGACCCATCAGGACATCGGCATTGACCAGTGCCTCTGCAAGGGTACGTGCCTTGCTGTCGGTTGCAAACTCCTCTTTCTCGCTGGTCATTCCAGCTGTTCTGCCCTTGTAGATAACACCCTTGCTGTCGCACATGATGATGTTCTCATATCTGGCACCTGCGGCAACAAACATCTTTGCACAAGAGATACCAGCTGCCCCTGCACCGTTGATCACAATCTTGATGTCTTCCATCTTCTTGTCGACAAGCTCACAGGAGTTCATCAGCCCTGCAGTGGCGATGATGGCGGTTCCGTGCTGGTCGTCGTGGAATATGGGGATGTTACAGCTCTTGATAAGCTCCTGCTCGATCCTAAAGCATTCAGGGCCCTTGATATCTTCAAGGTTCACACCACCGAAGGTAGGACTCAGGGCTTTAACGATGGCTATGATCTTGTCCGGATCCTTTTCGTCCAGCTCAAGGTCAAACACATCAATGTCAGCAAATCTCTTGAACAGGACACCCTTACCTTCCATGACTGGCTTGCTGGCAAGAGCGCCACGGTCTCCAAGACCGAGGATAGCGGTACCGTTGGATATGACAGCCACAAGGTTACCCTTGGAGGTATACTTGTACGCATCCTCTGGATTCTCTTCAATTGCAAGCACTGCCTTTGCCACACCAGGGGTGTAGGCAAGGCCCAGATCATCAGCGGTCTGACAAGGTTTTGACGGAACTACCGACACCTTGCCTGGAACTCCATCAAGGCAGTGGTATTCCAACGCCCTTCTCTTCAATTCATCTTGGTTTTTCATTGATTCTCCTTATTCGTTCATCCTATTATTTGTTTTCAAAATCCCACTTGTAGTCCATCTTGTAGCGGTCACGAAGGGTAACCATTACCTTCTGCAGGGATGGGGGTACAGGACAGCCATGTTCCTTGCGGAACTGCCATGCAAGGTACTCCTTCTCACCAGCAGTGAAAATATAATCCTCACCAGGAGCCTTCTTGCTTGCTCTCAGTTCACGACAGATGGTTCCGGCAATACGCTTGAATGTCTCAAGGCCCATGAAGTGCTCAGGATCTATGGCGATGAAGAAGTGCCCAAGAGGATATGGGATCGGATTATGGTCGTCATCAAAACCATTGAGGGCCTTCATCCAAGCACCATCCTGCAAGGCAGCGGAGAGGATCTCCACCACAGTCGCATAGCCAAAGCCCTTGTAGCCTCCAGTAACGTCCCCGATACCACCAAGGGGAGTAAGGGCTGCCTTACCGGTGGTAAGGTCCTTGAGCACCTGCTGTGTATCGGTTCTGGTCTTGCCTTCGTTGTCGAGGACCCAACCAGCAGGAAGGTCCTTTCCAGCTCGTCCATATACCTCGATCTTTCCTCTCTGGCTTACACTGGTTGCACAGTCGAGTACAAAGGGGAACTCCTCATCAGTGGGAAGGCCAAAGGTAAGGGGGTTGGTCCCCAGCATGTTCTCCACACCGAAGGTGGGGGCGATGGAGGGCCTGGCATTGGTTCCGGTGACCCCGATCATACCGGCATCTGTTGCCATGGTTGCAAAGTACCCGGCAATACCGTAGTGGTTGGAGTTGCGTACCGCAACCATACCTACACCGTACTTCTTCGCCTTTTCGATGGCCATCTCCATTGCCTTGTGTCCTACAACATGTCCCATGCCATTGTTGGCGTCAAGGACTGCTGTAGCTTCACTGTCCTTTATCACGTCAATCTTAGTGATGGGGTTCATGATGCCGATATCGATGCGGTCGATATAGATTGGCTTCAGGCGCCCGATACCATGGCTGTCGATACCACGCTTGTCACTCTGGATCAGGACATCCCCGATGATCTTTGCATCCGCAGCCGGAATTCCAGAGTGGATCAAAGCCTCTTCCATAAACTTCTCAAGTTCAGGAAATCCTACCCATGCGCAATCGGCATACTGTTCTGCGTACTCATCCATAAATTTCATATGTTCCTCCTACTCCTCTACATCTGCTATCACTATCGTCAAACCCTCAGGTTTTTCCATCTGCTGTAAAAGCTGTCCGCCCTTCTTGTCTGTCACCAGCACATCGACACGGTCCAGCGAAGTAGTCTTGAAGTTGGAGACCACCCCTATCTTGTTGCTTGCAGCCACCACGATGACCTTTCCCACCGTATGCTCTATCATGGCCCGGGTGGTCTCGGCCTCCTCCAGGATAGGGGTAGTGAGCCCTGCTGTGGGAGAGAATCCATCAACTCCGATGATTGCCTTGTTGGCATATACCTCTGAGACCAGCAGCGAAGAGAGCGAACCCGAGACAGAATGGGAACGGGGGCGGTAGACACCTCCTGCCAAGATGAGTCGGACATGCTCTGCATCCTTACAGATCCAGGGGGCATCTATATTGTTGGTCACGATGGTCAGTTTCTTTCCTAGGGAGGCAACAGAACGGATGACTTCCAGTGTTGTGGATCCGCTGTTGATGTAGAGGGTATCCCCCTCCTCCACCATGGAGGCGACAACACGACCTATTGATGCCTTCTCAAGGGGAAAATCTGAAGCTTTCTGGAGGTAATCGGGTTCAATGGGAAGGTTTCTCCGAGCAGTAGCACCACCGTGGGTTCGTTCAACCAAACCTTTCTTTGCCAGCTGATCCAAATCACGTCTGATGGTAAGCTCACTTACCGAAAGGACTTCTGCAAGCTCGCCGACATTGACTGTCCCACTCTCCTCGATCAGGGAAAGGATGTACTGATGTCTGCCTGCTGGAATGGTTGACATGTGCTTCTCCATGAATGTTTTTGAACACTTATAGCTTCTATAAGCATAATACAATCATAAACATTCATATGTCAATGCAAAAACTCCTCTCTCATACAGAAAGAGGAGCAAACGGGCCGATTAGCTTGGAATCAGAAATAATACACGACTGGGGGATACATACCATATCCTGGGAAAGCCAGTGCAGAACCAAATGAAAAGCCAAAATAGGCTGAAATATTGGCTGAAAAACCCTGTTGACGAACTGAGTTGACCAGATACAGGAGGGTAATGTCACCAAAGGCACCTGCGATGAAGCCCAAATCCCAACGCTCACTGCCTGCAAGTGCAAAACGGGCACCAACATCCACCCCGATTCCAAGCTGTTGCCCAATATGACTTGTTGGTACGTCATAGCCCATAAGGTTATAGGAAGGACCTATCGCAGCGTACCCTATAACCCCACCAGAGAGGACAGTATTGAAAGCGGGGCCCATAAATGCATGCATACCCGTGAAGGCAGGATTGGCATCAAGGGAGACGGATACCCCCAAATGTGATGCCACCCCAATATTGGAACTTCCAGGAAAGGCAAACCAGGAGAAATTGTACCCAACGGTTTCGTGACTTCCACTACTCAGAGTAATTTCTGAGTTATGTGGCCAAGTATAGGTAATGGAGTTGTTGATCCAGCTCTCCGGCATAGCTGCAAAGGCAGAGCCTCCGACAAGCACACACACAAGCAACAGCGGAAAGAATTTCTTCGACATGGGAAACCTCCTTTGCAAGACTTCGAGAATTGTCTCTTGATTATCATTGAGAAAACTGGTATGGTCAACATTGTCCTAAACATGGTGCCATACCCAAGTGGTTAGGGAAAGGTCTGCAAAACCTTCATACATCGGTTCGAGTCCGATTGGCACCTCTAGACAGCCGCTGAGCGATCAGCGGCTGTTTCTATTTTAAGAGAAATTCAGAACCGGATACTATCGGATACCTGAAAAAGAGATGATACTTCCAAGAGTCTGCCAAGCATTGACGGCAAGATGAGCTTTGTGTTGGGTTTGATTGTTAAACAAATAAGATGTTGAAAAGCACTTTTTATAGGAGTGGGTCCCGCCGGTTTCAAGACAGATTCATTCCGATTTTTTTATTCGATCGCGCGTCCTTCACTTACGGTGTAATCTTTCCATTTGGCAGTTACCGCAAGCTAGATCCACATATCGTCGAACCATACATCTACCCCCACGCATAGCTACCTTTCCACAGGCATGAAGATTGTTTCAAATAGAGACACTCCCCCATACCTGCCATGGAGATATGCCTTTTCAATCCTTTTATCAAAACGCTCCTTAAACTTGTCAAAAGGAATAATCATACTCGATCCTATAAAATCCTTCTTGACAAAGAGAAATTCATCCTACCGCAATATATCCAAGTCCAGCAAACGACTCTCAAGTGTGGTGATAATCAGTTGAATGCCCCTTTGTTTGGCAAGCTTCAGAAAGTTCTCCACAAAGTGCCATGTAAGTTGGGGATACAGACTCCGGTCAATCTCATCAATGACAAATACTGAATTTCCTTCGATGTCTCTAGTACAGCCAAAAGGTCCAGAATTCTCTTTGTTCCTTCAGACTCTTCACTCAAATTGAGTATCAGTTTAACACATATACCACAACATTTCACATGAGCTATGTGAAACTATCACCCTCAAAGGGAAGTGAAATTGCCTTAAGAAAGGGGAAGGGACTTTGTCCTAAAGGCTGTCTTTGAAGAAACTATCATTGATATGTGATAGTGTTCGAAGAAAATACATATGGGGTTGGTTCCCAAAGTTTAGCGACCAAAGAACCAACAAATTCAGGGCTTCTCTGAAGTTTGGCTGTGTTGTCAGGACCGTAGAACGGAAGGTCAGGGCGTTCAAGGCCAGCGGCGAGTAGTGCTATGTGCACGGGAACAAAGGAAAAACGCCATCACTGATTGCAATTATTGGGCTTTGTTGCTCAACCATTCATAAGAATGGTTGAGCAACAAGCCAAAGAAAGGAGTTTCTCTACCATACACGAAAGCCCCTTACAGAAGCACCACAACCTTCAGATAGTTACTTGGATTTTCTGAAATATCATTGATAACCTTCGGAGCATCTTCAACAGGAATTGACTTGGTGAGCAAAGCTCCCACATTAACTCTATTTGTTTCTATCAGAGACAAGGCCTCTTCAAACTCTTTCACACTCGTTCGGGCTCCTCGAATATCAAGCTCTTTTTTTGTGATCAGGCCAGTAGGCAATAGCGTATCTTCCTTTGGCCAACCAGTTAGCACAATCCTTCCTGCATAGCTCACAACTGAGAATGTATTCTGTATAGCTACATTAGCCCCTGATGCTTCCATCACCAACTCAGCAAGGCGTCCATTCGTGTATTCAGTCACTTTCCCGACCAAATCCTCAGTTACTGGATTGATTGTATAGTGGATGCCCATTGTTCGGACTTGTTCGAGCCTTGCTACCACAGGATCCACTACAATTGGTATTGCCCCATATTCAAGGGCACCAAGGGCAGCAAGGATACCGATGGGTCCGGCCCCAAAAATTACGATATGCTCCCCCTCTGTCAGTTTTCCCCTGTGCAGGCCGTGCAAGGCAATGGTCAAGGGTTCTGATAAGGGAGCAAATTCCCAACTTATGCTATCAGGAATCTTTATAAGCATATCTGCAGGATGAGCAAAAAACTCTGTCATTCCTCCATCTATATGAACCCCGAGTACCCTAAGGTTTTCACAACAATTTGTCCTTCCAATCTTACAAGGATAACATTTTCCACAATACAAATAGGGATCAACAACAACACGGTCCCCAATGGCAAAATTTTTGGGATTATTCTTAGGAACCGATACAATTTCACCGGCAATCTCATGACCAATGACTCTAGGATATGTAACCAGTTGATTGGTACCCCTGAATGCACCGATATCACTACCACAAATCCCTACAGATTTTACCCGAATCAAAACTTCGTTATCCCTAGCCACTACCACGGGCTGCTCAATTTGAGAAACTGCCCCTGGCTGTCCAATGCTAATTGCTTTCATGTATATTTCCTTTTTTTACAAGAGAGAGAATTGAACTCCACACATCTTCATGTACAGGGATACCTTGTTCTTGGTTTTCCTTACGTGTGAGAATGGTCCTTTCTCCAGGGTAGGTCACTGGTTTTCCCTCCTCTACAGGCAATGATGCTTTCAAGTCTTCAAGGATTGCTTCCACTTGTGCTTCTCCAGCTTCTACAGAACTGAAACGAAAGGGGTCAATAGCTATCAGAACCTGAGAAAGGGCAAATTCATCCCCGCCTAAAGTACCTATCTTGGCAACAGAATTACCTCCTGCCAGCATAGAAGCTATCATATCAAACGCTATGGACATGCCACTTCCCTTCCAGTAACCGATAGGAAGTACTCTCCAAGTTTTTTCAATTTCCTTGGGATCTGTAGAAAGGGCACCCTCTTCATCAAATCCTCCGGGGAAGGGAAGCTGAGTTCCCTTGAGCTTGGCCTCTTCAATTTTCCCATAGGAATACTGAGCCATAGCACAATCAACAACAACATGTTCATTATTGCCTCTTGGAATAGCCATTACAAAAGGATTGTTGCCAATCTTTCGGTCTTTCGCTCCCCATGCAGGCATATTGGGCTGGGTATTCGTGAAGCAGATCCCGATGCAACCAGAATCAGCTGCTTGCCATCCATACGAGCCTCCACGCATCCAGTGATTGGTATTATTGACAGCTACGCAGCCAACACCAAACTCCTTTGCAAGTTCGATGGCACGGTTCATAGCCTTCTTTGCATTGAGATTTCCCATTCCCAAATTACCATTCCAACGTTCCATACAACCAAATTGTTGTTCGACAGAAGGGGTTGCCTTGGGATCTATGTATCCTTTATTCAAGTAATCAATTACCCGAATGAAACGATTTACACCATGCGAATATACCCCATCCAAACTGTTCTGGACAAATAGGTCAGCGCTCTCTTTTGCATCCTCAAAAGAAAACCCAAACTGAACCAAAATATCAGAGAAAACTTGACTCATTTCCAATGAAGAAATTCTCAATGTAAAGCTCCTTGCTTGAAAGCCTTTAACAAGTTCCCAATGAAACCTGCTAGCTGTTTAGTAGAAAACAAGATACGTACAGCGAGGGGGAAAAACCCTGCAACGGGGATCACTCTCTCTGTTCAGGCATTTATGCCAAATAGTTTCTTGTAACATCTCCACGCCATTCCCCAACAATTTCTGGTTTTGTTATATCAAACCACTGCTTCATCAGAGAAAAATGCGTCTTACTTATTTCCAAATCTCTTTGTGCTGTCTCAGGATTCCAATACTTTTTCATACGTAGCTTGAAATCTGTAACAATTCCTGCATAAGAGGGATCAGTGCCCAAGTCAGTCTTTTCCTCAGGGTCTTTCTCCAGATCAAAGAGTTGGCAAGCTTCGAACCCTGCATGCTGGACAAATTTATACGCACCAAGGCGTATCATTGCACTTGGAGCATCTCCTTTGATATCACTACAAAGGGACACCACTTCCCTATCTTCCGATATTGTCTCTTTACCCAACATGCATTGAACCAAACTCTGGCCATCATACTCAGGAAGAGCTGGTGAACCCGTCAGCTCCAACAATGTAGGGGCAATATCAAGCAGACTGGTCAAACCTTGGATCTTGCCACCTGCGGAAATGTGGCCTTCCCTCGCAAATACAAAGGGCACATGGGAAGAGCCTTCATAGAAATTCGTCTTCCAGAAGAGCCCATGTTCCCCAATGTTATCCCCATGGTCTGAGCCATAGATGAAGAGTGTATTCTCCGCACCCAAGGTCTCTATTGCCTTTTGTATTATTTGTCCTACCAGGCCATCAACATACTCTACCATAGCATAGTAGGCAGCACGAATTCTTCGAACATCGTCCTTTGTGATGGCATCCATACTGCGATTTTCATACCAAGACTGGATGGCAGGATGCATATCTTGTTTCTTTTCAGCATCAAAGAAAGGAAGTTCTGGAAGGATCTCATAGTAATAGTCATACAATTCTTTGGGAGCAATATAGGGACAATGAGGTCCGTAGAATCCGATAGTCATGAATAGGGGCCTTTCATCATCCCTTTCCTCAAGATAGGTACATGCTGCGTCGGCTACGTCTTTGTCATAATCTAACACGGCGGAGTTACCAGCTCCTGATTTTCTAATCGATGTCATGTTCTGCCCCGAAGAACGTTTGAAATCCCCATAGATTTCCTCTTCGTTGTCAGCTCCAACAAAACATGGGGTAAGATCACCCACAAAACGCTTTTCATAGCCATGTTGTTGATCCCAGCCTACAAAATGCATTCTTCCGCTCAAAACAGTCTCATATCCTCCAACAGTCAGTGCATTTACAAAAGTTGCATTATTCGTTGGCAAGGCTTGCATATTATTGAAAACACCAGTCTTGGAAGGGAGAAGCCCACTGAGCATGGCAGAACGGCTAGGGACACATAAGGGAGATGCACAGTAGCAGTTCTCCAATGAGGTTCCACTCTGGTAGAGCTTATCAAGATTGGGAGTTCGGACATATGGATCACCAGCACTCCCCAAAATTTGAGCGTTGTGCTGATCGGATAAAATAAAGACAATGTTGGGTTTCATTACTATTCCTCTTGTAGATCTACGTTAATATTGGCTGCCTGTTGGATTTTTTTACCTCGCTTCAATACCCGAATATTTGCCCAAATCAAATAGGCGGTCAGTACAATGATGCCTATGCTGATGGGACGGCTAAAGATATACCCGAAGAAATTGAGATTTTGTGCTTTAACAATGATTGAAGACCGGACGAAATTGCTTTCTATGATATCGCCTAATATAAGACCTAGGACTATAGGTGTATTAGGTATCTCAAGCCTTGCAAGCAATACTCCAAGTACGCCCAACACGATTGCGATAAATACATCATTCATCGAGTTGTTTACGCTATAGGCCCCTATCAGTGAAAACAGGATGACCACAGGGATAATATACTTCAGTTTCAGCTTGAGTATATGCACAAAGAGGGGGATTCCAACAATCCCGATTAAAACCATAAAAAACGACACGATAAACATACCGACCATAAAGGTGTAGACTATGTCTGCATGGTCAATAAACAGCCTTTGTCCTGGAATCAGACCATGAATAGTCAGAGCTCCGAACATAATTGCTGAAGTGGCTGAGCCTGGGATTCCCAAGGAGAGCATGGGTACCAGAGAACCACCTACAGCCGCATTGTTGGCACTTTCAGGAGCGATGATACCTGCAGGGTTACCCGTTCCGAATGTACCGTCCTTGTCCTTGCTCTTGGCATCGCCATATGCAAGGAATGAGGAGATAGCTCCTCCTGTTCCAGGTAAGACCCCTATGAGGGTACCTACTATGGAAGAACGAAGCAAAGTGGAAAGATATTTGCCAAAAGACTTCTTGAGAATTGCAGAAAACCTTGCAGGCTTCAGCTCTATCGTACTCAAATCCTTCTCATCATTAATGAGTCCCAAGCCTTGCTTCACCATCTCGGTGATTGCGAAAAGTCCGATGACTGCAGGAATGAGGTCCACACCGCCAAGCAAGCCCCTCATGCCAAAGGTGAAACGAAAGGACCCAGTAGACTCATCAACACCTACCATGGCCAAGAAAAGCCCAATACAAGCAGCGATCATGCCTTTTGCAATATTTTTGCCAGTTAGACTACCTACGATGGTAAGACCACAAATTGCAAGCAACATCATCTCTGGAGGACCAAATTTGACAGAGATGGAAGAAAGAATTGGGGAGAAGAATATCAGCACCACCAATCCTATCAGACTACCAAAACCACTGGCTATTACCGAATAGTACAGAGCCTTCTTCCCTTCCCCCCTCTGTGTCATGGGATAGCCTTCCATAGCAGTACAGGCAGCCTCAGCGGTTCCCGGTACATTGATCAGGATTCCTGAGATTGAGCCACCATAGGAAGAGCCCAGATACATCCCCCCAAGAAACAACAGCCCCGAAGCAGGAGACATGGAGTACGTAAAAGGTAGCATGACAGCAATTCCAATCCCCCCATTCATACCTGGAATGGCGCCAAGGATTATTCCTGCCAATGTTCCCAAAAAACAAACAAATAGTACATCAAAGCTGAACACATTGGTCAGCACTTGCATTACAAGTTCCACTCCATACCTCCTTATAAGGCTACTTATTTAACGAGGAAGTCCTTGCGCATGGCAAAGTCAGCTTCCAAGAATGTATCCAATTCTTCACCAACGAGCAGGGCCGGAACCTCACCAATGGCAGTGATGGATGCAGCTATGGGACCTTCATATCCAGCCTTGAGGCTTGCAACCAGTTTCTCCACAATTGCCTTGTCCATTCCCTTGGGACCGACCAGCATTCTTCTTGCAGGGTTGTCAATTCCATATCCCTGTTCAGTAAAAGTTGGGACATCAGGGAAAGAAGAGAGACGCTCATTCAACAGCAATCCAAGCACTTTCAGATCCTGATCTTCAGCCTGAAGAATGAACTTTGCACTAAGGATACCGGCTTCAACATGTCCACCGAGAAGGTCTGCATACACTTTATTTCCACCACCATACACAACTCCTGTTGCCTTGATTCCCATTGCCTTATTGATCAATCCGAGGGACATTTCCTGGATTGGAGAAGGGAGTCCGATAGTAGCGGCACCTGGATTCTTTTTTGCATAGGCAATAAATTCCTCCGTAGAAGTGAAGGGGGATCCCTTCTTCAGTATCAGAACATCACCAGTGGTGTTTAGACCAGCAATGTAGGTATAGTCATCGGTGCTGATAGGCAAATCCTTCTGGGTATACGCGAAGTTTGCAACGTCAGTGTTTGAGAAGACTCCTACGGTGTACCCATCAGCTTTAGCTGATTTGATTTCACCCATGGCCATCAAGCCGCCGGCACTACCATTGTTCACTACAACAAAGGGGTTGTTCATAATTTTCTCTAGCGGGGTAGTTACAGCACGAGCCATAGCATCGGTTCCACCACCAGCTGCTGCAATTACAATGCAGGTCACTTCTTTAGTTGGGTATGAATCCACTGACTTCTTAGCACTCTCTGCCTGTCCCGCAGCAAAGAGCACACTGCCTAGCAAGGCAACACACAATACGAGAGCAATACGGTTAATCCAATTTTTCTTCATAAAAATTCTCCTTTACAATGACTATAATCTAGAAGAGCAAAACTCCTCGGGGGCAACGAATATTCAATCCCATGGTAAATATCCCATAGGTAACAATGGTAACTACAAGAGAGAAAACCAAAATGCTTAGGGTATTTTTCTTACTGTGCTTAGGGGAAATCAAAAGGGAAATGGCAACAATTTCAAAAAAACCAGCTGTATAAAACCCTATTGTCTTGGCAAAGAATGGGGTAATAAACAAGAAGGCGATGAGAACTATTTCCTTCAGTGAAATTTTTTCAATCCAATTATTCGGTTTTTTAAGGAAGGCAGTTACGCTTACTATCAAACCGAATACACCAATAAAGGCAAAGACTCCTGCTGGATATAGTCCTTTGGAGGTCCCAGTAGACAACAACATGCCAAAGCCAAAGAGAATCGCAAAGAAACCAGAAAGAAAATCTTTTTCAAGGAAAAATATTTCTTTTTTCATTAAATTCCTACCTTTACATAGAATTAGGAGCCAAAATCGATTATAAAACAGATTTTTTCTCTCGTCAAGGTTTATTTTTCTTTAATTTTTCCTAAAATATATAAATATATAGAAAAATTTTCTCGAAATATTTTCCTTTTTTCTTGTATTTTCTTGATTAATTTTCTAATTACGCTATACTAACCCTTGGAAGAGGTGGAGATTTATAGCCGTGAGAAAAAAAACAACATTACAAGACATTGCATCATCGCTCGGTATTTCTGTCGGAACAGTCCATAAGGCTTTGTATGCCAAGAAAGGAGTCAGCGAAAAAAGAAGGCAACTGATTATCAACACAGCAAAAGATATGAACTACGAAGCTACAGGGCTCACCATCCAAGAAGTGCACGAGGTTGCAGTGCTGTTTCCAAAACCAGTAACAACAGACAAGTACTTCTACCAGTACATATGGAAGGGAATAGAACAAAGAGCACTTGAACTAGCTCCAAATCAGTTCAAGATATTGGAGTTTACATTTGATGGGACACAACAAAACCAGCTAGAGGTATTGGAACTTATATTACAAGAACATGGGGATACCATACATGGTCTCATAACTATCATTTGGGATGAGTTTCGTTTTCAAGATATCTTGAAAGAGTTCACCAACAAAGGGATCAAAATATTCACCGTTTCTTCTGATGCCCCTTTCAGTGACCGCACCTCGTCCGTTATGACGAACCCCTACCAGATGGGGAGACTTGCCGCAGAGTACCTGGGATCGGTCATTCCCTTCTCTGGAAGAGTAATCATCATGGGAACAAGAAGGGATTCAGCAAACCATGCACAGGTGGTAAGGGGATTTTTTGATCAGATGTCAAAATCGAACCCGGAAATACAGATCATTGAACTGTACGAATCAGTAGTAAATCCGAAGATCATTTTCGAAACCCTTGAAGATTTCCTTGCAAAGTTTGATGATATTCATGGTATCTATGTCAATAATGCCCGAACGACTGCTGGTGTGTACAAGACATTTAGGGATAATCCTAAAAAGGAGCACTTGAAGCTTATCGGAGCTGAGATATTTCAAGAATCGGTGCAAGGGGTACGAGAAAACATTTTTCAGGCCTTGATAGACCAAAATCCTTTTGAACAGGGGTATAAAGCTGTTTCTATTGCGTATGAAAGTATAGCTCAAGATAAAGAGGTCAAGAAGAAGTATGATATCCCCATATCACTCTTCCTTTCTAACAATCTTCCCGATTACTGATAAGAGAGAGAATATGGCTATACATGACAGGAGGCCTCCTACGGGAGGTCTTCTGCTGTTGGGATATCCTATTTTACTTTATCTAGGAAAATATTTGCTCATTGAGGATACTGTCTTCCGTGAGAAGAGTACCTGCTAGGCAAAGGACATGGCCTTGAACAGTTTGGATTTTCATGATGAAAGGAAATTTCCTACAGTAAAGCCAGATAGCATCTATATCCTACGCCACAATGAAACCTGTAGAATACCCTTATAAAGATATCACATGGATCATCTGATAGTTTCACGAAATAAAACTTGAACCATACTATCGCTGTACATACTAATTACGTTTATGATAATACTAGTAATTAGGAGATACAGATGAACCAATATATTCCAAGATTAATACCAGGTAAACACTATCTCAAAAGAAAATCCCTTTTTCTCTTAGGGCCGAGACAAACTGGAAAATCTTCCTATATTAAGGAAGAACTGCAAGAAGATATTGCCCTCTTCTGGAACCTCCTAGATGGTAGGCTACGTATGCGAGTACTGGCCGATCCTTCCTTGCTCTCCGACGAGGTTGCAGTAAGGGGCCTTAAGGATTGTCTGATAGTCATTGATGAAATACAGAAATGCCCAGAACTGCTGGATGAAGTGCATCTTCTGATCGAAGAGAGAAATATTCGATTCCTCCTAACAGGATCAAGTGCCAGAAAACTCCGCTCTGGAGGAGTAAATCTACTCGGAGGAAGGGCGTCCCAGCTATTCCTCCATCCCCTTGTCTATCCAGAAATTCATTCATTGAAGGATTATTCCTATACTTTGGATCACATATTTACCTCTGGGTTACTGCCCGCCCTGTATTGTTCAGACCAGCCAGAGATTGATCTTGGTGATTATGTGAATGTGTATCTGAATGAAGAGATAGCAGCTGAGGGAGTGACCAGAAAACTTCCACAATTTTCAAGATTCCTGCAAATAGCGGCAATGACAAACTCCCAAATGCTTAATTACTCAAATGTGGCCAGCGATGTGGGAGTTACGCGTCAAGCAGTAAAACAGTGGTATGAGATCCTCATCGATACCCTCATCGGCTTCGAGCTTCTCCCATTTAAAGCAACGAAAAAGCGAAAGGCGATTGAGACTGCAAAGTTCTATTTCTTTGATATTGGTGTGGCCCGGGCACTCAGGAACATACCTACCCCTGTAGAAGGAATGACAGAGTTCGGTGAATTCTTCGAGCAGTACATTGCCATTGAACTCAGAGCTTATCTTGAATATGAACAGAAGCGTCAAGAACTGACCTATTGGCGTTCAACTGCTGATCATGAGGTTGATTTCCTCATCGGGACAGAACTGGCCATTGAAGTAAAAGCTTCTTCAAGAATTTCAAGTAAGCATCTCAGAGGTCTTCAAGCCTTAAAGGAAGAAAACATTTTTACCAGCTTTTGCATTGTTTGCCAGGAAGAGCATCCCAGGACACTTGAAGGCATAACCATCTATCCCTGGAAGCATTTCTTGGATCAGTTATGGAGCGGGAAGCTTATCAAGTAGCAGGGTTTCTGATGTACAGTAAGAGTTATTAGTCTACAATCATAATAAGAGGCGTAGATAAAGATAATATATTTCAATAAAGCAATATATCTTTATGATTCAGGAATCTGTCTGCCATAAAAAATAGAATCTACCATGATGGTGTCGCTAGAATATAGCATCACCAATTACTAATATGATGATAAAAGTAAATAGTAATTACTATTATCAGAATCTAGCCCTATAACTATTCACGAGTCAGCTCTGATTCGGCGCTAACCAAGCTTCAACATTGGAACAGAACTATAGTGCTAAACCTATAAAGAGGCTCTGGCTCATAGGATCATCCGACTACCCTCCTGACTTCATGACTTAGAACTGCCAAACCCTTCCAAAACCTTGAGCCCAGGAGCGGAGATACCGTTTTCTGGGTTTTCTTTTCTTAAATATTTGTCCACTTAGAAGCATAGCAACCAGTTGCATATTTCCTGCTTCCGTGGTAGTGTTATCCCAACAGGAGAGCAGGCCCATGTATGTCACCACCTCAGGCATCGAGAAATACAGAGTCGTCCAGTTCCGCGAGGACATCCGGATACCAGGCACCGGCAAGAAGAAGACCCGCATCATCAAGACCGTGGGCAAGTATTCCGACCTCCTTGCTGAGGACCCTGACTTCATGGCCAAGCTCAAGGAAGAGGCGAAGAGGCTGACCAAGGAACTGAAGGAATCGGAAAGGCCCCTGCTCATCGAGGCCGACATGAGGGAGATTGCATCCGCAGAGGATGTCACCCCCTCCTTCCTGTTCGGCCATGCCATCATCGCCAGGCTCTGGGAGATCATGGGACTGGATTCATTTTTGGAGAAGAGCTGCACCAAGAGGAATGCCAAGGATGTGAGGGATGCAATCTACTATCTGGTCGCTCACAGATGTTGCTCACCCGACAGCATACGCGCAAGCGTCATGGACCAGCAGAGGTTTGCAGGATTTGAACCCCTTGGCCTGGATGTATTCTATTCGGTGCTGGATGTGCTTTCCGAGCAGAAGGTGGCACTGGTGGAGCACCTGTGCTCCTTCTTCAAGAGGAAGACTACAAGAAAGGAGGACATCGCCTGCTTCGATGTGACCACCTATGCCTTCGAGAGCACCAAGTGGGGCGAGATGAGGCTCTTCGGGTTCTCTAAGGACCACAAGAACAACGAGGTGCAGGTGGTGATGGGCCTGCTGATCGACAACAACGGCATCCCCATCACCTATGAGCTGTTCCCCGGCAACACCATGGACCAGAATACGCTCGTCGACTCCATCTCCAAGCTCAAGGCAGTGTACGGCCTGGAGGGGATAACCATAGTCGCCGACAGGGGTATGAATGCCAATGACAACCTCTTGTTCCTGCATGGGGGAGGCTACCATTTCGTCATCAGCTATACCCTCAAGAGGTCCAGGCAGGAGTTCAGGGATGCTGTGCTCAACGACGGCACCCCCTGGGAAGTTGAGCGCTTCGATGCCAAGACCGGTCAGCTCACCTATGCCTCCAAGGTCCTGAAACAGACGGTGAATGCGAAGGTCGAGCTTTCCCCTGAGGAGATTGAGGTCCTCAAAGCCCAGAGGAAGCTGGAGAAGAAGCGGGGGCGGTGCCCCAAATACAGAAAAGAGAAGATAGAGGCCAACGTCCATGTCACCTATTCGATGAAACGGGCGGACAAGGACGCAGGTGACAGGAACAGGATGATCGAGAGGCTGAAATCTAAGCTCGAGGACCCCGGGAAGCTGAAGGCTGCCATGAAAAGGGGTGGGAACCAGTACCTGCAGATGGACCTGGACACCGACGGGGCCACCCTAGACGAGGCGAAGATCCTCGACGCTGCCAGGTTCGACGGCTTCTATGCGGTGGTCACCGACCGCCTGGAGCTCACTACAGACGAGGTCATGCTCATCTACCGGGGCCAGTGGAAGATTGAGGAGAGCTTCAGGGTGCTGAAGACCGACCTGCAGGCAAGGCCTGTCTTTGTCTGGACCGACGATCACATCAAGGGACACTTCGCCATGTGCTATGTCAGCTTGTGCATCATCAGGTATCTGCAGTACTACATGCAGGAGAAAGGGATGGACGTCTTGTCGGCAGAGGAGATAATGAAAGCCATTTCCCAACCCAGGGCGGTGGTCCAGGGCAAATTCCCCAAAAGCATCGTCACACCCACAGAAGTGCCGCAATCCTATCTGGATATCGCCTCACTACTGAAACTGCCACCGCTGCTGACCAACATGAGCCTGACCAGGTTCAGGTCTGCGACCAAACTTAACCTCATGGATAACAAGTTCTAAGGGGACAAATATATTCATTCGAAATCCTTGGAAAACTGCGTTTGAAACTCCCAGATGTAGTTTTTTATGCCCATTTTGGTGAACTGGTCATAAACTCAGGAGAGCACAAACACTCGCGTGTCTGCACTTGCCTTGAGCTAGTGGTTCTGCCCTTGGCAGTACCGCACCCACAGTGGACTTTCACCACCAAGTTATTGCCCACGCTGGGCAAACTGAGTACAGGAGGGGTTTCCCCCTCCTGTATCACATACATGTAAACTCTTTCCTTCTCTCTTGCTTGCCCTACTTCGTCTTCCCAAGATAAGCTTCTCTGATATCCACATTCTCCAGAAGCTCACGCCCTGGTCCATGGTTGGTGATATTGCCTGTCTCCATGACATAGCCCTGGTGGGCTGTCTTCAGGGCGACGTTGGCGTTCTGCTCGATGAGCAGGACGGTAACGCCCTCCTCATTGATCTTCCGAATGATGGAGAAGATATCCTTCACCACCAAGGGGGCAAGACCCAAGGAGGGCTCATCCATCATGATGACCTTGGGATTTGCCATAAGGGCGCGCCCCACTGCCAACATCTGCTGTTCGCCACCTGAGAGGGTCCCTGCCAGTTGCCAGTGTCTCTCCTCCAGGCGGGGGAACAGTTCATAGACATGTTCAAGAGCCTTCTGCTCGTTCTTGCTATCCTGCAGGTACCCCCCGATCTTAAGGTTCTCCAATGTGGTCAGGTTTGGGAATACCCTTCTGCCTTCCGGAACCAGGACAAGGCCCATCTCCACAATCTTTCGGGTATCCATACCGTTGATCTTCACCCCATCGTAGAAGATGGTGCCACCCGTCAGGGGCACAAGGCCCATGATGGAACGCAGTGTGGTGGACTTACCTGCGCCGTTGGCGCCGATAAGGGTGACTATCTCGCTCTCATTGACATCGAAGGAGATGCCATTGAGGGCAACGATACCTCCATAACAAACTTTCAGATCCCGTATTTCCAATAGACTCATGCTTCTTCAACTCCCAAATATGCCCTGATGACGGCAGGATCATTCTGAACCTCTTTTGCTGTCCCCTGTGCAATGGTCTTGCCATAGTCGAGCACATAGATCTTGTCCGATATGTCCATGACCAGGTTCATATGGTGCTCGATGAGGAATACAGTCAAGGAGAAAGTCTCCTTGATCTCCTGGATGAAGAGCGCGAGCTCTTCAGTCTCCTTGGGGTTCATCCCTGCCGCCGGTTCGTCAAGCAGGAGAAGCTTGGGCCCTGTTGCCAGAGCCCTGGCGATCTCAAGCTTGCGCTGCATACCATAGGGAAGCGAAGAGGCCTTCTCATCACGGTGCATATGCAAATTCACAGTATGAAGAAGCTTGTCAGCTTCCTGGTTCATCATCAGCTCTTCTGTTGCATTCAGCTTGAAGGTAGAACGCAACATACCCGCCTTTATGTGGCAGTGCATGGCGATCAGGACGTTCTCAAACACCGTCAGGTCCTTGAACAGGCGGATATTCTGAAACGTCCTTGCCATACCCAGTCGTGTGATCTTATCCGGAGTGTTGATGACCTGATGCTCATTCAGGGTCTTGTACGTCCCGTTGTAGATCTTCTTCATCTTCGAACGGGGGTAGTTCTCCCCAATGATGTGACCATCAAAGGTCACCCTACCGTTGGTAGCCTGGTAGCCTCCGGTTATGACATTGAAGGCAGTGGTCTTACCGGCCCCGTTTGGCCCGATAAGGGCTGTGATCTTCCCTTCTGGGATCTCTATGTTCAGGTCATCTACAGCTACGACACCACCAAACTGCATGGTTATGTGCTCAGTCTTCAGGAGGATATTGCTCATGCTGCACCCCCTTCACTCTTCTTTTTCCACCTGAAGCGTCCTATGAGACGATCCCAGCTGAATTCGGTACTGCCCATCAACCCTTTGCGGTAGATAAGCACTACCACCATCAGGAGAATGGAGAATATGACCATCCTAAAGCCTGTGCGGAACAGGGGAACCTGCCAGTCACCGATAAAGAGGGGCTGGTCAAAGAACCTGAGCCACCACTCCTTTGCCGCGGTCACCAGGAAGGCACTTATGATGCTGCCAGAAACGCTTCCGATACCTCCGATAACTACAATAAGCAGGATGTCATACGTCATGGTAATGGAGAATGTCTTGGCTTCAATGGAGCGCATGTACATAGCCAGGAGTCCTCCTGCAATAGCAGAGAAGAAGGAACTGACCACAAAGCTCATGGACTTGTGCTTGAACAGGTTAATTCCCATCGCCTCTGCGGCGATCTCATCCTCACGGATGGCCTTGAAGGCCCTTCCGTAGGAGGAGTTTATCAGCAGCAGGATAAATCCCACGCAGAATCCCACGACAATAAAGGGTGTCACCAACGAAGGGATGAGACCCCAAGCCATCTCAGGAAAAGAGGGGATCTTATTCAGACCGTAAGAGCCGTTCGTAATCTGATCGAAATTGGGGGAGGAAAAGATGGCACGCACTATCTCAGAAAGTCCCAACGTTGCAATGGCAAGGTAGTCACTCTTCAGCCTGAGAACCGCTACCCCTACAATGGCTGCAATGGCTGCGGCGAGCAAGCCGCCGAGCAACAGAGCTACAAACGGGAAGACACTCTGTACAAAAGCAGGAGCATCAGCTACAACCATCTTCAGAGCCCTGATGCCGGGATGCACACCATTCATATAATAGACACCGTCGAGACTTGTTACAGGAATGATCAGGATTGCAGTGGTATAGGCACCGATGGACATGAAGCCTGCCTGCCCAAGGCTAAACAGTCCGGTAAAGCCATTGAGCAGGTTCATGGAGACTGCAACCAAGGCGAAGATGACTCCCTTCTGCAACACTGAGACAAGCATGCCGTTCTGCAAGCGGTTGGCACTCAGCCAGTAGAGGAATATGACAAGCAAGGCAAAGACACTGGTGGTCAATAGGGTATTTCTTTTATTATTCATACTTACACCTTCTCCACATTCTTTTCGCCAAAGAGGCCTGTCGGTTTCACGAGCAACATTATGATAAGGAGGAGGAAGGTAAACGCATCACTGAAGGTGGAGTAGCCTAGGGCTATGAGAAGGGTCTCTACGATACCGATGAAAAAGCCTCCCACCACAGCCCCAGGGATATTCCCTATGCCACCGAATACGGCTGCTACGAAACACTTCAAGCCAGGAAGGGTTCCTGAGAAGGGGGTCACCGACATACGGTCGGTGAAATACAGGATCGATCCGATACCTGCTAAAAGAGACCCGATGGCAAAGGTAACCGATACGATACGGTTGATGTTGATACCCATCAGTTTGGCTGTCTCAAAGTCCTTGCTTACTGCACGCATCGCCATGCCGGTCTTGGTCTTGTTGACCAGTATCATAAGGACAACAACCAAGACAATGGTAAGGATAGGGGTGAGGATCGTGACAAAAGATGCGCTGAGCTCCCCTATCTGGAAGATCCTCTTGAGATAGGGCAGTTCAGGGTAGCCACGGGGAATTGCAGTGAACAGATAGGTGGAGAGGTTCTGCAACAGGTACGATACTCCGATGGCACTTATCATAATAGACATGCGTGGGGCATTGCGAAGAGGCTTATAGGCAAACCTCTCTATGCCTATTCCCATTACCGTGGTGGTAACCAGGGTAATGATGATGGCCACAGGCCAGGGGAAGCTGGCCAGGGCGAATATCATGAAATAACCCGCCATCATGAAGATATCTCCATGGGCAAAGTTGATCAACCTCAGGATGCCGTACACCAGCGTGTAGCCGATGGCGATCAGGGCATAGGCTCCTCCTAGGGAAATACCTGTCAGGCAGTGCTGCAGGATAGTTGTCATAGTCATCAGAAGTTCTCCATATCCGAACTGGGCGTTCTCAGAAAGGAGAACGGTTCGAGATTTGATGGGGTTAGGGCCAAAGTGATAGTAGCATGGGTTTGCCCAGGGAGCAATCAAGAGATAATAGAAACACGTACATAAGGACCATAAGCAGATACATGCAGCAAAACATGGTGACCAAATTCTTTGCGTCCTACACTACCAACCTGAAAGATCATATAGGAATGTGAAACGAGAAAAGAAACAGAGATTGTAACACGAACACAAAAGCCACAATACAAAGCATGAACTACAGGCACTACTAGAAAATACAGTACAGGATTAAGACATGTCGGGATGGCTTCCCATCCCGACAGAACCTAGATCAGAAGGTTACATGACACTTACGGTCTTCAGGAACTTGAACTGGCCATCCTTGACTGTCTTGATGAATGCCATATCCTTGTCGGCATCACCATTTGCATCAAAGGTTATCTTTCCCGTTACACCTTCAACAGAAACACCTGCGAGGGCGTCACGAATGGCAGGACCCTTGGTGGAGTTGGCCTTTTCGATAGCCTTCAGGGCTGTGATGTACGCATCGTAGCCAAGGGCTGAAACAGCAGGGATTATCTCGTCCTGCTTGTTCGCTACCAGATAAGGCTTGAAACCCTTGATGAAGGATTCAGCCTCTGCGGTTGCAGGGTCAGCGTCATCAAAGAAAGTGGAAAGGACAACGCCTTCGGCACTTATGCCGGCATTCTCTATGATGGATGAGTTTTCCCAAGTATCACCTGCCATGATCTTGGCTGTAATTCCAAGCTCACGAGCCTGCTTGATGATAAGGGGCGCGGTGGCGATGGAAGATGGAGCAAAGATAACATCAGGATTTGCTGCCTTGATGTTGGTCAGGATGGACTTGAAGTCTGTGGTGTTGGTCTGGAAGCGCTGTTCGCTTACGATGTTACCACCAAGATCCTTGAAGGCCTTGCTGAAGAAGTTACCAAGACCTGAGGAGTAGTCATCCCCTAACTGGGTAATGACAGCGGCCTTCTTCGCTCCTTCCTGCCAAGCATAGTTGGCCATGACCGTTCCCTGGAAAGGATCGAGGAAACATACGCGGAAGTAATAGTCATTACTCTGCGTTACCTGTGGGTTGGTAGCAGAAGCAGCAATGGCCGGGACCTTGTTATCAAGGAAGATATCACCAGCTGCAATGGACACACCAGAACCGTAGGAACCGAGGATGACAGAAGCACCGCTGGAGATGAGACTCTGTGCAGCAGTGACAGCTTCAGTCTTGTCGCTCTTATTGTCCGCTTCGACAAGTCTCACATTGTATGTCTCACCGTTGATCTGAACAGTGGGATAGACGACGTTGGCATACCTCATGCCCAAGACTTCCTGGTATCCACCGCCACCGTTCTCACCGGTAAGGGGCTCGAATACACCTATGACCACTTCCTTTACCCCACTCTTAGCTTCGCTACTTCCACCAGCAAAGACAACAGAGCCCAAAAGAAGCACAACCAACAAGACTACAGTCAGTTTCTTCATACAAGTCCTCCAATTACACTAGATGTAATCATTATTGCCTACAGAATCCATTTGATACAAGAAAAATGTGAAAAAAGGCAGTAAAAATATATAGGTAGCTCAAATAGGAAGAAAAGCAGGGCCTATCACGTGCCATCAAACATTCAAACAATCACACAAGGCCATGCAATCCCAGCCAGAGGTACTAAGGCAAACACACTCCAAAACACTGCATATTCTTGCAAAGCGTAGGAAGTACCATACAATTCGCATACACCACTTCTAACGGAAGTCACCTAAAGTCAGGAGAAATACAGGATAGCTACAAGCATAAAAAATTCACAAAGGCAGTACTTCTATCAATTTCGACCATCCTGTTGTCATAAGTCAAATAAAATTAATTTTAACTCTTTTCATTACAGTACAAGCACTTAGACAAATATTATTATAATTTTAATATTTTTTATACTTTTTAATATTTTAGTATTGACATAAGTCTCCTTAAACCGTATTATACAGGTGTGCTTAGGAAATGAAGCACATAGAAAATGAATTACTTGCACAGAAGCATAGAGGGCTTCTAAAGGAAAAAACAAAATGAAAAAGACAATCGCTATTCTATTAGTACTCGTAATCGCTGGGGCTGGACTGTTTGCTGTTCCTGCAACAGAAAGTATTTTAACAATTAACACCAAAGTATTGGGCGTCCTAGAGCTAGGTATTTTCTCAAGTGCGCAGACTGGAGTCAGTACATTCGATGGCTCGGGAGTTACTGCAACTGCTACTATTGCTGATATTGATCAGGAAGTTGCAGGTCCTGCTGTGTCTAACACATTATATCTAGCTGTAAGAACGAACCAAAGAGTTACGACAAGAGTTGGATTAAATGCTTCAGGGTTGAAAAATGGTAGTTTAGACGAATATATGGCTTACAATATCACATTCGGGACACCCGATGCTGGAGGAGCTGCTACTTCACAGACAATTGCTGCTGAAGCTGGTCCTACTGAAATCGCAAATGTTGCTACAATTGCCCCTGCAACAGGATTGAGAGTATTAAACTTTCCTTTCGATATCAATATAACAAAAACTCAATATGATGCTGCAACGATTGGTGACTATGAAGCAACCATAACATTCACAGTAACCGCATCCTAATAAACTAACTACGATACCAGGTACAACTTCCACAAGTTCCACAAAAAGGGACTTGTGGGGAATCTCAGAGGTGATTTGAGGATTCGAGGTACCAGGAAGGATTTCCACAAAATCCACAACACAGGGTTGGCCAGAAATGGCCAGCCTTCTTTTACTTGTGATCACGTGCTTCAATTCGACTCTGCTAACAACCACAACTTTCTGCCTGGACAAAATTATCAAGAGGAATGCACCGGTATGAACCGGGGGCTCAGGTAACAAATCCAAAGAATCCACAAGGACAAGGACTTCCAAGAAGTGCTAGTAGTTTGTAACATCTAAAAATTGCATAAACAGCTCCGATGAACTATACTTCTTCATGTGGTATCATGAAGGAGGAAGTGCACTATGCCGTCGATAAAATACTTGATCGAATTATCAGATAAAGATCGCAAGAAACTGGAGGGTATCGTCAAAAAAGGAGCCTCTCCAGCTCGTACAATCATGAGAGCGAATATTCTTCTTGCTTCAGACAGAAATGGGAAGAAGCCGATGACTGTCGATGAAGTATCAATTGCCTTCCACGTTTCTTCTACTACGGTTCAAAAGGTGCGTACTGAATACGCTGCATATGGTCTGGAGGCTTGTATTGAACGGAAGAAACGGGCTACGCCTCCCGTTCCTGCTAAAGTGACCGGTGATGTAGAGGCTCATATCATTGCCCTTGCCTGTACGGATCCTCCCGAAGGGTATAGTCGCTGGACAGTACGACTACTTGCTGACAAATGTGTTGAACTGGGATTCATTGAGTCCATATCTGCGATGACAATCAATCGCACGTTAAAAAAAACGAATTTAAGCCTCACCTGAAGAAATGCTGGTGTATTCCTGCGAAACAGAATGCTGCATTCGTAGCAGCGATGGAAGATGTACTGTCTGTATACGCTCGTCCGTACGATGAGAAATATCCTGTGGTCTGTATGGATGAGAAGCCTGTGCAATTCTTTGCTGATTTGCGAAAGCGCTTTAAGAAATATGGTGTTGAGTATTACGACAACGAATACATCAGAAACGGGACTGCCTGCATATTTCTCTTCACTGAACCTCTGGCAGAATGGAGATATGCTGATGCTCAAGAGAGAAGAACAAAAGCAGATTGGGCGAAACAGATAGCATGGCTTCTGGATGATCAGTATCCAGATGCTGAGAAGATTGTCTTGGTCATGGATAATCTCAATACCCATTCAATCTCTTCGTTATATGATACATTCCCTCCGAAGAAAGCATTTGAGTTGGCGCAGCGATTAGAGATCCACTACACACCGAAACATGGTTCCTGGTTGGATATTGCCGAGATTGAACTGTCGGCACTCGGGCGTCAATGTCTTGGGAATCGAAGGATTCCGAATCTTGAAACACTGCAAAATGAACTCTCACATTGGTATCGGCAGAGGAATGCTAATCAGAAGGGTGTGAACTGGCAGTTCTCTGCTGAGGAAGCCAGGGTAAAGCTCAAGCAGCTATACCCTGTTCTAACTTTTTGATGTTACAAGGTACTAGTCCTTTTTCTATGTCCGCCAACCCAAATGTTTTGATATTGCCTTGAAGCGAAACACCCCTCCAGAGCTCTTCATTTCTAAGAAGTGGAGCTCATAGCAATGACATTAGTGGATATCCACTTGTTGTGTGTGCAGCCACCAACATCGTCGGTTTTGGAGACAATGCATCAATGAGGTAAAACCCGTATGTGAACATTCCTATATGTGCTACTACCACCACCCCACCAAAAGGATGAACATACACAATTCGGTAGATAAATCGTTATCCAACTCCAAGAAAATCTCAGGATTGGAATTACCACAAAAAGAGATTTTGGTTGTTTTATAGTAAAACAAGTAATACTTGACTAATATAGCAAAAATGCTATATTAATAATAACAGGATTGTGATGTGACAATTGAATATTATCCTTTAGGTGGGGAGGGACGAATAGAAAGGTTTATTCAAAAAGACTTGAGCAAACGCCCTGACTTAAAAAAGAAAGTCGAAACCTTTTTGAGCAAGTTGGAGAAGTCCATTAGCATTCAAGCGTTTATTAAAACACAACAAATCAAGTTTCTTGAGTCAGTTCCTATGAATCCTTAATTCCCGGCTGAATTATCACTAGGATTCTTATAATTCCTGTTAAATATTCAAATTAAAGCTCTTTTATGGTTGACTTCCGGCTCTTTTATCGTGATAATTATCACGAGGTATGAGCCATGGCACATCGCGTTGAGCAACTGAACAAAAAGACGGGGATAACCTATGTCTATGAGTCCCAGGCCTATTGGGACAAAGAGAAGAAACAGGCACGCAGCAAACGGGTGTGTGTCGGTAAGCTTGATCCAAAGACCGGAGAGTTCGTCCCCTCCAAGAGGCTGACAGGTCCCACTGCTGCTGCCCTTGACCCGTCTGTTACCGCCAGCGCCCAAGTCATCGGACCTATGTTGGTATTGGATGCCTTTGCCAAGAGGATTGGCCTGACCAGGATATTGAAGTCGGTCTTTGATGATTCCCATCGTCAGATATTGGTGATGTCCTATTACCTGTGTGTGATGGGAGGAGCATTGAGCCACTGTGAAGCCTGGGCTAGAAGCCATGAGCCTGCCATTGCCTCTTCTCTGTCCAGTCAGCGTATCAGTGAGCTTCTTGGAAAGCTGGGTACAGACAAGAAACAATCCTTCTTCCTCAAGTGGATGGACAAGGTGGTGGAGCACGACTACCTCTGTTACGACATCACCAGCGTCAGCAGCTATTCGGAACTGAATGAGTATATCAAATATGGGCACAACAGGGACAAGGAAAGGCTGCCCCAGCTCAATCTGGCCATGCTCTACGGCCAGAAGTCACAGCTTCCTGTGTACTGCCATCGCCTGAGCGGAAGCATCACTGACGTCAGTACGCTGGAAAACCTGCTCGAGCACTTCAAGATGCTGGATGTAGGGAACCTGCACTACATAATGGACAAGGGGTTCTACAGCAAGAAGAACGTAGATGCCCTTGTTGCGAATAGGGACAAGTTCACCCTGGCCGTGCCGATGAACAACAAGTGGGTACAGAAGGCGGTGGACAAGGTGTATGACACGATCCACGGTCCTGAAGGATACCAGAAGGTAGATGATGAAGTGCTGTATGTGCACTCCTCCCTCTATCCATGGGGGGAAGAGAGAAGACGCTGTTATCTTCATCTCTATTTCAATGCCATGAACAGGGCTGTGGCCATCGACCGGTTCAATGAAGAGCTGTTGGGTTACAAAGAGGAGCTTGAATCAGGGACTGCTGTTGCAGCCCACCAAGAGGCGTATGACACCTACTTTATCATTACGACCACCCCCAAGAGGGGGCAGAGGGTTGCCTTCAACACGGAGGCTGTTTCAACCTACATCAAGCGCTATGCCGGATTCCAGGCACTTATTTCCCATGGCATCAAGGATCCTGTAAAGGCCATGCAGGTATATCGGGACAAGGATGTGGTGAAGAAATGTTTCGATGACCTGAAGAATACACTCGACATGAAACGCCTGCGCATGCACTCTTCCTCCACAGTCGACGGCAGGTTGTTCATACAGTTTGTTGCAGTCATCCTGATAAGTGCCATTCGGAAGAAGATGAGGGAGACTTCACTAATCCGTGACTATACGGTACGCGAGTTGCTGCGAGAGATGGAAACGCTGACACGGATCAAGTACTCAGGTCGCTACAGGAGCATAGTTTCCGAGGCTACCAAGAAGCAG
Source organism: uncultured Sphaerochaeta sp. (assembly GCA_963662725.2). Lineage (GTDB taxonomy): Bacteria > Spirochaetota > Spirochaetia > Sphaerochaetales > Sphaerochaetaceae > Sphaerochaeta. The sequence goes on from CAXXCW010000038.1 coordinate 454,830, forward strand.
AAGCATATTCTCAAGACACTAGACATTCCGCTACCCGACTAAGCCTCGTGATAAACAAGGTGGGAATTAAGGATGAATTACGCTAAAGAAAATACTACATTAGGAGAATTAAGGATTCCAAAAACACAAAAAGGTGGTGTAGTAAGAATTTATTTCATAGTGAATACAAGTAATCCATCGCTACTTTTATTATTGGATGGCGAAATTAAACATAAAAAAGAATCTGATATCAAACAGAGAGTCAAAAAATTAGTTAATAACATTAGGTATTAACTGTTCAGTAAACCAAGGAGTTGTTTAAAAGATGAAAACAAAACCTATTTCTAAGATTTTCTTGGAAGACAAGAATACTAATACAAAATACAAGCAGTGGTCAGAAAGTGTAGATGCCTTATCCTCTTTCATTTTTGACTATGAGTATCTCAAAGCAAAAAACGACCTCACCCAAAAAGAAATTGCACAGAAAGCTGGCACAACCCAAAGTGCAGTATCTCGCTTTACGAGCATGAAGGGTAAGCCAAACTATGATTTTTTACGTAAAATAAGTGAAGCTGTTGGGGGATCCTTACAAGTAACTCCCTTAGGGGAATATACAACCACATTAGATTTTAATTATCATGATACAGCAAAAAAAATGGCAGCCGATCAGGGGATAACCGTTGAGGAACTATTAGCCAATATTCTTAACCAAACTTTTTCCACTCTTTCCATTAAACCCATGACTTACGGTACCAAGTAGCAAATCCAATACATCCATAAGGACTAGGACTTCCAAGAAGTTCTGGTCCTATTTCTATGACCACCAAACTAAATATCTTGATGTTGCCTTGAAGCAAAACACCAGTCTACAACTCTAAATTTTGCACTGGATATGCTCAAACAAAATCTCTATTCCCTTAAGACTCTGAAAGATATCGACTGGGCGTGTAGGAATATAGTGTAGTTTGATGATCAGGTTTATGATTCAACATGTTAAAAACTTTCTATATTTAAAAGTTTTTAAATATCCGTGTTAAAAACTATCGTTTATGTGAGTTGTATAGTACAGTGATCGTGGAGGTTTGCATATGCTACAAGTCCAAGATTTGAAAATGCGTGAGGCTTACTTCAACAAACTCAAGGCTTTTATGGATACCCAATCAGTAAAAGTCATCACAGGAATACGTAGGTGTGGTAAATCAAGCCTCCTTAAACTCATGGTCCTTCACCTTGCTGAGTGTGGTGTATCCCCGCAGCAGATTATCGAAATGAACTTTGAGTCCATGGAGTTTTCTCAGATGGATGCCATGTCCCTATATAAGCACGTGAAAGATTTAGTTGTCCCCGGCAAACGCATGTACCTGTTTTTTGATGAGATACAAAGAATTGAAAAGTGGCAGGATGCGGTGAATTCTTTTAGGGTGGACTTTGACAGCGACATATATGTCACTGGCTCTAACGCCTATCTACTTTCATCAGAGTTCTCTACCTATCTCTCAGGCCGTTATGTGGAGATTAAGATGCTTCCATTATCTTTTCTGGAGTTCCTTGATTTCCATGATTTTTCTATCCATGAGTATCACAGCCCCTCTGGAAAACTCAAGTATCGGGTACAGGACGTCAAAGGTGAAATGTATGAAGGGCGTGAAGCCCTTGATGCCTTTCTGCGTTTTGGGGGGATGCCGGTTTTGGCGGAAGTGGGGCTTGTGCAGGAAAACGCCCTCACATTGCTTGAAGGAATATACACAACTGTTGTCCTGCGTGAAATCCTGCAGAGGGAGAAGCGAAGGGGCCAAAGGCAGATCACCGATCCATTCCTGCTCAAAAAGATCTGCCTGTTCCTTGCCGACAATATCGGCAACAACACTTCGATGTCATCCATCGGGAACATGCTGGTGAATGAAAAAGATCTGGATGAAGGCCCACACAAAAGAAGCCCTGCTGCGAATACCGTCAAGGCCTATGTTGGAGCCCTCGTTGAATCCTATGTGTTCTATGATATAAAACGCTTTGACATACAAGGGCGCGAATACCTCAAGACTCTGGGAAAATACTACATTGTCGATCCTGGGATAAGAAACTACCTCCTAGGCTTCAAAACGTACGATTCTGGGCACTTGCTTGAAAACATCGTGTGCCTTGAGCTTCTGAGGCGGGGATATGATGTTGCCGTTGGGAAAATTGAGAATCTTGAAATTGACTTCGTTGCAACAAAGGGGGATGAAACACTGTATATCCAGGTGACCCAATCGATGGTTGATGAGAAGACTCGTGAACGCGAACTGAAGCCGTTAAAGCTACTGAGAAACGGTCATCCGAAGATGGTCATTGCTGGTGAGGCTCTGATGGTTGATTCCCTGGATGGGTTTCCTGTGGTTGGGCTGACCGAGTGGTTGCTGGGCAAGAGCTAGTAGTACCAGGTACAACTTCCACAGGTTCCACATAAAGGGACTTGTAGGATATCCCAGAGGGATAAAGGTACCGGGTAACAAATCCAATACATCCATAAGGGCTAGGACTTCCAAGAAGTTCTAGTTCTTTTTTATGCCTGAACTCCAATTCTCTGATGCTGCCCTGAAGCAAAAACAACAAGATCAACAGTTATCCCTTTGGTGGAAAAGTCGCCATCATCATTTGCTTAGCAGTCACCACGATCGTCGGTCTTGGCAACAATTCTGTAAAAAGGTCCAAGCAGGCTAGGCCCCCTAGAGTGGGCGGATAAAGCAACGCCTTCGCTTATGCTGTTCGGTTGTGAAACTCTTCCACTGGGACTGTACTTTGATATTGGTTTCAAGTTCAGGCCCGGTTTCAGCATAGCGTACCCCATGTGCAATTCCCCGTTTGAGTCCCTCATGCAAGATGATGGCATTTACCCCTCTTCCCAGATATTCCGGTTTTACAGCAATAAGATAGAAGTCCATAATCTCATGGTTTCTCTTCGCCTTCAGTATTTGCATGAACCCAAACGGGAGGAGACGACCTCCATTTTTCTGCAGAGCCTTGGACAGGGAAGGTGCCATGATCCCAAAGCCAATCACAGCATTTGCTGCATCAACGACAACAAAGATGTACTCCATGCTTATCAAGCTCAAAAACTGTCTGATGGCAAGATCCACCTGCCTATCATTGAGGGAGTAAAACCCATACAGCTCTGCATACGCTTCATTGTACATGTGGAATAGTTCATGGGCATACGGCAGAATCTCTTTCTTGTGGGTAAAGGAGAGCAGCCGATACCCATGTCGTTTTTGTGCAAGCTCGCTGATCCTCTCAATCCTGGCATCAACGTGGGTCGGGACGTGTATCTTGTACTCCACCCAGTCAACCTCTTTTGTAAAACCCAATTCTTCCAGATGCCTTTGGTAGTAAGGGTGGTTATAGAGAGTTATAAACATTCCTATCTGGTCAAACCCCTCGATCAGCAAGCCTTGCTTGTCTAGATCGGAGAATCCTATGGGCCCTATGACACTCTCCATCCCCTGCTCTTTTCCCCAAGCAAAGATTTTTTCGAAAAGCATGCGACTTACCGCAATGTCATCAATGACATCAAATCGAGTGAAGCGCATGATCTTACTCTGGTTGGCCTCATTGAGCTTGTTGTTGATCAGGGCAGCGATCCGTCCGACCACCTTCCCATCATCACTGGCAAGAAAAGCCACAGAGTCCGTAAATTCAAATGCAGGGTTTTTTCTTAGTGTTGAAGTTTAACCTCTCATCCAGCATCAGGGTAGGCACATAGTATGGATTACCCTCGTAGAGCTTGTTAGGAAAATTGAAAAATAGGTTCCATTCATGGTTTGTAGCTACTTGCCGGATAGTTGTCATGTGAAGGCTCCTCTGAAATTGAGGTTATTGTATCCCATTACCACGGACTTGCAATGGTAACAAGCAGGGGATTTGGAAGATTTATGCTATCAGGTACAATTCTCACATGTTTCGCAAAAAAGGAATCGTGTATCGGTACAAACCCGATTGAGGATACTTGGGGCAATACAGCAAAATCAAAAATTCAACCAACACACCTTACGGCAATGGAACCTGAACCTACCAACCACCCTTTTGTACCAGCAGCCATCTCTTTTCCTCTCAAGACCATCTGGCACAAAACATATAACGCATGTGGCTATTTTAGAGGGTTATTTAGCAGAAATGGGATCTGTACAAAATCATCAATCTGCATATTGATTCAATTCCATTATACCTATTGTCATATGTGAGCATATTAAAAACATATACAATTGTTTATTATACATGCAGTTATATATACCTTTTTCACATATGTGCAATACCTCTATGTTTATACATGGCATGTATTGACATAAGTCCTTTTACAGTATAGTATCCAGTTGTACTTCGGGAAAAAGCACAAATACTTGCACGGAAGCCACCCCTTCCAATAGGAATTGAAATGAGGAAGACCCTATTACTAGCTGCACTCATACTACTTATACCAACATCAGCCCTACTTGCCGCCACCACTGATACCTTCACCGTTACAACCGTCGTCGGAAACGTAGACCTGATGACCATCTCGACCTCCAACTACACCGGGACCACCGTAACCACCTTTGACGCCCTCACCCCTTATACCACCCTTAGCATCACATCCGGAGGAACACAAACAGTCAATGCATGGCTGTCAACACTCTCAAACAACCGTTCCGGCTTCAGTGTCAGCATGAAAGCCTCTGCAATGAAAAGCTCCATCTCAGGACAAGCCGATGCTTTCATAAACTACACAGTCAGCTGTAACACAGCTTCGGTGACCACCAACAATGGAACTGAGATCACAGCGGCAAATCCTGTTGTAACCTACCCCTCCTTGTCACAGGTTACCTCGACTTCAAACCAGATATCGCTATCTGTCAACCAGAATGACTTCGACAAGGCCGTTTCAGGCTCCTACACAGGAACCGTTACCTTTATCTACACTGCCAACTGACCAACCAAGTGCAAACACTTCACAAGGCCTCCCTAACGGAGGCCTTTGCCTTTCTTCAGATGGCAACAAGTTGCACCCCCCAAAGCCTCCCGGGAAGGTCAATTCAGTTCGCTAACATATGTCCCACTTAGAACAAAAATACCACTAATATGAGGTTTTTGATATTTTGAATTTGATAGGATTATTGATTTATTTTCGTTACAAGGCATTGCTTTGTCATATGTTTTAAACATGCATATAATTTATTTTCATACAATATAACATATTATATATATTTTAATTGATAGATATATTTTAATTTAATTATTTTAAAAATGTATTGACATAAGTCTACCTTACCTATATTATACAAGTGTGCTTAGGAAAAAGGCACTAAACAAAATCTTGCACAGGAGCAAAGCTCCTTAAGGAACACACAATGAAAAAGACTATCATCGCAACCCTTGCAATCCTGATCATCGCTTCTGCCAGCATCTTTGCCACACCAGCTGCCGATACGGATAGCTTTACTGTAACAACCCTTATAGCAGAAACAGGAAAGGTTAAAGTGTCCAGTGCCGCAATCAACGGAAATGATCTTGCTGCATATACAGCTTCAGGTGATTTGGCATCATATGCCATTACCGGAAGTGGCAACCAGACCGGCTTTACCGCATACCTCACAACGCTTTCCAACAATCGTGCCGGATATACTGTATCAATGACAGCAACGGCAATGAAGAGCGCTGACACACCAACAACATATATCGACTATACCGTTGGTTGCAACAACAAGAGCATAGCGACCAATGGGGCAACTGCTACATCCGCTGTTGAAGTAATGAATGCAACTGGGCTGCAAACTCTCTCTGGGGACTCGAAGCAAATATCCTTATCCATTGACGCAACCACCTACAACAAAGCAGTATCTGGAAGCTATTCAGGAACAGTTACTTTCAACTTTTCTGGAAAATAACCCGACACCTACCAACTCCCATACAAACTTGTCTGTCCACAGAGGCCTCCCCCGGAGGCCTCTGTCTTGTCCATTGACCAAACTCACAATCTTAAGCTAGCATAGCAGTGCTGGATCTGGAAAAACGGAATGGGGTGTGAATCCCCGACGGTCCCGCCACTGTAATCGATGATGAACACAGATATTGCCATTGTCCCCTTGGATGAGAAGGCCTGTCAGTAAGAAGAATCGTAAGTCAGGAGACGTTTCCAGATTGAAATTCTTCGTGGAAAAAGAGACAGCGCCCCTACTATACCTATAGGCACACCCTGCCTCCACGAAGAAGATGCACATATTTTCTTTTGGAGGCCCTTCATGAAGAAGCGCGGAATCTTCTCCCTGGTCGTACTGCTAGCCCTCACGCCCCTCTTTGCAGCACAGACATCCACTGACATCGGAACTGCCTACGAGCTCGTCATATCAGACGTAGCGTTCGCACAGGCAGAAACAAACAACGCATCATCCGTCTCGGTCATAACAAGAACCCAGATCGAGGCATACAATGCACAATCGACAGGGGAACTGGTCAATAAGGCGATAGGGACAACCTTCAACTCCTATGGTTCCTTAGGTGCTGTACAGACTGTGGTCATTCGTGGAGCAGGCTCATCCAAGAACCTGATTTTTCTCGATGGTGCCCTACTCTCCTCAGCACATGATGGGTCAGTGGACCTTTCCATCATCCCTGTCAGCACCATAGAACGCATTGAAATAGTCAAAAGTGGGTCCGGAAACCTTGGAAAGACCAATGCCATTGGCGGTATGATCAATATCATCACCAAACAGGGAAGTGCAACAGACAGGCCTTTCGCTGTAACCCTGGAAAATGGATCCTTCCTTCCTGAGGCCTATGGTGCATCAGATGACCGTAACTGGTTATCACTCGTAGATAGCCAGAAAATCGATGTAACGTATGCCAACACCCTACAAGGGACCAGCCTTGTAGCGAACCTAGGGACCCTAGTGGCTCAGAACGCCTACACATATGACAATGGGACTACTGCACAAGCGCTCAGAGAGAATGCTGGAGTCTATTCGGTATACGGGGGCATCAACCTAAGCATGGCCCTAGGTGACAGTATCGAAATCTCGTCCAAGAACCTTGCCAACTACCAGCATCTCGGAACGCCAGGGGACTACCTTGGCTCTCCTCCATGGGGCGGCCTTACATCTGAGGATTATCAGGAAGATGTTCTCATAAGCACAAAGAACTCAGCTACCCTATCGGACCTTGGGGATACCCTGGCAACCATAAGAGCTGACCTAAACTACAGCTATGACAAAAGGTTCTTCCATACATCTGCTAACAGTGACAGCACTCACCACAAGAACAAAGGAAACTTTCTCCTTGAAAGTACATGGAACTTTGGAGAAACCTATACTGTGGTAACAGGAGCTGACCTTGCCTTTGATTATGTGCATAGCAGTGATGTCGGAAAAAATCTCCGGGCACAACCTACAATCTACGCACATGGAAGCATCTACCTTCTTGGAGGTATGCTTTCACTGCACCCTAGTGCCAATCTTGCTTATCTTAGCGATATGCGAGTGTTTTCACCCAATGCATCTGTGGGGGCAATCTTCACTATTGGGGAAGATTCTGCACTTAAGACAAATTTCAGCTACGCAGAGAATCCTCCGACCTTTTCCGATCTCTACTGGCCAGGTGCGGGAAACAGCAGCCTTAAGACAGAGAAAGGCATACAAGGAGATATGGGTTTCAGCACAAGGCTGAAGTCTCTCTCCTATGAAGGGACCGTCTTTGGCAGAAACATATATAATGCCATCGCTTGGCAGGAGACTCCTCCAGGAAGCTATATATACTTGCCTGCCAACATCGGCCACAGCGTCTATCTTGGGACAGAACAGGCCATCAACCTTGAACTTACTGAGAAGTTTGCCCTCTCTGCCAGTTACCTCTACAACAAGAGCTATGACCTGTCCAATGGCCGGTCTTTCTCTGACAACATAGAGGTAGGCAATGTGCGCAAACACACTGCCAAGGCTTCGGTATCCTTTGCCTACAACATGTTCGATGCTGTACTCAGCGGTGAATATCTGGGAAAGACAAGTTCAGCAACTTCTGAAAATATCTTTGTCCTCAACCTTAGTGTCAATGCACAGATCACTGATTCCCTGAAGGTGTATGGTGCAGTGGACAACCTGCTCAATGCATCCTATGAACTTCAGGGAGGCTATCCCATGCCCGGAACCAAAATCCGCATTGGCGGAAATCTGAAGTTCTAGTATGAATACAGAGACCCTCTATACACTTATGCACAAGGGAGGAGCGGTCATGTGGCCGCTCTATGCCCTATTGGTCATAACAATAATCATAGCCTTGGAAAGGACCATTACCTTTCTCCTTCTTTGGAAACGGGCTGAGAGGCTTCCCCTTGCCAAGTTGGAAGCCCCTCTCTCTGTGCTTGACCTCGTGGCTATGATCAGCCCCGTGTTAGGGTTCCTTGGAACCGTAACCGGGATGATCACAGCCTTCAAGTCAGTATCGGAAGCAGTATCGGTACAACTGCAGGTAGTTGCCTCAGGCCTCTATGAAGCCCTCTTCACCACAGCCTTCGGCCTCATCATCTCCATCGTGGCAACTATCCTAAGCTTTCTCCTGGACATGGCAGCAGGATCCCTATGCGAAAAAGAACAGACCTAGGCCAGCCTAGCGACATTGCCTTTCTTCTCATCATCTTCTTCCTGCTGCTGGCTGGTATCAACACCACACAGAGCATTGCCCTACACACAAAAGCAACAACAGCACCCCAGACAGGCAGTGTAGTCGTACAAGCACTGCTGACCCGAGAAGGGACAGTAGTGCTTGAAAACGAAACCCATACTCCATTTTCATTTGCACAAAAGCTTACAAATGGTACAAATCTCTACTTACAAGTAGAGGCAGAGACCTCCTGGCAACAGGTGGTCGATCTTCTCTCCCTTACTGAACAGAGACGGATAGCAGGCCTTTCCCTAACCTTGGCTGATAGCACCAGTACTGCAAACCCTTTACAAGGAGAAGGAATAGATATGGGAAGGCAACAACAAGGACAAAAAAAAGAACTCCTCAAGCAAGGTGATACACGCATACAAGCAGGAACTGATGTAGGAAATGCAAGGGAGTTGGACCTATGAGAAAGAAACGCTCAGCAGCCCCTACAGCCATGACTGACATCGCATTCCTGCTCCTGCTCTTCTTTCTCATCCTGGCCATCTCCACCCATGTCCTCCCCATACCCCTCACCCCGGCACACAGTGAAACCTCTTCATTGACAGAAGAGCCCAAGCATCTTCTGCTGGTTACCACTGAGGGAGATGTATTGTTCCAGGGCAAGGCAGTTCTTCTTGAAGATCTGCCTTCAGCAGAAGAGATCTCCCTCCTAGCTGACAAGGACACACCCTTCAATGCCATAGCTCCGGTTTTCAAGGCCTTGCAAGCAAAGGGAGTGACCACTCTCCACTGCATTGTGGAGCCAACCCCATGAATATCCTCAGAACAACCCTGATTACAATCCTGGTTACAACAGCTTCCCTAGCGGCCCTTTTCATTCCACTCAATATCTCTGTTGCTACGGTACGGCCACCTAGGGCAACCGGAGCGACCATCTCCCTCGTCGATAGCCTCCCCTCTATAAGGACAAACATTCCTTCCATTCCGGAACGACCCAAAACAACAACAGTGAAGACAGAAGTTGTTAACCCTCCTGCCACTACACCACTACCCACTGTAGAAGAGGGTCTTCCTAGTTCAGACAATGGTATTCCTTCAATGGTGGATGAGGTTGATCCTGAATCTGCGCCTCAGCCAACAACAGAAGTGGAAACAACGCCCACTTCTCTTGATGAAGCTGTCTCATCAGAATCATCAGTTGCCTCTATTGCAGCCTCTGCTTTTTCTCCCGATCCTCTGTCCTCCCTTGTAGACGGGTACTATGAGGCAACCAGCATCGACCAAGGGCCAGTCTTTGACAGATCGGATCTGGCTTCCAGGATCAAATATCCATCCCTTGCAAAACGGCAAGGAGTAGAAGGACTTGTACTGTTACGATTGTTCATCTCTGTTTCTGGAAAGGTGGAACGGATAGAGGTGGAGGAAGACCCTGGGTATGGGTTGGCTCAAGCAGCAGTAAAGGCTTTCTCAGGATTGCAAGGTGAGCCTGCCCTCCTTGGGGGGAAGGCTGTACCGGCAACCTTACGGTATCCGGTGAGGTTTACCTTAAGAGAGATGTTTTAGAAAACTGGATTGGAGAACATGAACCCTCCCCGCCGCAAGCAGCGGGAGATCAACTAGTTACCCCCAATAACGCCCAAGGGGCGGGGCATTACACCCTTTCTGGTTCTGGATTGAAAGCAATAATGAGAAGTTGTTGAGATACATCCTCTGTTTCCGATGTTGGCTCCGGAGGAGAGAAATTAGCCGGGTATTTGTCCCATCTTCCAAAAGATAGTAGCAGAACTCAGAAAATTCTATCCACAAGTAATGCAAGCGAGGCCGCAATCCTTACGCACAGGCTGGAAGTCATATTGGAGAAGGAAGAATACAAAGCTGGACAAAAAATCCATTTGGAAACAGAAATTCTCCATCTGAGTGACGGGATGCTCCGAATCTTGACAATCATAGCCCAAGCAAACTCTTATCGCGATTTCATTCTGCTGAATGAGATTGAAAATGGAATTAATCCTGAATTGATCGAACACTTGATGGATTACCCAGTGGTCTCCAAGAGACAGATACTCGTGACCACCCATAGTCCGATGATGCTGAACTACTTAGATGACGAGGTTGCCAAAGTCGGTGTATATCTCGTGTATAAAAACAAAGAGGGCATCACCCGTTGTGGACGATGCTTCGAATCTCCAATCACACAAGAGAAATTAGGTATTCTTAGCCCGGGTGAAGTGTATGTAGGTACTGAGATAGAATCGGTTGCTAAAGATCTGGAGATACGTCGGTTATGAAATTCGTGCCATCAGGTGAAGGACAATTGGATACCATCTGATACAGATTTCATCTTGCTTTCCCCTACTCCGAAGCCAGCAACCTCTTTGTCAGTTCCTTCAGACAATGGAACGTTGAATCAGAGGGGATGAAAGCCCAGGACTTGGTCCTCTTGAGGACAATGCCCTCAACCACTTGCTCAACACTGTTGAAGTTGCCTCCGATGCGGTTATTGTCATATGCACAGAAAGCAGAGGCATAGTAGAGAGTCTTCGTCTCCCCAGGCTTTATGGTGATGGTAGCATCGACTCCCATCATCTGGTCCCCTGATTTAGTGTGCTCAAGACCTGCGTAGAGGTTGTTTGTCCCCGACCCGCAGTTGAGGGAGTACTGCTGGCTCATCCCCCCTGGGTAGAGGGACCAAGGGGTCTCGGTCCTGCCACCGTAGTCAAACAGGAAGTTGTTGAAGTTGATGGGAACCTCATCTTCTGCCAGGGAGGCAGGGCCTGGGAAGAAGTTGAAGTAGACCATCTGCTGCCTTGGGTTTATCACACTGGACCAACCCATGCTGGCTGTCTTGGGTATGACCCCTGAGATGAAGTCACTTTTCCCGATGACCGGAGGGACCTCAGTGAGATCGACGGTCCCTCCCGCTTTCAGGGGCGCCTTCTTCCAGTCGTCGAAGGATGTATGGGGGGCAAGTCTTGAATTGATGCCGATCAGGGGTGTCTCATCCCCTGTCGCCCAGGAAGTCGCACTGGCATTGAGCACACACCCAGACTCCAGGAAAGGGGAACCCAACTCGTTGTTCCATGTTGCATTGGCGAGGAGGTCCTCTGTCCCATTGTTTGTAATTACACTAGCACTGTAGTGGACCGGATGGTTGGGAAGCAACATGTCTATCTTCCGTACCTGCCACTTGGTCTTGCGGTTACGCACCAGGCTCATCAGCCAGACCCCTCCGAACTCAGGGTCAGTACCATAACGCTCCACCATCCAGTAGGATGAGGCTGTATACCCATTATGCTCCTGTTGGTGATCACCATCGGAGAAGCCAGGGCCGAAATTGGGGAAACTGAGGTAGGAACCAGCCTTCTGGTAGAGAAACGGACTGTTTTTCCAGTATTCCCCATTCTCATCGCTGAACACAGAGGTGCCGCTGCCCCTGTAGTGAGGAAGCAGGTGGGCGTTCATGCGACCTCCTGCAGGGGTATCACTACTCAGTTCCAGGACCATACCTCCCTGGTCTTCCAAGACGATCCTTATCAGATCATTGCTCAGAACCGTAGCGTTCCTACTCTCCCATAACCTCAAACGACGAATATCCATCTCTCTCTCCTAAATCTGATACAAGCAGGGTGGAAAAAATACCCCAACACAGTATACTGATACAAGAATAAAAGTCATAGCTCAAGGAGAACCAACCATGATTTCCAAGAAGGACCAACTCTTCAATCTGACAACCGCCAATACAACGTATCTCTTCGCCATCACAGAGACAGGACACCTTGAGCATCTCTACTATGGCAAGGCTCTGGGCGAAGGGTCTGTCTCTCATGCAGCCCTTGCCGAAAAGCGAAGCCTAAGCATCGGAACAGGGACCGCATACAGCAGTGACAACCCGACGCTATTTTTAGGGAACCTCCGTATGGAGTATTCTAGCATGGGAAAGGGAGACTGTAGAGAGAGCTTCATCGACATTGAGTACGGAAGAGGCATGCAAACCCTTGATTTTGTGGTAAAAAGCTACCGCATCATCCCAGGCAAGCCCAGAACCTTCAGCGGACTGCCGGAATCCTATGGGGACAAGAGCACTTGCACGACCCTTGAGATCACCCTCAAGGAGACAAGCCTTCCTATCAGACTCGCACTGACCTACACCATCTTTGAGGACAGCGATGTCATAACCCGCCGGGCAACTGTCTACAACGACAGTGACCGCATCATAACCATCCGTAACCTCGCTTCGCTTCAGCTCGACCTCGACAGGGATGACTGGAAACTGGTCACCTTCGACGGGGCATGGTCACGTGAACGCTACATGCACGAACGGCCCCTGCAACCAGGCATCATCATCAACGACAGCAAGACAGGGGTAAGCTCTGCCGAGCACAACCCCTGCATCTTCCTTACCAAGGCCGACGGAGAGTGCATAGCGACCAACCTTATCTACAGCGGCAACCACCGTGAGGTGGTCGAGACCTCCCCCTATGGGAAGATACGGGTGCTAACCGGCATAAACCCAACCCAATTCAGCTGGGATCTCAGCCCCCAAGACCGCTTCCAAAGCCCAGAGGCTATCCTTACCTACTCGCCCAAGGGGATGAACGGGGCGAGCCAGAACTTCCACCACTTCATCAACAACCACATCATCAGGGGTGAGTGGAAATTCCGCGAGAGACCCGTACTGGTGAACAACTGGGAGGCCACATACTTCAACTTCACCGAGGACAAGCTTGTCAACCTCGCACGCCAGGCATCAAAGCTGGGTGCAGAGCTCTTCGTCCTCGATGACGGGTGGTTCGGCATACGAAACGACGATACCACCAGCCTGGGCGACTGGACAGTAAACCCCAAGAAGCTTCCTTCCGGCCTAGGTGGGCTCGCCTTGGAGATCCACCGTATGGGCATGATGTTCGGCCTCTGGGTGGAACCTGAGATGGTTAATATCGAAAGCCAGCTGTATAAGAAACACCCCGATTGGATGGTCGCCATACCCGGACGCAAGCCCAGTGTCGGACGCAACCAGTACCTATTGGACCTGAGCCGAAGTGATGTGCGAGACTACCTCTTCAAAACCCTTTCCGATACCTGGCACCTTGCAGACGTAAACTACATCAAGTGGGACATGAATCGCACCTTCAGCGATATCTACAGTGCAAATCCAGAGATAAGAAACCATGGGGAGTTCCTCCATCGCTATGTGCTGGGCCTCTATGACCTCCTTGGGAAACTGACCACAGCCTTCCCCCACGTCCTCTTCGAATCCTGTGCAAGTGGAGGCAACCGCTTCGACCTTGGCATGCTCTGCTATATGTGCCAGACCTGGACCAGTGACAACACCGATGTCCTGAGCCGGCTCTACATCCAGGAAGGCACCAGCTGCGGCTACCCCCTCTCAACGATGGGGAGCCATGTCAGCGCCTCTCCAAACCACCAGACTCTGAGAAAAACCGACCTTGAGTCACGCTTCAACATAGCAGCCTTCGGGGTGCTGGGGTATGAACTGGACCTGACCAAGCTCAACCACCAGCAAAAGGATTCCATCAAGGCACAGATAAGCTTCTACAAGGCCCATCGTTCGCTGTTGCAGTACGGAACCTTCACCCGAGTCAAACTGGCCAACAGCGACTCGAACCAGGTAATCTGGGCAGTGGCAAGCCGGGACAAGAGCGAGCTTCTGGTCTTGTTCGCCCAGAAGCTCAACCAGAGCAACGCTGGCAGTGACAAGCTCAGGGTCGAAGCTGTTGACCTGAAGGCTACATACGAAATCTTCCCCCGACAGCAGAAGATCGACATCAGGACCTTTGGAGATCTGGTTAACCGCATAAGCCCTGTAGCCATCACAGAAGGCGGCATCGCCCAGGATACCCTGAGCAAAGCCGTCTCCCTCGACAGTGAAGTCGAACACTACCGCGTCAGCGGAGAACTGCTCGCCCATGCGGGCATCATGCTGAACCAGCAGTTTGGAGGAACCGGCTATGACGGGGAGACGAGGGTTCTGGGAGACTTCGGCAGCCGCATCTACATCTGCAAGAAGATCAAGTAGAAATCGAGCAGAGCCGAAACATCTTCATCAGTGACAGGCTTCCGGTAGTTTTGCCGTACGAACTTGGCATTATCCCCACTTCCATACAGGATGGCACCGACAAGGGTGCCTTCCTTGAGGAAGTACGCCTCATACTCGGCACAGTCCCCGATGGCATAGATATGCTCGTCACTTGTTTTGAGGTACTCATCGAGCAGCACACCCCGACGTATTTTTCAGCCCCGATTCTTTAGCGAGGATACCCTCTGGCGACACGCCAAGGGCCACCAGCTTCACCCAACTGCCAAACCCCTTTCCAATGGTCCTGACGGAAATGCCCTCTTTCTCCAGCCTACCCTTGAGCTAATGAAAACAGCTCTGGCAGTCTCCGTCAGCGGAGAGCCAGAGCTGAAAATAGGTACAAAGAACGAATCAAAAAAGTCCGCCAATGATTAGGTATCAAGACTTACCTATAAGCGGCATACCATCCGATTTCACAGGATTTCTGGCGCATATGCACAAAACACCATGCCCTCCGTTTCTACCTGATACTCCCTCACCGAAGCACCCACCAGCAGACACTCACCCCGGCTTACTGCTATGTGTTCCCCATTTTTACATATCTTGGCAGAGCCCTCAAGGCAGAACAACAGGGAGAGACTTCCTCCATCGACAGTGAAGGAACCCTCTGAAAAGACGGTGAGGTCAAAGTCGGGATTCTCTGTTACAAAATGCTGCCCTTGCTCATCAGAATAAGAGTCGATCTTCTCCACAGGCTGTGCTTTTGCAACCATGACACGCATAAGCTCCTCGACATCCATGTGTTTGTCGGTGAGACCGGCACGAAGGATATTGTCCGAGTTGTTCATCAGCTCTATCCCATTGCCCCGCACATAGGCATGTACTACCCCCGGTTCCAAATATATGGCCTCACCCTGTTTCAGCTCAACAATGTTGAGCAGGTATGGGGCAAAGACTCCCGGGTCTGAGGGAAACTCGGCAACTGCCTGCAGGGCTATCTGAGATGCAGTCAGAAAGGGGGATCTGTCCTCTGTGCTTTCCTTTGCAAGGTTCTTTGCATACTCTGCGATCAAGGTATTCAGTTCTGGCTTGTCCAAACGATACAGCTGTTCGAAATATCTCTTGATAGGATTGCCCTGGCTCGAACAGCCTCCAAGATACTTTTCGAAGGAATCAGGAAGCAACCTCTTCAGGCTCGTTTCGATCTCCTGTATCGTCCTGAACCCGCACATAGCAGTGCAAGGACTCAAGGCATAGAGAATCTCCGCCTTGGGATTGGAGTCAGCATAGTTCCAAAGGGCTTGGGGGACGCTCTTACGAATTTCCTCTTCCCCAGCATACCCTTTTTTTGCCTGTACGCTGTTGGGGTGGCACTGTATGGAGAGAGGCTTCTCAATGGACATTACCTTCAGCAGGAACGGGAAAGCCCCGTGTTTTCCAAGAAAGCTCTTGTTTTTCGAAAGAAACTCGGAAAGAAGAAGATTATCGGAGGAGGGAACTCGTGAGGGGCCATTTGGATGGACTCCCATCCAAAGCTCCCCGATCGCCTCCCCTTCCTTCTTTGGCTGGCTGACCAAGTCCTGGATATAATCCAAGCCTCCCCAGGGATAGCTTTTCATCTGTGCTGTTATCTTAACGACATCCATGTATGTGCTCCTTGTATTGGCGGATCAGGCTCTCTTGCGGGCACTTGCAGCAATCACCTTCCCACTCTCCGGTGCATGCAACTGCCACCATCCATAGCATCCGGACACTACCTGTTTAGCGTCCTACAGCTTTCACGCACCACCAGAGAGAAGGGAATGGTAACCCTGATGCTGTACTGCCGGTTGGAAGTGAGACGATCCAGCAGGACTTTCACCGCCAGCCTTCCCAGCTCCTTCTTGGGTATGTCTATGGTAGTCAGATTCGGCTTGAGGTAGACACAGGTATCAATGTTATCAAAACCCACAAGGGAAATATCCTGGGGGACTGCGATGCCCGCTTCATCAAGGGCTTTCATGACCCCCATGGCAACGGTGTCGTTGCCACAGAAGACGGCTGAAGGGAGAGTTTTCTTCTCAATAAGTTCTTTCATGCTTTCATAGCCGTCATTTGCAGTCAGTATGGTGTCTTTCACAAGCTGCTCAGAAACAGGAAGATCATGCTTGGCCATTGCATCAAGGTAGCCTTGGTAGCGATGCTCGTTAAAGACCTGATGCTTGCCCTGGGTAGGCCCGATAAACCCGATATCACGGTGCCCAAGGCTAATGAGGTACGCAATAGCTTCCTCTACCGCACGCTGTGCATCACAGAGTACCTCGTCCATGTCGTAACCTATCTCATTGACCCCGGCGTATACCAGGTTGGGGATGGTACTCTTGAGCATATTGATGTTCTCAAGCGAAGTCCGTCCCAACATGATGGCGCAGTCGAGGTTGGTATTCTGGATAAACTGCAAAAAACCGGGATCCTTGATGTAGGTGACAAAAAAGGTATGCGGGAAATTGGTTCCTTGGCTGAGAAGCCCCTGCTGAATTCCTGCAAGCAATTCCGAGAAGAAGGGGGAGACATAGCTCTCATGCTCACTGGTGAGGATACAGGCGACAGAGAAGGTCTTCTCGGAATTCCTATACTCCATATAGCGTGCAGGTGCGAGCTTCTGGGCGAAGTAGCCCAATCGCTCGGCCGATTCGAACACCTTGGCTACGGTCTGTTCGTTGGACTTGCGCCTCATATCATTGTTCAGGATCCTTGATACCGTTGATATGGAGACATCTGCATCCAGGGCAATGTCCTTGAGTTTTACAGCCATAGCATTGTCCTTGCCATATCCATCATCAGCCTTCCTTCTTGCCCAGTTCAGCGTACATATTTCTCTTGTAGCCCTCAACCCCTTCCTGATTAAAAGGGTCTACCCCAAGCAGGGTTGCCGAAAGATAGACCGAGAAAAGAAAGAACCAGAACAGGGAACCGACCGTCATCTCATCCAGAGGGGCATCAACAAGTAGTTCACAACAGGGTATCCCATCATCAGAATGGGCCTTCAATGCTGAATTGTAGACACTCTCGTTCAGTACTGAGAAAGGTTTGCCGTCAAGATAGGAGAAGCCGTCGGCGACGCTGACAGAGGGGTCGATGACCAGATCTCCTGTCTTGTAGCCCAACTTCAGGAAAGTCTCCATGATGACCCTTGGCCCCTGCTGCACATACTGTCCAACTGCATGCAGGTCTTCGGAATAGGAGAAGCCTACAGGAAAGAGCACACAGTCTGTCTTGCCTTCAGACTCTGCAAAGAGCTGTATCCACCAACGGGAGAGGGCTATGAGGTCAGGTTCGAAAAAGACCAGACTTTCAACCTGTATCCCCTTCTCCCTGATGATGTTTCTGAGCACTGCATACCGTACAGCAGAGTTTATCGCTATAGGGGTGGCCTTAATCTGTCGTTCGATCACCCTTGCCCCTTGCAGAATCCGTTCCACATCCAAACCAGCAACTGCCATGGGAAAGAGTCCTACAGGAGTAAGGGCGGAGAAGCGCCCTCCGACATCTTTGGGAAAAGGAAGATACGCATAGCCGTGCAGCTTGGCCAGTTCAAAGAGCTGGCCTTCCCCTTCACTTCCAATGGCTACTATCCGCTCACTGTAGCTAGGGCCATACTTCTCTTGCATTGCAGAGCGAAGCATGCGGAACCAGATTCCCGGTTCCACCGTGTTGAAATCCTTGGCGATTACATTCAGCACCACCGACTTCGTCCTTACAAGATTCAGGGCATCCTGAAGTCGGGTGGTGCTCAGTGAATCACCGGCAAAATAGAGGGTTGTTGGAGAGTCTGCCTTACGTCTGAGCGCATCCATGGCGGCGATTGCCGCCCTGTTCGAGCCTCCGATGCCAATGACTATCATCACCTCAGCCATGCTGCGTACTTTGGAAGCTATGGCATGAAGCTCAGAAGAACACCCTAGGTCCACACAAAACCAACCCAAGGATCCCTTATCCTGTTCGACGCCTCTCTGCACAGATTCGATAAGGCCCCTGTTGTCCTGCAGATAAGCCTGCACATCTTGTTCAGAGACATGGGATACGGAGTTTTGGGTATTGCAACTGATGTTCATTAGGATATCCTCTGGCTAGCTCAAGGCTGAATTTGCAAAGCAAGTGCGTAAGAAATAAACTGGAAAATGAAAAAATGGAACTATGTGAAAATGGGAAGAACGCGAAATTGCATAAAAACGAAAGGAAAGGGGAGGAGACTCCGGCAGGAACAGGAACCTGTCCCTGCCAGAATGCAATATACATGCCCTTTCCATGTCCTCTTTCCTATTCCAATGCCAGGAATCGGGTTCAAGTTCAACTTCTAGTCCAACTTCACTATCTCGAACCCTAATCCTCCAATGCTGCTATTTGATGGTCTTGATGGCATTTAGCACATAGGTATCAGCAAAGGACTCCTCAAAGCTCTTTACAGGGTTGCCAGCAGGTACGTTGGGAACGCGTGCTGAATACAAAGCCTTCATGTATGCATATCCATCACCATCCTTGGAAGCAAACCAAGCTTGGTACATCGCCTTGGTAGGGGCGACAAGGTTGATGGGGTCAAAGGAGTTGACTGGCTTCTGGGCAAGGTTCTCACCGATGCGCATCGCTTCGTCAATATTCTCAGATCTCCAGATGCCAGCTTCATACAGTGCATTGATGAAGTTCTGGGCAACCTCAGGACTCTCCTCGAGCCACTTGTCGCTTGCTACCCAAGTTGAGGGGAAGGACTTCTCAGGGGGGAAGTTCCCGACTGTTGTCCCGATCAGGTCAACGTTGGGATTTGTCTTGAGAATGGTGCTGGTAGCAGGGGAGAATCCGACTACAACATCCATACCGCCATTGGAAGCCATTCCTGCAGGAAGGTTGGAGTTCAAGGTGTTAACGACATTGACCCTATTGGCAGGATTGTTGTTGGGGGCGGTGTACCCGGCCATGTAGGAAGAGGTTTCGCTGTGCAGCCAAACCTGCTCACTGGCGGGCCTTCCTGCATTGATCAGCTCAAGCATTGACTTGAACCAGCCACCAGGGGTGGTTCCGACTTCAATGTAGACTGTCTTGCCCTTGATGCCGGCGAAAATCTCGTCATTGTCGAACTTTCCGTTCTTGTTCGCATCGACAAACAGGCCTTTCTTTGCAAGGAACATCTCCGAATTGCTCAGACAGTCGAGGAATACGAATGAGAGAGAGTTTCCAGCACCATCAATTGGGTTCCAGGCGACACCGGCACCGATATAGCCGACATCCAAGGTCCTGTTGTCAGAGCGCATTGCAGTCATCTCTGCAGGGCCGCTCTCAACAATGGTGAAGTTTGGCTTGATACCATACTTGGCAAAGAACCCCTTCTCCAGGGCGACTGCGGCCAGGGGAGTCCCGCCTTCATTGGCGTGGATACCTACTCGGACGGTGGTCAGTTTCTGCTCCCCTTTCTCCGGGGCTCCTGCTGCTGAGACTGCAAACAGGACACATAGTGTCATAAGCGCAATTACTGTCAGTTTTTTCATACTTCCTCCTAATGGAATGTTCAACGATACAATATCTGGTATCCCAACCAGGTTGGGAGTTACCTACTCACTTATTTGGGAACCTCGAGATACATCTTGTAGACGGTGTTCCAAATCCTATTCTTATGTTTGATGAAAGCCGGATCCAACTTGGTTGCCTGATTCCTGGGATAGGGCAGGTCGATGTCGACAATCTCCTTGATCTGGCCAGGGCGGGCACTCATGATGACCACCTTGGTGGAGAGCAACACAGCCTCATCGACATCATGGGTGATGAAAAATACGGTCTTCCTCTCATTTTCCCAAGTCTTGAGCAGATCCTCCTGCAGCTGGGCACGTGTCTGGGCATCAAGGGCACCAAAAGGCTCATCCATCAACAGCAGTTCCGGATTCAGGGCATAGGCCCGTGCGATGGCAACACGTTGCTTCATACCACCGGAGAGAGCCTTGGGAAAGCTGTCTTCAAAACCGGAAAGGTTGACCATCTTGATATAGCGATCGGAAAGCTCATGCTTTTCCTGGGCGGAGAGCTTTTGCATCACCGTCGCCTGTGTCTTCTTTCCCTGCTGGTCGACCTGTTCGGTCGTAACTGGCTTTTTGATGAACTTCAGCCCATACTCGATGTTCTTGCGAACGGTCATCCAGGGAAAGAGCGCATACTGCTGGAAGATGCCCCCCCTCTCCGGCCCAGGCCCTATGATAGGCTGCCCGTCCATAGTGACAGAGCCACTGTCAAAAGGCTCCAAGCCCGCAATGATATTGAGCAAGGTGGTCTTGCCACACCCCGAAGGGCCGACAACACAGACAAATTCGTTCTCTTCGATATCCAGGGATACCCCATTGAGGGCGTTGACACTGCTTCCCTTCTCTACTTGATACTCTTTATGCAGATTCTTGATAGAAATTAGTTTCTTTGCCATGTTTTACTTCCAGAGGGTGAGTTTTTTCTCGATAAGCAGGAGAATCTTGTCCAGGACAAACCCGATGATACCGATGGTGATGATACCCAACAGCACGATTGAGGTATCCATGAATTGCTGGGCCCCTTGGATTCTAGCCCCGAGACCGAACGTGGTTCCTGTCAGCTCCGCTGCGATAAGGGTGGTAAGGGAGGCGGCCATGCCTAGGCGGGCACCTACCAGGATATAGGGAAAGGAGGCTGGGATCACGATGTCCAAAAAGAGGTCCTTATCAGCTGCACCGAAGGTGTAGGCAGCCCTGATGAGGGTCTTGTCCACTTCCTTGACGCCCTGATAGATGGTGACGACCATCACCAGGAATGCAGCGACAAAGATAATGGTGTACTTGGGGGCTTCTCCCAGGCCCATGGCAAGGATTACCAGTGGGATGAGGGCTATGGGTGGGATGGTCCTCAAAAACTGGATCCAAGGCTCCACGACATTCCGTACCTTGGGGTACCAGCCCATCAGGAATGCGACGGGAATGGAGCTGAGGAAGGCGAGTCCGAAACCGACCAGCACCCTCTGAAGTGAGATGGAGATATCCTTGAAGTACCTTCCGTTCGCCTGGGATTCTGAGATCAGGGCAGCGAACACCTGCTTGGGACTTGCCAGGAAGGTGTTGATGGAGGGGATCAGGGTTATGAGGAACCAGAGGAGTATCCCCCCTATGATCGAGCCTGCCATCATGATGTATCGTACTCGTTTGGGACCATCAGAGAAGTCCTTGAGCTTCCGGGTTTTCTTTATTGTCTGGTCATTGCCTTGTCGTGTTGCCATGCAGCATCCCCTTATCGTACGTAACTCAGTGTTTCCTGTATGTGCAATATTATCCAAATTTTTGGATAAAATATTTCATACTCACGCATAAAGTATTGCGCGAGTTTTCCTGTTTGTAAAGTAAAATCGGACGTAAAATCATGTATATTATTGCTAAAGTGATAACATACTATAATATATATCCTTATAATTCATGTTCCCCTTGTGGTTCTAAATGTGAAAATATTATCCAAATATTTTTATCAACACAAATAATACATCAACTATACCCTATCTCCTACCCTTGAAGTGTATCATCCATACCTATACCAAGCCTTTCCCTAGCAAGAGAGGTCCTCACATTTTCCCTCTCTTGCCCCAAAGCTTGCTTAGCGTTACTATGCTCACCATGGAAACACAACTCATCTATATCCAAGAGAGCGAAGGGACAAACGGAGAGGGCCAAAAGCTTATCCTCCAATGCCAGGCTGTTCGCAGAAGTGTCTTCGTCGAAGGCCAGGGAGTCCATGAAGATGTGGATTTTGACGGCAAGGACCCTACATGTGCCCACCTCCTGCTCCTGAACGGAGAGGAGGCCGTAGGGACGCTGAGGATCAGAAGGACCGAAGAGGGAACCAAGCTCGAACGCATTGCCGTCCTTGAGAAGCATAGGGGAAAGCAGTATGGGAAACTACTGGTGGAAAGTGCCCTTGCCTTGGTCAGCGGCAAGGTCTACCTGCATGCCCAGACGAGAAGCGAAGGATTCTACCAAAAAATCGGCTTCATAGTTGAGGATCCGACAATCTACTATGAAGACAACATCCCCCACGTCACCATGATCTGGCCCAAGGGCCAAGGAGTCTTGCCTTGCACCATAACAACACTATCGTAATAGCGGGAGCCGGAGTATTCGGCACAGCCATGGCCGAAAGGCTCTCCTGGAACCGCAACAATACCGTCATCCTCTGGACAATCGAGGAGGATGTCGTCCTAGATATCAACCGCAACCACCGCAACACCAAGTATTTTCCCACACACTTTCTCAATACCAGCATAAGGGCAACGGGGGACAAGGCGATCTTCAGTTCAGCTGACTGCATCCTGCTGGTCATCCCGTCAAAGGCCATCGTCTCCTTTACTGAGGAGATCAAGGAAGTGACCAAAGAGGAGTGCATGGTCATCAACCTTGCAAAGGGAATGAGTGATGACGGGGCCTTCATCACCGAGCAGATACCCTTTGCAAGGACTGCAAGCATGAAGGGACCCACCTTTGCCATAGAGGTACTCCATGGCCTGCCCTCCTCCTTTACCTTTGGAGGAAAAAGGGAAGACTACCTTGACTTCAAGAACCTTATCCTGCCTGAGACGGGGCTCTACCTGGACTATACCGAAGACATCAGGTCGGTTGAGCTGATGAGCATACTGAAAAACATGTATGCCATCGCCATAGGCCTGGTATCTGGCCGGTTCAACTCACCCAATGTCGACTTTCTCATCTACACCAAGGCCGTCAACGAGATGAGGCGCTTCCTCTCACTCTTCGAGTGTGAGACAGAGACCATATTCCGCTACTGCGGAATTGGGGATCTGGGTCTGACCAGTCTCAACGACCTCTCGCGCAACCGCACCCTGGGCCTTTTGATGGGCAAGGGGTTCTCTATGGAAGGGGGCGACAAGTCAGCGACAGTAATCGAAGGCAGCAGGACAGTCAAGCTTATGGGAGAGATGACCCGGGAGAAGGAGGTAAGCGAACAGTTTCCCCTTGTCCAGGCGCTCTACCGTCTGATGTATGAGGGAGAGACACTACACGAGTATATGCAGGCAGCCTTCTGCTGACCAATACCATGCATGCCAGATCAAATTTACCAACAAACCGTCGGGCCATCGTATTTAGTTAAGGATTGTTCTATACAAGGGAAGTGACCCTTGCATCATGAAATACAATGGACTAAACTCGAATCATGAAAAGAAGACCCCTTTTTCGTGTTCTGCATGCTGGCTCTTTTTCTAGCTCCCTTAGGTGCTGATATTACTGCGACCTATGTTCCTAATTCTTACGTTGTTTTCACAACTGGCACCACCCCCTTTCTCCCTACTGATTTCGTGGCTCATCTGGGGACGCTCACCCTAAATATTACTGGGAACCAACTGTTCAATCCTTCCTTGATAGATTTGTCATTACCCAATTATTTTAGCTTCACAGGGCCCGTTCTCAGCGGGGGAACATATACCCAACAAACTACGTATGGTGCAACATTATGTTCTGTCAGTTCGGTAAAAAACAAAGGCCCAACAATCTCCGAACTTATCCCTCCACAGGACACGTTGCCACTCTCAACAGCAAGCGGCAATTACAATACCTCTGTATTCGTAGCCGAGTTGTACATCCTCGGATCAAGAGACGCCAGCAAATACAAAGAAGGTGAACTCTATACGATAACAGGGGGAGACATTGGAGCGTTCAATATTGGCGTAACAGAGAGTGGCTCATCTAGCGATGAGCCGAGCTATATTTCTGTCAACGGTCAAGAAATCCCTGAAAATGGAACCCCACCTACCCCAGTTCCGATAAGCCCTGCAACGACGGTTCCTCTTCCCTATATCAGCCCCGATCCAACCTCTCCCGCCGTGCAATATTTTCTGTCCATCATAGAGGAGACATCCTTCGATTTAGAAAATGTCCTGCAATTTAACACAACACCGATAATAGCAAGAGCTTTACTTGTGCTCTATCAAGCTGTAGAAGGGACAACCTATGGGGTGAATATTCAGTTTTCAAAACTACCTGACAACCCATCCTTTTCCTTACGTCCAAGCGGAAATCCCTCGGGCCATGCAATTTCATATCAGTTGAGCTTCCTAGGGCAGCCTGTTATCAAGGATGACCCCATCGCTTGGACCCCACTCTCCAGTGGGCCAAACTATGAGAACATCCACATCTTCAGCGTATCCTCTACTGAAGCAAATGCTGCCCCTTCCGGCACCTATGAAGACACTATTGTCGTTACGATATCCCCGATTGAATAGGAACCGGATAGCAGAGGCCCAATGATGCAGCATTAGGTATGGTAGGGCACATCCTTCCCCATTACGACCGAGCCACTCTTAGCTCCTGACAAATCAACTGCAAATGAGGAATCCCCTTTACCCTACATCTGAAAAATGGTCAGGCATATGATGAAGAACCCTTCGTTTGGCCAAAGCTTGCTTCTGATACTGAAGCAAACCCAAAAGATCTGCTTGCAACCAAAGCTATCCTGCTATGGACCATTGGACATCGGGCTAGAGAGGCATACTGGGGGTACTCCTGCACGTTTGTGTAAAGTCACATAATCATCTCGGCAAAAAAAAACTCCCTCAAGCTTGCACCCTTGGGGGAGTTCCGCATTAATGCGGGCATGTGTCCTGCCGTTACCTCTGGGAAGAGGGGGAAAAAAACGAACAGGCACAGTATGTGGAGTAATGATGACATAAGTCTATCTCTCCACATATTCGGACAAGAACACTATACCAGCTATTGTGCCTTTTGTTAAGCCTTTTATCAGTTATTTATCAAAATCTTGTAGAATCGAAGGTTACCAGATATTGTCTGCTATACCCTGACCCCCTTAATACATTTCTAGCAGAAGATTGATGGTGGACCTCACTGTCATGGTTCCCGTTGGAATCTCAGTAGCCATGTCATAGGATTCACTTGCCATCATCTTCATCGCTCTCGGCTCATATGGCGTTGCAACAGAGGACTCGCTGATGGTAATGGGCTCACCTACCTCCATGTTGGTGCTCGTTGCATAGATCTCTGCCTTAGCCAAAGCCGCGGCGACCGCTTTCTGCCTGGCTTCCTCCAGGGCCGCACTCTTGTCCTCCTTGTCAAGGCGGACCGAATTGAGGCTGATGCCGCTAATATCACCAAGATTGTCTATGAGAAGACCCAGATTTGGCAGGTCACGCATAATGACAGTAAGGCTCTGACTTGCCACCTGCCCTTCCAGGGTCTGTGTGTTGTCAATCCACTTGTAGCTTGGGCGCAAATTCAGAGCCGTTGTCTTGATATCCTTGTCTTCAATGTCCTGGGCACGAAGGGTTTTCAGGATCGAGGACATTTTCTCATTTGCCAGAGCCTGAGCCTCTTTGGTGGTCTTTCCCAGCTCACTTACCTGGATGGAGAAAGAGGCGATGTCAGCTGTAAGCTCCACCTCCCCACTTCCCGAGACCTGGATGGTCCGTACAAGGTCCTGAGTTGCCATGCATGAGGAAAGCAGTGCAACCACTGCCAGAGAAAGGACAAGAACTGCTATACGTTTGATTTTCATATGGTCTCCTAGGTGTTTTTGTTTTTTAGCTGTATCGTAAGCTTTGGCTTATGTTTCCGTAGCAATTATTCGTTCTACTTCGTCTGTAACGACGTTATCAGTTCAGGCCTCTTGTGCGCCTCCCTGAGGAAGAACCCCAAGGCCATCATCATGATCCCATTGTCATATATCCCTGTCCCCATGGAGGCTATCACCTCATCGACCGGAACAGAGAAGACATCGAGCTGTTCGTTGGCATCAAGGTTCTGGGAAGCGACAAGACGCACCCCTTCAACCAGGAAGAAGTTGGAGCGGTTGTTCATGAATGCGGAGTTGGGACTCACATTGCCTAGCAAGTGAACCTTCTCTGCCTCGAGGCCTGTCTCCTCCAGCAGTTCCCGCAGGGCAGCAACCAACGGCTCTTCTCCCTTATCGATAACCCCTGCAGGGAATTCACGCGTTACAGTAGAGGATCCGTGGCGAAACTGGTCGACCATGACGAACATGGGCTTGCCGTCTCCCCTGCGATACCAGGGGAGAACGGTAACCCAGTTGGGGCTATCCACTTCAATGAAGGTGGAGGACCTTCCGTCTGTCGAGGTGCGCACCACAGTACAGACATCAAAGATAGGGCCCTTGAATATCCTCTGTCTTGTACCGGACTTCCACATGAGATGGCTCATTTCACCACTGACTTCATTGAATGGATTGAACATCTGCCTTACCCCTTGTTTGATTCGTTGGTCGAACGTGAGGTTGAACATGCGGTACCGCTGTTGATCAGAGCCGCAATCTCCTTGATGGCGATTGAGGAAGGGCTGTCAGGCTGGAGGGTAAGGTAACTCTTACCGGCATCTTCAGCCTCCATCAGGGGCACTTCCAAGGGAATCCTGCCAAGATAGGGGGCACCCATGTCCATGGCCATTTTCTTGCCGCCTCCAACACCGAAGAGGGGGATCTCCGTCTTGCAGGAGGGACATATCAGGCCACTCATGTTCTCTACCACACCCAAGATGGCAACACCCATCTTGCGGGAGAAATTCACCGAACGGCGGGCATCGAGGATCGCAACCTCCTGGGGGGTGGTCACTATGACGGTACCTGTCAGCTCAGGGATGGTCTGGCATACGGTCAGCTGTTCATCCCCGGTTCCCGGAGGTGAGTCGATAAGCAGATAGTCAAGTTCGCCCCATTCGGCCTGGGCAAGGAATTGGCGTATGGCGGCCATCTTCATGGGTCCACGCCACACGATGGGGGCATCTGGTTCGGTAATGGCAAAAGCCAGGCTCATGACCTTCAGGTTTTTCCTCGCTTCAACGGGAAAGAAGGTAGCCCCACCATCCTCAGTCTGCAGGATTCCTGCTTCGCAACCGAGCATCTTCGCCACGTTGGGGCCATGAAGGTCGGTATCGAGGATTCCGACCGTACAGCCGCTGTCAACGAGGGCATTGGCCAAATTAATCGTGACCGTGGTCTTACCCACCCCACCTTTTCCACTCATGACCAGGATTTTTCTCCCAATCTTATCCATATGGGATCGTATTGCCTTGTCTTCGGCGATACGCTGTGCAAAATCTATTCCTTCAGACATCTGATTCGCTACTCCTTGGGATATGTACATCCTCTGAAAAGATACGACAAAGAGGTGAAAGGGACAAGGGAGAAGCGCCATTTCATCATCACAGACAGGCATATTTTCCCTACTGACACAAAAGAATGGCACATATTCCAAGAATAGTTCCATCACGTCCGGTAAGTATTCCAAGGTTTCGCTACAATACTGGTAAAACACTATAAAGCAACAACCTGGTACCAACTTATGCTACCATTTTGCTGGTAATGCCTTTAGGTAGTCGCCACAAGTGCAACAGAGTGCAACAAAGAGGGCATATGTTTAATAATTATGTATCCTGCAGTTACTTGAAACAAGGAAAGAAATTCCTATATACTGAGAATCGGTGAATTTTCGTAGTCTTAGGCTATGACCACTATAAAACTATTAGGAGTTCATATGGTATTCTTAACGCAACTACCTAAAGAACAACTCATTGCCCAGCTGAACAACGGTGTAATCCTTATGTTCCTCGGCATCGGCACTGTGTTCGTGTTCCTTACGTTGCTGGTATTTTTGACCAAAGGCCTCAGCGCCATTGTAAGAAAATTCTTTCCTCAAAAAAGTCCAGCCGTCGTACAACGTCCCGCATCAGCAGCAGTAGCCGTAGGCTCTGCCCCCGATGCAGAGATCGCTGCAGCCATCGTGGCCGCATTCGTTAAATCAAAAGAATAAGTAACCACCGGAGGTCATTCTCAAATGAAAAAGCAAGTCAATTTCATGTGCACCGCTTTTCGCGACGGATTCCAGTCAGTGTATGGTGCCCGTGTATTCACGAAGGATTTCATGCCCGCAGTAGCAGCTGCCCGTGAAGCAGGAATTACCCACTTCGAAGCTGGCGGTGGAGCCCGCTTCCAGTCGCTTTACTTCTATACCAATGAAGACGCCTTCGCCATGATGGATGAATTCCGTAAGGTAGCAGGACCGGATGCAGATCTGCAGACCCTTTCAAGAGGCGTCAACGTAGTCGGTCTGGATTCCCAGCCCAGGGATATCATCAAGCTCCATGCAGATCTGTTCAAGAAGCATGGGATTTCCACCATCCGTAACTTCGATGCTCTCAATGATGTGAATAACCTCATCGACAGCGGCAAGGCCATCAGCGATGCCGGTCTCAGACACGAAGTGACCGTTACGATGATGAGCCTTCCCCCAAAGACCGAAGGTGCCCACGACCCCGATTTCTACGAGGGTGTCCTCAAGCAGATCATGGATGCAGGCATCAAGTTCGAATCCGTATGTTTCAAGGATGCATCAGGCACTTCCAAGCCAGCCTTTGTCCATGAGACCATCAAGAGAGCTCGCAAGCTTCTTGGCAAGGACATGAACATCGTGTTCCACAGCCATGAGACAGCAGGTGTCTCCATCCAGCAGTACATGAGCGCCATCGAAGCAGGTGCCAACCAGGTAGACCTCTCCATGAGCCCCGCTTCCGGCGGAACATGTCAGCCTGACATCATCACCATGTGGCATGCCCTTCGTGGAACCGATTATGACCTTGGCATCGACATCGACAAGGTCAGAAAGGCCGAGGCTGTATTCCAGGACTGCATGAAGGATTACATCGTACCCCCTGAAGCAACCACAGTTAACCCTGAGATCGTATTCTTCCCACTCCCCGGTGGAGCCCTCACTGCAAACACCCAGATGCTTCGTGACAACAATATGATGGACAAGTATCCTGCAATTGTTGAGGCAATGGGCGAGACAGTAGCTAAAGGTGGTTTCGGCACATCCGTAACACCCGTTTCCCAGTTCTACTTCCAGCAGGCTTTCAACAACGTCATGTTCGGACCTTGGAAGAAGATTGCAGAAGGATATGGCAAGATGGTCCTTGGCTATTTCGGCAAGACCCCCATAGCCCCCGATCCAGAAGTAGTGAAGATCGCTTCCGAGCAGATGGGTCTTGAGCCGACCACCAAGATGGTTGTGGACATCAACGATGCTGATCCCAACAAGGGCGTCGATGCAGCAAAGGCCATGCTTGAAAAGGAGAAGCTCCCCCTCACCGATGAAAACATCTTCATTGCTGCATCCTGTAAGGAGAAGGGTATCCAGTACCTTCTGGGAAATGCCAAACCCAATGGGATTCGTAAGATTGACCACGAGGCAGAAGCAGCAAAGAAGAGCGGCGAGTACACTGTAACGGTCAACGGCAAGGCCTATGGCGTCAAGCTGAACAAGAGCAAAGCTTCCGTCAATGGTGTGGAATATCCCCTCGAAGTTGCCAACGGTATCGACCAGAAGGCAATTGAAGCAGCCCAGGCCGCTTCGGCAGCATCCGCAGCCCCTGTCGCCACAGCCCCCAAAGGCGAGGAATTCACTATCCAGGCTCCGATGCCCGGCTTGATCCTCCGCATTGGCGTCAAGGTTGGAGACAAAGTGGAAAAGAACCAGAGTGTCCTTGTCATGGAGGCCATGAAGATGGAAAATGAGATCTTCACACCACGTGCAGGAACAGTAACCAAGATCTGTGTGAGCCAAGGCCAGCAGATGCAGAGCGATGACGACCTCATCGTAATCGCCTAAAGGAGTACTCAGACATGATTGGTTCCGCGTTTAATCAACTCTGGCAGTCCACCGGACTGTTCGGATTTCTAGGATTTGCTGAAGGGACTGGCTTGGGCAACCTTGTCATGATCATCATCGGCTTTGTCCTACTCTATCTGGCCATCAAGAAGGGCTTCGAGCCCCTCTTGCTGGTACCGATCGGGTTTGGTTGTATCCTGGCAAACATACCCTTGGGATTTATCTCAGGGATAGACCCTACAACCGGGGACATTGGATTCATCAAGCAGCTGTTCGACATGGGTATCGCAACGGGTCTCTTCCCGATCCTGATATTCATGGGTGTGGGTGCGATGACTGACTTCGGTCCTCTCATTGCGAATCCCAAGACCCTGTTGCTCGGTGCTGCAGCCCAGTTGGGCATATTTGCCGCCCTTATCGGCGCTCTTGCCCTCAGCTTCATCCCCGGCATCAACTTCAGCCTCTTCGACGCTGCCTCGATCGGCATCATCGGTGGAGCTGACGGGCCGACTGCCATCTACGTCACCAGCAGGCTCGCCCCGAACCTCTTGGGACCCATCGCAGTAGCTGCATACAGCTACATGGCCCTGGTTCCCATCATCCAGCCCCCCATCATGCGCCTTCTGACCACGAAGGAAGAGCGCGTGATCAAGATGCAGCAGCTCAGACCGGTAAGCAAGCTCGAGAAGATCCTCTTCCCCCTTGTCGTACTATCAACCTGTGCCATCCTGCTTCCCTCGGCCACTCCCCTCATCGGGTCACTGATGTTCGGAAACCTGGCTAAGGAGTGTGGTGTGGTGAACAGGCTCTCCGATACCATGCAGAACGCACTGATGAACATCGTAACGATCTTCCTCGGCCTCTCTGTTGGTTCGAAGATGGAAGCGCAACACTTCCTGAACCTGAATACCCTCGGTATCCTGCTTCTTGGAATGGTAGCCTTCTCCCTGGGAACCGCTACTGGAGTGCTCATAGCCAAGCTGATGAACAAGCTTGACCCCAAGCATCCGGTCAATCCCCTTATCGGCAGTGCCGGTGTCTCAGCTGTGCCTATGGCAGCCCGTGTCTCCAGCAAGGTCGGACAGGAGTCCGACCCCCAGAACTTCCTCCTCATGCATGCCATGGGTCCGAACGTCGCTGGTGTCATCGGAAGTGCAGTTGCAGCAGGTGTCCTGCTTGCAGTTGTGCCCTTCATGGCAACAATCTAACAGCCTAGTCCATACAAACATCCCAAGGGTCCGCTTAGGCGGACCCTTGGCTTTTTCCTCTCATACCATCTTTTTCCACGGGGTATTTCTTATCTCGTACAATTACGATTATCCCCCATCCTATGCAAGCTTCAGACCTTGGAACGTACTATCGATGTATGGTCAGTTTGCTTGCTCTGGTATCCCTCCCTTTTCTCTTGAGACACTCCTGTTGTCCCAGGGGATTTTTTACCCCGCGGGCTTTTCCCTCTTTGCAACAGCTGCTCTCTCCTATATAGTAGGGATATGTGGAATATCCTAATACTCATACTCATCTCTCTTTTTACCTTCTGGAATGTCTCCCTCATAGGCTATAAGGACAAGGTCCTCACCCCTTTGGAACTAGATGAGAACGCTGTATTTAGTGAAAAAGCCAAAAGCATCCTGCTCAAGCAAGAAGCTGCACAAGCAATCCTGATGATTCACGGGTTTCCCTCCACCCCAAGCCTCTACTCCTACAGCGCACAGCGCTTCTATGAAGCGGGGTGGGATGTCCATGTTCCACGCATCCCTACCTTTGGATCGGATCCGAAAGCATTTGAAAAGACCAACTTTACCCAGTGGTTCGACTACATCTGCCGCTACTATGAGCAGATGAGAATAGACTATCCTACCGTACATCTGTTGGGAACCAGTATGGGCGGCCTGATGGCCCTCAAGCTGGGCGAGAAGTACTGCAATACGGACCAAGCGCCTGACAAGATAGTTACCATCGCAGCCCCTGTCGTCTACAACAGCATCCGTGATGGCATCATCACCAGCCCCATTTCGTATGTGATGCGCACCGTCGGCCTGTTTACCGCTTCCATAGGAGCCAAGGCAGTCGACGGAAACCCCAAAGGTGATGATGGTAATGAGGAGTGGGTGGGCTATAACGGGCAGTTTGTCCGAGCCGGACTGAGTCTGGTCCATGGCATGAAAGATGTCCGTAAGAATCTGGGAAACATTACCTGCCCGCTTTTCTCCATCCATGATGTCAACGACAAGACAGTCCCCTTTGGGAACCTAGCGATTATCCAGAGGGAGAACGGCAGCAAGGCCTTCAAAGCACTGGAAACACATATGGGCGATTTCAAGCATAACAGGCACGCCCTGTTGCTCTACCACTCCATCCAGGAGGAACTGACCACCACCATCATAGAATTTCTGCAAACCAAGGAGAAAGACAATGGCTAAAAGAGAAGATTACATAAGCTGGGATGAATATTTCATGGGCGTCGCCGTCCTTTCCTCCCTACGCAGCAAAGACCCCAGCACCCAGGTTGGTGCGTGCATCGTCAACCAGGAACACAAGATTGTGGGCGTCGGGTACAACGGCTTTCCCATCGGGGTGAGCGATGACGAGATACCCTGGGAACGAGATGGTGAATGGCTCGATACAAAGTATCCGTATGTCTGCCATGCAGAGCTCAATGCCATCCTCAACTCCATCAGCAGCTCGCTCAAAGGGTGTTCGCTGTATGTGGGGCTTTTCCCCTGCAACGAGTGTGCAAAGGCGATCATACAGGCAGGTATCAGGGAAGTGGTATTCCTCTCAGACAAATACGCCGATGCTGACAACACAAAGGCATCGAAGAGAATGTTTGACCAGACAGGGGTCACCTACCGCCAGCTCATACCAAAACACACGAGCATTACCCTAAGTCTATGATACTTACAGTCTGCCTCAACCCGACATTCCAAAGCACCATGCTGTTTGACTCCTATAGTGAGGGTGAGGTCAACAGGTGTTCAACCCACTATCTAGATGTCGCCGGCAAGGGAATGAATACAGCCCGGATACTGAGCCAACTCGGCGCAGAGGCTTCCTGGCTGACCCATCTCGGAGGACCGAGGAAAGAGGAGATGCTCACCCTCTGCGCCAAGGATGCGGTACAGGTTATCCATACCGACAGCGCAAGTCCAATACGTACCTGTACAACGATCATTTGCAATGGGGTCTGCACTGAACTTGTGCAGAACCCAGAGCCTGTGAGTGACATTTGCGAACAATCCATAAGGGTTCTCTTTAGCGGGGAAATTTCAAGGGCTGAGGCCCTCATCATCTGCGGCACACGGGCACCGGGCTATAGCAAGGGCCTGTATCGTGACTTTGTCAAAGAGGCTAAAGAGGCAGGAAAATTCGTCCTGTTGGATATCAAGGGGGAGGATCTTCTTTCCTGCCTGCCCTATCGTCCTGATGTGATCAAGCCAAACTTCAGCGAATTTGTTGAGACTTTCTTTGGCGAAAAAGTGCCCGAACAGGGAGAAAATGCCAATCTCTTAGAGAGAGTCTTCGTAAAGATGGAATCCTTGAAAAAAGAGTTCGGATGCAAAAGCGTCATCTCACGGGGCAAGCATGATCTGCTGTTGTTTGATGAAAGCCCTGCAACTGTTGCAATTGAGCCAACTCAGGTGGTCAACTCCATCGGATGCGGGGACACCCTCACCGCTTCGCTGACACTCAGTCTCATACAAGGGCATTCTCTGCAACACGCAGCAAGCATTGCAACAAAACACGCAACGATACAGGCAAAAACCATACACCCAGGTAGCTTTGTATAATATAATTCCAATTTATTTTGGTGCATTATTCGGTTCATATTTTGGGATACCAAAATATTGCAACGGTTAATCCTCCGAATTCTCAAATTAGTTACCAATAAATCATATATAACGCAATATGTTGGATAAATTTTTATCCGATTCTGGATGATTTACTTTGACAGGCTGAACTTTATCACCTTATACTGATACAAACATTGACCCACATAGTGGGCTGTTATCTACGAGGAGATGTTTTATGAAAAAATTCCTTTCAATCATGCTCTGCCTAGTTCTCGTCAGTTCTGCTGTATATGCAGGAGGAGCCCAAGAAGCCGCGCCTGCTGCAAAAGAAGATGCGAATCTGGTTAAGATCGCCCTGATCATCGAAAACACCATCGATGACAAAGGCTGGTGCCAGGCCATGCACGATGGTATCTTGGAAGCACAGGCTCAGATGCCCGGACGCATCGAGTACAGCTACAGTGAGAAGATGAAACCTGTTGACGCCGGTTCTGCCGCACGCCAGTATGTTGCCCAAGGGTTCGATATCATCATTGCCCACGGCGCCCAGTACAAGAACCTGATCATGGAGATGGCCGACGAGTATCCCGATGTGACCTTTGCGTTTGGAACCAGCTCTGAAGTAGGACCCAAAAACGTATTTACCTACATGCCCGAAAGTGAAGAGACAGGTTATCTCTCAGGCCTTATCGCAGGTATGACAACCAAGGCCAATATCGTTGGTATCGTCGGTCCTGTGGATGCTGGTGATGCTGCCCGTTACAACCGTGGCTACGTCCTCGGTGTCAAGGAAGTTAACCCCAATGCCAGGATCATGGTAGCACACTCCGGATCCTTCAGTGATTTCATCAAGGCCGGTGAAGTTGCCCAGTCCCAGATCAAGGCTGGTGCTGACGTACTGTCAGGTTCCTCACAGCAGGCCCTCGGCGCCCTTCGCGCAGTCGCTGACTACCGTGACAAGGACATCTGGTGGGTAGGTCAGGACATTGCACAGATAGGAATTCCTGAAGGCTACAAGGTAATTGCCGCTTCTTCCTACAACTATGCAGCTGTCGTAGTCGGTCTGGTAGAAAAGCTTGACGCCGGCATCACCGGTGGAATGAGCCTTCCCATGAACTTCAACAATGGCGGCTTCATCTTCAAGTTCAACTCCGCCCTTGACAAGATCTCTGACGGTGCCATCAAGGCCAAGGTTGAAGAGACCATCGCCGCCTTCAAGGCAAAACCCAATATGATCAACTACACCAGTGTTGATTATTCCAAGCTCTAAGAGTCTTTAGTACATGGGTCATGCACTGCCAAGCGGTGCATGGCTCAGTTTTTTTTTGATGGTATTCGGAGGATTCCCGTATGGAAATCACTACAAAGAAGATAACCAGCCTACGTGTGGAACATATCACCAAACGTTTTCCCGGAGTGTTGGCAAGCGATGACATCTCCCTCTCCATCGGAGAAGGGGAGATTCTAGCCCTGGTCGGCGAAAACGGTGCTGGCAAGACCACGCTGATGAACATCCTTATGGGACTGTACCAGCCTGATGAAGGGCGTATCATCATCAATGGAGAAGAGGTCAAGTTCAGATCCCCCAATGATGCCTTTGCAGCAGGTCTTGGTATGGTGCACCAGCAATATATGCTGGTCCCCAACATGACGGTGCTTGAGAATATTGCCCTTGGATACAAGCAGGCATGGTCATTCGCCAAACTGAATCTGGAAATGGTTCGTGACCGAATCGAAGAGGTATCAAAAAAATACGGTCTTCATGTCGATCCCGATGCCTTTATCTGGCAACTTTCGGTAGGAGAGCAACAGCGTGTAGAACTGGTCAAGACACTCTGTCTTGGTGCCAAGTTCCTCATTCTTGACGAACCGACCAGCGCCCTCACCCCCCAGGAGACCGATGAGCTGATAGTCTTGCTCAAGCGAATGGCAAACGAGCTGTCCATCATCTTCATCAGCCACAAGCTGCAGGAGGTAAAGGACCTTTCCAATACCATCACCATCTTGCGCCATGGTGCGGTTGTCTTCCAAGGCAACACCACCGACCATTCACCCAGTGACATCGCTGCCCTCATGACCGGTCATGAGGTCGAACTCCCCCTCAACGAGGAAAGCCCTTGTGAAGGTGAGATTGTGCTGAACATCAAAGATTTGGATGTGAAGAGCGACCGTGGGTTCCTTGCCCTCAACAAGCTCAACCTCTCTATTCGCTCGGGAGAGATTGTAGGGCTTGCAGGGGTGTCCGGCAACGGACAGCGCGAACTTGCCGAAGCCATAAACGGGCTGAGAAAGGTGGAGAGCGGGGAGATCCTATTCTATGGGGAGAACCTTGCAAACAAGAGCCCCTACCACGTCATCGAAGCGGGCATGGGCTACATACCTGAAGAGCGTAACACAGAAGGGATCGTGCCATCATTCTCCATCAAGGAGAACCTGATCCTCAAGGATGCATCCCATCCTGAATTTTCCAAGCACACTTTCTTAAGAAACAAGGAGATTGAGAAAAACGCCACTGACCTCAGGGTCAAGTTTGACATCCGCAGTCCAAACATCTCCGTTGCCGCAGGCTCGCTCTCGGGAGGTAACATCCAGAAGGTCATCCTAGCCCGTGAGATATCCAGAAAGCCCAAATTCCTGATCGCTGTCTACCCGATAAGAGGTCTCGACCTGGGGGCTGCCGAGTTCATCCACAGGCAGCTGCTGGAGAAACGCAAGGAAGGGATAGGCATACTGCTTGTCAGTGAGGAACTGGACGAGATCCTCGACCTCTCAGACCGTGTGGCGGTAATATTCAAGGGAGAAATCCAAAAGGTGTTGGATCGCAAGGATGCAAACCGCAGAAGCCTTGGTATTCTCATGGCAGGAGTGAAAGATGACCAGAACATTTAAGATTACCTACAAGGTCTCCATCATCATTCTGGCCATATTGGCAGCAATGTTGATCGGGGCCATCATACTCATAACCATCGGAGCCGATGTGCTGAAGACCTATTCGGTCATTCTCTTCGAACCATTGAAGACAACGCTACAGCTCACTGAGGTGCTTATCAGAGCTATTCCGCTGACCATCATTGCACTGGGTATTGCAGTGGCCTACAGAAGCGGGATCATCAATATCGGAGCAGAGGGTCAGATGGCCATGGGCATCTTGGGCACTACAGCCATTACACTGCTCTTCCCTGAGCTTCCAAAGCCGGTCCTCCTTCCTATGGCGGTCCTCTGTGGAGCCCTGGCAGGAGCCTTCTGGGGATTCATACCGGGAGTGCTGAAAGCGAAGCTGCAGGTCAGCGAGCTGCTCTCCACTGTCATGCTCAACTATATAGCGGCGCAATTCTATACCTTCTTCCTGCGCGGACCTATGCTCGATCCTGCAGAATCCTCCCTCGGAGGAAGCGGAACACCCCAGTCAATGCGCCTGAGCAAGAGCATCTGGTTGGACAGACTTCCCGGGACACGCCTGCATACAGGCATCATCTTTGCCCTCATCCTGGCCCTTGTCATCTACTTGTTGCTGTGGAAGACATCCACGGGCATGAAGATGCGAGCTGCAGGGGCAAGTTCCCGTGCAGCACGTTATGGTGGAATTAACGTCACCTGGTATCTGGTCATAGCAATGGTCATCAGCGGGGCCTTTGCAGGTATGGCAGGAGCCATTGAGATCGCAGGTGTACACCGGCGTGCCATAGAGGGCATCACTGGAGGCTACGGCTTCAGTGGTATCGTCGTAGCACTCTTCGGGGGATTGCACCCTGCAGGTATCATACCGGCCTCATTCTTCTTCGGCCTATTGATCGTTGGAGCTGACATGACACAGAGAATGGTTGGTGTTCCTGCAAACATGGTAAACGTGTTGCAGGGGATCATCATCCTTGTCATCGTAGCCACAAAGATGATCCTTGCAGACCCCTACCTGATGGAGAAGGTCTGGCGCAAATTCCAGAAACTCACAAACCCTCCCAAGGAGGTGGAAGCATGAACTTTATAGTAAATATACTTTCGCTTGCAGTCCCTTTTTCAGTCGCTCTGTTGATCGCTTCCCTTGGGGAGATGTTCAACCAGCGTGCCGGCATCTTCAACTTGGGTTGTGAAGGCATCATGGCCATGGGAGCATTCCTCGGCATGCTGATCCCCTATAGCATCGGACAAGGCGGACCTACCCCAGGAGTGTACAACTTCATAGGGCTCTTGCTCGCCATGGGTGTAGGCGCCCTTTTCGGGATGCTATTCGGTTTTGTAGTGGTCACCTTCCGTGCCCCCCAGGGGATTGCAGGGATCGGGCTTCAGATGTTCGGGGTAGGAACTGCGGGAACGCTCTTTCGCCACTTCATCGGCGGTACTCAATCCGTTCTTGGCATTGACAACCTCAATATCCCTCTCCTTTCAAAGATTCCTATCCTAGGGCCAATATTTTTCTCGCATAATGTTCTGGTCTATCTGGCCTTCCTATTTGTCCCTGTCGCCTGGTATATCCTCTTCAAGACCCCTTGGGGTCTGAGGGTCCGCGCGGTGGGTACAAACCCCAGGGCTGCAGACTCCATCGGCATCCAGGTAAATATGGTCCGTTTCCAGGCACTGGCTGTTGGCGGAGCCCTTGCAGGTCTGGCTGGAGCCTATCTCAGTCTCTGTCAGGCCAAGATGTTCAGTGACGAGATCATAGCGGGACGAGGCTTCATCGCTGTCGCCCTGGTATACTTCGGGCACTGGTCTCCGGTGAAGATCATGTGGGGTGCGCTCTTGTTCAGCTTTGCCCAGGCATTGCAGCTCGCAATCCAAGGCCAAGGCATCAACTTCCCCTATGAGTTCGCGGTCATGCTGCCGTATGTCATGGTCATTATTGTCCTGGCATTCAGTAGGGAAAGCCAACTGCTCGGACCAACTGCCCTCGGCAAGCCGTTCAATAGAGAAAAACGGACGTAGACAAAAAAGCCTTTCAAACAGGGGATTGTGTTGCAATCTCCTGTTGCTTTTTCTGATCCCACCCTTTCCAGAGCATTGCGCAACAAGGTTTGCAACAGACTAATGTATTACGCAACAACACCTTGACGTATTGTTCCAGAATAGAGAAACTGCTTATGTATAGCATCACAGACCGACGCATTCACTTGAGTGCTGACGCTAAGCGGCTACCACATGTTCCCTTCCGAAACGAATAGAAGCGTTGAGGCCGGATCTTGTGCAACGCGCACCTTCTCCCGCCTTGACCCAATGGAGAGCAATACTGTGTATGCATTCAAGGTAAATGGAAATTCAATCACCTACAGCGGACAAGACAAGAAGCTTCTTCGTTTTTTGCGCGAAGACCTAAACCTCACAGGAACCAAGGATGGTTGCAGTGAAGGAGCATGCGGTACCTGTACCGTATTGGTCGACGGCAAGAAGATGAAAGCTTGCATCCCTACCCTTGCAAAGCTTGAGGGCAAGTCCGTCATTACCATCGAGGGGCTCTCTGAACGCGAAAAGGAGGTCTACTCCTACTGCTTTGCAGAAGCAGGGGCAGTGCAGTGTGGATACTGCACCCCAGGGATGATCATGAGCGCAAAGAGCCTGCTTGACGAAGAGCTCAACCCTACCTTGGATATGGTGAGGAAAGCTATCAAGGGAAACATCTGCCGGTGTACCGGGTACAAGAAGATTGAGGAGGCTATCCTCAAGGCTGCCGAATATTTTAGGGAGAATCTTCCGGTCATCAATGACATGGAGGAGCCACAGCTCGACAAGCGGTATAGGCGCGTCGATGCGATACCCAAGGCATTGGGAGAGGGGCTCTACACTGATGATATCCGTATCGAAGGCATGCTTTATGGTAAGGCTGTTCGGTCGGCTTTCCCTAGGGCAAAAATAGTGAAAATTGATGCCACTGAAGCTGAGAAGCATCCTGACTTTGTCCGGATGGTGACTAGTACAGAGGTTCCAGAGAACATCATCGGACACCTTACGCATGACTGGGATGTACTGATCCCCGTCGGGAGCATTACGCGCTACACAGGTGATGCCCTCTGTTTGGTTGTCTCAAAAAAGAGCGAAACCCTCGACGAGATAGCATCCCTCATAGATGTCTCGTATGAAGTACTCAAACCGGTCCTAACCTTGGAAGAGGCTCTCGCCGAGGATGCACCTGCCATTCATGAGGATGGCAATATCCTGACCATCGAGCACATCGTCCGTGGGGATGTCGACAGTGCCATCGCAGCGAGCAAGCATGTCATCACATGTCATTACTCCACCCCCTATACCGAACATGCCTTTATGGAGCCTGAGTGTGCCGTAGCACTTCCCGAGGGAGAGGACGGTGTACTTGTCCATACCTCCGGCCAATCGATCTATGACGAACAGGAAGAGATCTGCCGTATGCTCAAGCTCCCTCCTGATAAAGTGCACTGTCACAGCATGCTAGTCGGCGGTGGCTTTGGCGGCAAGGAGGACATGAGTGTCCAACACCATGCCGCCCTGCTGGCCTGGTTGCTCAAGGAGCCGGTCAAGGTGAAGCTCAGCCGCCAGGAGAGCCTGACAGTCCATCCCAAGCGTCACCCGATGGAGATAGACCTGACAAGCGCATGTGATGAGCATGGACACATCACCGCCATGAAGGCAACCATCCTGGCCAACACCGGAGCCTATGCCTCCTTAGGTGGGCCAGTTCTGCAGAGGGCTTGTACCCATGCCTCAGGGCCTTACAACTTCCAAAACTTTGAGGTGTTGGGCAAGGCCATCTATACGAATCTGGTTCCTGCCGGAGCATATCGGGGGTTTGGAGTTACCCAGAGCTGTTTTGCAGTCGAGTCGAACATGAATCTCCTTGCCGATGAGCTGGGCATGGACTACTGGCAGTTCAGGCGTCTCAATGCTCTCAAGCCGGGGGACATCATGCCCAATGGACAGATCGCACAAGATGATACAGGTATCATCGAATGCCTTGATGCGGTGAAGGAAGCGTATGACTCCTCACCCCGAGCGGGTCTTGCCCTCGCCTTCAAGAATAGCGGGGTTGGAGTCGGAGTACCCGACACCGGCAGGTGTATCCTCTCCGTAGAGCAGGGCAAGGTGCATATTCGCACCAGTGCTGCATGCATGGGCCAGGGAGTTGCCACCGTCTGTATCCAGATGCTTGGAGAGACCTGCGCCTTGCGATCAGCGGACGTTATCGTAGAGGATCCCGATACAAGACGCACCCCTGACTCCGGCACCAGTACTGCATCCCGCCAGTCTGTCTTTACCGGAGAAGCGGTGCGCAGGGCTGCCCTGAAGCTCAAGGAAGCTCTGAAAAATACTCCGCTTGAGGAACTAGAAGGACAGGAGTACTATGGCGAGTATACCAGTGTCACAGACCCTATAACCTCCACGAAGAAGAACCCTTTCAGCCATGTGGCCTACAGCTACTCAGCCCAGGTTGTTATTCTTGATGAAGAGGGCAAGTTGGAAAAGGTAGTGGTAGCCTGTGATGTAGGGCAGATAGTGAACCACCAAGCCCTTACCGGTCAGATCGAAGGCGGGGTTGTCATGGGCCTGGGCTATGGCCTTACCGAGGATTTTCCCATCGAGGATGGCCAGCTCAAGGTAAAGTATGGAACCCTCGGCCTATTGAGGTCTACAGACGTGCCCGACATTGAAGTCAAACTGGTCCAGGGTCCCGAGAAAGGCTCTCTAGCCTATGGAGTGAAGGGTGTGGGTGAGCTTTGCACCATACCAGGAGCTCCGGCTTGCCAGCACGCCTACTACCGCTTTGACGGAAACTTCAGAACTTCCCTGCCACTGCCTGATACTGCATATAAGAAGCCGAAGAAGAGTCATTGAGAGAGGGCTGCCAAAAGAAGAAAGAAATAAGAGGACGTGGATGTAATCTATAAGCTCAAAGGTTTTTCAGGTATAGGCGAATAATAGAAATATTTTTATAGTTTATACGGGTATACCTGAAAAACAATACCCAAAGCAAGTATATATATTATATTACAATATCAGACTGGTAAGCCATTATTCATCCTGCAGCAAAAGATCCAGAAGATTGTTAACCCTGATACCTTCAAAGTCCTTGATAAAAGGACGGTCCATAGTGAGTATCATCTTGTCATACTGGTTATCGATTGCGAGAAGAGGGCGCAGTTCCCTCTCTCGTGTCTTATCATCCATGATAGTGGCTGAGACCTGTACATAGAGCTTTTGCTCTATCCGGGTAGCAATGAAATCCACTTCTAAGGTGCCAACTTTTCCAATGCAGACATCATACCCCCGATGTTGAAGTTCCATGAAGACAATATTTTCAAGAGTCTGACCATAATCAGCGTTTCTCAAACCAGTCAGTTGGTTGCGTACCCCCACAAATCGACAATATAGTACTTTTGCAGTGTCTTGAGAAACACCTTTCCCTTAAGATCAAACCTATTTGCTCGATAGAGGATGTACGCATTCTCCAACATGGCAAGATACTTGTCGGTTGTTACCATAACCCATACTAGGGGCCCCTACATGCCAATATGCCTACTACCGCTTTGACGGCACCTTCAGGACTTCCCTACCTTTGCCCAACACTGCATGCAATAAACCTAAGAAGAGCAATTGAGAAAGGACTTCACCACATTACGCCCGGCAGCTTTCGCTGCATACAGTGCGGTATCGGCTTGATTGAGTGTGATTTCCCACGAATTTCCACACCCCGGCGATAGATAGCCAATACTGTCGATACGTAAACAGAGGAAATATTGCAATCCTGAATAAGGGAACTATGTTTATCATTGTCCTACACTGAAACCCTGAATAAAACACACAGTCAACGTTATTCTTACTTTCGGCGAAAGATGGCATATGCCTCGATCTTCAGTGAGCACGTATGATTGTGATTCTGTAGAGTCTGGTCTCCCCTCAGAGGAAGTGATAATCAATCGCCCATGCACTTCTTGCCATTTGGTTTTTGCCCAAACCATGATATCATAGTTTCTATGATACTCAAGAACGCAACGTACCTAGGAGCTGACCAGCGCCTGCATACCCAGGATATCAGGGTATCAGGGTCGGTTATCAGCCAGATCCAGGAAACCTTGGAACCCTATGAGAAAGAGCGCATCATTGACTGCGCATCCTTCATCATCATCCCTACACTTGCAGACTGCCACGTCCATACCCCTGATACGCTGTTGCGAGGAGTCCACCGAGATATGCCTCTTTCCTCCTGGTGTGATGAGAGCGTACAAGGACAGCTACAACAGAAGCTGTACGACTATCTCGACGGATCGGTAGGCACGGACGAATTCAAGACCCTGGTCCTCTACTCTTACATGCAATACCTTCGCCAAGGTGTGGGTTTTATCGTTGAAACAGGGCAAGCGGACAACTCTTCCTCCATCCTGCAGGAGTGTGCCCAACAGATTGGGCTCAAGGCTTTGGTTGATTACTATGACGAGGACTCTACCCAGACACCCGCCACTGCCACCATAAGCCAAGGCATCCACCTCCCTGAGGAGGAAGACCTTACAGCAGAACTTTTGGAATCAGTTCGCAATCGTTGTGCCATAGACCATCCATATCTGATGACCCATTGCCTGGAAACCTCATGGAGGCGCTCACTGGTACAGAAAAAGTTTGGGGTCTCAACCATTGAGCTACTGGCAAAAACCCATATCCTTGATAACCGATCAATCCTCTTTCACTGTGTAGAGGCTAGCGAACAAGACATTACCCTCCTTTCAAAACACAAAGCCAATGTGGTGCACTGCCCCATCTCCAATATCCGTAGCGGAGCTGGCAGCATGAACCTCTGCGCCATGCTGGAACAGGGAATCAACATAACCTTGGGAACTGACTACCTCAGCCATGACATGTGGGAAACCATGCGCACAACCT
The DNA here is from genome assembly GCA_963662725.2 of uncultured Sphaerochaeta sp. Classification (GTDB taxonomy): domain Bacteria; phylum Spirochaetota; class Spirochaetia; order Sphaerochaetales; family Sphaerochaetaceae; genus Sphaerochaeta. The sequence goes on from CAXXCW010000038.1 coordinate 498,751, forward strand.
ATGGTGAGTTGAAGCAGGGAATGAAACCTCATCTATACGATGCACGTACTGTGCTTAGCATGGCTACGCGCAACGCCTCCCTTATAGCAAGCGAGACCAGCTACCAGGGAACCGTCGAGGAAGGTAGCGGAGCAGACCTGCTGTTCCTCAATGCCCACCATGCCATCTCTCCCATAATTGACACCCCTGACTTCTCCAATGCAACGCACAACCTGCTCATCTATGCAAGACCAGAGATGATCACACACGTCATGGTCAATGGCAACTGGGTTATCAAGAACAAGGTATTTGTGACCATCGATGAGGAAGAAGTGCTCAAGAATTATGCTGAGATTGTGAACAAGCTATTTCCAGATCCTGACAATGCCTAGCTTCCCACTTAACCCCATAGCACGAGCGATTCCAGACCGCCGTGGAGAATAACAGCTTGCCTGATAAAGGAAAAATACCTAAGAATGCCTGGCCTTCCGACTGTAGTGATAGAATGTATTTCTGTCTAACCTTACAATATTTTGGTAACTATATGCTAAATCTTTACGAAATATTGGAAACTGTTTGACAATTGATATATTCATACGTATCATATATGCATGAATGAACTATTGAGCTTTATCATTGCAGAACAGCAACGCAGTCTGAAAAGTCCCTTTCCAATAGTACCCAGGGATTCCGAAATCCTCCCTGTCCCAAGGAAGGCGACGGTCATCATAGGAATTCGGAGAAGTGGAAAATCCACATGGCAACATGAGAAAATGGAAGCTCTCCTGAATGACGGTGTGCCAACACAAAATATCTGTTTCATCGATTTCTCTGATGATCGCCTGGACTTCCTTCGAAACGAAAACTCAGAACCCGCTGTTATATCCGATACCTATTATGGAATGTTTCCTGACAATCATACACAAAAGGTCTACTTCTTTTTTGATGAAATCCAATATGTGAATAAATGGAGTCAATTTGTCAACAGAATCCAGACAACGGAAAACTGTGAGGTGTACATCACCGGCTCATCCGCAAAGCTTCTTTCAAAGGAGATTGCGACCGAACTTGGTGGAAGGACTTTTACCTGGGAGATATTCCCCTTCTCATTCCGTGAATTCCTCCGAGCAACCGGGAAGAGGCAATCCATTTCTGATATTTCAAGTAGGGATGAAATTATTGATGCATTTGGGGAGTATATGACAAAGGGAGGGATGCCAGAACGACTCGAACTGCCGAAAGAAACCATGGCAGTGCAATATTTCCAAAGCCTAGTAAACGAGGTGCTCACCAAAGACCTCATCTTCAGATACAACATCCAACATCCGGTCCAGCTGAAAAGACTTGTACACATCCTTATGAACAACATGTCGCGCCTAATCTCCGTTAATAAGCTGAAGCAGCGTCTAGCAGGAGAAAGGAACAAGTTGTCCCCTGAGTTGATCAGCAACTACATGGACAAGCTGGATGACTGCTACCTGATGTTCACGGTCCCTATCCGATCGTACAATATGGCTGTCCAAGCAGTAAATCCCAAAAAAGTCTATTGCGTTGACCATGCAATGGCACATGCTTTCAGCCATAGCACATCGGGAAATAACGGTCTTGCATTGGAAAACATGATCTTTGTAGAGCTCAGACGCACCATAGGGAATGTGTTCTACTATAAGACCCAAAAAGGTGACGAAATCGACTTCGCAGTCGGACCTGATTCCAACATACAGCTGATCCAGGTCTGCTGGGAACTGGGAAATCAAGATACCACAAGGCAGCGAGAAATTGGGGCTCTTCTTGTCGCAATGGAAGAATTGGAACTACACCAATCCTGGATCATCACCGCTTACGAAGAAGAAGAGTATCAGGATAAAAAAACTAGTAATCGTATTCATATTGTTCCCGCCTACAAATGGCTTTTACGGTAACAACATTGTCGGCTTAAAAGTCAGAGGTAATATTTGTGGTGATTGGGAAAGAACCTAGGACAGAGATCTGCATTCTGGAAATAGTGCTCCCATCCAAAAACCTTACAATATTTTGTAAGGTTTTATTTGTTTCTTTTCAAGATCTTGGAGACTTTTTCTAGTTACAGCTATACTCAAAACCGACCTCCTGCCAAGGAAGTCGGTCTTTTTGAATCCATGTACATGCACAGCGTTCAGAGCCTATTTTGCTGCAGGAATGCTTGTCTTGTAGGTATCCCAATTGGCAACAATCTCATCGACCACAACTCTGGAAACGGCAAAACCATTCTTCATTCCAATTGAGAAGGCACCTGAACTAGCATCAAGGCTTTCACGCACGGTCTGACTTGGAGAAGGCTGGTCGTAGTTGACCACATCCCGGCAGACAAGCAGACGGTCAAGCAAATCGTAATTCATCGCCACAACCCCAAAGGCATTGTCTTCCATCTGTGTCACCATATAGGTACCTGCACCATAGACGGCGGTAATCTCATCTGCGCGAGCGGAAGAGGCAGCACCATGCCAGTAGCTGTCTCCTGTTACCGAGACCCCCATGCGAACAGAAGGTTTCTCCAAAGCTTCCTCAGGTCCATAGGTTGCCCTGTAGGCAGCAGCTGCACTGTCATCAGCGAGGGCAACATCAGAGGTAAGGTCATACGCCCACTGTGCAAGATCCTTGTTCAGCCTGATATACCCTGGACGGTCATACCCTTCCGAACGCAAGAAGGTCCCATCATCAGAGCTTGACTTGTCACTCTCCAACCAACCATGGCCAAGTTCAAAATCAACCAGTGCATCAGCCCATACCACATCACCTAAAGTACCTCTGTCAGGGCTCATACCCGAACAACCGCTTACCAGGATGTAGGTATTGGAACAGTCAAAACGAGGATCACTGAGGATAGCAGTAAGGGAAGAGGCTGACTGGGCCTTGCCCATTCCAGCGATACACCCTGCGACACCCTCGTCATTGACATACAGGGTCAAGGGCATCTTGCTCAGCTGGTAGCTATCAGCGCCATCAAGGTACGCTTCATAGAAATGCTGGAACTCCCCGGAGAAATCACCCTTGTTCTCCCCCACCTCAAACATGTTCAGGATCAGTACCTTAATCTCCTGTTTCTCTGCAACAGGTTGCGCACCTAGTGTTGCAACACTCAGAACAACCAACACCAACACCAACAGCCCTTTGACGCCTCTATTCATCTCAAAACTCCTAAAAATGTAGTATATGGAGATTCTAAAGGAAATTCCGATGTAACGGCAAGGGGGTACATTACAAAATCGAGAGCATATGTCAACAATACACACTTCCATATACAACATATTTGCAACACCAATGGTGATAGAATACATTTCAGCAACATACCCCTAGTAGCAGACGGTGATATGCATGACACATACTTACCGATACTTTGTGGAATACATACTGTGGTGAGTCGTACAACCCCTACCCTCAGCAGGCAATGGAATCTATCCGGATCTATTTATGCCGTTATGGGAGAACTCTTCATACTTAACACTTTTACAAAAAGTGTAAATGTGTTAGATTATTCATACCAACCACTTTACTCCTACTATAAGGAACATTACATGAATATCACTACCTTTGAACAACTGTTGGGAACCTTGAAGAAAGTAACCGACGACATCACAAAGACCCTACCCTTCAAATCGATCCATTCCTTTTTGGGGGAATTGAAACAGATCAAGCCGACGTGGCCAGCCCTGAAGATTGGCAACCTTGTCGCACCCACCCCTATCGTACAGGGAGGCATGGGGGTCGGAATCTCTCTCTCAGGCCTTGCATCTGCTGTTGCAAATGCAGGTGGCATCGGAGTAATAGCAGCAAATGCAATCGGCCTGCTGGAAAAGGATTATTACAAGGATGGAAGGGCAGCGAATCTGCGGGCCTTCCGTCGTGAGATCCGCAAAGCCCGCAGCCTGACAGATGGTATCATCGGAGTCAACATCATGGTAGCAGTCAGTGACTTCCATCAGCTGCTCGATGTTGCCATTGAGGAGAAGGTAGACATTGTCTTCATGGGTGCCGGCCTTCCCATCAAGGGCCTTCCCATTGAGAGGATCCGTGAGAATGGGGTAAAGATTGCCCCTATCGTCAGTTCTTCCCGTGCCACCGAGATGATCTTCAAGATGTGGAAGAAGATCTACAACGATGTACCTGATGCTGTGGTCTTTGAAGGGCCAAAGGCAGGAGGACACCTGGGCTTCACAGAAGAACAGCTCGAGGATCCTGCCTATCAATTGGATGCGATCGTACCAGAGATTGCAAAAACCCTTATTCCCTTCGGAGAAGAGTTCTCCCGTGAGATCCCCCTTATCGCTGGTGGAGGGGTCTATAGCGGAGAGGATATCTACCAAGTGCTCAGATCTGGCGCCCAAGGGGTACAGATGGCTACCCGATTCGTAGCGACTGACGAGTGTGATGCCGATATCCGCTTCAAGGAAGCGTATGTCAATTGCACCAAAGAGGACATTGGCATCATCAAGAGCCCTGTGGGGATGCCAGGCCGTGCCATACGCAACAAGTTCATAACCGATACTGAAGCCGGCATCCGCCCGGCCTTTACCTGTGCCTGGAAATGCTTATCATCCTGTAAGGCGGAGGATGCAAACTATTGCATCTCCATTGCGCTGAACAACGCACGAAGAGGCGTACTGCAAGGTGGCTTTGTCTTTGCAGGGACCAATGCGTACAGGATACAGGAGATTGTCCCTGTAGCTTCCTTGGTTTCAGAGCTCTCTACCGGTTACCTGCTGGCAGAGAAGCAGAAGGTATCCTCCAAGTTGGAAACCCTTGTAGCAAGCATCCAGAGCCTTGCAGAACGGTACAAGACGTTACAAGGCCAGGTCATTGAACTGGGAAAGGCATACGAACAAGCCCTTGTCTCCCCATCAGAACTGATGGAGAAGGTATCTTTGACTGAGTTACACAACAAGTATACGAAAGCACAGGCCAGTGCCAGGAAGCTCCAGCTCAAAATACTGGAGAAACTCATGGCATCATGGTACCTGTTGGAACCGCAAACTATCTAGGAAACCACCTATAGCAAAGAAAAGGTTCAGACAGATAGGAATATCTGAGAAGAGGCATATGGGGAAGGGGGAGAAGTGCATGCACTTCTCTCCCTGTTTCTTCAGTATCTCAAGCTTCAACAGTGATCGTTCTCTCTTCTTGTATACTACTGTTCCTCAGTCCTTCTTGAGAGAGGAATGTACCTGAGTCTACAGCAGTTTCTCTGCTCCGCTATACATCTCTGTGGTATTGATGACCAAGGCCCCATGCCCAGGGTGCTTGGTAGGATTCCAGCTTTTCATCCAATCGAACATAGCCCCTGATGTGTGGTACTCCACTTCCCCCTTGACCTGGTAGGACTTGCCTTCCTTGGTAATGAACAGGACCGTAGCCTTGCTCTTTGCATCAATGTTCTGCTTGGTCTTGAAAAAGTAGTTATTGGCTATGACGATACGGTTGTCATCACGTAAACCTACACAGGTTGCATAGATACTGTTGGGCATTCCCTTACTGTCAACGGTGGTCACCACGACAGCCCCATCTCTCTGCTGCCAAGCTTGTTTCACTACATCACTCATGTTCAGATCTCCCTTTCATTAACGTTCTCTCCTATTGTGACCATCTGAGGTATTGTTGCAAGGGGAATAGAGGAAAAAATACAGAGGGTACAAAGCCTTCCCGTTGTGTCTACTCACATACAGGAACCCCAAGGAACCTGGAGTGAAGTTGTCATCCTTCACCCCAGGAATTCATTACTTTTACCGATACGAATTCTTATAGATGACCAGACAATCCTTATCGCTGAGTTCTACAGGGTCTACCATAAACAGCCCTGCCATATTCTCCCGGGCATTCTGCACCATCCCGGGCAGATCACCTTCCTTGATACCGTAGTCAGACATCTTCAGCTGATCGACACCACAAGCCTTCTGGAGATCCTCCAAGGCCGTGACAAAATCCATAGCCTTTGTCGCATCTTGTTTCCCCAGGGCTTTTGCCATGGCAACCATCCTCTCGTCACAGGCCTTGCTCTGTGCTATATGGGTGTAGTAGGCAAGACTGATCATTATCAGACCTGCGCCATGGGGAAGAGAAGGATAATAGGCACTCATGGCATGCTCAAGGGAGTGTTCGGAAATACAGCCGGAGGTTGACTCCACCATACCTGCCAAGGTATTGGCTAAGGAGACATCCTCACGGGCTTGGACATTCTTCCCATCTATGATAGCGACAGGGAGGCTTTTCCCGATAAGACGGATTGCCTCAAGGCTGTACATGTCACTGAGCGTGTTTGCTGTAGTGTTGATGTACCCCTCGGTACTGTGGAACAGGGCATCAAAGCCCTGATATGCAGTCAGGGTTGGGGGAACACTTACGCTCAGCAGGGGATCGACAATGCTCAAGACTGGAAATGTGCCCTCATACCCCATCCCTATCTTCTCGTTAGTATCCGATTTGGTAATAACGAGCCAAGGGTCCGCTTCGGTACCTGTTCCTGCTGTGGTCGTGATGGCAACGATGGGTAGTGGCCAGATTGGAACAGGTTTTCCTTCTCCACTGCCGCCTCCCATATAATCCCAGAGATCTCCCTCATTGGTTGCCATGATGGCAATGCCTTTGGCCGAGTCGATGGTACTGCCCCCTCCAAGTCCGATGACAAAGTCACACTTCTCTTTTCTGCAGAGCAAGGCTCCTTCCATCACATGCTCTTTGATGGGATTGGGAAGAATCTTGTCATAGACAACCGAGCTCACACCTGCCTTCGCAAGCAGGGTTTCCAGTTGCGCAAGATACCCATTTGCCCTAGTGGACTTTCCTCCAGATATGACAATGAGGGCACGCTTGCCTGGTAGCTGCTGTTCGTGCAACCGATCAAGCGAGCCATTCCCAAAAACTATTTTTGTGGGTATGTGATAGGTAAATTGCATACGGGCCTCCGTGTATTTGTTAGTACCAATATACCTATATACACCATCGATCGGCAAGGCAACCCACAGGAAGGAGCTGCCCAACATCGGTGAGCCGAACATTCTTACAAGAAATCAGAGCAAAAAGGCATTCCCGGTGTGCCGGAATGCCTTTTCATTGATTCTTATTTTTTGTTGCACCTCTTCTTGCTTGATTGTGCCTTTGACTTGCTCCCAAGTACCCAATGTGGCTAATTATTCTTGGATCTGCTCTTTGTCCCCTTCCTATCCTTGTTGCTCTTGTGTCTGATCATCACCCCTTGACAGCCCCCATGGTAATGCCACTGGCAAAGTTCTTCTGGAACAGGAGGAAGATGGTTACAATGGGAAGAGCGCCAAGGGCTGCTCCGGCCATAATTACACCATAGTTAGTCGCCATCTCAGCCTGCAAGGTCGCAACACCCAAGGCAATGGTCAGCTTTGTCCTGCTTTGCAACATGACCAGCTGGAGGAAGTAGTCATTCCAAGTGGCGATGAAGGTAAAGATGGCCAATGCACCATATGCAGGCTTAATGATGGGGGTCACTATGCGGATGAAAGTCATCCACTCATTGCTCCCATCGATTCGGGCGGCATCGAGAATCTCCGACGGTATGGTCTGACAGTACTGTTTCATCAGGAATACCCCAAAAGGCCATCCGACAGCAGGGAGGATTACTGCCCAAGCGCTGTTGTACAGCCCTGTTGAGTTCATGATTCGCACCAAGGGGACAAGCACAACCTGTTTGGGTAGGGCCATGGCAGCGACAATGAGGCCAAAGACGATCGCATTTCCGGTGAACTGCTTCTTGGCAAGGACATAACCTGCCATTGCTGCAGTGATACATACCAACAGCATGGACATCACCGACATGAATACGCTGTTGAAGAACCATTTGCCAGCAGGGTTGATGAAGAGCTCGGTGAAGTTGGCAAATGTCGGTTCCAGGGGGAACCACTGAGGAGGCATCTGGATAGCGACCTTCTGCATCTTGAACGCCCCGGTTATGATCCAATAGAAGGGAAAGACAAACAGCAATGAGACCAAGAGCAAGAGTATCATCATTACCGACTTATAGACGGATCTTGTATTTTCAATCATTGTAACCCCTCATCAATAGTCCATATCGGACTTAATAAACTTGAACTGCAGGAAGCTGAAGAACCCGATGATCAGGGCCAAGACCATACCCATCGCATTTGCATATCCATACCTGAAGAGGGAAAATGCATTGGTATAGAGATAGTACATGATGGTACTGGTCGAATAGACAGGTCCTCCTGAAGTCAGCAACTGGATCAGGGCAAAGCACTGGAAGCTGTTGATGGTCGTTATCACCACCACATAGAGGGTGGTCGGCATGATACTCGGCCATTTGATCTGCCAGAAGACACGGAATTTGCTCGCCCCATCGACTTCAGCAGCTTCCAAGATGGATGTATCAATATTTGCCAAGGCAGAGATGTATAGCACTATGGGCTGGCCTATGCTGGTGGTAAAGAGGATCGCAAGGATGCACCAGATTGCAGTGTCCTTGTTCCCTAGCCAGTCCATGTTCTTTTCGATGATCCCCATATGTACAAACAGGAAGTTGAGGATGCCTGCATATTTGTCAAAGATCCATTTCCATACGACCACAACCGCCACCGTACCGGTGACAACAGGCAAGTAGAAGATTCCCCTGAAAGTGGAGGTTATCCAGGCACTCTTGTCATAGATGAGCGAACTCACCCAGATGGAGAAGATTGCAACGGTGGGAACCGAAACGACAACAAGGAAAAAAGTATTGCGAAATGATCGCAAGAACTTCGGGTCTCTGAGCAACTCGCTATAATTCTTCAGACCAATGAAGTCAAACGAACTCATGGTGTAGTTGAAAAAGCTGGTAAACAGCCCCATCCCCATAGGGACGATTACAAAGCCAAGAAAGAATAGCATCATGGGCAGGAGAAACAGATACGAGGTCTTATCTGTCTGCCGTTGTATAGCATGGCTCACACCATACTTGTTTGTCTTACATTCCATACATAATCCTATTGGAAACAGAAAAATCCTCCCCAGAAAATCCTAGGGAGGAATTTCAGTATCATCTAGATGTTGGCGTTTGCATTCTTGTCGTAATCTGCAAGAGCCTTCTCAGCCGTCTTCTCACCTGTGAACACATACTGGAGCATATTCCACCACTCGGTTCTCATTGCTGCAAACCCAGGCATGGTATTGTAGTAGCCACCATAGTACTTGTTCCAGGAAGAGAGCAGCTTGTACTCTGCGTTTCCAGGATACAGATCCCCAAAGGAAGAGCGAACAGGGAAAGCACCAGTCTGTACGACATTCTTAGGTCCCCAAACAGGATCATCACAGATAAACTTCACCAGTTTCTTTGCAGCCTCTGCCCTAGCCTGATCCTTATTGTCAAAGATACCGAAGCCGTTTACCAAGTACTCGAGGGAGGGCACTCCGTCATTACTTGGAAAAGGAATGGAAACCTGAGTATACTCCTTGCTTGCATAGTTCTTGGCATTGGAGGTACCCCAACAGATAGAAGAAGCGATCTGCTGCTGTGCAAAGAGCTGAAGCTCTTCAGCCGCTGCAATGCTCAGGCCGGCATCAATTGCGCCCTTGTCAACAAGATCCTTAAGAAGCTTGACAGCTTTGACACCTTCAGGGCTGTTCATGGTATAGCGTGTACCGTCCGCGATGGTCGCACCATAGAGGTTGCTCACCAGAGCACGAGTTCCCTGGTCACCCCCCTGCCCGCCACAGTAGACGGAAATGCCATTCTTACCATATCTGCCCAAGGCTTCCATGGCCTTGATAAAATTGTCAGTGGTCCATGTGCGGTCGCCTGTAAGGTTCACATACTGCAAAGCACCGGCTTTCTCCCACATCTCCTTGTTGATGCCCATATAGAAGGGAGAAACGCTGAGAGGATACATCCAGGCGGTCTTTCCATCTGTACATGCTGCAAGAAGTTCGGCATTACCCACATCCTTCTTGTATGAATCGGTGAACAGGTCATCAAGGGAGACCATCTTGCCGTTTCTTCCGTACTCGATGATTCTTCCCGGTGCATCAAACAGCACGTCGGGAGCTGTACCGCCTTCAATGGCTGCGATGATCTTTTGCGGACCGCTACCAAAATCAATGGTCTCAAGCTTGACCTTGATATCGGGGTTGGCAGCTTCAAACGCGCTGATAACGCCGGCTTCATAGGTACCGACAGGTGATCCTGCATCCTGGCCGAATGTGGGGAATGCCCACCAGGTAATGGTCACTTTTCCATCAGAAGCAGCCGCCTCTTTTGTACCTGCTGCGAACAGAGGCATAGCAAGCATAAGTAGGGCAAGAGCAACAATAGTGATTTTCTTCATGATTCTCTCCTTTACCAAATACATAATAGGTAATTTACTGGCACTACTTGTATACTAGTTTTGCCCTTCTGTTTTGTCAAGAATTATTTTTTAATTCGAAAACCTACAAAATAGAGGTTATTTCACAAACATTTTTATCATTTTTATCAAATTTGTTTGTATATTATTCTATTACCTAAATCCATAGAATTATGCTTGATATTAAATTTAATGATTTTCTTGACGTTCCTGTATTCTAGTTTTACAATACATATTGATTAGGGCCTTACACCCAACGGAAAATGTCCAAGAAAGTGCAACTGGGAACCTTCTCAGCCCTGATGCAAAGGTTTCTCATATTTTCGAAAGGTCTACACCTATAAAACTTGAGCATAAGGAAAAATCTCAATAGAATGGAGCACAATGGCTATAAGAACAATGGAGATCGAACAGATCTACAACGACATAAGAAATAAGATACTCAAGAACGAATATGCTCCGGGGAGCAAGCTTTCCGAAAATTCGCTCTCCAATGACTACAACTGCTCAAGGACACCCGTCAGGGAAGCTATCAAACGCTTGGAGCAGGATGGTTTTGTCACTGTCCTACCCCACAGCGGCTCGTATGTGAAGGAGATGACGATCAGAGAGTATCAGTATCTTGCAGAGATTCGCAGTTATTTGGAAAGCCTTGCCTTCCGACTCAATTGCGAGAACAAGACTGATATCAAACCATTTGCGCATATCCTCGATCAGATGGATGCCTGTGACATGGCCAATGATGTTTTGACCTTCAGCAATCTGCATTTCCAATTCCATCTAGCGATGGTAGAGGCTTCTGGAAACGAAACGCTCTTCACCACATTCAGAAGGCTGAACCTCAACGCAAACAGCCTGCTGTTTTACCAACAGCTTACTGAGAAGGGAAAAAAGTCAACCCAAGAGGAGCATAGGAAGATTCTCGCCTTCATGGCAGCCCAAGATATTGCCAAGGGGGAGAGGTTCATGTTTGCCCATCTCTGGCGCAAGCGGAACAAGTTCAAGAAACATAGGGCTTAAACAACAAGATACGGTAGCAATGTATTGCTTCCGGCCAACCAACAGGAATGGGCAAGGGTTGCTCCACCTGGGGAGGCAGCCCTTGCCCATATGTACAGGACAACTCCGGAACCATGCTTGATACTTGGCGTCCCTGCCAGTGAAATACCCTATTACATGAATGAAGGAAGGAACATCGTCATCGGTGACCAGAACGACACCAGCATCAGGGTAACGACCATCATGATCCAGAAAGGAATGACCGCCTTCGTTGCCTTTTCGATGGAAATCTTCCCTACCGAGCACCCGACAAACAGGGCCGACCCTACAGGAGGTGTGGTCAGACCGATGGCCAGGTTCAATATCAGCATGATACCGAACTGAATGGGGTCCATACCCAAGTAATCGACCATCACAGGGAATAGGATGGGTGTGGTTATGATGATAAGGGGAGCCATATCCATAATGCTTCCCAGTACCAAGAGCATCAAGTTGACCATAAGGATCAACAAGACCTTATTGTCCGTTATGGAGAGCAAACCGGTAGTAACTGCCTGGGGGATACGTAGGAATGCCATCAGATACCCAAAGGAGCTTGCAGCTGCAATGAGGCTCATCACCATGGCAAGGGTCTTCAGCGAGTTACGAAGGATTGAGCCCATCTGCCTGATAGGAATCTCCCGGTAGACAAAGAAGGTGATGATGAAGGAGTAGACAGCTGCGACGGCAGCTGACTCAGTTGCCGTGAAGACACCTGAGACGACACCTCCCATAATGATGAGGATGGTGAAGAGACCGAAGAATGCGTCACGTGCAAGCTTGAGGGTCTTCTTCCAGCCAAAGCCTTCCTGTTTGGGATAGTTGCGCTTGTAGGCAATGATGGCTGTGGGGATCATAAGCAACAGGCCCAAGCCTACTCCAGGGATGAGTCCTCCAAGGAAGAGCTTCCCGACAGAGACACCACCCCCTGCAGCCATGGCGAATATGATCATATTGTGGCTGGGAGGAATAAGGATACCCTCACAGGCACTGGTGACGGTGACAGCAACGGCAAAGTCGGAGTCATAGCCGTCCTCCACCATCATGGGGATAAGCATCGCACCGATGGAAGATACGTCAGCTACAGCAGAACCTGAGATTCCACCGAAAAACATGGAGGCCAGGATATTGACCTGGGCAAGGCCTCCACGCACACGCCCGACAAGGGCATTTGCAAAGCCTACGAGCCTGCGCGATATCCCCCCCTGGCTCATGATCTCTCCCGAGAGGATGAAGAACGGGATGGCCAACAGGGAGAAGGAGTTCACTCCACTTACCAGTCTCTGCACAATGGACATCAGAGGGATGTTCAGGAACATCGCAGCAAAGACTGAAGAGAGGAACAGGGAGAAGGTAATGGGGAACTTCATGACAAGCATGAAGACAAACGAACCGATCAGGATAAAGGAACCCATGCTTGCATTCATTTGGCCTTACCTCCCTTGAATTTGAGTACGTCCTCATACAGATGGATAATCGCATACAGGACAATGAAAATACCTGAGATAGGCAGGACAACATAGTTAATGGAGTTGGGGATGTTAGTGGCAGGCAGCGAAGACCTGGCACCGTTGAGGGTGAGTTTCCAGCCATAATAGATCATGATGCCACCTATAATGACCACCAGCACATCACGCATGCAATCAAGGGCAGTGAAGAAGGACGTAGGAAGCTTCTTCGGCAGGATATCCACATTGATATGCAAACTCTCCTTGACTCCAAGGGCCATGGCAATGAATGTGAACCAGATAACGATGACGAGAGAGATCTCTTCTGACCAGTGGATACCGGAACTGAATCCGTACCGCAACACAACATTGAGGAATACGAGGACAACCATCGCAACCAACAACACCATGGCCAGCTTGAGAACCCATACAAATACAGAGTCAAGAATTTTTTTCAATTGCTCCATGGGAACCTCCTGCGTTGGATAGGTAGCATGAAAGCGTGGGGTTTCGAAAAACCCCACGCCAAGCAGCTATTTACAAGCTTATTTTACAGCTTTGATCTTGGCAACCCACTCTCTCTGGGCAGCATTGAGCTGACTCTCATAGAGGGGAGCCATTGCGGCGGCGAACTCAGCCTGGTCGTTGATCTTGTTGATCTGTGAACCTGCTGCGCGAACTTTGGCCTCGGACTTCATTGCATAGTCGGCCCATGCCTTGACCTGCACAGCCTGGCTCTCCTTCGCAGCCTTCTTGATGATGGCCTGGTCAGCAGCTGAGAGTTTGTCCATGGTGATCTTCGAAGCGATGATCATCTCGGGGACTCGGGTGTGCTGGTCGATGGAGTAGTACTTGGCAACCTCATAGTGTGAGGAGGAGTCGTAGGAAGGCCAGTTGTTCTCAGCACCGTCGATGACGCCGGTCTGCAGTGCACTGTACACATCACCATAGGCCATAGGGGTGGGAACAGCACCGAGTGCCTGTACAAGGCCCATCATCAGAGCTGATTCCTGCACACGAATCTTCATGCCCTTGAGGTCTGCTACGGTGTAGATTGGCTTTTTGGTGTTGTAGAAGGAACGTGCGCCACTGTCATAGTACACAAGACCTATAAAACCCTTCTCGCTCATGGAGTCGAGGAAGTACTGCCCGATCTCACCATTGAGCACATTCCACATGTGATCGGCATCCCTGTAGAGGTAAGGCATCTGCAAGGCATTCAGCAGGGGCTGGAAACTTGCCAGAGGGGAGATGGACACGCGGGTGAAGTCGATACCGCCGAACTGGACCTGCTCGATGGCGCTCTTCTCGTCAGCAAGCTGACCCTGGGGATAGACCTCAATCTTGATGCGACCATTGGAGTACTCGCCTACCAGACGGGCAAACTCTTCGTCACCCAAGACAGTAGGATACCCGAGGGGCTGGTTGTCAGCCAAACGAAGGACAATGGTCTTGGGGGCAGCAGCTGCTCCCTCTTTCTCGCCCTGTGCGAACATGGGAGTAAGTAGCAACGCTACAAACAATACGGACAATAGAACTTTTTTCATGAGTTCCTCCTTAAGGAATGAAATTTCTTATTCTTGTTCTAGTATGCCCCCATCTTAGAAGTGATAAAACGGTAAATATCAGGAAAGTGGCTGGTTTTTCTTCCTTTTATGCTACTATGATCGCATAGTATCCATAGTATTGCCACTTTGAGTACCAAAGAGTCACTAAAGGACTAGATTCCTTTCCTGAATTTTACGAATATCCATGAGAGAGCCCTCCCGATTCACGCACAAGGACCAAGCCTTCCCCTATGGAATATACCCCATAACAATGGAATCCCATTGAGGGAAGCTCCATTTTTCCCTCCAAGTGTGAATCAGAATACTCAAATGGTGATGGAGAACTCATAATGGTTTTTCTGTCCACGTATCCACTTCCCCAATTGTTCCCGTCCCTGATCAGTCTCATCCCTTACTATATCCCTACTGCGTAAAGGAACCAAGCCATGCTATACTTGCATTCATGAGAATTTTGGAACCTACAAAAAGACTGCGATCACCAGGGACCCTGCGAAGCTGGCTCCTTTCCTATAATATCGTCATGCTGTGCATCATCCTTGCATTGGTCATCATTCTTTTCGGAGCAGTGTTTTCCTTGCTTGGCGAGATGCAGAGCAGGAACAATACCTATCAGGCACTGAATACCCTCACCAAACAGCTTGTTGACAGCAGGCAGCTCTACAAACGCTATGGTGAGATGACCTCAGAGACAAGCCATCAGGAGGTGCTCGCAGACTATAGGATTCTCGACGGGGAGATTACAGGTACCCTCCAAAGGCTCAACGTAGCGTATGAAGTGAACCCTTCCCTACACTTTCTCCATACCGGTATAGCCAATGGCCTGCAGTTCATCAAGGAATCCATTGAGACAATGGAAAAGCTTGAACCTGCAAGCAAGGAGTACTACAACGTCTTCTATACAGGGGACAAGGTATATACCTATATCCAAGACTATACCTTCAACAGGTATCTATCCTACACAGTCGCATCTGATGCTTTCTGGATGAAGGATGCCCAGATACGCATAAGGAATTATAGGACCTTTGCCATCCTCCTGTTTATCATCATCGCCATCACCTATACGATTGTAGTCTATAAGATGACCATGCGCCTGGTAAGGCCTGTCAACAAGATGGTGGAGACTGCAGAACAGATCTCCTCTGGAAACTTTGAAGGGGATCCTATCCCCCTTGAAGGGCCTGAAGAGCTCATCTATCTGGAAAAGAACCTCAACCAGATGAAGCAGAGCCTGCGAGAACGTCTTGAGATGATCTCAGAGAATGCCAAACTGGAGAAAATGATTCATTCCCAGGAGATGGAGCAGATGCGTACAACGCGAGAACTGGAAAAGTCCCGCTACAAGGCTCTGCAGTCCCAGATAAATCCCCATTTTCTCTTCAACACCTTAAACATCATTAGCAGAACGGCCCTCTTCGAAGAAGCAAACAATACAGTGGATCTCATAGACAGCCTCGCCTCGATCTTTCGCTATACCCTCGAGTATCATGATGACGTCACCATCGAGGAAGAGCTGCGATTTGTCAGGGAGTACCTGACAATCCAGCAATTCAGGTTTGCCGACCGCCTGAAGTACTCCATCCAGTGCCCGAAAGAGTTTTTTGATGTGCGTATTCCCCCTCTTGTCATCCAACCGTTTGTAGAAAATGCCATGATCCACGGTCTTGAGCCCAAGATTGAAGGAGGAACGGTAGAGATACTGCTCAGCAAGGAAGGTCGCCGCCTGATCATACAGATTACCGATACCGGTGTTGGTATTGATAGCGCAAAACTCG
Source organism: uncultured Sphaerochaeta sp. (assembly GCA_963662725.2). Lineage (GTDB taxonomy): Bacteria > Spirochaetota > Spirochaetia > Sphaerochaetales > Sphaerochaetaceae > Sphaerochaeta. The sequence continues at coordinate 514,890 of CAXXCW010000038.1, forward strand.
ACCAGATTCAATTTGACGGGAAACAGCATATCGGGGTGAAGAACATCAGTGACAGGTTGAAGCTCTACTATAGAGGAAAGGCAAACCTGGCCCTATCGAGGGTCAGCGAAGAGGGAGGAACCAAAGTAACCCTATCCTTACCCTTGAAAACAGGAGGAAGAAAAGGTGTACAAATTACTCATAGCTGATGACGAACATCTGGAGTGTGATGCTATCGAGCTGTTGGTCAACCGTGCGAACCTCCCATTGCAGTGCATCAAGGCAAAAAATGGTCATGAGGCAGTGGCATTGGCGAAGCTTCACAGCCCTGAAATCGCCTTCCTTGACATCAGGATGCCCGGTCTCGATGGGATCGAAGCGGCAAAGCAGATCAGGGAAATGCATGCAGAGTGTCAAATAGTATTCCTTACCGCTTGGAGCACCTTCGAACTTGCACAGCAGGCCATACGCATCAGGGCGAGCGAATACTTGGTAAAGCCTGTGCAACGCAAGGATGTATACGACCTATTGGACAAGATCATCGCTGTCCTCGATGAGCAGAGGCTATCGAAAAAACAGCAGGCAGGGGAGATACGGGAGGTGCTCAACCTCTTCAGCAGGGAGTTCTTTGCCTCTTTGAAATTCGGAAGGCTCACCAATGATGCAATGCAATCCTACTTTCTGATGCAAGGCATCACTAATACTGAAGGGTTTGCCCTGGTGATAAGCGGTATGAGCGAAGATGTACTACGTTCCTACTTTCAGCACAGCAGACTCTATCCAAAACTGCAGATCTGCTATTTCCCCTCGATAGACCGTATCACTGTCCTGATATTCACCTCCCAGGGTGCAAAGATCATCGAACAGTTTGCAGGACACCAAACGGATGCGAGCATGGTCATAGGTTCGGGCTTACTCTTCTCAGATCTAGAAGGGATCCCTAAATCCATCTCAACAGCTTCACTTGCACATACCCATGCCTATAGACATAAAATCCGTTTCCAACGATTCAGCGATGTCCTGAAGGAACCAAGTGACTACACCAAGCTCCAGGCAAAAAACCTCCTTATGATAGAACACACCCTCGCAGGCGATGTTGAAGAAGCGAGAACTTTGGCACATGAGATCATAGATGCTGTACAGCTCAGCCATGCCCAGGAAGAGGATGCCATTGAGGAGCTCTACGAATTCCTGATGATGTTCTCCTATGAGCTGAACAAGGGTATAGCTTTCCTGGACTTTCCGAAGCCTCAGAAAGATACCATTATGGGCCAGGAGATCTACCTCATGGATTTCATTGATTTGGCATGTGAAGCTGTAGCAGAAGACAAGAGGGATCGCTATAGCCGGCCTTTCACATTCGTTGATCGGTATCTACGTTCTCACTATGACGAACAACTCTCTGTCGAACATGTGGCAAAGATCATAGGACTGAACATAAAGTACTTCAGCCAACTCTGCAAAAGCTACTTTGGATCCACCTTTCTGGAATATCTTACCAGCATACGGATGGAAAAAGCAAAACAACTGCTCTTGTCGGGAAAGTACACGATAAGAGAAGTGGCTGAGATGACAAGCTATACAGATGGGAACTACTTCTCCCGGGTATTCAGACAGACCTTCGGCATCTCACCCTCCTCCTTCAAGGAAGAGGGTGATGAGGCGAAACAGAGCTAAAAAACCATATGAGTATCAATACAAGAGTTCATACGCCATACTTCATAGGAGCGAAAAACGGGGAAGGAAAAAGAAATGAATACAAGTGGGGAAAAGAGGGCTTGCTTCCTACAGGAAATCCTTACGCTCGGGGGTAAACACATCAAGGACCATTCCCTCTGCTGTACAGAGTACGCAATGCTTTGCCTCACTGGCGATCAGGACAGAGTCCCCCTGTCCTAGAACTCTCTTTTCCTCCAGCATTTTCAAAATCAAACGCTCCGCTGAGGATATAGCTCATCTGCTGATGAGGGTGAGAATGCAAGGCTGCAATAGCGCCTTTCTCGAAAGAGACTTCAACCATCATGAGGTCCTCATTATGCACCAGTATCTTTCTGTTAATACCCTGGGACAATGTTCTGGGAGATCGTTTCTGTACTGCATCAAAAATTTCATCGGGTTCTCCTGAATAGTAATTCATTGGATCAATAGTTTGGATGCGTTTTTTATGTCCACCTGATTGTACTCCGGACTGAGCCATTAGGGATCTGTTAGTCCGACAGAAAACAGGGGACATATCATGCCTAGCCTTCCAAGGGAGGCCACTGATCAGCTCTGATCAATATGGATGTGGAGGGAACAGAAGTTCTCTCAATTTGTTGGATCACCAGTAGGGCAGCATTGTAGCCAATATGATAGAGAGGTTGTATCACTGCATAGTCGGTAGTCACTTCCCTCACCGATGCGCTGATCCCTGCAGTTATCATTGAGAGATTATTGCTCTTCACCAATTGTACGGCAGCCTTTGATAAGACTTGGCTTACACCAATGACGACATCAAATTCTTGTAACGGAGCATCTGTCTTTGCTTGTATCTGCAAGGTCTCATTCGTAAAAAACGCCTGTTCGTCCAGCGTCCATTGAACGACTGACAGATGAGCCTCCCCAAAAGCAGAACAAATGCCAGCAACCCTTTCCATGGTACTGCTAGTCTGTATACCACACAATACCAGAGGCCGTTGTACCCCAAGGAGTATCAGTCGCTTGGATATCTCTCGCATCGCAGAATAGTTATCACACTGTACACGACTGCTTGCAGCCTGTTCATCATATCGATCCAATTGGACAAGAGGTATATCTGCCTCTTTTGCAAGCAAATATACCGCTTTGTTGATCTCTTTGGAGGCATCATCCAGAAGGGGAGAAAAAATCAGCCCCTTTGCCCCATCTTTAATGAAGGACGAAAGTTTCTCCAATATCTTGCTATCCCCAAAGTGGGTGTTGCAATAGAGGGTATGGTAGTTTTCCTTCCATAAGGCATCGTGAATACCTTCAAGAAGATACGATGCAAAGGCAGGGGTATGGTTATCCAGAGCAATAGCAATAAACGGCTTATGAAGCCTCTCTGTCTCAACAGAACGGTCGCTTACAAACGTACCTGTCCGCCCCTTGATATAGCTGAGATACCCCTCCCCAACCAATTTGCTTATCGCATGCTTTATTGTAACCCTGCTCACGGAAAACAGCTCAGAAAGCTGTCTTTCACTGAATATTTGCTGGCCAGGCTTCCAAAAACCTTCTTCAATCCTGGCAAGTATCGCTTGATAGACAATATCTGACTCATGATTCTTGGGCTCTCCTACATCAGCGTTGAGACGGCCCTTAGCAACTGTGGATGGATCCCAGAAGCAGTAAGAGCCATTACCGCAGTAACAGCACGAGCCACCACAGAATTCGTAACACCTATCAGGTATTGTACCTATGAAAAGGTTCCTCAAAAAACACTGCTTGCAGGTGTTGAAAGGTTACAGGATGCATCGAATAATGTATGGTTTCAGGCCACACCCTTGAAAGCTCTTGCCGATTATGTCTATCTCCAGAGATGCGACTGGCCTTCAAGCCGACCACTTGTAGAATCCCTTCGCATCGATGAAGAGAGTCTACGTGAGATCGCCGAGGCAGATTTTATTGATTTGGAAGGCAATTACATAAACCGTCGGTTGGTCAGGTTTCTAGCAGGATTTAGGAAGGGGTTATTCCCATGAACATACAAATCATAGAGCAAAAGTTGAAATCATATTCCGTATCTTCTGAGATTGAAGAGATTAAATCCCTACGAGAAATACCCCAGGAGGTGATTCTCGCTTCATTGGAAGAACCGACTTCTTCAGTCAAGCAGCATTCCAAGGTGGAACCTGTTTGCGTATTTTCCCTAACCTGGACCGTTTTAGTGAGGATTTGGATTTCACTCTCCTGGATCAAAACCCTGAATTCGCATGACAAGAGCATCTTGAGCAAGTAACAAGTGATGTTTCCTCATTTGGGTATGACAGGGAAGTGACTGATAGGCATGAAACAGAATCCCCTGCAAAGCTTGCATTCCTCAAGTACGATGCTGTAGGGAAAGTTCTAAATCTGCAATATGCAGGAAAGACAAGGATGCTTGGAAAAATCCGTATCACGTTGGAGATAGACACCATCCCTCCAACCGGTGGTCAGAATGAAGTGAAATATATGGATTTTCCGTATCTATCCAAAGCAACTGTACATAACCCAGATACCCTGTTCGGAGGCAAGATTCATGCATTGCTATGCAGGAATTATGTGAAAGGACGGGATTGGTATGATTTTATCTGGTACACTGCACGAAGAGCTCCTGTGAATTATCGATATCTAGAAAAGGCTATAGATCAATCGGGGCCTTGGAAGAATACTAAGGTTCACGTTGACCGAGCTTGGCTGTATGAAGCCCTATACCAAAAGATTACAAGCATCGATTGGGTTGCAGCCGGAAAGGATGTCAGGCGTTTCATACCGGTCAATGAACAATTCTCATTAGATCTCTGGAATGCAGAAGTGTTTATCCAACAACTGTATAAGCTATAGAGACGGCTACAGTGAAACCTTGGTCATGTATTTTTCCTTTGCATAGCAATACCATGACGAAAATCACGTATGTTCAAAATCCAGAAGAGCAAGTATCTCCCATGATCCATGGAAGATCCTTGCTCGTCGAAAGAGAAAAAATGATTTGATAGTTACACCATCTCAAACAGAGTTTTACTACCCTTTCACCGCACCCATGGTAAGACCCTTGACCACATACTTCTGGAAGAACATCGTCAACAGGATGGCAGGGCCCATGATGACAACTGCCGCTGCCATGACTGCCCCCCAGTCAACCTCTACATACGAAAGGAAGTTGTATACCGCTATGGGAAGGGTCCTAGTCTTCTGTTGGCTCAGAACCTGACTGAACATGAAATTGTTCCAGCTGAAGATAAAGCTCAAGGTCGTGGCAGTTACAACACCAGGGCCCGAGAGGGGAAGCAATATCTTGAGAAAGGCACTCTGTTGGGTCAGGCCATCGACCATGGCAGCCTCTTCGAGTTCGCGAGGAACCGAGTCAAAATATGGCGCCATGACCCAGACTACCAGAGGCAGACAGATGAGCATGTGCGATAAGATCAACGCCACATAGGAGTCCATCAGATGCAGGCGAGAGAAAACGATATACCACGGCATGAGAAAGGAGATGCCTGGCATAAGACGGGCGACAAGGATGAACATCGAAAGCTTCTGTTGCTTATAGCGGGCTATGGAGTACGCAGCAGGAAGGCCCAATACCAGAGAGAGCAATACACTCGAAACTGATACGATGACTGAGTTCTTCATGTAGACCAAGAAGTTCTGCTCGACAAATACCCTTTCGTAGTTCTGCATGACCGGTTCGAAAATGAACTTCGGGGGCCAGGAGATAATATCTACTTGGGTCTTGAAAGAGCTCATCAGCATCCAGACGAAGGGAAAAAGGATGGGGACAATGATGAGGACAAGCATTGCATAAAAGAGGATTCTTGTTGTTGTTGATCGTTTCATACTCCCCTCCTACAGCTCGAAGGCGCTGCGCAGTCGCGTAACACCCAGACTAAAGCCCATAACTACGAGGAATAGGAATACCAACATGACTGCACTCTGTCCCATTCTGAAATATTCGAAACTGTATTTGAAGGCGAGGATGTTCAGGTTTTCTGAAGCGTACCCCGGTCCTCCTCCTGTCATGGCGTAGATGATGTCGTAGGTCTTCAGTGCGTCAATAGCACGGAGGATGACCGCCGTCAGGATGGTAGGCATGAGCATCGGAAGGGTAATCTTGAAAAGCACCTGACGGGCATTTGCCCCATCGACCTTGGCGGACTCATACGGCTCGCTGGAAAGGCCTGCCAATCCTGCCAATACAATAATGGTTATCATAGGCGTCCACTGCCAGATATCCACGAGGATAAGGGAAGGCATGACACTCTTGGTCTCCGATACCCAACCACTTTGGGGCAGACCAAGGACGCTCAACACATAGTTCAGGATCCCGATAGTAGGGTCATAAAAAAGGTTCCATACGATTCCGATGGCAACAGGGGTGGCCACCAGAGGCAGCAACAGAAGAGTCTTCACCACACCTTTCCCAGCAAAAGAACGGTTTAAGATCAGAGCAAGGGCTACTCCTACCAGCATCTCGAAAAAGACAGCACCAAAGGTGAAGTAGAAGGTCCTCCCCAAGGCATCAAGAAACCTAGGTTCCCTCAAAACGTCAAAATAACTTTTTAAAGCGACAATGTTTAACGGCTTCCCACTTGTAAGTGACCAATCGGTAAAACTGAGAAAAAACGTATAGCATACAGGAAATACCATAAGAACCACTACGAAGATCAAAGCAGGTAGAGGAAATAGATATCGTAGGTTTCTCTCAAAAAAACTTTGTCGTATCATGGGAAAGCTCCTTGTAGGCAGAAGTGGCCGACCGAAGCTTTCGGTCGGCCACACAGAATCTTGTGCGTTTAGAGGCCGTATTCGCCGTCAGACTTCAACAGCTCATCAACAGCCTTGGCCTTCTCGGCAGCAAGAGCGGGAAGCTTTGAGGAAGTTCCCTTGGTGTTGATGGATTCGATGATGACTTCACCGATAAGGTCTCTGGCCTGTCCTACAGAACTCATGAAAGGACGGTCATACGGATAGCCATTCTTTGCAGCATGGGCCTGAGTCTCCACAAGGCCTGGGTTCATGACAGCACGGACATCCTTGTCAGCCCAAGCGGAATCACGGGCCATGGTAATGTTCGATAGCATACCTTCCTTGGCAAGGGCCTTGTTGGTTGCCCAATCGAGGAACTTCTGCGCTGCATCCTGGTTCTTGGTCTTTGCGGACATTGCCATACCCCAAGAGACTACGATGAAGGGGGAATCTCCCTTGGGACCGCGGGGAAGCTGGGCAACACCAATGTCAGAGGCAGGAATCTGGGTTTTGGTAGGGTCTACGATCTGGCCATAGAAGACAGAGGCATCAGTCCACATTGCAGCCTTGCCAGCCTGGAAGACAGGCATGACATTTTCCCATGACATGCTGGTTACGCCTTGTGGGCCGTAGGTTCCGAGCATTCTGCCATAGAAACGGATGGCATCAAGGGCTTCAGGGCTGTCAAAGACAGCTTTGCCGCCTTCGAGATACCTACCACCGTAGTTGTAGACATAGCTGGAAAGCTGGGTTACAGCAGCAGCGCCCTTACCACGGGAAGCAAAACCGGCAACGCCGTCCTTGTTCATGGCCTTTGCAGCAGCTTCAAGCTCCATAAAGTTGGTCGGAACGGAGAGGCCAGCCTTCTTCAGAAGATCCTTCCTGTAATAGAGGACCTGCCATTCGGTTACGAGTGGGACGATGTAAGCAACACCATCTTTGCGTCCTATATCAACAGTATTGGTCGGATAGTCGCTGAAGTCATAGGAGTCCAAACCCTTGTACCAGCCGTTCTTGATAAACATCAGACCTTCCTGGAGAGGACGGGTCATGAACACATCAACGGTTGAGGAGTTGGTTGCAAACTCAGTTGTCAGCTTGTTGGTGAGCTGGCTCTCCTGCAGACTCTCATAGTTTACCTTGATACCGGTCTGAGCCTCAAACTCAGGAATCTTTGTCTTGAGCAACTCACCATAGGGGTGGTTTGCCAAGAGCACACGAATCTCTGGCTTCGCTTGCTCGGCAGTTCCCTGTGCAAACACGGGCATTACCAGACAGAGCAGTACGAGAAGCGCTACAAACATGTTCTTTTTGTTCATTATTCATTCTCCTTTTGAATTTGAATGTCCTTTCACCCTATTATACCCCCTTTTTGCCAGTTGTAAATGTTAAAATGAATATTATTTTTAATTGCATGAATATTTCTTTCATACTATACTATGTCTAAGAGATTAGGGAGGTGCCATGAACGAGGTCAGCGCAATCTACACCATACAGAGCAAGTATGCATCACTCAGCATTAAGGAAAAGAAGATAGCTGACTTCATACTCAAGCACCCCAAGGAGTCGGTGAACCCCAGCATCGAGGAGCTAGCCGAAAGGATCGGCATCAGCGAATCGACCATGGTTCGTTTCGCCCGGAAGCTTGGCTATACCGGCTATCAACGATTTCGTATCGCCTTGGCGCGTGAGACCATCCCCTCCAACGAGCAGGTATTCGAGATAGGGGTATCCGACCAGGAAGACCCGATCGACACGGTGTTCAAGAATGCCCAGGACACCCTCAACGAAACATACAAGAGGATCAACCGCTCAGCCCTGCAGCAGGTAGGCAAGCAGTTATCTGAAGCCAGGAACATCTACCTTATGGGTCTGGGAGGATCGAACATACTGGCCCTCGATGCATACCACAAGCTTATCAGAACAGGATTGAACTGCAACTATGCTTCTGATTTCCATATGCAGCTGATGCTTGCCTCCCAATCATCAGATGCGGACATCGCCCTGATAATCTCACACACAGGATCCGGACACGACACCCTTGCCATAGCTGAGGAGTTTCGAAACAACAATTGCCCCATTGCGGTCCTTACCAGCAACAATCGCTCCCCTCTGGCAAAGATGACTGAAAACGTCCTCCATGTTGCCACAGGCACAAACCTATTGGTTGCAGAGTCCTTCTCTGCACGAATCGTATCACTGACCATAATCGACATCCTCTATGTGGAGGTCCTGGAAAGGATGAAAAATCTGGGAGTCGAGAATCTGAATAAAATGAGAAATGTCATCGCAAAGAGACGTATTTGAATTGAGGAGAACATTGCATATGAAAGCATCTATCGGTCTGATCGGACTAGCGGTCATGGGAGAGAACCTGGTTCTCAACCTAGAGAGCAAAGGCTTTTCCGTTGCCGTCTTCAACAGAAGCACCTCCAAGGTCGACTCCTTCATAGAAGGACGGGCCAAAGGAAAAAATATTGTAGGGGCCCACAGCCTTGAGGAACTCGTCTCCTCCTTGGAAACTCCGCGCAAGGTCATGATGATGGTCAAGGCGGGAAAGCCCGTCGATGACACAATCGAAGCGCTGATCCCCCTTCTGGAACAGGGTGACATTATCATTGACGGAGGCAACTCCAACTATGAGGATACCGAGCGAAGGGTGACCCTTGTTGAAAACAAAGGCCTGCTCTACATCGGCACCGGTGTCTCCGGTGGAGAAGAGGGAGCCTTGCTCGGGCCCTCCATCATGCCAGGAGGCTCAAAAAAAGCCTGGCCTTATGTCAAGGATATGTTCCAGGCAATATCTGCCCATGTCAACGGAGAACCATGCTGTGACTGGATAGGGCCAGGGGGAGCCGGTCACTTTGTAAAAATGGTCCATAATGGCATCGAGTATGGTGATATGCAGCTTATCTGTGAGGTTTACGACCTCATGCATAGGTATTTGGGCCTGAGCAATACCGAGATGCAGGAGGTCTTCGCCACCTGGAACAAGGGCGACCTTGACTCCTACCTCATTGAAATAACTGCTGATATCCTTGGCTTCAAGGATGAGGACGGATCGCCACTTGTCGACTCCATCCTCGATACTGCAGGACAGAAGGGAACCGGCAAATGGACAGGCATAGCAGCTCTGCATGCAGGAATTCCCCTCACTCTCATCGTAGAGTCTGTCTTTGCCCGCAGTGTAAGCAGTCAGAAAGAGGAACGAGTTGCTGCAAGCAAGGCCTTCCCTGCCAATACAGTTGATGATACCCATGACAGGAAAGCCTTTGTTGAGGAGTTGGGAAAAGCCCTCTATGCCGCAAAGATAATCTCCTACGCCCAAGGCTTCTCCCTTATCAAGAGTGCAGGGTTAAGCAATCAATGGGACTTGGACCTGAGTAGCATAGCTCTGTTATGGAGAGGAGGATGTATCATCCGCTCGGCTTTCCTGGACAAGATCAGCCTAGCCTTCAAGAAGAAGGGTGACTTGGACAACCTGATCATGGATTCTTATTTCACCGGGATACTCAATGCAAGCCAACAGAGCCTTCGCAAGGTAGTCTCTACCGCTGCTCTCAATGGCATCCCCGCCCCTTCCCTTTCGGCAGCCCTCTCCTGGTTTGACAGCTACCGTAGTGAGCGTCTTCCAGCCAACCTGTTGCAGGCCCAGCGGGACTACTTCGGGGCCCATACCTATGAGAGAGTCGATGAAAAGCGAGGTGAGTTCTTCCACACAAACTGGACAGGCCGAGGTGGTGATACCGCTTCCTCAACGTACAGCATATAATATCAGGAGATACCCAATGGCTACTTTACATGTGCTTCCCAAACAAACGGAGGGTTTTGACCTGGTCTCCCTTGGAGCTCTGGTCGTTCGTCTCGACCCGGGTGTCGTACCTTTTGAGTATGCAGAGAATCTTGCCCTCCATGTATCAGGAGGTGAGTTCAATGTAGCGGCTAACCTCAGCCGTGCATTTGCCCAGAAGACCGCGGTTGTATCTGCTATGGTCGACTACCCCCTTGGCTTGAAGATAGAAGCAGAAGTTCGCAAGATGGGCGTCACAGGCATCTACAAGCGCTTCGAGCATGACGGGGTACGCGGACCCAATATGGCCAATGTCTATAGTGACCGCGGTCAGGGTCTCAGGGCCCCTGTAGTGTTCTATAACCGTAGCAACGAGGCTGCAGCCCTCTTGGACGAAAAAAGCTTCGACTGGGATGCAATCTTTTCCAACAAGGTCCGCTGGTTCCATTCGGGGGGCATCTTCGCCGCCCTTTCAGAAAACAACCCAAAGCTCATCATCGAAGCGATGAAGCAGGCAAGAAAGGCCGGAGCCATTGTCTCCTTCGACTTGAACTACCGGGAGAAACTCTTTCGCTCAATTGCCAAGGAGGGAGAAGTCCCTCAGGAGGTCGCCCAGAAAATTCTCTCCTCAATAGTCGAACATGTCGATGTGCTGGTGGGTAACGAGGAGGACCTGCAGATGGGTCTGGGTCTCAAGGGGCCTGAAGTTGCCACCCATGGCAAGCTCGACCCTTCCTCCTTCTTCGCTATGCAGAGCACTGTCTCTGAGCGCTTTCCCAACGTCAAGGCAGTGGCTACCACCATGAGGGAGGTCAACTCGACCAATCGCCATGACTGGAGTGCTGTTCTCTGGTATGATGGGAAGGCATATACGGCCCCGACCTGCTCCCTTGATGTCTATGACCGTGTAGGCGGAGGCGATGGGTTTGCCAGTGGCCTGATCTATGGCTTTCTGGCTGGCAAGACCCCTGAAGAGAGCCTGAGACTCGGATGGGCACACGGGGCACTGCTCACCTCATTCCCCGGAGATACCACCATGGCTACACTGAGTCAAGTTGAAGCCCTCGCCCAAGGATCGAGTGCAAGGATACAGAGGTAAAGCATGAAAGCACTGGTACTGACCGAATATAAAAAGCTTGTTTACAAGGATGTCCCTACACCTACGATGACATCTCCTACAGAGGTGCTGGTCCGCATCAAGGCCGCCGCCATCTGCGGCAGCGATGTACATGGCTTTGACGGATCGACAGGCAGGAGACAACCTCCTATCATCATGGGCCATGAGGCCAGTGGAATTGTTGAGGAGATTGGTCCCTTGGTAAAGAATTTTGCCAAGGGGGACCGGGTAACCTTTGATTCCACCATCTGGTGCGGCACCTGCTCCTTCTGCCAGCAAGGGAAGGTGAACCTCTGCAATAACCGAAAGGTCTTGGGGGTTAGCTGTGACGAATATAAGCATGATGGGGTCTTTGCAGAGTATGCCCTCATCGAGGAACGCATCCTCTACAAACTTCCTGAGGGATTGGATTACATCCAGGCAGCGATGGCAGAGCCTGCAGGTGTTGCGGCCCATGCGATAAGCCTTGCACCTCCCCTTCTAGGAGAAGATGTTGCAGTGGTAGGCACAGGTCTTATAGGGCTGCTCATCCTCAAGCTTCTCAGGCCCGTTACCAGCGGTCTTATCATTGCCTTGGAGACTGACGAGAAGAGAAGAGCGAAGGCCCTTACATGTGGTGCTGACTTTGCCCTCGACCCCAGGGATCCTGACCTGCAAAAAAAGGTTGCTGACCTTACCGACAATGCAATGCTGGACAAAGCCTATGAGGCAGTCGGAGCCACTGCCCCTATCAACACTGCCCTCGATGTGGTTAAGAAAGGCGGGACTGTAGTACTGGTAGGAAACGTCAGCCCGAAAGTCGAGCTGCCCCTGCAGAAAATTGTGACTAGACAGATACGCATGCAAGGAAGCTGTGCCATCAGCGGCGAGTACCCTGCAGTCATAAAGCTTATGGCATCAGGAAAACTGGTGGTGGATGACCTAATCAGCAAGACAGCCCCCCTCAGTGAAGGCCAGGGGTGGTTCGACAAGCTCTATAACCGGGAGGACAACCTGCTGAAGGTTGTGCTGCTTCCCTAATATACAAAGAAGGATACTATGATACGATATGCTCTGATCGGATACGGAAAAGTTGCGCATGTGCATGCCAAGGCACTCTCAGAAGCACAAGACAGTGAATTGGTAGCTGTCTGGGGCCGAAACAAGGAGAAGGCTGACCTCTTTGCCAAAAAGTGGGGCATCCTCGCCTTCACCGACATGCAGAAGATGATCGTAGAGGCTGAGGTCGATGCCGTTGTCATCACCACCCCGCACCCCGCCCATAAGGAAAATACCCTTGAAGCCCTGAAAGCAGGAGCCCATGTACTGGTAGAAAAACCCATGGCCCTCACAGTCGCTGACTGTCAGGAGATGATCGCCTGCGCAAAGCAGGAAGAGAGAAAACTTGCTGTCATCAGCCAGAGACGCTGGCTACCTTCCACGCAGAGAATCCATAAGGCAATTGAGGAGGGAAAGCTTGGCAAGGCAATGATAGGACAGGTCACCATGCTTGGCTGGAGGGACGAGGAGTACTACAACAGCGACCCCTGGAGAGGTAAATGGGACAAGGAGGGCGGAGGGGTTCTCATCAACCAGGCTCCTCACCAGCTTGACCTCCTTCACTGGTTCCTAGGACCGGTAAAGGAAGTCTATGCCCAGTGGGACAACATCAACCACCCCTACATAGATGTTGAGGATACCGTTGTCGGAACGGTTCGCTTCACCAGTGGTGCCATAGCCTCCATCTTGGTATCAAACTCTCAGAAGCCCGGCATCTACGCCAAGGTACATGTCCATGGCTCGAATGCCTATTCTGCCGGTGTTCAGACGGATGGTGGTGCGATGTTCATCGCAGGGAGAAGCGGTGTGGTCGAGCCTCCCTACAATGACCTGTGGACCATTGAAGGGGAGCAGAAGATGCTAGAGGTATGGAAGATGGAAGACACGTCCTTCTTCAAGGCCATCGACCCGGTAGGACATTTCTTTCGTCTCCAACTTGAGGACTTCACCCAGGCAATCCTAACAAACAGCATCCCCGTCTCATCAGGAGAAGAGGGAATGGAAACGGTGAAGATCATTGAAGGGATGTATGAATCAGGAAGGACAGGAGTACCTGTGCGGTACTAGGATACAATCAAACTGAACGGAGTATCTAAGACAATTAAGAGCAGCCTCCTTTGGATCAAACCAAGGGAGGCTGCTCTTAACAACGCTACTGTCACTGCTATGCTGAAACGAAGTCATATCTTCTTGCTGATATAGTCCTTATCCCCCTCTTTGTAGCAACTTAATTCATACAGTGTCATCTCATTTTCGAATGCACACGAAATATTTGAAACACAGATTGTATCGACTGAAAGGATGTATTCCAATATCTTCGCTGTTAAGATCTTTTTCTTCCTCACCACCATCAAAGGACTCACCGACCAAAAGAACCTTGACCTGAAGAGAATAGCTTTGATCATACTCGATTTCTGTGTTTTGGAACGATATACAAAGAGACTCCTGATTCTTACGAATGAATCATGCATGTTTTTTTTGTATCCAGTCCTGAAATCTGCCCAAGCTGATCATTGAATCTATCTGGAAAGCAGGGCGAGAGTATCTCTGTGAAAACCAAGGAAGAAGATTATTCAGTTCAGATTCTGAAAGCCTATTTGGGTCACTCTCAAGAGGAGGGTTGGTCAAAAAAGCCCTTCTAAAACGAATCCTGTGATTAATTGAGAGGCATAAGCTCTTAGATTTGTGTAATGTCAGATGAATTTTTCTTGGATTTTTCCCATATGCCAACGAAGAACCTACTTTAGCATTGCATCAGCAACATCAATACATGGATAAGGTTCTACCTCATGTTAAAGCACTACTTTACATATGGGCCCCTTCCAAAATTATACCCGGTCTCCATTTTGTTTTCATAATGGCATCCCTTAAAGAGGGTTCATGCATTTAGGACCTTCCCTTTTTGGAAAAAGACATTTCATGTTGTAATCAATAGTCGATTTTGAAGCATTCCCTGTATTTTTCAAATCATCAAGATCCTTGTATTATTTATCAAGTTTTTCCAATAGGGAAGAAAGGACATGTACCAATTCAACAACTTTGTCATCATTCGGGAAATTTGTTCTGAACACCTTATACAGAGAACAATATACACACTGATATGGTGATGTACGTACCCCTGAAGAGCCTATCCTCTGCCTCTCGATTGGGGATAGCTGACACAAGATGATACTAATGATTGATCTTGTTTGCATTCTCGGCACTTGGAATACCTTGTCCTGCAATCCATCCCACTATGACTGCCCATGGGGCAGAGAAGATAGCAGCCCATTCGGCCTTGCCAAAATACAATATTTGGGTTTTGAGAAAAAAATCTATAATACACAATCGTTAGGCATACTGGTACAAAACTATCGGTTATCAGTACTTTCCAATATTCACTGAGACCCAAAACCTGAGGGACCTATCTATAAGGGTAAGGTAGGGACTGTAGTGTAGATATAGTTTCTTTGTTCAGCAATGTAGGCTGACAATTGTTCAGGACCCATGTACAGCAGAGGAAGATCAAGGAGATTACTTTGCTGTATATTCTCAGGATCAACCATTGCTGCTCTAAAGGCTTCAAGCAGTACATCCAGTATAGCAGGAGGGGTACCTTTAGGGGCTACCAAAGCCCGTGCAGAACCAAAAGTACCCGGTATCCCTTTCTCTTTCAAGGTAGGAATCAGCGGGAAGGAAGGCAACCGATCCTCGGTGAAAGAGGCAAGTATACGGTACTTGTTGGCCCGTGTTCCCTGGGCCACTTCAGAAATCTTTGCAACAACGGCCTGGACATACCCTTCGTTGAGAGCCTTAAGCATATCAGAGGAACCCCCAAAAGGCACATGCGTCACCTGGATACCCGTCTCTTTGCAAAAATGTGCAGCAGCGATATGGTTACTTGCCCCATATCCATTATTTCCTATTGTTACCGAAAAAGGATTATCCAGGGCTATTGCCATGAACTCCTCCAAGGAACGATAGGAAGCTTGATACGGGACAACGAGGACGGAAGGATCAAAAACCTGATTCATGATTGGTTCAATCGAATTGATAGAGTAGAGAGTCTGTCGGTCCAGAGGGAGAGAAACAAAGGTTGGAAGATTGATGAACCCAATCGTATAGCCATCAGGTTTGGAATTGGTGAGTTGGGCATATCCCAGTTCCCCATCCCCCCCACAGATGTTCCTGACATGCAGAGGTACGCCAAGATATCTCTCGGCAACGGAACACAGGACCCTTGCCCCTATATCTGTGCCACCACCCGGCTTGTAGGCGATGATTACGGAGATAGCATGGTTCGGAAAATCCAAAGCCTCTTGCTCATTCCTGACAAGGGACCCTGTGGCTGTTTCCGTCACCACATACTGCTTCCCCGAACAGGACATACAAAGGACCATACAGGCACAAACAATAATTAGTTTCGACGATGTCATGACAATACTACCTCAATTGTTGTAGTCCTACTCTAGCAGATGGTCTTGTACCCGTCAAAAAAAATCAGCACCAAAACGTCCATTACATACCATTTGTTTAAAAAACTGACCAATGTATAAATTTCTAACTGTATTAATGATAAAGATTTAATTGACAACTGAAAAAACCACCCCTAGGATTGAACTCATAAATTACAAGGGAGGAACCAAAATGAAAAAGGTTCTTATTGCACTCATGCTTCTCGTGCTGACCGTTCCTATGCTCTTCGCAAATGGAAACAAGGAGACTTCTGCCATAGGTGAGGAGAAACTTGAATTGATGGTATATACATCAATGAAAGAAAGTCTGATCGGTGGAATTCGTGATGCATTTCTCAAAAAACACCCCACTATTAGTTTTGACTACTACAGTGCAGGGGCAGGTAAACTGATGGCGAAGATTGCCACCGAGCGTCAAGCAGGTTCAATAGCCTGTGATGTCCTTTGGACCAGTGAAGTCCCTGACTTCATCGGGTTGAAAAATGAGGGGGTCCTATTGCCTTACAAAAGTCTTGAGGCAAAGCAAGTCATCTCCACCATCGATGACCCTGATGGGTATTTCACTGCAGCACGCCTGGGAACCCTTGGCATTGCATACAATACCAATCTGATCAAAACCCCACCAAAAACTTGGGAAGACCTTCTCAAACCCGAATATAAGAACAGCTTTGCAATTGCAAACCCTGCCCTCTCCGGCACGTCCATGGTATCAGTAGGGATGCTCGTAGAAAATCTTGGATGGGAGTACATCCAGCGCCTGGCTGATAACGGCGCCCGCATGGGCCAAGGCTCAGGACAGGTCGTTGATGACACAGCTGCAGGCGATGTGGCGGCATGCATCGGAGTCGATTACATTACCCTGGACAAAATAGTCAAAGGAGCAACGCTAGGCTTTACGTATACGGACAAGATGCTGGTCGTTCCAAGCCCTGTTGCCATCATGGCAAACACCAAACAGGAGCGTGCGGCAAAGATGTTTGTAGATTTCCTTCTATCAGCAGAAGGCCAACAGATCATTGCCAATGCCTATACGCTTCCTGTCCGCGAAGATGTGCCGGTTCGCACTGATCTCGGTCTTATCGACCCCGAAGCTGCAAAGGCAAGAGCAATGGTTCTTGACTATGCATCCTTAGGGACCAACAAAGCCGCGTATATCGACAAGTTCACTGCAATCATCCAGAACAAATAAGAAATCAAAACAAGTATCAGGAATCTGGGATGATCCCAGGTTCCTGATGTCTAATGAGGAAACAATGGCAGATATCATATTCAAAAATGTTTCAAAAGCTTTTGAAGGCAAGCAAGTTCTGAAAGATCTGAGCTTTACCATAAAAAGTGGAGAGTGCTTTACTATTCTTGGCCCGTCAGGATGTGGTAAAACAGTTATCCTACGACTAATTGCCGGCTTTGAAGTACCAGATTCCGGGCAAATCAGTATTGGGGATGAGATAGTGGCTGACCCTTCAAAAGGTCTTTGCAAAGCCCCTGAAGAACGCCATCTTGGGGTTGTATTCCAAGACTATGCAGTCTGGCCCCATAAGACAGTGAGGAAAAATATCCTTTACCCGCTTGAAATGCATAACGTAGATAAAGAAAAACGAAAAGGAATGGCACAAATTGCCATCGATATGGTCAATCTTTCTGGGTATGAAGAACGCTTGCCCTATCAGCTTTCAGGAGGGCAACAACAGCGAGTTGCGTTGGCCAGGGCTTTGGTTGACAACACAGACATTCTGCTGCTTGATGAGCCCCTTACCAATCTTGATGCCAATCTCCGAGAAGAAATGCGTTTTGAGATCAAGGAAATCCAACGAAAAACGGGAAGCACCATCCTGTATGTCACCCATGACCAACAAGTTGCCCTTGCAATTAGCGATCAGATAGCACTAATGACCCCCTCCGGGGAATTTGCACAGATAGCAAGCCCCGAGGAAATCTATGAAAAACCCAATACACTGTTTGGGTTCAAATTCCTTGGAGTTGCCAACTGCCTCAGATGCATCCAGAAAGGGGGTAAAACATTGTTACAGGAAGGAGAAACTCCTTTCATTGCCTTGGATGACGAACGTATGGATCTCGCAAAGGAACCAAGTTTCATTGCAGGATTTCATCCGATGGATGTGCAGCTAGCACGTGAAGGAGAAGGCTTTGAGGTGAAAATACAACGCTGCACGTTGCTGGGTAATTTTGTCGATTATCGGGTAACCATCGGAGAAGTGCCATTCCGTGTCGAGGCCCAGACGGAAGAAGCCATTCGTAACAATCTTATTTTCAAACCTGGGGATTCATGTAAGGCAATCTTCGAGGAGATTCACTGGTTCAAGGAAGATTCTTCGGTCTTGGAGGCCCAAAAATGAGCAAAACTATCAAAATCAAGAAAAATTTCGGCATCGCTGAGACTGTTCTACTCTTTTCAATACTTGTCCTTGTAGTTATTGTAGCTGTACCGGTATTGATGATTTTCCTTACAGCTTTCTTCAAAGAAGGGAAATTCAACCTCAGAGCTGTCATAGAGGTACTTTCCGAGAAAGATACCTATCAAGCTTTATTTAACTCCCTTGTCATCGCAACAGGAGTTACAGCGTTTTCAACAGTGATAGGGGTCTTTTTTGCATGGCTGATAGCCAGGACGGATATTCCAGGGAAAAAGGGTCTGAAAACAATGTTCCTTGTGCCCTTCATGCTGCCATCCTTTATCTGTGCCATGGCATGGAAGGTCTTGCTGTCACCTCGCTCAGGATATATCAATAGGATACTTATGGTTATTTTTGGGCTTGATAAAGCGCCAATCAACATCATGACCCTTGGGGGAATCATTGCCATCGAGACCATGTACCTGTTCCCATTTGTATTCCTACAGGTATCCGGAGCATTGGAAAGAATGGACCCTACCCTTGAGGAAAGTGCCCGTATCAGCGGAGCTTCCCTAGGGACCATAACCAGAAAGATTACGTTGCCTCTGGTGTTGCCTTCGATCGTTGCGGGAGCCCTGTTGGTATTTTTGTACTCCCTCGCACATTTTGGGGTACCGGCCATCCTGGGTACCGAACGGGGGATCTATAACATACCTACCAAGATTTATGAAAGGATCTATGCCTCCGGAGGATCCTATGAAGCTATCAGGACAGGAACAATCCTTTCCGCTGTGCTGGTAATTACTGCCACGATTATCCTTAAAGTTCAAAATATGGTATTGAAAAAAGGTCGATTTCAGATTATTGCAGGGAAAAGCATGCGCCCGACCGTCATGAAACTGCGTGGCGCCCGGTGGCCTCTGTTTATCTTCTGCGTGGTCTATCTCTTGATCACAGTAGTGCTCCCCACTGTCACCATCTTCTTAATTGGAGGACTGAAGACCTATGGGTTGCCCTTTTTCCCAAAGAATATGACTATTCTGAACTACAAAGAGATTTTCATGCTGAGAATGACCAGAAGTGCAATTTGGAACTCCCTCTATCTCTCCACCCTGACCGCATTCGTTACGATGCTTGCTGGC
Source organism: uncultured Sphaerochaeta sp. (assembly GCA_963662725.2). GTDB lineage: Bacteria > Spirochaetota > Spirochaetia > Sphaerochaetales > Sphaerochaetaceae > Sphaerochaeta. The sequence continues at coordinate 534,209 of CAXXCW010000038.1, forward strand.
GTAATGATCAGTTATGTCATCGTCAAGATGAAGGTGAAGGGCAAGTTCATTCTGGAATTCCTCGGGGTTCTTCCTTATTCACTTCCAGGGACAGTCATTGCCCTGGGATGTATCCTGACATGGTCGGGAAGATTCGGCTTCAATCTCTACAATACCGCTGGAATTATCTTTGTTGCATATATCGCCCGGTACATGGCTTTTTCAATCAAATCAAACTCAGCAGCGTTGGAACAGGTTTCCGACTCACTTGAGGAGGCTTCAAGAAGCTGTGGAGCAACACACTGGCAGACATTGACCAATATCGTGATACCTCTTATCCGCCCTGGTATGATCAACGCCTTTTTCTTGATCTTCCTTCCTGCCTTGAGGGAATTGACCACGTCAGTCCTACTCTATGGACCAAAGACAAGAACAATTGGTGTAGCCATCTACGCATTGAACGAAGACGGTGAAACAGTTCGAGCTGCCGCATTGGCAGGTATCGCACTTATTATCATTTTCTTTGGCGAAACAGTCATCAAAGGGGTACTTGCCCGCTTTGACAGAACAGCAAGGAGCTAAAACATGCCAGCATTAAACCTTATAGATGTAACGAAATTATTTGGCTCGGTCAAAGCTGTCAACAAACTCAATCTGGAAATAGAGCAGGGGGAATGTTTCTCTTTCCTCGGACCTTCAGGTTGTGGAAAAACAACCACATTGAGGATGATTGCAGGATTTGAGAATCTCGATGAGGGAGAGTTGTACTGCGATGGAAAACTGATCTCATCAAGCTACAAACATTACTATCTTCCTCCGGAGAAACGTAATTTCGGTATGGTGTTCCAGGCGTTTGCGGTGTGGCCGCACATGACTGTCTATGATAATGTTGCGTTTCCCCTCCAGATCAAGAGATTATCTAAAAGTGAGATCCAATCCCGGACTGAATTGGCCTTGAAAGCTACCAGCCTCACCAAGGAAGCTCACCTATTCCCAACAAAACTATCCGGTGGACAACAACAGCGGATAGCCTTGGCCAGAGCGGTAGCCATCAACCCGAAGGTCATGCTGCTCGATGAACCCTTGTCCAATCTCGATCCCCATCTTCGTGAGGAAATGAGATTTGAAATCAAGGAATTGCAGACAAAATTTGGCTTTACGGTAATTTATGTAACCCATGACCAAAGTGAAGCCATGGCTTTGAGCGACCGCATGCTAGTAATGAAGGAAGGTGTGGTACAGCAAATCGACAAGCCTCTCGAAATCTATAACAATCCTGCAAACAAGTTCGTTTTTAGCTTCATAGGACTTTCAGATTTCATTCCTGTAGAGATACAAGGGAGAAAAGTGTTTATTGAAGGTGCTGTGGAAAATGGTGCTGTACCAATTGAACTTCCTCAGGATTTCAACCCTCTACTCAGATATGATATGGCTTGTCGCCCTGGGGAAATTGATTTTGCAGCAACGGGTATACCCGCTTTGGTACTTAGGAGAACCTATCTTGGGGATATAGTCGATTACCTGCTAAAAATTGGCAAGGCTGAAATCAGAGTACAAAAGACCAGACGCGAAGCCATTCCAAGAGCCGGGGAAACCTGCAATATCAAGTTCAACCGAATATTATGGTACGACCACCAAGAAGAAACAGCATCATTGACCTAATTGTAATCGGGTAGGAGGATGAGCCTTAGTGGCTCACCCGTCCTCCCACAGATCCGCACGTACTGTTCAGTGTCAGTTTATGCACTCTCTGGCATATAGGCCAGAGAACCATCGCCATCCCTTTTCATAGAGCTTTCTGTTAGTCAGTGTCGTATCAAGTATCCATGAATTTGCTATTCTCCAATAACCTTGTCTGGAGTTAGCCCATTGGAAGGCCTGATTTGGCTCAACACCAAGTTTCTTGAGCTCCCTAAACCGAGTCCTCACCCATTTCCACATCTTCCAATACAGCATCCGTATCCGCCTTCTCAGCCATCGGTCGAGCTTCTTCAGCTTGTCTTTACATTTTGCAAGCTTGAAGTAAGCAATCCAATCTCTGATTAGCTGTTCCAGCTTTTCCTGTCGGTATTTTACCGACCAGCCATTGCTTCGCTGTGTTATCTCCTCGATTCTAGCCTTGAGCTTTGCCTCTGTCTTCTTATGAATACAGAGTTCCCATCTCTTGTTCTTCGAATCATAGAAGAATCCATAGCCAAGGAACTTGATGCCCCCTATTCTGGAGATGCAGGTCTTTTCACGGTTCACAATCAGCTTGAGCACATTCTCAAGATATCTGGTCGTGCTTTCGAGTGTCCTTTCAGCCCCCTTCCTGCTGGAGCATGCGATGACCATGTCATCGGTGTATCTGACGAACCTGTGACCCCTTCGCGTAAGCTCGCGGTCGCATTCGTTCAACAGGACGTTTGCCAATATGGGCCTGAGGTTCCCGCCATAACCCGCCTTGGGGAACACCGAGTTTTGGTCTTCTCCAATTTGCCGCTGTCCATCACGCCTGCCTTGAGGAATACAAAGATTAGCCTCCTGATGTCCTTATCCTCCATGCCCTTGTCCACCAGTCCCATGAGGATGTCATGGTCTACGGTATCAAAATATTTTGAAAGATCGAGATCAACAACTGGTTGTAGCCCTCGGACATGTAGAGCTGGGCGAGTCTCACCGCATCCTCTGCACTCAGGTTCGGCCTGTAGCCGAAGCTGAAGGGCGAGAATGTCGGCTCGAACACTGGTTTCAGCACCTGTACCAACGCTTGCTGGACTATCCTGTCCCTTACGGTAGGAATGCCAGCAGTCTCTTCTTGCCGTTTGCCTTGGGTATCTCAACCCCTCTCACAGGACTCGGCTTGTACTTCCTTGTGATAATCTCGCTGACAATCCTTTCCTGGTTCTTCAACAGGTATACCAATGCATCTTCAGCCAATATGCCGTCGATGCCCGGGGCTCCGTCGTTGAGCCTGACCTTCTTAGCGGCCTTGGTCAGGTTGTCATCGGAAACAAGCTTCTCACAAAGCGTGGTGTTCGGCACTGCCATGCCTTCTCTTGTCATAGTTTCCTTCCTCCCCTGCTGTACAAATACAGGCTCCGAGCCGGTCGCTTGATTTTCGCAATCTTCTCTTCCTCCCTTTGCAGCAGGTTGGCGTTTCCGCTCCCAAGAGCGTTCAATCGTTCGGCTCTTCACGGCATTCCGATGCCGCTACTATGGCCTCTGCTGACTTCTGCGGCAAACAGCACATGTTGCTGTGACACTCCATGTGTCTTGTCTTCATCATCACCGATATTGCAGGCTAGAAGACAGACCGCAGACATCCCCAGTTAATGGCAATACCTTTCATCCCATGCGGCCATTGAATCTACCTGTTGAATTCGCGGTTGGACTTCATCACAATTGGCAGACTCATCCGATCAACCGGCCTTGTATCCAGTTTCTGTGCGTTGGCTCGGGGTTTTGCCGCCGGCTTCCTTCACACAAGCACCCACATGCTTGCACTTGCCTTGAGCTAGTGGTTCTGCCCTTGGCAGTACCGCACCCACAGTGGACTTTCACCACCTACTTATTGCCCATGCTGGGCAAACCAAAAGAGGTCTCCAAAATATCTTGGAGACCTCTTATATTTACTTGGAATTCCCTATTTATTCAGGAAAATATCGTCGAAGTGCATGAGAAATTCCTTCTTGGACATACCAGGTTCTTGATCCACAGGATCCTGCATGACTAATCTCGGAGCTAGCGGGCCTCGGATGGGAGATACTCCAGCTGTATAGAGGATTCGTTGCCCCTCATCACTCAACATAAAATCGATAAATGTTCTTGCTTCTTGCTTGTGCTTTCCTTTTGCTAGAAGAGCTATAGGGCTTGCCCAGGCAATAGTCATATCCTTTGGATATATGAAGTCGATGCTCTGTCCGAGCATTTTTGCCATCAAGGCAACATTGTCAGGAGTAATTGCCATCATCGCTTTTCCTACACCCACCTGATATGCGGTTGCCCCGCTGCCACTACACAGCTGGGCCCCACCCTCCTTCAACTTTTCAAGATAGCTCCATCCAAATTTTGGATTTTCTGCAAGTATCTTCAGAGAAGTCAGGCTTGATCCTGAACTTACAGGGTCGCTTATGATCAAACCCTCAAAACCAGGAAGGTCTGCCCATGTTTGGGGAATAGTGTGTTTCTCAAGATAATGGGTGTTGTAAGCAAAAACCATGACAAGCAATCGGGTAGGAGTAAGGAAGTTACGGGGATCCCGAAATTGCACAGGAATATCCTTAGCATAAAAACTCTCATAAGGCTCAATCATATTGTCTTCTATCAAACCATCATAAGAGTGGGAATCGGCAACCCAAAGCAGGTCAGCTTCAGAACTGTCACTCTGCATCTCTGCAGATATTTTGGTAAATATCTTGCCTGAACCTGCCTGATAATAGGTCAACTTGATATCAGGGAACGTGCTTTCAAACTCTCGCTTGATCAGATCAAGTTGGTTTTCCTGCATAGAGGAGTAAAGAATAACTTCTCTTTTTTTGTCCCCAGAAGGAACAGGAAGGGGATCTGTCTCCCATACAAACCAGATAAGGACAAGGGAAAGAGAGAGAATAAGAAAAGACAACAAAGCCAAGGTAAGGGGATTCTTATTTTTCCAGTATATCATACGAGCTCCTTGGCATGTTCTTTCTTCCATTGGTTAGGAGTCATATTGGTAGCATTTCTAAACAATGTGAAGAAGTACTTGCTGTTTGGGAAACCGGCACTAAGCGATATCTGCTTTATAGTCAGATTGTTGTCTGACAATAAGAGCTCCTTAGCTTTATCCAACCTGATATCGTTGATTGTATCTCCGATGGATTTTCCTACTTGTTGCCGAAACAATTTTCCAAGGTAGACTGGAGAAAATGAGAGTTCATCTGCAATCCTCTGTACACTGAGATCCAAGTCCTGATAATCCCGTCCAATAATCTGGTTTATGGTTTCAATAAGCGTACCTACTCTGCCTTCCTTTGATTGCAGGATACTTGCACAATGATTTTCAAAGGTTTCTTTGAATATTTCATCAATTTTAGTAAAATCATGTTCGATCCAGACGGCCTGATCAAATTGCTCAAGAATCGAGTTGTCTAGCTGCAAGGAAGGAGTTAAGGTAGCAAGATAGAGCCGTTTGAGTGAAAACCGTATATATGTCAATCTGCACGAGGTCAATTCTTGTCTGAACTGTAGATAAAGAGTATAGGCTTGGTCAGCGCGGGACTGGGAAATACAAGCTAGTATCTGCGTTTCGAAGTTCTGTTGTTTAGGCAACTGGAATGCTTTCTCATCCAGCATCTTTTCATGATAGACCAATTGGCGACATTCCTCAAACATTGAGTAAGACATACACTCAAGTACACGTTCATAACTATTTCTGATATCGGAATTCCAGGCTATAGGATCCCCTATTGAAGCGCAACACTGGTACTCTTCGCACAAATCTTGGAGGGTGGATTCCTCGAGAGGATCTTGGACAAAACAGACCAGGCAGCCATTATGGTGGATTGGAATAGAGGTAGAGACTATCGAATCGAAACTGTCACACAAAGCTTCTCCATCCTTTGAGAAGAGGACTAGGACAAATGGTTGGTCCAAACATAAGGTGACGGAATACATTTGAAATTCAGTCTGCAGGTTTTTTAGGTCGCTACTGCTTCTATTGAGCAAATCTCTCAAATATTCGGCCCTCAAATGGCGTTCATAGCCTTTTTCAACAATTTTTGCTGAATTTGAAGAGAGTAGTAGCCTGTCCACATAATCCTCGACCGAAAGGATCTCTTGTGACAAATTACTTTTCTGCAAGGCCCTGTCCACGCGCTGTAAGGGATGGAAGAACTTGAGTGCCTTCCATATGCCTAACAAAGAGATCAGCAACAACACCGTAAATATTGCCACATAGGTATTGGCTTTCAAGGTATTGAGTTCACGAAGCAGTACATTCCGTGAAAGATGGCGCACAAAGCACCAGTCGGTATCACCAAAGGTGCTGTACAGATAGAGTTCGGCCTGCCTACCATTTTTTACGACAAACCGGCCAGAGTCGCTGGTTCGCAAACGTAGGAGGGATTCGATCTCTTGTTGGGATTGGACATCAAGATCATAGGTTTTCCCAATTATCCTGTCCTGGTCGTTGAGTAAAAGAACTTCCATCTTACCGAGAAAGGTTGTAAGGACAGTATCGAGCCAGTCTGCATTGACATTGATTATCATTGCACTGTCATAGGAACCATTCAGTCCTTCCTCAAAAAGGATATAGGTATAGACAGGCTCCAACCCTCTTGCATAGGGTTTTGGAATAAAGCGAAAGACGGGTTTCATCCTATTGCTTGGATCCATTTTTTCCAAGAGGGAAACGGAACCCTGGTCGAAGAAATCCAGGGAAGAGCCTTCAGGCATATTGCTTGTAGTATACAAGTAATCGGTTTTTGCATTATAGATGTAGGCTGAGTAGACAGAGGAGCTATACCCTCCATAGGAATCCAAATTCCGTACCCCTTCAATTTTCTCGCTGTTCGAAAGCTCTGGGGAAGTTCTCAAGGCAGTAACTTTCTCATCATAGAATGTCTGCATCGCACTGACGTACACCACATCATTGATATAGTTGACTATGGAATCACTTTGGGACAGGACATCCCTATTAGCCGTTTCAAGCATATTGAGGGTTATTCTCTCAAATTGTTGATACAGTATGAATAGCAGTACAAGGCTGAGAAGAATTATAGGAATGGCAAAGCCAACCCAAGCAAACTTAATCGACTGATCGGAACGTCTGACAAACACTCGTTGTATTCCCCCAAGAACCTCTAATCATATACTCTTATCACCCTCTGATATATCATTTATTGTATGTACCCTCTCATTTTTGTGTGAAAAAAGTGAGTTTCCACAGGTTACTCGAATACCTTCAGGAAAAAGAAAAATTTTCGTAATAGATATTACAGACTCAAAACCTGTGGACAACAGTAAGATAATTCCTTACCTATTCTTCCAATCAACTGCAGTCTAGCTTTCATCCATGGCGGTTAATATACTTTATTGAAGAATATTTTTTTATACAGAATGCATCTCTTTCACGTCAAATTTTTCCAGGATACTCTCTTTTCACCCTTAAGGCCATATCCATCCTAACCAACCTATACACTGTGGCAACAAGAGGAACACCAAACAGGATGCCCAGAATCCCCCAGAGACCACCTCCAATGATTATTGCGGCAAAGACGAAAATACCGGGAAGCCCTACTGAGTTCCCTACGACCCTCGGATAGATGAGATTGCCCTCCAGCTGTTGCAGGATGACCAGAAACAGGATGAAGAACAGGGCAAGCTTGAAGTTGTCCGGGAAGATCAGGACGAAGCCGATGGCCCCACCGATGTATGCCCCTATCATGGGGATGAGGGCTGTCATCCCTACCACTGTCCCCACAGTCAGTGCATACGGAAAGCGGAACAGCATCATACCCAGGGTGCACAGGACACCTAGGATGACTGCCTCAAGAAGCTGGCCGGCAAAAAACTTTGAAAAGGTCTGATTCCCTACAGATAGGATATGCTTGATGTGTTTGGTAAACCCTGGTTTCCCATAGACATCAAGCAACCGGTTATACTGGAACAACAGTTTCTTCTTCCCAAACAGCAAATAGAGGGAGAATATTGCACCAATGGAGAATTGAACGATCAGGGTAAGGGCAGAGCTGACAACACCAATGGCATAGTCAGCAACACTTGGAATGCTGGAAAAGAGCTTGCCTCGCAGATCCTCAAAGAAGCCCTGGACTTGGGTAAAGGCCGGTTGCAACTCCGGCCTGCTGCTGACAAACGATTCCACAGCATCTGCGAGGTCATCGAAAAGAACCGGCAATTTTACCACAAACTGTTCAACAGCAATCTTGAGCTGGGGAATGAGCACCAAAAAAACCCCAAAGAACAACGCCACGACGATAATGACCGCCAACAGGATGGCAAGTGAACGCGAGATTTTTCCCTTCATCTTGAAAAGCCTTTTTAACAACCTCTCAAGTGGTCTGACTATCAGATCCACCAGAAAGGCAATGACAAAGCCTATGACAAGGGGGGTTAACAGCCCCATAAGCTTCTCAGCAAAGGCGAATACATCAGTAAAACGCACCACAACCAGTGCAAGAAGGCCAGTAAGCAGGAGAAGCCTTACTGCCTTTCGGTAATCCATAAACCCTTGTGTCTTCATACGGATATCCTATACCAGAAAAGATGCCTAGGGTACCCTAATCCTTAACTTTGCTTGGAGGGAAGCAGAAAATAAGAGAGATGCTACAGCTTTTGGCTGAACTCAACCTTTTCCTTGTTTGGTCCTTCAATAGTAAAATAGCGCACTCCATTCTTCCAGAATGGAAGGCTCTGAATACCATCCTCAAGGATCGGATAGCCAAGCTTGCCGACCTCAGCACAGGTTGCCTCAATATCAGTCACATCCAGGGCAATATGGTCTATGGCACCATGGGCCATAGCACCCTGGTAGTTCTGATAGGCCTCTATCATCACCTTCTTGAGTTGCAGGAATGCAACTTCCTCACCCTTGTTGCGTACCTCATACTGCGTCTCAAAGCCCAGGCTCTGATAAAATGCAAGTGTCTTTTCCAAATCATTCGTTGGAATGCCAATATGCTGAAGGCCCGTAACATAGCTTGCAATGCCCATACTATACTCCTATCTGGTGAAATGGGTTTTGTAGAAAAGGTGAATATGTTCTCGTATCTGCGTATCCTCAAAAAGAACGGCACTACTCAGGACAGATCCAATAGAGGCTTCCTCTAAAAAGGGTGCTATCTTTACAGGACAGCCAAACTCGGCTTCAATGATATGAGTCATCAAAGGGCTCTTTCGCACCGCGTTTCCACTTGCAACAAGGAATTCCATAGAGTCTGTGCGTATCTGTGGGGGATGCAACTCCCTGACTATCCCCTCAAGGAAAGCCCTGGTAAGATTTCCAAGGGTAAAGTTGGAGGTATCGATATGAGAAATCTTCCCAAAAGAATCTTCGACTTCCCTTACCCCCAAAAATTGGGTATCGACCAGAAGGCCATGACCAGGGTCAGCATCCAAGGCGAGGCTGTCCAGCTTATCATAGATAGCCCTGTCTGTGACTGATACCCCAAAATTACTGAGAACATCCTTGCAGAAATCCTTAAGGTAGGCATAGGCCCATCCACCACAGAGACTCGAATACACCTGCATGTAGCCATCCTCCGGGAGAGGACGAATCTCTATAGAGGGATTGTCTGTAATCTCGGTACAGGGTACTGAGATCTGACCTCCAGTTCCAATATTGATGAGTCCGGCTGGGCAGAACCCTAACGAGCCGATAAAACTTGCCTGGTTGTCCCCGATGGGGGAGCAGACTGCAACAGTCTTCTCCAAGCCTAATGCAAAAGCAACCGAGGGCAGTATTTCCCCCATGACAACACTTGAGGGGACCACAGGAGGGAAAAGAGACAGAGGAATGCCAAGCTCTTCCAATTGCGCGGCATTCCATCTCTTGTTCCTGATATCAAATACCCCAAGGGTTGCAGCAATGCTTTCATCTATGGCATAGCACCCACAGAGCCTTCCCATGATAAAGGAGGTGATGGTACAGACCTGTAAGGCATCTCTGTCAAACAGCTCCTTATCCTCCAACAGGACCTTGAGCGTACTGCCACCATATCCTTTTTGAACGAGACATCCGTTCTGTTTCTTATAGTTGCTTCCAACGGGATTTGTCCTGTTCCGAGAGTCTCTCCAGGTCATGAGGTTTGTCCTGGGCTTGAAAGCATCATCGATCAAGATGATTCCATGCACCTGCCCGGTGATGGTGACAAACTCCACAGTGATGCGGTCGGGAAACTGCGTGAGAAGCCCTTGGATAATCTCCCAGATTTTCTCGGGATCCTGCTCATGCTTATGATGGTCAGGAAGAAAGACACGGGCATAGTTCTCCTCGGATACAGAGTGGATGACCTGCATGGAGGAGATATCAAACTGCACAAGGGAAATCTTTGAAGTCCCAATGTCTATTGCAAGTGCTTGCTTCATAGTATCAGAAGGATACGCCCACATATTTTACGTTGTCAATCATAGATTTGGATATTACTCGATAAGGGAGACTGTAAGGGGGAAAGAGATTCTCCTATTGCTACCTTCTAGGGGCTTATACTCAATCAAGGAGAATCACTGGCTTGATGACCTCTTCCCCTGTCTTAGTGAACAGTGCAAAAGCTTGCTCCAATTCCTGCAAAGAAAAGGTATGGGTCAAGACGAGTGAAGGAGGGATGAGGCCTTGCTTCAACAGCTCAAAGGCTTGTGGGAATCCCCAGTTTGGGATGGCATGGGAAGCTATAAGGCGTTTTTTGGCAAAATGGAAATCATTGGCATGAAAGGATACTTCATCATCAGCAAAATCGATACCATTGAAGATTATTTGTCCATGGAAGCCAGCCAAATCAATTCCATCTGATAGTGTCTTGGGAGGAGAGGTGACTATGACCCGATGGAACAGGTTGGGGTACTGTACCTTAAGCTCCTCTTTCCAATGAGGCGTGGCACTATCGACCACCAAGTCAGCTCCCAACTGATAGGCAACCTTCTCCCTGTATTTGCCCCGTACAGAATCAAGATTGTGACCTACTACCACAATCGTATGAGCTCCTTGCAACCGGCTCAACACAATGGAGCTGAGCCCGATAACACCTGGGCCCATGATAAGCACATCATCGAAAAGTTGAATATCGGCTTCCCTACACAGATCCAACGCAACAGTAATCGGTTCAGCCAAAGTGGCTTCGGCAAAGGACAAGCCTTCAAAGGGAATGACCATAGAACGAGGGACAATGAGATACTCCCCGATTCCTGCTTGGTCATCCATATAGGTCTGTATATTAGAACACGCAGAAGGCTTCTGGTTGAGGCAAGCGGTGCAGGTAGTACAGGCAATGTTGTTTTGCACCACAACATGAGTCCCACTGGACAAATTGTAGACACCCTCCCCTACAGCTTCTATATACCCGGAAACCTCATGTCCCAGGGGAGTGAGTTGCTTGTTTGGAAAATCATTATAGAAGTGTAGGTCTGTCCCGCATATTCCACAAGCCTTGACCCGGACCAGCACTTCCATAGCATCCAGACTTCTCAATTCCTTGCTTATCATACGTATGTGTTTTGGTTTGTCGACCCATGCGCTCGTAAAGTTCATCTGCCATCACTCCTCGTCTTTGTAAGCGACCATGAAAGCCCATGCTTATGTACAATATAATATACCACTCCAGCAATGATCGCGCCAGAGTGGATCGATACAGGGATGTTTTTCTCTTTGGTTAGGGCTCTGCAACAATCTGTTTCAACATGGCAAGGGTCAGCTCTTGTGTACCTGCCAGCACGATATCAGAACCAGGAAGCTCGCGCTCTTTCCCAATGCCTACGGCCAGCATCCCAGCCCTCTTTATAGCCTCAATACCTGCCTTGGCATCTTCAACACCAACACAATCGGTATACCAGACCCCTATCTGCTCGCTTGCAGAGAGGAAGATATCCGGTTCAGGCTTAGGCATCTGCACACTTGAGATATCAGCGATAGCATCAAACCAATCAAGGACTCCCAATTTTTCACACACAGTCCTTGCATTCCTGCTTGCAGAGGCAAGGGCGATCTTAATGCCATGCTTCTTCAGATCAGAAAGGAGGTCGAGAACCCCTGGGAACAGATCACTTGGAGTGATGGTATCCAAAGAGGCCACATACGCATCGTTCTTGCGTTTGAGAACCTCAAGGCGTTTCTCCTGTGGCCAGTCAACCTTATTGTGATCGAGGATTACCTGGAGCGAAGCCTCGCGGCTTACCCCCAACAGCCCCTTGTTCACTTCTCGGTCGAAGGTGAGATGATTCTCATCACTGACCAGCTTCCAAGCCTTGTAGTGCAGATGGGCAGTGTCACAGAGAACCCCGTCGAGGTCGAAGAGCACCCCACCAAGCTTTGGAACCAGCGAGAAGGTTCGGTTTTCCCCCTTGCTAAGGGTAAAGCCCTCATTTCTATGGACCAGAGAGAGTTCTTTTCCTGTCACCAGGGTATAGGTAACCTGATCGGACCTGATAGCCACCTTGAGCACCGATGCATGCAGGGTAAGACAGAAGGTAAGAGCCTTCCACTCTGGTGGAAGCTTGGGATCGAAACTGAAGGTTCCCTTCCAGTCCCTAAAGCCTGCAAACCCATAGACGGTTGCCATCCAGGAACCTGCCATGGAGGCAGTATGGATACCATCGCTTGAGTTGCCTTGAATATCATCAATGTCCAGGCGTACAGTCTTCTTGAAATATGTCCAGGCTTTCAATGACTGGAACGAGTCGCTTGCCATGATGCTCTGGATACAGTGGGAAAGCGAGGAATCTCCAGTCGTATAGGGTTCGTAGAAGGAGAAGTTTCGGATCCTCTCTGCCTTGGAAAAGAGACCGGATAGGAAGAACTGCGCAAGCACCAGGTCGGGTTGCTTGAGCACCCTATGGCGGTAGATCACCAGAGGATGGAAGTGAAGCAGAAGAGGATACTTGTCCTTGGGAGTCGTGGCAAACGGCCAGTCAGCCTTCTTGAGGAAGGAGTCATCCTGGGCGTAGATTCCAAGCTTCTTGTCAAAAGGGATCCTCATTGCCTTTTGGGCCTGTTTCCAGTATGCAAGCTCGTCATCTCCCAAAACACAAGGGAGCTTCCTGTTTTTTTCCAGATATGTTTCCACCACATCAATGGCAAATTTGAGGTTGTTCTGTGCCATCAGGTTGGTATAGGCGTTGTTGTTCACACACGCAGTATACTCATCGGGCCCGGTCACCTCGTGTATGCAGAACTCACCATCGATAAAAGATCCCAAGCTGAGCCACATTCTCGCACTCTCGACAGCCATCTCCACGAATGGCAGAGGAGCCTCCTCCCCCGTTGCCGCGAGGTATTTTTCCACTGCATAGAGAATATCCGCATCTATATGGTACTGGGCAGTCCCTGCGGGGTAGTAGGCACTGCACTCCTCCCCGCTAATGGTCCTCCAAGGGAAAAGCGCTCCCTCAAGACTCATCGTCGAGGCTCGACGACGGGCCTTGTCCAGAATGCCATAGCGGTAATCAAGAAGGGATTTTGCAATATCAGGCTTCAGATAACAGAACATGGGCAGGGCATAGGCCTCCGTATCCCAAAAGTAGTGTCCTTCATATCCTTCTCCGGTCAGACCTTTTGCTGCCATGCTGGATTTCCCATCACGACCACAGGACTGCAGCAGGTGGAAAATATTGAACTGGAGGGCCTGTTCAGTTGTTTCATCGCCCTCAACCAGAATCCTTCCCACCTTCCAGAAGTCAGAGAGAAATGCCTCCTGCTTCTGTGCATAGGAGGCAAAGCCCTCCTGGGCACAGCGTCTTGCACGGAACGGAGCCGAATCATCCTCAGAGGTAAACGCAATGAACTTGCCAAGTTGCACACGTTCCCCCTTTTCCAGGGAGAAAGTGTAGGAAAGGGCAAGGTCACGCTCTGAAGGGGTAACCTCCATAGCCTCCTTGCTTGTGGTGTGGAAGGCAGAACCATACAGGGAAAGACCGCTGTTTCGTGTCCTGGCTGAAAAGTTGAGCCCATCCTCTTCAGTAGAAAAATGTTCGATGAGCAAAGGGTTGGAAGTGAACTTGGAGCCGACACGAGGATCATCCTTGGAAGATCGGTTTCGCACCCCGATATCCAAGAAACTCGTAATCTTGATGGGAAGGGCCTTGTCCACTGCCTCGACTGTGTAGGTTATCAGGGCACAGTGCTTCTCGGTAAAGCTTACCATCCGTTCTGTCGTGATCATAACACGATCACCATGTGCGCTGGTCCAATCGACAAAACGAGTAAGAATTCCTGTCCTGAAGTCAAGGCTGCGCCTTGATGCGTTGACAGTTCCACCCTTCATGGAGAAAGGGAGATTTCCCACCTCTAGCTCGATCCGCTTAGGGTCGGGGAGGTTGAGGATTGTCTCGTGGTTCAAGGCAAAGCCATAAGCGCTCTCACCATACATTATGGGTTCGCTGTCATAGAACCCATTGATGTATGTGCCTTTGTGGAAAGAGCCTTCCGCCTCCTCAAAATCCCCTCGGAGTCCCAAATACCCATTGGCAAGGGTAAAAAGGGTCTCATTATGGGGAGTCTGTGAAGGGTCATATTCTTCGTAACCAAAACTCATCGTATCCATGCATTATCCTTTGACTGAACCTGCAAGCAAACCTTTGACAAAGAATCTCTGCAGGGAGAGGAAGACTACCAAGGGCAGTACCATCGAGACAAATGCCCCGGCGGTCAAGAGGTGCCAGTCGGAACCTCTGGTTCCTGCCATGTTCATTAGCCTGACGGTGACCACTTCCATCATCTGTCCTCCACCACTGAGGAATACCAAGGCGACCAGAAGGTCGTTCCATACCCAAATAAACTGGAAAATCGCAAACGATGCAAGGGCTGGTATGCTCAAGGGGATGATAAGGCGGGCAAACATCGTAAAATGGTTCGCTCCATCGATAAAAGCAGACTCCAAGATGGAACGCGGAATGGTAGAGATGTAGTTGAAAAGTATATACGTGGCCAGCGGCAGACCAAAGCCAGTGTGGGCCAACCAAATCCCCAGATAGGTTCCATTGAGCCCGATCTTTTGGTAATCACGCAGGATGGGGATCAAAGAGATCTGGAGCGGTACGACCAAAAGGGCGATGACCATTGCAAAAAGCATTTTCCTGCCGGGAAAACTCATCCAGGCAAAGGCATAGGCGGCAGCCGCTGCTATGAAGATAGGGATGATTACTGCAGGCAGGGTCACAGTGATGCTCGACAGGAAGGCACTTCCCATAGAAGCCCCTCGCCTCGCCGCAGTTCCGCCTCCGGCTGTCCCTACTGTGAAGCGTTGCCCTCCAAGCACTTCATCATAGTTGGCCAGGGTAAAGTCCCCGAAGTCGGAAAAGGCTGTCCACCATCCTGATGAGGCCGTAGCATCACTCTGACGAAAGGAGGTGATGAGTATTCCCGCTGTAGGAATAGTCCATATGAGACAGAACAGGATGAGCAAGAAGGTTATTATCTTTCCACCACGTGACATTTTTACTTTGGTATTCATCAGAAGACCTCCCGCTTGTTGAATTCCTTCAAGTTGTAATAGATGACCGGACTGACAGCGAGCAGGATGACGATTGCTATTGCAGAGCCCCGTCCGTAATCAAGGAACTTGAACATCTGCTTGTACTGTTGGCTTGCCAACACCTCCGTACCATAGAGTCCGTTGGTCATGGAGTAGACGATGTCAAAGCTCTTGAGCGCCGCAAGCATGATGGTCGTCGCAACGGTGACGATGCTGCCGTAGATGGAAGGCAGGACTATCCGCATCAGAATGGTGAACTCCTTAGCCCCATCGATACGCGCCGCTTCCTTGATCTCGTCGGAGACACCCTTCAAGGCAGCTGAGAGCACCACCAGAGAGAATCCTGTCTGAAGCCAGACAAATATGAGTATCAAGAAGAAGTTGTTCATAGGAGCTGATCCCAGCCAGTTTTGCGGCTTTCCTCCCAGACCAACCATAATAGCATTCAACAGCCCTGTCTGGTTAGCACCAACAGGCTTGTAGGCATACATGAATTTCCAGATGACGCCTGCACCAACCATGGAGATGGCCATGGGTAGGAATACCAAGGTCTTTCCCAGCTTCTCAATAGCTGAGCGCTCAGCCAACAAGGCTGTCATCAGGCCAAAGAAAACAGCAAACGCTGTACCGAACAGCAACCAGAGCACGGTATTGCCAAAGGCTGTGCGCATGGTCGAGTCAGTTACGATATACTTGTAGTTTGCCAAACCGGCAAAGGCCGAAGAGTTCCTGTTCATGAAACTCAGAACAAGGCTTCGCACCGTCGGGATCAACAGATACCAGCCTATGATAAGGATTGCAGGGCCCACAAAGACAAAGGGGATGATCTTGTTGTACTTCTGTGTGGGAAACAGCTGTACGACAAGGTTCATGGAATAGAACAAGGACAACACAGTGACTGTTCCCCATACAATGGCGAACAAGGTAGTCAAAACCTGCGACATCGGATTGCTTCTCAACAGGAGAAACCCTCCGATCATGACAATAATTGTGAGGGGAGTGAACACAAGGGTCCGAATAATCAACTCCTTCCTCTCCTGATCTTTCTGTAACTGCATGGATCCTCCCTTGTGAGAAAGGGATTCCGCCCTAAGGCGGAATCCCCTATAGAGACATTGGTCGCTTAGCGGGGCCAGCTCTTCTCAATGTTGCTAAGGACAGTCTTGCCGTCCTTGCCATTCACATATTCGACCATACCGGTCCAGAAGGAACCTGCTCCAACTTCAGCTGGCATCAGATCTGATGCGTCAAAGCGGAATACCGTTGCATTGACCAGTGCCCTTGCAAGCTCACGCTCAAGGCTGTTGCCATAGTCGGCAAGATTCTGGGTCTTGTGGGGGAACAATGCTCCACCAACCTTGGCCCATGGTGCACATGCCTCCCACGTGGTCAGGAATTCCATGAAAGCCTGAACACCAGGTTTGTCATTGAACACTACGAACTGATCTCCACCACCAAGAATTGGGGTACCCCACTTAGGATCGATGGAAGGAAGGGCGAATACACCAACTTCCGCTTCAAGATTATCCTGGATCTTCTGAGGCATAAAGCCTGTGATGAAGTTTCCTTGACGGTGCAGGAATACCCTCGTTGGGGTATCAAACAGTGGTTTGACAGCATCACCAAAGTTTGTGGTAAGAATGTTGGTGGCTCCACCATAGACATACTTCGGATTAAGGAAGATCTCACCAAGATAGCCGAGGGCCTTCTGTACAGCAGGATCGTCAAAAGCGATCTCATGATTAACCCACTTGTCGTATACATCAGGACCTGCGGTGCGAAGCATGACATCTTCCATCCAGTCTGTTCCTACCCAACCGGTTGCTCCACCACTCTCAAAACCGATAGACCAAGGGATTCCTCCATCACGTACGATCTGGTCCTCAAGAGCCTTCAGCTCAGCCCAGGTCTTCGGAACTTTATAGCCCTTTGCCTCAAAGGCTTTTTTAGGATACCAGACAAAACTCTTGGCATTGACACGATGGAACACCCCATAGGTCTTGCCATTGGAAGAGCCCAAATCTTTCCAGACAGGAGCATAGTTGGCGTCAATCATACCTACAACGTTTGCTGAAAGAGGCTTGAGATAGCCCTGAGCAGCAAACTTATGCATCAAGCCTGGCTGAGGAAGCGCTGCAATGTCTGGTGGGGTCCCGGCTTCTGCCTGAACCAGAATCTGAGTCTCAAATTCCGGGCTTCCCTCATAGACTGCATTGTAGCCACTCTTTTCGTTGAATATCCTGATTATCTCATCAAAACGTGCGGCTTCCTCGCCTCTGAAAGCACCGAAAATGCGGATGGTGTTATCCGGCGTTGCAGCTTCTTTTGTACCTTGTGCCCAGACTCCCTGCATTGCCAGCAGCAGAACCAGGACAAACAACATACCAGTAGAAAGTTTTTTCATAATGTCCTCCTAAAAACTTCATGCATCACAACGTGATGCGTAATCACCTATACATACTCTGTCGAACTCCGCTTGATGAGCTTCAAATCAATGAGGCTCTTCCTTACAGGTCGGTCCGACTCCTTAATCCTTTGCAAAACCATCTCCGCAGCCTGAACCCCTGAATCCTCAAGACTCTGGTTTATGGTGGTAAGGTTCACGAACTCGGCCATTTCGATATCATCAAAGCCGACAACACCCAACTCATCAGGCACGGTAATGCCCAGCTGCACTGCACACTTTATGGCCCTGATGGCTAACGTATCGCTGGAAGCGAAAATGCAGTCCGGACGGTCAGGACGATCGAGCAACTTCAAAATCCCCGCATTCGAGACATCAGGAAGGTTTTCCCCAAGCCAGACATTTCGGTCTTCCACCTCAATGTCTTTAGAGGCAAAGTAGGAGGAAAACCCTTCCAGGCGTTGTTCGGTAGAGCGAGCGGCATAGGATCGGAGGGAAGCTTCCCCCACATACCCAGGGGTGCGGTACCCATTCTTGTGCAGAAACTCCGCTACGATCTGGCCACCTTTCACATTACTGATGACGACAGAGTCAAACCCTTCAACTTCAGTCTCTACAAAACATACGGGAATGGCAGACGCCCTTAGCCTTTCAATGGTCGGCTTCTGTAAATTCATACACAGGCATATGAGACCATCGACACGCTTGCTACCTACCAGAAGATCTATATATCCTTCCAAGCCTTCACTACTCTGCACTGCATAGATAACCAGTTCGTAGTGGTGCGCAGAAAGAACAGAAGAGATCCCTTTCAAGCGCTCCATAAAGGAAGTTTCTGTGAAGAATGGCGCGATGA
Source organism: uncultured Sphaerochaeta sp. (assembly GCA_963662725.2). Classification (GTDB taxonomy): domain Bacteria; phylum Spirochaetota; class Spirochaetia; order Sphaerochaetales; family Sphaerochaetaceae; genus Sphaerochaeta. The sequence continues at coordinate 552,606 of CAXXCW010000038.1, forward strand.
CCGCTATCTTCATCATCTGTTGCCGGGCTTTTGCCACGGCTTCTGCCTTAGGCACAAACTGCAGCGCCTCTATTGCCTGTATTATTCGAGCTCTTCTCTCCTTGTTCACCATAGCAGGTGAATTTATGGCTCTGGATACTGTGGTAGGACTTACACCAGCAAGTTTTGCTACGTCATAGATGGTTGGTTGCTTCGGTGTCATCACGTCTCCCTTGATAATAATGAAACTGCTTTCATGTAACTAGTTTCAGTTTACTACACATTTGCAGGATGTCAAGGGTCATCTGAGGAAAACCCAAAGGTAGGGATTGAGGGCAAGGCTTTACCCGGACCTACTCCTCACAGACAACGAGTATTTTTCCCATGGATGAAAGACACGCAACACAGGCTTGGATCCTCAGATCCAAGCCTGTGCACTATACATGTAGGGATGTTCGCTATCTGAACACTTCTAGAACGGCTGAAGCATCGCCTCCGGGGAGAGGATCCTATCCAGATCATCCTTGGAGAGGTAGCCCTCCTCCAAGACGATCGTATAGACAGACCCATCGGTCTTCAACGCCTTCTTTGCGATTTCAGAGCACTTCTCATACCCTAGGGTAGGGACAAGGGCGGTCACCAGACCGATGCTATTCTGTACCATCTGACGACAACGATCCTTATTGGCAGTGATATCAACGATGCAGCGCTCCCTGAGGATCTTCAGCACATTGGTAAGGTGCTTGATGGAAGTGAACAGCTTGTAGGCAATGAGAGGCTCCATGACATTCAGTTCCAACTGCCCTGCCTCCGCTGCCAGGGTAATGGCAAGGTCATTGCCAATGACATCAAAGGCAACCTGGTTCACAACTTCTGGGATTACTGGGTTTACCTTGCCTGGCATGATGGAAGAGCCTGGTTGCATGGGCGGCAGATTAATCTCATTAATTCCGGCACGGGGACCAGAGGAGAGCAGACGCAGGTCATTGCATATCTTCGACACCTTGGCGGCAATGCGCTTAAGCACACCGGAAAGCTCGATAAAAGCACCAGAGTCCTGGGTTGCCTGGATCAGATTGCGGGAAGAAGTAAGAGGAAGCTTCGTAAGCTGTGCCAAATGCCTAGTCACAACCTCAGCATAGCCTAGGGGGGCATTCAAGCCGGTTCCAATGGCTGTGGCCCCCATATTTATCTCATACATGAGGGTCTGGGTAATGCGAAGCCTCTCGATGTCCTCTCCTACGCTCACCGCCCAAGCGGCGAACTCCTGCCCGAGCGTCATGGGGATCGCATCCTGAAGCTGTGTCCTGCCCATCTTGATGACATCATGGAACTCTTCACTCTTTACCTCGAGCGACCGCTTGAAGTCCTGTAATTCAGAGAGCAGGCCTTCAAGCTTCCACGCAGCGGCCATTCGAATTGAGGTGGGATAGACATCGTTTGTCGATTGTGAAAGATTAACATGATTGTTTGGATGGACCGTCTTGTAGTCGCCCTTCTCCTTGCCAAGCAGTTCCAAGGCCCTATTGGCTATTACCTCATTGGCATTCATATTGGTGGAAGTTCCTGCACCACCCTGGATGGCATCGACGGGAAACTGGTCAAGGTGTTTTCCAGAAATTATCTCATCACACGCACTCATGATGGCCTTTGCCACCGTAGGGTCGAGAATCTTGTACTCCATATTGGCAAGGGCTGTCGCCTTCTTGATATATCCAAGGGATTGGATCAAGAAAGGAAAATTGGAAATGGGAATTTTTGATACTACGAAATTTTCCATTGCCCGAACTGTCTGCACCCCATAATACGCTTCGACAGGGACCTGTTTGTCCCCTAAAAGATCATGCTCAAGCCTGTACTTCTGCATTGCTTGCAACCTCCCTTTGGTGAATGCCTATACTATAGCCCATATTGCCAGATTTCATACCCCCAATTATGTAAAAAAAATGCCATATACCAAGTGATTATTCAAATAATGAATGATATGCTCTGACTATTATTGGAAAATTGAGGAAAAGCGCAATTTTCCAAGTTTTTAGCTTATGCTGAAAACAATACCCTTTTTCTAGGATATACAGCACAAGCACATGCCAATCCCATGACGCTTCTTGGGCTAGGGAAGATGCGTTTCCTCCCCAGAGAAGCGACATATGGCTTCCTTAGTCCTACACGTTACGAAGTCTTCCTACATCTTCTTAAGATATACCCTTTCAGGTATAATTATAAGGAAATACATATCATATATACCCAATCGGGTATATATGTAGTATCAATACAGTTAATTATACCCGTACTGATACTAACCATTATAAATGCATTGCAATCATACCCAATCGGGTATATAATTATGTTATGGACAAGCAAATGAATAATCCTATCGGTACGTATATACAGACAGAACGAAAGAGAGCTGGGTTGACCCAACCAGAGTTTGCGCTCCGATCCGGGTTGGGTTTGCGCTTTATCCGTGACCTGGAACAAGGGAAAAGCACCGTACGCCTGGACAAGGTTAACCAAGCCTTGGCTATGTTTGGCAGCATGGCTGTTCCTGGTGAAAAACCAAGAGAGGGAGAGAACGAATGAGCAGAGGAAGTCGTACAGCTAAGATTGTATGTGACGGAGTAGGTGCAGGTATCTTGGAGGAAACTGATTCTGGCTACACCTTCACCTATGACCGAGACTATCTCTCTCAGGCAAACGCCCAGAGCATAAGCTTGACGATGCCTTTGCAGGAAAAAGCCTACCATAGCACTACCTTTTTCCCGTTCTTTGATGGCCTGATCCCTGAAGGATGGCTCCTCACCCTGACCACGAAAAACTGGAAACTTGATGCTCGTGACAGGATGGGACTGCTTTTGGTCGCTTGTCGTGATTGCATAGGAGCAGTGTCAGTGGAGCCCCTACCATGAAGAAGTGTCTGTTTTGTGGAAATCCTATCGAAGAATCCCCCCATTCGGGACAATGGCACCAACAATGCAGCAAAAAGTTCTTCCATGCTGACATTCCCCCTAGGCTTTCCTTATCAAGTGAAAATCTTGATGCGATAGCTTTAAGCGCAATTGGGGAGGGAATAACGCTTCCTGGGGTACAAAAGAAGCTATCATTGACCCTCCTAACAGAAAGAGGACAACAACCTCGTCTCACTATCGTTGGCACTCCTACCGGTTATATCCTAAAACCCCAGTCACCCGAATATGCACAGCTTCCCGAGGCAGAGGATCTGGTTATGCGCTTAGCTGATGCAGCCACTATTACGACAGTGCCCCATGCCTTGCTCTATCTGGATGATGGTACGTTGGCGTATATAACGAAACGAATCGACAGAAAGGGAAAGAGGCGAATCGCTATGGAAGATTTCTGTCAGCTTTCAGGACGGTTGACCGAGGACAAGTACAAAGGGTCCTACGAAATGTGCGTAAAGCTCCTGCAGAAATGGTCCAGTCGTCCCCTCCTTGATATGACAAACTTCTTCTACTTGCTGCTCTTCTGTTTTATCACAGGGAATTCTGATATGCATCTGAAGAATTTCTCCCTTATAGCAGACTCTCCAGGCACATACGTTCTGGCCTCGGCGTACGACCTGCTGCCTGTCACCCTCCTCCTGGAGGATGACAAAGAGGAAATGGCACTCTCCCTGTGTGGGAAGAAGGCGAAGCTGTCCTATGCAACCTTCCTCCAGTTTGGAAAGAATATTGGTATAGCTGACAAAGTAATCCATAACCTCATCAAAAAGCTCAAGGATCTTGAACCAACCTTTATGGAGATCATCACAGCAAGCTTCGTTTCAGAAGGGATGAAAACAAGGATGAAGCAGTTGGTTTCAGAAAGGCTGCAAAGGCTGAACCCTCAGTAAGAGAGGACCTCCTGCCTAGCTCCCTCTTTCACAATGATACGCCCATAGCCACAAAGGTCGTTGGCACAAAGCAGGTCCACTCCCTTAATACACGGTTCAAAACACACAAGGAGTGTAAGAGGTTCTTTACCTTGCCGCTTGATGGTGAATGCCCTTGCCTTTCTGGTATCGAGCACTCTCTTGGATGAGGCCAGAAATACGGGAACCTCTGTCATGCTGGATGGGTGTTCCCTTTCCCCCAGGTGCAATACTGAGACAAGACTACAGGTTCCTTCTGCATGGGAGGAGAGTCTGGCCGTAGGCTTTTCCTCCCACTGGTTGTAGTGGGGAGCATAGCCTGTATGTTCCATCTGAATGCTTTCCTTGGTATCAGCATACAGTTTTGCATCGAGTGAAGAACAGGCAAACCTGATCGAATCAGTTTCTCCTAGTACCTCAGCGGTGTTTGCAAAGTGGAAGTACCTCTCATATGTGTGCGAAGCATCTGTGATTAGGCTATCGATCATAATGACCAGGTCTTTGTCCAAGAGCAAGACGCTGCGTTGTACAACTAGAGGATGGTAGCCTAGGTGGGCGCCTTCACAGAGGACCCAATTCCCTTTGGTGACCATCGGTTTCTGTACGGGCATTGCCCGTTTGGCATAGCCCCAGGAGTCTGTAAGCATAAAACAATCCTCACCATCGACCTGGAGGGTGTTGTGGGCAGGGCCTGCCTTCAAAGCCGATCTCCTCGGCCCATCGACATAGGAGAAACGTCCGCTGTCCACCAGGACATCCACCGCGCCTTTGGAGACATCAACATGCAACAGGTCAGCATGGCCATGGCCACTTCCTAAGGGGCCGCAGCGAAAGTGTACAACCGTATCGTCTTCATCCCATCCGCTACGCAGGTAGTAGTTACCACTTGCCTCGCACGCGATGGAATTATAGGGAGGCTTCTGTGCAGTGAGGGAGTTGTAGATCCTGTGATCCTCATCACTTGCAAAAAAGTCAAGACAAGAAAGCCCCCCGAACTTCAGCATAGGATCACAGAAGACCAAAGCTCCCAAGCTCAGCATGTCCCGCACTGAGGTGTCGTCACTATCGCTTTGGAGAAATTGCCTGCCATCAGTCTTCATGCTTGCAAGGGTGGCATGGCACATTGCCTGGGCCTTTTCCCTGATGATGGAAGGAATCGTTTTCCTATGCCTATCTGCCAACTGAACAACATGCAACAGGGAGAAGAGCACTTCCCCATGGTACATGGGGGACTGCTCCCACTGCCATCCGTCACCAAGTATGGAGTGGCAGACATTCTCAGAGAGTCTTTCCAAGGCCAATTCCTGAATCTTCTCATCCTCCAGGAAGACCGAACCGAAATAGAGCCCTGCATTGCCTATGGAGCCCCAGTTTGAAAGTTTCAGGAACGGTGTGTCCAAGGAAGCGAGAAACTGCACGTGGTTTTCCACTGAGGATCGGAACAAGGCGGCAAAACCTTCATCGACAAGGCCATGCCCAAGCAATAGGGGATATGCGTTTACCCAGTGCTGCACCCTGATGGCTGAGTCCAGGCTCCTCCAGCAGGTGGCTTCCCTCTCCGTTGTGTAAGGAACCTGGTCAATGAAGTCTGAGATCAGAAACAGGATCTTTTCCAGATACTTTACATCACCGGTGAGGACAAAGGCTTTGGTAAGATTGGTTATGAAGGCACAGCGGGCCAACATGAAGGTCCACTCAGGATCATCAAAGGGCTGGTACTCCCAGTTGATCGGCCCTGCAAATGATACGGGGAAGTTGGTCGCTTCCATGTCCCAAGGGTTATCAAAAAGGAAGGTGTTTGCAAGCACTCGCTCAGCATCTGCGAGGATACGGTTTTCTTCAGATTTCATAAGAAGCTCCTTACTATCGTAACCATATCCCAAAAAAAGGAAGTTGAGTAGTATCTTTATTTAGGATAGAAGAGGGTATTCTTCACCTATCCAATTGTTGCTGATAAATTCTACGATAATCCCCTGGAGTGATCCCATGGATCTGTTTAAAGCGTCGTATAAAGCTGGATACATTGTAATATCCCACTTGAATACTCAAATCCTTCATAGGCAAATCGGTCGAAATTAGGAGTTGTTTGACCACTTCCATCCTCAGGTTGGTGGAGTAGTCAAGCAGGTTCATACCCATCTGTTCCTTGAAAAACAGACTGAGATTGGAAAGCTGCATCCCAAAATGGTCAGCAACCTCCAACATTGAGAAGCTGCATTCAAAGCAGTGAAGCTTGATATAATCAAGAATGTCCTGGATACGCATTTCACTGGATTGTGATCCATCAATTCGTGCTTCTTCAAAAAGCTTGGCCTTGACCGATTCAATGATCTGGACGACCTCTTCTACAGTCTCAATGTCACTGAGAAGGAATAGCTCCTTTTGTGAATCAAGATGGCTCTGATGCAAAAAAGGCTGGTTTTCGATAAAAAGCTTGAGGATGTCAAAACAAAGCACCTTTGCAATGAATAAGGGGATATTCCCCTGCTCAATAATCTGAACCAGGTTGCTTGTCTCTTTATGAATGGCCCGCTCATTCTCAGTCAATATTCCATGCTTGAGTCTTTCTAATTCCTGTGATGGGTACGGGGTATATGAAACCACAGACCGAGATACCTCTTCGAAGGAGATAGTGGTGTTTTTTCCTCTAATAAAGCGATAATCAAGAGCAGTTCGAGCTTGGAGAAAGGATTTTGGAATATCTGTAGTTTCGTACTCTACTGCACCTAAGCCAATAGTCAAAACCAAAGAGGTTTCCGCTTCGATGGTTTGCCTCATCGTCTCAAACCAACAGTAAACATTCTTCTCTTGTTCCTTAGCAAGGCTGTTAATAAAATAGATTGTGTCAGGAATAGGGGTGAACACATAGTAGGAGCAAAGCTCTTCTGGAAGGGAAGCGCTCATCATGCTTGCAATTTTCTCAACATCCTGATGAGACTCCTGCACCATGATGCAGGCTACTGAGTAGCATGGATGGGGAAGTAACAGATTCAGAACTCCCGCCTCTTCATTAAAATCCTCAAAGGAGGGGTACTTACCACTCAGCAATCTTTGTAAAACAAGGTTCTTTGTTGAATTCTTGCTTTCTTCAAGCTTTGAAACCAGGGTGAGATTTTGGTTTTTCAAGTAGTCAAGACTTTTTGCAATACCTTGAATTTCGCCCCCAGTTTTATCTTTCAACGAGGGGGTAAGTGTACTGGCCAGCTTTTGAAGTTTCCTGATGGGCGAGTAGTTCACCACCATAAGCATTGAGATTAGGATAGCAACCGCTACAACAACTATAATGGTGCTTGTCTGCATCATCTGGTTGAGACTGTTCATTTCTGAAAGCAGTTTCTGCTCCTGTGGCACCTGCACTGTATAAGACCAAGGAAGGATTGTACTAGAGGTTGAAAAGACCAATGGATTTTCATACAGATCAGGTATTTTTGATTCAAAAGCCTCACCTGTCTGAAAAAGAATAGTATCTCCTGAATCCTTAATGACCAGCGATGCATGATACTGTTCAAGCTGCATATTGATCTTGGCATTGAGTGCGGAATCACTTATAAAAAAAATGCAGACTCCAACAACCTTTGCATAATCGGAAAGCATGGGAATGGCAATGGAAAGCCCACTCTCTTTCTTGTACAGGTTTGTGGGAAAAGCTTTGATGTGAGTTAACGAGGTAAGCTCATTGAGAAATTCCTCAGGAGAGAACGTTTTGCTGACCAAGACCTCTTTGGGGAAAAAATCTACTTTGCTGGTCGAGGAACTGGAGAACACATACTCTTGGCCATAGGGAAGATACACAATATCCTGAACTAAGGGATTAGTGACAGTAAAGGTAGAAAGCATGGCCTTGATGGTATTAGCATAGATGGGATCTGTCTCAAACCGGTAGTTTCGTAGGGTTTTGAGCATATACAACTGACTCACCGTGCTACTCATGAGCTGGATTTCTGAATCCAGATCATTGCGCATGATTTGCACATCACTATCCAAGCTCTCAAGAATCTCCTTCTGATAGGCCTTGTTAACCTGTTTACCATACACTCCATTGATGATGATAAGAGGAACAAGAAGGATCAGCATATAGGAGATGAGATGCATGAAAAACCATCGATTATCCTTTAGTCGCATCTTTGAACTCCTAATGTATCATTGCAAGATATAGAGTATAGCAATCATAAGCTAAAACGCAAGAAAAGGTTTGGCGAGGCACACGTCGAAAATTGTCTCCTGTAAACAAAAAAAATATATCTATTTATATTTAAATAAATTAACAAGCAATAAATCCTGCATATCTATAAAAAATGGATAAATACTACCCAACGAATAAAATAATTCTAGCCATAAGAACTGCATACTAAAAAAAATATCGGCCATTGCAGCCACTAAAAACGTCCTCCTATACTAAGTTCGAGGTGATAAGAAAAATGGATGAATTAAGCCGACCGGGGATACAAAGAAATAACTTGAAACAGATGAAAAAACTGTGGAAACGTGACTGGCAACTGCTGGTCCTTTGCTTGTTACCTATCCTGTATTATATAATCTTTCACTATCTGCCCATGTATGGAGTCCAGATAGCCTTCAAAGATTATATTGCAGCAAAGGGTATCACCGGTAGTCCTTGGGTCGGGATGAAACAGTTCCAGAGGTTTTTCCAATCCTACCAATTTTGGCCTTTGATCAAGAACACCCTATCCTTAAGCCTCATGCAATTAGTCTTTGGTTTTCCCATGCCGATAATCCTTGCAATTCTGCTCAACCAGATGAAACACTACAAGTTCAAGAAATTTGTACAGACAGTAACCTATTACCCCCACTTTATTTCTATCATCGTAATGACTGGTATGCTATACATATTTCTCTCACCACGGAGTGGCATGATAAACAACGTGGTTAAGTTCTTTGGCCACGATTCTGTATTCTTTCTAGGAGACCCCAAATGGTTTCGTCCGATCTATGTACTTTCTGGAATCTGGCAGAATGCCGGCTGGAGTGCCATCATCTACATTGCAGCCTTAGCAGGAATTAGTCCAGACCTCTATGAAGCGGCTCAGATAGATGGGGCCAATAGGTGGCAAACCATCAGACACATTGATATCCCTGGAATCATCCCTACAGCGGTCATGATGTTCATCCTGGAAGTTGGAAAGATCATGAACATAGGCTTCCAAAAGGCCTACCTCATGCAAAATGGCCTTAATATCAGTGCAAGTGAGATTATTCCAACCTATATCTATAAAATTGGTTTGATAGACGCACAGTTCAGTTACTCAGCAGCCATCAGCCTGTTTAACAACATCATCAATATCATCCTGTTGATCACCGTTAACAGAATCGCTCAAAAGACCAGCGAAAATAGTCTGTGGTAGGAGCCCAACAATGAAAACACGTATACTAAAACTTAAATCATCCGACTCTGCATTCGATATAGCAAACTTCATCATCTTGGGCCTGATATCCTTTTTGGTAGTTTACCCCCTCTACTTTATAGTCATCGCTTCTTTTTCTGAACCAGATGCCATCAACACAGGAAAGGTCTTTCTATTCCCTGTCGGGTTTAACACCTCAGGCTATCAGAAAATTTTTGCCGATACATCCATTTGGCGTGCCTACCGAAATACTATCCTCTATACCTCGGTGGGAACAACAATCAATATCATTCTCACCATGATGTTCGCCTACCCACTCTCACGAAAAGAATTCTTTGCACGCAAGGGACTCACTTTCTTTATGATGTTCACCATGTATTTTTCTGGGGGTCTTGTCCCTACCTACCTCCTTATGCGTACTCTAGGACTGTATAACACCCCATATGTCATGGTTCTGTTGCCAGCTCTGAACGTATTCAATGTCATTATTGCCAAAACGAACATTAAGAATACTATCCCTGAAGAACTATATGAGGCAGCATCAATTGATGGATGTTCTCACTTCACGTTCTTCTTCAAGGTGGTGTTCCCCCTATCACAGACCATCATCGCAGTCCTGATTCTCTACTATGGTGTTGCCCACTGGAATGAATTTATGAATGGTCTTATCTATCTGCGAGATGAAGCACTTTACCCCCTACAACTTGTCCTACGAGGCATCCTAGTACAAAACCAAGCCTCAGCCGACATGATTGGGGATATGGAAAGTATGCTAGAACAACAGAGGGCAGCCGAACTTATCAAATATGGATTGATCATAGTCTCTACCATTCCGGTTCTGATGGTCTATCCATTCCTACAGAAGTACTTTGCAAAAGGTGTCATGATGGGCTCTGTTAAGGGCTGATCTTAACATAGAAAAAAAAACACGGAGGAATCGAACATGAAGAAATTTGGAATTCTAATGGTAATTGCCATTTGCCTTTCCACAACTTTGTTTGCACAAGGGAACAAAGAGAGTGCGGCTGAAGCAAAAAAACCTCAGGTCGTAGTTAATCAAAATGGCCTGCCAATCACCAATGAAGTGGTGACTTTTGAGATGGCTGCAAAGTCAAGGCACAACAAGAACTTTGCCAATCTTGAGTTTTTTCAAGAATTGGAAAAAAAGACCAACATCCATATCGAATGGAACATGAGCAGTGAGGATGGATGGAAAGAAAAGAAGGGACTTACCTTTGCTGGTGACCTTCCTGATGCATTTTATGGTCAGGCTATACTCACCGATGTCGATGTCATCAAATATGCATCCCAAGGCCTCTTGATCCCTCTCGAAGAGCTCATCAAGGAGTATGCACCCAATGTATCAAAGCTTTTGGAGCAGAAAAACTATCGCAAGTTGCTCACAGCTCCTGATGGTCATATTTATGCATTGCCTTCATTGACTGAGCTCTCACCGGTAACCCACGACAAGCTCTTCATCAACAAGACTTGGTTGGACAAGCTTGGCATGCAGATTCCCACCACTCTATCAGAGTATGAGACTGTCCTTACCGCTTTCCGGGATAACGATATGAACGGCAACGGCAGAACTGATGATGAAATCCCCTTCTCATTCCTATACAACCGCAAGGAAAACGGACTCTATTCCTTATTTGGGGCATTCGGTCAAGTAGATAGGGTTAACCACTTCATCGTAAAGGATGGACAGGTAGTCTACACAGCAGTAACGGAACCCTACAGACAAGCAATTGAGTATTTCAACAAACTCTATAAATCAGGCCTTATAGATAAAGAAGGATTCACCCATGACTTCAACGTCTTTATTGCAAAGATCAAGTCACCAGACAAGGCAGTAGGATCCTTTGTAGGTTGGAGCCTCTCTTCCGCTTCAGGCCCGAACAAACCTGACTATGTAGCCTTAGCTCCACTTTTGGGACCCAGCGGCGAGCGAACGTGGAATACCTATACCTCTGCAATCAATTCCAAGGGTTCTTTTGCCATCACAAATGCATGTAAGAGTCCAGAGGCTCTCATACGATGGATCGACCTGCATTTCGTTCCTGAAACATCTTTGACCATTGACCAAGGGCTTCTTGGTAGAACATTGGAGAAGACTCCTGAGGGAAGATACAGATATCTTCCTGTTCCCGAAGGAAAAAGCTTTACTGAGATGATCCACGACTACTCCCCCGGAGTAAACAGTGTTGGCGCAGTAACCATGGAGATTGCTGCTAAATTGGATCTGAACGCAAACCTTCAGGAGCGTGTTGAACTTGATGCATTTTTTGCCCCATACAATCAGCCAGCTGAGGAAGTATATCCTGAGGTCTATTTCACCGAAAGTGAAGTTGAACAAATTGCAACCCTGGAAACAGATATCTCTGCATATGTTGCACAGTCATATGCTAACTGGATTGTCAATGGTGGCATCGAAAAAGAATGGGACGGCTATGTAAAGCGTCTCGAACAGATGGGCCTAAATAAGTATGTGAAGATTTACTCTGATGCATACAACCGTTACTTGTCCTTCTAAAATTACTTTCAAGGAGTCTGTTCCATCCCTTTATGGGATGGAACAGGTATACTGCACAATGAAACATAAGAACCTGCTTTTCTTCATGACCGATCAACAACGCTTTGACACTCTACATACAAGTGTAAGAGGGGAAGATGTCACTCCAACATGGAATAAGTTGGCCGATGAGGGCACTTGGTTTACCCATGCCTACAATACCTGTCCCCTCTGCGTTCCAGCAAGGACAGCACTTGCCTCTGGGAAGAACCCTCTTGAAACTGGAATGCTTCTCAATGACCTTCCAGGAAAGATAGCCACCGACCAAAAAACCCTGCACTCGTTCCTCTCTGATGCAGGGTATGAGGTTGCCCACATTGGGGTAAACCACATAAGCATAGCTCCCCGCCTGGCTGATAAGCTACAGTATGGTGCATGGGAAGATGATGAGAGCTATGAGTCTTTTGCAAAAGAGCATGACCTTGATATAAAGGCAAAAGATTACCAGAGGACAGCGGTTTCAGAATTATGTGAAGGAGTTTACAAACAGAACCTCTACTCAAATGCCCAAGTTACGACGTTTACCGAGGACATATCCCTCTTTAAGGATGTATGGTTCACTGACCAGGCCCTCTCCTTCCTTCAGAAAGAGCATGAAAAACCCTTTGCCCTATTTGTCTGCCTCTGGGCACCTCACCCTCCGTTGGTAGTCCCCCAAGCCTACCATTCCCTATTCCCCCCCGAGGCCATCACGTTGCCTGAACATCTTGGCACACCCTCTGAACATGAACCCACAAGCCGTCGGAAGGGGGCCGCTGCCCAGCTGGGAAACCATCCACCACAAGAGGGCTGGAAGGAAGCTTGGTCAGCCCATTATGCCCTTACCCGTCTTTGTGATGATCAACTCAAGAGGCTCCTCATCTGCCTAGAAGAGCAACAGATTAGGGACGATACTCTCATCGTCTGCACCACTGACCATGGGGAACAGCTTGGAGAGCACAAGATGTACCAAAAGATGGAAATGTATGAATCTGCTGTACGCGTCCCTGCAATATTCTCCATGCCTAAAGCCCCCTCTTCGATCCATGACACAGCCATCTCTCACTTGGATTTTGTTCCCACTGTCCTAGACCTACTTGGAATAGGGACAGACCAAACCTTTGAGGGACAATCGCTTGCGGGTTCTGTGCAACAGGCAATTGAGGTTACATCAAAAGATATCCATGGCGTCTACTGTGGCAACCATGCCTTTGGTGATATGCGCAGAATGCTTGTGCGAGATATGTGGAAGTACATTTGGGACGGGGAGCAGGGCGAACTCTATAACCTGAAAACCGACCCACATGAAAGGGAGAACCTCGCCTACAACAACCTATACAAAGGGAAAACGAACCATATGCATGAAGCGCTCAAAGAGTGGGCGCAATCCTATGGTGACTTTTTGGCATATTAAAGGAAGTGGTAATGGAAAAAAAGAAAAAGAATCTGCTGTTTGTGTTTGCTGACCAATGGCGTCGGTCAGCTGTTGGTTTTTCCCGTGACGAACAAGTAAAGACACCACATATGGACCAATTTGCTCAGGAGGGTGTCATATGCTCCAATGCAGTGAGCACCTGTCCTCTCTGCTCCCCTGCAAGAGCAAGCCTGCTTACAGGAAAACATCCTCTCTCCACCGGAATATTTACCAACTGCAAAACTGGTTCCAATATAAGACTTCAAGATGAAGAAGTTTGCATCAGCGATGTATTGAAAGAGAATGGATATCAGACAGGATACATCGGGAAATGGCATCTGGATGAGCCTGAACTCAACCATACAACAAATCCCCTGTCAGGAGCAAAGAATTGGGATGCTTACACCCCTCCAGGACCTAGGCGACATGGATTTGATTTCTGGTATGCCTACAACGCCTGTGACGAACACCTTACCCCCCACTATTGGAGTTCTTCCAAAAAATCCAATAGTATCGAACAGTGGTCACCAATTCATGAGACTGATGTTGCATTGGATTTTCTGGACAAGAGAGATCCTAACAAACCCTTTGCCCTCTACCTTTCCTGGAATCCACCCCACAGTCCTTATGATACTGCTCCAGAAAAGTACAAATCCCTCTATAAAAACCTTAAATTGGAAAAACGTGGCAATGTTAAGGTAGGCAATGAGGTTATGCATCATACATTTGAACCCGTTCCTATGCATGAAGAAGAATTCACCAAGTTGCAAAAAAATTACTATGCTGCCATTACCGGACTTGATGATCAATTTTCAAGAATCTACACCTACCTGAAAGAACAGGGCCTGCTTGAGAATACCATAGTCGTACTAACTGCCGACCATGGGGAGATGCTTGCAAGCCATGGACTCATGGGCAAACATGTCTGGTACGAAGAATCCATAGGCATCCCTCTAGCCATAAGCGGAGGAGGTCTTGAGTCACGTACTCTGTCTACTGTTCTTGGTACTCCAGATATTGCACCCACCCTACTCTCCCTTCTAGATATGCCTATCCCTCCGAGCATGGAGGGTACAGACTGTTCCTCCTTCATTATTACAGGAACTGAGGATTCCAAGAAGGTCGGTTACTTGGCTGCCTGTCCAGGCAGGGAGGTTTTCCTCAAGGAGTTTGGCCTAGCCTCATTAGATCCCCGCTCCTTTGGATGGCGCGCCCTACGTACACAAACCGAGTGCTATGTTGTTGAGGTTGGCTATTTGACAACGCCACACCTTAAGCGGTATTTGTACGATCTGACAAAGGACCCTTTGCAGCTGGCTCCTATGATGCTGCAAAAAGCACACCCCTATGAAGAGCTGCTAAAAACCTGGATGGTTGCACAAAACGATAAATTCATCACACATCTTGCTCCTATAGACACTAAGGAATTACACTCATGAAACACACGATTTCTTGTACCAAAAGGATAGAGAATATCCACCTGTCTTTACATAATGTGGAGGCAGTTCGGTCTTTCAGCTTTGGAACTTGGACAAGCAGGCAACATATCTTTGTCTGTCTGGAATCACAAGGTGTACAAGGATGGGGCGAAAATATAATTACGGTAAACAAACCTGATGTATCCCTCGAACAATGGTTGAAATGGCTTGAAGAGTTGAAGGGAAATTCTGTTGATGAGGCATTTGCGCTACTTCGCAAGCGTATGGGAATCTGGACCGATCGGCTTACAGAGTTGTTGGAGATAGCACTCGTGGACCTCGCCGGCAAACTTGAGAAAGAAAGTGCCTTATCCCTGTTGGGCCTCAATAAAGCCGATCCGGTAAACGGAGCGTATGTCATCCTCACCGACAAGCTGGATATAGTCGAAAAGGGCATCCAAAAAGCAATAGCCCAAGGGACAAGCCAAGTAGTTAAGGTCAAGCTATTTGGAGAGCAGGAACTGGATAAGGCTATCATCAAGATGGTTAGGCACTATGCACCACGGCCCCGCACCTACCTTATCGGTGATGTGAACTGTGGCTACCGTCCAAAGGACACGCAACGGCCCCTCTCTGAGATTCGCGCATGCATGGACGAACTCTTCTCAGTAGGCTTGGATGCTTGTGAAGACCCCGCATTCCTTGACAATCAGGAGTGGGTAACACTGCAGAAGTTGTGTCCGTTGCTTTCTTTCATCCCTGACTATCCGATGAGGCCATCCTCAGAGGCTATAAAAACACTACTGCCCAAAATGGGCAAAGTCTACAACATCCATCCGGGCTCTGCTGGATCACTCTTTGATGCCATCGACTTGGCCAGACATATACAAAAATGGGGAGCGGGCCTCATGATCGGAGATGATAGCCTGATAGGCCCTAGCTGTACTGCTTGGCAACAGATTGCCATTGGTTTAGGCGCTGATTGGGTCGAGGCAATAGAAAAAGAACAGGATAGCGATGGGTTTTATGCAGCAGTCAAGTCCTTCTCCACCAAGAGCAGCACTAACCCAATTACCATGAAAAATGATTCTTATGGATTTGGTGTTGAAATGGATCTCGCTTTACTCGAAAAGAGTGCTTCGAAAAGCTTTCATCTATAGGAGATTTTGAGATGGTTGTGTTTCCCCATGCAAAACGCATAACAGATACAGAGATAACTAATGCCCTTACAACTGCAACAGAGCAAGTGCTTGCAAACCTTCCTACATTCACCAATGCTTTTAAGTACTCGCATAGCGTAGACAATTTCTATGCTCCAAGTGAGAATGTGGAATGGACTACTGGTTTCTGGACTGGGGAAATATGGCTTGCCTATGAATTTTCACAAAATCAACAACTTATGGAAGCTGGACTTATCCAAGTAGAAAGCTTCATGAAGAGGATAGTAGAAAAAATCGATGTAGAGCATCATGACATGGGCTTTCTCTATTCCCCCTCCTGTGTCGCAGCCTACAAGCTGGTTGGGAATACAAAAGGAAAGGAGGCAGCCTTATTGGCTGCTGACAATCTCATTTCGCGATTTCAAGAAAAGGGACAATTCATCCAGGCTTGGGGGAAACTAGGAGCGAAGGATAACTATCGGCTCATCATCGACTGCCTGCTCAACCTCCCTCTACTTTTCTGGGCGACGGAGATTACGGGGGACGAGAAGTATCGCAAAGTAGCGTTGAAGCATATTGGGACATCGATGCAGTATGTGCTCCGTAATGATGACTCCACCTACCATACGTACTACTTTGAACCTGAAACGGGGCTTCCCCTTATGGGGGTAACTGCCCAAGGGCACAAGGATGGTTCTGCTTGGGCACGAGGACAGGCTTGGGGCATCTATGGGGTCGCGTTAGCTTACCGGTATACAAAAAAGGAAGAGTACCTACAGCAGTTCAGGAGAATAACCAAATTCTTCCTCGATAACCTCCCAAAAGATCTTCTTCCCTATTGGGATTTTGATTTCACCACTGGCTCTTCAGAGCCAAGGGATTCGTCTGCTAGTGCAATAGCAATTTGTGGGATGTTGGAAATGGCTAATTATCTCCCAAAAGAAGAAGCGGATTATTATGTTGATGCTTCAAAAAAACTGTTAAACGTTCTCGTACAAACCTGTGCAGTGACCTCCCATACTGTATCTAACGGACAACTCTTGCATGGTACCTATGCACGAAAATCTCAGTATAACACGTGCAACGACAGAGGCGTAGACGAATGCCTTACCTGGGGTGACTACTATTATATGGAAGCACTATTGAGGTTGCACAAGAACTGGAAGCCTTACTGGTAAAAAAATTTTATGAGAACATACAGGCCCGACAAGATAACAACTCTTCTTGTTGGGCTCTGTTTCAGCACATCCTGAAAAAAACTTTCAGCCTTTTCCCCTCCCTTGCCAGATATTACATGCTATACTCAGAGCCATAGTAAATGTATTTGTCTTCAGGTACATGCCCTATGTACTGTCTGCTGATGCAATTTGTAAGTATTTCACTATACACAATCAAGGAAGCATGCCATGGCACAAGACCTACGGATAATCACTACAGGCGGGACTTTTGACAAGCAGTATGATGCCATAAGCGGAGAACTGACCTTCAGGGAGTCCCAGCTCCCCAGGATATTACAACAGTCTAGGTGCACACTTACAGTTCACCTTGAGGGACCTCTCGCTGTAGACAGCCTCTACATGACCGAGGATCAACGCATGGAGGTTGCACATGCCTGCCTGCACAGCTCTGAAGAAAAAATCGTCATTGTCCATGGGACAGATACCATGTGCAACACAGCAGAAGTGGTGGCCCAGGCCCTTGGCAAGGATAATTCCCATACTGTGGTTTTCACAGGAGCCATGATCCCTTTCTCCTTGGAATCAAGTGATGCAGTCTTCAATCTGGGTTGTGCCATAACGGCAGTACAACTACTGCCTCCTGGTGTCTATATCTCCATGAGCGGGAAGATATTCATGTGGGATAATTGCAGGAAGAACAAGGATAAAGGTATATTTGAAACAGCGAAGCAACTGTAATTCAGAGCCCCTCGTACACCCTCAGTGTATAGACTCCCTGGGAGAGGCTCTGAAAACACTCTTACTTGATCAAGGTATGCAGTAGGATTCTCGTCGTTATTTCCCTAGGGAAAATTTCCAAAGGGGCCCTCGAAATCAGGATGAGTATTCCCTGACTTTTCCGCTTGTAGTCCAACATACCTTCAAATTAATATATTGATTATTCACTTATAAGGCTATATAATCTATTTATAGCCTATTTAAGGAATATTTATCTATTATTCATTCTAGAGGCTATAATAATGAATATATCAAGTGGAGGTTGCCAATGGTATTCTCTTTCCTGCAGAAAACACCATATATCGCTATTATTGGTGATATTAAAAACTCAAAGAAGCTTGAGAATAGGAACATCATACAAAACCAGCTGAGACAGGTTTTTGAGGTGATAAATGAAACATATAGTGCGGATATTTCCTCAAAATTCCTGATAACCCTTGGAGATGAGTTCCAAGGATTATTGCATAATGGTGCAAATGCATTGACCATCATACATGAGATTGAGGGAAAAATGTTTCCTGTTACAATACGATTTGGAATCGGTGTCGGAGAAATGACAACGGATATAGATAAAGATATTCCCCTTGGAGCGGATGGGCCTGCCTATTACAATGCGAGAATTGCCATTGAAGGGCTAAAGGCTGATGAAAAGAAAAACATGTCCATCTCCTCTGATATTCGTATTGAAATCGGCGAAGAGAACTATGATTCGGCGCGTTTCATGAACACTATATTTTCTTTGTTGACTGTCATTAAGAATTCATGGACGATCAGGCAACGTGAAATCATTTTTGACATGATGAAATATCAGGACAGCCAGATTGAGGCAGCAAAAAGGTTCAATATCCGACAATCTTCCATCCATAAAAACCTGACAAGAGGTAATTATTATACCTATTGTGACGCCCTGCATACGATAGGTCAAGCTTTAGGAGAAATAAGGCGGGAACAGGGAGGCCCCAATGTTTAATGAGTTTATGGTAGTACTTCTCATAGGTCATTTACTAGGTGATTTTTATTTCCAGACAAATCAAATTGCCAATGGGAAAGAAACCAGCCTACCAAGCTTATGTTTGCATTGCCTCTACTATTGGATCGCGATGTTGCTTACCTGTGTTCCGGTATTCTCTTGGAAAATCATACTCGGGGCAACTGTTGCCTCAGGGATACATCTTTTCATCGACATAACGAAATATGTATATGTATCTTCAACAAGGGAAAAGGCTACCTTAGACGAAGCAAATGGAACTGTGTATCTTCTTGACCAATTTGCACATCTCAGTTGTTTGGGTATTCTAGCATTCTGGGCAGTTAAAAGTGGGACAGAAATACATACACTGAACAGCATTGAAGAATTCTTTACTATCATAGGAGTACCAAAATTTCTTTTTGCGACCTGGTTTCTTTCTTTTCTCACTATAGGAAAGCCAGCCAACATCACGATTCAAAAACTTATGCAGGCCTATAAGCCGACACGTACCGATTCACAGGAAAAATCCGATAAGAAAGCAGGAAGATTCATTGGTACAGTTGAGCGTAGCACCATGCTTATCCTGTTGGCAGTTGGCCAATATTCGGCAATTGGGCTGGTGCTGACAGCTAAATCCATTGCAAGATATGATAAAATAGCGCATGAATCAGAATTTGCCGAGTACTACCTTCTAGGGACTCTGTTAAGTACCTTACTGGTAATACTTGCATCATTCATTTTGCGATGGTCAGGGAATTAGAAAAAATACCAGATCACTGTAGGACCTCGGTAATTGCAGTTTCTACACAATGACATACCCTGCATTTCAGGCAAAGCAACACAAAATCCAAGCCTAAAAAGACGTGCCGATTTTCCAGATAGTGGGAAGGTAAACAACGATAGCAAGAGACCCGAATCCCATGTATATATTCGGCGAGAGGGTTGTTGAGAGAAATCAAACAGGAAGAGCACCTACCATCAATCCCAGCCATAGCCCCGCTTGCGATGATTGCCAAAAACGAATTGGATGTACAACAGATCAAAATTCGGGACATCTGATTCCCAACAGGAAGTATCTTCACACAGGAGCAAACATCAATACTGAAAATGGGATAGCCTGATGACAACCTTCTCCCTATGGCCTACTATGCTCATTTCATACGGATACGTGATAGGAAAAAAGACAAGAAACAAATGGGGTAATTACGCTAATCTTTTCCCACAAAGCTTTCTTGAAGTAAAACAGGGTGTTTCCCTTCTCTTAGGTATATACGAACACATACCAACGAGGAACTCATGAAAAAAACAACTATTCTTACCCTATCGCTCCTAGTCTTCGGTTACTTCCTTTTCGCCGCATCCAGCTGGATAGGTGTCCAAGCCTTCACCACAACAGGGACAAGCAACCCTGCCCTTACCATATGGGGGGCAGATCTCGAAGGAGAGAGTGTAGCAAGGCTAGCAGGGGCAACCATCGCAGGATCGATATATCCAGTGGAAAGATCGCCCTTTGGCTTTGGATTCCAAGTTGGAGCAAGTGAAATGAGGTCAATTTCCAGCATCACTACAGAGATTGACCTTTCTGAATACCCTTTGTCATGGAGAGGGAGCCTGTCAGCCCAATACCATACACTTATGTTTGGTCACCTGTCGATGGAGCTTGGCTTGGGACTCCTAGGTGAGCGAATGAACAAGGCTGTAGGTAGTGGCAATACAGAAGTCCGAGCTACCTTGAACTCCTTCAGCCTTCTATCCACCATCAATGTGTTCCTGCCCCTCTCTGATACCTTTTCCCTTGTTGGCGGTATCGGCTCTTCATTGCCCATCTATACCCAGAGGAAGATAGCTAGAGGTGATAACACAGACAAGGCCAACGTTGACGTGGAAGGAATAACTGTCCAAGCTCAGATAGGAATTTCCTTAGCGTTGTAGCCATGAACCCATTGCAACAGAACGCCTCTTGCAATGGTTTGTGTATTTCAAAAAGGAAAACAAATCGGATTGAACAAAAATATTTAGCACGTTCCCAATATGTTACGTAATATTCCTCAATATCCTAACATATACAGGTGTCCATATTTACTAATAGACGATAGAGCTATACTATTACTATGATGCTTGGGAAAGCACACACTTTGAACCCCTACATTTCGATTACTCCTTGTGTGTGAAGAAGGCCTTCCTGTGATGCATATGCTCCTATAGAGAGCATTAAGGGAAAAGTCCAGCTAAGCTAGAGCATCACAATATCTTCAAGATATGTCTTTACAGAAGGCTGATACTTTCACATATTCATGATGCTTAGCTGACAGGAAACCGGAAGCCTTGTAGTGAGAGGCTCATTGAGAAGTTGTTAGTAATGGTACGGGTAGAGAAGCAGCTTTATCCGTAGCCAGTGAAAATCGTCCTTAGGGGACTGTAATCCAACAAATTATTCAGGACCTCTTACTGCAGCAGCCAATAGCATTACGCTTGTCCTCCTACTTGAAATTTACTTCAAAAAAACGAAAAAATGAGAAAAATAATGAAAAAAATCACTGATCCTATGTACGATCATCTTACTTGTCACAGGCTTCCTATTCGCCTCACCAAGCTGGGTAGGTGTCCTGGGCACCGGTTCCTACCAACAGAATACCACAACGATTAATGGAACTGAGCAGGATAATACTGCAAACCTTGGTGGTATGAATATCGCAGGGACCCTCTATCCAGGAGAGTCACCACTAGGAATCGGATTCCAATTCGGTGCTTCCAAGACAACAAAAGCCACAAGAGGCTCAACAGAGCTGAATGGAGAAGACTATCCTTTGACCTACAATGGTGCTGTCATGGCAAAATTCAGAGCAGGTTTGTCTGAGATGGTAGCCTTGGAACTAGGGGCTGGACTCATGTATGAGAGAATAATCAATACCTATGACATCCTAGGGTATGAAGCTGAGACTAATCTCAACACCCTCAGCATGTTGACTTCTGCTGATCTGGTGGTTCATCTTTCTGATTCCCTAGCGCTCATTGGTGGCGTTGGCGTATCCTTCCCTCTCACCACAAGGGGAACATATGAAGACAACGTAGGCACATCCGTAGAGGATAGCTACGATGTCAAGGGCTACACAGTCAGCGGAAAGGTTGGCGTTGGTCTAAGCTTCTAGAACCTTAAATCTACGCTTGCAATCAAATAGAGAACCCCACACTTTCTGGATATTCCCAGAGGGTGTGGGGTCTCTTCTGTTATAGGGTACTGTTGAGGTACCTTCTAGGAACGGACCTCAACGTTTGCCTGCTTCTCATACCACTGGATCAGCCCACCATGGTCGTCGCTTCCCTTTCCCTCAGAAGAGAGGCTCTTCATCATGGTGATGGCAGCCTCGCTGATGGGAGAAGGGGTATCGACACTCTTGGCAGTATCAAGGGCATTCTGCAGGTCCTTGATGTGCAGGTCGATACGGAACCCTGGCTTGAAGTTTCCGGCAAGCACCAAAGGTGCCTTCGCATCTAGGACCGTGCTTCCTGCAAGGCCTCCACGGATGGCCTTGAAGACCTTTTCAGGATCGACATTGGCCTTCGTTGCAAGCACCAGGGCTTCAGACATGCCGGCAATGTTCGCAGCAACCATGATCTGGTTGGCAAGCTTGGTTATGTTTCCACTACCGATCTCACCCACCAGGGTGACGCTTCCACCCATGACCTGGAGAATGGCCTCAACCTTTGCAAAAGCCTCCTCAGGGCCACCGACCATAATGGCCAGGCTTCCATCAATTGCCTTGGGCTCCCCGCCGCTGACAGGGGCATCGAGCATGTATACCTGCTTCTTTGCAAGTTCAGCTGACACTTCCCTGCTTACAATGGGGGATATCGAACTCATATCAACAAGGATGGTGTTGGGCCTCGCCCCTTCAATGACCCCACCCTTTCCAAGGACAACTTCCTTCACGTGAGGTGAGTTGGGCAGCATGGTGATGATGACATCACTGACAGCGGCCACTTCCTTGGCAGAGGGGAGAGATGCAGAGCCCGCGGAAACAAGCTCCTCGACAGCGCTCTTGCTCAAATCATTAACAGTAAGAGAGTATCCTGCCTTAAGCAGGTTCTTAGCCATGGGCTTACCCATAATTCCTAATCCAATAAAACCAATCATCATACAAAAGCCTCCTTAGTTGGCTGACAGAACAGCCCTGACTTTCTTGGCGACATCCTCACTCTCCAAGCCATAATGCTTGAGGAGGATGGAGTAGTTCTCTGCCGAGGTGCCGAAGCTGTCCTGCACGCCAAGCACTTCGATCGGGAGCCTTTTCTTGGAAAGGGCTGAACATACCGCACTTCCCAGACCTCCGAAGATGCTGTGTTCCTCGGCTGTGACAATTCCCTTCACCCCTTCACAATAGGCTTCCAATGCAGGAACATCAAGGGGCTTGATCGTGCTTACATTGACGACACGAAGGGAGATGCCCTCCTTCTCCAGAATCTTTGCAGCATCCATTGACTGCTGCACCATGATCCCGGTGGCAAACACCACGACATCCGTTCCCTTGACCATCTCGGTCATCTGCCCGATCTTATAGTCTGCATCAGGATCGGTGACAAGGCTCAAGTCGTTACGGTTTATCCTCAGGTATACGGGGCCGTTACACTCCACCATCGCCTTGGTCATCTTCTCTGTCTCGATGGCATCACAAGGGGAGAGCACCGTCATGTTCGGCAGTACCTGCATCAAGGCAATATCATCGATGCTCTGGTGTGTCTTTCCATCACCATAGTCAGAAAGGCCAGCACTAGAACCACAGATCTTGACATTAAGGTTCGCAATTGCAACCGAAGAGCGAATCTGGTCGTATGCCCTACCAGTTGCAAAGACTGCAAACGAATTAATGAAAGGAATCTTTCCTGCCAAGGAGAGCCCTGCTGCGACAGAAGCCATATTCTGCTCTGCAATACCCATCTGGAAATAGCGTTCAGGATAGGCGGCACCAAAAAGACTAGACATCGTCGAGTTTCCCAAGTCTGCCTCCAGCATTACAATGCTCTTGTTGTCCTGGCCCAGCTCCACCAATGTCTCACCATATGTTTTTCTCAAACTATCAGACGTTCTCATGCCTCTACCTCTCTCTTCATGGTTTCAATGCAAACCCAAGCTTCCTTGTACTCTTCTTCGGTCATGGATGCATTGTGGTACTTGGCCTTCCCTTCTGCAAAGGAGAAGCACTTACCTTTGACTGTGTGTGCCAAAATCACTGAAGGCCCTTCAGTGAAGGATTTTGCCGCCTCAAGGGCATCAAGGATCTGAACCATGTCATGTCCGTCGATCTCAATGACGTTCCATCCAAAACTGCTCCACTTCTCAACCAGATTTTCGATGGGGAAAATCTCCTTGGTCGTGCTGGTCGCCTGCAGGCCGTTGAAATCCACGATGGCTGTAAGGTTGCTCGCCTTAAACCCATGGGCTGCCATCACAGCCTCCCAGATCTGGCCTTCCGCCAGCTCCCCATCGCCAAGGATGGCATAGACATGGTTAGGAAGCTTGTCCAACCTGAAACCAA
The DNA here is from genome assembly GCA_963662725.2 of uncultured Sphaerochaeta sp. Lineage (GTDB taxonomy): Bacteria > Spirochaetota > Spirochaetia > Sphaerochaetales > Sphaerochaetaceae > Sphaerochaeta. Next base: position 576,821 of record CAXXCW010000038.1, read on the forward strand.
GGGCAAGCCCCAGTGCAACAGAGAGCCCCTGTCCGAGGGAGCCTGTGACTGCCTCAATACCGGGAGTCTTATCCATGTCAGGGTGTCCCTGAAGCATACCCTTAAAGGTCTTTACCTTTGCCAGCTCCTCACGACCGAAGAAGCCTAGCTCCACCAGACAGGCATACTGCACAAGGACAGCGTGGCCCTTGCTCATGATCAGACGATCCCGCTTGGGATCTTTTGGATCAGATGGATTCACCTGCATGGTATGGAAATACAAAGCGGTCATGACATCAGCAATGCTGCTGCTCCCACCAAGGTGACCCACCTTGCCAGGAGGAATCATCTCCAGGATGTTTGCACGTACCTGGATCGCTTTCCTTTTTAATTCTGTAACTTGTTCCTGAGAATACTTCATTTTCTCGCTCCTTACCTATTTCGTCTTCAACAGCAGGTGACCCCTCCATCAACAGGCAACGCAATGCCGTTGATGAAGGAGGCTTCATCTGATGCGAGGTACAATACTGCATGTGCAACATCAGAAGCCTTGGCAAGACGCCCGAGGGGCACCTCATCCAATCTCTGCTGTTTTTTTACCGGATCCTTGAACATCTCCTGAACCAAGGGAGTATCCACTGTGCTGGGATGAATCGAGTTGCACCTGATGCCATCTTTTGCATAGCGGGCTGCGATTGACTTGGTCAGCAAGGTCACAGCACCCTTGGTGGTCGTGTAGGCTTCAGGGGTGTAGCGGTGCCCGATGAGACCGCATACCGAGGAGGTGTTGATTATGACACCCCCTCCCTGTTTGCGCATCACAGGTATTACATATTTAGTTCCAAGGAATACACTTCCTACATTGACAAGCATCATGGTGTTCCATTCACTAAGGGTCATCTCTTCGAGAGGCTTACGGATGTTTATACCGGCGTTATTCACCAGGACATCTATCATTCCGCCCCTTTCGACGATTGAGGCTACAACCTCCTGCCAATCCTCTTCGCTGGTCAGATCCATAGGGTAAAACTCTGCGGCAAACCCATCACCCAGAATTTCTTTCACCAGGGCATTGCCCTTAGCCTTGTCCAGATCAAGGATTATGACTTTAGCGCCCTTGGAAGCCAGAAGTCTTGACATTACTGAACCGAGGCCACCAGAGCCTCCTGTTATGGCTATGGTTTTATCCTTAACATGCATCGATTAACTCTCCAACATCACTTTCAGCATCTTTCCGTCTCTATTATTCTCAAGATCCTTGAAGGCCTTCACACCCTCATCCAAGGTGTAGACATGCGTCATCAAGGGCATGACATTGATCTTTTTTTCCTCAAGAAGGCGCAGACTATCTGAGAACCCATCCAGGTCGTAGACATAGTTCCCCTTGATGGTGATCTCCATGGTGACAATCTTCTGCATATTGACCTCAACCATCTTCTGTGCGTTACCAATCCAGATCGCAGTACCACCGATTTTCAGGCATTCCAGGGAATTTGCTGCAGTCGGTGCAATACCTACCGCTTCAATTGCAAAGTCGCACCCTTTCCCGTCAGTGATTCGCGCAATTGCTGCAGCAAAATCATCAGTCCTAGGATTGATGGTATGATCGGCCCCTAGCTGTCGGGCTACATCAAGGCGGAAATCTGATGCATCACTGATGATTATATTCTTGGCACCCCGATACTTGAGCAAGGCAAGAGCCAACAGACCAATGGTGCCCGCTCCAATGACCAGGGTATATTCCGCTTCCTTAAGCTGCAGGTCGGGTATCTTATGGACCGAGCGATAAGCAACGGCAAGGGGTTCGGTAAAAGCTGCCTCATTGAAAGAGATCCCATCAAAAGGAAGCAGATATTTCTCCTCAATGTTGACATATTCACACATTGAACCGTTGAAATCGAGCACTCCCATGCAGATTCCTTCCGGACAAACATTGACCATACCCTTTTTGCAAAGGTCACAAACCCCACAATAGGGCTTGGGGAATACCACTACTTTGGTGCCCTTTGCGAACTTACCATCCTCAGGGGCTTCACTGACAATGCCAGAAAACTCGTGACCCATGATCATGGGAGCTGTCCTGCGGCCAGTCTTACCCATATATCCTTCAAAATCAGAACCACAAATCCCATTTGATTTCACTTCAATGAGATATTCACCCTTCCTACGCTCAGGCCTTTCAACCTCACGCAGTTCCATCTGCTTATCACCTATATAATATAATGCTTTCATCCGTACCCTTCCTTATAAGAAAACCTAGTAAATGAACCCGAGCAAGCGAGGTAAAAAGAGCGTAAGCTCAGGAATATACGTCAACAACATCAGGGCTATCAACTCAACACCGACAAACGGCAACACAGCCTTGGATATCCTTTCAATACTCAATTTAGCGATTGGGGCTACCGCATAGAGGCAAGTCCCAACCGGAGGTGTGATCAAGCCAAGGTTCAGGTTGACAAGCATTACCAATGCAAAGTGCAACGGCTGCACCCCAAGTCTGATGGCAATCGGCAAGAGGATTGGAGCCAAGATCAGAACACTGGCACCTGGATCCATAATCATTCCCATGAATAGTAGGAATAAGTTGATCATCAGCAGGAATACAAACTTATTGTTAGTCATGCTCAAAATGAAGTCCGCTACAATGGTGGGGATCCTCTCTATAGTGAGCACTTGCCCAAAGAGATTAGCCATGGCAATAACCATAAGAGTTATCGATGAAGCGACAGCAGCTCCCTTGAAGCTCTCAAATACCTCTTTCCAAGTCATTGTCTTGAGCAGGTAGAGTCCCGCAATAATGGCATAGAGGCATGCTACAGCAGCAGCCTCCGTTGGAGTGAATTGGCCGCTGAAAATACCTGCTATGAGGATAACCGGGCAAAGAAGGCCAATGATGGACTTTCGAAGCGTCAATACAACCTGCTTCATAGGTATCTTATCCACACGTCGAGGATGGTTATGCTTCTTTGCATAATAATAAGCAAGAACCATCAGAGAGAAAGCAATGGCCAGACCAGGAACGTATCCTGCAGCAAATAAGGCCCCAACGGATTCACCGGTTGCCATGGCGTAGATGACCATTACGACACTAGGGGGTATGATGGGCCCGATGACTGAAGATGCAACAGTGACTGCAGCTGCATAGGCTGGCGTATACCCCTCTTTCTCCATTGCAGGAACCAAGATTGAACCAAGGGCTGCAGTATCAGCTACACCACTGCCGGTAATTCCTGCAAAGAAAATGCTGGCGACAATGTTAATCTGAGCAAGAGCTCCCGGAATCCTTCCTACAAGAATATTTGAGAAGGCAATCAGAGCATCTGTAATTTTCGAACGGTTCATCAACTCGCCGGCAAGAATGAAAAAGGGAATCGCCAGTAATACATAATTATCAATACCGCTGAACATTTTCTGTCCGATCATGCTCAAGGGAATATTTCCGAGAAATACGAAGTAATAGAGAGAAGATGCTCCAAGAACAAAAGCAATAGGGATGCCAATTGCCATGGCCAGAACAAATACAAGCGCAATAATACCCATGGTTATTTCCTTTTACAATCCTATCGTTTTACCATCAACGCTTTTTGCACCAAAAAGCGTACTCAAACCCCATGCCAGATGAAAGAACATCATGAAGAAACTCATGGGAAGCAATAACTTTACATACTTAAGGGAGATAGGAATAATATCCCCTCGAATTCGTGTCGCTTTCAAGGCAGCCTCAAGGCTGTTGAAGAAGAAGTAACCCACAGTAACCATAACAACCACATATGCAAGGGCAGTCATTATTTTTGCAATTGTATCAGGGAGTGCATTGATAATAAAATTCACCCCTACATGTTGCTTGTTGCGAAGGGCGGCACTTGCCCCTACATAGGTAAGGCTGATGAGACCCCATCGAGCTAGTTCCTCAGTCCAAGATATTCTCAGGCTAGTGAATCTGCAAAGGATTCCTGCGCTGATCACGAAAAACACAGCAACTATAATAATGGTAGCAATATAGGTAGCTATTTTCCCCAATACCCGGCTGATCCGGTCAAGAATGTTTACCACAGAATTCACCTCTTATCACAATTGACAACCGCCACACATAGCAGCGGCTGTCATTCAATACATACGATTACCAGCCGAATTTGGCTTCAGATTTCTTGACTTCAGCAAGGAATTCATCAACAATCTCATTTCCAACCTCACCTCTCAACCAGTCATAGGTGGGGGCTGCTGCCTTCTTGAACTCTTCAAGCTCTGCAGCGGTAGGAACATACACTTCCATGGAGTTCTTGACCGACTCAAAGTCGAGTACACGGGAAGCCAAAGCCTCTGCAGCCCTATCAGCGTTTTGTGCGTGGAAAGCAGCTATCGTGATAATATGCTGGTAGTTCTCAGGGAGAGAGTTCCAGAAATCAACGTTCATCAAAACGAAGTTCTCACTCCAAGTGTGACCATCAAGGGTGATATACTTCTGCACTTCATTCCATTTGTTTGCAGCAATGTTCCAGATCGGGTTTTCCTGACCATCAACGACACCAGTCTGACAGGCTGTGTAAATCTCACCAGAAGCGAGAGGAGTTGCAGAAGCACCCATAGCCTCAACCATCTTGACGTAGATAGGACTCTGCATAACGCGGAACTTCAGACCCTTCATATCAGCCGGAGTATGGATGGGTCGCACGTTGTTGGTAAAGTGACGTGTACCATTCTGTCCAACTGAGAGCATCTTCAAATTGCTCTTCTCCTCGAAATCTGCAGCCATCTCTTTCCAAAGATCGCTATTGTCGAAGAAGTCCCATGCAATCTCATCACTCTTGAAAACATACGGGAGGAAGATGACCTGAAGCTCTGGCATGATTGAGGAAGCGGTACCAGTAGTTGTTACCATCTCAATTCCACCACTCATTGCCATTTCCATCGTTGCCTTGGTATCACCCAGAGCATTGCCAGGGAAAAGTTCAACAGCGATTTTTCCATTGGAATTCGACTCTACAATGCTCTTGAAGACCAAAGCATAGGCATGTTCTGGAAGAGGGGTCTTCGAGATGGTTGGCCAGGTTGCTGCATCATAATAGGCCAGACGAATGGTGTAATCTGGTTTGACAGTACGAACATCTTTCTTGACAGATACAGCAACCTTATCGGCAGCAGCCGAAGGTGCAGCCGCAGTAGAGGGAGCGGTAGCAGCCGGCAAAGTACCAGCGGTGCTTGCTGCAGCACTGTCTTTCTTTGCGCAGCCAAAGAAAAGCAGAGAAGAAGTAACGACGAGAGCTAAAACAAGTAATGATTTTTTCATAGTATTAAAAATCTCCTTTTTGCAATAGACTCATATTACAAGTGAATGTTGGATATGTAAAGGAAAAAAAATATTATTTATACAATTAATTTATATTTCTATATATAATATTTATTTATACTGTTTTCACAGTAATTGGATATCGAAATATCGATATATTCTTGTTGCATAATTTCACACTAACTTGTATTATAAGTTAAGAAAAGGAGGATACCCATGGCTCTTGAAACACACCATAAGACAACCTCATTGAGGACACAGATTTACCTAAAACTGAAGGCATTGATTGAACAGGACAACTGGGAGATAGGGGACAAGCTTCCCTCAGAGAAAAATCTCTGCGAGCAATATCAGGTGAGTCGGGTAACAGTCCGGTCCGCTATCCAACAGCTGGAAGCGGTCGGGTTGGTACAGACCCACCAAGGAGGCAGGACCATTGTAGTTCGCAACCAGGTACGAGGGGCTGTCGCTTCCCTCAACCCATTACGGGCAGCCTTTATGCAAAAGGATATTATCAAGGTTTTGGAATATCGTATGGTTGTAGAAAAAGGAACGGTTGGACTTGCAGTACAACATCTGACTGATGAAGATCTCGTTGCCCTTGAGGAGATATTCAACTCTATGATGGTTCATCACGATGACATCAGCAAATTCAGTAAGGCTGACTATCTCTTCCACCGAAAGATAGCTGAATCCTCAAAAAATCCCATCCTTATCCAGGCAAATCAAAGCATAGAAGAAGTTCTGTCTTCCACAATGCATAGCATCGTATCCATTCTTGGATGTGCTATCGGTATCCGCTATCACCGTCTTCTCCTTGCAAACATGCGCAAACGGGATAAAGTGGCATGTGAACAACTTATGGAAGAGCATATCCAGGCAACCATCGATGGAGTACAGTCATTTTTGGAGGAGAACAAGAGACCCATCCAATAGTCGAGAGGAACATATTTGTAGGCAACAGCCTTTTTCCCAGTGAATTTTTCTGAAAGCATTCCCTTTTCTTATAGATAGTAAAGGGTAAACTATCCTATATCGTTCCCGTACTATTTGCTTGATTTGTTTCTTGGGTGCATACAGCATACACAACAGCGCATTCGATATCGTACTTGCAGTGGCGTTTGGAATTTTGGGAGTACTCTTCAAAATGAATACAATCCCTCCTGCTACAATCGTCATGGGACTTATTGTAGGTCCGATCGTAGAGAAGAATTTCAAGCGGGCACTGACAATTTCTGATTCAAGAGGAAATGGCATCATTGGCTATGTTTTTCAAGCCCTCTTTCCTAAAGTATTCTAGCAATTGTTATGTTTCTTTTGGTAAGTTTTATTCGCATGAATAAGGCCAGTGAGAAATTCCTGTAAGATTCTCAGTATGATCCTAGCTCATATCCATTAGGCTCTATTTTGTTGGTATCAATGCATGGATAAAATATAGAAAATATCTCTCTTTGCAATTATCGCAGGCTGAGCATTCTGTCCGACACAACAAACAGGAAATCAGCCTGCGATTTTTAGTACTACCTATTCATACCTGTTGCAGTGAATCTTATTGAGAACAATTGCCTGTTCCCTTCACCCTATGGTAACAAACGGACTGACAACTGCTACACCACTCAAGGGACTCCCCTTCCAGTGATTATTCCTCATTTCACTTCACCCTTAGCATCTTTTCCTGCCTTCTCAGAGCCCTCAACCATTTCACCTTTCTTCTTCGGCTTGCCCAAGAACAACAGCACCACATAGATGATGAGGATGACTGCAAAGATACCGACCATACCTTGTCCCATCAGGCGTAACGATAGGGAAAATATATCACTCATATGCGGGACTCCTTTAGATAAGACCTGGGACCAAGCCCAAGATGACGCCGCCTGCGATGACCGATGCAATCTGGCCCGCCACATTGGCTCCGACTGCATGCATCAACAGGTGATTTTGAGGATCGGCCTGTTGGCCCATCCTCTGGATGACTCTAGCTGACATAGGAAAGGCTGAGATACCTGCAGCCCCTATCATGGGATTGATCTTCGTCTTGCTGAACAGGTTGAGCACCTTGGCAAACACGACACCGGCTATGGTATCAAAGACGAATGCCAGCAGCCCCAGACCCATGATCATGAGTGTCTGGACAGTGACAAAGAGCTCGGCTTTCATCGTTGATGCGATGGTTATGCCCAACAGCAGGGTTACAAGGTTGACCAAAACCGTCTGAGCAGTTGTAGAGAGGGAATCCAAGACAGCACATTCCCTGATCAGGTTACCAAACATCAGCATACCGACGAGGGAAACAGAGGCAGGGGCAACATATCCTGAAACTATGGTAACAATAATTGGGAATACTATCTTGGCGCGCTTGGAGATGGCTCTGGGATTGTACGCCATCCTTATGGCCCGTTCCTTCTTGGTGGTCACCAGCTTGATGGCAAAGGGTTGTATGATGGGAACCAGAGCCATATACGAATAGGCTGCAATGGCAATAGGGCCGATATACTTGCTTCCCAAAACCTGGGAGACCAGGATCGAGGTAGGTCCGTCAGCGGCCCCGATGATCCCGATGGAAGCGGCATCTACCAGGCTAAAACCCATAAGTGTGGCCAAGGAGATGGTGGCAAAAATACCCCATTGGGCGGCAGCGCCAAAGAGGATGAGCTTAGGATTTGCAAGCAAAGGCCCGAAGTCGATCATTGCCCCTATGCCGATGAAGAGCAAAAGCGGCATGGCCTCCGCTGATTCTATGCCCATGCTGAAGAGCCAATCAAGGATTCCTGTTACCTCGCCAATTCCCTGCATGCTCTGAGTCACAGCACCGGAAAACGGCAGGTTTACCAGTATCGCCCCGAATCCCATCGGAAGCAAAAGAGCTGGTTCCAATTTCTTGCCAATCGCCAAATAGATGAGGATGAGCCCGACACCAAACATAAAAAGCTGTTGCCAGGTGGTGTTGAGCACACCTACCAATAAAAAACTCATGGAGAGCCTCCAGAGATTGGAATAGGGAGAGAAGTTGACTTCGTCCTAAGACAATGAAGCTCCCCCAACACTCACCAATCATAAAGGGTGGAAAGCCCAAGGTCAAACAGATATGGAATAATCATAATCATCAAGGGGAACAAACAAAGACAGTTCGCTTGCTATCAAACGAACCAAAACGTATAATGCAACCATTCAAAGAGACCATTCGCCTATTTGCAGGAGTTGACCATGTGGGACAGCAGATCGTATACCCGGCGTTTTTCACAAGCAGTACAGAGTGGGGAATACCACCAGCTGAGGGCCCTCAGAGTCTCTGTATTCCTGGATACGGTTGACCATATCCACAGCGAACAATACCTGAGCCATAGGGGAAAGACAGTACTTTTGCCACGTGATCACCGGTTGACAAAAGAGAGCATCCTCTATGCAAAGAAACTTGAAGATAGCTCTGTCGCCCCATGTAAAACCGAAGTTACCGTTATCAATGCCGATTGTCTTGCCATTGCACAGGAAGAGCAGAATAATCCCTTGGTACTGAATATGGCAAATCCCAACACACCAGGAGGGGGTGTTGAAGGAGGGGCGGGAGCCCAGGAGGAACACCTGTTTCGCTCCTCCAATTACCTGCTCTCGCTCTACAGCTTTGACGACAGACTTGCAAAAGCCTATGGCATCACCAGGGCGAAACAATCCTACCCCCTGCATGAGGCGTACGGAGCAGTCTATTCACCCAAGGTTACCGTGTTCAGAGGAAGGGAGGAAGATGGGTACCCTCTTCTCGACCATCCGTACAAAGCCAGCTTCATCGCCGTTCCGGCCATATGCAACCCAGCCCTGATAAAAAATGCAAGAGGACAGTATGAGATGGGTGAAGATGACCAAGCCCTTACCAAAGAGAAAATCAGGACGATCTTCAAGGTTGCCAAGAGACACGACCACCAGACACTCATACTCTCCGCCATGGGTTGTGGGGCCTTTTGCAATCCCCCCAACCAGATAGCCCTCCTCTTCAGGGAAGTCCTGGAAGAAAGCCCGTACAGCACTGCATTCTCCAAGATTCTCTTTGCAATCAAGGACGACCACAACACACACAAGTGGTACAACCCCGAAGGGAACTATGCTCCCTTTGCCAGGGAATTCAAAGACGGAAAACTATGATACAGGTATACAAGCTAACCGACAAAGACCTTCCTAAGGTCTACGCATACATACAAGACGAACCTGAGACAAACCTCTTCATCCAAGGGGACCTGGAACTCTACGGCCTCCAAGGGCCGAACGTATCACTATATGCCATCGGTGAAAACTGGGATGCAATCCTGCTGAAATATTACTCTGACTATATCCTTTACAGCAAAGGGCCCACATTCAATGCAAAAGCCGTAGGGGCTCTGCTTGCAAGGCAAGAGAAGATTATGGCCATCAGTGCAAAGGAATCTCTGCTCAGGCAGTTACAACCACTATACCCAAACAAAAAAATCCAAGGGACCTACCTTTGCCGTTGCAACAAGCCAAGTTTCAGGGCCAAGGGAGAAACACCACTGCCTACACGCAGGGTAACCCAAAAGGATGCCCCTGCCATTGTCGCCCTGTACCAGCAGATCGAAGAGTTTGCACAGCCCTATCTGAACCATACCAAAGAGAAGCTTGCTGAGATTACCAACAACCTCGAACAAGGAGGCGTTGGCTTTGGCCTGTTTGAAGGTGACAAGCTGGTATCGAGTGTGTACACCACAGCCACCACAACCACTGGCGCTATGATCGTAGGGGTAGCTACGTTGCCTGCATACCGTAATCGTGGGTATGCCTCAACTTTGGTCAGTCAGCTCTGTTCTTACTGCTTTGAGAACGGCCTTGGGTTTCTCTGCCTTTTCTATGACAACCCCAAAGCAGGGGCGATCTATGCAAGGCTGGGCTTTGAGACTGTGGACAGGTGGGCGATCATGAGGTTCTAGACTACAGGTCCAGAATCGTCTTTCCGCCATATACCTCAGCCCAGTTCTTACTGAAGTCTCCCACCGCCTTCTGGATGGACGGCATGTTCAAGCCGGTGGCTAGAATCTCAGGGCGTACAGTGCAACACCCAGCCCCACTGGCGTAGGATGTGGTGATCTCGGAGACATTCTTGAAACTTGCCGCAAGCACTTGGGTGTTGCTGGTATTGGTCCAGAGCAAGCTACTCAATTCTCTGATGACCCGTGGTGCATCAATGTCGTTGTTGAGCATCCTGTCATAGAAGACCGCTACATACTTTACCCCGCTGAGCATCGCAAGGATACCTTGGATGGTAGAGAAGACCGTTGTGGCGGTTATATTGAAATCACGTTGTGCAAGGACATGGATAGCCTTGAGCCCCTCTTCAGTAACAGGGATCGAAATGTAGGTGCTATCTCCAAGCATTGAGCAGATCTTTTCTGCCTCCCCTATGATGGTTGCTTTATCCCTACCCAGCACCTGTACATGTAGACTACGGTCTGCTCCTAGCAAAGTACGGATGCTTTTGAGATGAGCGAAGAAATCGATGCATCCCTCACCCTGTATCTGCTGTGGGTTGGTGGTGACTCCACTGATAGGGTAGATATCCAGGGCACTCTCCAAGTCCTTAAGGTTCGCACTATCGAGCATCAGGCGCATACGGCTTCTCTCCTCTTGTTCTCTGCTTCATAGTGACACACTCTGAAGCGGAGAACAAGAAGAGGATGCTTGGAATGAATTGGGTATATCTGATTGTAATGGATCAGATGCATCGCCTTGTATAGAGGTTTGGCCCTCAGTCGTATCAGGTTTTATTGACAAAACAAGGGCGATAGCAGAACATGCACCTATGAGAGACCCCATCCTCACCGAAAATATCTTCTTCCATGAACCCTCGCTACAGCTGAAGGTGGTAAAACGTGACCCTGAACTTCCGTTTCGCCTCCATAGCCATGAGTTTTACGAACTGGTGCTTGTAATCAGGGGTTCCGGAATACATTTCTCCAACCATGGGGAGTTCCAGCTTGGAGAAGGAAGTGTCTTCTTTATCCCCCCAGGGATGCAACACGGCTACAAGGACGTGAAGGATCTTGCCCTGTACAACATCCTTATCGGAAAGGGCATGCTTGCCAAGAACTTGCTTGACCTGTCTGACCTCCCCGGCTTCACCTCATTCTTCCAGGCTACAGATGCAATACCCACGCTCCTACTCAACCCCACTCAGCTTTCGGAGGCGCTTCCCATTCTGGAGCATATGGAGCACGAGGCTGACGACCAGAGTTTCGGCTCTGGTTCCAAGACCCTTGCCTATTCCTACCTGCTCAACCTCATCATCCTGCTATCACGTTTCTATGATGAGACACCCCGGGAGAACAACCAGATGGCACACCGCCTGTGGAGCGTGATGGCCTTCATGGAGAAAAACAAGAACAGAGCCCTTACCACCAAAGACCTGACCGAAGCGGCACATATGAGCACAAGTACCCTGAACCGCTACTTCAAGATTGCCACAGGGCTTTCCCCCATCGAGTTCCACCTGCACAAGCGTATTGCCTACGCCTGTGCCCTGATACAAAAACGGGGGCTGTCTATCGCTGAAGTCTCTGAATCTACAGGCTTCTCCGATCCGAACTACTTTTCCAGGCAGTTTCGCAAGGTCATGGATACTAGCCCCAAGGATTACCAGAAGATCTTTACGAGCAGATTCAACTGAGGGAAGCCAAGGCGATGACGGCACTGCTGTAGAAGTTATTCCGACCCAGATATTCGACAAAGTCCAACCTTTCAAACATATGCATCACAGCAGGCTGCACACCACAGAACAACAACTCCACCTTATGTTCCCTACACATCTTCACTATCCCGACAAACTCGTTGACAGAACTGTGGTCTATGTTGGGCACCCCCCTGACTGAGAAGATGATCCTCTTCACCTGATGGGACAGCATGACCTCAACCTCCCTGGTCAGCAGTTCCTGCGAACCGAAGAAAAGTGACCCATCCACATAGACCACCTTGGTCTTGCGTGAAGTGTCGACCAAATCCTTGGTGACATCATCTATCTCAATTGATATCTTGTTGCTGCGGATCACAAACATGACCATGGAAAAGACAATACCGATCAGGATAGCCATGGTGAGGTCAAACACCACGGTAGCCACCAAGGTGATGATATACTGGGCCATGGAGGTCTTAATCCTCTTCCTAAAAATTTGCCTGATGGCTTTCCATTCATTCATCCTCCAGGCTGTGACCATAAGTACACCTCCTAGTGCCGCTAGGGGTATGCGACTCATATATGAGCCCAAAAGGAACATGGAAGCAAGCAGTCCCAAGGCATGGATGATTCCTGTCAGACGTGTCTGCCCGCCGCTCTTGATGGCAACACTGGTGCGAGCTATCGCAGCGGTGGCAGGAATACCCCCGAAAAAAGGAATGATGGTATTGCCTATGCCCTGGGCATAGAGCTCCTGGGTAGCCTTGAGCTTCTCATCACCCTTCATCTTCCCTGCAGAGGAACCGCATAACAAACTCTCCACCATACCCAGTGCGGCAATACTTATTGCAGGGGAGAGGAACATCCTGATATTCCCAAAAGTGATGAAGGAGAACTTCAGTCGATTTTCTCCCAGCAGAGTACGCGGAATGGCACCCACCTCCCCTACCTCAAGGTCAAGGAATATCTGCAGGACCAAAGCCACTATGATACCTACCAGGGAAGCGGGCACCTTTGCGTTCCACCTCTTTGGCCAGAGCACCATAAGAAAAATAACCAGCATACCGTACATAAGAGTTGCAAGGTTGACGGAGAACCCAAGTTCACTGTAGGAAAACAATTTGGCCAGGGCACTCTCACCATGGGAGGTGGTTCCGAAGAAGTTATCTATCTGACCCAAGGCAATGATGACGGCAATACCACTTGTAAAGCCAGTCACTACAGGCGAGGGAATGTAGCTGACCAACGCACCAACCTTCAAGGCGGCGGCAATGATCAGGATTATGCCGCTGATCATTCCGGCGAGGAAGACCCCTTCAGGTCCGTGGGATCCGGCAAGACCTGCCAAAATGGCAGCCATCGCCCCAGTAGGGCCTGAAATCTGAAATGATGCGCCCGATAGTGACCCTATGACCAGCCCTGCCATGATGGCTGTGATGAGACCGGAGGCTGCATCCAAGCCTGAGCTTACGCCAAAGGCGAGAGCCAGAGGCAGGGCCACTGCCGTTACGGTCAGCCCTGCGAGAAGGTCCTTGGAGAACTTAGACCCATTGTATCCAGAAAATTCTTTTCGTAAGTCGTGAAAAAACGACATGCCTGGTAATGCACCTTTGTTTGCCATCCCACCACCCTTCCTGTGTATTGCTTGTGATGGGCCCTACTCTATACCTAATAGTGAAACTATGCAATATTCTGGACAATATACCCAAATATGACAAAAAAGAGGCGTTATTTCTTTTCTGGTACTACCTCTATCCAATATCCGTCAGGGTCTGCTATGAAGTAGATCCCCATCGTCTTATTCTCATAGCAGATGCAATCCATCTTGCGGTGTTTTGCCCTTGCACCTTCCAGGTCATCAGTCTCAAAGGCAAGATGGAACTCGTTGTCCCCGAGGTTGTAGACCCCCTTCTCCCAGTTCTTCAGCCAGGTCAGTTCCAGCTGGTGTTTGGAAGAGCCATCTCCCAGAAATACAAGGATGAAGGATCCATCAGGGCCTTCCTTGCGACGAACCTCCACAAGGCCAAGGGCTTCCTTGTAAAAGGCCAGCGATGCATCAAGGTTGGTTACATTGAAATTATTGTGTGCAAAATGGAATTTCATACAATCCTCCAGGTTTGGTTTTTGTGTGCTATCTGCAAAACCCTTGCATCTGTTTTCTCCTGTAACTTCTCGCAAACGGAAAAATCAGACCAGAAGTGCATAGGGACAAGCAAATTGATATCAGAGTGGGCAAGCAACTCCTCGGCCCCAAGGCCAAAGGATTTGCCCAGGCGTGGATCTACAGGGACAAAGGCAAGGTCAAACTTTGTAGGCAGCTTCTCTACCTCGGCAAGATAATCCTTGGCCATCTGAAGATTCCACCACGTCGGCTCACCCTCCCAATGCCAGTGGTTCAGATCCCCAGCATAGTAGAGGGTCTTGCCTTCCACCTCTATGACCAGGGCAATGCCCTCGTCAGTCGATTTGAAGGTGCTGATCTTCAGCTCCCCCACCTCATAGCTGTGATTGCTCTCCAAAAGGTGCACCCTATCCTTCGCTTCTGATGATATGCGTTCTTTGGGGATGTCAAAGGAGAGGAGGAAGGAGACGTTACCCACCCCTTTGGCGAAGGAGAATATCTTTTCCGAGAAATGATCGCCATGCCTGTGGGTAGTGAAAATATACATTGGCTTGTGCACATCAAAAGACGGCACTTGCCCTTCGGTGTAATCAAACAAGAGCGTTGCCCCATCTGTCTCCACTAGGAAACTGCTGTGATGTATATAGGTCAATTTCATATCTCTACGATGGGCCATAGCAAAATGGAAGTCAAGAGATTGGCATACATACTCCTTCCTATGGTATAGTGGTTTCAGGAGGCATACGATGCTACAGATACAGATACTTGATGGGAAAAAGACCATACTGGGAACCAGCGGGGCCAGTGGTGACGGAGTGGCCCTTGTCCATGTACCTGCGTACAACAGCGGAGACCACATTGTGCTCACTGTCGATGAAGCAGGGCTCTATGACATACAGCTTGATGAGGCACTGGGGAAACACACAGTCTACATCAAGGACAAGGCTACCTATGAAATCCCTGTCGAACCTGACAGAAAAACCTGTTTCCCCCTTCAGGCATTCAGCGGAGGGAAGCACTTGCTGACCCTGGAAAAATCCAAGGCAAAGGGTACCTACAGAAACCTTGCCCTCAACCCCTATGACAACCACCACACCCTTGGCATATTCCCTCATGCAACGGCAAATGTGGAGACCAGGAACGAGATGCAGTTTGCCGCCCGCAATGCAATAGACGGAGTGCTGGAAAATCGCGACCATGGCAAATATCCCTACACAAGCTGGGGCATCAACCAGGATCCTTCAGCTGAACTCACCATTGAATTCGGACGCCCTGTCACCGTAGATATGATCAGGATCACACTCAGGGCTGACTGGCCCCATGACTCCTGGTGGAAAGAGGCTACCCTTACCTTCAGTGATGGGAAGACCTTGGCATGCACCCTGGAAAAAGACCAGCTGCCACAGGGCTTTTCCCTGCCCGAGAAGACTATCACCAGCATCAGGATAGGCAAGCTCATCAAAGGTGATGATGCCCTCTTCCCTGCCCTTACTCAGCTTGAGGTATTCGGACGGGATTGATGCATCACCGTTGCTCTGATCCATTAGGGTGGCTTGTAACAGATGATACGCAAAGAATGGGAAGGAATGATTGAATGACTGATTGGGAATAAGGATAGTTTTTGAGATCATACTAGCCATAGAACACCGAAGTGCCAATAAAGGCCTACCCCCAACAACCATCCCCCCACAGATAGAGACTGCGGGGGGATGGCTGTTGGGAAGATCTGATTTCCCTTTCCAGTTCCTAGGATTCCCAGACCATCCGTATCCTGCTTCTTCCATCCTCCTCATACCAGAGGGGAAAGTTAGTCCCCCAGATATTGTTGTAGAGATTGAAGTGGAAACACCCATTCTCCAAAGCAGGGGCATCGTCAAAATCCAACAGTTTTCGCTTGCCCAGGGAGACCAGGGGAGAGTCAAGATTCTGTACCGAAAGCATATTCCCATACTCCAGAGCCTGTACTGCATGGATCGATCTTGCTCCCCTTGAGACCGTCGGCCCCAAAGGAAGCCTTTGGCCTATCTTCACCATCTTCCATCTCCCCTTCTCATGCAGAGAGAACCCCACAGAAAGCCAGAGAGCTTCAGGAAGGCGGGTAGCCTCCTTGTCAAACCAATCGAGGGTGATAGTCTCCAGCCGGCCAGAACAAGAGAAGCCATATGTGATGAGGACGTTCCTTGGAGCCCCCCGAGGAGTATCCTCTGAAGCTTGCAAGGTAGCCACAACCTCAATCCTGGATTCACTTTGGTACTCGACAAGGGACACCAAGACGGCAGGGTAGAGCTTATCGACAGCAGGGGGGATGGCATGCTCCATACCGGGTTTCCCAAAATCAGCAAGGAGCCACCTCTTGTTCTGTTCGTAATCACGATTGTACGTGTGGTGCCACCTCTGATAGGTTTCCGCGCTGAAGCTCTGATAGCGATAGACACCCAGACCATCCTCCCCGACAAGTTGCCCAAGCTTCTTGTCGACAAGAGAGGCAATAGAGCCATCGCTTGAGAAACGGATGTTCGCCTTCCCAATGGCATGCTCCTCATCTAAGGTAAGGATGACTCCTTTCTTGTACCCATTCTCACCTCTTTTTTTGAAAGGCATTTCTGCAAGGGCCACGGCCCGGAACTCCTGCACTAACTGAGGATCGATGAAGGTCAGAGCCTTTTCCAGATATTCGCGCTGTTCGGTATGGGCTGATTCGAAAAAGGAGTAGGTTCTCCTTGTCCTTTTTTCGGCTTGCGCAGGGAAAATATGCTCAAACTCCTTCTTAGCGAACTCCTCTATATAGCGGTACTCCTCGGTTATGGCATCGGGGGAGACTACGTCCTTCTCCCTCGCCCGGACAAAATCATCGACGGACCAGTTCTTGTAGTCTGCCAGATATTTCTTGAAATCCATACCCCAAGTATGCTCAACCACCATAAGAAGCGAACCCATGAAACCGTCATAGGCAGCCGTATCCCTTATGAATAGACCCTCTTCCTCCCATGTTGCAGCTAGGCTGAGAAGCATCCTCAGATGGCTGACCTTCTTTGGGTCGGATCCTACACCATGGATCCAGGTATCCCCTATCTCTTCCTGTATGAGGGGGAACCTCTCTTTTTCGCTGAGTATATTCCTGGCATAGGAGGAAAGGTCAGATGCAAAGATCTCAGCCTTAGGGAACTCACTTTCAAGCCTTCTGTATACAGCAAGCACCTCTTCCAATGAGGGAGGTCCTGAATTGTCGGCACTGTTCTCTATCACCAGCACATCCTCCAATCCCTCAAAGGCCGAAGAGGTACCATACGTCCCATCATACTGGACCAATACCTCTTCCCCACCTGGGGCTCGCCAACGGAAAAGCGGGGGGACATCAGGAACTGGAGAACCCCCATTCACCCCGATATGCAAGAACTGCACCCCATTGGCGACCAGATAAGGAACCAAAGCCAGGCTATGACCAGGAACATCAGTCATCTTTGCGGCTATGCTGTGACGCGAGAATCTCAGGTCCAGCTTCTTTCCAAGGGATAGGGCGTACGAGCAGAGCTGCCCATCCATCAGTTCCGTATGGGTGGTCAAGGGTAGGGAGTGCCAGACAATGTCGCCCTGCTCCACAGCGGAAAGGAATTGAGTAAGGGCTTCACCTGTGGCTCGCTTCAGGTACATGTCGATGAGCCATGAGCCGGTAGTCCAGACCAGCCGTTCCTTTCCCCCTCGTTCCCGCAACTGACGAGCAGTCTCAATGGCATGGGGAATGAACTGGTGCATATAGCGATCGACAGTATGCTCGGCGAGATCGGTAAACCCAATATCCAAATGTGTCTTGAACACAACATGTACGCGTCTGACCATCTTTGCGTACCTCCTATTATCACAATACTTGCACTTAAAACCAGATATGAGGCATACTACCTCCAGAGGTTTTCCTATGGATCATGAACTGAACAAGGCATCAAGGCGCCTTTCCGAACTACCTATAACCTGTGAAATGGCGGGGTGCTCCATTGATGTGCAGTGGTTCCGTGTCATGCAGAAAACCGGTGACTGGAATATCCCCCGCCACTGCCACAAGAGTTTTGAATTCCATATAATCGCACAAGGCTCATGCACTGTCACCACCGACTCAAACTCCTTTCTCATACAAGAGGGCTCCTTCTATGTGACCGCCCCCTCGGTCTACCACGAACAGACCTCATGCACCAAGGAAGACCTTGTCGAATATAGCCTGGACTGTAAGTTTCGCCCAAGAAAGGAGAGCCCGTCCGAAGAAAATGGGGAGATCCCTGACCTCCAGGAATTCTTCCTACACAAACCCTGCACCCCTATCAAGGACACCCAAGGGGTCATCGCCCTCTTTGACAAGGCCCTGGGAGAGGCTCTGAAAATGAAGCCAGGATACCAGCTCATCATCGCCTCAATTGTTGCTGAACTACTGGTCTCCATGGCACGGTCAATGGGATACGGCCATGCAGTGAATGGTACAGCAGCAAAAAGCAGGATGGATATCATAGCCGATTTTGTCGCCGACAACCTCTACAGGAGCCTCGCACCTTCAGACATAGCCAACCATCTGAACCTCAGCGAGAAACAGATATCCCGAATAGTCTTTGCCTCGGAAGGGTATTCCACAAAAAAATTCATCACCCTGGCAAAAATCGAACAGGCCAAGGAACTTCTGACGATCAATTCCCACACGCTTGCAGAGATTTCTGCCGATCTCGGCTTTACCAATGTCTCCTATTTTTCCAATGTTTTCAAAAATCATACAGGGATGACCCCCGGCTCCTATCGGGCAAACGCACAACTCAAGTACGATATACATACTACCTAGATGTCTAAAAAATTACAATCTTTATTTTCTTCAATTCATTTCCATTCTATCCATTTTCATAAATTTGTAGTAATTTTCGTCTAAAAATCTCATTAAGTACAAAAATATCACAAAAGAATGTACTTTTTCTCCTGTCTGTAAAATATTCAAAAAAACTTTTTGTCTATTTTCTACAATCCATGATATACTACATTTACAAGAGACCCCATGAAAATCTTCTGTAGGTCTGCGAACAGCAAGACACGTCTTAGAAAGGAGGACAGGGATGCAGAATACCCTTTGGAAGAAACTGAAAAAATACTCAACCTTCTACATCCTCTTCATACCCATAGCCCTCTACTTCCTGGTCTTCACCTATTACCCCTTCCTGAAGGGTCTCATCATGAGCTTTCAGGAAAACCGCCTGATAGGCAGGCGACCTTTTGCAGGATTGGAGAACTACACGCAGGTTATCCAAGACCCCGACTTTCTTGCATCCATCAAGAACTCCCTGATCATCGGAATCTGGGATATGGCCCTCTACTTTGCCCTTTCCCTTCTTTTTGCGATCATACTCAACGAGTTGCTCAACAAGACCATCAAGAAAACCATCCAGACCATTGCCTATCTCCCCTACCTCTTTTCCTGGGCCGTCATCGGAGGGGTATGGGCCTTGATATTCGATATCCAAGGACTTGCCAACCAGTTTCTCTCCCTGTTCAATGTCGACCCCATCTTTTTCCTCGCACAGCCGGATCTTGCCAGACCCCTTATCATAGCGATGGGAGTCTGGCGGTCGATGGGATACTTTGCACTGCTCTATACGGTAGCCATCATCAACATCGACAGCCAGCTCTATGAGGCTGCAAGAATAGATGGGGCCTCCCGGATGGTACAGATACGGACCATCATCATCCCTTCATTGGCTCCCACCATGAAGACCATCCTGGTACTGCTCTCCATCGGGGTGCTCACGCACTTTGACGAGATATTCATCATGGTAAACCCAGCTAACCGAAGGCAGATAGGAACACTGCTGTTGTATGTGTTTGAGACAGGAATCATCAACTTCAAGACGGGCATAGCCTCTTCCGGAGCCACCTTGGTCATGGCAGGGACTCTGGTCTTCACCGCTATAATCCGCAAGCTGATCAAATACGATAAGGACTGAACAGATGGCAAAGAAACTTGGAACTCAGGACAGGCTACCCCTCCCCTTGCAGGCCCTCTATATCCTGGTCATCCTCTTTGTGGTGGCTCTTATGGGCCTTCCGATGATCAACGTCCTTGCAGTCTCCTTCTCAACCATTGCAAAGTCAGACGCTCCGGGTCTGATCCTGTTCCCCAATCCCCCATCATGTGAAGGGTATTCCTTCATATGGTCCTTTGTGGACCTCGCCCGTCCCTTCTTCACTACCGTCTATGTCTCGGTGGTGGGAACGTTCTTCCATGTCCTTATGGCAGCCCTGGCAGGGTATATCCTTTCGCAAAGGGACCTGCCTTTCCGTACGATACTGACATCCTTCATCTTGCTGACCATGACTGTCCCCAATGAACTGACAATGATAGGAATCTACGCAGTCAACAGGGATTTGGGCCTGCTCAACTCCTATACGGGCCTTATTGTCAACGGCATGATAAGCGGCTTCAGTGTCTTTCTGATACGCAACTACTTCCAAGGCATACCCCTGTCCCTTGCAGAATCAGCAAGGATAGACGGGGCTAGCGAACTTACCATATTCAGCAAGATATACCTACGCCTGTCCATCCCTGGCCTGATGACCATCGGTACCTTGGAACTGATCCGCCGCTGGAACAACATCACCCTTGTCGTGACACTTGTATCGGATATGAAAAAATGGACGCTCCCTGTTGTCTTGCGCTCGATACTATTCGAACAGACATCCACGAGTGGGACCAGCTACATCTTTGCCAATGCAAAGATGGCCGCTGTTGTTCTCACGGCAATACCTCTGGTTGTTCTCTATTTCTTTACACAGACGTTCTTCACCTCAGGGGTCATGATCGGTGCGATCAAAGGATAGGACCTCTCGTAGTGAGGGGCCTTCATATATGTTTCATACAATCCAAAAGGAGGATACCTATGAAAAAGATGCTAGTAGTGCTGGCTCTTGCCCTACTTATCGTGAGCTCTCCCCTGGTCGCACAGGCACAGGCTGAAAGCAAGGCCGAGATCAAGGTGCTTGCAGCAGTGACAGGTGGAAAGGATGATGCGGAGAACAAGCTTTTTGAAGAGGAGATGGAAAAGGGAACGGGGCTGAACATCACTTGGGAGAAGGTTCCTGCAAGCTATGACCAGGTCCTGATGCAAAAGCTTGGTGCAGGCGAGGCATATGATCTGATCTATCTGAACCAGTTCCAGATGTACACCCTTGCAAAACAGGGAGCCCTCATGGACATCACTGACTGGATCAACAACTCAGCAGTCTACAAGGAAAATGTAGATCGTTCAGAGCTGGAGAAAATCCAGTACAACAAGAAGTACTATGCTGGTTTCAACAAGCTGGAAGTGTTCCCGCTGGTCAACGTCAACAAGGCGATCACCGATAAGGTCGGCATCAACTTGGACAGTCTGAACAGCCTCGACGCCTATTACCAGATGCTCAAGAAGGTAAAGGCATACATGGAGAATACCATGGGTCGGAAGCCATACTACCCATTCTTCGTCTATATGCCCGACGTGTGGGACATGCAACCCTGGTTCTCCTCTGTAGGGCTGAGGAGAGGAGTGTTCCTTGATGCCAATGGCAAGAAGTACGCCCCGTATGTGGATATGAAAGCCAAGCCCGTTTGGGAATGGCTGGCAAAGCTCTACAAGGAAGGCCTGATGGATCCTGCTTCCTTTACAGGAAAGACTGGGGACATGAGAAGCAAGATGTGGCAGTCCCAGGACATTGTCATGGATTCTGACTGGGCGGCTTGGACCGGCTTGTACAACAACAATGCAAGGACAGCAGGCACATATCCTGACAAGGTCAATGTGGTCGGACTACCCGGGATCAAGGGGCCAAGCGGGAAATACTATATCGAACAGGGAGGAGCCTCACTTTGGGCGATCCCATCCAATGCGAAAAACCCCAAGGAAGCCTTCAAGATACTCGAGTATATGGCAACTGCAGAAGGAGGCTTGCTCCTCTCAGCCGGAATTGAGGGCAATGACTACAATGTGGTGAATGGCAAGATTGAGTACACCGAGCTTGGGCTGAAACACGCCAAGGACCATGGGGCTCCATTCCCCATCTCCACCAAGTTCGATCTCACGAAGCTAGGGACGATGAATCCTGGAGTGCTTGAGTCTGTAGCCATAGGAAAGCGAGCCGATGTCGAAGTCGAAACCATGGGCTATGCCAATGGAGAGCTGGACACCCGCAAGTACTATGATATCATGTCCAAGTGGATGAGTGACTGCATCATGGGCAAGACCGATGCAACCACCGCTATCATGGGTGCTGAAAAAGAGCTCAGGGCAAACAGGATCATTGACTGAAGCAGTGGATGAAGTGTGTAAGGCAGGCGCAGCACAATGTGCTGCGCCTATTTTCAGGAGAAGATACAAGAATCTTCACGAGATGCGATGATACGAGGATAGGAAGATCGATCGATGAAACAACTCACCCTTACGAGAACATTCGACAAAACCGAAACCAAGCAGTATCTTTCCATACCCTTTGAAGTGCCTCAGCACACCGAAAGGATAGAGGTCACCTACTCCTATCTAAGACATATACAAGTCCAGACTGATGACGGGATACAAACCCATGAGAGCAATATCATTGACCTTGGACTCATAGATACCAGCAAAAGCTTAAGGGGCTGGTCAGGCTCAGACAGGACTTCAGTCTTCATCAGCGAACACAGTGCAACCCCAGGATACAAGAGCAAGGCAATTGAAGCGGGAAGCTGGGCAGTGGCTCTGGGTATCTACAAGGTGGAAGAGCGTGTAACAGTGACGGTAGACATAGCGATGTTCCCCAAGCAGGCATCCTGGCTCTGTGGGGATCTGCACATGCATACCATCAACAGCGACGGCTGGTACAGCACTTCCCAAGTCATTGAGTACGCCAAACAGGCAAAGCTTGATTTCATTGCCCTTACCGACCACAACAACACCGAACAGAACAAGGAGATCGGCAACCCTGAGGGCATAACGGTACTTCCGGCGATGGAGTATACCAACTATCGGGGACATGCCAATTTCTTCTTTCCCAATCCATGCACTGAACTTGCAACCAGCCCTCTTTCCAACACAACTGAGGAGATGCAAGAATTCTTCAATGAAGGAAGAGCATCTGGGGCCACCATCGCCCTCAACCACATAGCCGATGATGGTTGCCCATGGCTGTTTGGATTTGAAGATGTTCCCTATGATGTAGTGGAGATCTGGAATGGATTCATCAAGCCTAGTGACCATAGGGCAAGAGCGTGGTGGAACACACAACTTTGTGGGGGAAAGAAGATCCCTGCTGTCGCAGGATCCGATACCCATCACATACAAGTGGGCCGATCCTATGGGTCTCCTTGCGTATGGGTAAATTCCCTATCAAAAAGCCCAAAGGACATCCTGCAGGCAATCAAGGGAGGACGCTCATGTTTGGCGAGCTCCCCTGATTCCGCCCTGCTGGATCTCCATCTGGGACAATGGGGTCTGGGTGATGAAGCCCTGTTCTCCGAAGGGTTGGAAGGAACCGTTTCCATACAGAAGGCAAAAAAGGGGGATGTCCTATCCCTGATACACACTGATGGGGTTTCCCAAACATGGACCATTACCCATGATGGTGAATTCAGATACTCCTTCCCCGTGGAGAACAGACTCTTCTACCGGGTGGAGCTCTATCGGCAAACCCTAGGCATGTCTCTTCTGGAGGCGATGACCAACCCTGTTTACCTTAGGTAAGACGGGGCTTCGCTGAAGATTCGCGCTTCACAAAGGTGAAGGGAAGGGCAATATTCACATTCATGTGGTTTTTGCTTGCAATGAGTGAGTGCAACAGGGCTACAGAGGTCTGTCCCATCTCAGTAAGAGGCTGTCGGACCGTGGTGAGGCTTGGTATGGTAAAGGAAGAGATTTCAATATCATCGAAACCAACGACCGAAACATCTTCAGGAACAGAAAGGCCCATATTCTTGAGATGCCTGATGGCACCTAGAGCCAGCTCATCGGTGATGGCAAACAGTGCGGTAAATCGAATGTTGCGGTCCATAAGCTTCTTCATCCCCTCAACACCGTACTGGACACCATAGGTTTCGACAAAAGCCACCTTGTCCTCATCATAGGCAATGCCGGCCTTTGCCAGCGCATCCTTATACCCTTTCAGACGCTGAATACCAAAAGAGTACTTGTTGCTGCCGATGAGGCAGATATCCCGGTGCCCGAGATTGATGAGATGCTCGACTGCTGCAACTGCCGCTTCGCCCTCACTGATATGGATGGAAGTTGCCTCAAGTTCCTCCTTTTCGAAGGTTGCAAGGACGGTAGGGATATTGTTCTTTCCCAGGTATTCGTGGAATTCGGGCATTGCGATCTCATGCAGGAAGATGACACCATCGAGACGTTCGCCTTTGAGCCTGCGTAGGCAGGCTGCCTCTCCCACAGGACCGACTGCCGAGAAATACAGGCTCGAGCGATAGCCGAACTGATGCAGATGACGCTCTATATCAGAGAACAGCTGGCGTTGGAACATGTTGAACCCTTCTGGGATGATGATGGCCACCTTGAAGGTCTGCTTCAGAACCATGTCTCGGGCAGCCCTGTTCGGGACATAGCCGGTACTTTTCACAGCCTGCATTATCTTGGCCCGCTTATCAGGGCTTACACAGTCCTTACCATTGATGACACGAGAGACTGTTGAGACAGAAACCCCTGAAAGCTCTGCAATATCCTTGATGCTAACCATGAACTACACCCTGACCCTTTTTCAAATCTGCATGCATACTACCCTAAAGATGATTTGAAACGCAATATTCGATCATAGGAACGTTTTCAATCCCATAATAGCCTCGACAGCCTTCCCATAGGTAGTAAGGGGGGAAAGCTCAAAGGCGACAAACCCTTCATAGCCAAGATTCCCTATCCCTGAGAGAACAGTACTGTAATTAATCTCACCCGTCCCCGGCTCATGACGGCCCGGGTTGTCCGCCACATGGATATGAGCGATGTGCTCTTGGTTCCGGGCAAAGACAGAGAGCAGATTGCCGCTTTCTATCTGCATATGGTAGAGGTCATACAGCACCTTCACAGCAGGGGAGCCGACAGATCTGACCACCTCAACAGTATCTGCGATGGTGTGGAGCAGGTTTCCCTTATGGTCGACCTGGATGTTCAGGGGCTCAAGGACACACGTGATGCCGCTCTTTTCTGCATAGGGGGCGAGCAAGGAGAGCGTCAGTGCCATGTTCATATGGAGACGATGGGGAGAGACATCAGAGTAGCTATCCAGGACAACGCCCCCATCGCCCAATGCATTGGAGTGGAGGACGATGAGGGGAGACCCTACAAGGGTCGCAGCCTCCATAGACCGAAGGGCATACTCAATGTATCCCTTGCGATGGGAGTCGTCACAGAGGGAAAAAGAGGGCCCATCACCTGAAAGGGAACTGATGGGGAGGGAATATTCCTCACTAAGAGCGGCAATCCTCTTCAAGTCCTTGCCTTCGGGTGACCAGAACTCCACAGCATCAAAGCCTGACTGCCTGGCAAGGGCGAAGCGGTCATAGAAGTCCACATGGGTTCCCAGCATCTCAATGTTCGCTGAAAAACGAAGCATACCCTACTCCTTGGTGAGCATCACCATATCTTACTATGAGAATCACCTGTTTTTGAAAACGTTATCAGTAAGTATGGTGACACCGAATCATACAAATGTCAAACATTAGTTGGAAAAATGGCCAATTTACCCCTTCACATGCCCAAATATCCCATCCATTTTCATCAAATGGCTATATTTTTTTCGTATGGCAGTATATCATTTATCTGATATGCAAACACATTTTACTCCTTATGTGGAGAAAAACTGAGGCATGCCCCAAGGTGCAGACAACCCCGATTAGGAAATGACAGATGGTAACAATCAAAGACATTGCAAGAAAATTGGATTTGAACTTTTCAACGGTCTCCCGTGCGCTCAACAACAAGGCAGGGGTCAGTGATAAAACAAGAAAGCTGGTCGTTGATACAGCCAAAAAGATGGGATACAGACCCAACTCCATTGCAAGGGGCCTTGTCAGCAGGTCAACCAAGACAATTGCTGTAATTTTCCCAGACATACTCAATCCAGTGTTCGGAGAGATTACTACAGGAATCATCGAGACTGCAAATGAGAATAACTATGACGTATTCCTCTGCATATCAAACTGGGACAGCAAAAAAGAGCTCCATTTCATCCATGCAGTGCAGCAAAAGCAGGTGGACGGTATCATCATAAATTTTGTTGACAATGCCAATGCCGCCCTCTTTGAGGACAACTCTGTTCC
Source organism: uncultured Sphaerochaeta sp. (assembly GCA_963662725.2). GTDB lineage: Bacteria > Spirochaetota > Spirochaetia > Sphaerochaetales > Sphaerochaetaceae > Sphaerochaeta. Next base: position 603,162 of record CAXXCW010000038.1, read on the forward strand.
TGCCGTAGGATTTGAAAGCTGGCTTGCCAGCAAGAAAATATGCTCGGTCAGCACTGACAATTACAGGGGCGGCTATCTTGCTGCCGAACACCTCATTGCATCGGGCTACACCTGTCCTGCAGTGATCAGCGGCCCTAACACCTCTGCTGCTGCTTTGGAAAGGAACGAGGGGTTCACACAAGCTTGTCTGGACCATAACATACGTTTTGACCGGTCAAGAATCTATACGGGACGTTTTGACATGAGCAGTGGATATGATCTCACTAAGAGGCTTCTAAAGGAACATCCTGAGGTTGATGCAATCTTTTCAAACAATGATGTGATTGCATTGGGCACTTTGGAATATCTGGATGAGCAGAACATACAAGTAGGAAAGGAGATCGGTGTAATTGGATTTGACAACATTCGCATTGCAGGTCTCCACCAGATCAACCTTTCCAGTATCAACCAACCCAAAGAGGGAATCGGAAAGATTTTGACAAACCTCTTATTTGAACAGATGCACAATGAAAAGGCAAAGGTGCACGATCCGGCAAGAAGGATCCTTCTGGAACCTACCCTGACACCCAGGATGACCACAGACAAGAGGTGAGCACCTCCGTTGCAGAGGTGCCCACAGGGAAAAATGCAATCCCACCTACCTGTTCTGTTCAACCAGTGTTGCCAAAGCCTCAGCCTTGAGTCCGCAAGCATTGAGTATGTATTCGTAGTCTCCAAGCTTCTGGAAGGCATCTCCAAGACTTGCCATGATCTGTCGTGGAGCATGAGCGAACTGTGCCTTGTACTCGGCGACAGCGCTACCCAAGCCTCCTATGCAGCTATGTTCCTCTACAGTCAGGATCAGGGAGTTGTCCTTGAAGACAGAGTCCAGCATTTCAGTGTCGAGGGGCTTAATCGTATGCATGTCGATGACGCGAGTGGATATTCCCTTTCCCTCCAGAATCTTTGCAGCCCCAATCCCCTCAGCTAGCAGGGACCCTGTGGTGATGACAGCCACATCCTTTCCTGGCTTGTACTCGATCGCCTTGCCGATCACAAATTCAAAATCATCAGGATACAGGACAGGAAAGCCCGAATCCCCGGTCAGTCGTATGTAGACAGGCCCTTGCAGGTCAGCTGCAGAGCAGATCGCTTTATATATCTGGTGGGGATCCGAAGGGCATATGATGGTGAAGTTGGGTATGGCACGGACAACTGCAATGTCGTCCATTGCATAGTGCGTATTTCCCAGGGGCCCGAAACGCACCCCGGCCTCAATGCTTATCACCTTAGCATTCAGGTTCATATACCCCAGGGCAACCCGCATCTGCTCAGCACATCTCATGGGTACTATTGCGGCAATGCCGACGGCGAAGGGAACCAAATCCTCAACGGCCAGGCCGGCTGTAAAATCAATGAGGTTCTGCTCTGCAATCCCCACATCGAAGAACCTGTCAGGATAGGTATCCTTGAACTTGGTCAGCCGGGCTGTAGGGGTCAGGTCTGCTGTCAGGACGCACACCTCGGCCTTCTCCGCTGCCAGCATCTCAAGCGAGGCGCTCATTGCATTCCTATGCCCTAGCTTTGACCACTCTTGCAGTATCTCTTGTGTCAGTCTTTTCATCTTCATCCTCCTTATGCATTGTCCAGGTCAGAGATCGCCTGTTCATACTGCTCCTTGTCCATGGACCGGGCATGCCAATTCAGGCTGTTCTCCATGAAGGAGATCCCTTTTCCCTTAACCGTGTTCGCCACGACCACATGGGGCTTCCCTTCATGGGAAGCCTTCATGGCAGTGAGGGCCTGAAGGACTGAAGCGATGTCATTGCCGTCATCCAGCTCAATGACGTCCCACCCGAAGGCTTTCCAGACTGAGACGATATCGACATCCATGATGTCCTTGGTCTTTCCAGCAAGCTGGACTCCGTTCCTGTCCACTATGGCTACAAGGTTGTCAAGCCTGTTCTGCCTGGCATTCATGGCAGCTTCCCAGACTATGCCCTCATTGCACTCGCCATCACCAACCAGGCAGAACACCGTATGCTTCTCATCCTTGACCTTGGCGGCCTTTGCCATACCGCAGGCTATGGCAAAGCCATTTCCCAGACTCCCTGAGGAGACCTCTATCCCATAGTGCAGATTCCTGCAAGGGTGGCCTGCCAGGAAACTGCCGTCACCTTTGAAGGTCCTCATGGCCTCACGAGGGATGTACCCCCTCTCAACAAGGGCTGCATAATAGGCAAGGCAGGCATGGCCCTTGCTCTGCACGAACCTGTCACGGTCAGCAAGCAGAGGGTTGGCCGGGTCTTGGTGCATGATCTCAAAATAGAGGGATGCGACTATCTCAATGCAAGAGAGGGCAGGCCCGAAATGAGCCCCGCGACCTCCTGCGACAAACCCCATCTCTATGACGTCCCGCCTCATTTCCCTGGCCACTGCCCCGATCAAACGCACCGCGTCTTTTTCTGCCATATCTAATTCCTCCTACTGATTCACTGATGACATGCAGGTATCCCTTCGGACACTGTCATGTTGGTATTCTAAACAGATGCCCGCTGAACAGGCCTTCAGGTATCAGGGTCGCCTGGCGCCTCGCCAGCCGCACCAGGGCCTCAACATCAATACCCGATGCATACCCCATCCGGGTAAGCATGTAAAGGACATCTTCGGTTGCCAGATTCCCTGACGCCCCCGGGGCATACGGGCACCCTCCCAACCCACCAAGGGTGGACTGGATATTGGACACACCCATCTCCACGGCTGCCAGGGTGTTCACCATGCCCATGTTCCTGGTGTCATGGATGTGTATATGCAGATCAAGGCGGGGGAACCGGCGCTGCACAGCGGCCACTGTCGTGCGTACCTGTAGGGGGTCTGCAACCCCGATGGTGTCGCACAGGCAGACATAGCCCACCCCAAGATCCACATACGGCTTCAGAAACTCCACAACTTCCTGCTCTGACTTCGCCCCTTCAAAGGGACAGCCAAATGCCGTAGCCAGATCCAGGCCGACTTCCAACGAAGGATACTCGTCCCTGATCAGGAGCAATTCATCAAACGACTGCCTGTGAGTCCTTCTGATATTTGCCAGGTTGTGCTTCTCTCCCAAGGAGACCACATACGAGACAGTGGGAATCCCACTCTCCAGGGCGGTTCTCGCCCCCCTGAGATTGGGGATCAGGGCAAACAGTCCGAGATCGGGATACTTGGCTTTGCATCTGACAGCCAGATCCTGGGCGTCCTTCATCTGGGGGATTGCCTTCGGACTGACGAACGAGGTGATCTGGATGTGGGCAACTCCCGCATCCACCAGACCATCGATTATTTCAAGCTTGTTCTCCAAGGGGATATAGGTGGGTATGTTCTGAAACCCATCCCTCGGCCCCACCTCATAGAGGGTTATTCTTTTCATCTGGTCTCCTCGGACATGGTCCCTGTCTCCCTGAGCCTCTCATACCAGAGAAACGCCTCCAGCGGAAGCTGTGGGTGGTGTCCCCCTGCAGTCTGGATCGCACGCTCCAGATAGGACGAGAGAGCCTCCCTGTATTCGGGGGAAGCACACGATGCTATGATTCTCCCAGCCCGCTCCACATCATCCAAACCCCTCACGTCAGCGACCCCATGCTCTGTTATGACGACATCAACATCATGCTCACCGATATCCTGATGGGAGACCATCGGCACTATGGTGGATATGGATCCTCCTTTTGAGAGGGAGGGGATGAGGACGACAGAGAGGGCGCTGTTCTGTGCAAAGTTGGCTCCTCCCCCTATTCCGTTGACAACGCGTGAGCCCGTGATGTGGCTTGAGTTCACATTCCCATAGATATCAAGCTCAATGCCTGTGTTCAAGGCGATGAGGCCAAGCCTGCTTATGATCTCGCTGCTGTTGGTGACCGAACCGTTTCGTATCACCAGGGAGTCCTCCAGGCGGGGGAAGGAAGAGAGGATGCCCGCCACCCTCCCATTCATCCCAAGCCCGCCCGTTGATATCGAGCGACATTTACCGCTTTCCAGCAGTGTCATGGCGCTCTCTCCGACACCCCCGCAGAAGAACTGGATATCCCTGAAGTCCGTATCCTGGAATCCGCTTGTGATGGAATCGGCAATGGAGCCGAACCCTGTCTGCACAGGAGGGAGGCATCCCTTGAGACCGCAGTACTCGACCTCCAGGAAATTGAACAGGTTCTGAGCTATCAGGGCACTACTCTCCGAGGCATCGAACAGCTGTGTAGAGGTCTCTGGGATATCAGTCTCGACAATGGCCACTATCTTCCTGTGGTCAAAGGGAATTCCCTTCACTCCGATCCGCTGCTCCGCCCTGAGCAGCGGGATCGGCTGGGTCAGGGGGGGAGCCTGGACGATATGGATGTCATGCAGGGAAGCGAGTTTTTCACTCTGGCCCCGATTGATCTCGATGATGATCCTGTCGGCGGCCTGCATCAGAAGATCCAGCATCCCGATCGCATTGGTCGGTATCAGGTTCCCCTCTGCATCAAAGCCCAAGGCCTCGACGACAAGCAGGTCGATGGGTCCGAACGCATTGCTCCTCAACAGGCGCGGCATCCTGTTCATCTGCTGCTCCACGTAGTGGACCTCAGATCTGTTTACGAGGGTGCCCAGAGCCTTGTGGGCTACCATGGGCGCTCTCCTGCTGAGAATGCCCGCACTGCCCAGCCTCTCATCCACCCACGGAAGGTTCGCTCCCGTGGTAAGGCTGATACCAAATGCATCCCCGGCCATCCTGCGCTCTCTCAAGGCCTCCACCACAGCCTTGGGATACCCTGCCCCCGAATAGCCGCCCATGGCAACATGCATGCCATCGGTGACCAGGGAAGCGGCATCCTCAGCGTTTGCCTTATACCTTACCAAGGTATCGTGTGTCACTGTCTCCACCCTTATCCCTCTATCGGCGTGAATCCGGAGAAAAGCTCGGCGTCCGTCGGCTTGTAATAAGGGATTTCCCTGATCACCCAGGTATTGTTCATGTAATGCTTGAGCGTGATATTCTCCGAAACGATGTTCCCGCCCCAGGTTCCGCATCCCAAGGAGCTGGTGAACGGCATGCCGCTTGTCCAACTTCCCGTGTTTGTGGCGGCCTGGCTCTGGTTGACCACAACCCTTGTCGTATAGGTTCCCAGTGCGATGGAATTTACGACTTCCGTATCCTTTGAGAACACACCACAGGAGTGACCGGCACCCGAATACGCGTGATTCTCATTGATGATCCTCACAGCATCAGATGCACCGTCACTCTTGTATACAGCAGTCACCAGGGACATCTTCTCTCCACTGAAAGGGGATCTCTCACCTGTCTCACTCTCCTCCACCAACAGCAGTCTCGTGCCCTCCGGGACATCAAGGCCTGCAATGGTGGCGATATTGGCCACAGGGGAGGCGACGATATCCCTGTTGATGACATGGTCGGCTGGCCATGAGGGCCAGATCGCCTTCCTGAGCCTTTCCTTCTCCCCCCTGTCCAACAGGTGGGCCCCGGCCTTTCCTAGCTCCTCCAACATCTGAGCATACACCTGCTCGTCGATGACGATGCTGTTGTCGCAGGAACAACCGGCGGCGAGGTCGAAGGTCTTGCTTGCGATGATCTTCCTCGCAGCATCGGCCAGGTCGGCTGTCTTGTCGACATAGATGATGGCGTTCCCCGCACCGACTCCGTAGGCAGGGGTCCCTGAGCTGTAGGCTGCCCGTACCATCGGCTGACCTCCGGTGGCGATCACCAGGTCACACTGCCTCATCAGTTCCTCAGTGATGGCTACAGTGGGCTCCTCTATGGCAATGAACAGGTCCTCTGGTGCGCCGTATTTCTTCATGACGGCCCGGATGAGGTCTACGGTTTTCTTGGTGGTCCTTTTGCCCCTGGGATGCGGGGAGAATATGATGCTGTCTCGGGCCTTGACGCAAAAGATTGCCTGGATGATGGGGTGCATCTCAGATTGGGTGCTGGGGACCAGGGAGCCTATCACGCCCACAGGCTTTGCAATGCGTACAAGCCCCTTCTCTGGAATCTCCTCCACAATGCCGACAGTCCTGGCATGTTTCACATCATAGTAGACGCCGCGGCACTTCTCTTTCACCTTTGCAATCTTTGATGCAATATCACCGAGGCGACACTCCTGCAAGGAAAACTCGCTCAACTCCTCCACAAGGGCGTCATCGGCCACTATTTCCCACGTGATGGCGGAGGCGAGGTTGTCGACCTGCTCCTGGGAAAATTCTTCGATGATGGCCTGGGCCTTTCTCGCCCTGTCCATCAGGCGTGCAATATATTCTTCTGTGACCACTTGGCTAGCATCCATCCTTATCTCCTTCCCTCATGATTTCCATCAAGGGTATCGCTTAATCTCATATCTTCAAATGTTTACGCATACGTTTGCTTTTTGTCTGAAAAAAAATTTTGCCTGTATTCATTCTTCTGCTGCATCAAATTCCAGCAGAAGAATGAACAGAGCCTCCTAAAGGCGCATCACGGCTCAACCTGATACAGAACAGGAGCTTTGTCCTCCCTGAACATGGCGAGCATATCATGCACATGCTTTTGCAGCACACTCTCCACCCCAATGGTCTTGATGCTATGGCGGTCATCATGCCTCTTCTCTTTGCTGATGGCATGTATCTGTTCCAACCAATCAACACACAAGTCGGGGGGAACTATGCTTGTGTCCAGGATCAGGTCAAAGTCAGCAGTGTTAGCATAATTAAACCTGAAATCAGACTCTACAAAATGCCTTCGTACCCGGTCATTGTGTTCGACTATCTCCCTAGCTTCCACTTCACTGATCTGTCTCTGCTCCATAACCCGCTTTATCCTGCAGTTGAGAGGAGCTGTGATCCTGACATTGATGACATCAGAGTAGCTGTTCAGGAGGCCAAAGCTGCCTCGCCCTGCAATGACCACATTATCCTGTTGGGCGACCGCCATAATTGCAGTAGCCAGAAACTTGATCGTGCTATCCCTATATTCATCGAGAAGATCCCACATGTTAGGAATGGTTTCGTAGATATTGTCAAACTTGCTGAAACCGTACTCTCTCATGATTTGTGAAAGGCATTGCTTGTCGACATAATCATAGCCAATCCTCTCTGCAAGCTTCCGCCCCACATAAGTTCCCATGCTGCCGAGCTTACGTGAAATTGTAATAACTGCCATCTCATTCTCCTACATGCAGTACAGATGGAGGGGGATGTCCGCCATCTGGGCCCCTCCATCCTCCTTGCCGCATTTATTAGTGACGTCTCTGCTTTCTCGCATCAATCAGAACAGCCACTACGATAATTACACCCTTGACGATCTGTTGCCAGTATGCATTGACACTGAGAAGGTCCATACTGTTGTTCAATACACCGATGATAAGCGCTCCGACAACACAGAAGGGAATGGAACCCACTCCCCCACTGAGGGATGTCCCTCCGATGACCGTGGAGGCAATGGCATCCAGCTCATAGGAGACACCATAGGTCGGGTTACCGGCAGAAGTCCGTGCTGTAAGCAAGATTGCAGATACAGCTGTCAGCAGACCTGCGAATGCATACACCTTCACCAAGGTCTTCTCAACATTGATTCCACAAATTCTTGCTGCCTGCTCATTACCACCGATGGCAAATACATGGCGGCCGAACTTAGTCCTGCTGAGAAGGATATGGGCGAGAATACCCATAGCGATATAAATCCAAATGGGAATGGGAATACCGATGAGCCTTCCTGTTCCAATAAACGTAAAGGAATCCTTCAGATCCCCAACAGGGCGCCCCCCAGTAAACAGGGCAGCGGCACCCCTTGCGGCAGTCATCATACCCAATGTTGCGATAAATGGGGGAATTTTACCAAACGCCAGCAGAGATCCGTTGACAGACCCCAGCAAAAACCCGAGAAGGAGAGCTACGGCAATACCCACTACAATGGGGACCACAAAGCTCAGAGGCTGATCGGGGTTAACTGAGTTCTGACTCAGACTCGCCACCACAACAGAGATCAAGGCGATCATGGAACCGCTGGAGAGGTCAATTCCTCCGGTGATGATGGCAAAGGTGACACCCATTGAGACAATACCGATTATTGATACCTGCCTGATTACATTGGTGACGTTTCTCATGGTACGAAATGCAGGTGATACTATCGACATAAGAATGCACAAAGCTACAAAAATCACGACTATGCCATATTTGCTCATGAAAGCTCCAAACGAGAGCCCCATAATTTGTTTCTGTTTGATCATTGTTCCCTATCCCCTTTCCTTTACAAAGATTCGCCTGTGGCTAGTTGTAATATTTTTTCTTGAGTTGCTTCAGATCTGAGCAATTCACCAGAATAAGAGCCCTCATGCATGACAATAATCCTATCGCTCATAGAAAGGATCTCCGGCATTTCCGAAGAGACCATAATGATACTCTTGCCCATCTTGGCCAATTCTCCGATAAGACGGTGAATCTCAGATTTGGCCCCAACATCAATTCCTCTGGTAGGTTCATCGAGGATGAGAACTTCAGGGGTTGTCAGCAACCACCTGGAAATGAGCACTTTCTGCTGATTCCCTCCGGATAGGTTTTTTATCAGCTGCTCAAGACTCGGGGTCTTGATAGCAATCGCCTTCCTCTGGGATTGGCAGTCGACATTGATTTTTTTGACATTCAACAGCCCATGCTGAAGATAATTGCTGATATCCGGCATTATCATATTGTCTTTTACAGAAAGCTCAGGGAAAATACCTGTCGCTTTCCTGTCCTCTGTGACAAACGCTATGCCGTTCTTGATTGCATCATTGGGTTCCTGGATATCAACCTTGACGCCATTCATGTGGATTTCCCCAGATTCGGCAGGTCTGTATCCGAAAATGGCCTCCATAAGCTCAGTTCTTCCAGCTCCCATCAAGCCTGCAACTCCAAGGACCTCACCCTTTCTCAGAGAAAAGCTGATATTCTTGAACTTCTTGGCTAACGTGAGGTTTTTCACCTCAAGAATCACATCCCCGATATCAGCGTGTTCCTTGTGAAAGAACTCTCTCATCGAACGGCCAACCATCATGCTGATCAGCTTGTCTTTTGTAAAATTCCCAATGGTATCGGTGCCGATGTACTCACCATCACGAAGGATGGTCACTTCATCGCAGATTTCAAAAATCTCATCCAGCTTATGGGAAATATACACGACTGCAATATTCTTGTTATCCCTCAAGTTCCTGATAATGGCATATAACTTGTCGATTTCCTTTTCAGTCAGGGCCGAGGTAGGTTCGTCCATGATGACAAGGTCTGCATTGTAGGAAACGGCTGTGGCGATTGCTACAAGTTGAGCATTCGCTATGCTTAGGTCACTCATCATCACCGAAGGGTCAATATCGATGTCAAGCTCGTCGAAGAGCGCCTGGGTCTCCCTGACCATCTGTTTCTGCCTGATTAGCTTCAAGCCCCTTTTTGATGTCAGCTCTTTTCCCAGGAAGACATTGCTGGCAACAGTCAGATTAAGTACAGGGCTAATTTCCTGAGGGATCATACTGACACCCTTTCTGATGGCATCACTGGGACCCTTCACTACATAAGGGCTCCCCTTGAAAATCACTTCACCCTCTTCAGGAGTATAGATACCGTACAGGATTTTCATCAGAGTTGATTTGCCTGCTCCGTTTTCCCCCATAAGAGCATGTACAGTCCCTTTTTTTACAGTAAGGTCAACATTCTTTAATGCTTTGACTCCAGGAAAGGATTTTGAAACCTGTCGCATCTCCAATACATTCTCAACACTCATAGTAGCTCCCGTTACGTATCCACTGCTTGGACTTATGAGGAGGAGAGAAGTCATCTCCCCTCCCCCTAGCACATAGTTACAACTGAAAAGGCAATCTTACTTGTAGTTCGCCACATTCTCGGTGGTCACAGTTTCGAAAGGAATCCAGTCCCATTTCTCTACCTTGTTTCCCTTTATCAGATCATATGCAGCCTTGGCACCGTTGTAGCCCTGGGCAGTCATGTTCTGGAATACAGTTACATCAAGGCCTTTGCCCAGATATTCAAGAGCATCTGGAGTGGCATCAACACCAGCGATGATGATGTCAGCATCCTTCATACCCGCACCCTGTGATGCGAGAATTGCGCCAATTGCCATTTCGTCATTGTTACAGCAGATTGCATCCAGACCGGTGCTACCACTCTGCAACCAGTTCTCTGCAATTGTCATTCCAAGAGCCCGGTCCCACTTGCCTTCTGCACTCATGGCGATCTTGATGTTGGGATACTTGGCAAAGACCTGCTTGTTTCCTTCTGTTCTCATTCTTGCAGCCTCTTGTCCTAGAGGTCCCATGATGATGCCGACTGTACCGCCGTTAGGCTGCAGGGCTTGCGCTACCCACTCAGCCTGCAAAATTCCAGCCTGGATGGACTCTGACCCGGTATAGACATCAAATTCATTGTGAAATTCTTCTGCGGGCATTCTGTTGGCTATGACCAGCTTGACATTGTCTTCCTTGACTTTTCGGAAAACAGGTTTCAGAGCTGAGATATCCACGGGGACAAGTACGATCGCATCGACACCCTTGGTAAGAAGGGTTTCAATCTGGTTCAGCTGTACAGCAGGGTCATCCTTTGCATCGGTCATGATGATCTCAACATCATCATGTTCTGCATCGAACTTGCGGATGCCATCCTGCAGGTAGGTCTGTCCTTTATCAGCAAAGCTACTCATAGCCGCACCAATCCTGATGACACCCTTAGTTTCTGTTGCTCCTGCAGCAGTAAGAGCCATGGGAATTGCCATGATCATCAGAACAACCAGTACGAAAACAATCCTTTTCTTCATAAAATCCTCCAATTTTTGTATGTATTACCGCTAGGGGTAATATCCTAATGCACACTTACCAAACGTTTGCTTTATTTCATTATACCTTACATTTGGCATTTGTCAAACATTTTTATCGAAACGTTTTCAGTTTTTTATGATTCACGAGAGAACTGGGTTCAATTCAGGACACAACTGTAAAAATCCATTGGCAAATTTCCAGTAAAGTATTAAAAAACAAGAACTTGAATATATACGTTTCTAGATTCCCATGAAAAAAGATTCCAACGGAATTCAAAGAACCAACACGCGTTCATGCCCAAAAAAACCTGATATTATCGGCTGCCAGACATGACTTTTTGGATAAAACTATGACTTGTTTCAAGGTCATGCAGAGTCCCCAAAGTATCTCGGGGATCCCTCTCCTGCTCTACAGTCACCCAATTCCGATATCCTATCGTATCCAAAGCTCGGAATATTGCATGGTAGTCGAGACACCCCTTGCCAATGGAACACATCACCTGCTTTTTACAGGCATCAAAGAAACCCAAACCACCACTGAGTGATTGCGTGTACACACTCCGGTCAATATCCTTGAAGTGAACATACTCAAGACGTGACTGGAACCGTATCAAACTATCTTGCGGATCCTCTCCGGCATAGTAGAGATGCCCCGTATCCAAGCACAGGCCTACATATGTGTCTGCACAATCATTGAGAACCCTTTCTGTCTCATCCTGATATTCGATATACCCACCCGCATGGGGATGCACTACGGCCCTGACACCAAACTCATCCTGGGCAATCCTTGCTATCTGTGCAACATTGTCCACCAGAGCCTTCCAAGGCCTGGCTTGTAACCGCTTTGTGAGGTCAGGATGGCCAGCGGTGAGATTCCGATCGGGTTTCACAGCATCGATGACGACCAAAAACCCTCTTTCCTCTTGCACATGGGTCAGTAATGAGCAGATATTCCGTGTCTTCCCCAGCAGATATTCCGTATCGGCTGACTCAGATAGGTTGTCATAGAGAGTGCCGGCTGTCAGGGTCAGCTTCTTTGAGGCAAGCATACCCTTGAGCCGCATGGCATCGGTAGGGAAGAAACCATAGGGTCCCAGTTCAATACCGGCAAAGCCTGTCTGAGAGGCTTCCTCCATAACTCTCTCCCAAGAGGGGTTGTCTTTGTTGGTAATGTCTTCAATCCCCCACGAACAGGGAGCAATGCCCAAAGGTATACTCATCATGACTTGCAAGATTCCCTTACTTATTTGTATTCGACCCAGACCGAACCGTTATCAGCGGACGCCACACAGTTTTCCAGAAATCTCACCCCTTCTATTCCGGCATCAATACCAGGGAATACCATGGAAGCGAGGGTCTTCTGGTCATTATTGTCCATAGCCTTCATGCCAAAAGCAAACTGGTTGTAAAGATTTGCCCAGGATTCGAACAACCCTTCGGCATGACCGCCTCCTATCCTGTCCATCGACACCATGAAGTCATCGGAATACAGGTATCCGGTTCCACGGTCAAGCAGTTGTTTTGGTTTGCCCTGCACCTCAAAGACAAGCTGATTGGGGTGTTCGTCCCACCACTCGATGCTAGCCTTGGAGCCGACAACGCGAATCTTCTGGTTGTGGGTGGAACCAGCGTTGACAGCACTGGCCCACATGTTGGCAACAGCCCCACCTTCCAGTTCGAGCAGAACAAAGGCATTGTCTTCAAGGGGAGCCCTGCTCTGTATGAAGCTCTGGCGGCTGCACAGCAGTTTCTTGATCCTAAAATCAGGAACCATCAGTTCTGCCATATACAGATTGTGTGTTCCGATGTCTCCCAGCACATAGGTAGACCCCACAACAGCTGGGGAGACTCTCCATTTTGTCCCAGGGTCATTCTTTTCGACCTCTTCGGTATGCCACCCATGGGCAAATTGCATGGTGATGACCCGGACTTCCCCAATATCACCATTTTCGATCATCTTGCGAGCCTGATGAACCATCTGGTGGCCTGTATACCCATAGGTGACGCAGATAAGTCGGTGGTATTTTTCAGCGACCCTTTTCAGGTCCTCGGCTTCTTCAACGGTAAAGCAGAGCGGTTTCTCGCAGATGACATGCAACCCTGCCTCAAGGGAGTCCTTACACATCTGGTAGTGGAACTTGTTGGGAGTCGCGATGGAGACAACTTCGATGCCATCTTCACGTTCCTTCTCTTTTTCCAACATCACCTTATAGTCCGAATAACACCTATCGGGGGAAACCCCAATATTTGCACCAAATTCGACAGCCCTTTCGGCGCTGATATCAAAGGCACCGGCAACGAGGGAAAAATTTCCATCACGCTTTGCACTTGCCCTATGGATATATCCAATCTGGCTACCCCTACCACCGCCTATCATAGCCCAACGATAGGGCCTATCCAGTCGTCTCTCTTCATTGTACATAGGTTGTTCCTTCTCAAAAATAACGCTTCATCCTTTGCAAGGCGTCCGATGCGATCTCAAAGAGATCTGCTTCCCACAGCTTGTGGCAGAGAATTTCCCCAGAGTAATACCCATCATACCCTGTGGATCTCACCGCATCGATCCACTCCTTGACAGGAACTTCCCCATCTCCCGGAAGAGCACCTCTCAAAAGGGTCTCATCAATCCAGGGTTCGCCTTCGCTGACTCTGTACCCATCGGCAACATGCACACCGTAGATCAGACTCTTATCAAGCTTGGCAATCTGATCAGGAGTGCCTCCCCTACTTGCCCAAAAATGCCAGAAGTCTATCACAAATCCAAAATTAGGCATGGCCACAGCTTGGGCGAGCATCTTGTAGTGCTCAACCGAATGTATTGGTGTCCATGCAGCTCCCTCATATTGGAATCTGATGTTTTTCCTTTTCCCAATCTCACAGATTTTCCTGATATTGGCCGCGGTGAGCTCAATATTCTTCTGTGTGGATTGATCGGCAAGCTCCATAAAGGCATTGAGCTGGATGGTCGGGCAGTCGATAGCTACAGCAACATCGACCAACTGCTCGACCTTATCCAATACTGCTTCAAAGTCCTTTTGGTTCTGGGTTTCCACACCACCGATGATATCGATGCAGTTCGCCTTCATCGCATGTTTGTCGAGGATCTTTCTCAGATCTTTGCCGGTAAACCCGGAAGCAAGGTATCTGTCGAGTTTATCGGTGTGAAGTTCCACTGCGTCATACCCTGCCCTTTTTGCGCAGGATATGTCAGTGGCAACATTGGAGTATCGGACAAGTAGTCCATGCAGAGAAAACATCATACTAACCTCCAGTTTTAGATATCAAGACCTTTTTTGATGAAAGCGCGGGCTTTATGGGCATATTCCAGAGGGTCATAGAGGAAAGGATCCTGTTCGGCTTCCACAACGATCCAACCCTTATAGTCACTATCCTTGATAACCTTGAAGACACCATTCCAGTCGACCATGTCCCCATCTCCAGGGACGGTAAAAACTCCCTTGATGACCGAACCAACATAGCTGTAACGCCTGGGCCCCACTTCACTGTGCACAGCCTTGCGAAGGTCCTTCAGGTGAATATGGGCTGTCCTGTCAATAAACTTCTCGAAGCCCTCTACAGCGCTCTCTCCAGCATAGGTGAGGTGACCTGTATCCAGCAGGGCTTTCACCAGCTTGGGATCTGTCATATCCATTAGACGGGAATACTGTTCCAAAGTTTGGATCCCTGTACCCATGTGGTGGTGATAGGCTACAGTCATGCCCTTTTCCTGGGCCAGTTCACCAAGAATCTCCACACCCCTTGCAATCTTCTCAAATTGCTCGTCGGTAAGTGTTGGGGTATTCTCATACAGGGGGGCGGAAAGGTCCCCTTGCACGCTCAGACCAACTTCACACACACCGATGATCTTTGTTCCAAGGGCATGCAAAAAGTCGCGGGTCTCAATGAACTTCTCAATGGTAAAGGCTTGGGGTCTGGTGGTAAAGAAACAGCTGAACCACTGGTTGCATATCTCCAGATTCCTGAGTTTCAGTGCTTTCTTTAGGACAGTGAGATCACGGGGATACTTGTTCCCTATCTCACTTCCCTGGTATCCGGAGAGTGCCATCTCACTCAGACACTGTTGGTAGGTAATCTCCCTGCCCAGTTCTGGGGCATCATCATTGGTCCAGTTTATCGGCGCACATGCAAGTCTAATGTCATCTTTGTTGATCATCGGTATTCTCCTAATTCCTCGTATTCCTCTCGTTCGCTATCCATTTGTCCTCTCCTACAAGAGGATGCCATCACATGGTATACCTAGTACTGCTTTACTGCTGAAGCCATCTCCCGGATCTTCTTTGCAGCTTCCACAACAGCAGGGTTGCTTGAAACTTCAGCTGTCCCGACTCTCCACCAAGCCTCATACCCTTCGGTCATGGTTCCAGGCAGCACCTTGATGTCGATGAGATTGAGCTTCCCAGAACTCAGCGTCCTCCCAAATGCATCACGAAGTTGCCCAATGGTGGAGACTTCATAGCCTTCAGCACCATAGGCTTTAGCCAATGCCGCAAAATCTATCCCAAGACATTTTCCTGTCAATCGGGCTGTCCCCTCCTCTCGAACCCTGAACTCATTTGCAAAGCTGGGAATGCCCTGGCTACGCTGCAAATTATGGATGCACTGGAATCCATGGTTGTCAAAAAGGACGATGTTGATCTTGATCCCCTCCTGCAATGCGGTAACCAGCTCGGTGTGCAACATCAAAAACCCCCCATCACCAACTAGGGCATAGACCTCCTTGTCGGGTTCAGCCAACTTGGCTCCGATAGCCCCGGCGATCTCATATCCCATACAGGAAAAAGCATATTCCGCATGGTAGGAGTTGTGTGAATTGGTATTCCAAACTCTCTGGCAATCGGAGGGAAGGCTTCCTGAGGCGGTTACCACTATTGAATCAGGGCCAACCAGTTCAGTGCTCAACACCCCCAACACCCTCGACTGGGCAAGACCCTCTGCGGGCTCCAAGGAAAATAGCCGTTGCAGCTCTGTTGCCCACTCTTGTTTAGCATCTGTGATTTCACTGTCATACGAGGAGCTGTATCCGACTGCAGACAAGCCCTCCGTGAGCTGAGCCAAGGCGAGCTTTGCGTCAGCGAAATAGGGTTCAGACCCCATCTTAAAGGCATCCATCTCGTTCACATTGATGGAGAGAACAGCAACATCCTCCTTGTAGGCAGATTTGCTGGATGTGCAAAAGTCATTCATCCTTGTTCCGACACCTATGATGAGATCGGCTTCCTTTGCCAGCTTGTTTGAAGCAAGGGTACCGGTTACCCCGGCCCCTCCCATATTGTATGTGAAATCTGCAGCTATGGTGCTTTTGCCAGCTTGGGTCTCCCCAAAGGGAATGTTGAAGGCAGTACAGAAAGCTTCAAGCTCCTTACCTGCTTCCGAATATTTGACCCCGCCACCACAGATGACAAAAGGTCGCTTGCTGGCTTGGATTGTCTTGATGAGACGATCCAGGGAAGAGGCATCGAGACATCGCCTCTGGTAGTAGTGCACACGCTTGGCAAAGAATTCCACAGGGTAATCATACGCTTCACCTTGCACATCCTGAGGAAGACAGACCGTCACGGCCCCTGTCTCAGAAGGGCTGGTGAGAACACGCATGGCGTTGATCATCGCACTCATCAGCTGCTCAGGCCTGGAGATTCGATCCCAATACTTGCTTACAGGCTTGAAGGCGTCGTTTGCCGTGACGTTATGGTCATAGCTCTGTTCAATCTGCTGGAGCACAGGGTCCGGTTGCCTGGTACCGTAGGAATCACCGGGAAGAAACAGGACAGGGATCCTGTTTGCTGTGGCTGTTCCTGCAGCTGTGACCATATTCAAGGCCCCAGGGCCAATGGAACTCGTCACGGCCATGATCTCACGTCGCTTCTTCTGCTTGGAAAATCCCATGGCAATATGTGCCATTCCCTGCTCACTCTTGCCTTGAATGAATTGCAAGGAATGGCTTCTCTCTTCCAGGGCCTCTCCCAAACCGACCACTATCCCATGCCCAAAAATACCAATCACGCCCTTGACGTATTTGATCTCTTCACCATCATAGTTGACATATTGATTATCAAGGAACTTAACCAAAGCCTGTGACATTGTCAGTCGTATTGTTTTCATAGCAATTCACCTTTTTCCTAAAGAATACAGAAACAGAAATACTGTAGTTACACCGTCACGCTTCTGTTCAATTCTGCGATATGTAGTGGGAAATACACCCCTAACAATTAAGCAAACGTTTTCTTTTCCAAGCAAATAAAAAGAGTCTTTACCGATACAATGCAAAGGCATGGGACCTAACGGCCCATACCTTCACTTGCCAAGATTCAAACATCCGGCCAAATCTTTGCATCAGGATCACCAGCCCACAGATGCTGTTCTTCAAAGTCAGGGCCAAGATAGGGATTGCCTTCCAAATGGCGAATAATCCACAGGAAGTACATCGCATATCCTGGGGCTGCAACCTGGGGATGAACCAGATCCGGGGGTATCATCACCGTATCATCCTGCTCAAGACAGACACCCTGATCCCCTAGGCGAAGAAGACCGAATCCGTTTTCCGGAAAGAACCTATAGAAATATATCTCAGGCTGGTTATGAGAGTGTGAAGGGAATCCCGCCCACTTGCCTGGGTAGTGGACATCCTCTCCAAGCATAAAGTTGGATTCCTTTGAGATGGACTTGTCAATAATTGTCCTGACTAATCGCGTTCCAGTCTCGTTCATCGTTCCAAGGCCTCGTGTCTCCTGAACCACATCCTCCGGCTTATAGAAATGTGAGGCGAAGATTGTCTCATTTTCGGTCTTGTGTATAGAAATCTCAGCTGAATCAGAGAGACACTCAATTGTAACGGAGACCTTTCTCGGGACATTCAAGGTAAATGGGTTCTCATTGAAGATGGATTGCCGACTGATGGCTTCTTTCCTATCTTCCCATGAAAGAATAATATGACCGGTATAAAGAAGAAAGATCCTTTCCAGGTCATCATCACTTGTATAGGTATCACCCTGTTTCATCTTCAGCATACCAAAGCTCATCAACATTTCGGGATGAGTTTCAGAAGAGACAATATCAGTATATCCGAGATCAAAACCCCTCTTGTTTCTGATCTTACATTTGGCTTCCAAATCCATTACAGCCTCCTGTTTTCATAGCGAAAAATGTGCAATTACAAAAAAGCAAACGTTTTCTGTTTTTTAATACAATAAGGCCTTTCTTGCTATTTGTCAAATTCTTTTTAGTAGTATTTTCCTCGAGGAGAATCAAAGCTGATGAAACAATACCAACAAAAAGGCGAAAACATGTCAAAAATGTCTCCATTTCACCCAAATATGAGGAAAAAACCCTTTACAAAACGTTTTCAGGTTGTATACTCAAAGATATGGTAACGTTTTCATAATTCAAGCAAAAGATACACGGTACCTAATGTAGTAACACAGGAGATTGAAAACCATGAAGATTGGAATTATCGGTGCCGGAAGAATCGGACGACTGCATGCAGAGAACATTGCACGTTTGGTGCAAAGCGTAGAGATTGTGGGTATTTCCGACGTCAACATGACTGACGAACTGAAAGCCTGGGCCAAAGGCTTGGGAATAGGTCTGGTTACTTCCGATCCCAGTGAGCTCATACATCACCCTGATATCCAGGCCATCATCGTGTGCAGCTCCACCTCCACCCACGCTGACTTTACCATCGCCGCAGCAAAGGCCGGTAAACACATCTTCTGTGAGAAGCCCATAGACCTCTCTGTGAAGAAGGGTCTGGAGGCCATCAGGACAGCAAAGGAACATAAGGTAAAACTGCAGTTGGGTTTCAACAGACGCTTTGACCACAACTTCAAGCAGGTCAGTGACCTCACCAAGGCCGGCAAGGTCGGCGATGTACATGTGGTGAAGATAACCAGCCGAGACCCTGCCCCCCCAAACCCTGCATATGTTGCGGTTTCAGGAGGAATTTTCCTTGATATGATGATCCATGACTTTGATATGGCCCGCTTCCAGGCCGATAGTGAAATAGTGGAAGTATTTGCAGTGGGAGCTGTCCTTGTCGATCCTGAAATCGGGAAGGCAGGAGACATCGATACGGCAATTGTAACCCTGAAATTTGCCAATGGAGCCATCGGGGTGATAGACAACTCACGCAAGGCTGTCTATGGCTACGACCAGAGAGTTGAGGTATTCGGATCCAAAGGTGCGGCAAAGGCTGAAAATGACACACCAACGCGCGTCTCCCTCGCTACAGAAGACGGGGTACTGAGCGACAAGCCTCTCTATTTCTTCCTGGAACGATATAAGGGAGCTTTTGTCGATGAGATCTACTCCTTTGTCGAGGCTATAGAGAAAGACACTGATGTGCTGGTCTCCGGTGTGGATGGATTTGAAGATATGGTGGCTGCCCTTGCTGCTGGAAAATCTCTCAAGGAGGGAAGACCGATAACCATTAAGGAGATGAAAGAGGAGTTAGGTGTATAATATATAGGTCCGTTCATCCATGGGTATACAGAGCTTGTACCACTCAGTGATGGGACGACCGATATGATAATGAGCTTCGGCGTCCTCGTCCTTTCCAAGGGCGAGGAGCATAATGACCACTCCAGTAGTGGTATGTAAGTATCTGTGGGTAACAGCACCTGATACCCAGATATGGGAACCAAAGAGAAATTCATGACACTAAGGAGTGCACCATGGCAACGATACGATTGACAATGGCACAGGCCCTTCTTCGATTCCTGGACAACCAATATGTGATGTTCGATGGGGTTGAGACCAAATTTGTTGAAGGGGTGTTCGGCATATTCGGACATGGATGTGTTGTCGGATTGGGAGAAGCCCTTGCAGCTGAGGAGAATTCCCTCCCCTTCTACCAGGCTAAGAACGAACAGGGATCGGTGCATGCGGCAACCGCCTTTGCAAAGGAGCACAACCGACGCAAGATCATGGCAGTGACCTCCTCCATAGGACCTGGAGCATTGAATATGGTGGTAGGGGCGGGAACCGCCAGTGCAAACCATATACCAGTGCTCCTACTCCCAGGCGATGTGTTTGCCTCACGGCAACCGGACCCTGTACTCCAGCAGATAGAGACACCCCATGACTATACCAACAGCGCAAACGATGCCTTTCGCCCAGTCAGCAGATACTGGGACAGGGTAAACCGTCCCGAACAGCTGATGAGCGCGATGCTCAATGCGATGCGGGTACTCACAGATCCGGCAGAGACAGGAGCTGTCACCGTAGCACTTCCCCAGGATGTGCAAGGTGAGGCGTACGACTATCCTGTTGAATTCCTTGAGAAACGAGTGCACCATATCGAGCGCCGACTTCCCACCCCGTCCCAAGTGACAAGAAGTGTAGAAGCTTTACAAAAGGCAAAGAAACCCCTTGTCATCCTAGGTGGGGGTGTGCGCTACTCTGAGGCCGGTGAAGAACTGAGCAAGTTCTGTTCTGCCTTCCACATCCCCTTTGGGGAAACACAGGCAGGAAAGGGAACCATCCTTTGGAATGACCCCTATAACCTCTCGGGCATTGGAGTCACCGGCAGCCAGGCTGCAAACCGCCTCGCCAAGGAAGCTGACCTTATCCTGGCAGTAGGGACAAGGATGGGAGACTTCACAACCTGCTCAAAATGGCTGTTCCAGAATCCTGAAGCTGTCTTCCTCTCTATCAACGTAGCGGCCTTTGATGCCTACAAGCTGAACAGCATCCCCATTGTTGCCGATGCAAAGGCTACCCTGACCTCCATAACAGAAAAGCTCTTGGCCCAAGGGTACCGCTCACAGTGGGGCAAGAACATTGAAGAGGAGAAGGCCCTATGGGATAAGGAAGTCGACCGGATCTACAGCGAAGAGCTTCCCAATGCCCTTTCACAAGGTAGGGTCCTTGGGGAACTCAATGACAGGCTCCTTCCTTCCGACACTATTGTGGTCTCGGGTTCCGGCTCAATTCCCAGTGATATGCAACGTGTATGGAGGACAAGGAAACAGGGCACCTACCACATGGAGTATGCCTTCTCCTGCATGGGATATGAGGTGGCTGGGGCACTGGGGGCCAAGATCGCCCATCCTGACAGGGACATCGTTGCGATCATTGGTGATGGTGCGTATACCATGCTCCATACGGAACTGCTCACCTCCATCCAGGAGGAAAAGAAGATCATCGTATATGTCTTGGACAATGCCGGCTTCCACTGCATCGACAATCTGCAGAACAGCCAAGGTATTGTTCACTATGGTAACGAGTGGAAGAGACGTGAGGACAGCACAGGCAGGCTTACAGGAAAGTCCCTCTCTGTCGACTATGCACTCAATGCACAAAGCTGGGGCGCTGCAGGCTTTACCGCCAGGACCCTCAAAGAACTCAAGGATGCTACCGAGAAGGCCCTCAAGGAAGAGCGATCCAGCGTCATCCATGTGCATGTGGCGCCCAAGTCCATGACCGGTGGGTATGAGTCCTGGTGGAGAGTGGGTACCGCTGAGGTCTCCAGCAACCCAGAGGTAGTTGAAGCCTGGAAAGATCTGCAGACTGAAATAGATAAGACACGACAATTCTAAAGAGGATGAGAGAGATGAGCGATCAGAAGATTTTACTGGGCATAGCCCCCATCGCCTGGACAAATGATGACCTGCCTGAACTTGGAGGGGAGAACACCTTCCAACAGTGCATCAGTGAAATGGCACTTGCTGGCTTCAAAGGCTCAGAAGTGGGAAACAAGTATCCCAAGGATACGGAAGTGCTCAAGAAGGCCCTCAATCTGAGGGGCCTGCAGATCTGCAACGCATGGTTCAGCATGTTCCTTACCAGTCAGAGCTACGAGAGGGTAGAGAAGGATTTCGTCGCACACTGTGACTTCCTGAAGGCAATGGGAGCCAAGGTCGTCGGTGTTGCCGAACAGGGCAACTCGATCCAGGGCCGACAGGACCTGCCGGTCTTTGATGCCAAACCGACCTTCACCGATGCAGAGTGGAAAAAGGTTACCGATGGTTTGAACAAGCTCGGGCTCAAGGCACAAGAGCGAGGCCTGCGCCTCACCTACCACCATCATATGGGAACCGGTATCCAGACCAATGCCGAGATCGACCGCCTGATGGAGAATACAGACCCAGCTTTGGTGGGGTTGCTGTATGATACGGGGCATCTTGTCTTCTCAGGTGAGGATCACATGGTCACACTGAACAAGTGGATGGACAGGATATGGCATGTGCATCTCAAGGATATCCGAAAGGAGAGGCTTGAGAAGGCAAAGAAGGAGAAATGGTCCTTCCTGAAGGCAGTTAAGGAGGGTGTGTTCACCATCCCAGGGGATGGGTGCATCGACTTTGCCCCTATCTTCGCCGCACTGAAACAAGCAGATTACTCGGGCTGGTGGGTTGTTGAAGCAGAACAGGATCCGGCACTGGCAAACGCATTTGAGTATGCCCAGATGGCACGCTCATACATTCGAAAGACTGCAAACATATAGGAGAACAAGATGGCAAAGAAAATCAAGGTCGGAGTAGCCGGCTATGGTGTGATAGGACAGAGACTTGCCGACGGTGTGGCACTGCAAGGGGATATGGAGTTGGTGGGAGTGGCCGATGTCGCCCCTACCCTCAGCGTCCGTGCCCTGAAAGAGAAGGGCATGCCCTACAAGCTCTATACTGCAGCCCCCGATAACCGCAAGGCACTCGATGATGCCGGAATCCCCATCAGCGGGACACTGGAAGACCTGGTAAAGCAGGTGGACATCATGCTCGATGCCACCAGTGCAGGCATAGGCCTGAAAAACAAGGCCCTGTATGAGAAGTATGGCAAGAAGGCTGTGTTCCAGGGCGGGGAGAAAAACTCGGTTGCCGATGTGTTCTTCCATGGGTATGCGAACTATGAGGCGGGTCTAGGCGCTGATTTTTTGAAGCTCACCTCCTGCAATACCACTGGCCTCATCAGGGCTGTAGACTGCTTGGATAGGGCTGTAGGGGCGGAGAAGGTCGCCATCACGATCATCCGTCGCGTTGCAGATCCCGGCGACTATCATCGCGGACTGACCAATGCACTGCAGATCGACAAGGCTCCCAGCCACCAGGCACTGGATCTGATGACCATCATGCCTCATGTTGCGGCAACAGGCATCCTGGTCCACACCCCGGTGACCCATGGGCATATCATCACAGTCGTGCTGACTCCCAAGAAGGACATCTCCGTTGAAGAGGCCATCGGGATCTTCAAGTCCCATCCCCGCATCAGGGTGGTCTCCATCGATGAGGGATTCCTGGGCAATGCAAGTTTGTTCAGGTATGCACGCGACCTGGGCAACTCCAGAGGTGACATGTATGAGATCGCGCTGTGGAGCGACTCGGTGGTGAAAAGTGGCAAGGACATCATGTTCGCCATCAACATCCCTCAGGAAGCTGTGGTCATCCCTGAAAACATCGATGCCATACGGGCGGCGATGAATATGCAAAATACCCGTGACGAGGGTACCTCCGAGACTAACAAATACCTGGGAATAGGAAAATGGAAAACAACACCATAAGGATGAAGACCCTCGAGGACTTCATCTTGCAGGGGCGGACGGTAATCCTCCGCCCCGACATCAACTCACCGATAGACAACAAGACGAAAAAGATCGTCAACACCAACCGCCTGGAGAAGGCGGCCCCCACCCTCAAGGCTCTGCTTGACGGGGGGGCCAAGGTAGCCATCATCGCCCATCAGGGCGATACCCTTGACTACCAGAACCTCATCCCCCTTGCCGAACACGCCGCCTTCCTAGAGAAGTATACCGGCTATCCCATCGCATATATTGATGATGTGTGTGGGCAAGCTGCGGTGGAGAGGGTAACAGGCCTGAAGGAAGGACAGGCTGTCCTGCTGGGGAATCTTCGCTACCTTTCAGAGGAGATAACGGCCTTTGAGAAGGAAGTGAAGCTCGCCCCGGAAGAGATGCTCGATACCTGGCTTGTCCGCGCTCTTGCCCCGATAGCAGACCTCTATGTAAATGATGCCTTCGCAGCAGCCCATAGAAGTGCCCCCTCGATGGTAGCTTTCCAAGAATTGCTTCCCACCGCAGGGGGAAGGCAGCTGGTAGCCGAGTACACCGCCCTCTCCAACGTGGCGGCAACTCCTGCAAGGCCGTGCATCTTTGTCCTGGGCGGAGGGAAGATCTCCGATGCCTTTGGCATGATGCGAAATGTGCTGAGTGAGAAAAGTGCTGACAAGATCCTTACCACAGGGATCACCGGCCTGGTCATGCTCCTTGCACAAGGTGTTGACCTGGGGGAGGCAACAACCAAGTTCCTCAAGGACAGGGATCTCATGCTGTTCGTCGATGAGGCCAGAGGCCTTTTGAAGGAGTGGGAGGACAAGTTCCTCATTCCCGAGGACCTCGCCTATGAAAAAGACGGGCAAAGGGCCGAGATTGATGCAACAGAAGTGGCTACAAATAAGGAACTCCAGAAGAAGCTCTTCCCCGACATAGGCCAAAAGACAATTGAACGCTTTCAAAAGGAGATTTTCAAAGCAGGATCGGTCTTTGTGAACGGACCTGCCGGTGTCTATGAGGATCCCAGATGGGAAAAGGGAACCAAGGAGCTCTGGGGAGCAATCGCTGATGCAAAGGGGTATACCGTTGTAGGAGGTGGGGACACCATCACAGCGGCGACAAAGTTCACCGACCTGAGCAAATATTCCTATATCTGTACCGCAGGAGGAGCAATGGTCCGCTTCCTTGCAGGAAAGAGACTGCCTCTGATCGTAGCCATGGAAAAGGCCTATGAGCGCAATCTCAAGATGAAAAGCCAAGCTCAGGAGAAGCCGTGCAACATATAACGCTTCCTTATCTACAAGAGACTCTCTCCCTGGAGGTTGCCACAAGCAACCTCTTGGGTGTATTTGAGCCGAACGACCTGGATACAACGAATAGGGACATCATCACACATGCCCTCAGAAACCCCATTGGGTCAGAGTCGCTTGATGCATTCCTGGAAGGGGCGAGAAGTGTGCTCATCATCATCAATGATGCAACCCGCCCCACCCCGACGCCCGCCATGCTTGGGTCGCTGCTGCCTGCTATGGAAAAGCATAAGATCGAAGATACGCATATAACCATCCTCATAGCAACAGGGGCACACCGTGGGGCTACAGAGCATGAGCTTGAACAGCTTCTGGGGAAATACAAGCAGAGACTACAACCATGCTGTGTGTCCCACGACTCCAAGCAAAAAGAGGATCTCATCCACTTGGGCGATACAAGGAACGGGACACCCATAATCCTCAACAAGCGACTCTTCGCATCTGATAGGATCATAGTCACCGGAAGTGTGGAACCGCATTACTTTGCTGGTTTTACCGGTGGTCGCAAGGCATTCCTACCCGGAGTGGCAAGTTATGAGACGATTACCGAAAACCATAAGCTTGCCCTCAGCAACGAGGCACACTCCCTTGCTTTGGAAGGGAATCCTGTCCATGAGGACATGATGGATGCACTTGACCATATCAAGGCTCCCATATTTTCCCTGATGACCGTATTGGACAAGGAACAAAAAGTCGCCTCTGCTGCAAGTGGAGACCTGATCGAGTCCTTCCACGCCGCTGTGAAGGTGGCCAAGGAGATATTCTGTGTGGACATCCCGCACAAGGCAGATGTGGTGGTCTCTGTTGCGAAGTTCCCCATGGACATAAATCTCTACCAGTCACAGAAGGCGATAGACAACGGGGCCCTTGCCACCAAGGACGGAGGAACCCTCATCCTGGTCTCCTCGTGCAGGGAGGGCTTGGGAGATGAGGAGTTTGCTGATCTGCTGGGCAGCGCTGAGACTCCAGAGAAGGCTATCAGCAAGATCAGGCAGGGATACAAGCTTGGTTACCACAAGGCGGCAAAGATGGCAGCAATTTCCCAAAGGATGCAGGTACAGGGCCTCACCACTCTAGAGGATGGTACCCTAGAGGGCCTTTTCATTGAACCAGTGCACAATCTGCAGGAGGCTGTGGACAGGGCATTGGAGAAGGCAAGGGCTAATGGAGTACAAGAGCCTGAGGTCCTGATCCTCCCTGATGGATGTGTGACTGTACCGAATGTGAGATAGTGTGAAGGCTGCTAGTACGAAGCGTAAGCGCACTATTGCGTGCAGCACTAAGGAAGGAGGAGTTAGAATGATAGTAAAACATGAGAGAGACTTTACAAATGGGTACAATTCCATTACTGAATTGGACGGCACCCATCATGATATGCTTCTTGATTTTGGAATCCTCGCAATGGAAAAGGGGGATGTGTACAACTGTGACCTACCCTTAGAGAGAGCATTCCTTCTTATTTTTGGAGAAATAACCTTTACTGTGGAGGGGGTAAATCATCTGGCTAAGAGAGAGAGCTTCCTAGACGAAGTACCCCAAGTCCTGCATGTCGACAGGACAACATCAGTCACAATAAAAGCTCACAGAAAAACTCAAGTATGTGTCGAACGTTGCGAAAATGATACTGAGTTCCCTCCAAAAATATATGATGAAAAGAATGTCAGAAGTGATGTTTTTGGAGCTGGAGTGTTGAATGAGGCTTCAAACAGAACTGTGCGGACTGTTTTCGATGGGGAGATTGCCCCTTACAGCAATATGGTCTTAGGGGAAGTCATTAACCATCCTGGCAAATGGTCTTCATATCCGCCCCATGATCATCCTCATCCCGAAATCTACCATTACAGGATGTTCCCTTCTCAGGGGTTTGGGGTCTCCTTGTTGGATGAGGATGCTCATGTAGTAAAAAACTGTGACACATCGCTCATATCTCCGAACACAACACATTCACAGGTTGCAGCAGCAGGATATGCAATGTACTACATCTGGATGATCCCTCATCTACCCAATGACAAATGGCTTCCCACTACCAGATATTACCGTGAACAACATACATGGATGCTTGATAAGGATGTGAAGATTTGGCCTGAAAGAAAGTATGAAACCGAAGTGCAATAAAACAGCTATGTTGTTGCCACTACTACTAGTCCCCTAATCAGCTCAGTAGTGAAGATATTGCAAACTCCAGTGAAATTAGGTAAATGACTGAAGCTCACCGTCCTGAATCAGAACGGTGAGCTTCTTATGGATATGCCTGTTTCTCTTACTTCGCATCCTCTCTCATCCGCTTCAGCACATCCTCCACACTCCCCTTGAAAGTTCCCGGAACCTCCATCTTCATCGAACAGAGGGCCGCAGCATAGGCTGTCGCTTCCTTGGGTGAGTGATCCTTCCTCCAAGCAAGATATGCTGCAAAGGTGGTGTCACCACGTCCTGTACGGCCTTCGTTGGTCTTGTGGGTATAGGGGGCAGTGAAGATCTCGCCCCTTGCACAGACCATCACCTCGGTGTTGTGTGTCAGCATGACTTCCTCTGCTCCCCACTTGTTCAGAAGCTTTGCAGCAGCTTCACGATCGGACAGGCCTGTCAGGATCTCAGCTTCAGCGGCATCAGTCTTGAAGTACTTGATGAAGGGAAGCAGTACCTTCTTGTTTTCCCAGTCCCTGAAGACAAGATTGCCCTCTTCATCCAGGCACCTCAGGACCCCTTGGGCATCCATAGCAACCTCTGCTTTTTTTGACAGGGGCCTTATGAGTGTCTCAGGGACCTCACCACCGAATAATCCAGCAAGGTGGAAGATACGAGTTTCATCACCTGTTACCTCTTCCAGGGTAAAGGGATCAGCCTGGGAGATAAGGAACACATCACGTCGTTCCTTGTCGGCGGTATAGTAGATATTCTTGATGGAGGTACTCGCCTTGGAAGGGCACACCTGCCACGTGATAGCATCCCGCTTGAGAGCCTCTAGGATGTAGCCATCCTCTTTGGAGAGTTTGGTCACCACCTTTACCCTGGCCCCCGAGGCAGCAGCGGAAAAGGAGGAGTAGACAACAGCCCCTCCCACAAGATCCAACCTGTTTTTCAGGTGATCGATCATAATGTCCTGTGAGATATGACCTATCATGACAATATCATACTGCATCCTACTTCTCCTTTACGGGCAATAGGTGGAGGCTTCTATCCTTGAAGGAGAGTCCGACCTT
Organism: uncultured Sphaerochaeta sp.; assembly: GCA_963662725.2. Classification (GTDB taxonomy): domain Bacteria; phylum Spirochaetota; class Spirochaetia; order Sphaerochaetales; family Sphaerochaetaceae; genus Sphaerochaeta. The sequence goes on from CAXXCW010000038.1 coordinate 630,975, forward strand.
ATGTCCTCGTTCAAACTGCACATGGTACTGGGGATCAGCCACCTCTATCTGCAACATCTTTCCATCAGGAAGTTCAACCTCATACAGCATCTGCGATCCGAAATACACCGAGTCCGCAACCAGTCCCTCCACCAGATCCTCCGAGGGTAGTTCAGGTATGATCGACTCAGGGCGGGCGACAACCTCAACCTTGTCATTGACCTTGATGTTCTTGTCCCATCGTGGAGCAGCGATCAGCTTACCCTGGTATCGTACCAGTATCTGCTCGTCAGTGATTTTCTCGACCACCGATTCGAGGAAGTTAGCCTTCCCTATGAAACCGGCTACAAACCTGTTGGCAGGATGGCTATAGATCTCAGCCGGAGAACCTATCTGCTCGATAATGCCCTTGTTCATGATCACAACCTGGTCAGAGAGCGTCATCGCCTCCTCCTGGTCATGGGTCACATAGACAGAGGTTATCCCCACCCGCTGCTGGAGCTTTCGAATCTCCAGTCTTGTCGAGACACGCAGCTTGGCATCGAGGTTTGACAGCGGTTCATCGAACAACAGCACCTTAGGTTCCATCACCATGGCACGGGCGAGGCTGACGCGCTGCTGCTGCCCACCAGAAAGCTGGCGAGGCTGGCGGTCCCCAAGGTTCTCAAGACCAATGAGGTTCATGATATCGTTGACCTTCCTATCTACCTCCCCATGACTCTCCTTACGGATTCGAAGGCCATAGGCAATATTCTCAAACACCGTCATATGGGGAAACAGTGCATAGTTCTGGAATACCATCGCCGTCGGACGCTTGTTGGGAGGGATGTTGTTGACACTTGTCCCATCGATGAGCACATCACCACCGGTAGGTGTGTGGAACCCTGCTATCATACGGAGCGTGGTTGTCTTGCCACACCCTGAAGGCCCGAGCAGGGTGACAAGATTCCCCTCCTTGACCGCAAGATCAATATGGTCAACGGCAAAGAAGGTGTCATCCCCCTTACCAAAAGACTTTGCCAGATTTTTCAATTCCAAATAATTTTCTTTCATGGTTTTTTCCTATTCCAAGATTGAGGAGGAGTTCATGCCCCTTCCCATCTTATCGGTAAACAGTTTGATGAGACCAAGGGCGATCAGGACAATGGCAATGAGCAACAGGCTCATTGCAGCTGCCTGTGCATACTGGCTGTTGTCGACAAACCCGAGAACTGCAACGGTTATGAGGTTCCATTTTCCGGATACCACAAAGATGATCGCACTGATCGCCGTCATGGAACGGACAAAACAGTTTGCCAGACCTGAAAAGAACGCCGGGGTGATCATCGGCAGCGTAATCTTGCGGAACGTGAGACTGCTGTCTGCCCCCAAGTCGATCGAGGCTTCCTCGATGGAAGGGTCTATCTGCTGGATCGCCGCCACCCCATTGCGAATGCCAACCGGAAGGTTCCTGAACACCAACAGGATCATGATGATGAACCCTGTCCCTGTAAGGGTGACTGGCATCAGAAGCGATGGGGTGTTGAATGCGAGGATGTATCCGATACCGACTACAGTACCAGGCACGGCAAAGGTGAGCATGGAGGAGAACTCGATGAAGTTTCTCCCTGGAAACTGTTTGCGGGTTGTGAGGTATGCTATGAACATGCTCAGGACCCCTGTTATTGGCGTGACAATCGCTGAGATGATCAGGGAGTCCACAATATAGCCCTTGCCCATCTTCCACATCTGCGTGTAGTTACGCAAAGTGAGCGATGAGTCCACTCCCCAGAGTTTCTGGAAGGATCCCCATATGACCATTCCGTAGAAAAGCAGCACCACGGAAGCAAAGAAAATGCATACGGCATAGACAGGGGCCTTGATATACCATTCCAAATTCTTGATGGTCGCTGAGGTGGGCTTGCCGGTCACAGTCACATAGGACTTCTTTGAAAGCAGATATTTCTGCAGGTAGAAAGCGACAACAGTGGGGATGAGCAGCAAGATTGCCAGGGTAGACCCTCGTGCCAGGTCATACATCCCGGTAATCTGCAGATAGGCCTGCACAGAGAGGACAGAAAAGTCCCCAGAAAGGATCATAGGGTTTCCAAAGTCAGCAAGGGACTGGATGAACACCAACAACCATGCACTGACCACCCCGGGAGTAGCCAAAGGCAATATGATGGTTCTGAATATCTTCAGTCTTGATGCCCCGCAATCCATGGCGGCCTCTTCAAGGGCTGGGTCGATAGCCTGCAACACCCCTACCAGAGCCAAAAAGGCTGTTGGAGAGTATGCGATGACCTCAACAATGACCAATCCGGTCAGGCCGTAGATGTTTCCGATCGCTCCGGCAAAGAAGCCTGAACGGCCAAACAACAAGATACACGCCAAGGCTACGACAAACGGAGGGGAGACCATGGGAAAGGTTGCTATCATACGGAAGGCGCCCTTACCTTTCATTGGCGTACGGGTTATCGCATAGGCGAAGGTAAACCCAATTATTGTCCCTATGGTACCTACCAGCACGCCCAGCACCATGCTGTTTATCAGAGGCCTGATGTAGTAGGAGCGGCTGAGCACCTCACTGTAGTTCTTGAGGCTCAGAGACCCCTCTAAGGAAAGGCTGGTCTTGAATACCTGGTAGATGGGAAAAATGACAAATACGATGAGCAAATAGAAAACCACAAGGATTGCAAGCATCAAAAAGGGTTCTCCAAGCATCTTCCTAAGGTCATTTACCCGAGTCGTATTACTGAATTTGAACTTTTTCATTCGTTTTCCTCAAAACTAAGGGGTGCAAACCGACTGCACAGCATGTACAAGGGATTGCACCCCGATTCTCTTGCAGTGACCGCTATTTGCCGATCCTGTCTCTCCAAGCTGTGACGTATTCGTCCTTGGCCATGCCCATCTTCACTGCATCATAGTCGATGAGCTTGATGTCAGAGAGCTTGACAGCTCCCTCGGCAACGATTGCCTTAGGATTGACAGGAAGACGTGAATACTTGATGAACAAGTTCTGAGCTTCCTCGGTGAAACACCAGTCCATGAAGATCTTGGCTTCTGGAACCTGTTTTGCTCCCCTGATCATGGAAACGCCACCGACCTCATAGCCTGTGCCCTCCTCGGGAAAGGAGATTACCAATGGGTACCCCATTGCAATTCCCTTTGCCATGATGTCATGAGAGAAAGAGATACCAACTGCACACTCTCCAAGGCCAGCACGTGCGATACATGCTGTTCCACTCTTGGTGTACTGGTGGATGCTCTGATTGAACTTCTCCCACCAATCCAGTGCGCCTTCGAGACCCTTCATCTGAATGATGGTTGCCCATGTGGTATAAGCGGTGCCGGAGGTATAGGGGTATGCCATCTCAACCTGACCCTTGTAGACAGGGTTCAACAGGTCATCCCACGATTTGGGTGGCTGAAGATTGTTCTTCTTCAGGAAATCGGTGTTGGACACAAACCCGATGGCTCCTGTATAGAACCCATTCCAGCTGTAGTCGTCAGCATGGAGCATGGGGGCAAGCTCAAAATCAGTATTAGGCTTATAGGGGGTGAGCAGGTCTTTGGACTTGGCGTTGATGTGGTCAGTGTTGGATCCACCAAACCAGACGCTTGCCTGAGGATTGGACTTCTCAGCCTCAATTCTTGCAAGCACTTCACCAGAGCTCATGCGAACATACTCAACCTTGATGCCAGTGCTCTTCTGAAACACGTCAAGGTAGTATTGGGCCTCTTCCGTATCGAGGGCAGTGTACATCTGCAATGTCTGATACGATTTCTTTCCTTCGGTTTCACCGGATGCCTGTGCAACCAATGGAGAGACGACCATCAATGCGACAGCCAGAACAACGAACAGTTTTTTCATTTCAATCCTCCAATTTTATTTCCGTGCCAAAGAAAGAACTCACTTTGGCCTGATCCCTTCAGTGACGGGTCGAACCTCTTTGCCTTATCCTCTCCTTTCCCTTCTCCCCATTACCTACGAACACATTTCACCTTTCTCAAGTTGAAAACGTTATCATATCTTAATGATTGCACCGATTCTGACATTTGTCAAACTTTTACCCTTTCCTTTTTTTTCAAGAGAAAATTGATGCTTCAGCTAATTAAAATACGGCACTCCCTATTAATAACGTTTTCAAATTGGAGAACCCAAATCTTCCTTATTCCACCCCAAGGGCTTGTTCAGACATTGACAGGCCAGCAAGCGGTGCTAGAATGAAACCATCTGAAATGATTGAGGCCCCCATGAAAGTTCAACAATTTGCCCTGAATAGGATAATAGCTCCCCATCTGGGAGTACTGGAGTTTTTTACATTGGCAAAGAAGGCCAATTTCCAAGCTGTGGAACTGCGAAACGACCTAGGAGGAAGATCAGTCACCGATGATCTGAAACCCCTTCAGGTTGAACAAGCCGCTTCGGTTGCAGGCTTGCACATTGCAACCATCAATGCCTTGCAGCGGTTCAATGAAAATCCAGGGACACACAAGAAAGAGCTGGAGGAGCTTCTCAAAGTAGGGAAAGCCCTAGGCTGTGATGCAATTGTCCTCTGCCCTGTAAATGGTATTGCTGAAGACGAAGACAGAAGCAAGTGGCACGAAAGGTGTGTTGAAGCACTGATAACCTATGCAGACATGTTTGGGGAGTATGGGCTGCTTGGCTATGTGGAGCCCCTAGGTTTTGCAGAGAGTAGCCTCCGTACAAAAAAAGAAGCGCTTAGGGCCATCAGGGAATCAGGAAGGGGCTCTCACTACAAACTCGTCCATGACACCTTCCACCACTACCTTGGAGAAGAGAAGGAGTACTACCCACAGGAGACAGGACTTATGCATCTCTCGGCAGTTGTAGAAAAGAAACCCAAAGGCAGCATAATGGATAATGACAGGGTGCTGCTTTCCCCTTCTGATATCCTCACAAGCCAAGCACAAGCTGTGGCCTTGCTAGAGGGAGGCTATGATGGGTATCTCTCCTTTGAACCCTTTAGCAGTGAGACCCAACAGGCTTCCCAGGAAGTGCTTTTGCAACAACTCAGGGAAAGCAGGGAACTTCTTGGATAGTCTTCAGGCTAAGGGGGAGCCTGCCGCTGCCACTCGATAGTGCTGAGAAGACAGTCCTGCATGGCACTGTCCAGCTCTACTCCAAGCAACTCTTTGCATTGTTGGCCTTTGCATTGGAATATTGCATGCTAAAACGTTATAGCATGCAATATTCAAAGAAACAGAAAGAAAAATATCACGTATCATTGTTGACAAATAACGTTTTCATGATACTCTTAATCGTAGGCTTTCGTATGAAAACAGTAGGATTTACCTAATCTTATGCGCGCTATACAATACAAGCCTTTTTCAGTATAGGAAATAGGTCATTCATACTGTTTTTTCAAAAATGTATGCAAGCTTTGAATACTATCGAGAAATGTGCAAATTAACTTGTCCTGATACTAGTACACATTGTTTCCAGAGATATTTTTTGAAAACGTTATCATATCTGAAACGTCAAAAAGGCTTTTCTGCAGTCCCCTATTCCTAAGGAGGAATTTCGCGTGGCAACACTTACACTGACAAATCTGGTAAAACGCTTTGACGACGTGGTAGCAGTCGATCATATCGACTTGGACGTCGCAGACGGAGAGTTTGTAACCCTTCTCGGGCCTTCAGGTTGTGGGAAGACGACAACCTTGCGTACCATAGCAGGCTTCTACTATCCAGATGAAGGGGAAGTCTACTTTGGGGACAGGATCATGAACAATGTCCCTCCCAACAAGCGTGACACCGCCATGTGTTTCCAAAGCTATGCCCTCTTTCCGCATATGAGTGTCTGGGACAATATCAGCTTCGGCCTGAAGATGCGCAAGATGAGCACCTCAGAACAAAAGGGGAAGATCGAACGCGTCATGGAGATGCTCAGCCTTTCGGAGCTGGGAGACAGGAAACCGGGACAGCTTTCGGGAGGCCAGCAGCAACGAGTGGCCCTTGCCAGATCCATTGTAACAGAACCTGAAGTGCTCCTGTTTGACGAGCCGCTTTCCAACCTTGATGCTAAACTCCGTGTCCAGGTCCGGGTGGAAATTCGAGAGATGCAGAAACGGTTGGGAACCACTGCCATCTACGTCACCCATGACCAGGATGAGGCTTTGGCGATATCGGACCGCATTGTCATAATGAGACAGGGAAAGATCGAGCAGATGGGCGATCCCTACTCCATCTACCGCCATCCTGAGACACGGTTTGTAGCCGGCTTCATCGGCATGGCAAACATATTCGATGCGGTTGTCCTCGAGGTCGAGGGAAGCAGATGCACCGTCCAAGCCCCATTTGGGAAACTCCTCATCAATGCAGAAGGCCAGGAGATCCCCCAAAAAGGGGCAACCATACACTTCAGCTGGAGACCCGAGGATATGAAGATCCGTGACCGCGCAAGTACAAACCAGATTTCCGGAAAAGTACTGCAGGCTGTGTTCATGGGGGACATCACCGACCTTTTCATCGAGGTAAAAGGGCACAAGATGCGTGCCCAGTCTGATGACGAGGCCAAGATAGTTGCCGGAGACAGTGTATCGTTTGGCATATCTGACCGTGCTTTCAGCATACTGAGGGGGTAGGGATGAAAAAGAAAGACAAGATGACCCCCTTCATCATCCTGATGCTCATCCCAGGCGTTGGTTTCATCGTTTTCTTCATTGGATCCTCAATTGTCATCACAGTCCTGCAAAGCCTGGGTTTTTTCAACATGATGGGGCCGTCAGGCTTTACCTTCGGGTACTGGAAGTCCATCCTAGGCTCCCGCGAGGCGATGGACTCCCTGCTCTTCTCCCTGCGCATGGGGGTCCTAAGCTCGGTTGGGACGGTTCTGGTTTCCTTTCCTCTGGCCCTCTTCTTCCGCAAGAGCGGGCCGGCTAAGGGTGTGTTGGGGTCCATCATCAAGGTTCCCCTGTTCATCCCCGCCCTTGTTGCCTCCTTTCTCATACTGAACCTCATCTCCTACCACGGCCTGATAAACACTACCCTGATGCGCCTTAACATCATCAATGAGCCGCTACGGATGCTCAACGATTCATTTGGCTGGGGAGTCATCACCATTCAGATATGGAAGAACCTTCCTTTTGTGCTCCTGATCCTCATGTCAGCCATATCCTCCATTCGTGACGATACCATCGATGCTGCCAAGAATCTGGGGGCTGGGTATTGGTCGGTGCTTTTCAGAATCTACATTCCCCTGGCTATGCCGGGTATTCTGGTTGCCATGATACTCATGTTCATCAGGGCATTCGGGGACTTCCCCATCACCAGCGTAGCAGGTCCGGTCTATCCCTCATCGGTTGCAAACAGGATGCAGATCATGGCGAACCTCTACCAGGAGTGGAACCAGGCAGCTGTCCTTGGGGTGATAATCATTGTAACCACCTTCTTTGTCATTTGGGCATATTCGCGGTTTGCAGAACTTGTACAGGGAGGTGAATGACATGGACAAGACAATGGCAATGCCCCTTCACCTGATCAAGAAACGACGGAAAAAACGCTTCTACCTGATGATTACCCTCTTCTTTGTCATCGTCCAGCTCTTGTGGGTAGGTATTCCCATCTTTATGGCCATCATGTGGTCACTGGTCAACCCTGATGATGCCTGGTCGTATCCCAACCTGATTCCTCCCAGTTTCTCCCTGGAGCAGTGGAAATATGTTTTCAACTACACCAATATCGCCAGGGCATTGAGGACCAGCTACAGCATCGCGCCTTTGGCAGTGATCCTCTCCTTCCTACTCTCGCTTCCCACCAGCTATGTGCTGGGCAGAAAGAACATCCCCGGCAAGAAGATATTTATGCTGGTGGTGTTGCTCCCCATGATCATGCCAGGCATGGTCGTCGCCCTCTTCCTCAGTCGTGTCTTCAATCTGATGGGACTCAGCCAGACCTTTTTCGGCCTGGTCCTGGCCCACACCCTGATGAGCATGCCCTATATGATACGAGTGATGACCACAAGTTTCGCCTCCATACCCCAGGACGTCATCGATGCTGCAGAAAACCTTGGGGCAGGGACGTTTGTGAAGATCAAGGACATTTTTCTGCCCATGATCAGGCCAGGGCTCATAGCTGGTATGATATTCGCCTTCACCACCAGCATTGAGGAGTTCAACCTGACCTTCATCATCGGGACCCCGACCTTTGAGACCATCCCGACAATCCTGTACTCGTTCATGGGATATAATTTCATCCGCACCAATGCATCGGTTGTGTCACTTCTGATGATGACACCAAACATCATCATGCTTTTTATAGTGGAGAGATTTCTCAAGTCCGATTATCTTTCAGCATCACTTGGCAAAATGTGATGCTGTTACACAAAACAAGGAGGTATTGTGTATGAAAAAGATCTTGGTAGTGGTTCTCGTTCTTGTCATGGCATCCGCCATGGTCTTCGCTGCAGGTGCTAAAGAGGCCCCTAAAGCGGAAATCGACTTGCAAAGTGCAAGTTGGGACCAGATAGTGGAAGCTGCGAAAGCAGAAGGACAGGTAACTTTCTATGCCTGGTACTTCCCTGATTATTTCAAGGAAGCATCTGCTGATTTTGAAGCGAAGTATGGCATCAAGGTGAATCTCATCATTGGTGACCAGACAGCAAACTTCAATAAGGCAATCTCGGAAAAGGACAACAAAGTCGGCACCATTGATGCTATGATCGTCGGTGGGCAGTGGGTGAAGAATACCATGGATCTGGACCTCTTCTTCGGTCCGATCAAGGGAATCATCCCCGATGCAGACAAGCTTGCCCCATCGCTTTGGAAGGTGCAGGAAGGGGTAATGACCAATGGCTACCTTGCTCCGTTCCACCGCAACCAGACAGGTATCCTCTATGACCCACAGCGTGTTTCAAACCCGCCACAGACTTGGAAGGAACTTGAGGCTTGGATTGATGCAAACCCGAAGAAGTTCGGATTCAACGATCCTTCCAAGGGAGGATCAGGCCAGTCATTCGTCCATACCCTGATCAAGGAGACCACCGGTGGCCTTGAGAAGTATGTCGGCGATTCTGAGGTCGTACCCTCCAAGGTTGCAAACTGGGACAAGGCTTGGGATTGGGCTTACTCACGCAAGGACAAGCTTACATTCACCGTTTCCAACAACGACTCCATCATCCGCCTCAACGATGGCGAGATCGCCATGACCTTCGGTTGGGATGACAACGTAAAGGATATGATGAACAAGGGCAACCTCTTTGCACGAGCAAAGATGTACATCCCCACGATGGGAGCCGCCGGTGGTGGTGATACCATGGGGGTATTGAAGAACGCTCCTCACAAGGCAGCGGCCTTGGTATACATCGCCCACATCACCAGCAAGGAACAGCAGCAGAAGAAGTACGAGATGCTCGGTGCCTACCCTGCCCGTACTGACATTGAGCTCAGCGGAACCCTTCTTACAGAAGCAGACCGCGCAGCAAATGCTCTGGCATGGTTCCCTGCCCCTTACAAGACGCTGATGATCGCAGAGTTTGTCAAGAACGTCCTGATGAAGTAGTCTTATCTGATTCAAGATGCCGGATTCAGATGAATCCGGCATCTGTCTTTTCGCATCACTTCACAACATTCGCTGTTCCTTTTCTTTTATCTTCTTTATTGATTGGTACTTATATTCCTTACAGCTTATTGATACATTTTCATTATTCATACAAGAGGCCCCTATGCACAATGAACAGACATACCATTTCCAGGCCCACAGGGGAGGTATGGATGAAATATATGAGAACACAATTCCGGCCATGCTGCATGCATGGGCATTCCCCTGTGCAATACCTGAGACTGATGTACGCCAACTCGCCGATGGGACCCTCATGTGTTGCCATGACGAAAGCCTCAAGCGGACAGGCAAAGGCGATGGCGCTCTGCTATCCAAGCCATTGGCTGAGATGAGCCTTGCCGAACTGCAAAACATTGATTTGGGAGGGGGAGAACGAGTTCCCCTACTATCAGAGATACTGGCTTTAATGCAAACAAGGAAGGAACGCCAGCTTTATCTTGAGATCAAGGAAGCTCCCCTTGAAGCGGTCATCACCATGCTCAGAAAATTTGACGTTCTGGACAGGGTCCGCTTTGTCCATAAGGAGCAAACCTTCTGCCAGAAAGTCCAAACCTTGCTTCCCCAGGCCCAAACCATGACATGGTGTTCTGGTTCCCCTGAAGCGATTGTAACCCATTTTCATGCATTGGCAGAGAGTGATTTCAGGGGAATAGCAGAGGTGCAGATACACTTCCCTGCCTCCATGGAGGAAGAAGGGTTGAAATCCCCTCTGCCCTCAGGATTTCTGCAAGAAGCGCTAAAGATTACTCATGAGCATGATAAGGTGTTGCAGGTCTGTCCGCTCACCCCTTCACCACAGTTGCTTCGCTACCTCTTCACAGAGGGGGTGCGTAGCTTTGTCAGCAACGCACCGCACGCCTTTACCATGATGATGGGACTAGCTCTAGGCCTTTGATCCTTCTAGCGCAAGACGAACCTGCTCCTGAATCTTCTTATTCAAGGGCCCGAAATCTTCGGACATATACTCACAGATAAATATACCCTTATAATGTGGGAGAATACGGGAGAAAACTTCTGCAAAGGGAATCTTCCCATAGAAGGGGGGAAGGTGGATATCACCCCTGCCGAATTCCCTCCTATACCCCATGGGAAGTCCATCGTAGACTGTCCTGTTGGTGATCCTTAAGGGCTCAAACGTCCCTGTATTGTCATTCAGATGAACATGACCAAGATATGGTGCCATAATGTCCACAGCCTTGAGGAAATCGAACTGATAGTAGCTTGCCGCCAAAAATGCATGTCCGGTATCGAGGTTCAACCTGAGATGGGGATGGTCTATCGCTTTTGCCAGCTCAACAACGGGCTCGACAAGCTCCACCTCGATGTTCTCCACACAGATGACAACACCCAACTCTGCAGCCAATTGGGCTGCCTTCCTATGTGCCTCAAGAAACTGCTGTTCGGCTACCTGGTTCTGACTTTTCACCTCGTAGTGCAAGACCAGTACCTTCATATTCAGTTCACTACAAATCTGAAGGGAAGCGTTGAGCACCTTGGTGTGGTACGCATGATCACCAAGCGAGCGAAGATCCAAGCCCCGTCCTATATGGGCTGTGTAGGTAAAGGGTTGCTTTCTCAAAGCTGTCTTGAGAAGCTCCACCCAATCCCAACATATCTCTCCCCCGATGATAAGGGGATAGGACTCAATATTAATCTCGACAGCATCAAAGCCATCGCCTTTGATCTGGCGAAGGGTTTCATCAAGGTTTCCAAACGAAGTCTTGTTTGGTAGGTTTATTCCAATTACAGGATGCATACAGCGATTCTCCTTTTGTATTACATCAATTCTAGCACCATACCAGGAAAATACAAACCAAAGCCCTCGGCAATTGCCTCATTTAGAAAATATTATGATCAAAAGCCCCCAGCGCCTCTTCCAGGAAGCCCGCCTCATACAGGAGGTCAAGCAGGGTATACCGGTTCCTGATCATCTGGGCTGCCCGTATTGCATGCAAGAAGTTTTCCTTTGTAGTGTTGATATCCGAATAGCTAAGGGGACAAGAGACCTCTGCCATTGCCTGTCTTAACTCCCTAAAGGGAGGAAGCTGTACCGAACAACGGCGCAATATATGGGGTAAGGCGATGAGGATAGCCTTTCTTCGCTTTATCAGAGCATCGTCAGAGAGAAACTTGCTCCTTGCGATCGGAAGTATCTGATCGAGCAAGGCAGGAGCGAAAGAGAAAGACTGCTTTATGGCTTCTTCTCTTTCAGCCCAGCTCTCAGCTGGTCTTTGCATGATGGAAGAGAGATCCATCCTCGGAAACATCTCATACAGATAGCTCATGGCAAGGGTGCCCACAGCAACCTTAAAGCCATGGCTTACAGGAAGACCATCCTTCTGCAGATGCTCCATCTCCCAGATGTGACTGATGAGATGCTCTGCCCCACTGGCGGGCCTGGAGTCATGCATGACCTGCATGGCAAACCCACTTGCAGAGAGGGCATCAAAGAGCAGTCCGACAGGCCGAGCCTCCCTGTTTGCAATTTCCTTATGCGCTGCATAGACTTTCCTGAGGGGAGTCTGCACCATAGTCCAGATATCTTCGCGTATAGGATGCAGATCAAGTTGGTCGGCAACGATCCAGTCAGCGCCTGCTGTGAACTTGGCCATGCAGTCGCCAAACCCTGCACCTATCATGGCCATGGGGGCTGCACACAGTATATTGGTATCAGCAACAACAGCCGTGGGAGCATTGCAAGGCAGGGTCTGCTTGAATCCCTTGATGGAGACTGCCGCCCCATAGGAGGTATAGCCATCGACAGAAGGAGCTGTGGCCACAACCATGTAAGGGCGGTCCACCTCCGAACTAGCTCGTTTGGTAATGTCATTGAGTGTTCCAGATCCCAGGACAACCGCGATGCTGGCATCCTGGGAAAGGGAGTGACGAACCCTCTCGATGGAGTGCTCGTCAGCATATACTTGTGGGAGAGCGGCAAAGCAACACTGCCTCACCTCTATACCCTGCTGCTCAAGGCTCTGGATAAGGGCGAATCCACCTATACCAAGGGTATTTCCATCAGAGACCAACAAGGCTGGAGAGTGCCCGAAGGCCTCCACAAACAAGGCTCCTACTTTATTGATAGCACCCTTTTCCACTACGGCAATCTTGGTATCCATGTTTTCTCCTCTAACGGAGCATACCACAAGAGAGCTACAAAACGGAACCTAACAATGCTTGATTCAGAGACCTCTGCCTTGTACACTTCCCTCATGAAAGCGAAAACCTTCTCCATCCTAGGAGACTCCATCTCCACCTTTGAAAAGTGCAATCCGCCTGAAAACGAAGTCTTCTATCCTAAAGAGGGCTGTGATGTGCTGGCCATGGAACATACCTGGTGGCATCTTCTCAAAGAAGGGACACAACTGCACCTCATCATGAATGAGTCCTACTCAGGGAGCAGGATCAGCAGAACCGGTTCCCGTCCACCAACCTCCAGCTTTCTCTCCCAAACAAGACAAAGGCGCCTTGGTGGGGACATCATCATTGTCTTTGGTGGGACAAATGACTTTGGACAGGCAGAAGATCCAGCAACCCTTGAGGTTTTCAGCAAAGCGTATGACCAATTGGTACGAACGATGATTGAAATCCATCAAGGGAGCAAGCTCTATTTCTGCACTCCCCTACAGCGTACTGACAAAGCCCTTGATGAGGTGAATATTCACAGCTGGAGTCAGAACGACCTGGCTTGGACCATCCGAAAGACAGTGGGTCGCTATCCGGAGGCAACCCTCATAGATCTTGGTGCATACCCAATGCAGGAAGGGGACGGCATGCTCTTCGACGGTCTCCACCCTACCAGACAAGGTATGACCCTGATAGCATCGCTTGTAACACAAGGTTTGGGACTAGGCTAACAGGGAGAAATACCACCATGGAGACATTGAATCAGCAGATAGAAATCTACAAGCAAGAATTGAAACGAGGAGCCATACCTAATGCCTACAGGGGCTTGTTGTCCTACGCAAAAGGGCTGAAAACACATCTGGAGACAAACTATCCCTCCTTTACCTTCTCATCAGGCATCAACCAAGGACAGATGGATCTGACCTACTTCACCTGCACACCCCCAGAACTCATCAAAAGAAACCTGAAAATTGCCGTAGCCTTCTTGCATGAGAGCATCCAGTGGGAAATCTGGTTGGTGGGGGCCAATCAGAAGGTACAAAGGACCTACTCAGAGCTCTTCAGAGAACATGGTTGGAATTTGAGTCCCCTCTCTCCGGTGGAGGAAACTGTAGGCTCCATAACCGAGAAGACCCTGGTTGAAACCCCCGATTATGACGATCAGCAAGCGTTGACACTATCCATAGAAAAAAGCACCCTACAATTCATCGGAGAGGTACAGGACTTCTTAACGAACAGGCAGATATAGAGAAAGCTAGACCAACATAGTTTCAGCTGCCTCCGAAGCCATCCTCCGATGCTCCATTGCCAGAAGATTGTCCGCTTGCATCTTGGAAAGTATGGAGGATACAAGGGAAAACAGTTTCTTATCAGATCTGTAATCAGCCTCTGCAAAGAAGTCAATTCGTTGCTCTCGCATAAGCTTATGACTGGTTTCCAAGTCCCCACGCTTATGCACTGCAATGCTCTTGCCCCCATTGGTCTTTACCAGCTTCATGCACGGAACGTCGGTAAGTCCGTCACCAATGTAGATCATATTCGTAAAAGGAACCGGGCGACTGTTCTCTGGGGTATAGTTGTTCAGCTCCTTGTCCTCAAACACATCCAGCACACCTTTGTTGATCCTGAACAGGAACTGGGTCTTGGCTGTGTAGTTGACAGAAAGTTTTGGCCAGACAGCCACCCCGTTCTCATCATAGAGATACTCACTTGCATAGATGCGTCTGAAGCGGTCACCTACAGCAGACCCTTCAATGATCTCCCTTAACCCTGATGAGATGATATGGTGGTCAATGATAAGACCAAGGTCTTGCCCTAGCTTGTCTATATCACCAAACCAAGAGAGCACCCCTGGGAAAAACTCAAGGTTCGATCCCAAGGCGACGAAGTCACTTCGCCTGATAGGCTGGCTTCGTCTTTTGGATTCATCGAGCATGAGCTTCATATAGGCAAGGATGCTGTCCATCTCCTGTTCCTGGGCCAAGGCGTTGGCCTTTGCCCAGAAGGAGCGGGCCTCCATACCAAGTTTGGGGATGAAGGTGTACTCCTGCATGTCCTTGGTAGTGAGGGTCTTGTCAAAATCATACATGATGGCAATGGAAGGTTTCTGTTGCATACCTGTGAGTATACCACGGGATCCAACAAAAAAAACAGATATCATATGGTTGACATATCAACTAATTCTAGGTATATCTTTCCTTATGAAGAACCAAAGCATCGGCCGCCTCATTGCCATCCTGCACAGGCAAAGCCAAATATTTACCAACAAAGCCTTGAAGGAATTTGCACTGACAAGCGCAGAATACCCTTTCCTATTCGCCCTGTACCATAAAGAGGGACAAACGCAGGAGGAACTCTCCTCCTACCTCTACATTGACAAGGCAGCAACAGCTAGGGTGATCAAGGCGCTCATCGCCAAAGGCTTTGTCCGTAAAGAGCAAGACGAACAAGACAAACGGTGCAACCGCATCTTTCCTACCGATAAGGCCAGACAGGAACAAGAGAATATCCTCAATTGCGTCATGCAGTGGAATTCCTACATCACCGAAGACCTTGATGATGAGACCTACCAGTGCATCTTTGCAGGATTGCAGACGATGGTCGACCAGGTAGAAAAGAAACCCATCCCTGAACATACAGGAGCACAATGAATATGGAAAAAGTGAACCCCCTTGGTGAAAAGAAAATATCGAAACTGCTTATACAGTTCTCTGTACCTGCCATAGTCGGCATGATGGCCAATGCACTCTACAACATCGTAGACCGCATCTTCATAGGCAACAAGGCTGACCTTGGTGCCTATGGCATTGCAGCCATCACCATATCATTCCCCATCATGATACTCCTTATCGCCTTGGGAGTGCTCTTTGGCATAGGAGGATCGACACTCTTTGCCATCAAGCTGGGACAAAAGAAAGAAAATGATGCAGAAAATGCCTTGGGCAATGCCTTCAGCCTACTGCTGATAGCAGGGCTTGCCTTCTCCATCCTTGGACAGGTATTCCTAACTCAGATTCTCACCATCTTTGGGACAAGCTCTGATGTCATGCCCTTTGCAACTGAGTATATGCGCATCATCTTCATGGGAGCATCATTTCAGGTAATGAGCATGGGCATGAACAACTTCATCAGAGCTGACGGCAATCCCAAGATTGCCATGATGTCGATGTTCCTAGGCGCGGGCATCAACATGATCCTGGATCCCATCTTTATCTTTGTCCTGGATATGGGTATGGCAGGGGCTGCCCTAGCAACCGTCATCAGCCAGATCTGTGCATCAATATGGGTAGTAGGCTACTTCTTTGGCAAAAGGAGCAGAAGCAAGTTGAAACGCTCCAACATGAGACTGAAAAAAACCTTAGTATTGTCCATCATAAGCTTGGGAATCCCACTCTTTGCCTTGCAACTGGCCAACAGTCTGCTCAACATTGTCCTGAACAAAAGCCTCATCTCCTACGGAGGCGACCTTGGCATCTCGGCCATGGGTATTGTGAACAGCCTGCAGACATTGCTTATCATGCCCGTCATAGGCATCAACCAAGGGGTTCTGCCCATCATCAGCTTCAACTTTGGGGCAAGGCAGTTCGATAGGGTGAAGGAAGCCGCCAAGCTCGGTATTTTAGCTGCTACAGCACTGGTGATGGGTGGCTTTCTTGCTACACGCTTCTTCCCCTACCCAACTTGTTGGAATGTTCAACCGGGAGCCAGAACTCCTCAAACTTGGAAGCTTCGCGCTCAAACGCTGGTTTATGCTAACCCCGCTCATTGGATTCCAGATTATCGGGGCAAACTTCTTCCAGGCCATCGGAAGACCGCGATCGGCCATGTTCCTGACCCTCTCAAGACAGGTGATCTTCCTCATCCCAGCCATCCTGATATTCCCCTTATTCTGGGGCTTGGAAGGAATCCTCTTTGCTGCCCCTTTTGCTGACATGATCTCCACGGTGGTGACAGCATTCTTCTTCTACTATGGGATGAAGAATCTGGAGAAAAAAGCAGCTGTCATCTAAGCCATGCAGGAACAGCCAAGCATAGCCCTTTTTCTCGGTGATCAGGATAGGGACCCCAAAAACATGCGGACACCCAACGAAAAACCACTTGTTCATGATGGAATAAAGGAAAGGGCAGCTGAGCAACACACCTCAACAGGTAATCCTGATGTTTAGGCTTCTCGGCATCAAAGCATTTCGAGGTTGCGTAGCATTTCATGATACCGTCTTGTTGCCAGTTCACTTGGTTTCCCCTTTTTGCAGAATGACAGGACGGCCAGCTTTGGAACACTTCGCTCAACCACAATCATTCCATCGACCACCTTTGATTCCAATGCACCAAAGGCTTCAAGAAACCGCTTATCCTTCTTTGCCTTGTTGTAGAAAGATAGCACATACACATAGGCAAAAAGGTTGTAGGTTCGAAAGGGGTATTCAACCTGCATGAACTGGGAGCCAATTCCATAGTGACAGGGCCCAATGGGTCGTCTGATGATCCAATGTTCCAGGAGAAACTCCACAGCCCTATCAAGGGCTGGTTCTTTGTTGAGATACGTGCTGAATCGGAAAGAGCTGAGGGCAGCAAGTGTTGGGAAGGGATTGGAAGATTCAGTTTCCGGCCCCCGACCAAAACTGAACTTATTGCAACGCCAGCCTCCATCCTGGTACTGGGTTTCCAACAGATGCTGCAAGGTTCTTTGTATCCTGGCATCAAAGGCATAGCCCATGTGACACAGTACATCAGCGGTGTGGATTGTCTGGCATGGGTACATTGCGCCTTGTGGGGATACCTTGAAGCGTCCGTCTTCCCTCCAGGTGCCGAATAGCAGGTCAGCAGCATCTTTCATCATAGGTTCTGAGGGATCCATGCCCAGTTCCATCAAGTACAGGATGCTTTCCAAGAGGGAGAAGGGAGAGCCCTTGAGTATGCGCTTATCAGGTGTAGTCCAAAGGTCAGAGCCATTGTCACTTCGGTGTGACAGGATAACCTCAACATCTGCTGTGTATCGCTTATCTACAGACATATCGCTCAATCCTCCCACCGGGAAAGCACTCCAAAATGATTCAGAACACTTCCCCAAAAAAATAGTAGCAACCAGTCCAGGTGAAAGACAATGCTTTCACCTGTGCAGTTGCTACCAGCCTTGGCGAACACACGCCCCTGATTGGAGACCTCCAACCAGGTCAAGGAAACCTACCCCTAGCCCCATACAGGTCATCCATAGCAACATTTGTGATCAGAATCCCCAGAGCTTGTGCAATACCCTCTCCATAGGCTGGGTCTGCAAGGTAGCAGTGCCTGATATGCCGCTTCTTTACCAGGGTAGTAGTACCTTCCATGTTTCTTGCAGTGTTCTCAAACAGGCGCTGTTTCTCATCCTCTGCCATGATGTTGAAAAGCTTGCCGACCTGTTCGAAATAGAAGTCGTCATCCTCCCTATAGTCATAGTGATCGACGGGACCCTTTCCATCATAAGGGCCTTCTGCCAGTTCGTTCTGATCCTTCCACATTCCATAGGAGTTCGGGTTGTAGTGCACAGATCCGTTGAAATTCCATCAATTCGCATCGCACCATCACGATGGAAGTGGTTTGTCTCCACTTTGCTCCTGTTTACAGGAATCTGATAATGGTTGACCCCAAGACGGTAGCGCTGGGCATCACCATAGGAGAAGAGCCTCCCTTGGAGCATGCGGCAGGGAGAGAACCCTATGCCGGGGACCTTGTTTGCAGGGTTGAAGGCAGCCTGCTCGACATCACTGAAATAGTTGTCAGGGTTCCTGTTCAACTCGAACACCCCAACCTCATGCAAAGGATACTCCTTGTGGTACCAGACTTTGGTAAGGTCAAAGGGATTATGAGGATGCTTCTTTGCTTGCTCCTCAGTCATTATCTGCACATACATCTTCCATTTGGGGAAATCACCCTTCTCTATCGAATCGAACAGGTCCCTCTGGTTTGACTCCCGGTCTTGGGCAACAACGGCAGCGGCTTCGCTATCGGTAAGAAACTCGATGCCCTGCTCTGTCTTACAGGTAAACTTGACCCAGAAACGCTCATTATCCACATTGATGAAGGAGTAGGTATGTGAGCCGTACCCATTCATATGCCTGAATGACTTGGGTATCCCCCTGTCCCCCATTGTGATGGTCACCTGATGCAGGGCCTCAGGAAGCATTGACCAGAAATCCCAGTTGTTCTGGGCAGATCTCATATTGGTCCTGGGATCACGCTTAACTGCGTGGTTGAGATCGGGAAACAGCATGGGGTCACGAAAAAAGAAGACCGGGGTGTTGTTTCCAACCAGATCCCAGTTACCCTCATCGGTATAGAACTTCATGGCAAAACCACGGATATCACGTTCGGCGTCGGCAGCCCCTCTCTCTCCTGCAACAGTGGAGAAACGGATGAACATCTCCGTCTCCTTCCCTACCTTGGAAAATATGGAGGCCTTTGTCCATTTGGTGATGTCCTGGGTAACGGTAAAGGTTCCAAAGGCACCGGAGCCCTTGGCATGCATCCGCCTTTCAGGAATGACCTCACGGTCGAAGTGGCTCATCTTTTCCAGATACCAGACATCCTGCATCATCACGCCCCCGCGGACTCCTGCAGTCTGTATATTCTCATTATGTGCTATTGGGCGACCACTTGTTGAAGTGAGTGGTTTCTTGGGCAGGGTGTCACGTCCATCACGGTCTTTCTTTTTTTCATCCATACGAGCCTCCTTGCATATGGTGTACATGGGATAGGGATATCCCATCGGAACAGCTATTTCCTATGGTGAATACACGTTAGAAAATATTTTATACACCCAGACTTAGGATAGCACCTCTGAGCTGAAAGTCAAGAAAATGCTAATAGAACCAAGTTTCATTAACTACTTTCAGCAAAGCTAGCCCATCCATTTCTTTTTGCTATGTGGAAAGGCAGGCGTAGCCCAAGCATTGACCCCTGATAAAGGGCTGTGCCGTTGCTCCAGAAGATGGAGCCAAGAAAGGGTTCTTGTGGAATCAAGTCTGAGATGGCTTCCATTGATATGCTAGCCGGGGCACCAGGAAACCAACCCTGGTGCCTCCAACTTCGAAAAACCAACTCAGTTGCCATAGGCTGTAAGGGAGGCGAGCTTCGCCTTAATCTCAGAGAACTCAATGCCCTGCTCGGCTGCATAGTCCTTTACCGCCATGGCAAGGCTTTTGGGTATACCCACCAAAGCTTCAATGTCCTCTTGCAGATACCCCGCATCAAGCAATTCCTTGAATGTGGTCTTACCTGTAAGGGAAATGGTTGTTGAATCACCCGGATCAATTCCCTGGCTAGAATGATCAGACAGGCCCCCAACGGCAACAGCCTTGGCTGCCACTTCCTCAAAGGTAGGGGAGGTATCCTTTCCCTCTCTTCTCAGCACCATTATGGCTGAAGCAGGTAGGAGAGTCCCTTCCTCAGGAGTATGAGGCAAAAGGGTATAGAGGGAGACAAACAGGCGTACTGAGTCAGTGCCGATCTCCTGGCCTTCCGGAACCTTTCCAAGATACAAGGATTCAAGCAGGTTTACCTTATCACTACCTGAAGATGCTCCAAATGCTTCAACCAACAGATCAGAGGGGGATACCAAAGGCATTGGATACATCTTCCCACGTATAGGATCCCCGGATGTCAGTAGGGCTAGGCTGACCTGCAAACTCGCCGCTCCT
>CAXXCW010000039.1:0-34651 GCA_963662725.2 uncultured Sphaerochaeta sp.
ATAGATCTTGCGGTCCATCTCGTCTACGGACTTCTGGTTCTTGAACTTGATGTACAGCTCGCGAAGCTCCAGGTGGGCGCGCATGAAGTTGTTGGGATCGCCTTTGATTTTGCCGCGTTTATCCACTTTTTCCGCACCGGCCAAAGCGGGCTTTTCGTCCTTTTTGCCCTTCTTAGAGGTAGCGGCGGCGGCCATCTTCGGCCAAGTGATGTCACGCTCGCGGGACTTGACGTATTCGCGGAGGGCTTTTTCCGCTTTTTCCGGCTTGTTGTGGTCCAACCACATCAGGGCCAGACGGAAACGAACGCCGTCCTTTTGCTTCTCGGTTTTCAGCTTGGACATATACGCTTTGCGCATCGTCTCGGACTTGTCCGGCTGTCCCAGCACCTCGAAGAAAAGCGCACCGTTGGTCAGGGCCGTGTCCGCGTATTCCGCGTCCTTCGGCTTGGGGAACTTCTTCAGGTATTGTTCGTACTGATCCGCCGCCTTGTCGTAGAAGGCCAAAGCTTCGTAATTACGACCCAGCTTGTAGAAAATTTCCTCGTAGTACGGACTGGTCTTGTGTTCTTCCAGGAAGCGCTTTTGCACCTCGATGGACGCGAACAAATCTCCGGCGCTGACGTAATGCACGGCGGCATTGTACAGAGCCAAATGCAGGTGCTTGGAGCCGCCTTTCTTGCGAATGAAGGCGTGCGGCGATTTCTTGCCGAATTCCTGATCGAAAGCCAGGTATTCTTCGGCGGCTTGACGCCATTTCTTGTCCTGCTCGGTCAGTTCGATCATCTTGAAGGAGGATTTCTCCAACAGGTTTTCCAAGTCCTCGCGGAACTTCGCCTTGGAAACCAGAGCCTTGTTCTTCAGGTAGGCGCGCACGGTCTGATTCAGATCGCCCCAGCGCTGCTTGATGTTCAAGGAGTCCAGAATCAGGTTGGCTGCGTATTCCGCCAAGCGGTGCTTGGGATACTTCTGCACGATCAGATCGAAACGGCCCACGGCCTCGTCGAACATGTTGTGCGCGTAGTAAATGATGGCGGACTTGTAGATGATGTTGACCATACGCTCGCGGTCTTCCGCGTTGGTCGGGTCCACGTTCTGAATGTACAGGCCGCAGGCTTTGAGGAATCCGGCGGTATTGTCGGAAATCTTGCGCGGAGCCAAGGCTTCGGCAGCTTCCTGTTCCTTCTGCTTCGCCGCGTCTTCCGTGCTTAACTCGTAGTTCTTGTCCTTACGAGTCGAGCGTTTCTTGGTGTCGGTGACCCACGCGGCGATTTCCTCGTGGACCAATTTTTCGTAGGCCAAGATGGCGTTGTAGGTGGCGTCCTTGACGTGCACGCCCTTGGGCTGCATTTCAACAACCTTGGTATACATTTCACCGGCGCGGTGATAGCGCATACGCATGTTGTCGGCTGCTTGAGCCTTGCTCTCCGGGTTGCCGGATTTCTTCCAGGTCTGTTCCGCGTTCTCGGCGCGACGCCACAGCAGCTCGGCGTAGTTCCAGTGAACGTCGTAGTTCTTTTCGGACTTGCCGAAGTACTTGATGTAGGTGTCGTACAATTCCTGGGTCTTGTCCCAAGTACCTTCGTCGTTGATCTTCAACGCTTCTTTGTGATAGGTGACCACGGTCTTGATGAGCATGTTTTCGGCGGATTTCCAGGCTTCTTCCACCGTTTCGGGCTCTTTCTTGATGTTGTGGGCCACCCACTTGCTTTCCTCAGGAGGCTTGGCGAATTCAACCAAGTTGAGGATTTCCTGGGTCGTCGCTTCCTTGTCGCCCTTGGTCGTAAACCCTTCGACGATCTTGATTTGATAGTCCGGGTTTTCCTTGTGCAGCGGCCATTCTTGAATCAGGCGACGGTAGATTTTGATCGCGCCGTCGGTCTTGCCCTGGTCGTTCAAGATGGTAGCGAAACGCACCAACATCATACGGAAGTATTTCTTGCCGCCGACTTCCAGGAAGTATTTTTCGGCCTCGTCCACGGCGCCTTCTTCGGCGTAAGCCATGACCAAGTCTTTGAGAGATTCTTCCTTGAGTTGGATATTGCTCTTGCCCATCCGTTCCATTTCATCGGACCATATCACGACGGCTTTGAAGGCGTCGATCGAGTCGCGGAACTTGGAAAGGTTGTAGTGGCACCAAGCGATTTTGTACAGCGCGTAGCCGTAAGCCTTGTTGTCCTTGAACTTGAGAACTTCTTCGTAGGCCGGTTGGGCGTCATACACGTTGTTGTTGTTGAAGTAGTAGTCACCGATGGCCATCCAGGTGTCCGGCAGGAACGCACTGTTGGGGAACTGTTCGGTGATACGCTTGTAGTAAACCAAACCTTCGGAGGATTTTCCGACTTCGTTGTAGTTGAAGGCCATGAAGAAGTAGATTTCATCCATGCCGTCAAAATCCGGCCATCTTTCCTCAACGAGTTGGCAAACCTCAATCGCCTTGTTGTTGTAACGATTCCACAGCACCGGGTCCGGCTCTTTGGGCGGTTTGCCCTTTTGACCGGCCTGCATCCACTCGTCCATGACTTTCGAGTGTTCCTGCATCGCGTCCAACTGCAAGCGGCTGGCCTTTTTCCAGTAGAATTCCGCAAGGCGACGGAAGGTCGTCGGCTCCTGGAACTTTTCGAGAATCAGGAACAACTTGTCGATGGATTCGTCAATCTTCTGGCCGACGCGAGACGTAAGACGAACGTCGTTTTCGACATGCAACTTGGCGACATCCACTTGCCCGCTTTTCTTTCCGTCGCCCTCTCCCAAGGCTTGGGCCATCTCATCGTCGGAAGATTGCTCTTTCGACTGTTTGCCCTTCTTGCCTTTTTTGGATTTTTTCTTCTTTTTCTTCTTGGCGGCATAGGCAACGGAGTCGTTCGGCGCAAAGAACATCTCGCCGCCCACCGTGCTTGTGAATACGAATGCTACAAGCAAAACGAGCGAGAGCAGTCGCAAGAAAGTATTCATCATCGTTCGCGTATCTCCTTGTTTCCCGGAAGTCGTACCAAGGACAGATCGGGCCGGGAGAGCCCGTCCGGGGGCCTCTTTATTGACATTCCTGCTCCACGGCCATCATGTAATAGCCGAGTTCATCTTTCCAGAACTCGCCCTCGAACGGCCAGTAGAGGTATTCGTCCGGCACCGCCGGCGTCAGCAGTTCTTCTTCACGACCGGCGATCGAGCGCTTGAATTGCACGTTGTACCGGGCGCGCTCTTCCTCGCGAAGACGCTCGGCATCCGTCAATTCGAAGTCGATGTTGTGCGCGTTGCCGATCAACTCCTGAAGCATTTGGGACAGTTCTTTCAGACGGCTCATCGCCCAGCGTCCACCCTTGCGCTTTTGCGAACGGTGCTGGCGCTGCATCTTTTTCATGGTGCTCTTCCAGAACTTGGACTCTTTGAACCTGCCGGGAGCCGCTTCCATGATCTCGAACTCGCGTTCCAACTCCTTGACATGCTCGAAATACTTCAGGAACTTGCTGTCGTTGAGAACCTCGGTCAACACTTGGATGTGCAGTTCCGGGGCGTCCGGATGCTGCACTTCATCCAGCAGGGCTTGGCGTGTGCGATTCAGGCGCTTACGCCGGTAGTCGTCGGACTCGTAAACCTTGCGGTACTGAAGCAAGAGATCGTCGTAAACCAGCTCGCTGGGCACGTCCTTCATCACTTTGCCATAGGTATTGATGAAGGAAAGCATCTCGCTGTACAGGTTGAAGAACTTGTTCAACTTGGCGCGGGCTTGCTTGTACTTGCACAGCGTGTACCACGTGATGGACTCGATCAACTCGATTTCGGGGATGAACTTGTGATCGAAGAAGGGACTGTTCAGCGTAAGAGCCGTACCCAGGGAAACCGTGTAACGACCGATGTTCGTCGCCGCCCAGGTCTTTTCAAACAAGGATTCATACCATTGGATGTTGTCGCGGTCCACGCGGTCGTAATACTTGACCGCCGTCAGGAAAATTTCCTCACGCTTGTCTTCGCTAGCGTCGAAAGACGCAGCGTAGTACAGCTGACCCATCGCCAACTTGGACATGTCCTTCACGACCTGGGTTTCACCCACGTCCACGGCAGGCACGGGAACCTTCTGCACCATCTCGTAGACCTGCTTGGCCTGCGCGTATTCCTTGCGCTGCACAAGGATGATGGCTATGAAGTAGTTGGCCTTGGCGTAGAAGACGGAGCCCTCGGCGACCTGGCTGAACTTGTTGAAGGCTTCGTCCACCTGTCCGCTGTCGAAATACATACGTCCCATCATATAGAGCAACTCGTTGCGGTACACGCGGGGGAACTTCTCCAGGGGGATGTCGGTCAACACACGATACAGAACCGTGGGGTCTTTCGTGTCGTAGGTGACCATCAACAGCTTGGACAGCGCCGGGCCGAAATACTCGGTTCCTTCCGGTCCTTTGAACAGAATGTTGGAAAGCTCGAAGGCGCAGGGCTCGTACAGCTCCAGGCGATAGAGGCTTTCCGCGAAGTAGTAGTGCGTGGTCTCGTGCAGGGCGCGCCACTCCGCATTGTTCAGGATTTCGTCGAACAGAACCGCCGCCTGATAGTACTCGCGATCGTTGTACGCCTCGATGGCGTCCACGATGATCTTCGGCATGGTCAGGATCTGTTCCGTGACGGGAATGGTGTCGAATCGGCGGTTCATCTTCTCGCGGAAGGTATCCTCCGCCAGTGCCGACTGAACCATCAAAACGGCAACCGCCGCGAACACGCCGGCGACGGAAACACGCTTAAGGCTTGCCAGGTTCAGAGTCATGAATCGTTCCTCACAACAAGCAGGTTTCTCGGTCCAAAAGGGCTTGCGAGCCTTCGAACAATCCCCGCCCGCGCCGTTTTCACGGTTTGGGCGGACGACGACTAGTTGGCCGGCAGGTGGAAGTTCGGGCCGATGGTCATGATGTAGAAGTGACGCAGCAACGTACCGCCCTTGGTGGAACCTTGCACACCTTCGCTACCCAGGTTGCCGGGTTCCGACGTGGACGGGTCCAAGCGATCGTCTTTGGCGACCATCGGGTTGTAGGCGAAGTCCAAGCGCAGGCTCAGCCAATCCAGGAAATAGATGTCGCCGCTGATACCCATCGTCGCACCGAAAATGGAACCGTCTTCGGTGAACATCATGGAGGGGCCCACGAAGATGCCGAAGTCGTAATGCTGAATGACGGAAGACATCAACGCGAACTTGCCGTAGATCGGGTAGAAGTAGAAGCGCAGATCCACGTTGGCCACGGGCTCGGCGCTGTCTGTGAATTCGTCGGGAATCTGGAGGTCTTTCAAGGTTTCCTTCAGATCCTTTTCGAAATTGACGAAGTAATTGCCGTTCACACCGAAGGCGAAGTAGTCGTTCACACGCCAAGCGACGTGACCGCCACCGCCGAGAGAACTCATCAGGCCGTCAAAGGGAGCCAGCGTGAAGTGCAACCCCAACTCGGCGCGACCCGGCCAGCCGTTGTCCACAAGACGCTTCTGAACCACCTTGGCCTTGCGCTCCAAGGGGAGGTTGATCCGGGATTTTTCTCCGGGATCTCCGGCGTCCTCACCCTCTTCGCCCTCCGCCTCCACGGCTTCGTCGTCGCCGGGTTCGGAGGTTGGGTCTTGCTGTGCCGGACCTTCCTCGTCGTCGTCTTCATCGTCGTCGTCCGCCGCCCAAGCGAAGCCCGGAGCCAAGAGCAGAAGAGTCGCAACCATCGTCAGTGCTAGCATGAAAACCGAATGCTTTTTCATTTCCCAACTCAATCCTGTCTTCTGGTTCAGAACACTGGGAACGGCCTGAAATCCGAGCATCCCCCGGAGCATTGCCCCGTGGTACGACACGAATTCCAAACCAGCCTCGTTATAAACAATACAAACCCAACGCGCCCGTATGAACCCATCGAACTCCGTGAAATGCCCTAGGCTTCCCGTTCCATTTGTTCTGTCGAAAGCGCGTCGAATCACCGAGAATCAGAGAGTTCATCAGGGTAAAACCCTGAAAACCCTATAATTCGAGACAACTTCGGTTAGCATGATTGGACCGGTTGCGCAAGAACTTTTTAAAGCCCTCCGTTTGGTGTAAAGCAAAGAACGTGACCCGATCCGGCGCGAGACCTCCCCTTCCCTCTCCCCTTTTTTCCAATTTTGCAGCCTGGATCACTCACCCCAAGCGGCTCCGCCGCTTCTTTTTTTTCCCTTGAGATGGAAACAGTCCGTAATAACTTTACTTTTAACCACCGGAATCGAATCCTGGTCGTTTGCGGTTTTTCCATCATCTGGAAAAGACAACGTAAAGCTTCGATTCCGCCATTCCGGGGTACGTTGCGCTTGGGAGAACAGGCTGTTGTCTTGCGGCTTGATATACTGTACATTTTTACAGCCTTCGTCTTTCAACCCTGCACGATTCACCCAAGACAGCCTTCAGCCAAGGCTCTTTTCGGCGAATAGTTGCCGTTCATCCCTGAAAACTGATATACTTAGTAGCTTTTACCTGTCATGCGAGTTCGGGGGTTTTTCCACCGCGCTCCGGCAGTGCAATGATACCGAGTGACGACCTCACTCTTTCCCACATGGTAAGGAAACGCCCCATGTATTCCGATTCTTCATACAGCCTACGCTTTTCCATCCTTTTCACGATGTGGCTTGCTTTGGGCTGGATGTCCGCGTGTGCCACCAGCTCCGAACCGGAATCAGACAAACCGGACACAGACGGCGATTCCGAAGCTCTGGAACCCTACTGCGTTCCCGGTGCCCATTGGGAAAACGGGGAATGCGTTCCGGATGTCCAAGACGACGACGATCATAATGACGATGATGATTCCGATTTCCTCCCGGACGGCGACGATGAACCTTCCACCGACGGCGACGAGGACACGGACTTGTTCGAGCAAGAGAGCCAGGACGAGCAGGAAACCGCCCCGGACGGCGATGAAGACCCCCAATTGGACGGCGACCAGGAGCTTGACGAAGAAAACCCTGCCGCACTTTCGCAGGTCGTCCCGGACCATCTTGCCGTCGGTACGGACGTTCCCTTGACCGCTCTGGTGGACGGCGAAACCGTCACCGCCACCTGGGCAAGCGACAACGAAGCCGTGGCCACGGTGGAAGACCAAACCCTGCGCGGCGTTTCCGCTGGAGACGCCACCATTCAGGCACGGTATGCGCCCCATGTCTGGCCCGCCCACACCGTGCAGGTGTTGGAACGAAACCGTGTCGAGGCACGAGGCATCTGGGTCAATCGCTGGGCGTTCAGTTCGGCGGCGGATGTCGCCACCATTATGGATCGCTGCCGGCAGGCGGGGTTCAACCAAGTCTATTTCCAAGTGCGCGGGATCTTCGACGCCTATTACAATAGTAGCCTTGAACCCTGGGCAACACGCCTTAGCGGCACGATGGGTCAAGACCCCGGTTGGGACCCGCTGCAAACGGCCATCGAAGAGGCCCACGAACGCGGGATGGAGCTTCACGCCTGGATCAATGTCTTTACCGCCTGGGATGGCTCCGGTACGCCGTCGGCCTCCACCACGCCGCACCACGCCTTGTACGACCATCCGAACTGGCGCATGACGGACAGCAGCGGCACGGCCATGCCCTATGGAAGCGGCTATGTTTGGGTTGCGCCGGGCATTCCCGCCGTGCGGGAACGCAACGTGGCCGTGGCCGTGGACATCGCCACCCGTTACGACGTGGACGGCATTCACCTGGACCGCGTGCGCTACCCCAGCCGTTCCTACAGCTTCGACGCCGTCAGCATCGCCACGTGTCAAACCGAAGAAGGGGCCGCCAACTGTTCCGGAAGTGCGTACATGGACTGGCAACGTCGTCAAGTGGACCGCCAAGTCGCGGAAATGTATGAAGCCCTGCGCGAAGCCGCCCCCCGCGTGGTGCTGAGCGCCGCCGTCTTCGGGATCTACACCGACGACTTTGGCTGGAACGGCGTCACGGAAGGCTATGAAGATTGGTTGCAAGACCCGAAAGCCTGGGACGAGCAGGAAAGCGTGGATGTCATTATCCCCATGATTTACTGGACCACCACCGCCAACTATGGCGATTACCTGGACTTCCGCGCCCTGACCGACGACTTCGCCGAGCGCATCGCCAACCGCTTCCTCTATATCGGTAGCGACCTCACCGACGGCAGCGCCAAGGACGCCGGGAAGGCCACCATCCCTTGGGCGGAGATTGAGGATCAGATCGACTACACCCGCCAGCCGGGGCTTGTGGAAGGTTGGGTGCTTTACGACTACGGCACGATGAACACCGCCGACTACTGGCAGCAGATCGAAGCCGGGCCGTTCGCCCAACCCGCCCTGGTGCCGTTCTTCTGGTGGAAATAACGGCTGGCGGACCGTGCCTTGCGGGCAAGCTAGTTTTTTCATGGCGGAAAAGGGGCGGATACGATAAAATCCTGAAGTACGATGCAGGAACATTTGGAAACGACACGACGGGCTATATCCGAAGCCGCTCCTGATGAAAAGGAAGGAATCCTCATGAGAACCACAAACTTGATCCACGTCCTGGCTCTTTTCCTTTTGATTCTCGTTCCCTTGTCGGCATGGGCAGAAACCGGCAACGCCCCAACAAGCATTAAGATCCAATCCACGAACATCGCCGAGGGGAGGCCCAACCAAGTCGGACGCATGGCTCCAGAACCTTCCGAACCTTTCAACGACATCCCGGTGGAAGGTTCTCCTTCCGATTTGGAAGGTTATCAAAGCAACAAGCTAAAAGTGGAATGGTTCGGTTTGCTTTTAGGACTCGGTCACCCCATAATTTTATCCCGCATTATGATGTTCAAATTGCTTTGGGAGTCAGCCTATTGGACCATCGTGGATTGCAGCGTAGCAGTGGAGATGGGCGTCGGTATGGCGGCGGGATGGCGAAAAAAAGTCCTGAGTTCTTATGAAGTCCGGCTCGGCTTGGGGATTCGTTGGGAAATATGGTTTGTCGACGCCGCTCCGTGGATCAAGTATTTCAATCATAAAAAGAAAGTGCAGGAGGGGGAGTCGGAAGAACTTACCCCTTACGAATCTCTGATACAGCCCGTTGAGCCTACCCGATCCGATGATACATGGGACGGCGCATATGAACACATCTCTGGCGCGGTGTTTGAACCACAGTTCGCTTTTTTGAGTCGCGGCGATTTTGCTTTTATCGGCCTTCATGTAGGTTTTCCAATAATTGTCGGCATGGTCAAAGATTATCAGGGACGCTACAATAAACGCCCACCCCACTGGTCGCCGGGGTTTCAACTGGGCCTGTACTTGAGCTTCTATTGAAAATGGCTCCGGGTGTTGGGCGGTTCGTCAGGCTGGCGGCTTGATGGACATGACTTGCGCACCGCGCCCCTCCCCTTCGAGGCAAGAAAGCCTTGAACTTCCCTCCGGCCTGCCTTACGATGCGTTTGGTTGTTCTTTTGCCGCCATTTTTTCAACCACCACGCAAGGGAGGGAGAAGTACCGATGAGCCACTTGGAATGGAAACCCCGCGATTGCGCGGCCCTGTACGAGCCGGGGCGCATCTTCTGCCTGGGCGGCAATTACCCGGACCATCGGCGGGAAATGAACTACAAGGTCGATAAGCCTAGCATTTTCGCCAAGATTTCCGGTTCGTTGCAAGCGGGCGAAGAACCCATCGTTCACCCCGGAGGCGGTCATGAACTGCACTACGAAGGGGAATTCGTGCTGGTTCTGGGCGACTTCAACGGGCTGGAATCTCCCACCTGGGACGACGTATTGGGCATTACCGTCGGCTTGGACCTGACTCTGCGCGACATACAACGGGTCTGCCGTCGGGACGGAACCCCGTGGGAAATGGCCAAAAGCTTTCCGGGCGCGGCGCGGCTGGCACCCATTGTACTGGCCGAACGGGTGAAAACGCCGTCCGAACTGGAAATGACCTTGCGCGTCAACGGCGAGTTACGGCAACGAGCCCTGCTTTCCGACATGGAACGCAACGTAAACGAGATTCTGGCCATGTTGCACGACTGGATGCCCTTGACCGAGGGCGACGTGATCTTCACCGGCACGCCCCAGGGCGTGGGGCCGCTTGTTCCCGGCGATACGGTGGAGCTTGCCCTGACCGGCTGGACAAGCCGACGGTGGGCGGTTGTGGACGATTGATCGAGTGCAAGGTTCGACGATTGTTCCGCTTGGCGCTTTTTCGGTAAAATGGGAAAGTTCCTTCACAAAACAAGAAATGTGGATATAATACTTGCCGTTTGTTCATGCCGTACCTTGCCGCCGCCCGACTTTCGGGCACGGGACGGACAAGGCGAACCGGGAAGCGGATAATGAATAAGAAACGGAAATTCGACCGGGTGGACTGCAACGTCAAGGTGTTCGTCGGCGCGGAGGTGGTGGCGGGGAGAATCTTCTTCGACGCCCAGGACATCAGCGTGGGCGGTTTGTACCTGACCAGCGATTTCATCCTGGAAGAAGGCGACTTGGTCAAGGTGGCCTTCCAATTGCCGACGGATAAGGAGCCCTTCGTCCTCTCCGGTTTGGTGCAATGGACCAACCTGGGACAAGACCCCGACAACCCCAAGAAAGCGGGCATGGGCCTGAAGTTCGTGGACACCAGCGAGGCGGATCGGAAACGACTGCAAACCTTCGTCAAGGAAAGGCTTTCATAACATGGCGGAAACCATCGACGACATCACCATCAATTACGAGGAAGAGGGGCAACTTCTCTGCAAGGAATTGTCCAAGGAAGTCTTGACGCGGGGCAGTTGGACCACCATTTTGTTCATGTATCAGGACATGGATCGCAAGACCGGCGAGTACGGTGCGGCCAAGGCCAGCATCCGGCGCTATCGTAAAAGCGGCGGACGCTACGGGATGCAAAGCAAGTTCAACATTTCCAGTGCCAAGCAGGCCAGAGAGCTTTCCCGCATCCTGATGTCCTGGTTCCCCGAAGGCGGCGCGGACGAAGCCGAGGGCCACGAAGAAACCGAGTAGTCTTCCACCACGGAGACTCTCTTTCAGGCTTCGGATCTTCCCGGAACGAACCCGGACTCGAAAAAAAGGAGGTGGTAGCATGGACGAACGCGACGACATCCGACACGCTCGAACCGAAACCCACCGAACCGCGCTCCCCGAAGCGGCTTTTTACGGCGCTTGTGGTAGCCTGGCTGCTTCTCTCCGCCGTCGGCTTCTACGGTTACCAAAGTTATGCCAAGGAACGCTTCGAAGACCCGGCACGGCACGCCCTGATTGTTTGCCGCAACGCGCAACTCACCTTCCGCAACGACCCCAAGCGCGGCAACGGAACCTACGCCGACAGCATGGAAACTCTGGGGCTTCGCCTGTTCGACAACGGCAATATCACCGACGACGGCCCGGCCTACCGTATCGAAACGTCCAAGGAAGGCTGCACGGCGCGCGCCACCCACCCGGAGTTGGTGGCCAACCCGGCGTTGCGCATCGACTACGAAAGCGCGACGATCAAGCCCTTGCCGTAAGACCCCGTTCTTACGGTCTACCCGAAAGAACAAAGCCCGGTGACCCCACCGGGCTTTCGCTATTCCGGCGATACGTTTCCCACCCCCTCACTCGGAAGCCTACGGCTTCCGGTCTCTCCCCAATGGAGAGACGATTTTTCCCTCTCCTGTGGGAGAGGGAAAGCGAGCGAAGCGAAGCAGGGTGAGGGCAAGCCGCCGTGGGAGAAATCCCCCCGGACTTCCGTTCCATTGCTTTGGAGAATTGTACGTAGCACCGTCCCCTCCCGACGAATCCGGGGTTGACAGCACGCCCGCTCTTCAGTAGGTTCAAGGCTTCACGCACGATCCGAGAATACGATGAACGAAAGGACAACACGGTGAAAACGGCGGTATACTTGGCCAATCTGACGGGGGACACGGAGCGCTTCGATGCCGCTCGCGCTGCAAAAGATTTGGGGCTTTTACCGGAGGATACCGTTTTCTGCGCGGGACGCGAGCCTTTCGAAGACCTGGAAACGGCCATTCAACGCTGGCTGTCCGAGGGCGAGCCGGAGGTGTTTTCCATCCACGCCACGCTGGCCGATGACGGCTCGGTTCTGCCCTTCGGCGAGCCCCTGCGCGTGGTGGGACATCCGTAATGGAGTGATGCGAACGGTTTCGACCGAGCGTATTGGTATCGAAGGCCGGTTTCTTCGGGCCTTCACGGAACGATGAATAAGGAAAGGAAGAACGATGAAAGCGATTTTTGAAACCACACTGGGAACCATTGAAGTCCGCCTTATGCCGGAGATCGCGCCGATCACGGTGGACAACTTCGTCAAGCTGGCACGCGGCGAGAAAGAATGGATCGACCCGAAGAACGGTGAAAAGACCATGCGTCCGTTGTACGACGGCACCATCTTCCACCGCGTCATTCCGCAATTCATGATTCAGGGCGGCGATCCGATGGGTACCCGGCATGGGCGGCCCCGGTTACCGCTTCGGTGACGAATTCCACCCGGAAGTCAAGTTCGACCGCCCCGGCAAGCTGGCAATGGCCAACTCCGGCCCGGCCACCAACGGCTGCCAGTTCTTCATCACTCAGGTTCCCACGCCGCACCTGAATGCCCGTCATACCATCTTCGGCGAAGTCACCAAAGGCCACGGCGTGGTTAAGACCATCGCCGAAACCAAGCGGCACCCCAACGACAAACCCGTGACCGATGTGGTGCTGACCAAACTGACCATCGTGGACGAGTAACCGCCGATCCCGTTTGTTGACCGCGTGTTTTTACGAATCGACTTACTCCCTCCGCGCCCAACCTAGTGTATTGAAAAACAGGGCGGCACGGAGGGAGCTTGCTTTCTTACAAAGAGCCCATCATGAGCCGTCACGAATTGTGGTACTTCACCGACTGCGTTTGCGGTTGGTGTTACAGCATGGCCCCGAATATCGAACGGTTGCTGGAGGAATTCGGCAGTCGGATTTCCCTGCGCCTTATCAACTACGGTCTGTGTCCGGCGGAACGCGCCCTAACCTTGCACCCGCAAGGGCGGGAGCGTTTTCACAAAGAACTGACGCGCATCGAAACCCGTACCGGCGCCCATTTCGGCCAAGCGTTCCGGGAGTTGATCGAGCGCGACGGCCTGGTTTTCGACAGCCACCCGGCGTCCAAGGTTCTGGTATTGCTGCGGCGCGAACAGCCGGAACGGGTGCTGTCCTTCCTTCACGCCGTGCAGCGCTCCGTCTACGAGGACGGTCACCTGCCGGATGACGAAGCAATGCTGAAACGCCACCTGTTGGCCTTCGGCCTTTCCGAAAGCCTGCTGGACAGTTTGACCGACGACGAGGGTTTGGAAGACGAAACCTATGACGACTACGACCTGACGATGGAGCGGGACATCAACATCGTTCCCACCTTGCTGGTTCCCGACGACCCCGATGCCCCCCGCTTCTGTTCCGGCTTCGTGCGCTACGAGGTGCTTCGGCAGCGGGTTTCCGACTGGTTGGCCAAGGCGGACTGAGGGGAGATCGCCGAGACCCTGTTTTCATCCAATCGTCCGTGGACCACATTGGCCGCGTTGCCGGCGTTGAAGGACCGAAAAAAGCCTTCCGCCGTTACACCCCCAACATCTCCCAGGGTGTTGAAAAACACACTGGGAGCGCGGCATGGATGCCGCGCCGGAAAACAAGATCCGCTTCGGAGCCTTGTTTTCCGTGAGGTTGGCAAGCCTTTGGTTTGCCAACCGACCGTTGAAAAAGTCCGTGAGGGACTTTTTCAACAACCTGCTACGCGACAAAAGCCGTCCCCGGTTGCGACAAGATCCAGGCGAAGCAGGCTTCCCGGTTCCACCCTCAGGTGCCAGAAGTCCGCAAGCGAGCGCCGGTCCGCGTGCAAAAGCAACACCTTCACCACGATTTGATGCGTCACCACAACCAAGCCGCCGTCCGCCGGGCCGAGTTCCTTCAATCGACGGCACAAGCCTTCGACCGCACGACGTTGCACGGCGGGAACGGACTCTCCACCGGGAAAGGTAAAGCTCTCCGGATGCTCCACCCAGCGAAGAAAGCGGGCTTCGTCCGAACGACGAAGTTCGTCTACCGTCTTTCCCTGCCACGCGCCGACATGCACGTCATCGAAAGCGGCGTCCACATCCAGCGCCAGCCCCATGCTTGCCGCCAGTGGGAGAGCGGTTTCCCGCACGCGGCGCAAAGGACCGCCGAGGATACTGGTAATGCGCTCCCCCTTCAATTTATCCGCCAAGGCGCGCGCCTGCACGTGGCCTTCGTCGGTCAGGGGAAGATCCTCGTGACCAGTAAAGCGCATAGCGCGGTTGTTGTCGGTCTGGCCGTGGCGGATCAGCCAACAGGTGGTCATCGGAATGGGCTCCGTTGGCGGAATGAACCGCGAGAGGCCGTTCCCTTCCCGTCACGACCCATCCAAGGATCGAAGTTGCGAACAACAACCCGTGCTTGCGTCTGGTACGTCGTCAGGGCTTTTTCCATCCTGCCCACGTGGTAAAAGTCAATCCGCTTCCCGCATCGGATTCCACCCATTGGCCGTCCGCGCTCACCGTGGCCGACCCGATACGCGCCCAAACGCCTTCGGCCACCTTGATTCCGGCGGCGTCCCTTGTGTCCGTACCGCCCAGACCGTACAGGTCCACCACGGTTCCGGCTTCGTAATCCTTGCTGTTGGGGAAACGGATCATCGCACCGCCCGCCGTTTCAATGGTGTTCTCCGGCAGGAAGGCCACCAGCCCGTCCGGCGGGTTTTGGCTATCCAAGAAAGCGGGCCAACCCCAAGCCTCGGCGTTCCAGGGCAGCAGGTTCAGTTGATCGTACGTGCCGCCCAACGCGCTGAAGTCCGCCGGAATCAATTCCAGGGTGGTGTCGTCCGAGGCCGTTACCGTGTGTGGCTCGCTCGCGGTCCCCAAGGGCGTGCGCGTGCAGTCGGGAACGACGGGCAGTACGATGGCTTCCGGCAACTCCTGGGCCGCGCCCAAGGTCGTGTCCACCTCAGCGGACACGATCACCCGGTCCACACGGTCCAAGGCTTCGTTGTAGGACACCACGCGCCAGGAGGCGAAGTCCACGCAACGCGCACTGGCCGGGGGGGCGGCCATCATCCGGCCCGTGGCGTCGGTTGTGCCGCAGGGTTGGCAACTGGCGGTGCCGTCGGGTTTTTCCAGGCACAGGGTCACGATGATGTTCGGCATGGGTTCGCCGTTCTCGTTTTGTACAAGGCCCGTAACCAAAGCGAGCGGGTGCCCTTCATCGCAAGCAGGGTTGCAGTCGTGGGTTTCGCAGTAGGTCTCCAGGCTGAAGGTGTCCCCGTCGACATCGTCGTCATCGTCGTCATCGTCCGTAGTCTCATCATCGCCGTCGCTGTCGCCATCCATATCGGTATCGTCATCGTCGTCATCATCGTCGGCGTCGTCGCCGTCGGTAACGTCATCATCATCATCGGTATCGCCATCGGTAGCGGTGTCGTCGTCATCGTCATCGCCGGCGTCGTCGCTGCAAGCGAAAACCGAGAGGGAAAGCAGCAAACCCAACAGAAGCATCCAGAGTAGCGAGCGTTTCATCAGTCCTTGGTAAAGCTCGAAAATCAGGGATGCCGAATAACCGCTTTGCCGCGTCCATGCGTGGAACCTCCGAGGTCGGAGATTCGGGGTGATTCACCGTCCGATCATGACTTTAGCCGATGCGGAAGAAAACCGGGGTGATTGTCAACCGTTCCCGCCTTTGCACCATGTCGCCTTCGTTCCCTTCAGCAATCCAGATCGTAGCGACCGCTGGCGGGTAGATCCGACTCCTCTCCGGGAAGAACACGGGGAGCCCGGCTTAGTTTGTCTTCATCCATCGTATACCGATGCGCCAAGGCGGAGCGCGTCACGGCGTCTTGGTAGGGGACTCCTTGCACGTAATCGACAAGACGCGGGCTCAGGGGATAAAGCTGCTCCTCGTGGAACCACTCGAACTCCTCTCCGGGGAACGCCGCGCACCTCGTCGCGGACGCAGCCCTGAAGAATGCCCCACGAGATGTCCGCCAGGCAATAGGCGGCCAGATCCCGACGCAAGGCTTGCAAAACACCTTCCGTTTCGGGATTGAAATAGTAGAAACGCAAAGAATACAGCAAGGCATTGTGCGGAAACTCCGGGCTGTTGCAAATGGCCTCCAGATCCAGACGCCGGGCCAGATCGGCCATCAGCTTCATCACCAGGGTTCCCAAACCGAGACCGGGAAAGCTCTGCCCCGGAAGACGGGGGCGTTCCGCCGTGAATGTGTTTTGCAAGGGGTTTTGCAGGCAGATCCATTGAATAAACAGCATCGGTAGCGTCACGCCATGCAGCGTTTTGGCGAAGGGGGCACTCGTCTGGAACTGGCCACGCCGTAGGATCATTTCCACCGGCACATCCGCCAGAGGGGGTTCCAGACTCTCCAGTCGCAGGGTTTGGTGTTCCGGGTCGGCGGTGGAAAGATGCAGGCGCAGGTCTTGGAATCCAAGCCCATGCAGGGCGGCAAGCGTTCCCGTTTCCTCCAAGCGTTGCCAAAGGGCATCCTGGGAGTAGGTCTGTAAAAACAGGTGGGGACCGCGGGCTCCGGCCAAGCCGTGAAAATCCCGCTCGTCGGGAAGGTTCAAATCCAACGTCGGTATGGGGTTCAGGTGCGAAAACCGACGAAGGTTCAGGTTACGCAGTTTTTCCACGGGGCCGGGCATGAAACCTCCTTGGCCGGGTGCAAGGAAACCGCCCTGCAAGGTCGGGCCGACTGAACGCCGAACCTAACGCATTGCATCAAAGCCACTGTACCTTCTTTGGCGTTTTTTTGCCAGAAGATACGACCCGTCTTGGAATCCACCGTCCGGCCTCGCCCCAGCCCGGTTTTCCCTCAGCCCGGACTTTTGCATCCGTAATTTGGAATTCGAACTCCGGTATCCGAAAATGGCACAAATTCGGAATACGGACTCCGAATTCCGATTTTATTGTTCATCATTCCGCATTTCCAAACTCTCCCCCGGTTTCGTTCCACAACCAGTCCGTGGCCACCAAGCACGTTTGGGGAGTTGGCGAAATCGAACATGACTCGGTTGGATAAAACAGGGGGAAAGACCGGGTCGCAATTGCGCGGCATTCATCGGGTCAAAACGTTGCCTTATCCAAGCTTCGATGCTATACCGCCAAGGTTCAAAGGCGGCGGCGCTTTTCCGCAAAAACCGGAAACACCGGTTCGCCCGTTCAGGAAACGTCAAGGAAAACGGCGAGGCTCATGTTTCGTATCGTGTTGGTGGAACCGGAAATACCCCCGAATACGGGGAATATCGGGCGTTTGTGTGTCGGCGCGGGGTGCGGAACTGCACCTGGTCAAACCCCTTGGGCTTCAGTTTGGACGACCGCTACATGCGCCGTGCCGGGTTGGACTACTGGCCCCATTTGAAGCTCGTGGTGCATGAAAACCTTGCCCGCCTTCTGGGAGCGCTTTCCGGAAGCCCACGCCAAGGGATGGTTCGCCACCAAAAAGGCGCACCGGGTTTATACCGGTGTTCGTTTCCAGCCGGACGACTTTCTGATTTTCGGCAAGGAAACCGTCGGGTTGGACGAAAGCATCCTGGCGGATCACCCGGAACGGACGATCAACATCCCCATTTTGGGAAATGTCCGCAGCTACAACATTGCCAACTCCGTGGCCATCGTGCTGTTCGAGGCCATGCGTCAGACCATGCCGGAGACGTTTCCCGGCTAGCGAGGAGCAACGACGATGAAAAAACGCCTGTTTTCTGGAATGCAGCCC
The DNA here is from genome assembly GCA_963662725.2 of uncultured Sphaerochaeta sp. Lineage (GTDB taxonomy): Bacteria > Spirochaetota > Spirochaetia > Sphaerochaetales > Sphaerochaetaceae > Sphaerochaeta. Next base: position 17,683 of record CAXXCW010000039.1, read on the forward strand.
TCCGGATCTTTGCACTTGGGCAACTACCTGGGCGCGTTGAAGAACTGGGTCCGCTTGCAAGCGGACTACGAGGCGATTTTTTGCATCGTGGACTGGCATGCCATCACCTCGCCATACGACCCCGCCATGATGCAAAAACGGATTCTGGATGCCGCCCTGGATTACATTGCCGGCGGCCTGGACCCCGCACAATGCACCATCTTCGTCCAGAGCCACGTTCCCGAACACATGGAATTGTGTTGGTATTTCAACAGCGTCACCCCGCTGGGGCAACTGATGCGCATGACGCAATTCAAAGCCAAAACCGCCCAGTACGCCGATGGTGCGCTGGGGGATAAGTCCGCGCAGGCCGACGAGCCCACCGACGATTTCAGCGACCTTTTCGGCGAGGATCGTACCAGTTTTTCTAGCCAAGGCCGGAAACGTCAGCGCGGCGCTGTTCACTTACCCCGTACTTCAGGCGGCGGACATTCTGTTGTACAAAGCCGAGGTCGTCCCGGTGGGTGAGGATCAGGTCCAGCACGTAGAACTGACGCGGGACATCGCCCGGCGTTTCAACCTGCGCTACGGTGACATCTTCGCCCCCTGCAAACCGCTACTTTCCGAAGCCCCGCGCATCATGGGCTTGGACGGCGTGAACAAAATGTCCAAAAGCTTGGGCAACCACATCCCCTTGAGTTGGGACGACAAGCAAATCATCGAAACGGTCACCAAGCAGGCGGCCAGCGATACCCGGCGCAAAGCTGAAAACGGACCCCGGCGTGCCGGAAGAGTGCAATGTTTTTGCCTGGCACAAACTGCTCAGCGACGAGGAAACCCAAGCGTGGGCGCATGAGGGCTGCACCGGAGCAAGCATCGGCTGCTTCCAATGCAAAAAGAAAGTGGCCGAACGGATGGTGGAGATCATCGCACCCATCCGCGAGCGCCGCGCCGAATTGGCCAAGGATGCCGACACCGTGCGCGACATCCTGAACGCCGGGGCGGTTCGCTGCCGGGAATTGGCCCGCGAGACCATCGAAGGCGTTCGTACCGGCATGGGCTTGAAGTTCTGAAGCAAGGGAACGCGGTCTTTCGACGCTGCCGCACATGGTTGTCTCGTAGAAAAACACAAGGGCTATGACGCAAGTACGATTGTAACGGGGAGGTCACGACGATGGAAAGTTTGATGCTGGTTCTAAAGGGTATTGTGGTTGGGATCGCCAACATCATTCCCGGCGTTTCCGGCGGGACGATGGCCTTGGTCCTGGGCTTGTATTCCCGTATCTTGAGCGCACTGGGTGGGCTTTCCGGTCAAACCGTGCGCGTGGCGCTTCGCGCCCTCACCTTTTCCGCCGAGGCCAGAGCGGATTTTCTCGCCGAATTGAAACGCCTGGACGCTTGGTTCTTGGCCAAACTCGGTTTGGGTGCAGCCATCGGCATCGTCGGCTTGGCGAAACTGATGACCTACCTTCTGGACAAGCAGCATGATCCCACCTACGGCTTTTTCTTCGGTCTCGTGCTGATAAGCGCCTATGTGCCGTGGAAGATGATGAAAAAAGTAGGACCGGCTCCGCTGGTGGCGCTTGCGGTGGCAGTGGCCCTGGTGGTGGGGGCCGACCTGGCCATGAGCCCGGAACAGAAGGTTCAAAACGCCAAGGACAAGGTGGAAATCAAGCTGGCCAAAGCGGACCTGAGGGAGGCGAAGGCGAAGGGGGACGAAGCAGCCCTGGCGGCAGCCAACGAGCGCCTAGCCAAGTTGGGCGGTGACAAAGACAAAAGCGCCTTGCGTTACATCTGGTTGTTCCTGGCCGGAGCCATTGCGATCAGTGCAATGATCCTTCCCGGCATTTCCGGCTCGTTCCTGCTGCTGCTCTTCGGTTTGTACTTTGAAATCCTCGCCGCCATCACGTCCTTCAACATCCCGGTCTTGGCTGTGTTTTCCGCCGGTTGCGGCCTGGGACTGATCTTCTTCACCAAATTCCTGAACTGGCTTCTGGCCCGTTTCCACGACCCGACGATGGGCTTCCTTCTGGGGCTGATGCTGGGCAGCCTGTGGAGTATTTGGCCCATCCGGCATACGGAACTCATCGGTCAGGGAAGCGCGTTCGAGCAAACCCTGTATCTGGACAACACCCTGCCCGCAACCTTCGGCATGAACGAGGCCGCGACGCTGGGGGCGTTCCTGGTGGGTTGCGTTTTGGTCCTCGGCTTTTTGGTTTATGAAATCAAGGGTGCAAGCCGCAAGGCTGAAGTAAAAAACGTGCAGGGTTGAAACCTCGTTCGTGCTTCACTACATTTGTGACCGAGTTTTCCCGGATCTTGCATCCGAAGGATCGTTCTGGTATACTAAACAGAATCGTTTTAATGGAATTTGACCGACGTAACCGGAACGTGAATGACCCAGGCAAGCCGCTCCATCGAGATTCTGGCTCCGGCCCGAACCGTGTACGAGGTTCTGACCGACTATGACCGCTACGTGGATTTTTTCCCACCGATGCGTCGCAGTCGTTTGCTTTCACACCAAGGCCCGGAGGCTGTGGCGGATTTCGAACTGCGGCTTTTTAATCTGACGATCCAGTACACCTTGTTGCTGACGGAGGAGCCGTTTCGCTCGATACGCTGGCGGTTGAAGGAATCCAACTGGCTGACCCGCGTGGATGGCGGCTGGACGCTGGAAGCCTTGGGCAAGTCGCGCACCCTGGCCACCTACCGGCAATCGCTCTCGGTCAAGGGCTTTCTGCCTCGCATCGTCGCCAGCAAGCTGGTGGAAGTCCATTTGCCTGACATGCTGCAACACGTGAAACAACACATCGAACAACACTAATAAAGCAGAAAGCGCGGAACCATGCGACACCACGGGGGCGGCGGATTGATTGGACTCTGGTTCGGGCTTTTCCTCGGCTTGTTCCTGCCGGGTCTTTCCGTCACCTGGGCTTCCGAAACGGAGCAAGCGCCTGCCGTTCTCGGTCCGGAAGCGCCACGTGGCGAAACCTCCGCAACCGACAACGCCGCACCTTCCACGCCTGCCGAGCCCCAAGCAGTCCCCGCCGATCCCGAACCCGAACCGCCCCTGCTTTCCGAAAAGCCTACGCCCAAAGAGGTGAAGGCCGTCTACGAAAAGGCACGAAGCTTGTTCGAGGAACGCCGTTGTGTGGAGGTGCAGCGTCATCTGGATGCAATACAAGCGACGAAACATGCCAAAACCTACAAGGCCAGAACAAGCCTTCTTTCCGGAATCTGCCTGTCGGAACTGAGCCGCCTGGACGAAGCCGCCGATGCCCTGAACCATGCGCTGGGTGCCTGGACCACCCTCGGCGATGGCATCCGGTATATGCTGGGGGAGGTTCGCTTTCGCCAAGGGGAGTACGCCAAAGCTCGTTACAATTACAACAAGCTGATCGAGGACTATCCGGACAGCCTGATGGTGGAAGACGCGCTGGTACGTAGCATCGAATGTGACCTTCACCAGAAGCGTTTGGGAACTGTGCTTTCGCGGGTCTCGCAGACCTTGAAGGAAAAAGAGGAACAGGCGGAAACCGAGCGGGTCCGCATGGGTTGGAAAGAACCCAAGGAATACGAAAAGCAAGGGGACTTGTTATGGCTGCGGGCTCAAGCGCTTCAGGGGCGCAAGGAACATCTGGCCGAGGCGCGGACCTTGCTGGATATTCTGGTGGACGGCAAGGCGGCGCAATACCGCGACCGCGCCCAGAAACGGCTTGATGAACTGCGAAAAGACGGCGTTCCCTACATCCCGGACTTCGGCCCCGGCCTGTTGGGCTACGTCAGCCGCTTGCGCACAATTTGGGCCTTGGATGAAGTCGTCGCGGAGGTGGACGCGGCCTTGAAGCACACCAAGCCGGACTCCCCCGACTACTCGGTGGAGATCGCCCAACGCCTGCGCTACCATCGCGGACGGGCCTTGTATTTCCTGCAACGCTACGAAGACGCACGGCAGGACTTCGAAGGCCTATTGGCCGAGCTTCCCGCGCAAGAAAGCGACCGACGCCCCACCACCATGAACCAGTTGGCCAAAACCTTGGTCCGCCTGGGACGCCCCGACGAAGCCATCTCGGTTTACCAAGATCTGTATCAACGTTTCCCGGACACCAGGGATGGCGACGAAGGCTTGTTCATGGTCGCCTGGACCTTGGCGGAGGGCAACCGTTTCAAGGAAGCCCTTGCCGCCTTGAACAACTATGCCGAACGCTTTCCAAGCCGGGGAAAATTCAGCGACAAGGTTTCCTGGTTCCGGGCGTGGTTTGCCTATCGGGATGGCGATTTGGACACGGCCCTGGAGCGCTTCATGACCTTGCGTGGAAAAGGCAAGCGCAACGAGACCACGCGCCAAGCCACCTACTGGGCCGCGCGCTGCCTGCAACGGAAACAGCGGGAGGCCGAGGCCGAAACCCTGTACCGCGAACTGGCCGAGGAGGATCAATTCCGGTACTACCGCTTGGCGGCCATGCAACGCTTGCGGGTGATGGATCAAGTCAACCATGCCGTGCGCGAAATGAACATCTGGGCGGCGCAAGATCCGGACGGCGACGGCGACACGGATGCCCCCGTGCCGGAGGCTGCCGAACCGGCGTACTCGGACGGTGACGGCGAATCGCCGATCGGAGAACAAGCGGTTTGGCAACGCATCTCCGGGATCACCCCGGACGCCTCGCCCTATTCCCTGATGGATCTGCGGCAAGGCATCGCCGACTACCAAGTCTTCCTGAAGGGACGAAGAGACGGTGTCTTTCGCTACGCGCTGAATCGTCTGTCCAAGGAGGCCAAGACCCACGAGGAAACCTTCCCGTCCCTGCGACGCGCCGTGCTGTGGCGCGAGGTGGGGGACCGAGAGCGAGCGGGTATGGACATGACCGGCTTCGCCGAGGAACTCTTAGCGTTGTGGCGCGAACGCAAGAATCCCCTCGTGCGGTGGGAGGACGAAACGGAAGAGGATTTCGCTCTGCGGCAGAAGAAGCGCGAGGCGCTTTCCAAGTTCACGGATCGCTTCTACATGGACATGGTGGAGTTGTTCACGGACTGCGACCGCCCGCACGAGGCTTTCCGCATTTTCGCTGCGTTCTTCAGCTACAAAAAGGCACCAGGCGTCACGTTGGAATGGCGGCGGAAGCTCTTTTATCCGGCGGCTTACGCGGCCTTGGTTGAACAAAACGCGGAGCGCTACGACGTGCCCGACGACTTGGTGCTTTCCATCATGCGCACCGAAAGCCATTTTCACACACTGGCCACCAGCAACGTTGGAGCAATGGGCTTGATGCAGGTCATGCCGCACACCGGCGCGCGCATTGCCGAAAGGATCGGTGACGAAAGCGAGGATCGCCTCAAGCTCTACCAACCGGACGTGACGATCCGTTACGGGACATGGTACCTTTCCGCACTGTTGCAGAAATTCCAACGGCAAGTGCCGCTTGCGGTTGCCTCTTACAACGGCGGACCTCACAACGTCTCGGTCTGGTTGAACGCCGGAAAGGATTTGGTTTGGGACGAGTTTATCGAGTCCATCGGCTTTTCCCAGACGCGCCACTACACCAAGACCGTCCTTCAGACGATGGCCGTTTACCGTCTGCTCTACACGGGAACCTTCGATAGCTGGAATCTGATGGCTCCCATCGACGCCCGCATGGAAGACAATATCAACTGGTGACAAGCCCGCCCGGATCGGGACGTGCCCTCACTCGAAAGCCTACGGCTTTCGGTCTCTCCCCAAGGGAGAGACGATTTTCCCTCTCCCGCTGGGAGAGGGAACGCGAGTGAAGCTCGCAGGGCGAGGGAAACGTGGGGCAGGTTGTGCTTTCCGCGCCTTCGCGTCGTTACTGCGCCTTGTTGGAAAAGGAAATTTCCGAGATGCAGGCGTCCTTGAACTTCGCCCCCGGATAGACGGCGATGATCGTGAACTTGACCCAGGACGTTGTCACGGGTTTCTTGACGGAGGCATTTTCCACGAAGTTGACGTAAGGGGCCGAGTAATCCATCTGCCCGGCAAACGCCTCTTTCGGGTCTTCGTCGCGGAATGCGACTTCGTGGCTGGCTCCGCCTTCCCATTCGATCTTCAAGCGTTTGACGCGGCTGTTGGAAAAAAGCGTCTCTTTGTTCTTGGCGTAGAACGGCGTGATGAAGAACCCGGCAAGGTTCACGGGCTTGCCGAAGTCGAAACGTATCCATTCCCCTTCGCCTGCACCGGTAGAGCCCTCGCACCAAGCGCTATCGGCTTTGCCGTCGGCAGCGTTCGGGGCCGCGTAGGTGCTTTTCTTCTCCAGAACGGACGATGCCGTGATGCTTTTCGCCTTGACCAAGCAGGGTGCATCCGAGCACAGGCTGTCTTCGCCGCCTTCCGAATAGGACAAGCTCAGTTCGGCGGCCCAGGCCAACGAGGCGGCAAGCAAAAGAACGACCAGCGAAACGAGCAGCGATGAGATACGCATGAATTCTCCTTTGGGTATGGCCAACAGACAGTCGGAAACGGCCTTGCCCACGTCGTGGCAAGAAAGGGAAAATACTAGAGTATTTTCCTGCATAGAGCAAGAATTATAACTTCTGGAAATTGTGTAAATTCCTTGCCTTGCTCGATCCGCTTTGTTACACAGCGAGAAGGCTTTGGCCCTTGTCATTTCAATCCCTTCGGCGAGCGTCGACGGGATGGACCGCAAGAAAGAGAGCCGTTTCCATATAGCTTGGCAGGCCGTTTCGCTTGCCTACAACGGGTTCTTCACACGCCAAGGAGTTGTTCATGAGTTTGAAGCGCGCAGTGATTTTCGTTGACGGATCGCACCTGCACAACCAACTCAAGGCCATCGGGCTCCAGGAAAAACACATCAATTGGGAGAAGTTCTTCTCGGCGATCACGCCGGAGGACTGCTCGCTGATCCGCGCCTACTGGTATCAGGTGGCGCGGCTGTCGCCGATCAAATGGTACCCCAACCAATTCGAGCGCAATTGTCCGCCGGACATGAGCGTCGAGGAATTCGAGGACCGCTGCAAGCGCTGGTACGACGACGAATCCAAGCGCCTGCGCGACATGCACGACTTCCTGTACAACGCCATCTGCCTGAACAACAACTACATCGAGTTCCGCTATACCGGCGTGTTGCGCGTCAACCCCTACCGCATGGAGCGCCTGGGGGAAAAAGGCCTGGACGTGGGCATGGCCGTGGACATGGTCACCCGTACCGGCTTGTACGACGTAGCGGTCATCATGGCCGGTGACTACGATTTCGCCCCGGCCTTGCAATACGTGAAAGACCAGCTCAACCAGGTGCATTTTGTAATGCTGCAACGGGGCGAGCCGGGCATGGACCGCGGTGGGGCGCGCAACCTGCGGGTCATCGTGGACAGCGTGGACATCGTCTACGAGTCGGAAATCAAGGACACCACCGACGGCTTCCTGTTGGAACAAATTCCGGAAGAAATGCGCGACCTGCGCGAGCCTCGCGGGCTGGACCGCCAGGAATAGACCGGTACGCCGATTCCGTAATGACATCGAAGACCATGCGCCGGGGACCGTCCCGCCGCATGGTCTTTGCTTTTACCGGAACATCTCCGTTTTATACATCATTCCTACTTGTTCGCGGGTTTGGCATTCGCATTGCCGAAGCGCTGGTCCTGATCCCGGACACCTGAGCATTGAATGCTTCCAGTAAAACAGCAACGAACTTTCCAAACGGGCGGCTTTGTGCTAAGATGCGGTTTCTGTAAACGGGTTCGCCTTACGTCGAGCCCGCCGTTTCGAGATTTGCCGTCTTTCCCGGATTGTCGCGCCCGATGAAGTACCCTCACCTCAAGCGCCTGAACCTGCCGCTCCTCGTCCGGTCCTGTCTGTTGATCTGCGGCCTGCTGGGGGCTGTCGGCGGCTGCGTATCGGCTCCCGTCCTGCCGGACACCCTGACCGACGAAGACTACCGGGACATCGCCCACCTGCGGGCGGTGCATGAGGACAGCAGCGCCGTATTGGCTCGCGCCCATTTTCGCCTCGGTCTGGAGGACTTCAAGAAGGGAGCCCTTCGGCAAAGCATGGTTCACCTGGAAAAAGCCTCGATCATGGCTCCGGATTGGTCCCTGCCGCCCATCGAACTGGCCAAACTCTACCCTCTAGTCACCGGCGACCGGCAGGCCACCATCACCATGCTGGAACGAGCGGCGGAATTGAAACCGGACAACCCGCGTGTTCACCTGCAATTGGGTGTCGCGTATCTGGAGGCGGAAGACTACCCCAAGGCCGAAGCCATGCTGTTTCGCGCCATTTTGCTGAAATCCGATTACGCCGAGCCCAAACTGCGCTTGGCCCAGCTTTACCAGCGTTCCGGCCAGTGGGACAAGGCCATTCATGCCTATCAGGGACTTTTGAAAACCGACCCGGACAACCTGCTGTATTACGGCATTCTGGCGGACCTCTTCGAGCAGACCCGCGACATCGCCCAGGCCGAGCAATCCTTGTTGTCCCTGATTCGCCGCAACCCCAAGAACCCGTATTCGTTTCACCGGCTTGGTCAATTCTACCAACGCAACGGCAAGTCCCAACAAGCCAAGGAAGCCTTTAGCCAAGCCGAGAAACTGCAACCGTCCAAAGAGAAGCGCAACCTCCGGCCTCTTCTACCCAGTCGCCGGTAGCCGTCGGCACACCCGTGAGGGCTTCGCCGTCAGGGCTGCCATACCGAATCGTACCTGTTCCTCCTTGTCTTTTCGGAGCCCCTCATGACCAACGGTTTGATTCTTCGCCTTCCTCCCGAATACCTGCCCGATCACTTCGACCCCGACGGCTGGGACGACAACGCCCTGCACGTCATTCCCCTGGGTGGCGTGGGGGAGATCGGCATGAACAACATGCTGTATTGCCAAGGCAACACCCGCGTGTTGGTGGACTGCGGAGCACTGTTCCCCGACGATTCCCTGTACGGCGTGGACTTGGTCGTGCCGGACTTCACCTATCTTCTGGAGCAACCGGAAAAGCTGAAGGCGATCATTCTGACCCACGGACACGAGGACCATATCGGCTCACTGCCCTTCGTGCTCAAGGAAGTGAATGTTCCCGTCTACGGAACGCCCTACGCGCTTGGTATTGTGCGGCGCAAACTGGAAGAACACGATCTGCCTCACAAACCGAAGCTGATCCCCATCCGCCCCGGCGAGACCTTGACCGTCGGCCTGTTTCAATTCCGCTTTTTGCGCGTCAACCATTCCATCCCGGACTGCGTCAGCGTGGTCATCGACACCCCCCACGGTCGCTTGTTGCACACCGGCGATTTTCGCATGGATGTCGTCCCGGCCCCACGGGATCACTTCGACTACGCCGGCTTCGGCGAGATCGGCGACCTGGGCGTCACCTGCCTGTTGAGCGACAGCACCAACGTGGAGGAGCCCGGGTTCACCGCCGGAGAGCAAGAGATTGGGCGCAACCTGCTGGATGTCTTCATGGAGGCCAAAGGCAAGGTGTTGGTAAGCTGCTTCGCCTCCAGCATCGCCCGTATCGCAGAAATCGTCAACGTCTGCAAAAAGACCAACCGGCACATCCATTTCAGCGGACGCTCCCTGCAAACCCATCTAGGCGTGGCCCAACAGACCGACTATCTGACCCTGCCCCACGAACTGATGATCCCCGAAGAAGCCGTTTCACGCCTGCCGCCGGACAAGGTTTGCGTGGTGTTGACCGGCAGCCAGGGAGAATACCGCAGCAGTCTGGCCCGCGTCGCAAGCGGAGAGCATCGCTTCATCAAGGTTCAGGACGGCGACGTAATGATCTTCTCCAGTCGCATCATCCCCGGCCACGAGCGGGCGATCAACCGCATCATCGACACCCTTTACCGGCAAGGTGCCGAGGTCATCACCCCGCGCAACGCGCAAATCCACACCAGCGGCCACGCCCACGCCGGGGAACTGCTGACCATGCTGAATTTGGTGCGTCCCACGCACTTCATTCCCGTTCACGGCGAATGGCGGCACTTGGTCAAGCACGGTCGTCTGGCGCAGAAGGCGGGGATCGACCCGGAGAACATCCACCTGATTCAAAGCGGCGACGTAGTGCAGTTCAAGCGCGGCGAATGCAGCCTGGTGGGGCGCGTGGTGACGGGCCGCGTGTTCGTGGACGGCAAGGGCGTGGGCGACGTGGCCATGCCGATCATCCAACAGCGGCGCAAGATGGCGGAAACGGGACTCATCGTCACCATCCTGGTGCTGGAGGGCGAAACCGGAAAGATCCTCAGCGGGCCGGACATCATCAGTCGCGGCGTGACGCAGTTCGAGGAAGAGCAAAGCCAGGCATTTTTTGCCGAGGCCAAACAACGCATTCTGCGCCTCTTGGAAGAATTACCCCCGCGCAGCATTCAGGACGTGGAGGTGCTGAAGGAAGAAATGCGGCTGAGCGTGCGACGCATCTTCCACAAGGCCCTGGAACGCAAACCGGTGGTCATTCCGGTGGTCATCCAGATGTAAGCAAACCGCCTGCTTTCCTTCGCTCAGCGTCCGGGAAGCTTGGGTAGCCCCGCTTGACGCAGACGGCGGCGTTCCTGCGGCGTAAGGTCGTAGCAATCCATCACCGCATCGTCCAACGAGGAAAGCACCTCGTGGTACAGCCGACTGTATGGAACCTCCGGCGACCCGTCAGCCACCGCGCCTTCCTCCGCAGGGGTTGCGCTCAGCAACGACAGTTCCCGCAGACGCTCGACCGCTTCGACCACCGGGGCTTGCCGCTCCTTACTCACCGCCGCCAGGGGAAGGCGTTCCAGGTTAGCCCGCAACACCTTCACCGACAGCACATGATGCTGGTAGTAGCTTTGCAAGGGGAAGCTGTTCAGCAAGCCGCAAAGGTAGCGGATGTCCAGGTTCGGCAGGTGGGGAATCAACAAATTGGCGTTGTTCAGCGTCAAGCGGCCCTCGACATCCACCGCAAAGCAGAGCTGCCGATAAATAAAACGGTAGATCAGCTTGGGCCGCGTGCGAAAGAGCGCTTCGGGGCAAACCTGCTGGAAACACGCCGGATCGAAACGCAGAAACCGGGTGGGTTCTTTGAGCGCAAAAGGAAGCACGTCGGGTCCGACCAGCACACCTTCATCTTGTTCCGTATCCGCCTGCCGCTTGACGAATTTTCCGTTGTCCCCAGTGACGATCCCCAGCCCGAACTCCGCTCGCCCGTGCAAATAGACGGAGCGCGATTCCATCTTCCGCCAGAGTTCACGCAAATCCTCCCGCCACGCAACGTTGAACACGCAATCCGGCGCGTTCAGAAAACGACGCGGATGCAGCTCTCGTTGGGAACGGGCACGTCCCGGCTCCGAGAACACCTCCACGCTCACCGGGAGATTTTCCACCAACCCCTTGGGTTTCTCCGTTTCCAGAAGCAGCACAGGCGCGAACAGATCCCTGAAACAATGCCCGCAAGGAACCAAGCGCCGCAGGGTGGTTTGCTCCAACAGCAGTTTGCGCAAGGGGCCGTACTGCTTCACATCCAAAAGCGCATCCGGCACCAGGAAGGTCATGCGCCCCAGCGGTTTTAGCAGGGAAAGCCCGCGAAGGATGAACAACACGAAGGGATTGGCGCTTCCCTTTGGCCAGGACTCCGGAACCGTCTCTCCGTGGCCATCCGGCATGGGTTCCGCGCTTGCGGGATTCTCCTGATTGCCGGTTTTATCAACCGCTTTCCCACCCCAAGGCGGGTTCCCGATGATCCAGTCCACGGCTTCAAGTAGGTTCGGGTTGCCGCTACCCGCAAGGAAATCCCCTTGGCGCAGCGGTGAAGGAAGAGGTTCGGCCCAGGGACAACGCAAGAACAGATTCATCTCGGCCAGCACCACGGCGATAGGGTCCAGATCCATCCCGCAAAGGTGCCGCGAAAGGATCAGCCTGTGCGCGTCCTCCGGGGTTACGCCTTGTTCTTGGTATGCCTTGGACAAGCGGTCGTAGGCTCCCAACAGAAACAACCCGCTGCCGCAGGCCGGGTCCAGGATGCGGAAGCCCTCTTCCGCCCGAACGACAAGGGATTCCAAGGCCAGCGAGACCAACTCCGGCGGCGTGAAGAACTGACCGGTTCGCTTGCGTTGCTCCTTGGCCCTCAGGGTTTGATACAGGTGACCCAAAGGGTCTTCGGACAGACGTTCCGGCGCGTGGCGCAGCAGAAGGCCCCAGTATTCGGAAAGATCCTTGGCCCGCAGGCGGGAGGCATCGTTCGGGCGCAGGGCGTAGAGAAGATGAGATTCGCACAGCAGGCGGGGATGGTTCGTGGTGCCCTCGTGAACCAAGCTGCATTGCAAAAGCGCATGAAGGAAGCGGGTCTCTGCGTCGGCGAGGGATCGCCCGCTCCGTTTGGCGGTCAAGTAAAGAAACAGACCCAGCAAACAGGCATGAACACCGTCTTCTTCTGTCAAGGCACCCGTATCGGATGAAAAGCAGCGCCGGTGAAACGCCGTGGCGTCTTGGAGGAAGCGCCGGATCGACGGTCCTGAAGAGGGCTTGGGTCGCCTTTCGGCGCATCCGGGATTAGGCATTGTCCCCGAACAACCCACGCTCCAGAACGTCCAAGGTTCGTTGGTCCACCAGCAGTCCCAGATGGCCCACCTCGGTCAAGGGAACATGCACGGCTCCTTCCAAGCGAGCCGAATGGTACGGCACCACCAAGTTGTCGTGGACACTGTAGATGGACGTAAATGCGACCTCGCGCACGCGATCGCCTTTTGCTTGCTGTTTCAACCAGGCGGAGCCCGGTGTCATTTCCCGGAGGTTGGCCCAGAAGGGAAGCAACACGGCCAAGCGGCTTCCGTGGTGCGGCGTCCCGATGGTGAAGACCTTATCCACTTTTTGTGTTCCATGCTTGGCCAAATAGGCACGGATGACCAAGCCGCCCATGCTGTGGCCGACCAAGGAAAGCGTCCCTTGTCCGGTGGCTCGCAGCACCTCTTCCACGCGCTGGTGAAGCTGCTCGGCGCTGCCGTCGATGGAACCGAACACCGGGCGAAGATTCATCGTGTAGAAGCGACGATCCCGCCGTTTGGCCCGCAGTTTTTGAATCAGCCAGTTCCAATTCATGCTGCTCTGGGAAAGCCCGTGAACAAACAACACCGGCGGTGCCTCGTTACCCAAGCCTTCGTTGCGTGCACGGTCCATGTTCACCACAAACCCAAACGGGGCCAAGGTCACGGTACAAAGCTGTGAAAGGAATTCTTTGCCGAAGGCCACAAGGATACCCTTGGGATAGTCGTCGAAGTCGCCGGGCCTCCAGCCATCTTGGTTGTACAGGTTTCGGCCCTCCACGTAGGAGACGATCATCGTTACCGTGACCATCAGCAAATGGCCCAAGACATACAACAAGAGAATGAGAAGAAGAATTTTAAACAGCATCACGGCTTGGCTCCTCGATGGAAAGGTTCCGTCCTTATGCGACAGCCAACAAGTACGGTACGGACTCGCGGTCAGGGAATTTCCGGCGCACCGCTGGGAACCTGGGATTCCGGTTCTTCCTCGATCAGCTTCTCGAATGTCCGGGTCTCGAACTTCTTTCGCTCCTCGGCGATACCCCCGCCCCTTTTCCTCGGTAATCCGGACCATGTCCAGGTTCATCTCCGTGCGGTTTTCCCACTTTGACCGGCTCGCCCTCCGGCGGCGCGATGTCCAGATCCGTCGTCATGTTCACGCGCAGGGTCACGCGCAGGTTCCGCCCCTGGTCGGGGTCGAAGAGAATCAGCGCTTCACCCACCCCCGCCCCTTTCCAAAGAATCTGGCTGGGAGCACGGTCGTCGTTCATGTGCTGGTCGTAGAAATACGTACCGGACAGTTCCACGCAGGTACGTTTGCCGTCATTCGGACAGGGAAGATCCCGCAGGTACTCATAGTGATACGCTACGTGTTGGGTCAGCGTGGCGCCGCTAGGGGCCTGAACGGGTGACAATGCCTCCCGTTTCCAACGATCCCCCGGCTTGACCGGTCCTTCCGGCAGCCGCACGAAAAAGTTTTGCAGCACTTGTTCCACGTTCTGGGCCAGAGCGAAGCTCGCGGGGTCGGAGAAGGCGCTCAGATCGAATTGGAGCAAGTCTCCCTGTTCGGACAAGGTGGCGCGAAAAGGACGGTCGCTGAAGTTACGCAACCCGGTTTCCGGAAGATCCGTGGACGGGTAGGCGTCCAGAAGAACCTTGGAAAACATGATGTGCAAATCGACGCGGTCCACCGGACCGGAATGAATCTTCAGATCCATCACGTCCAGGCGACCGTCCATCAGGGTTTCGGTGCGCTGTTCCTTGCCGTAGGTTCCACCCATCCCACTGATCGCCGTGGTTTGTCGATTGACGAAGCGATACTGTTCCAGACGACCGCGTTCGAAGTGATACCGCAGCACGCGCCCCTCGCCCGTTGGGTTGATACCTTGTTTTCCATCGGGCGCGGCGTTCGCGGACCACGTGGTGGTCATCGCAAGAAGAAAGAACGCCGTGGCGAGGATGGGCAAAGGCTTCATCGACGCGACTCCAGGTTGGATAGACAATCGACAGCCTGGGAGCAGTCACGGTGTGTCCGGTAGGCTTCGTAGCAGGCAGCCAAGTCGGCGGTGTATATCCCGCCGCCGGTTTCGTCGCAATCCGCCTTGCAGGAAGCGGCGGTGTTCGCCATGTTGTAACAGGCTTCGGTGAGTTCACAGGAACCGTAGCAGGCTTCCAAATTCAGATCCGGTTGCTCTTCGTCGCCATCCGCGTCATCGTCGTCATCATCGTCATCATCATCGCTGCCATCATCGTTGTCGTCATCGGATAGGCCCGGCGAGAACAAAGCGTCCATGATCGTCAACCCGATGCAGGCCCAAAGCGCAGAGCAGTCCGGATTTTTTTGGGCGCACGCCACATAAAGCTGCATCAAGGAGGTATCGGTTTCCGTGGCGTTTGCGGCGAACGCGCCTTCGCATTTCGCTTGACACTCCTCCGCATCGGGGCCGAGAGCGATCATCGGAGGGGGGCGAACAGGTATCCATTTTCACGCAGAGGGTCGGGCAGTCCTCGACCGCGACGCTTTGCCAATCCTTGGGCGCGACCGGATCGGAGGCATCCGACCCGCCGTCGTCGTTGTCCTCATCCCCACTGCACCCGACAAGCCCGAAGGAGAAAGCAAGCAATCCGACGAGCACCGCGAACCGAATCCATGAAACCCCACGCATATCGACACCTCCAACTCTGGATTATCTGTGAACCTGGCATGGAACGTGATTGTACACGCAAGCGGCGCCGGACACAACGCAAAAGAGGCTTTTCGGGAGGGCTGGAGTGGGCTGGAACGGTTGAACCAGGGTTCCTTTCAGTGCGGGCGACACTTGCGACAACCTGACCGCATAGGCTCCCGCATCACCCAAACGCGAGCAAAGCTCGCCGGGTGAGGTTTCCGAGTAAGGATATCCTCCGGGTGAAGCCGTCCGCAGGTATCAGGCCGTTTCCACCAACACGATACGATGGGCCATCAGGTTGATTTCCTCGATCCGCGCCTTCAGGGATTTTCGCTCGCCCAGGATGCTGACCAGAAGCAATTCGTCGCCGACAGGACGAATGCTGGCCACGTCCTCCAGAAGCACGCTTTCGGTGTCGCCCTTTTTCAAATAGGCCGTACTTTCACACATGGAACTCTCCTTTGCTGGAAATGGGAAAACCGTTCTACTTCAATTTCTTGTCATTCAGCGTCACCACCACCGGGCAGTGGTCCGAGCCCAGCACATCCGGGAGGATCTCCGCACCGGCAAGCGCCGGAACAAGCCCCTCGTTCACGCAGTGGTAGTCGATTCTCCAACCGACGTTTCGGGCCCGTGCGCCGCCGCGATAACTCCACCAGGAGTAATGCTCCGGTTCCTTCACGAAATGCCGGAAGGTGTCCACGTAGCCGTTGGACAAGAACGCGGTCATCGCTTGGCGTTCCTCGATGTAATAACCGGGGCTGTCCTCGTTCTGCTTCGGTCTGGCTAGGTCGATTTCCGTATGGGCGATGTTGTAGTCCCCGCACAGGCACAACGTTCTCACCCTTTTGCACCAAGTCGTTGCAAAACGCGGTCATCGCCTCGCAGAAGCGCAGCTTGTACGGCAGCCGGGCGCGTTCCTCCTGACTGTTGGGGAAGTAGGCGTTCACCACGGTCACGCCGGGAAAGGCAGTGGCCACCACGCGGCCCTCGTCGTCGAACTCGACGATGTCCATCGAGGTCACGCGCAGGGGCTCGGTTTTGGAATACGTCACCACGCCGCTGTAGCCTTTTTTCTTCGCCGAACGGAAGTGCGCCGTATAGCCGGGAAGCTCGGTCAGGTTCTTTTCCAGTTGGTCGGGGTTGGCCTTGGTTTCCTGCAAGCAGAGTACGTCCGGCCCTTCCGCTTGAACCCACGGCTCGAAACCCTTTTTCGCTACGGCACGCAGGCCGTTGACGTTCCACGAGACGATACGCATGAATGGTCCTCTCTCTCGTTCCTACTATAAACGCAAGCAGAGCGCTTGGCCGGTCCACTCTCCGTTCAGAAACTACGTTCCTCTAAAGTAGCACCCCGACGTCGCCTGTCAATGGCGGAATTCGGGCAAATGGCTTGCCCACTTTTCTCCACAATTTTTCATCCCAAACCGGAATTCGGAGTCCGCATTCTGCTTTCACCGATAATCGGAATCCGGAGTCTGTATTCCGGTTCTCTGCTGTTCCTTGCCGTTTCGGCGTTCCCGGTCTTGGCTTTGAATCACGCTGAAGCTTTCCCGTTGCCGCCGTTTTGAGCCTTCCTGAACCCTTTCGCCCCTTTTCGGGCTCTTACGGGCCGTTTTGGCATTTGCGGCTTCCCCCGTCCTGCACCTACCCTGATTCCAAGGGGCCGAACGCCTCGCCCCGCAACGGCTCAGGCCGGAACCAAGGGCCTGCCGACACGAAGGAGAACCCGAATGAATGCCTTTTCCATCCACACCGCCGACACGATGGTTCAACTCAGCCTGCGCGAGGCACGCCGCGTACCGCGTGGCGCTCGTACCGGGAGAACTGCGACGAACTCTTGGGCCTGTACTA
>CAXXCW010000040.1:0-36041 GCA_963662725.2 uncultured Sphaerochaeta sp.
ACCCGTACAAGGCCGGAATCAGAGATATCCCTACAAGAAGGAGCACCTCCAATTGCCATCAGCAGTTTCCGATAGCGTTCTTCCGGCAAAGGAAGGAGCGGAGTGTTTTCTCCACAGCCCTCACAAGATGTTCCAAATACAAGACGCCCGCAGCGGGAACAAACCATGCATCTTGCTTTTGCAATATGAATCCGTGCCAACAATGCATTCCTCTTCATGAATTCATCTCTCCTGGTGTACGATCGGACGTACAACCTCTTTGGAAATCAGACGATAGATTGGTACGAGCCCATTCCTGCCAATTCTCAGCAAGAAACCTTCCTTCAACCACATTCGGCATAGGGTTGCTGAATGTTCCCTGTCGATGCTTGCAACCTTTGCCAATGTAGCTGGGTCGAAGGTTGAAAGGATCCTTGCAGCCCTCCAGGCGTTGTCGGCTTTTACCCCAATGCCTGTGTACTCACTGGAAGCGATATAAACGCCTTCTTGCTTGGTCATTGCTCCTCTTTGGCAGAGTTGCAGCAGGTGGTTTCGGATTGTCCTCCTGGGCAGTTCAGAAAACACCTCACAGATGGCATCAAGACCGACAGTTCCTTTTGCCTCTACGTATTTCTGCAGTTGCCTTGCAATCACAGGTGTGCCAAAGAGGACCTCACGTTCTGTAGGGTTTATATGCATTGATTACCTCCTCAGTCAGGGAACTCAGACCGCTTGCATTCATGCGTGCGATAAGGTGTTGAGCGTCATTGACGAGGACCCGGAAATCCTTCCCAGCCCAACGTAGAAGGGTCTGGCAGACGCTGGCTGAAGAGCTGATGTCCAAGCCAACAGCCATCTGGTAGTACGTTGCAACATCGACGACAGTAAGCGGTCTGAAGACAATCTCGGGCTTCCTGACACGGCTCTTGAGCCGTGGAATGGTCTCCATCTTTGATGCCAAGGATTCCTCCCCAACCAACATCAACGGGGCTCCACAGTACTCATTGATATTGCGCAAGGACTCAATAACCCTAAGAGGCATACGATCCGCTTCATCGATGATTATCAGTTTCCTGTAAATTGAGGTGGCTTCCTTGATGATTGACAAGTTATTGTCGAAGGTGCGTCTGTTGGATCCTGTCAGCTCCAGGGCAATCTTCCTGATAATCATGGAAAGCGTGTATCCTTCCATATAGAGGACATACACTGATTGATTGTTGTTTGCTGCAAAGTGCTGGATTGCAGTTGTTTTCCCGTAGCCTGCAGCACCAGTCACCATTCCGATCGAGGAGTTGAGGGTAGTAGCTGGATCAAGCAGATCATTGCCCAGAGCATTGAGAGCGACCACATTCTGTGTACTGATAAATGCACTGGAATTTACAACCAGGGAACCTTCCTCGGGAGTGTCTATCTCGACATCATCTTTGAAGAGTCCGGCCTCTGCCATCTTCTTGATTATTGCAGCCTCAATGTTTTGCCAATTAGGGTAGTCGTGGGACTTGACCCGTGATATTGCAGATTTTCCCATTCCAACAAGATCACCGGCATCAGAGAGAGTCATCCCGGTAATGGCCAAAGCTTCCTTCAATGTCATCATTTGTCTATTCCTCCTAGTTTTCTGTACATATCCCAATAGGTGTGGTTGTCCTTGTATTCGTTTGTTTTTTCGTAGGTGCCCATAAAATTGAGATCTTTCTCCGAGAGTTCCAATCCTCTTATGAGCATGTCCTGACACCACCTGTAGCGGTCGTAATCAGAGGCATGCATGGGGAGGAATGGAATGTTCTTGCCCATGGCCCTGGAGTCTTCTATTTGCGCAACAACAGCTGCCTGTAACTTTTCGTCTGATTCCTCGACATAATCTTCCGGTTGAATCTGGCGAACATGCTCTCTGTGCGGCTTGTACAGCACACTGCCTATAGGCTTTGTGAGTGTCCCAAAGGCCTCTTTTACTGCTCTCATCTGACGGCGTTTTGTAGCAATTGCATCCTTCATTGCGTCATCATCGAGCATCACAAGAGTCTTGACTGGCTCCAGATATCTGATTGATCCATTAACAATTGCATAGGCATGGGATGGATCGTGACGGTTATAGCGGATATCCACCTTATGGTCGTTGTAATTCCATAGCCCGACATCATCAAGCTCTCCATTTGTTGCAGTCTGCTCCTCTCCCCAGTACCAGATGTTGTTGATCTCCACCCGACCACGATTCACTTTTCTCTTGCATCGATCGGAGACAATCAGCTCAATGGCCTGCTCATCAATCTGTCTGGGGCTCCAACCTTCCTCTACCTTCTTGTCAAGCCATTGGAGAGGGGACATCCCAAGCGTTGAGTGTTTGGAATTCTCATAATCCCTAAGTTCCTCCATAACGACTTGGATGAACTCGGTCTCAGTAAGGAGCTCATGGTTGTTTTTCTGTTTCTCCAACCTTGCCCGTTCAACCTCATCAATGGCTGCATTGGCCCCAGGGGTGGCGCATCTGCCAGGAAGCATCCGTGCATCCAGTCGTTCATTCAATGTTCGGAAAAACCGTTCAATATCCTTTGCCTTGGCGTTTTTCACGTTGGCGTAGAGTCTTCGATGTTGCCTTCTCCAATCCTGCTGATTGATGGCTGTTTCAAGGACATTTCCTTCCTCATCCTCGATGACATATACCCCCTCCGGAGTCTTCCAGAGCTCGCTGACATCCTCACAGTGCATGTCAAGCTTGAGGAGATCATCCACCATGGAAGTAATTGCCTGGCTGCATTCAGAGCTGCCATTATCATTGTAGGTACATTCGAATCTTCCAAAGCGATACAAGCCGAGCCTGAGGGCTTCCTTGACGGTATCGGATGAGTAATGGACATCAAAAGCTATGCCGTAGATGAGCTTCGTACCCATGTCGAGCCACAGATAACACTCAGGGCGTCTGATAAGCCCAGTATCGTAATCAGCTATCCAATGGTCGAAAATATGCTGATCGCCAATTATGATTTGCATTGGCCTCAGTAGCTTGCAGTTCCTGTTGGCATAGAAGTAATTGTCGAGAGCGCGATTGCCACCCCGTGCGTATGCAACCATGAGATGTGATATCTCGGAAAGTATTTGGAAGGCAGAGGACCGGCTACCAATCTTCCATCCCTTCTCCTTAGCCATCATCTGGGTTCTGTTCCATGCAGTGGTCTTTGAGCAATCACCGGTCTCACGGATTGCCTGGAGGTAGAACCCTTTCATGAATTGGATAGCCTCAGAGTCCCAGACAGAATTCCTTGGTGTTTTCCTGGGCTTTCCGACAACCCCATAGCGGTTGACATCATCAGCAATGCGCCGTACAGTCGATGTCGATACGCCATAGAAGCGGGCAACGGTCTTGAGCCATTTCACCTTAGCTGTACCTGCTGGCCGCTGTTTGATCTTATTGGCGATCAATAGTCTTTCACGGTCTTTGTCACTCAGCTTCGAGGTTAGGGCAAGGGCCGTGGATTTGTCTGTTGTGATGGTTTTCAGTTGGGCAGGGAGAGCCAAGGCTGTCAGGTCCTTGGTTGTAGATACCATGGCTTTCTGGCTTCCACCAATCTTTACCTGCCATTCAGGGGACAAGCTGGGGACATATATTTCAAGAGATTTCTTGCCAACCCTTCGGCTTACAATCTTTCCATCCTTGGCCATCAGCTGGATTGTCCTTGGGCTTTTTCCCACGGCTGTAGCAATAGTCTTAACATCAACCCACATGTGCAACCTCCTCTTTTTTCACTCTGCCGGTACTGTTTCTCTGTTCCGTTGGGTAGTTGTACATGGAGGCAAAGTTATCCGAGAAGAAAAGGGCAGCATCAGACAGCCTCTGCCACGAGTCATACCCGAGCGTATGTGCTATCAATGACTTGATCGGTGCTGACTCACTCTTGCCAAGCAATACCTGGTTCACTGCCTGCAATGAGCAGCCTGCATCGTTTGCCAAGGCAGTCTGGCTCAGCCCTTTGTCCCTGAGCAGGAGCATCACATAGGTATGGATATAGGTTTTCTTCATTTCTCTTCCTCCATTTTCTCCGACATATCCATGATTACTTTTGCGACCGATCGGGCTACTTCAGCCCTTGCCTGGGCAGGGAACATGGTCACGGCTTTTTCAACGAGACGAGCTATGCTTATCTGCTGTTCCACTTTCACCAACGGAGTCACGATGCGTTCATACCTGTTGCAGAGCTCTTCCTGGTACAATATCTCTTCGGGGGTGGGGTCTTCCTGGAGCTGTTGGGCGAGAAGCCTTAAATTCTCCCTGCTGAAAAGTTCTGCTTGCTTGTAGTCATCCTGCTCAAGGGATTTGACCACATTAAGCTCAGAGACCCATTTCCTGTATGCCCGTTCCAACTGGGGATTCCAGCCCTCGGGTCTCCATTCAGGATCCTTCTTCAGGTGTTTCTCGATTTCCCGGAACATCAGTTCAAGCATCTGGTCACGGCGCTCTCGGGCTTCTTCCGGTTCCATCAAACGGTCCTCTTCAGCGTTGTAGAGGAAGAGCCAGTTATATGCTGTTCTCCGTTTTATCCCAACCTCATTTAGATAATCTTCAAATGTTAAGAACCTTGTGCCATCTTGGCACAAGGTTAAATCACTCCGATGACCGGAATTAGCCAAAGCATTTTGGGCAATATGCAATTCTCTCGCCAATTCAAGGGTGAGTTTTCCCCATCTGGTGTATTTCTCTTTTGTGACATTGACCGATTTGTCATATTCCCAATTTGTTTGAATTACTTTGTTTTCCGCCATATGTTCTCCTTGTGTTAACTCAATTCATGCGTTAAGATTTTCACAGTTGATAAATCAACCTAGAAACAGGGTAACCCAGAATAATTGTTAAGTCAACAATAAAAATGGGTATTTACCAATAATTTGGGTGTGCATGAGGATTCTTTTAATGAATGAGAGATTGAGACAGATTCGCCTTTCGCTTGGAGGATCCCAAAAAGCTTTTAGTGAGCGGTTTGGAATTGCTCAACAAACTTATGCAAATTATGAGACAGGAAAGACTTCTATTCCTGATGAGATTAAGCAAAAACTAGCCCAAATGGGTATTGATATTCATTGGCTTGTGACAGGAGAAGGTGAAATGATCCATAAGGTATCAGCTTCTCAGCAAATCAAGTCAAAAGAAGTATCTGTAAATAACCCAGAAAGTTTGTTAGGAGTATCATTTTCAAAGTTAACAGATCTAGCCTATATAAACAGAGATGATGATTCTATTCCAATCCCTTTCATATCCCAAAAGCTCTCTGCAGGACCTGGCCAACTCTGGAATGAGGATTGCTTTACTGATGACGTGATTGCCATCCCTACCCGGATGGTCAAGCGGTTCAAGGGCTATAAGCTTGGGGCAGCGGAAGTCAGGGGTGATTCAATGGATCCTTCTCTTCAGAATGGGGACATAATCATATTTGCAGAGAAGATGATATCGGGTAACGGCATCTATGCACTCTCCATCGATGCCGAGGTATACGTGAAGCGGATTGAATTTGACCCCTTCGATGAGACTCTCCGGGTTATCAGCGATAACCCAAAATATGATGCAAAGATTCTTCCTGCAGACACTGACAGGGTTCAGATACTGGGCAAGATCATCGGTAGGTTTCTGGTGTATTGGTAAAAGCACCCTTGAGGGTGCCTATATATTAAGGTAGGTCTTTACTTCTAGTTCTTCTTCTTTGTGACCATAGAATGACATACAAGCCATGGGAGGTAGTATGAGAGTTCTTGGCAAAATATTCATGTTTTTATTTATCGCCGTTCTAATTCTGGGATTCTATATTGGTATTGAATTGAGCAGATTTGAATTGGATTATTCGAATCCAATGAGGGATATGCCACTTAATAATTATGAATTCAATCTTGGTATGGCATTGATAGTATGGCTTCCTGGTCTAAGTTTGCTAATAACTGCATTGGTTTTTTATTGGATGGATTCCGTTGCAGACAATCTAGCTGGAATGCAATCTGTCTTAAAAGATATTGCTGGAGATTCAAAGAAAGCTTTGAAATTGGCTACACAATCAGCTGACAAAAAATCATCTCAAGATAATTATTCCAAGCCTGGAGATGCTCCTGGTTATCCCAGAGCAAAAGGAGAGAGTGATTCTGATTATTGGGATCGAGTTACAAAAGGACAACATTCTGTAGATATTCAAAGCAAAGAAGACGATCCTAGATATCCTCGTCATAGTGGCGAACTTGATGATGAATATTGGAAACGAGTGGGAAGAGCTTCTTCTATCCAAGATGGGTACAAGTATTGAAATGAGTTTATCAGGGAAGCTGCGTGCTCTGGAGCCCAGATGGTTGATGAGAATACCCGTTCTGAAGCATTCGCAGAATATAACAGCAAGCCTGGTTATAGGAATTAGAGTCCTAGCTGATTTGATTTGATTCAAAAAGATGGGGCGACATAAAAAAGGAGAATTTCAAAATGACTTTTGACAGGGAGCAGAGCCAAGTACTGAGAGACGAACACAGAGGCTATCTAGAAATATATGCATCTATCGATGTTATAGTTGCACAGTTCATGCTAGATATTAGGTTTGAGCGAGATCCCCTTGGTGATTTAATAAAACAGAAGGGCAAAAAGCAATTATCAATTGAGTATTGCAATAAGAAGTTCGTACTTGATTTCTCAGTGACTTATGATAAATCAATAGGATTATGCATAGTCGGGGAAATGTACTACAAGAATCAATCACACGCTCTTGTTAAAGATACAGAGAAGTATTTTGAACTCAGTATAGTAGATAGAATTTACATTAAAGATAAGCAGGTGTTCAGACAGGATGGGGAAGAAATGGTTGGTACAGAGGATTCCTGCACAGAGGCAATCCATGCAACCATTATCAAAGCTCTTATTCTCACTCCCCTTTGATTATTTGTTCATTAGATACCAGTATCGTGAATACACGGATGGAGTGATTTCTATTGAGAACGGTGTTTGCTATAACGCAACACAATAAAATATTTCAAATAATAACAATAGAGGGAAGTAGTATGGCAAGAGCGAATGCAAAAGATAAGGTTTTTAAATTTCATATTATTAACATCAAACTGGAGTCCCCAAAAGAATTCGCAAGTGAAAAAGATAAATACAGAGATTTGATTCAACGAGTGAAAAATGCCAAGATTTTTACAAAATTGAGGGGAGACCGTTATTGCATTATGCGCACGCTGTTTCATGATGGTGATGACATATATAATTTTCACGGACAATTTGTTTCGTTCATAAAAATTGATTCAGATCAGTTTTTCAACATGGACACTATGGAGATTGAGGAAGGGCTTAATCTTACCGATAATGTATTTCCAAATCCCAAAGAAATTGATTTTTATTTTTGTGCTGAATATCACAGAATGGTGGTGCGAGTAGGGGATAAGATATCTCTTAATTCGATTGCAAAGCACATTGATGAATCATTCCAAAGGGCAATCGACATAGATGAGACTGTGACTGTTATAGTCCAGCAATCCCAGGATATTTTTCATAAAATCATTCAAGCTCCATTTATTAAGAAGTTGGAGATATCAATCACCCCGACAAACAGCGATCCTATTACCGAGGCCTTTGAGGAAATGTTTGATGATGATGTCAAGGTCTCAGAAATTAAGAGAATGGATACATCTTTTTGGGCTAAGAATGGAAAAACTGCGGCCTTTTCCAAATCAAAAATTGTTAAGGCGCAACTTTCGCTGGCTGAAGACAATGGTAAAGCTAAAGCTGTTATTTTTAATGAGGATGGAGATAGGGAGGGAATTGATACATCTGATCATCCAGCGGTATATTCTATGGCTATCAACAGCTACGATGAGCTAACATGGAAGGTAGCTGAATATGTAGGAGCTAGGTATGAAAGGAAAACCCAGACAGGGCAGGTATAGAATCAAGTGGGTTAGGCATTGGCATAAAGGGATTGGCTTGCCAGGTATTATTAAATTTTATCGGACTTTTTATAAAAATCCCACTTTGTGGCTTGCATTAATTGGCGGTATTGCTATTGCCGTTTTCTCAATGTTGAGAAACAGTGTTGATGAAACGTTCCATGTTGCATTAGAGCTATCTCTTTCTATTCTTCCTAGTTTGCTCGGTTTAAGCCTTGCCTCTCTGGCAATTATTGGTGCTATGGCAGTGAAAGATGTGGTGAAGAAAATTGAAGTGCGTCAAAAAACTTCTCAATCCCGAGTAGGTTTCTCTTTTGTTCTCGCAGTCTTCTCCTTTGCGGTTTCGGTTCATGCAGTTTCCTTGATTATTGCTGTGATTTTATCTTTTGCTGGTTTGTTTGTTAGTTGTTTTTCCAATTCAACAATTAGAAACGTAAAAGTTTTTGCAGTATTCTTGCAATCTTTCTTACTTCTATATTCGCTTTTTGTGGTTTGTGATTTGATTCCTGCAATGTTCACTTATGGTCGTCTATATGTGAAGGTGATAACAGAGGACGTTGAATGTGACACTAGCCCAGATGGAAAAGAAAAATAGAATCCAAAATATTTGTACAAAAATTCTACATCAATAATTTTTTTTTCTACCTTCCACAAACCCAAACACTTTACACCCATTGGATTACCCCAGTGGGTGTTTTGCTACACTCAAACCATACAAAGGAGTGTGGTATGGAAAGCATGATCAAGCCTGCATTGTTGGTTCTCGTTCCTATCCTGAATGTGGTAGGACAATGGCTGAAAGGCCAGACATTGGGCGCTGGGACAGCCCGAAAAGCAAAGGTTGAATCAAACCTGATACCAGTGATCCTGATCTGCACAGCAGTCCTGGTGTCCACAATCTATGGATTCATCGTATCAAGCTACCAGGGCTGGAGGATGATCCTGGATGCAGTGGTGATGACAGGTCTTCTCCAGGGGACCCTGGTTGCCTTCGTCTCTATGGGTGTGTATGACACCCTCCGTAAAAAGGAGCGATGATGTGTTACAAAAAATATATGATTGGTTCAAAGGCCATCATCTGGGTTGGGTTGCTGTTGTGTTTGCTCTTGTTGTCACCTTCCTTACAGGCAGAAAGCTTGGATCTTTCAACGCTGTCAACAGAGGAGTTGCTGGAGATGTACCAGCAGAACTCGACCGAGCGAAACGTTCTGTCGAGGGAGCTGCAGAACACGCTGAACATAGTACAGAATCAATTGCAGCTGTCCTTAGAAACCTCGGATCAAGCGAGGCAGCAGGCAACAGAAGCCTGGATGGAATCTCAGAAAGCCGTGATATCAGCGAACGAATCCAAGAACTCGATAGCGAAAACGACGCAATCGTACTTGAACTGGCAAGACGAAGTAAACAACCAGATGAAGGAACTGAAGACCCAGAACTTCTGGCTGAAGGCCGGGATGTTCGCAGCAATGACACTGGCAGCAGGCGGGTTGTTCCTGGCAATGTCGAGGTAGGTGAGTAGATGGAACTAGGAGCAATTTTCGGGCTTGCAAGCGGGCTCGGCCCCAACATCACCTTGATAGTACTGTTGATTGCCATTGGGGTCGGCATGGGGATCCTGATAGTGACTGTACGCAATCTGGGCTCTGCAATCAAATCCCAGGGGGAAGCTTTCTCTTCTGCCATGCAAAAGGAGCAGGAGAGAAGCGACCGCCAGGATGACTGGATAAAGGAGCTCCTGCAGAAGCAGGACATCAGGATCACATACATTGAAACCAGGTATGCCACCAAGGAAGACCTCTATTCCGTCACATCTGGTTGGAAGCAGGAATATATACAACTGAACCAGAGAATAGACCGAATTCGTGACGGGAAGAAGGAGTTTGCATGAGCAACAAGATAACAACACAATCGAGGCACCCTGCACTCAGGGGCAGTATCCTGCAGTTTCTGGTGGAGGTGTACCCGGAGCGGGTGGAAGAGCTGTCCATTGTCCAGATCAAGTATGAGTACTATCACTATGCCGACATCATCAAGGCATTGGAATATCTGGCTGATCGTGGATACCTGGACAAGGAAGAGAAGGATCATCCTGCCCGATTGCATGAGAAAGTAAGGTTGTATCGTGCAACCAGCCAAGGTATCGACCTGGTCGAGGGAACCACCACTGATGCAGGGGTCTGCACCGAGAGGGGGCTGTGATGCCAAGAAGAAGCAAGGCAGACCTGGCCGGGGTGATAGAGCGTATCGTCCAGATGTATGAGGTCGAGAAACATTCAATCAAGGATATTGAGAAGATACTCCAGAAGGAAGGACTGTCAATCTCCAGGGAGTCCATCAGGCGTACCCTGAAGAGTAGCAAGAGTGTTGCAAGCCAATACAAGAAGGCAGCTGAGGAAGCAAAGGTCTTGATTGATGCGGTGAGGGACAACCCAAACACTGATGTCGTCGAGCTGACCACATCGCTCCTGACAAAGCAGGTCTTTGATTTTGTCCAGAGCATCGATGACCTTGATTTTGACAATCCCAATGAATTGATCCTTGCCATCAACCGGCTTTCTTCCGCCCAGGTGAGGA
Organism: uncultured Sphaerochaeta sp.; assembly: GCA_963662725.2. Lineage (GTDB taxonomy): Bacteria > Spirochaetota > Spirochaetia > Sphaerochaetales > Sphaerochaetaceae > Sphaerochaeta. The sequence continues at coordinate 10,453 of CAXXCW010000040.1, forward strand.
TCAGCAAGCAGCGTCTCAACTTCCAGAATGGGTACAACGAAGCCAAGGCCGATATCCTGAGGCAGATCAAGGATGAGCTTTCACTCCAGCCGGAGTTGCTGGAGAATCTGGCAAAGCTCGTTTCATCCATGGAGGCCCCTAAATGAGTGTCCTGAAAGACCTGGTTGGACCATCAGATCCAGCAGCAGTGGAAAAGGCCTCCAGGAAAGAGAGGGCTTCCCATGATTACGCGTACTTCTGTAAGACGTACCTGGGGCACTATTTTACCAGTGATGCTGCACCTTACCAGGAACAGATCTACAAGGTTATCAATGAGCGTAGGGTCTCTTTAGAAGGTGCTGCCGTCTTCAGGAAATGGACAAGGAGCCAGTTCCACAAGTATGTCATGCCCACTGAGGGGCTCAGGGGCATCATCGACATGGAACCACGTGACCATGGTAAATCCGTACGTATGACCCTTGCATATCCTCTTTGGTGTGCCTTGTTCATGAAGGCAAGATTCATTGCCTTGTTTGGGGCTACCGATGACTCGGCAAAAGGTTTCCTGGAAAACATCAGTTGGGAACTGGAAAGCAATGAGCTGCTGATCTCTGACTTCGGGGATATGAAAGGAGACCACTGGGGATCGAACAAGATTGTACTCAAGAACGGGGTGGCAATAACAACCAAGGGAAAGGGAGCCAGTGCCAGAGGCTTGAGGCACCATGAGACACGTCCTGATCTGATCATCATCGATGACCTTCTGAAGGACTCGGAGGCCGACAGCCCCGACCAGTGCGCCAAGGCATACGCATGGATCAAGCGCGTTGCTTTCAACCTTGGCAAGGATTCGTTCATTGTCATGGTAAACACCCATTTCAACGAGCACGATCCTGTAACTCTCATCCAGGGAGAGGTCCTTGATGGGAAGCTCTCCGGGTTCCTTGCGTTGCGGTTCTCTGCACAGCTTGAGGATGGCAGCCCGCTGTGGGAAAGCAGATGGAGCAAGAAGGCTCTGGAGCAGAAAAGACAGGATATCGGGAGCGATATTTTCGACGTTGAATACAACTCACTCACAGTCAATTCGGAGGGAAGGATATTTGAACCGGGGTGGTTCCAATACTTCAACATGGCTGAAATCAATCTTTCAACCCGGATGGTAACCATGGGGGTGGACCCCAATGCAACAGGGGCTGACGATGCTGCCATTGCAGTCTGTGCCTATGACCAGGTAAGGAAGACCCGTGACATTGTCGCATGGTGGAGCAGGCCATATGGCACCAGGCGTGAATTTGTTGACCGGCTCATCGATATGTATCTCATCTGGAAACCTTCGGTGATAGGATTTGAGGATGTTGCCTTCCAGAAGATATACCGGGAATTCATTTTGGAGTCGGCTTTGGAGCGCGGGGTTATGATGCCCATAATAGGCATCAAACCGGGCAGTTCATCCAAGAAAACCAGGGTGATGCAGTACCAGCCCTATGTCGAGGCCGGGATCCTGAGGTTCAACCAGACAATGAAAGGATCGGTAGAGATGGATAAGCTGATGGCATTCCCCACCAAGGGAGTCAATGACGGCATACCTGATGCAATCTACTATGCGGTCATGGGTACCAGTGGCCCGATGACCCCGACAGGGGCTGCTTCAGCAAAGAAGAAAAGCAGGACAAAGGAACTCTTGAGGAGATACATACATGGATAAACAAACACTATCAGTTGAATTCATCAGGGACTTCACCAGCTTCCTTTCATGGATGCCTTCTCCTGATGAGATCATGCGACGTACCGGGGATGCCGTCACCCTCTATGACGAGATGCTTACGGATGGTAGGGTGAGCAGCCTGTTCTATTCCCGTCGCAATGCAACCATGAACCTCCCATTGGAGATTCCGCAGACTGACAACAAAGCAATCGATGCATATGTTGAATGGGCGTTTAAAGAGCGTGACATCCGTAAGTTTGGGTGGTTACTGTTGACCAATGCCCTCAAGTATGGGCACCAACCAATGGAGATTGTCTGGAAGCGGGAGAAGGGACTCTGGAAGATCAGCTATCTGAAGGGCCACAACATCAACCAGTACTGGTATGACGAACGTGGCAATCTTTATTACTCGGACATGGATGGACAGAAGCTGCTTAACCAGCCATTCAAGTGGATCATCCACAGGCATGAGGGTGATACCCACAACAATCCCCAGGGAATGTCCATACTGAAGGCTGCATACTGGGCTTTCAAGTTCAAGCAACTCGGGTTCCAGTTCTGGGTAACCGCCACAGAGAAATTCAGCGTGCCATCAATCCTGGCCATATTCGAGCAGAGCGGGAATCCTGAGGATGTCAGGAAGCGGGCAGAAGAGCTGGCGGACATGATATCCTCCATATCCTCAGGGTCCACCGGGGCGGTTGCAAACATCAAGGACATCAAGACGCTCAGTATGAGCGGGAATCTCAAGGATTTTGAGTCGCTGGTATCGACCTGTGATGTCCAGATTGCCTATGCATTGACTGGACAGAGCCTTGCTACCAACAACCCGACCCAAGGCACCCAGGCACTGGGCACGGTGCATGAAGCGACCATGCATGGATTTGTGGAGAACGATGCCAGGGCGCTTTCCTATACGTTACAGGCTTTGGCCAAGATGTGCATCGAGCTTAATTTCGGGGAAGGTTCAGCCTATCCGGAAGTTGTTTTCGATACAGGTGACCAGGCAACATGGGACCAGGTACTAGCTGCAATCAAAGGGGGGGTTCCTGTCAGCAAATCGAAGATCTACAGCAGATACCGGATTCCCGAACCTGATGACGAAGAAGATATTTTCATGATGCAAGGGACAATGGCCATGCCAAGGGATCTGCAGGATGAGATCATTGACGATTCGAAAGAACCGCAGGAACCACAGCCCAAGGGTGAAGGTGCAGCTGTTGCAGAGACAGGTGCAGGGGTCACCCTCAACGGGGCCCAGGTGCAGGCTGCAACTGGTATTGTCAAGTCAGTGGAAGCTGGGGAACTCCCCAGGGATTCCGGGGTTGCACAACTCAAGATCCTGTTCAACCTTACCCAGGAGCAGGCCGAGGAGATGATGGGGTCTGCAGGCAAGCAACCGAAAAAGACTGAGGAACCACCTGAGGGGGGAGACTTTGCCGATCCTGGTAAAAAAAAAGTCCGGACGATAACCGTTCTGACCAGATGATCAAAAAGGAAACTGATAACATCCTAAAACTTGTGAGGCTTGAGGATGATTATCTTCCCAGGATCAGGGCGGCCATCAGGGCAGACATCGAGGAGTTCTTGGTTGAATTGAAGAAAGAACCTGGGCTTTTAAACACCGGTGAGTGGGTTCCAAAGGCCAATGCAACGCTCATTAAACAGGGGTATGAACTGTTCCTGCGTTCCTATCTGGAAGGTATGGCTGATGCTTCTGCTCCTGGAAAGGATATGGCCGATGGCATCCCCGAACCCTTGCAGTTCGATGAGGCGGTCGCCTTCGCAAAAGCCAAGATATCCATGACCAAATCGGATTACAAGACGCTCAGTGACCAGATGCGATACCGTTCATGGACTGTGGGCAGGCTGTCCCAGGTCGATGCAATCGACAAGGTGAGAAACCACTACCTGAAACAGCTGACCGGTGATGAATCTTCCCTTGTTGGGTTCATTGACTCAATCAAGGCTGACGATGCACTTGTTGCTGCTGGTTTCGGGGAAGAGTCTCCCTGGTATTACGAGACGGTGTATCGGACAAACATCATGACCGACTACAATGCAGGGAGGGCTGCAGCCTATACCTCAAACCAGCCGGTGGCCCTGGAGTTCATCGGCATAGAGGATTCAAGACAGACTTCCATCTGTGCTTCAAGAACCGGGACGATCCTTCCCTATACCGATCCCTGGTGGGAGAGCAACTGGCCACCCCTGCACTACAACTGCAGGAGCACCATCCGCCCCATATATAAGGAAGAGGCAGAGGTGATTGGTCTGGATGTGAAGGGGCTGCAGAAAACAGGAGTACCAAAAGAAGCTGCAAAATCCCAGCCTTCAGGAGGGTTTGGAAAAAACCCCATCATGGACAACGAGTTCTGGGCCCCGACTGCAGCACAGCAGGGACGGATCAACAGGGCACTGATACAGGAAGAGCTCAACGGGGTGGCAGGAGAGACGGTCTGTGCTGACTTCAAGGAGCCAAGAGAAGGCTGGGTTGTTGATGATGTTCCTCCCAAAGGTGGGGTGAGATATCCGGAGAGCCTGGCAAAGGAGACCGAATTCCAATCCAATCTCAGGATGGCACGGACCCTTTCCGACAGGGGATATTTTGTTGAACTGAGAAAGGCGGAAAAGCTTGCAGGCAACAGGCAGTTCGATGCATGGATCAATGCGACCGAGCGCTGGGAGTTCAAATCAATAACCGGCAATGCTGTAAGGACCATGAGTGAGGCGATTGGAGAAGCTGCGAGACAAGCCCAACGTGTCATGATTGAGATAGCATCATCCGAACAATTGAGACAACTGGAGAAAGCAATCATCAGCAGAACCCCATTGATCAAGCAGGAAGAAAGAATGATTTCTGTTCTCTGTCTTTCCCGGGGGAAGAAAATGGTTACCATCACCTGGAAGGAACTGCAGGACAGCAAGAGGGTATCCGACATATTGACATCGTTGCTGGACTGACTGATACTATCAATGGTCGGTGAAGTGGCAGGTCTTCGAACCTGAAAGTAACCGAATCCTATTTTTCACCGGCGAAGTGGTTAGGTCTGCGAACCTTTCAAGTACCCGGTACCATTAGGACGCACTCCGAAAGGGGTGCGTTTTGTGTGCCCACCCAAAAACGGCCCACAGCGGCTCTTTACATTTCAGATGAATAATTCTTCCACTCTTCGGCCAACCCCCGTTTATCAACGTTGATAAACACCTCTGGGGGAAAGTTGGGGATGGGTGCGTCCAAGGGATTGCAGATAAACGGATGGTTTCCATTCAACACCCAGTAAACCTGTCTCAAGCCATTGGGTTTCCCCCCTGCCCGAAATGGTACGCTCAAGTGAACGGAATCTTAGAGCTATTCATACGGAGGAGGCCTCATGGAAGAAGGCAAGACGTTTAAGAGGTTGGAGCTGGCAAGGACCGGTCAGTTCGGGGTAGATGGAACTGAGCTCACCCTCAAGGATCTCAGGGAAGCTGTCGAGACGTTTGAGGGGACACCTCCCATTTCAATCGGCCACCAGATGGCAAAGGAAGATTGGTTCCCCAGGTTTGGGTCCATCCTGTCGGTTGAACTGGAGGAAGATGATGATGGGGAGAACGGGACACTGGTGGGGGATGTCGAGATGAGCGAGATTCTCGCCGATGCCTATGACCAGGGTTTCTATACCGGTTGGAGCATCAGCCTACCCCAGCGTGGAAGTGACTCAAAACGGTACATCCATCATCTGGCGTTCCTTGGGGCAATGCCTCCGAAGATCAGGGATCTGAAGGTGCTCCAAGAGCTGAAGAAGAAGGAATCAATCGATATGTCGGACTGCCAGAGCAATTCGACTTTCACCTATGTGAATCTTCCGGGGACCAAGCCCGGAAAAAATATGGAGGTGGGCATGGATACCAAGCAGAAGGAAACCCTGGAGTTTTCTGATGAGCAGAAGGAAAAGATCAGCAGGGCTGAAAGGATTTTCCGAGAAGGGAAAAGAGACAAGCTGAAGGCAGCAGTAGGGGACCTGGTTCCGGAAGGGAAGATGGAAAGCCTGCTCGAGCTGAGCGACAGCTTGTGTGAGTCCAAGGACTTTGATTTCTCGGATGATGGGAAGAAGGTCAAGAAGGCTCCAGTGGATGTGCTGATTGATATCTTCAGTGCAATCCCCAAGGTCAACAAGGGCCTCGAGGGGGAGATGGAGTTCTCGGACCCAACTACGACCGAGAAACCGATTGATTACGACGGCCTGGCCCAGAAGTTCTAGGTCGTAGAAAAGAGCAAGGAGAAAACAGATGGATGCAATGCTGTACAAGCAGACTATTGAGAACAATGAGGTCATCGACCTGAGGATCACCCCGGTGATCAAGACCTTGAGACTCAAGTCGGACCAGGGCGTCATCGCCAAGGGGACCGTGCTTCAGAAAAATTCTGATGCACTCCATATCCCCCATGCTGCATATGCAGATCTGGCAATGGCTGGGACGGTTGATGGGTCGAACAAGGCTTTCACCTATGCAGGGGCAGGATTCCCTGGGGAGATTTCTCCAAGGAGCGTGGTCGTTGCCCACGGTGATCAGATACTCGTTGATGACGGTTGTGGCCGCCTTTACGGTGATGGGACCGGGACAGTCAACTATGTGACCGGAGCGGTGGCTGTGACGTTCACTACAGCCCCAGCCAGCGAGTCTGGTACACCTGTGGTTGCTGCCAGGGGAGTACCAGTCGGGGTGGCCGTCAGGGCAGCTGACACCTCACTGGGTACGAGTGGGGCTGCGAAGGATGATGTGGTCAGCACCTTGGTGTTTGGTTGTGTTGTCCGTGACCGGATCAATGTGGGTGGGGCTGCCATTGTCGACGCCGATGTTGACCTGTTGGCCAAGGCAAATGTATTCGCCCTGTACTAGGGTGAAGATTCAAATTACTGGATAAGGAGATCCATATGGACTTATATCAATTGATCAGAACGTATATGACCGCGGGCTGGATTGCCGGGATCATCGAGAGGATGCCCACGGCAAAGAGCGTCACCATTGACAAGGTGTTCGCGCGCAAGGAGAACAATCCATCTGCATATGCAGATCTTGCCGACATCGAGCGGTTGGTGGGAAGCGTGCCTGTGGTAAGTCGGGGTGGTGTATCCATCAATGTTGCCGGGTCCACAATGACCAGGAGCAAGATTGAACCGATGCCGATCAGGCTCAACGACCAGTTCACAGGGGCAAGGCTGAATGACTTGCGCAATCTGCTGGGGGATGGGAGTACCAGGGGGCAGGCTGCGGTCCGCTCTGAGATCGACCGTATCACGCGTGGCTTGATTGCCGACACACAGAAGACTCGGGATGCACTGTGCGCCCAGGCACTGACGGGGAAGATCGACTACCAGATGAGGACCGACGATGGCTTCACACGGTACGTCATCGATTTTGGAAGCCCTCTGAGCTATGTCCCAACCAAGAAGTGGGATGCTGCTGACATCAAGCTTGCCCAGGTCGTCAAGCATCTGATTGAGATGAGGGCAAAGCTTAGGGCGAACGGACATGCGGGCAATGTGAGTTTCATGGCAGGCATTGATGCCTGGACGCAGCTTGCAAACCTGGTGGAAGTATTGCCGAACGACAACCGAAGCCGTGCAGCAATTGATGGGGAGAACATCACCATCAATGGGTTCAACATCATGCTCAATGATGGAGCCTATACCGATCGTGCTTCCAGCGGCGCTGCCGTGGTGAAGCAGGAAGTTGACGCCAAGAAGCTCGTCGGGTTCGTGGAAGGTATTCCCAAGCTTGGGTACTATGCCATCGACGATTTGGACAGCAACCTTGAGCCGATGCCCATCTTCGTCAAGCCGGTCAAGACAGAGGATCCATCCGGGATCAAGGTCATCAGTGAAAGCAAGCCGCTGCCATTGGTTGCTCCCAAGGCAATTCTCTGGTCAACGGTGATGTCCTAAGGGGGTATGTGATGGCTCTGACGGTATCCGATCTCAAGGTTGAGCTGAAAGACTACAACTATAGGATGCTCACCGGTGGTGACGATGATGTCGCCGCCAGGGCCCTGCAGAGGGCGTTGATCTGGGCGAAAGCAAAGATCATCGCCACGAGTGGCTCATTCGACCCTGACACGGAGATCAACCGGGAGATCGTACTCAAGCGTGCTCTCTACGAGCTCTACAGTCATGCTGAGAATGAGGCGGTGGCTTCGGACAAGAGAGAGGATGCCATGGAGCTGCTTCGTGCCGTATATGGATCTGGTGTTGATTCTGCGGGCTATCAGCAGGGAGGAGGAGCTGGGGATGCCCAGCCTTCCCCCTCTGCTGCAGTGGTCAGCAAGGAACGAAACAAGGACTTTTTCTAGGAGTGATGGATGAGAATTGAGTATTCGCATGAAGTGAAAACCCCGATAAGGTTTGATAATCTGGCTGGGTTCTACCAGCGTGCAGCAGACCATATGGCCGGCTCCACTGTACGGAAAATCAACAATGGGATTGGACCTGCAAATGCTCCCCTGACGGTTGTCGTGAAGAAGGGCTCAAAAACCCTGAGAGACAGGGGTGACCTGATGGCATCCATTGCTGCAAGGGCAACCAGCAGCGAGGCATCGGTTGGAACCAACAAGGTATATGCAAGAATCCAACATTTCGGGGGAACCATAAAGGCGAGAAAGAAATGGTTGTTCATTCCTGCCTCTTCAGAGACCAGGAAGTTGCAACGTAAATATGGATTTGCAGTTGGGGAACTCATCAGGAGAATGAAATCCGATGGCTACAATATCTGGTTCCAGACAAACAAGACCAAAGGCGTGGTCATGGCTGAGAAGAAGCTCAAGCGGTACAAGCGGGATAATGCAGGAAAGAAGATCCACAAGGCCTTCGTCCTGTTTATCCTCAAGAAGGAAGTGACCATTCCAGCTAGACCGTTCCTGACCATCGATGATCGGGACAGGGAGGTCATCATGAATATTGCTCGTAATGAATTGGGGGTCGATTGATGATTGAAGAAATCCTGGAGGTATCAAGAGCCGCGATAGAAGAGAAATTGGGATTGACGGTTGTCTATGACCCGATGCCGGTCCAGAAAGCGGAGCCTCATGTAAGGCTGACTTTCATGGGCACCGGTGACCAGGGATCCTATGACATCCTGAGTTTCCAGCTTACGGTGGTGGCGGCCGGTGATGGTCCTGACTTCTTTGTCCCTGCCTTGGTTGGGGCAAGCCTGAAAGTCCATGACCTGTTCAGTGGATCAAACGGGAAGGACAGGATGGATGTGCCTTTGGCTGGAGGCTCAGCTGCAAGGATACAATTCAAGCCAATGACACTGCCGAATGGTGGTCAGTTCATCGAGAACGAGAGAGAGGATACGGAGCGGAATCAATTCCGGTACACGTATGTCGAACCACATGTTGTAACTATCTCATTTCCGAGAGACCAGAGATAGGGAGGAGCAGGACATGGAAAACATTATCAAGCCAAGCGGACAGGATGGGCTGTTTGCTTTTGTGACACTTGGGACTGCATTGGACAGCAGCTCGGCATCTTATGGCGGGGGCTTTGCAAGAATCACCAAGGTAGGGGCGGCCAGTGCCTTTGATGCATTGAAGGATGCCTCGATCGAGAACGGGAAGGCGCTTGGGATTGGAGATATCATCTTTCTTGCCAAATGGGAAGATGCAGCGACAAACCCGTTGGCCGAGGGAGACGAATGCACCCCGTTGACCATCAACCTTGACGACTCTTCCTGGGTCACTGACCGTGGCAGGTCCATGAGCAGGGAACTCCAGGACAAGACCAGCCAGGGTGAGGTCAGGAAGGGGAAGAGGGCATACGGGCTTGGTCCGGTGCAGACCGAGAGTGGATCCATCAGTGGCATGTATGCCATCGGCTCTGTCATCCAACGGGATATCGACTCTCACTTCACCGAGAGGGTCATTGATGACGGCACCAAGAAGACCAAGGTACCGATCAAGCATACCAGCTACCTGACAGCTCTCTGCTATCGTGAGACCACGGTTGCAGGAGAGGTGGAGATCTGGCTCTTCCGCGAGCTCTGGATCCAGGGAGTTGATGATGCCGGGCTCCCACTCAATGGGAATGTACCGTTCAATTTCGGTTACACAGTGCAGTGGAAGCAGCAATACGAGCGAACCATTGCTGCATAGGAAGGAGGTGATCCTTGAAGACCATCTATGCGACAAGGAATCCGAAGGATCCTTCACTCGTTGATTTCTATGTTGACGGGGAAAAGATCGAGAACATGTTCTGCCAGCCCGGTGTGAGATCGGGCGGGCATCAGATCGAGGCGACTGCGAGGGTGGTTGCCATAAAGGGAAAAGGCATCGAGGGGGGTGCAAAACATGAGAATAATCCTGCAACCGAAGAGGGAATACACATTCAAGCTGAACAAGAACAGGGATCTACCGCCGGGGGAACAGGCGAAGATGACGTACCGACAACCAAACGCCATCGAAAGAAGGTTGCTCAAGCGGACTAACGTCAAGCCCGGGGCCATTGATGGCGGTGGATCCGTCGATGTCCAGTTTGATGTAGAGAAAATCTTTGATCAGCAGGATGTCAGGATAACCGGGGTGGAAATTGAGACGGTTGACGAGAAAGGCAAATCAACTGTCAAGGCCATCACCAACGGATCTGATCTTGTAAGGACACCGAGCAAGTTCCTGGCAGCAATGGCCGACGAGGCCATGACCGAGATCATGAGCACGGACTACGATGACGAGTTCCTAAAAAACTCCGAATCGGCTTCCGGGCCCTCCTCGAAGGGATAGAGATAAAATCATCCTTCTATGATGACCAGAAGTTGAAAATCGGGAATGAGGTGATCAGGAGGGGAGATCTTAAATTTTACCTTACCGATGACCTCTATGAGGCGATTGACATCTGGAAGAGGTACACCCGGTTTGGGTTGTTCCATGGAAGCGGGGAAGCAGCGGAAACAGATGAGTACATCACCTTGATCTCCGCTTTCGAGGATGAGAGGGAAGCCGCCATCGCAGACAGACGCAACAAATGAGAAGGCATCCAGCCATGGGGTTGGACAGCCTTCTCTTCTTATATGATGGGGGTGGAGGATTTCATGGCCACAATCATCACTGACGAACTGAGACTGTTGATAAAAGCGGAAGCTGCAGAGGCCGTAAAGGAGCTGGGTTCCTACAAGGCTGCATTGGCAGAGATTGAATCTGCACAGAAGGATGTGGGCAATTCGTCTGATGCTGCAACCTCTGACATGAAGGAACAGAACCAGGCGATGAAGGAAGCCAAGAAAGCTATCTCTGATGCTGAAAACGAAACCAAGACATTGGCAGGGAGCCTGTCATCAGCAGGGAAGGAAGCAGGAAAACAAACCGGGGCCATCAAGGATTCCTCTGCAGCCCATAAGCAGGCTGGTAAAGAGTTCAGCCGGTTATGCAACCGGCCTGAAGCAGGTGGATAATGCCCAAAGCGTTGTGAAGGTTGGAGCGGTGGCGATGGGCAAGGCAATCCTCGGTGCCCTGGCGCCAATCGCCATTGTCCTCAAGACCGTGCAACTCATAAAGGATATGACCATTGAGGCAAACGCTGCATATGCAGAGAGCGAGGGAGAGGCAAGAAAGTTCTCAATCACCTATCGGGATGTAGCAGAGGATGCAGAAGAAGCTGCCAAATATTGGGCAGATACATTCAAGTATGCAGAGTCAACAGCAATGAGCGTCCTGGGCTCTGCTGGTGACATGTACACCGGTATGGGAATGAGCGGGGAAGCAGCCCTGAAGCTGGCGGAAAGGACCACCTACCTTGGCGGTGCCCTCAGCAAGCTCAACCCACAGATTGGTTCTGCCTCAGAGGCTACCAAGGCATTGATAACTGCCACAACAGGCGAGCGTGAAGCCTTAAAAACCTGGGGAATCATCATCTCAGAGGCAGCCATACAGACCAAGTTGCTTGAACGAGGGCAGAAGGATCTAACAGGAGCGGCCTTGCTCAACGCAAAGGCCCAGGCGACCTTGGACATAGCCTATGAACAATCTCCCAATGCTCTTGCTGCGGTCACCTCTGCAACCGAACTGGCAGCTGATACCAACAGGGAACTGTCCGAGACCTGGAAGGAATTCCTGGAATTGCAAGGACAGTCCACAAACAAGTTTTTCCAACCGATGAAAAAGGCCTTGTCTGGTTTCATCCAAGATCTCAACGATGCAAAAAAAGCCCAGCTTGAGGCTATGGAGATCAATCCAAACACAGAACTCATCGAACAGTACGGAAAGACTGCTGATCGTATCGAGGAACTTACAGAGTCGTATGAGAAGCTGAAGGAAAAGACCTCTCTGTCCACATCAGAGCAAGCCGACCTTAAGACCGTGATGGCAGAGCTTGCCTCCTTGGTGCCGACGTCTGTAACAGCCTGGAATGACTATGGTGAGGCAATCGGGGTGAGTACTGCTGCTGCAAAAGAGTTTGCTGACCAGCAGAGAGAGCTCAGGCTAGCCGAGGCAGAGTATCAACTATTGAGACTGCAATCCCAGCAGAGAACAGCGAAAGCCACCTATGAAATCAATAAAGATGAACTTGCATCAACCATTGAAAAAATCAATGCAAAGACCAAAGAGATCAATACACTTGGTAAGGAATACGAAGCTGCCCGAAATCTTCAAATACTCATGGCTGATAATACAACAAGCGATTATGGTGGAGCAATTCAGTATATTCGAGAAAACGCTGCGCTCCTGAAGGATACTCGTTTTTCTATTGAGAAGCTTAACAATAGTTCAATGCCAAGAGATTATCTCAAAGACCAGATTGATGCAGTAATTTTTTCGTACAGTAATCTGAATAAAGAGCTGCAGCAACTCCAAGAAGCTCGAGCCAAATATGCTCTGGATACGAAAGAATACGATGTCCTTACTGCACAGATCAAACAGGCAGAAGCTGAGCTGGTATTGCTTACCGGGTCCTTGGAAGAACAGATTAGTGTTCTTGAATACCAAGTCGGACTTATTCCCAAAGTAGCTAGTAATTTTGAGGGTCTTAAAAGAAATTATGACAATGGGACTCTATCAGCCACACAATATGAGCTTGCTCTACGAAATCTGATTGCAGCTTCAAAGGAATCCAGCGAAGATTGATCCGACTCCTGACCTTACGAAAGTGGAAAGAATTTGTAGCCAAGCTCGCCAATTCCAACGATATTTCCAAGGTGATCAACATGGAGGTTGAACTCTCACCGATCATTGATCCGGACAATGGGCGAGCCTTATTGTCAGAAAAATTGGATTATTATCAAGATCTGATTTCTCAGCTATGGAAGAACAAGGATGCGTTTTCTGGGCTGGATGAATGGCAGACTGCATTGGATCAGCTCGTTGACAAATATGATGAGGTGAAAGCAAAAATTGATGCAAATACCTTCAAGGATTCTGTGGCTACTGATCAGCAGAAAGCTGAGAAGGTGCTGAAGAAAACCATAGCTGAGGCAAACGAGCTTAGAAAACAGGGGTTGCTCACAGAGAAGGAAATGGGCGCTGTCACAGAGAAAGCCTATCGGACATATGATGAAGCCTCTGGAAAAACAAAACTGCGACAGAGGGCACAGGAACTGATTGCCACCACCCTTACCGAGCAACAAGCAGCCATGAATGAGCTGTTGCTCCTGGAAACCGAGTTGAGGTCATTGGAAGAGAAGGGGCTGGTAACCGAGGGACAGAGCAAGGCCATCCTTGAAGCGAAAGGGGAGGCCCTGGCTGAGGCTCTGGGAAATGAAACAAAGTTTTCAACGTTCCTCAAGGAGTCCCTGGAACAGATACAGGAAGAGTACCTGAGCTTTGATGCGATCGGATCGCTTATCACTGATACCTTCTCTGATATTGGCTCTGCATTGGCGTCAGGTGAATCTGTCTTGGATGCTTCCGGGAAAGCCCTTGGGGCATTTGCTTCCAATCTCATGAATGAACTTTCCACCATGGCCATTGGTGCAGGTTTGCGTGTCATTGCAGAAGGTGGCTGGGCTGGGCTCCCGATAGCAATGATGCTGTTTGCCTTGGGAGGCGTTGCCGGTATTGGAGGAGGATTCTTCGGTAGTGGGGGAGGAAAGGGTCTGGATTCCAGTATTTCCGATACCCTGTCTGATGAGATCAAGCTGAGGCAGAGTCTCAATGAGGCACTTGAGGAGCAGCTGGGGATTGAGGAAACATTGCTTAAACGTCAGCTGGACAGGAACCTGATAAGCGAGGAAGACTATCGTGATTCCATGCAGGCAATCCAGCAGGAGAAAAACCAAGGGGAAGCCCAATCCGAGGCTCTCGGCTTGGTCAACTCCATGATAGGGGAGATTGATACCGAACTATCCGGTATGTCTGGATGGAAAAAATTCTGGAGTGGCAAGGATGAGGATCTAGAAGAAGAAGCGGCAGGACTGGAGGGGATTGCGAAGGCCATCAACACTGCTGTCTCAGCTGAAGAGCTGAAAGCGTTGATTGCACAACTTGAATCATATGGAATCGACACGAGTTCCATCCCTGCCTTTGCAACAGGGAGGATCCTTTATCACTTCTGGGGAGTCCATTGTCAGGATTGGGGATAACTTTTCTGGGCGTGAGCTGGTCAATATCACCCCCCTGGGGTCTGCCGGTTTCCAGGGAGGGACAATCCATCGTGGTCAACATCAATGGACCGGTAATAGGCTATGAGGATTTGTATCAGAAGCTTGATGCTGCTGGGATAAAACTGAAGAGGGAGAAACGAGTAGTATGATTGATGATTTTATTATTGTTCTCAGTGATGATACAGACAGGTACGACATCTCTGACCTCCTGGTTCCCGGAAGTCTTGCCATCCAGGAGCAAGCATGTAACTCGGATTATAATTCGACTCTTGATAGTGCAAGTTGGAGCATCAGGTTCGATGAGACCATATTCATTTTATTGAGGGATTCCGTAGAGGTTTTGCAGATTGAGATTTATGACAGGGAATCACAGATGATTCTTTTCAAGGGACAGATAGAACCTACCCCCTCTGCTGACTGGTCGATCCCTGAGTACCCATCTGATATCAATCTGGATGCTGTTGATTTTACGGTTGCCTTGGATGATCCACTTCCCCAGTCAGTAGCATTCCCGGCCAATGTTGGGGATATCCCATTCTGGATATACAAGCGGGGTGAAGAGCAATTTTCAATCCTGTATTGGCTGTTGTATCTGGCAGGTCTTTCCGATTCCATTTCCGATGATGCTCCTGATATAGCTCTTACTGTCCTGCATTTTTCTGCAACAGAGGGAGAGCCTACAATCAGGGACCTCATAGATGGGCTCCTGCATGATTATGGGTATGTGATCCATCGTATCCATGGAGATAAAATTACATGGTCATGTTCAGCTCCTGATGAAATCGAGGGTATGCTTCCCATTGGAGAGGATGACATCCTTGCAGGGAGTGGCCACCGGTTCTCGATCAAGAAGCAATTCAACGTGAATGACGGGGTGAAGATTGTTTGGCCAAAGACCAAGGTGATGGAAGATGCCTTGCTTTGGAAAGGCGGGTTTCCTGTAGGAGGATCGGAAGATCCTTTTCCCGGTGAAGATGTTGCGGGTGGTGACTACTGGCCGGAAGATTCTGACATTCAGGAAACCTGGTTTGACTTTGGGGATGAGTACCTTGATACCCCTTATCTTGAGGGAACAAGCAGACTGAAAAATGAAGATCTTGCCCTGATTGCCTCATCCGGCCATTACATCAGGGATTCAAGGGATCAATCCATTATCTTTGATCCTCTGGATGAAACCAATACGGTTGTATATGAATCGCTACGGGCAAGGTTCAGATATAAGAACTCGGGGGGTTCTCCTGCAAAGATTTATTGGAGCAAGATTCTGGGAAAAGCCTTGGTCCGGGTAGCGTTTCCGTCTCAGGTATATCCGTCAAATGCAAGGAACCCCAAGGAATACTCTGTGTCCCATATCTATTCAGCGAATGATGCCTATTCTGCAGTAAAGCGGGAATGGATGAGAATGAGGAAGGGTGCATTTGATATCAATTTCGATTCCTTCCGGGATCTCCAGATCGGCAGCATATATTCCATTAGACAGGGCGATTCCCATTGGGATGGGTACATCCTTATTGTAGGTCGATCGAGGACATATGATCAGTCTGGGATTTGGCGTTATTCTGCTGTAAGCATTGCTCCAACAGAAGAACTTACCGTCAGGCTGTCAAGCTCAATCGGAAACACCAATAGTCAGGATCCTTCCAGTGCAGCTCAGAACCTAACCATCAGGAATGCTCTTCTCAAACCAGGGACTACTGACCAGAGAGAAGACTTTGAGATCAAGATGACGACTGGACAGGTTTCTGAGGATGGTTCCTGGGACCTGGACCCTTCCTTCTATATAAAGACCGGTGAGGACATTCTCCTTGGAATCGACAACAACTTTCTGGATGTAGCTGACGACAACAAGAAGAAGCGTGCCCTGATCAATGGGAATGGTGGTTTGGCCATTACCAACAATCGGGTCTATATCCGTAATGCCAATGCCGATGGGCTTAGTGCCAACAGGTGCAATCTCAGGGGTAATATGGAGGCAGAGGTATTTATCAATCCTGCTTTTATTGCCCAGCCTTCCTCAAGGGCTATTACCTCCCTGCAGACACTGAAGGTCCAACAGAAAAGCCTTGCCTATGACTTGTGCGTCTGGGCGCAGGCGAATGGGATAGGGTTCAACAATCTGTACCGGTGTGAGGTCAGCGAGGAGCCGGATGTTGGTTGGGTGATGTTTGCTACCAATACAGCATTGGGGACATGGGGAAGCAGCGAGATCGAGTGTTTTGCATATTTCTATGGGGATACGGGGGACTCTCTGTATCGGTGTTCGTCTAAGTGCACGTATGAGGCTTATACAGTCCAGAATGAATGGATTTTCGGATGGCCCTGGTTTGGGACACATACCGAGTACCATTGGGTAACGTATGGCTCCCTCAGTGGTCTGATTGATACGGATTATGAAGAGGATGATGGGACAGTCAGTAGGGGAATCGGATTCTCCGTTGCCCCTGTACAAGCGATTGATCCGTCCTCCATCAACATTGACATACCCTGGATATGGAGTGGACCTGAGAAACAACACAGATGTAACTGTTGACGGGGTCACCTGTGATGGCTTCTCTGAGGATGGTGGACAATCCATGGCCTTTCGTTGTTACTTTGGTTCTGACTATGACCTGTATATGAAGAAGCTTCCTGGCAATGATACTGCCACTGTCGAGTCTCTTGCCTCCGGGGCTCTATACCGGGGTGCCGGTGGCGCGTTGTATGTAAAATAAACACTGTTTAACAGGTGTTTACTAGGTGGTAAAAGGGGTTTAAACGATGTTTATTAAGATGAACAAGAGTGGACTGTATGTGGTCAGTGACTATCTTCCGGATGATGCGGTAGAGGTGTCTGTCGAGGAGTACGGCAGGGCAATGAAACCGACTGCAGCACAGAGAAGGCGGGATTTCCTGCTTCGCTCTGTATACCTCAAGGACAAGAAACGATTTCTATTTGAGACCCTGAGGGCTCAGCTTAAGGAAGATGGATCATATGAGGAAGATCCTGATAATCCTTTTTATCAAGGCATGACTGTAGATGAAATGCAACTGGAATATGCCAAGTATGTAGGCGATGACGACGAAAGGGCTGCAGCAATTCTGGCAGCCAAGCGAGCAGCCAAGGCGTACATCAGGGATCTGGTGGATAGACTGGCTTTCTATAATGAATGGGAAGAAATGTAAGTGCAAAAAAATTAAGGATAGTCTTGGACTCCGTAGTGATGTACCATTAGCATAACTTTGGAGGAATTGTTTTGATTAAATGTTATCTTGATACCATGACGTTAATCCATTTTAAACGATTTGATACACTTGACTGGCAATCAATTCTTGATACTAGTGAAGAGGTGTCATTAATTATAACACCAATTGTTTTAAGGGAGTTGAATAAGAAAAAAGACTCTGATCAAAACAAAGGAATACGAAAAAGATCAGGGGATATCCTAAAGGTATTAGAAAAATATCAGGATAATGGAGAAATTAAAAAGGGTGTTAATTTAAATTTTATTTCTATTGAGCCTCAAGTTGATTGGAAAGCGATTGGTTTGGATTCTGAGATAGCTGATGATAGGTTGATAGCCTCAATGCTAAATGAGGAGGATATCTCCAAACTCAGACTAGTTACGTCAGACTTTGGCCTCAAATTAAAAGCCAAACTCTGGGAAATTAAAATAGTAAAGCTTGATGATTCCTTTAAAGAAGCTGTTCGTGTTGATGAAGATGAGAAAAAGATAAAGGAACTTGAGAAAAAGATAGCACACTACGAAAACGCAAGCCCAAAACTTGGGTTATATGTTCAGCCTTCCAATGATACTCAGTTTTATGAAATCGAATATCAAGAAGTTCCAGACATCGATCCTGTAACGCTTGAAGAAGAAATTAAAGAATTGAGAAAAGCTCTTAATTATAATTCCTACGGGAAATTAGGTCTTGGTGTTTACGCTGGTTTAGCAAGTGTTACCGGAAAAGAAATTAAACGGTACAGTGATGATGTAGAAAAATATATAACGGCAATGCGAGATTTTTTTCAAAATCAAAATAGGTATGAAAATTTTAAATCACGTTTATTTAGTCTAAATATCGTCCTATCAAATGTTGGTGGAAAACCTGCCTCGGATATTGATATTATCATGCATTTTCCCGATGGATTTATGATTTTAAGTGAGGATGATTTAGAAGAATTGGAAGAATATAAGGAACCAGAAGAACCCAAAAAGCCTATTGGACCGCGATTAAGTTTTGGTTTATCAGCAATGGAATCTTTGGCTAGGTTTTCTCAGTATGATTATGAACTAGGGACTATAAATGTACCTAATTTAACTCCAATGAAATTGGGAGTTGATTACTCTTTAGTAAGCATCGAAAAGGCCGATAGTTATAAAGTGCATTTTAAGGTTGAGAAATTAAAACAGAAATCGATTCAGCCATTAGATCCTTTATATCTGCTTTTTGATTCTTATGAAAGCATTAAGTCATTTCACTTTGAATATGTAATTAATACAGAGAATCACCCAGATGAATTTGAAGGAAAATTGAATATTAAATTTAAGCTAGTTGAATAGAGGATCTCTTCAACCATTTAACACTGAAGAGCCTTAGATTTCCCATCACCCCATTTTGCTATCCTATTTGTGTATACGCATAGGAGGCTATCATGGTTGATGCACATCTCAGACTGAAGACGATTACTACTGAGGATATAAAGAACCTTATCATTGGGGGGCAGACGGGGATTGATGGTATCCGGTTTGTTCTTGCTTCCTCGGTGAATGGTGAGGATCTCACCAATGCTTCTTTCACTTGGTATCTGCAGTATAAGAATAAATACGGACAGGGTGAGTCAGTAGTCCTTGCTCCTACTGTCGAGGACAACCTGGTCAAGCTTACATGGGTTCCTGATTCCCTTGCTACCCAGGTTCCAGGGCGCTTGCAGATCCAGCTGTATGCAACCATTGTTGATGGAGTGGGGGAAGCTGCTGTTGTTACCACAAGATGGGTTTCTGAACCGGCTTTGATCTATGTCCAGGAGAATCTAAGTCCTGATCCCATCATTCAGACCGAGCTTTCCGTTTTTGATTACTACCTCACCATGTATTCATCGTTCAAGGAAGCGGCAGAGGCAGCGGCTGCATCTGCCCTGGCAAGTGCGCAGGCTGCTGAAGCCAGCAAGGACAATGCTGCACAATCAGAGATAAATGCTGCCCTGAGTGCGGCTGCATCAGGGGATGCTGCAATAGTATCCCAGGAGGCCGAGGCCCTGATCAATGCCAAGTTGCTGGGTGCCTTTGCTGCTGATCCCGCTACTGGCTCAGCTGGGGCTGTTTATTACAATACTGTCCAGAAAGTTCTCAAGGTCTACGATGCAGATTCATCTACATGGAAGGTTGCATATGCTGATGCCTCACAAGTGGGTTATGAGCATGCATCATCAGGGCTGGAAGCAACAGATCTACAGGAAGCAGTTGATGAACTGAACACAAAGAAAATCACCCGCCCCACCTCCACCGACAAAGCCATCCCCCGCTTCTCAGGAACCTCTGGTAACCTCCAGAACTCCGGGGTAACCATAGATGACAGTGGGAACATTACTCCTGCAGGAATCTTCCTGGGCGGGGTGGGAAATGCAAATCTGCTGGATGATTATGAGGAGGGGACATTTACTCCCACCGTTTATGGGATACCTACAGCAGGAAGTTGCACATATGGAGAACAATATGGAACCTATAGAGTTGTAGGCAGCCTTGTATTTATAGATATAATATTAGGTTGGTCAAATCATACAGGAGCAGGAGACACAACTATCGGTGGATTGCCGTTTGCATGTCACCAATCATTCTCAGCATTATCAGCCCACCCAGTAGGGTTGGGTTTTACAGGTACAATATCTTGTCTAGTAAGAGACAATAACACAATAATATTCCGGTCTATATCTACTGGTGGAGCCCAAATGATTGTAGACATTCCTGCTGATACGGACGGTTCAGCTCTACGTGTATCGGGTGTATACATCAAATCTTAAATATCATAGGAGAATAGCATGTTAACAGAATCAACAGTAATAGACAAAATCGAAATCGTAGGCGAGTACAAACATGTTCAAGTAAGACAGGCAACTGTCATCGAACGGGATGGGGTGGAAATCTCAAGGGCATATCACCGTTATGTGATCGCGCCCACGGATGACATCACCACTCAACCCGATGAGGTGAAGGCGGTATGTAATGCAGTCCACACCCAGGAAATCAAGGATGCATACTCTACGTTTATTGCTGACCAACAGGGTGCTTAGCGATGTTTAATAAGGCAGGGAGAACAACTATCAAAAGCGGCCATACTTGGTCGCTCTTGAACCAGACCATCCATCACAAGGAATTTCGCAATCCCCTCTTCCCTATTTCGCGAAAGGTGTTTACTGGCCGTTTATTATTTTCTGCCTGTTTTCATAGAAAAGCCCAATTCCCCTGTTTATTCAGGCGTTGAATGTTTATTAAACAAAAAGAGGGAATATCTGGTAAACAACCATTAAACACCAGCTATCCCCTCTGATTTCGCAATCTTCCCTGGTTTATTCCAAGTTCTTCTGGATTATTCCTTCCATATAGAACTGGATTCAACAAAAAGCCGTTGCTTTCGCAACGACTTCTTTAGTGGAGGTAAGGGGAATTGAACCCCTGACCTTTTGAATGCCATTCAAACGCTCTAGCCAACTGAGCTACACCCCCAAGACAATAACAAAAAGTATCATACGAATTGACCAATAATAAGTCAAGTATGTCCAGCAAATTTTCTCTAGGGCTGGATTAAGCGTTGACCTTTTTTATATAAAAGGGTATAAAATCTTATTATAAAACTAGTTAAATAAATGAAAAATACAAGAGGATTTGCATATGGAGGCGCTTAAAAAGGTGAAGGAAGTGGGGCTTTCCATTCTCCCCGTCCTCTTGTTGGTAACGGTACTCCATTTCTTTGTAACTCCACTTGGCGAAGGGATGCTCTCTTCCTTTCTCATCGGTGGGGTGCTGATTATTCTCGGGCTATCCCTATTCTTGCTTGGTACTGATATCGGTCTTATCCCAATCGGAGAGAGAATAGGATCTGCGGTAACGAGAAAAAAGCGGCTCTCCCTGTTGTTGGTTACCGCTTTACTGGTGGGTATGGCAATTATCTTTGCTGAACCGAATATCAGTGTCTTGCTCGAGCAAGTCTCGTTGGTAGCTCCCTCCTTTTCTCCTCTCTCCATGCTTTTATCCATAGCTCTGGGTGTTGGCCTTTTTCTGATGATTGCAATGGTCCGTGTGATCCTACATATCCAGCTGAAGTGGGTCTATGCAATCAGCTATCTTCTGCTCCTTGTGCTAGGAATATTCAGTAAACCTGAATTCCTGGGTATTGCCTTTGACAGTGGTGGGGCTGCAACCGGTCCTCTTGCTGTTCCTTTTATCATGGCACTTGGGGTAGGTATTGCCCACGTGCAGAAAAGCCAGACGGATGCAGATAGCTTCGGCTATGTTTCCTTGGCTCTTATCGGCCCTACGATGGCCATGTTGGTTTTTTCACTCTTCAGTAGAGATGGCAATTCAGCGGTACAAAGTACATCCTCGGTACCACAAATACAACCATTCCTCTCGCTTTTTGCACCAAGCACACAGCAGGTACTCTCTTCCTTGCTTCCACTGGTTGTGTTATGCATCCTCTACCAGATATTCCTGGTGAGAATGCCAGCCAGGCAGTTGATTCGTATGGCATTTGGTTTGGTGTATGCCAGTCTTGGCCTCATCCTGTTTTTTGTTGGGGTGAATGGTGGGTTTATCCCAGTCGGTTACCAGATTGGTTATCAGCTTGGTCAGCTCAATGAGAATCTATTGCTGTTATTTGGACTGGTTATCGGTGCGGTTACAGTACTTAGTGAGCCATCGGTAGCCGTTTTAATCGATCAGGTACAGGAGATAACCCAAGGGCATCTGAGAAAGCCAATAATGCTCGCAGCCCTCTCGATCGGAGTAGGGGGGAGTGGTCTAATGGCCATGATCCGTATCATACACAGTCTTCCTATCTGGTACTTCCTGGTTCCTGTCTATGGGCTTGCAGTGCTGCTCTCTTTCCGGGTTCCGGACCTTTTTGTAGGCCTTTCCTTCGATAGTGGGAGTGTAAGCTCAGGCCCTCTGGCTTCTACGTTCATTCTCAGTTTCGCCGTAGGAGCCTCTACCTCAGTAGGGGGAAACCCAGTCAGTGATGCATTTGGGATTATCATTTTTGTCTCCATGACACCGGTGGTGATAGTCCAACTCTTAGGCTTGCTCTACAAACGAAAACAAGCCAAGCTGAAAAAGGGAGGAAAAGGACAATGAGTAGCTTGTTGTTGGCAATTGTAGGAGCAGGAAAGGCAGATTCACTCATGCAACTTGCAAAAGAGTCAGGGAGCAGTGGGGGTACAATTCTCAGGGGACGTGGCACTGCCTCAAGCTCATTGCTCTGTCTCTTGGGCCTAGGTGATGCAGACAAGGAAGTGTTGCTTACCTTGGTTGATGATGGAGTTGAACAAACAGTTTGGGATGCCCTTTCAAGATTTCCCCATACCAGAGGACTGTTTGCATCTGTTCCTGCAAGCAGGAATGAAGCGCATCCAGTTGTGAAAGAGCATGCATTTGACTTGGTATATATGATCTGTGCAAGCGGCTTTGCTGATGACATCATGGCTGCAGCCCGCAAGGCAGGGGCCGGAGGTGGGACGATTATTGAAGGAAGGGGAACGGCAACCTCGGAGGATATCGCTTTTTTCTCAGCATCCTTGGTTCCCGAGAAAGAAATGCTCATAATCCTCCTTCCTCACACAGAACGAGATGCGGTGCTGGAGTCAGTATCAAAGCTTCCCTTCTTACAGGAAGAGGGAAGCGGTATAGCCTTTAGTGTTCCAGTACAAAAGGTTGCTACACTCAGATAGTGTTGGTCTGAGGCTATACATAGCTAGGTTGTATCAGTACTATGCAAACACAAAAAAAGGGTTCACTATCTTGAACTTTGTGTTAATATAATAACATTCTGTTAAAAAATGTAATAATTTGTTATTAAACTATTGCGCAAACTCTGAAAAATCAGTACCGTACTGATACATTAGTGAAGAAAACGGATACCAATCCGGTTAGGAGATCCCTCGATGGAGAAGAAAATTAAAGTTGCCGTAATGGGTGCCACAGGTGCAGTTGGACAGGTTTTTATGTGGATGCTTGCAGATCATCCTTGGTTTGAGCTCGCGTATGCAACAGCATCAGCTTCTCGTGTCGGATTGAAGTATGCTTCCACAGTGCACTGGGTCATGCCATTTGAAATGCCCAAGAAAATCAGGGACGTGGAAGTAAAGGAATTTAATATTGAAGCAATGCAGGAGGAGGGGGTGCAGATTGTGTTCTCCGCCCTTCCCGCTGAGGTTGCCAGTGAAGCTGAGCCACAGCTTCGAGATAATGGATTCTTTGTCTTCTCGAACGCGGCTTCTATGCGTTATGATCCCAATGTTCCCATTCTTATCCCGGAAACCAATATTGAACAGCTTGATCTTGTACAGGCACAAGGATATCCGCAGAAGGGTTTTGTGGTAACCAATGCCAACTGCGTCACCACAGGGTTGGCAATGGCTCTGGCCCCACTACGGAAATATGGTATCAAGAATATCATGTTGCACAGCTACCAAAGCGTCAGTGGAGCAGGTTATCCAGGTCTCTCTTCCTTCGATATCACCGATAACTGTATTCCCTTCATCAGGGGAGAGGAAGAGAAAATTGAGAAAGAGATCAAGAAGATCCTTACCATTGATCCTGAGGTATACTGTTTCACCGTTCGTGTACCGGTCATGTTTGGACACCTTGAAGCTGTCTGGTTGGATCTGGAGCAGGATGTTGAGGTTGAGGACATTGTCAAGGATTGGGCAGATTTCAAGAATGTACCAGACCTTCCCTCCACCGCAGCACAGCCTGTTGAATATGGTGCAGATCCCACCTTCCCCCAGCCCAAGTATGCCTTCTGGGGGAATCCCAGTGGAATGGTGGTGTACACCGGCCGCTTGAAGAAGAAGAATGGAAAGATCGGATTCCTCTTGATGGTCAACAACATCGTAAAGGGCGCAGCTGGTGGTTCAATCCAGAATGCTGAAGCCTTTGTGAAGAAGTTCGGCCTTATTTAAACAGCCCATCATGCACTCCAAGAGCTCCCGTTCTCAATTGAGGATTGGGAGCTCTGTTTTGTTTCCTTTACTTGTGGAAACCATGCAGAATTTCTACTATACAGAGTAAGGAGACATCATGAGGGAGTATTGGGATCTCTATGACCATGCAAGAAAGCCTCTGGGAAGAATTCACCAGAGAGGCATCCCCCTAGGTGAGGGTGAGTATCATGTTGTGGTTTCAGTTTGGACCGTGAATCAGGATGGAGAAATACTCATCACCCTGCGCTCTGAAGAGAAGAAACTATTTCCCGGGCACTGGGAGAATACAGCAGGATCGGTAATGAGGGGGGAGACCAGTTTGGATGCTGCGCTGCGGGAACTGCGGGAAGAGACGGGCATTGAAGCTTCCCCAGAAGAAATCACCTGCTTGGGGACCGTGCTCAAAGTAGCTTCATTTGTCGATATCTTTCTGGTGAGAAAAATGCTTGATCCCAATTCCATTCACTTGCAGAAAGGAGAGACCATTGCCTACCGTTGGGTTTCCTACGATGAGTTAAAAGAGATGGACAGACAAGGCAAGCTTGCCTTTCCACTTTTCTCTCCTTTCCAGGCGGCAATGGAAAACGAATGCTAAGCATTCACAACGGTAGTGATGCAATCCTCTACGATAACCCGATACCGTTGGTTATCACCCTTCACATACCATGATCCCCTATGAGGACATCCCTCGCAACTTAATCGCAGTGAGTCATGGCGAAAACATGATCGGCTGATGAACAGCGGCGGACTGAATGCATCATCCACTACAGTGGGAATGAATGGCCAGAACTCTGTATCTGTCTCTTTTCGTTCCATCCAAAGATAGCCACCCAGCATCTTTAATCCAAACGTGAGGGCTAGGTTTGCGGCCTCGCTGTTTGCCAGGTATAGATAGATATCAAAGAAGCAAGGCAATTGATGATCCCTGAAATATGCAATCTGACCCAAGTTGTTCAATCCAAAGGAGACTGAATCCAGAAGATTCTCTTCCTTCATTCTTGCAACAACCTTGTCCAAATCAATAAAGAATGCATCCTCATTGAACATAACAGGACTTAAGGGTAGGTAATAGTGATCTTCATGGTTGAAGAGCAAGGAAGCAAGTGGCTGATCTGCCTGTGCGAGAGTCTTCAGATCGAGGTAAGGGATTTTCTGTGTAGT
>CAXXCW010000041.1:0-8054 GCA_963662725.2 uncultured Sphaerochaeta sp.
TACCGTCAGAGCAAGCAAAACCCTCAAGAGACACCTGGCAATACCCTATTGGGGACATACCAAGGGAAAAGTTTTTCATGTTTCTATGCATAGGTACTTGTGCTCCAGAAAGTTTCTATATATAGTAACACCATCACAAGGAGAAACACGATGAAAAAATGTATAGCCCTAGCCCTCTTGCTCATTCCTACCCTCCTCTTTGCACAGCCTGCAGAAGAACTCCGACAGGACAGCGTTGCCATAGGCATTTCCAAGATGGTGGCCCATCCAGCCCTTGATGCTATCGAACAGGGTATCCAGGATTATCTCAACACCACAAATATCAGGGCATCCTTTGACCTGCAGAACTGCAATGCAGAAATTGGGACTGCGATTGCCATAGCGCAAAAATTCAAGAGCGACAAGAAAGACCTGGTCATAGGCATTGCCACCCCTCCAGCCCAAGCCCTTGCTCAGGTAATCACAGACATCCCGGTGGTCTTCGGTGCGATAACCGACCCCCTTGCAGCAGGCTTGGTTGCAAATTACGACAAGATAGAACCTACCAATATCGCAGGAATCTCAGATCTCAATCCCGTACAGTTGCAGCTGGATACCTTCTTCTCCATCACCAAGGCAAAAAGGCTTGGGATGATCTACACCAGCAGTGAAGCCAACGGGGTTGCCATGATGGAACTGGCAAGGGAGATCTGCAAAGAGCGTGGCATAGAGTTCGTGGCAGCTGCGGTAAGCAACTCCAGTGAAGTGAAGATGGCAGCCCAATCCATCGTGGGGCGCATCGATGCCATGTACATCGCCATCGACAACACCGTTGTCAGTGCCATCGCAGGTGTCAGTGATGTATGCAAGAAGGCAGAAGTCCCCCTCTTCAACACTGATACCACAAGCAGCGAAAACATCGACTTCCTGATGAGCTGGGGCTTCAACTACTACACAGTAGGCGTCGAGACAGGCAAGGTGGTGGAAAGGATTCTCAAAGGAGAAAATCCCAAGGACATCGGAGCTGTCTTCTTTGATGACCCGACCCAGTTCGAACTCTGGTTCAACCTTGATGTGGCAAAGAGGCTGGCCATCACCATTGATGAGAGACTGCTCTCTTCAGCAGCGGTTTTGGTCAAGGATGGGAAGTTACAGCGCAACTAGTCCGTAGGGGAACACATTTCACAACCCATACCCTATGCGCTACAGCATGACTTGCCTTGAGCACAGGAGAATCTGGAAAATCCAGGTTCTCTTGTGCTTTCCTGCACCTGTGTGGAATATTCCTCCCTTTCTTCAGGATAGCTGGCACTTGGCGAAATGCAATTGACAGGCGGACAAAGAAAGCAAGCTCACCCTTGTGTTGGCAACCTCCTGGTTGTATCCTTGAGATGGAAAGAAGGAGTATCATATGGTTCGATCTAAACAGACGAAGATGCTGGGCATTTGCCTTTTCCTCCTCGGACTCACCCTCCTGCTGAGCTCTTGCTTGCCAGGAACCCTCACTACACCGGATGACAAACCTGCTGGATTCTTCCTAGGCATTTGGCATGGATGGATAGCACCCATTTCACTCATCGTCGGGATTTTTGACCACTCTGTTCGCATCTATGAGATTCACAATGCAGGCTGGTCCTATGACTTTGGCTATTATATCGCCATCATCAGCGGATTCGGAGGCCTTTCCCTTGCTAGGAGAAAGTCGAGACGAAGAGACTACTGAGACAGTGCTTCTCCTCATCACAGGAGTTCTCCACCCGCCAGTATCTGCCTGAGAGGTGGAGAACTGCATTCTTTCGTATCTGTCTCCCTGTACTGGATGCTGCTCCTAGTATTGCATCATTCGTTCCTGCCACCCACCAAACATTTCCACCCTTGCTTGCTCTTCTCCAATACGCTTCTTTTGCCATTTCTTTGGTATTGCAGAGGGTACAATCACCCTTGGCATTCAAATCCTATGCATAATTGATGAATTTATATTCATTAATATGCATAATGCGATTTACAAAAGGCAAAAATAAGGCTATAGTTTCGCAAACACACTTCCCATTATCTGGAGGATATTTACATGAAATTTACACTTCGCACGACAGTATTGTTGCTTATTCTGTTCCTTACGGCGGTCTCCTTTACCTTCGCAGCAGGGGTTGCCGAAACACCGGCAGCTACAGGACCAAAGACATATAAGATCGGGGTATCAAAGATTGTAGCCCACCCCGCCTTGGATGCAGCTGAGAAAGGCCTCATGGATTACCTTGCAACCACCGACCTGAAGGTTAGCTTTGACCTGCAGAATGCCAATGGTGACATTTCAACCTCATCCTCGATCGCCCAGAAGTTCAAAAGCGATAAGGTAGATGTTGCAGTCGGCATTGCCACTCCCACAGCTCAGGCCCTTGCCCAGGTGTTCTCAAACTCATCCACTCCGGTTGTGTTCAGTGCTGTAACCGATTCCACTGAAGCTGGTCTTGTAGCCGCTAACATCGCTGGCGTATCGGACAAGAACCCTGTCGAAGAGCAGATCAAGCTCTTGGCAGACCTTACCGGAGCAAAGTCAATTGGAAATATCTACGCTTCAGGAGAGGCCAACGGTGTCATCCTGATGGAGATGGCCAAAGCTGCATGTGACAAATTAGGCATAGGCTTTGTTTCTGCTGCCATCAGCAACTCCAGTGAAGTGAAGATGGCCACCCAGTCCATCATCGATCGTGTCGACGCCGTCTACATTGCTACTGACAACGCAGTCATCAGCGCCCTTGCCTCTGTCGACGATGTCACCACCAAAGCAGGCAAACCTCTGATGAGTGCCGACCCCTCCGGAGTTGACGGCCTCAATGTCATGATCTCATGGGGATTTGACTACTACAGCATCGGCCTGGAAACAGGTAGGGTTGTGGAAAGGATCCTCAAGGGAGAGAAAGCGGGTACCATCGGTACTGTCTACATCACCGATCCCACCAAATTTGAACTATGGTTTAACCTTGATACTGCAAAGAAGCTTGGGTATACTATTCCGCAGTCACTGCAAGACAGTGCAGCTGTGCTCATCAAGGACGGTAAGACCATCAGGCAGAAATAGTCTGGGGTCTCAGCATAACCGCCACTCTTGTTTGGGAGCGGCGGTTTTTTCATGGTAAGGGGTTATACATGTTAGAAGGAATTTTCGTAGATGGCCTGGTCTTTTCACTCATGGTCATTGGCATTCTCATTTCCTATAGGATTTTGGACTTTGCTGACCTGACGTGCGACGGATCGGTTGCAACTGGGGCGGCAGTGGCAACCATGGCCATTGTAAACGGCCTTCCGGTCTCGTTTGCCCTCCTGCTCTCCTTTATCTCAGGAGTCCTTGCAGGCATGGTGACAGCAGCCATCCACAACAAACTGAAAATTCCCGGCCTGTTGGCGGGTATTCTCACTATGACGATGCTCTACTCCATCAATCTGCGGATCCTCGGAAACAAGGCAAATGTCCCCTTGTTGCGGGTCGAGACCCTCTATTCCAAGCTTCCCTCATTCTTTACCGCCTTATCCCCAGAATGGGCTTCACTGGTGGGAACCCTGTTGGTAGTCCTGTTCGTGAAGGTCCTCATCGACATCTTCTTCCGTACAGACCTTGGGGTCGCCATGGGAGCCATGGGTGGAAACGAGCAGATGGTCATAAGCCAGGGCATCAACCCTGAGGTGCTCAAACTCATGGGTATCGGACTCTCCAACGGCCTAATTGCACTCTCTGGCGGATTGCTTGCCCAGTACCAGGGTTTTGCAGATGCAAACCTCGGTCAGGGCATGATCATCCAGGGCTTGGCTGCCATCATGCTCGGCGAGTTCCTTTTCTCCACCAACCGCATATCCCTGCTTACCTTGCGCGCCATCTTCGGGGCAATCATGTACAAGGCCCTGATGTTCTTTGGCCGTAAGTACGGCTACCTGATCCATATCACACCCAATGACTTCAAGTTGCTTACCGGTATCCTGGTAATCGCCTCGCTGTTCATTGCCCAGACAAGAAGCGTCGCCTCTTCCAAGGGAGCAAAGAAAAAGGCCATTGCTCGTTCGCTAGCCAGACATGAAGCCACCCTGAAGGAGGAGAACTGATGTTAGACATAACCAATATGACCAAGGTATTCTACCCAGGGACGGTCAATGAAAAGATGGCCCTCGATGATGTGAGCCTGCATGTGAACAAGGAAGATGTCGTCTGTGTGGTCGGATCGAACGGATCGGGGAAATCCACCCTCTTCAACCTGATCAGCGGAACATACCCCCTTACCAGCGGCAAGATCATCTTCGACGATACGGATGTGACCAACAGCCCCGAGTACAAGCGGGCGATGACCATCGGAAGGATATTCCAGGATCCCACCAAAGGCACAGCGGCAAACATGTCCATCGAGGATAATATGATCACCGCCGAAACAAAAGGCATGAAAGGTCTTCGCATCAGCCTCAATAACGAAAAGCGCGAAAAGTTTAGGCATCTGTTGGAACCCATCGGGTTGCAGGACAGGCTGAAGGATAACGTAGGTTTGCTCTCAGGAGGACAGAGACAAGCCCTCACTCTCTTGATGACAGTCATGAGCAAACCCAAGATGGTCCTCCTTGATGAGCATACAGCAGCCTTGGATCCACGAAATGCACAAATCGTCATGGCCCTCACCGAACGCTACATCAAAGAGTACAGGCTCACTGCCCTGATGGTGACACACAACATGCAGTTCGCCATCGACTTCGGCAACCGCCTCATCATGATGGATGAGGGAAACATCATCCTGGATGTCGCGGGTGAAGAGAAATCGAAGCTGACTGTGGCCAAGCTGGTCCGGCTCTTCAAAAACCTCAGGAACAAGACGTTCGACAATGACGAGGGTCTGCTTACCAAAGGCTAGGGAAGCTAGTTGGCGGCATGGGGTAGGTGATCACTTTTCTCCGGTTCTTCTCTCCAGTGATCTCTTATCCCCACTTTCTCTTAGTATCCCTTGTCCTAATCGTGTTTCGCCCCTATGATGGGGCCGAGGTTCTTGTCAGTGAAAAATGCAAAACGGCAATCGTTGGAAGGGCTCCTGTCCTCCCGTCAGTTTCTTTTCAGGCTCATCGTCCCGCTGATAGCGGAGCAATTCCTCGCTGTCACCATCGGTATGGCCGACACCATGATGGTGGCCTCAGTGGGGGAAGCCGCAGTGAGTGCCGTCAGCATTGTTGACGGCATATCCTTTCTTATCATCCAACTCTTTGCAGCCTTTGCTACAGGAGGCGCTGTCGTAGCCAGCCAGTACCTGGGAAGAAGAGACACTGCCTCCGCCAATGATGCTGCCAAACAGCTGTTCCTCCTCTCCATGGTAGTATCCACCATCCTGCTCATACTCTGCCTTCCAGTGAGAAAGAACATCATCATCCTCATTTTCGGATCATTGGAAGCCGATGTGCTTGCCAACAGCACCACATACTTTCTCTACGTCCTGCTCTCTCTGCCCTTCCTAGCATCATACAATGCATGTGCAGCACTGTTCCGCTCCATGGGCAACAGCAAGGTCTCCCTTGCCGTCAGCACCCTGATGAATATCATCAACATAGTGGGGAACGCCTATTTCATCTTTGTCCTGCGCCTGGGTGTCACGGGGGCGGGTCTCGCCACCCTTCTCAGCAGGATGGTTGCTGCCATCATCATGGTCATACTGATAAGCGACAAGAAGAATATCATCTTCATCCATAAGATTTGGAAGTTCGAATGGCACTGGGAAAAGGTGAAGAGAATCCTACAGATAGGGATCCCCACAGGCATTGAAGGAAGCATGTTCCACATAGGGCGCCTGATGGTACAGGGCTTCATCGCCTCCTTCGGTACTGTCGCCCTTGCAGCCAATGCCATTGCAGGATCTGTTGCATCCATGGCAAACATCCCTGGGGGAGCCATCAACATGGCGTCGATCACTATCATAGGACAGACCCTGGGAGCGCGAAAACCTGAGCAAGCCCTCCACTATGGTACATGGCTTCTTCTTCTGACCTACCTTTCGATGGGCATGATAACCATCCCCATCTTCCTGTTTGCCCCGCAGATAGTCCACATATTCAATCTTTCAGCAGAAGCTTCGGTTCTTGCATCCAACATCATCCGAACAGCCATGATAGCGACAGCCCTCATCTGGCCCATAGCCTTTACCGTCCCCAACTTCCTCAGGGCAGCAGGGGACGTGAAGTACACGATGCTTGTCTCGATGTTCACCATGTGGGTCTTCCGTGTAGGCTCAAGCTATGTGCTTGCATTCCACTTCGGCTTGGGTGTCTATGGGGTATGGTTCGGCATGTACATCGACTGGATCTTCCGTGGGATACTGTTCGCCACCCGTTTCGCACGGGGCAGATGGAAGACAATAAAGGTAATCTGATCAGTCACAACCCCTTCTCTTGGGGTACCTCCAAAGCGGGATGTGCCCAACGCTGACCCTACACCCCTTGTCCTTAACGCAGTTCAATCCTAAGATAGGGAAGAGGTTACGGTTCGTGTACAAATCATCGTCTCGGGTGCTGGTAAGACCTATGTTCTCCCGACAGTTTCTCTGTATGCTCATAGTCCCGCTCATTGCAGAACAATTCCTTGCCATAACCATCGGCATGGTCGACACCATGATGGTTGCCACTGTCGGTGAAGCTGCTGTCAGTTCTGTAAGCATCGTCGACAGCATATCCCACCTCATGGTCCAACTCTTCGCCTCCTTTGCAACAGGAGGAGCAGTGGTTGCCAGCCAATACCTTGGAAGGAAAGACCAGGCCTCCGCCAATGATGCGGCAAAACAGCTGTTCATACTATCCTTGGGTGTGGCTACCCTTCTGCTTGTCCTCTGCATGCCAGCAAGGAAAGGCATCATATCGCTGATATTCGGGTCCATTGAAGATGAAGTGCTGGTAGGTAGCTCCATCTACTTCAAGTACATTCTCTTGTCATTGCCCTTTCTTGCCTCCTACAACGCCTGTGCAGCCCTTTTTCGTTCCATGGGCAACAGCAAGGTATCCCTTGTTGTAAGCGCTTTGATGAACATCACCAATATTGCGGGCAATGCCTATTTCATCTTTGGCCTGCATATGGGAGTAGCTGGGGCAGGTCTGGCAACGCTGTTCAGCAGGATCCTTTCCGCCACCATTATGGTCATCCTTATCAGCAACAGGAGAAACCTCATCTTCATCCAGACAATCTGGAAGTTCGAATGGCACTGGCACAAGGTTAAGAAGATCCTGCAGATCGGCATCCCCACCGGGATTGAAGGAAGCATCTTCCATATCGGAAGGCTCCTGGTGCAGAGCTTCATCGCCTCCTTCGGTACAGTGGCCCTTGCGGCCAATGCCATCTCTAACTCAGTCGCTTCTTTGGCAAACATTCCCGGCAGGGCGATAAATATGGCTTCGATAACCATCATAGGACAGAGCCTCGGGGCCAAGAGGCCCGACCTGGCGGTCTCATACGGCAGGAGGCTGCTCTTTCTGTGCTATGGATCCATCGCCCTCATAACCGTTCCCCTCTTCATCATAGCACCATCGGTGGTCCATATCTTCAACCTATCAGCAGAAGCCTCTCATTTGGCGACCAACATCATCCGCACCGCAATGGTTGCCAGCACGCTGATCTGGCCTTTTTCCTTTACCATCCCAAACTTCCTCAGGGCTGCAGGGGACGTGAAGTACACCATGACAGTCTCGATGTTCAGCATGTGGATTTGTAGGGTAGGTTCAAGCTATGCTCTCGCGTTCTACCTGGGCTTGGG
The DNA here is from genome assembly GCA_963662725.2 of uncultured Sphaerochaeta sp. Classification (GTDB taxonomy): domain Bacteria; phylum Spirochaetota; class Spirochaetia; order Sphaerochaetales; family Sphaerochaetaceae; genus Sphaerochaeta. Next base: position 7,737 of record CAXXCW010000041.1, read on the forward strand.
AGTGTACGGGGTATGGTTTGGGATGTATCTCGATTGGGTATGCCGGGGAATATTCTTCCTCGTACGATTTACCCGAGGCAAATGGCGAACAAAAAAGGTGATCTGAGATCAATGTCATTAAGTTAAGGCTCCCGAGCAAAGTAGAAGTTGTTATTAGGTGCATGATGATCCGAGCCTGCGAACATGTTGAATTGTGCGAGGCTTGGGGTATCCACTACAATAAAGAAAGTCAAGCTGCTCTGTAGATGAACGGGGTTTGAGAATTCGGGAAAATACTCTTTCGTTCCTTACCGGCTGAATAGTCATCTCGAGCTCCTT
>CAXXCW010000042.1:0-7947 GCA_963662725.2 uncultured Sphaerochaeta sp.
GACTACTGCTGGTTTTTTGGTAAGTCTCTTTGGACTTTCGCTCACAAACCTTCACAACTTTGGTTACAAAGAGGAAAGGGTTCTTTCGTTCGGAGACGAAGTAACGAATCAGGCAACGGAGTACCTTAAAGCTATCCTGTCTGGTAAATGGCTCCATCCAAGCAACATAGGTCATTTGCATAAGTTGTTTATGGAGAGGACATTCTTGATATCTGCCTTGGTTTACCTGTCACTGATTATCTTCTTCCGTGATCAAGTAAGCCAAGTCTGTGACTATCTAAGCGCAAACTACCAAGGGCTAAGTCACCTTTATCTCTTGGCATTAGCAATCTCTGTACTCCTCTTCGCACTCTTCTCAATGAAGGTCAGGCTTCCCTTGCTAGAAGAATTGTTCTTACGAGTGTCACAAGCTCTTGTTTTGCCTTTGTGCCTTATGGTTATTCTGATCTTCTTCTTGCCCATGTCCGCTATTGGCTTTGTGATTCTTTCCATCGTCCTCTGTACGGCATATGGGGCTAAGGCTATAGGCGGTGTTGGACTACTTGGCTTCTTTCTGTCTGCACTTGGCTTCGCTCTCTAAGGGGGAGATATGACCAACACGAAGCCAATCACGGCTACCCACTTCTGGCAAACCTTCATGGGCAAAGCCTTTCGCTCTCAAGCAATAGAAATACTCATATGGGGCGGCTTAGGGCTATCCCTGTGTTCGTGGTACTTAGGGAATGATGAGAGTAATGAGTTAATCAGCAAGGCCGTGGATGATAGCTTCAGCGCAGGGCTTTGGAACTGGCTTGGTATGGTAGCCCTGTCAGTAGGTCTGTTTTGACCTCCTCCTGTTCGATTCACTGAGAAAGTTTAAAGCTGCTCAAGAGGTCATACGCTTTGTACGTAAGGTCGCTGACAAGCTTTTCCAGACAATGTTGGACATGTTCTCACTCATGCTCGGAGTCCTTGCACCACTACTTTACTTCGCATTGGCAGAGCATCCAGATTGGAAGCTCAAGGTGGGGTATGTACTCATTACGATCTCAGCTATTGGACTGTACACGTACTTGGTAGCTATAGCTTACGCTCGGTCTGAGGATTCGCTTAGGGAAAAGTTTGTTAAGAAGGTCAAAATCAAACACAGAATCGCTATGTATGCCCTTGGTGCTGTTATCATTGGATGGTCTTGGATAGGGATCATAGGCTAAGGTTTACGTGGCTTGAACTTGAATACCATCTTTCCAAGCTTCTCGTCCTTGGTGCTATTGTAGACATACCTCATGGCGTTATAGGCAGTATACCTGTTGGACTCTTTGGAGTTGGCCCTATTCATGTATTGAACACGAAAATTATTCTTCCTATGATCTGCTACTCTTGTTTCAAAAAACTCACATGGAGCAATGACCACCGCTAGGTCTTTCCGAAGAAGGCATGAAAACCAAGGTGTGATAGTCTGTTGGAACCGAGCCGCCAAAAACTAATCCTTCTTCAGTAAGCCTAGCCGTAGCCACCGGATTATCTGAAATGATAAGTGGGATGGCTTCATGAGGGATCAGGAATCGCCATTGTTTCATTAATAATGAATCCGCCATAAACTTGGCATCACTCTTCATGACACTGATCGTTGAAGTAGGTTCAGAGCTAACCTTTACCTCGCCACCTCTTTCAAAGAACTCTTTAACCTCTTCAGGTTGCTTCTCCATCATTCTGTTGACAGCCTTGCGTGGCATCTTGAGAAAAACGTTTTCCATAACTCTTTCTACCCCACGACGAAACATGGGAACCCGCGCATACTGCATACCAATATAGCCAGCCAGGACTCTCTGTTCTCTGAGGGACAAGTCAATTACGACTTGATCTTGAGAAGGACGAATTGAGTCTAGGACGCGAATGAACGGGTCTTCTACCTCTTTACCTAGTTCATCCTCAATGACATAGGGATCAATCTCACCATCCTCTCCGTAGGCTACGTAGTAATGGAATTCTGAGCATATATCGCGAGTAGATTTGGCACTGTCAGAGATGGTCTGGTCCTTCTTGTCGTATACCCATAGCTCACCAGAACGCTCGCCTACCACAAACCGTTTGAGGTAAGCACGTTGCACGAAGTGCTGATTGTCTTTCGTGGACATTAAAGAAGCCCCTTTCACTAAGCTCTAGGTCAATCCATCCATCTCTAAAGAAAGCGGACTTTACCATTCACAGAAAGATTGATATATGGTTTCTAAACATCTGGTCAACACATGCACCCCAATTTCTCACTGAGGCAGTAATGAGCGACGACATATACGACCTTTACACCGAGCTAGACAGTGCAGGAACTTTTGAACCTGAGGACAAAGAGGTCTTCGTAGGAGGGAAAGTTAATTACTCTCCTCTCTTCTTGCCTTCCATTGAAGTCTTTACATTGAACAATCAGGATAAGTCGGTTGGGTCTCTTTTCTCGCATGACGGTAACAGGCGTTCTAATGGAATGAAGCTCAAGTATCTGCATGGGTACCTCGATCAAGGAAAGGCCGTTTCAGCTATCAACTGCCTGTCTAGGTCGAATGGAATGAGTGGGGCTGGACGAACATACCACATACTAGCAGAACACATTATATTAGGTAGTTACTTCAAGGACGAAGATGAGTTTGAGGGAGTAGAGGTTGGGATCAACCTTTGGCCTGAGTTCTGCCTTTGCGGCATTCATAGGTCTACCTCGGAATTAAAAGAGTATGATTATACTGAGGTGAACGACGAGCTAACCATTCAGCCAGTTGAGACCGTTTGGTATACCCCCGTGTCAGATAAACGGTTATTCAACGTCATTGGCACCTCTTTGAGAAAGGAGGAGGAAGGGCTAGTTGATGCCATTCAACAAACGATAGTTGATTACAAAAAGGCACACGGCAAAGAAAGCGTATACTTTAACCATAAGAATGAGCACTCATGGCGCATAAAACTCTCAAAAAAGACAAAGGCCAAGAACCTTAACGAACTGCGCAGTGTTGTTTCAGACTTCTGCCACCTGTTGTTCCTACTCACAGGATATCCCACTACTCCCATTTCACTGAGACTTTTCAGGACAGAACAGACCTCCAAAGGTGATGGGTATACATCCTACTTTAACTGGCTAGGCTCTTGGCTATTAGATAAAAAACTAAGAGATCGTTGGGAGGACCAATACCGAAACTTCGATGCTCCGATCACACTGGACAAAATTGAGCCACATTGGGGTCAAGTCTTGAGAGCATACTTCGGGAAGCTAGATGATATAAGGCCGCACCTTACAAACTCTGATCAGTAACGTGCAGGATAAGTCAGGTAGTAGACAGTTCAAATATACGAGGACAGTTGACGTACTTGAGCATGTGGCGAGGAAGGCAAATGTAAAGAAGCATTATCAATGGGCAGTCGAAACATATGCCTTTGCAGAGCTACAGGACAAACTCTTGACTATCTTCAATGCTACGGACACGGCAAAGCTCGGAAAGGCGATATCAGCAACTAGAGCCTATGTTGTTCATGGCGATACTGCTCATAAACAAATATGGGAGACCGCATCTCAATCTCCTCAATTGGTAGAATGCTTTGAGTTGCTTGTGATCTCATATCTACAAGCTGCGATAGGTGTGCCAAGCGACTTACGACATAACTTTTAAGCTCATTGGCTAGGTAGGTTGGAACACCTTTCTTGGATTCGTTTTTAATACGCGGGCAAACGGTGATGAAAAAGCATATCCCCATCAGAGACTATTGGTAGGCTCTAGGATTTGTGTTGGCTTGATCTCACTCAAGAGCTTTTGAGTACATCCGATGTAGGGCCTCAACGATCTCAACTGTCTGGGTGGTGAAAGATTCCTCACTCAGATAGCCACAATCGGACTCAGGATCAACTCAAATGGATTCTCTAGGATAGAACTGCCTTATACCATTGGTCGGCTATCATGTCTCCAGACAAGGGGTTGGCAAAAAAGCAATAAGCAAATATACGATCAGTAATAATGCCTTCAATTTACCTCCTTAAAGGAAGCGTCCCTACTAGCAATTGGAGCCGAAATGTCCCGAAAACAACGCAAAGCATCATTATCTGTATTTCTAGCAAAAGAAGCAATCCAGAGTCACACTGAGCTGTACAAAGATGATCCGGCCTGGAGGGTAGAAGAGATACAAATGGATACTCAAAGCAACGGCTGGCTTATCTCTAAACGCCCAAGACCCAATCCTCCAAAGTGGGCAGATTTCTTTTCGGGCTTCACTGACAAGAGCAAACTCGGAAGCAATTCATCAACGGGAGCGCTTTTCATTGTGAAGCAATCTGACAGATTCTTTGTTCTCTCGTTTGGAGTCGGACACCCATCAGATCAAACCTGAAAATATTGAAAGAAGATTTGGCCTTATAACCTCTCTCAATTGTGTTGATGAAAACGGTATCAGATGCGTTGACAAATCATCACTCGAATCACAGCCTAAAGAATCTAGAGAACAATCTGGAGTCATAACAGACTTACAATTCTTTGGGATTGATGTCGAAAAGGACTTGTTAAAAGCGGTCACTGGATCTCTGAAAAAGGAGTATTCAGACTTAGGGACAAGGATCACAGGAAGAGATCAAGTTCAGTTTGCCGCGCATGCCACTCCAGGCAACATAAATGGGTTCTTAAAACTACTATTGAAGGCCTATAGAAGCGAAGAGTATAAAAATGGTGCCTTCGCATGGGTTGATCATATCGGAGAGGTTAAGGATAGTCTTTTAATTGAAAAATTAGATGAAAAGTTAATTGATTGTTTGACTAAAAGATTAATCGATAAAATATGGCTTTCAGTCCCCGAACTTGTTGATTGGGAACGGACTTTTGGATTTAAATATATTGGCAAACGAGACGACACACACCACGATGTTCGTCTCTCACATTTCCTAGACTTTCTTGAACGTACTGAGGAATCACTCAGTAAAGAAATCCTGATAAAAAGGAAAATTCATAGCGTTGATGAAAACTATGATATTATCAAATCATGGCCTTCGTATCGGTTTCTATATGCGGAATCCCAGATTGAGGAAGGACGTTTTATTCTTAACAATGGTAAATGGTATGAAATCAACAAAAGCTATGCTCAGTCTATAGACGATTACTACGACACAATACCACGCTATAAAGGGGCCTTACCCGAGTACGATGACAAATCAGAAACGGCTTACAACGAACGAGTTGCGCAAGAGAATTCCAACAGTTATGCCTTGTTAGATAAAAAGAATATCAAAATTTCAACAACAGCCTCTCCTGTTGAACCATGCGACCTTTTCAAATATCCAGACCAGTTTATTCACGTCAAACGGTATGGGGGGTCAAGCGTCCTAAGCCATCTTTTCAACCAAGGGTTAGTGTCCGGAGAACTGTTCAAAAGGGAACCAGATTATCGGGAGGAACTAAAAAACAAACTAGGAGACGCTGCAGAGCATACACTTATCGACAACCGCAATCACAAGTTCTCAGTCGTATATGCGATCGTTAGCGAATATGATGAAGATTTATCAATACCCTTTTTTTCCGGTATTATGTAGCAGTTGCACATTGACCGTGTAGAAACCGTCCCCCTGACATGGCGATGCTTCCCGAAACAAGGAGGCACCCCATGTCCATGTCACATGTCGTATCCGGCCTGGTGAAAAAGAAGTCAGCACTTCTCGGTGAAGCCGACCACATCAAGACGCAGCTCAAGGCTATTGAACAAGATATCGTTGCCCTGGATCGTTCTATCCTGCTCTTCGATCCTGAATTCGACACCAGATTGGTCCGAATCACCAAGCACAAGCCTATAGATCGTCTTTTCAGGCATGGTGAGCTGACGACCGCAGTTCTTGATGTCCTCAAAACCGCCGATACTCCCCTCAGGGATATTGAGGTTGCAGAAAGAACTTCCGAGAAGCTGGAAATCGGCCAGGACATCTCAACCAATGTCAGAGGCTCCCTGTACGCCTTGCACAACAAAGGAGCCGTCCGCAAAGTCACGGACGGCCCAGATGCCTATTTACGATGGGAAATTCGACCCATGCCTACGGCAAAGGCCGACTAGATTACATCGGTTCGGGAGAATGGTTCTCCCGTTCCATAAGCTCTTTTATCACTTCGTAGAGCGGCGGGATGTCTGTCTCCAGAATATCCCATACGAGGTCGAAATCAATCCCCTCGTAGTGATGAGCCATTTTGTCACGGAACCGGGCGATGTCGTTCCAAGGGATATCCGGATAGTCCTCCGGCAGAGCCGGGTATTCTTTCAGATACTCCTTGATGCATTCGGCCAGAGACATGAGGCGCATGCAAACTGCGTCTCTCAGGTTTTCGTCTTCAGCCCAATCGCCGAGGGTTTTGCCGTGCATCTTGCTGACAACCTTCTCACAATGGAGGTTCATCAGCATAAGATAGTTCTTAGTGCCGCTCATATATCACTTCCCGGTCTTCCTGGATATTTTCTTTGATAAAGCCGTGCATGAGCTTCTCCTGGACGAGATCAACCTTGCGGCCAAGGGAATTCTCCAGGTCTCCATAGATGGAGAATGCCCTGAAGCCCTTGGGACGGTTCTCATCGTAGACAACAAGCAAATCCACGTCACTGCCGGGACGATCCTCTCCCCTGGCCAGCGAACCGAAAAGCTCAGCCTTCACGACATACCGATGCCGTTGAAGCACTTTCCTGATCTTGTTGACGACTTCCTGCTTGCTCATGATTTATCCTCTGCGTGAAGCATGCCTTACTTCTGAATCTATTTCATTATGCCGCGAACAGCAACTCTTGCCGACGCTTGTTGCCCTGCCAGTACCCGCACCATTCGTCCGAGGTCGGAGTTCTCAGGGCCTTGTCCAGAATATCCGCGAAGATTGCGCCGTTGGAATAGCGGCGAGTGTCTTCTCGGTAGGCGACCTCATTGGCATAGTTAGCGAGGTACAGAGGGCTGATCTTGTGGTTCTGGCCCCACTGCATGCGCCTGAACCGAGCGAAGTAGCTTTCGGCCTGGTTGGTATTTTCGCCGTTGGGCCCAGAGTATTCCTGGGAGTGGTTCACGCGGCGAAGGTTGTACCAAGCGTTCAGGACATCGTAGCCAGGGCATTCATCGGTATGAATCTCCGTACCACCCACAACTGAACTGGTAACGACATCCACGATGTCTCCGGTGTTCTCGCCGGGAACGATGTAGGTCAACGTCCTGCCAATGTCGGAACGACTTCTCTTCTGACGCATGACGAGGATGCACCGCTTGCGAGGCGTATCAGCCTTGCGGCGATCAATGCGATCTTCTTTGCGGTTGGCAGGACGGATATATGTGCCGGTGTACCCACCGTCTACTTCCACCTTCTCTTTGAGGGAGGACTCGTCACGCTGCACGAGCAGAGATTCCCTAAGCTTGTGCGCCAGGACGTAGGCCGTCTTGTACTGCACATCCAGGTCGCGGGAGAGCTGCAATGCGCTGATGCCCTTGGCCGCGTTTGCGAAGATTGCGATTGCGGCCAGATAGACCTTCAAAGGCAACTTGTGGTCAGCGAAGATGGTGCCGGACGTCACTGAATAGGTGTGGTTGCAGGACTTGCAGCGCCATTGCTTGCGAGCCCGGATAAACCATGCGGCCTCACTCCCGCAATGCGGACATACCGGATCACCTCCAGTCTCGCCCCAACGGATTTGCCGGAATAACCCGAAAGCGTCCTCGTCGCTCATGGTGCATACCTGCATGAGCGATAAGGTTCTGGCTTGGGCTGTTAGCAAAAAATGCTGGGACACTTCGACCTCGTTGTTTCGTTTACGAGTCTAAGGTTTCACATTCAGAACCATTCTGTCAACACAAATCTGCAACAAAAGTTTCACTTGCAGAACTTTGGTTTGTGTTTTACTCGGTCTGTATGAGTAATCCCAATGAAAAATGGCAGGAAGATACCAGCCGAATTATCAAATCAGTTTTGGCCCGAAGCGGCGTTACCTACAGCG
>CAXXCW010000043.1:0-34225 GCA_963662725.2 uncultured Sphaerochaeta sp.
CCGGTAAGGATCATTCCCTTTGCGGTGGATACTGCGGTCTGGGCCATAGCCTTGATGATGTCTTCCTTGCTGTGTCCTTCGAACAGTGTCCCCTCTGTCTCATTGCTGTGCTTCATGATGTAATTGGAGGAGGCCATACCGATAAGCTCTTCAATCGCTTCCTCTGCCGCTTCCCCTGCAATACCTTTCCCAAGGTAATCCGTGGCAATCCTCTGTCCCCATTTCTTGACAGCACCACTCTTCACCAATTCCTTTGTAGCCTGTTTGCTGAATATTTTACCAGCTACCTTGTTGGCAATTCTCCCTGTGACCTTCTCGAAACCGTCAGTGACCAGATTCAATGCCCCGACCCCTGCCATAGTCAGAGACCATGCAGAGAGAATGTATTCATCGCTGAGTCTGTTTCCTTCCTCGTCCTTGACCTGAAACAAGTCCTTGGCAACCGAACCGGCCTCCATCATGCCTGAGTAGATTGAGCTACCTGCCTTTGCCGCAAGGAGGCTTGCTCCACCTGTGACGGTAGAGAGCGCACCACCGGCAATGTACATTCCCATTGTGGGTATCATGGAAGGGACAATCCTGCCTGACTCAACAAGCAGGTCTGTAAACAAGCTCATATCCTTGAAGTCATTGCGGTAAGGGAGTTTCTGGGAACTCATTTCCTCAATTGCCTCATGGATCTTTTGCTTGTATGCCTCTGAATCAACACCACTGCGCTGTGCCTCAAGCATGGCCTTGCTGAACGTCATGGATACATCAAGGTCACTCTTCTGTGCCTTCATGGTATTGACGAACTCGATCATGAAATTCTGCGTATCAAGCTCATAGCCGGTGAATTTCTCGATGATTTTCTGAGAGTTGCGCATTGCCTCTTGCTTGTTAATGTTGGGGAATGCGTCAGATATGATGCTGGAGACAGAATAGGCCGCCTCTGCGCTCCTAGGGTCTGGATGGTTGCTGTACACGTTGTGGATAGCATTCTCCATCTCCTGGTATTTGTTTTCATCAAACTGAACAGTAAAATTGAACATCGTTTCCTCCGGTTATCACTGAATCGCTGGTACAAGTGTATAGGTGATGAAGTTGTTGAGTGGCGTTGTCTGTATCGTCCCATCCTTCTTGGCTTTCTGCAGGGCATCCCTGTCAACTGCAAAATTCAAGGTTGTATAATATGTACCCTCATTTCCTGTGAGGGCTTTGATATCCTCAGCCTTCGCATTCAACGATGAGACGTAGGCTTGTCCTTTCTTTGTAAGAGTCCCTTGTTTTCTCTGTATGATTCCGTTCAGGTATCTCTCCACTGCGTCAATATTCACCTCATCACCGGTGAAAAAATAAGCTTTTGCTTCTCGTTCAACCCTAAAGTCTTGGACAAAGGTATCTGCCATTGCATTCTCAAAGGTTGTCTTGGCTTTTTCGATCTCTGATGTACTGGAGTAGATTGGCCTTGCACTATCGCCATTTGCGAAAACAAATTCACCACCTGCTTTCCCTGCGTCTCGGTAATAGAGCTTTTCCCCACCGATTTCCACACCAATCTTATTGTTCTCAATGAATGGAACAATAGTCCCTTTCGGGTCAAGTTGTTTTACTATCTCAGGATCAATCTCATTCTTGGCAAACTCATAAGTGTCGAGTGTCCACTTTGCAACAAGGGAAGCCTGTTCCCATTGAACCCTTGCCATTGAAGGAAGCTCGTTGAGTGCAGTTTCAAATTGCTTCTCAAAGTCGTCAGAATCGATAGGGGGAACGTTGATGTTCAGTGCCCTTGCTACATCATAGGCAACCTCCAAACCAATCTCGTCCTCTGATGCCCCATTTCTCTTCATGCCAATCCAATCATAGAATAGGCCACTATCCTCTCCGAATGATGCGTTTGCCTTGTCCGGATTACTCATCAGACTGGAAATGACTTTCGAGTCAAACAAGTTCAACTCACCACTCTCAAATTCAGTGCGAGCTTGTTTGTTGTCATTCTCCCTGTTAAATATCCCCGAAACCATGACTGTCGTATTGCTCTGAAGGATATCCAGTGTTTTTTCTGCTTGTCTGGCATAGCTTCTATCAAGAAAACTGTCGTATACTCTCTTTGCCAATGCATCGGGGTCAACGAATGCACCATTGGAATTGGCACGTGCGTAATTGTATTCCTCAAGGAAAGCCGCCCTCGCATTTTCAACAACCCTGTCTGTTAGATAACTGCTTGCCGGTACTTTCTTTCCATCATCGTCATACCCGAATCCAGAACCTTCCTCAATATAGCCCATGAATACCTTCATTGCTTCTTGCGTCTGCTTGTATTCTGGTGACTTATATGCAGAGATATCCTCATTGATTGCGTCAAGGTAGGTTTTCTCGGTTATCTCCCCACTCATCAACTTCTGGTAAGCAAGAGCATCATAGTCCTTGTCTTCAAGTTCATACTTCTTGAGGTTGAGAACCTTCACTGCATCTGGATCATCGTACCGTGCCCCTACCTTGCTTGCCTCAAGGAGATTATCGTATATCCTGTCAGCAGATTCCTTGATGGTTTTATCAAGAGACGATGCAGTACTGCTTCCCCCATAACTCCTGCCGGATGGGAGGTTGCCGGAAATCATCTTCCCCTTTGCCTCGCCTATAAGCTGTTGAGCATACTCCTTCCTGCCGATTGGGTTTTCCTCTTCGTGTTCCTTGGCCCACTGGAGGGTATTCTGGAATGAGGTGTCAGGGATAGAGAATCCAAGCTCCTTGATTGATTCGTCACTGAGTCCACGCTCTACAAGGGCAAGATACATCTGATTGTCCGTATACTGGTCAACATAGGCGATGTGCTGGTTGATAACCTCTGCGTCCTTCATCTGGAGGTACGTTGCATCATCAGCAAAATCGAGTGGGTTGAGACCGGCCTCCTTCATTCTCTGGTCGGTCATGCCAGGCATGATGGTGTCCTGCTCGGAGAGATAGGGCCTGAACACCTTGTCCTCAAATGTTGCATCGGATTGTGCCTTCTTGATGAGGTGTTCGTTGTTTATCTCGTTGTACAGGGTCTTGTAGTCAGTCTCGGTTAATTTCGATTTTTGCGCTCTTAAATGGGAAATCATGTCACTTTTGTCAATATTCCCGTTGCTAAACTCGCCAATCTTCGCTCTAACCGATTTGTAAGCCTTCTCATTTGAATGCTCTTCACCGGAGAATCCCTGCGCTTCCTCTCCATCCAGTCTTAGGTGGTTCTGGTAGTTCGCCTCGGCTGTATCCATCATCTGCTTGTACAGGGGGTCTTCCTTGGTGATCCCATAGGTATCAAGGATGGACTTGGCCTGTTCGCTCGTCATTGAATCATCGTAGTTCAGTGAGTTGAACATCTTGAGTGCGTTATCCTTTGCATGGACTTCTGCCTGGTTCTTCCATGAGCTGAAGAATTCAGGGTTCTCTTCCACCGAAAGCCCATACTTCTCTGCAACTCTCTCAATACCGGACTGACTCAGGCTTCCCCTGTAGGCCATTGCCCCAAGCTCGTTGTTTGCCTCTGCAATATTCTCGGACATGTATTCATTCTGTCTTGCAAAAAACCTGTCTCCCTCTGCAATCAAGGCTTGTTTCTGCTCATAAGACAAATCAAGACTGTTTATTGCAGCGTCCATTTCCTTCTTGGTCTTGTATCCACCGGTACTCACCTTTGCGAGGGCGTTGTCAAAAATATCGGCTGTAGTCTGGAAGCTGTTTCCGGACTTCTCGAAATCCTTCATTTCTTGGATAACGTTTGCTTCAGACAATGACTGCCTCTTGAGCGATACAAGCTCTTCCTGTGAGAAGTTTGCACTGATGTCGATAATCTTCTGGTTCTGCTCCTCACTGCGTTCCCCTCCAAGTGTATAGAGTCTCTTGAAGTCCCTCTGCATCTGGATACGTTCATTGTTCCTTGCAATGGTTAGGTCGGCTTCCTTCTGCGCCATGAGGAATTTGGCATGGACAGGATTGTCCTTCAGTGCCTTGTCGTAGACGGAATTGACGTCCTCGGTGAAATAGAGGTTGTTTGAATTGGTCGCCTGTGCAGTCTTGAGTTCCTGCATGGGGTTCTTGATGTTATTGGTGTAGAAGTCAGTGGCTTCCTTTGTCTTCTGGGCAACCAGTGAATCCCACATCTTCCCTGCCTGGGAAACAAGCTCATTTTTCTTGGTCTCGAAAAGCGGTTCTCCTCCATAGATTTCATTCTCAAGACCTGCCTTGTACTCCTTCATGAAGGTGGAGAAGTCCCAATTATTCACGTTCTTGTCAGAGAATGTTGCATTGAATACCGTAACAAGGTCATTGTTCGGCATGGTATCTCTGAGAATTTCAGTGTGTTTGTTTACGAAATCAGCTTGCATTTCAGCATTGTTTGGGAAACGCTTCTTGGAGTAGTACTCAAGCCCTGCAACTGCCAATTCAAAATCACTGGCTCCGCTCTCATACAGCTCCTGCAACCTTGGGGACAATGCACCACCTTGCGGTGATTCCTTTCCCCCTCCAATCGTTGAGTCACTTGTGGATATGAACCCATTAGCCAAGGAAGGCTCTTCCTGGGTGACTGCCTGTCCCTTATCTGTAATCAAACCTCTGGCTTTAAGGAAGGGTATTACATTCGCTGTGGATGAAAGCCCACCAGCTTCATTTTCTTGGTGTGCGTTTGACTGGTTGATAGAGTCCTGCGTAGCTTGGGTATCCCATTTTGAGGTGGTCTTTACCTTTCTCCCATCAAGGGTTTTCTTGAATTGCTTCTTGACATAATCATTTGTGTCTGCCGGAAGGACATTCTCCTCGTAATACTGAGCATACAGGTCATTCAGCTTTGCTTCTCTTTCTGCCTCTGGGGTATTCTGATAAATATCATTCTCAGCTATCGTGAGTTCTCGTTCAGCCGCATTGTTCATGCTTTCAAGATCATCCATCATTTTAGTCTGGTGGAGCTGCTGTCCAATACTGAGGGCGGTGTTCGCAAGTGTCCCTACAACAGACCTCCTTGCGTTAGCGTCAATCAGATAATCCTCTTTAACATCCTGAGCCTTGTTTATACCGGTATATGCCATAGTTTCACCCCTTAAAAAATCATCATCATCGAACTTGTCAAAATCTTCAGTAATGTCATCGGTATGATCTTCTGCCCCGAACATTTTATTGAACCAATTGAGACCATCATCAGCCTTGTCTTCGTAGTATTTATGGTCAGCCTTGTAGGAAGCCATTGAAGCGGCAAGGTCTTCCTGGGTTGCATTGTAGGAAGCCCAATCCATGAGTGCTTGTTCCTTGGCCTCTTCTGCAGAAATGTCGGATTGTCTCCTCAACTTTGAAGCAGTCTGGGAAGCAGAAACCTGTGTATTTTCCATCCCATAGACTGTCTGCTTGTTTTGTGCCTCGATTGATTTTTGCAGGGATTCTTCCGCAAGCCTGTTGGCCTGTTCCTGCATCTGCTGTGCATTATCCCCTGTTCCTGCGTCACTGCGTATCCCATTGACATTCTGGGAAGCTACCGCCGCTCCCTGAGCCTGTTCGGACTGGATTGCTTGCTGTAGGGTAGCCAATGCGTTCTGGTCTCCCTGCAAACCTGCAAGCGTGCCTGTCTGCAAGTTTGAGGACATGGAGTTTTCCATCGACTGTCTGGCATCATCAGCGTATGCCTGTAGCTGTTTGGCAAGGGCTGTATCCCCTTGCGAGAGGTTTTCTATCAGCGTAGCTGTATCAGCTCCAGACCTGAGATTGTCAAGGAACGTCTGACCATACTTTGTCTGGATGTTTGTATCGAATAGATCAGCTTTTGATTTTCGCTGTCTGAGAATCTCATTGTACTGACGCACCGCATTGTTGGCGTTCTCTGCTGCTGAAGCTCTGTTGGCCTCTTTTTGAGAACCAGCCCCCCAAATCGATTGACCAATACTAACCCCAGCATTGATAACTGCCGCAGTAATTACAGGGTCCATTAGTTCACCTCCACTTCATAAGTCATAGCAAGCAGGGTAAGTGGGTCTCCTGCAACCGACTCGATAATCACTTTCAATTCCTTCCTTGCACCACCGGAAATAGGGATTCTGTAATCACTGTTGCCTACCGGCCCTTTTGTTTTCTGCATGTACTTGTCCTCGACACCAGTTCTGATCCTTCCAGAGTCAAGGCAACGCACCCATACTTCCTTGGCCTTCTTGGACTTGCCGATGGTCGAACCGCTCTCTGTGTTGAAATCAAACCGGTTGCCTACCATCTTGGATTTGTACTCAAGGTCTCCCTGCAGGGCTTCCCCTGCTCGGTCAAGGAATACTTCCTGTTCGGTGAAGTCAAAGCGTTCGATAAAGTAGGATTCGCCCCTCTTCACCACTGCATAGAGCTGTTGTCCATAGGTGTCCTCATAGGTTGCAATGCTGACGAACGTTCCCTGTGTATCCCATCTTGACCACCCCTGCGTCCCATTCAGCTTGTCGTAGGACAGGACAGCAAGCGTACCGTCATTGAGCAGACAGACAACCAGAGGCTCAGGATTGTTCATGGTAATCAACTGCCTCACCCCTGCAGAAAGGATATGGTCAGCGGTAAAGGTAAGGTCGTTTGATACCGTCCCATTCTGCGAGTAGGTTATCTCCCTCAGCTTGTGTCCTCTCTGGATGAAGAAGACACCGTTGCTCAAGGTCTGTGGCTGTATGGGGAGACTCCCGTAAGCGGATTGCATCGAAGCTCCCTGCTTGGTCGGGTCAATGTCATAGGGACACATCCACTCGTTTGCCTCTGTGCCGATGAAGATGTTGTCCATGCCGGAAATCCACTTGATGGTGTCGTTCCGTCCGCTGGCAAGCTCAAGCTCCATACCGCACTTTGCGTTGATTACCTCTTCAGTGTCCGTGGTTGTTTCAAGAAACGCTGTAGAGTCGGAGAAGTCAATGACCGTATCCCCCTCGTCATTGGTGGTATAGGGCCAATCCTCAGTATCCTTGATTACCTCTGTCTCAACAGTGACCATGTCATAGGTAGTGAAAACGTGGTGGTTGTTGGAACCTCCATAAGGTGGTCTTGATACCCAGATGGTATAGGGATTGAGAAGCGTTGAGGCCAACCAGAGGCGATTCTGGCAGATACCCACAACAGAGGGATAGTTCCCCTGCGATTCACCAATGTCCTCACCCATGTCGTTTGTCGGGACAAAAGGAGTGAGACTGAAGGATGAGGCAGAGTAAATCAATACTTGTGGCTGATGATCCTTGTGAACGAAGTACAGCCTGTCGTAGTACTGTGCGTACTGGACTTCCCAGGCATCGGCAAGGGAATAGGGCGAGGCAAGGAAATCATCGTTAGAAGGAAGGAACACAACCGGAAGGAATTCATCCTGAACCCACCGCAATATGCGTATCTTCAATGCGGAAAGCTCGATGATGAAAGATTCCCCACTACTGAGCGTAAAGGGAATGATCCTGCAACTACCAGTGGTTGTTACGTGCTTCAAGGGAGGTCGTCTGGTGATTCCCCCCTGTGGCATCGGTCTGAAGTTGCTCAACCTCTCACAACCCTGTGCATAAAGGGGAAGGTCGAAGCGACCACCAAGCTTTGGGGAAATCTCACCAAATATCCAGTTGTTCACAAGATTGTTCATCAGAGTTCCCCTCTCACAATTGCGTCCCTGATTGACTCCTGTGTAACGTAAATCT
Source organism: uncultured Sphaerochaeta sp. (assembly GCA_963662725.2). Taxonomy (GTDB): domain Bacteria; phylum Spirochaetota; class Spirochaetia; order Sphaerochaetales; family Sphaerochaetaceae; genus Sphaerochaeta. Next base: position 7,647 of record CAXXCW010000043.1, read on the forward strand.
CACCATCCCAATAAGCATCTGCATTAAAGTTCTCAGCCCTGTCATTGCTTCTGGTTTCGCTCTCGATGATGGAAGAGAGTGTGAGTTGGTACATCTGTGCAGCAATGCTCTGCGCCTGTCCGTCAGGATCAAGCATCGGGGCAATGTGCAGTGCAAGCTGATACGCCACCAGTGCAAGGAAATCATCCGGATATGGGTAAGTACCATTTTCGTCAACGGAGAGCGTGCTGGGGATATATTCAAGCTCTGGGTCAAGTATTTTGCACCATAGCTTACCAAACCTGTAAGCATAGGAATTGTTCTTGCTTGCATTGAGCTGTATGGCCCTTCCGAAGTCTTCTGGAACATCGTAACCGTACAGGTATCCATTCCAAGTCATTGGATTACCTACAACATCTACCGAATATTCTGTGAGTTGTGTCCGTTTGACAAGGAAAGGGAATTCCCATGCCTTCATGCAGAAAGAGACAACCTTCTTGTAATTGAGGTCAAGCAGGGTCAGTTCCTTGCTTGGTGTCTCAAGGTCGTCAATGTGCAGGTCAAGAAGGGACAATGCGAGATTATAAAGGGTGAGTCTATCCATGAGTCCCTCAATCAATCAGTAAAACCGTGGGCAGGAGGAAGCCCACGGAATATATATCTAAACCTCTACCTCCGAGGTTGCTTTCTTTTTCTTCGCTCTTGCCTTGGGCTTCTGAGGAGGCTCTTCAGTTGTCTCAGGAGCTTTTGCAGGAACGAATGAGATTCCCCTGTATTCCGTACCCTTGGGAAGCAGGAGAACATCCCCTGGGTTGTACAATCGTCCCCCCTTGAAAACAGGGGAGACACAAATGTACTTGTCGTGCAGAGAATCAATCACAAGGGCCTTACCAGCGCAAGGATCTTTCCTGCGGTGAACACCTCACCACCCACAGTAGCCTTGAGGCGCATATGGCGTCCGGCCTGTGCAGGAATGGTGAACCTGCGAATCAAGATATCCTTCACAATCTCAGCCTCATTGACAGAGAAGGCAACCTCATCTTTCCAAGCTACAGCGTCAGCACTGGACTGCAGGACAAACGCAATGCTTGCTCCCTTGGCGGCAGAGAGTGCGGTTTCCCATCCGATTACCTCAAGGGTGTTCTCTTCGGGGAAATGCTGATTCTCAGCCTCGTAGTCCAGCGTCCCTGCGGTAGCCTCAACAGCATCCACAGCCTGTCCGACATAAGCGGCGGTATCCACCGCAAGTGCCGCATTGGTCAGGTCAATCGGCTCACGACCAAAGGTTCTTTTCTTTTCGTACAACATTCAGTACCTCCTTATGCTGCTGCGCCTTCAGCTGCGCCGCCATCAACGACAGCTTCACCTGCATCAAGCATGGATTCACACTGACGAATGATGAATCTGTCAAACCGAACATCACCAATGGCGTTGGTCGGAATGGCGTTTTCGTAGGTGACAGGCTGAACCAGACCGGCATAGTAGTCGTTCAATCCAGCGAGAACCGAACCAGGGGCGTAGATGCGTACTCGGCTCTTGAACTGCTTGGGAAGCAAGGTAAAGGCCTTAAACAGGTTCTTCTTGAGCTTCGGCATGGAAGTGGCAAGTGCGCTGTCACTGGTGTCGATGTTTGCGATACGCAAGGCCGCAAAGCGGTTCATGAGCGAAAGACCGGTACTCATGAGAAACTGTGTCTCTCTCTGTGCGAATTTCTCACCGTTTTCGACAATCACCTGCCAAGGGAACTTGGTAATCTGGATTCCCTTGTTCGCTGCATAGCGAGGAGTGAGCATGTTGGTTGCCCCTGCACCCCATACAATCATGAAGATGGAGGACATTTCCTCATCAACATCGCCACCATTGTCCAAGGTGATGAACTGGGGCTTTGCCTTGATGTTCTTCAGGTCTTGTACCTCAGTGATGTGGTCGAACCGTGGGGCGAGTCCCTTGAACTGACCAGGCTGGGAGCCACCGTAGATGAGACATGACTCAACATCGAGGGACATTGAAGTCACGTGGTCTCTCTCGTCCTCTGCGTAGAGCCTCTCCGGATCAGGAGCGATCATGCCTTCCTTCTGACGTGCAGTAGCCCAAGACTCAATCATGCCCAATTCATCCTTGAAAAGCTCTTTGTGGCCCTTGCTGGACTTACCGCCTTGGTCAATTGCAACCCACTGGTTGTCGGGCAGGCTGGTCTTTCTCAAGCCCTGGTGTTCGAGCATTCCGGTTGCCTCGGTGAAGGAAGCATCGGAAAGCATGGTAGTGGAGCGAGTAATCTCGTCAACCACATTGGTGATATCGGGAGAACCAAGACCCTTGGTCAGCTCCGCTAAAGTCTGATATTCGTAAGGCATGTGTTATTTCCTCTTACATTTGCCACGGATAAGCTTCGTTTTCCCTGCTCAGGAAACCACCCGACTGTTTTTGTTTTCCAACGGAAGACCTGTTGGGTGGGGTATGCTCACTGATGTTCTCCCCGATCTCGGCAAGCAACTGTGCAACGAACGGATTGTTGTGCGCACCGGTCATTTTCAGTCCCTTGTCAATCTCCGAATCCTTGGGAACCATCTTGTCGTAGGCCCTCTGCATTGCCGCAACCTTACCGTCATACTCATCGCCCCACTCTTCCTTGAGGGCTTTCTCACACATCTCTTTGCCCTTCGTCTGGAAGGCTTCGATGTTTCCGTTCTGGTAATCGACCAGAGCGTTGTAGATCGGTTCTGCTTGCTCCTGCGGAAGTCCTAGCGTCTTGAGTGTTTCCGTCAGCTTCTTTGAGAGAGTTCCATCAGCATCTGCTGCTTCCACAAAACTCTTCGTGAACTTGTAGTCAATCTCAGGAGGAGTCTCCTGCGATCCCTCTCCACCTTCCTTGGTTTTTGGTTCACTTCCATCCAAAAGGCCCTTCAATGCCTCCCCCAAGCTGGAATACTTGGAAAGGTTCTCGTTGCCTTTCAATTCGTCAGGGAGCTGTGCCATCCACTTCTGGGTAGTGGGTTGCTGTGTTTCAGGGGTAGCATTAGTCTGCTCACCATTCAGATAAAAACCCTCTGTACTGGTAGGGTCTTGTCCTGCAGGAGTCTGAACATTCTGCTGGTCTCCATCACCTGGCATGTATTTCTCCAATCGACCTACAAGAGGTCGTCATATGCTTCGCCTGTTTCTTCAACAGTCGGTCTCAGGGCGAGTGGAAGGGAGAACATGTGGTTCACAACCTCCACAATCACTTCTATGTCCAAGAATCCAAGCTCCTCCAGCTTGCGGATTCCATAGTTTCTGAGTGGAAGCTCTTCCGGCTTTATCTCCCGAAACATCCCAAGGTCGGCAAGAATCCTGATTAGCTCGGCCCTGCCATCACCTGTGTTGAATGCTTTCCTTACCTCTGCCCTGTGGAGCATGTCCTCGTTTGTCAGCTTGGTATGCTTGGTTATCATCAGTTCATACCTGCCGCATTATTGAGGTTTCCCTGCCCATTCATGTTTCTCTGTATCTCTGAGGCTTGTTGCATCTGTTGCATCTGCTGTTGCTGTTGAACCATCTGTGCCTTTTGCTGTCGCATCTTGGCTACATCGGCAAGTTCCCTGAGAGCAGACTGTGGGAGTCCGGCTGCAGTGAGGGCCTTCCGTACAAAGACATCGGTATCAAGGTTGTCCAGAGCAGTGGTCATTTGCATTGCATGGAGGGCTTGCAACCATTCAAGGGAGGCTTGCAGTCCATCCTGCATGGCGAACATCTTCACGTTCTTCGCAAGAGGCCCGTCCAGCTCGATTTTCATGAGTGCGTTCTTGACCCTGAGCATCTCCTTGGGAGGCTTGGGCAACCTGTTTCCCTTTGCCATGATCCTGAACACCCTTTTTACGATGGGGTTTATCTTCATGTACTGGGTCGTGCCAAGGATTGAAGCGAGGAGTGCAAGTTCCTCACTCTTGATTGCCTGTGTCTGTGTAGCGGTGAGTACCTTGTCCTGCCGCATGAGATAGTTGAAGAGGTCGTTGAAGAACAGTCTTCCGACTTTATCCTCAAGCTCCTTGATCTCATTGCTCACCCATCCGATATCCTGTACCGTCTGGATGATTTCCGGTCTCTGTTCGCTGTTTCCTACATAGTTTCGTGCCCCTGGGTCGGAAGAGAATCGGCCCTTGAGGGATTCCGGCACTGCCATAGGAGGCTTTGCAACCTTCTGGATTGCCTCAAGCTCGTCCCTCGACATGGAATTGAGTCTCTTCAGCTCTGTGATGTACTTCATTACCAGACCCTTTCCATAGACGGAAGTGCCATCTGGTTCAAATACGTGTACAGCTACCGGAAACTCGTCATAGCCGGATTCCTCAACGATACAATCATCGGTGGGGTAGTAAGTGACAGCAGCATAGGGTTTCTCGGTGGAGATAAGCACCTTTCCTCGTTCACTCCGAAGCTTCTTTCTGGGGTAGATAGCCAAAATGAACTCATGTTCGGTGTGTCCAGCATCGGTTTCAACGTCACGCCTGATATCCTTCGGTGTCCTGTCCCCAAATCGGTCAAGGGCATCGGAGGCTGTCATGGTGAAACGGATGAAGATGGTATCGACCTTTCCCCTGTGATTCTTGTCTATCCAGAAGTCCCAAGGAGCAATGGTTTCGAATACGCAAAGTCCGTCCTCAACATCGTCATACACCCATTCAGCAGAAGTACCCTGTACTGCAGCGTCCTTGGTGGCAAGCTTGTCCATCGGGTAGAAGTTGGTCTTGTTCAGCTCTGAGTACATCTGGTTCTCGGAGATTTCAAGATAGTCGTTCGCACCGTGGATGGTATCGGAGTCCTCGTAATTCTCACCGATGAGGGTGAGTTTGAACCAACGCATGGAAGGGGTAATAAGATTTCCATGATAACCGTTGATGAAGGTATCAAAGGCAAGTATCCCAGCGGTGTTGTATAGCTTCACCGGCTTGATTGGGTTGTTGTTGTCGGAGAATTCATTCATCCTGTGCTGCACGTATGCACAAGCCTCCCAACGGAGTGCCTCGGATTTCTGACGAATGGTCTTCATCCTGCTCCATTTGGAAGCAATCGCCTTTGCAAGCGGGTCATTACCTTGTTTTTTTACCGGTTCTCGTCGGCCCAGATAGTCAAGCGATCCGTTGTCGAGACCTACAGTCACAGTGTTCATGACCACAGTCTAGGAAATGTCAATAAGTAGGTGTTGTTGCGAGGTAACGAGAAATAGAATATTGAAGAGAAGATATTCAGAAAAGAGGTTTATCAATATGCCTATATATTCTAACTATTATAAAGCAATGAAATTATTCCTTTGGATGGTTTTTGATACAATTCAGAAAACTTTTTCAGATTTACGTATAAAATCTAAGCAATTTTCTATCTTTGTACCGACCATAATTTTACTATCTGTATGATGACTATGCGTAATTCCAACAAGTTGATATTTAGGAATATCTTCGTTTATTTGAATGCCTGCGGTAAAGATTGCTCCACCGCTTATTCCTTCTGGATAAACTATAGGACGAAGAGGGTCTCCTGACCTTGTAGTTGTCTGTTTTAGATCAAAGCTAATAATTATATTTTGTCTGGTGCTATAATCATATTTTTGATAAAGTTTTTCATCAGAACAGTAAGGCCCTACATATTCGTATAATTCTCCACTTGAATCATTGCCTTGGGTCCTTGATTTTCGGAAAGGGTATCCAGTGAACGCAAGATTGCAGTTTTGTATTCCATTAATTGAAAATTCTAAATCTGACAGTTGTAGTAAAGTTGTACAACCTATAATTTCTTCAGTTAGTTTTCTATCTAGTTTGATATATGCAAAATCAAAAGTATCATTACTTCCGAAGTTTCTTGTACTTATGCATTGACCAACAACTGGTTTGATTAAGCCTGAGTTTGCAAAATAAAGAGTACCATTTTCTTTTGACAAAGATTTAAGGTTACTAATTACATGTGCTGAAGTTAAAAGATAGATATCGTTAGAGATTTGCAGCAGAACTCCGGACGCATATTGTTGATATTCTTCTTTTGCATCTATATAAAAAAGAGGAATCACCGCATCATACTTTGCCGGTTGTTTGTCTAGTGGAAGCTTGATATTCCTCGAAGAAAAGAAATTAAACAATTTTTTTTCAAGAGAGCGATCTCTGCGACCAGAAATCATCATTTCTTCAATTTCTCTCAGTAACTTAATATCTTTTTCTTCAAATGATTGCTCATTAATAATTCTGGACGTATTTTCCTTTTTCAAGTACATATCTCCTAGACTCATATAATACCACCATTATGTAAGTTTATACCAATACTAATTCTTGATAACTATATTGGCTCATAATCAACGGTAATAGCGTCCTCAAACTTCATGCCCCTGCTCTCCAGTTGCGCCCTGATCTGTTCCTCAATCGACATGGCATCGGGAAATGTCATTTGCCCACCAGTCTCTGCATCGGCAATTCTTGAGAGTGAGTCCAGAGCATCATCGTGCGCACAGAACGGATAAGCCCTGTATTCCTGGTTGATAAAGGAAGTCATCATATCTTCCCTCTCTCCCTCCCAATTGTAGTGCCATGCACTTTTACACAACCAAACCCTACGCTCTCGAAATAGAGGCTCAAGTGCTTCAATGCGCTGACCCTTGGGAGCGGTTGCGGTGACAGGATTGATTGCAAATCGGTAATTCGTATGGTTCATGACATACTGGATATGCTCGATATCCGATTGCATGGAGACCTTCTCGTAGAACACTATTGGTTTCCTGTTCCTGTTTGTGTACCGCTTGACCAGTTGAATGAGGGTATTGGTCTTACCGGTGAGGTCAAACTTGTCCCTGATGAGATCGATGATATAGTAATTCTTGTCAGCACCAAGACCGATTACCCACATGGTGGTGTAGTCAGCTTTCTTGGTCTTCGTACCTGCAGGGTCTACGATGATGTAGATATTCAGGTTGTTCATGCTCTGACCATCCCAAACCTGCAACCATTCATCTTGGAAGCCCATTGTGGAGGCTTGCTTGGGGTCACACATCATCTGGGAGGCAAAGACTCCACTACCCATTGCCTTCTTCTTCTGCTCGATGGTATGAGCGTCATAGAGGACAGGGACACCTCTTTCATCGACACAGGGGTACATTCTCAGCTTTGCATAACCAGAATCGATTATCCACTGATATGTGTCTGCGTAGTGATAGCGAGTACCGATGATCCTTACACGGAGATTACCGGAAGAACCGGTGTTGAGAGACATCTGCCACTGCTTGGTGGTCTTGGCAATCATTTCCGGAGAAGTAACAGAATCAGGGGTAACGACATCGTCATAGATAAGCAGATTGTAGTGACCACCTGTACGCTGACCGATAACAAGGCCCGAAGCCTCGACAGTATTTTCCTTCGCATTGGACTTTCTCTTTACACGAATACCGTCCTCAGACCATATCATTTTCTGCCTGTCCCCATTGGAGTCTATCCAGTATGGCTTTGACACATCATCGAAAAGGATATCGGGGAACAGGTCTATGAGCTTACGGTTTCCTTCCAGTACAAGCTTGATCTGACGGAGGAATTTTGTAGCGGTAGAACTGGAGTATGAGTAGATACAACAGGTGATTTCGGGGTCTACCAGAATATCCTGAATTGTCTTGAGGAAGGTTATCAGGGTCGATTTGTAATGATCTCTGGCCCATATATCTATATACCCATTAGGTTTAGCTTGCACTTCCATACAGCGTTCAAACAACCAGTCTCGGTACTGGGGCATACCATCAGGGCCTTCGATGTGGTCAATATCGGTACGACCAAGTACATAGGTGGCTAGGAAGAAAATGTCATTGCGACACATCATCCTCATCCACTCGGTCAGGTTTCCCTTGGCCTCAGCCTGCACCATCAGGCTCTTTACTTGCTGGTGATACTCAATCCTCGTCAACTAGGGTAGCCCTCTCGATCACTTCATCAACAGCGTCAAGGAGGATATAGAGGTCTTGCTGGATTCTCCCTGCGTCCACCTCACTCTCCCTAAGAAGCTTTGCAGTCTCACGCATGGTCTCATTGAAGATGCGGTTTGCAGGGAAACGCCGCTCAACGTCAAAATCGACTACATTGTCTTGAGGTTCGTAGGTCATTCCTTGTCCTTTTTCTCAGGCTCAGGGATACCCTTGACCTCAACTGCAGTCTTCTTGCTTTGCTCAAGGAACATCTTGGACATTTCCTCAAGGTCTTCGGCAAGCTTCTGTGTGACAGGCTTCTCCTCTTTGGGTTTGTTGTTCTGCTCAGCGATGCCGAGGATATTCACCAGCACCTTTGCAGCTTCGATCTGGTTCTTGAACGTGATGGGAACATCGATTACATCGCCCTTCTTGGTCACAAACTGACTGGACAGCTCTCCGTTGAACATCTTGGAAAGACGACCAACAATAGCCTTGGAGTCAATCATGTTCTCCTCAGCCAGTGCCCTGCGTCTGCGTTCGATCTCAGCCTTTACCTTTGGTACGTTGTAGAGTTTTGCAGCAGAACTGGTCACGGTGGAACGCTTGCCCTTGCCCTTGTAACCGGCATTGAGCATCGCCTGACGCTTGTTTCCACACTTCATGTATTCATCTATGAACTTCAACTGGTAGGTAGTCAGCTCAGTCAAATTAATATCTTCATGGTCTTCCATTTTGCCCTCCTGGATAAACCATAAAGAAAATCCCCTCATAAGAAGGGGATGGAGGTAACGAGAGGAAGTGAAGAGTTAACTACCAATAATTTTCAATGGGCAACTTCTGTAAATAAGCTTCAAACTCAGAAAAATATGATGTTGAATATGTAGTATCAGTCGAAATAATTGACAGGAAATCACTTTCTTTACAGACTGCATTTTGTGTTGTTGGGATACTGCTTAATAAGATTGGCTTCGAACCATTTTGCAATATTTTTTAATCTATCATCGTAACCTGTTGCGTTCACATCCCGTACAATAAAAGCCATAGTTCTTTGCGAGAGAATAGTCATTCAGCTTATTAAAAAAAATGTGTACTCGTGTAAACTACTAAATCAATTTCTGTTCTTGACTTAACCCAATCAATAAACAATTGTGATATAGAATGCTCCCCATGCAATGACATCGATAATACAAGAGGATAAAAGGAAATGTATTTATAAATAGTATCATTCGTGAATATCTGATTAAAGAAATTTGGTGAAAGGACTTGATTTATTCCATTAGCTAATCTTTGATAATCGAGGGACAAGTCTAACACTCTCCAAAGTAAGTGTTTGGTAATAAAAAATCGACTAGCGATTACATTAGAACTCCGAGGATCTGGGGGATCATCTTGCTCTCTGATTTCCCTCCAGCAGGACAATAACGAGCTACCAAGGTATAAACAAGAGGAGTCTTCTCCATTGTATCGACCTTTCCTGTTAGAACAGTCAGAGAGAGAGGGTAAATGATAAATGTCTTCAACTTTTAACTCTTTGCCTTGTTCTTCTGGATTTAGTTTCCTGCATCGATACAATGTCTGGGGAAGATGAAATTGTGCATTCCCACGCATTAGCGCATTTAACAATTCCCAATTGCTATCAAAGGCAGCTATCAATCCATTGTTGATAGAATTATCTTTCATCTCAAGAGCAGTTTGTAGATCATTACATATTGATATGAGTTTCTGATCTATGGTCTATAGAGCCTAATTGAAACCGGATTGTCAGGTTCCAGAAAAGTAATAATAATCTTGTATCGCTCAAGGTTATCAATCAGCTGTTTTCTACCAACAGAATTTGCTCCCATTGGACATCTAAAAATACTTTCGTTAAGAATCTCTGATAGTCTGAATTTCATAGTCTCCCTAAATCTCTTAGGAGTATATCATACAATTCTAAAGCAATTCTGCTAAAACTTTCAAACAATATACGGAGGTAGAGATGGGATTCCCCACCCCCTATAGAATAAAACCGCCGCCCCCCCTGCCTTAATTTTGACCACCTCTCCCCACCCATTGCTGTGAATATGCACCAAATATGCAATTTAGAGCTGTATATGCAGTCTGTATGCAATTATGCTGGTGTTTTGTCGGGGAATTGGGATACCTTTATTGAATAAATATGCACTAAACTATCGTATGTGTGAGGGACTGGTGAGGTAATTAAGCACCTCTTGAGTACTGCATAAATTGGGCTTAGTTGTTATATTGAAATGAATTGAGCGTGTTTTGTCTGCCTACCTGTGAATCAGGTTGGGTTGGGTGAATCTGGCGAAAATAGGGTCTTGCTGCGAATATAGGTGTATAGGGGAAGGGTTAGGGAATGTACAGGATATTCCCCCCGATGTGGGTAGGTACTCCCTCCTGCATATTCCCCGATTCCCTGTATCCTAGGTGCATATCTATTCAGTTTCGCTTGGTTCGCTCCTAAAGGATATATGCGCGCTATCTCTATGCGCTAAATAAAACCTTATTGCCTCTTTGATAGCTCCCTGTACAACTTCTGGTCTTATCTGCTTTTGCAGTATCAAGATACTCTAATAATATCCCCATCTGTATTTTTCATTAAATTGATACTATACATAACTTTATTCTCTTTCATCCACTTTCTTTGAGCTTCTTTATCTCTCATATAATCACCTTTCAAAAATTTTTTTTCCAACATAATTCATTATATCACAAGTAGGTATGACCTATCAATGGTCTAACCTACAAAAAAAGTGAAATAAAATAGTTGACAGGTTAGACCAACTTCTATATTGTGTGGGTATGAGTTGGTTAGACCTACTCAAACAAACCAAACAGGAGGTACTTAACTTACAGATTTTTAACAGGATGGTAGCCAACCTACCTTGAAGCTCAATTCTCTTTCCCTACCTTGCGTGGGTAGCAAGAAAGAAACACCTGCATTTCATAGTCCTTGAGGGGAACATGAATATCAGAGAGTGGATAGACAAGGCACAACATAGAGAGGTGATACACCACCAAACTATGACAGTTTTTTGACATCAGACTTGTGTATAAGCGTACCAGTACGAACGGTTTAGGCTTGTCGTATATGGAATTGAAAGGGATATACCGTAACACTTTGGGACTAACTGCTGTGCATTAGAGGCCGAGGACATACAGAGTAGGTATAATCCGATAGCGAAGCCAATACTAGGGACAAAACGCCAACACGTCTAGTTTCCTAGGGACATGCCCGAAAGGGTTACAGGGTGGGACTGAAAGCGTAGGCATACGCAAGTAAACCAGCTGGCTAAAACCAGCCCATAGCGTAAATTTATTCGTTCGAACATTGCATTATTGCGTACCAGGTAGGCAATAGTGGAACGCTTGAGCGTACCATAAAACCAATTACGGGCTAAAACCATGCCCAAGGAGTGAATCATGTCAAAGAAAAACGCAACCACCAAGAACACCAAGAACGTAGCAGCTGCAGCACCCGAGAAGACCGAGAAAGAGCTTGCCGCAGAAAAAAGAAAGGCCATTGCCGATGCTCTTGCTCTCATCCAGAAAGAGGCAAACAGCGATATCATGTTGGTAGCAGGTCAAGCCGGTCATTTGCTTGCAGAGCTTGATGCAACACTTGCCAAAATCGCTTCCGATGTAGCCGAAACTGATAAAGAGTCCGAGCTTTGGAAACTGGAATTGCACCCTGTAACCATCATCAAGGACAAGAAAAACCTTCAAATGGGTAGAGGTATCCGGTCTTGATAGAAACGCTCGTGTCAGATTGTTGACAACAATTGGCAAGGCTGAAGTACTTGGTTTCCCCAACCAATTGCAAGAGCATGGAGCAACAGGCATATATCAACGCTCTTGTTGAAGCAGGAAAGGACTTGACCAAGGCAGTAGCTTTGAGAAAAGCGGTAGCAGGAAGACCTTCAGACAGGTGTTTGCAGTAGCACAGGCACAGGACAAGGCAAGGATGGAAAAGAAGTACTCCAAGATTATTCCCCCCCGATGGCCCGAGGCTAAACAAGAAGCAAAGCTTATCAAGAAAGCTGATAAGGTAGCATAACTGCAATACCACCCTATACAGGCGTCTTGGGAGGGTTCAATTCCCTCCATAGGGTTTATCTTGCCCATCAGTATTTGTGGGCTATTTTTACAGGAGAGTTAAGACATGGATGTAGACTATTTTTTGGGGCTTGGAATGAGCTTAGAAGAGGCTGAAGAGCGAGCTGAGGCGGGGATACTTTCGGGTCAATCGAGAGTTTCGAGGAACAGTATTACAACAACATGATGGCGATGGCATAGGAGGACAAATTGTGACGTATCACGAATTCATTGAAGAGAGAAAGGCAGAAGGTTTGAGCCAAGGCAAGCAATGGCAAAAGCGTATGAATTTGAAGAGGCTGGAGGTAGGTTTTGGCCCATGAATTATGACCAATTTGGTAATTTTTTGTAACACACAAGGGTATGCAGAAGAGCTTATTCCTCAACTTTGGATGCTATACGCAGGTAAATAAGCATTCACACCCTACACAGGTGTCCAGGAGGGGTTCAATTCCCCTCGTAGGGTTTCTTTCTCCCCCACAGGTTAAGTGGGGCATTTTTTTTGAAGGAGGCTGAACAATGAGAACAGCCAAAATTTTCGTAGTGGAAGGAAAGTACACAGACTGGTACAAACTGGAGCAAATTGACATTACCCATTTCTACCAGAAGCGTCTTGATGCAGATGGATCTGATCCAAGACCGGAGCGCAAGGGCTGGGTCATGCACGTTGCACAACTTGGGTACGGAACACCCATATATGAGGCAGTATGGGAGTGGCTTCAGGGCAAGCGAGAACTGCAGAACGTGGGCTTTGGGGAGGTAGCATGAGCGAAGACCAGAAAGTATGTGGGCATTGCTCAGCAATCTCACAGGGGAACAGGTAGCACAAGCCCCTGACAGATTGGTATGGGCTTCAGTTACTGGATGGTGGATTCATGGAACACCTCAAAACAGAAGGTTATCTGGAGGCGGAGTGATGGAAGCAATAGAGCAAGAATTGGCTGATGTGATTGTACCCATGAATGTAATTGGCAGGAGTGGGGGGACTGGATAATGGCACAGTATTTTCCTGTCAATCATCGGGGAAACCTACATCTACAACACCCGAACCAAAGAACTGTACCTAGGGTATTCAGAGCCGGAAGAAGCCTACTTTGATTGGCAAGAACTCACAGGAGAAAAGAAAGATGAAGAAGACGAGTAAACCCAAACAAACCGTATACGAGATTGTGACCCAGCGGATGATTGATTACATCGAGCAGTATCAGGATTTGCCTTGGATGAAGCCTTGGGCAACCGTGGAGTCCCCACAAAGGAACTTCATAACCATGAATCCATACAAAGGCATCAACGCTCTCCTCACAGGCATGAGTGGCTACTCCAGCCCTTCTGGATGTCATTCAAGCAGATGTGCGAAAAGGGAGGCAGACTCAAGGAGAACCAGAAAGGAACTCCAATTCTATATTGGTCAACATTTGAAAAGAAGGGCGATGATGAAGAGGATGAGGAAAAGCTTAAAAAGTTTGGGTTCCATCGAATGTATCACGTCTTTAATGCAGGACCAGATAGAAGGCATAGAATTCCCCGAATTCGAGCTACCAAAGTACGACTTTAACCCTATCGATGAGGCTGAAAGGATCATTGAATCCATGCCTAAACGACCCATTATCGAAGCAACAGGGAAAGAGGCCTATTATTCACCAATGTTTGACATGGTTACTGTTCCTCATCCGGAACGTTTTAATCCATCGGTGGAGTTCTACGGTACACTTTTTCACGAATTGGCACACAGTACAGGCCATCCGAGCAGGCTTAACAGGTTCAAAGAAGAGTGTGACAATCATCAGTTTGGTGGTCAGTCATACAGCAAGGAGGAACTGGTAGCGGAAATGTCCTCAGCGTTCATCCTGAACACGTTGGGCATCAACACAAAGAAGACTGATTACAACTCAGCAAGGGTATCTGAAGTCATGGTTGAGAAAGCTGAAAGACGACCCAAGAATGTAGTAACAGCCGCAAGTAAAGCAGGAAAAGCGGCAAATTATATTATGGGCAAGGAGGCCTAAAAATGTTGAAGAAAAGCAAGATGATTATGTCCTTGGTGAAGCTGGTGTACCTCATGGTAATCGACCCGTCAGATGGTTCTGTTGAGATTGAATTCGAAGAGACCGTTGAAGCATTGAGGAGGTCTAGATGTGGTGGGAAACAAGCGAAGACGTATTGGATGTCATAGCCCAAACCGGTTCGATCGGTGGCACACGGATGTAAAAGACGGCTAAATAATTAGCCGCCATAAACCTATATGCGGAAGGTCCCCTAGGTTCGAGCAAAGGAGGGCCTTCCCATTCGAGGAGCATATCATGTTTTGCAATGAAGGAAAACAGTCACAAATACACGTTCTCAGGAATTTTCTGGACGATATGGAACAGGGACACATCAAAGGACTCTGTAGTTGAGGATTTGCAGAGGCTCATTAACAGCAAGTCATGCGATTTGCGTGAGATTCGGGAAAGCCCCAGAACAAACACATTCGACTTCGGCAAGGATACCGCCAAGATTGTGAAAAGCATTGCGAAAGAGGCTTTCTACAACGCAATGATGGATAATTCCAAGATGGACGTGATTATTGAGATGAATCTGGTGAAGTGCTTTAAGAATTACCTAGCAAAACTCATTGAGAACCCTAAGGATTCAGAGGCGATGCGTATTTGCGATGAATGCGGAAAGGTGATGATCGAAGGCTATTGCCTTGGAGGTGGTGAGGAGTACTACTGCTCCGATGAATGCCTACACAAGAATTACTCACATGAGAAGTTCCTGGCAATGTATGCAGGACTGGACAATACAGACCCTGCAGAGGTCGAGAGAGCTGCAAAGATGTCACAGGCCGAGCTGGACAGGCTCAGCGATGAAACGATTCACAGAGCTACTACACGGATTGGGAGATATAGGTATGAGAAGCGATATTGTAAAACGTTACGAGAAAATGAGAAAGCAGGATTTGATTGAAGTATTGGTAAATCTTTCAGTAAAAGAAAGATTCTCAATTTCGACTCCGAAAGACAGTCTTGGGGAATTAAGGAAGTGTCTTACACCATCGAAGATTATCGAGAAGGAGTATTTCATTGTCCTAACATTAAATGGTGCCCATAAAACGATTGACAGCCACATTATCTCAAGCGGACTGGTGAACAGGACTCTGGTTCATCCGAGGAGGTGTTCCGACCAGCGATACAAGACAATGCAACCGCAATCATCATCGCCCATAATCACCCCAGTGGTGATACCACACCAAGCCCTGAGGATAAGGACATTACACAGCGAATACGTCAAGCAGGAGACCTGATTGGGATTAGGGTTTTGGATCATATCATCTTCACCAATGAAGGCCATTTATCAATGCTGGAAAACAACATGCTCTAGGGAGGAAGAATGCTAGATTTACAAACAGATAAAGTTGCTCATTACGCTTGGATGGCAAGCTACCTCATCAACAACGATGCCCACAAGTCTGTCAGAAGCCCAGAAGCAACAAGCCGACAAATTTATAGAGGATATCGAGGAGATTTACGGTCAAACCGCCAGTGTCATTGACTTGCAGTGAGGAGAGTGTGTTTGGTATCCCAGACTGGGGTGGCAAGCCAGGGAGCATAGTGGAATATGTTGTTCAGTACGACTTCAACAAGCTACCGGCTGAACATTGGGATTTGGAAGCAGCGATACCCGAAGCATCGAGATACTGCATCGGTTTCTAGAGGAGAAAACAATGCCGAATAGAGTGAAAAACTTGGTTTATATCAGAGGGTCACAGGAGGAGCTGGACAAGCTTCAATCGATGATGGTTGTGAAATACGGTGGCGAGAACCAGAACGTTGAGCAGAGTTTCTTTAACAGGCTTCTGAGAAGCCCTAAGAGTTCTTGTGAGATAGACCTTGAGGACTGGAGGGCCAAAAACTGGAACAAGGGAGGAATCAAGAGAGCTGTGGTTTGACAGGGTTGATGCCAACTACCTTGAGCTTGAATTTGAGACAGCATGGACTACCCCACTGGGAATATTCAAGGAAATAAGCAAGCTACTTCCGTCAACAAGAGTTGGGGTCTGCTATGCCGATGAAGACTTTGGAACCAACTGTGGATTGATCCTATCGAAAGGAGGAGAGGCATCGGTGAAAATCGTTGACGACAACCCTGTATTTGCTGAACCGTTTGCAGAGAAAGTCTGGAATTTTTATGACTAACAAGATATCTCTAACAATTAAGATATAGGAGGCTTTATTATTAATATAATATTATTAATATAATTAAGCATTATTGGTCAATAGACTATTGGTCAATATACTAAATTAAGCTTTATTCCCAAAGAGCCAATTAAAGCTCTTTGGGTAAATAAAGCTAGCCATAAATTAAGCTAAACTCTCTTCGCGTGAAAAACTTCATGAACGACCAGTTGTTCAATGATTGTGATGTATTCCTCACAGCAATTTTTCAGGTTGTAAGCAATCTCCATGACCCTGTCGTCTTGGACAACAGGAGCGAACTTCACATCAATTGCATTTTCGTCTTCTCCTGCAATCAGCCAAGAAAGTGATACACCAAAACGTTTGGAAACCTTGTATGCAAATTCAGCAGTAGGAGCACTTCTTCTTTTCAGCGCAGTGGAAAGATATGAAGGCAAAACATCTACTTCTTTACAGAACTTGGATTGTGTCAGCCTATGGGCCTTAAGTAAACTCAATAATCTATCCCAAAAAGTTATTTCCATATTGCACCTCTATATGTCTAATTATATACCATTATTTTGAAATTGTGATTGACAATTGTGAATTAATTAAATATTGTGATACACAATTGAACATAAATACATAACGTTTGTTAAGGAGTTTTTAGAGATGGTAGGAATCAAGGCATATACAGTTGATGCTGAGGAATACGAGAGATTGACGGAACTGCAGAGTAGGTATTTGGAATTATGTCGTTTCCTAGATGTCAATAATCCCGGATTTGTCACTGTCGCCGCAATAGGCAAGGTCAATGGAATGTCCAGACAAGAGGTAATCAACAAGCCTTGGATGATGCCGAATTTCGGAAGGGTCACTGATCCAAAGCTCTTTGGCAAGAAACGATACTGGACGTATGACGAATATCTCGATTGGGTAATCATTCCCGAGGACGTGAGAATCAAACGATACAGACAGCTTGATGACTAGCGGTGTTGGAGTGTTCCGTGTTCGACTCACGGACACCGCAAACCTTCCTTGAGGAAGGGAATCTTAAAAAGCCACGAGGTTAATGTGGCGAGGAGCATTTTATGTTGACGAATTACGAAAAGGCACTTTATGAGAACCTGACCAAAACGCAGGAAATGTTGCAACGACAGCATGATTAATGCCTGTCTCTTGAAACAGGAGTTGCAAAAGTTCAAAGAGGCTGAGGATCGCTGGTATACACACTACTGCGAGAAGAGCAATGAGCTTGAGGCTCTCAAGGAAAGAGCTTGAGGCTCTCAGACAAGAAAAAGAGGAGCAAGAAGCTGACACTTCCGACTCCTCCGACAACCTCAAGGAGGCTGTGTGATGAAAATAACTAATAAATTCAATCTGCCTGAACCTTACTACAAAAGCTGTCTTCGTGACAATCACCCAAGATTCGGCTGGGATACGTTCTCAGTCACCGAGCTTGCCAAGGGAACGAAGGAAATAATCCTCACCAGACGCCATTGGAGCGAGCTTGAGCAGGACTGTGCTGACATGGTCTGGGCAGTATTCGGTACTGCAGTCCATAACATCATGGAAGGTCATGACAGTGAGGACGAGCTTGCAGAGCAGAGGGTCTGGGTTGATATCGATTGTGGGGAATTCGGAACACGGAGGGTATCCGGTGGATTCGACCTCTACAACGGTACTACCAAGACCATTACTGACTACAAGACCGCTGGGGTATTCAGCTACAAAATGAAACTTGAGGAATGGCTGGATTCATCTTGGGCACAGCAATTGAGGGTCTACTGGTTCATTCTTGAGAAAGCAGGTTTTCCTGTTGAGCATGTCAAGAACACGGTGTTCCTCAAGGACTGGTCAAAGACACAGGCCAAGAGAGACCGCTCCTACCCCTCAGAAGCCAATCGTTGAGATTGAGTGGGATTTTGGAAAGGTCATGCGAAGCGATGTAGCCGCAGAGCTTGAGGCAGACCTAGCACGCAAGATCATTGAGGTCTTGCAGTACAAGGACACTCCAGAGGAACAGATTCCTTTCTGCAGTGCAGAGGAACGCTGGGAACGTGGAGAGAAATGGGCTGTCATGAAAAGAGGCCGCAAGAGTGCAGTAAAACTTCATACCAGTGAGTTCAGCGCAGAACAGCATCTAGCAAACCTTCCTGCAGGTCATTACAATCGACCATCGACCAGGAGTCTCTGTTAAGTGTGAGGACTACTGCAACTGTGCCGAGAAGTGTTCGTTCTATCGTGATTATATCGCTTCCCTCAACGAGGAAAAGGAGGCTGTCAATGGCTAACAAGATATACGAGGCTATGGCTGAGGTCATGAAAGATGTCGATGCTATCAAGAAAGGCCAACAAAACAAATCTCAGGGATTCAAGTTCAGAGGCATTGACGATGTCTACAATGCAGTCCATCCGATATTCGCAAAGCATGGGGTGTTTACCGTTCCTACCGTTCTCAGTGAGAGGACGGAGGAAAGGCAGACCAGAAACGGTGGAAACCTTATCTACCGGATTCTGACCATGAAGTACACCTTCTATGCCTCTGATGGCTCAAGCGTTGAAGCAGTGGTTATTGGTGAGGGCATGGACAGTGGAGACAAGGGAGCTAATAAGGGCATGGCTATTGCTCACAAGTATGCTCTCCTCCAGACGCTTTGTATCCCTACCGAGGACATGATTGATCCCGACAGTGAGGTACAGGAACCAAGCAAGAAGGTAACAAACCATCCTCAAGGAAATATTCCTCCACAGGGAAACAGGCCACAACCGGTTAAGAGACCTGCTCCCAAGCAGGGATTCGACCCGAAGGCCGCTTCAATGGAAGAGGTCAAGAGCAATGTGGAGAAGATCTTTGATGAAAAGAACGCAATCAGAAAAGTTCCTCAGAATATCTTCACAGTGAGCTTGGGATGGGGAAATATCCTCAGATTGTGTGACGGAGACAAGAAAACAGCACAGGGCTTGTTTGAACAATTCGGAGCACCGACCTCTCAGGATATTACCTACAGTATTTATTCTCAGGTCTACGATGCAATCCAGAATCCAAATGGAGAGCAAGGGCCGGAGCTGTTCGAGGGTGACGACCTTGGTGATGTTCCGTTCGAATCAAGTGAGAACATCGCATGAAAATGAGCTTTGTTGTTCATGGTGGGGACTTCCGAGTCCCTGCCGGATATGAGGCCGAATTCGAGGCTGTGCTTGCCAAGGCTCTCAAGGGGGATGGAACAATCAAGGTTACGATTGAACCAAACTACCAGAAGCGGACATTGAAGGAAAATGCTTACTTCCATGTGCTTTGCAAGAGGCTCTCTGAAATGGCTGGTGGAACGCAGGATGATATTAAGGAAATGGCAAAGGCTAAGGCTGTGCATCTTGGGTATCCGATGGAGAAAGATAAATCCGGCAATCCTATCAAGGGTGATTACGGATTCAAGGGCATTCCTTCCAGTGAGGCTAACATTGGGGAATGTGCATTGTTGATAGAGGCTGTTCATATGCTTGCATCAGAGAATGGCTATTACTTGGAGGATTAACCAATGGCAGATATGTGTACGATCATGGTAACAGGAAGGCTCACCACTGACAGCGAAATCAAGTATGCAGGGCAAACCCCGATACTCAAGTTTTCGGTTGCTGTAGGCCGATATGAGAAAGGACAGACAGCTTCATCGTTCTTTGATGTGGTGCAATTCTCAAGGGCTGCTGAATCACTGACCGGCAAGCTGACCAAGGGCAAGCCGGTGGTGGTCAGAGGGGAAATGAGACAGGAATTCTGGAATGCCAACGATGGCTCAAGACGCTCAAAATGGGTCTTGTATGCAGATTCATTCGGAGTACAACCACTCTACCTCACAGAAGGTGGTTCTGGTGGTTCTGGTAGCTATAGTGGGCAAGAGTATTCCAATGGTGGTGACAACCAAGGTTACAACAATTCATATGCAGGTCAGTTCGAGGATGATGAAATACCATTCTAGGGGGAAGTAATGGAATATTTGTGCAGAAAGTGTCCCAACAAATGCAAGCAAAAAGCAGAGGTGGGAAGTCAACTTAGGTATTGTACGGAAGCTCCAGAGGGTAGCAAGAACATAGATGAAGTGAGGAGAAGAGACCGTGCCAGCAAGAAAACCAAAAAAACCAAACCTATCAAGACAGGAAGCTCAGAGGTTGTATGGAATGCTACCGATTGGAAAGCAAAACGCAATCTCAAGGAAGGAGCTAAGCACCCTGTGGGGAATGGGAGACAGGTCAGCTAGGCTGATTATCTCCGAATTGAGAAAGATAGACTTTGGGGATGAATTTATCATCGTGAGCTTTTCGGATGGCAAGGGATACTACCGCACGAATGATATCGAAGAGATCGAGGCGTTTGCAAATGAAATGAGGTCGAGGGCATTGAACATCTTTGCTCCCCTGAAGAAGGCAAACAGGATTATCAAGGAGTATGGTACGCCAGCCCTTGAATTTGAGAGGATTTAATTGTGCCGAGTGCGAGAGAGAAGGCGTTGAAGGAGTTCCAGAGGTACAGACGGTATGTGTGTGCTGATGTGAATGGTTACGCAAAATGTGTTTCCTGCGGGAAAATCGGACATGTCTCCAAGATGGACGGTGGTCACTACGAAAGTCGAAAAACACGAGCAACTGAGTTGGACGCTGACAACGTATGGGCACAGTGCAAATATTGCAATGGCCCGTTATCTGGAAACCATATTGCGTACAGAAACCGCCTTCTCTCTCTCATTGGCCTTGAAAGACTGCAGAGAGTAGAGGATATGGCAATGGCCTCCAAGGGTTCTGAGGAGGCAATGGAAAGATTGTCCGAGGCTGACCGGTTATTGGTCACGACCAAGAAAAAGGACAAGGAATATCTGGAAGTGGCAAAGCTCTATAAAAAGCTTGCTGACGAGATAGCAAAGGAGAAGGTAATAAAATGAAAGAGCTATTCTTTTTTAGGCATTACATGACCGAGCTGCAGAATCCAGCGATTGCGGCTCTGTATAAGAAATTCGGAGCGAAGGGTTACGGGATGTATTGGCATCTGCTTGAAAGATTGTATGCAGATGAAGCGCATATGCTCCCCAATGGCGTGATTCTTGAGCAGAGTCTTGCTTCCTCATTGAAGCTAAGCAGATTCACTGTACGGAGAATCCTCAACACCATGAGGGAATTGGGGCTTATCAGCAAGCATGGCCCATTCATCACTTGTGAGAGAGTGGAGAATGAGATCAGGCAGGTGGAAAAGTGCCGAAACAGAAACCGTAGCCCACAGGCTTCATGACGTTCTCAAATACCATTGTGACGATTAAAAGCATAACCATAGAGTGAACCGAAGACTAAAACGAAATCAAAATTGATGAGTGAACCAATCCGGCTAATAAAATTACATCGAATGAGTGAATCAATACCAAGCGAAAACAGCACGATATAAAAGTGAACCTTTTCATATGAGTAAATCTAGAGAATTGAGTGAGTCGTACTGGCGAGAACAGCATATATATGAGCGAGTTTACGCATTAGAAAACAGCAGAATCTAAGAGCGAATCAAGAAAAGCAATTAACAGCACAACAGGAAAGTGAATCATTTTTCAGAAAGGAGATCATAGAAGTGAGTGAGCCAAGTAAGAGGAAAAGAGCATTACTAAAGAGCGAATCAAACAGAGGAAATACTGCATATATAAGAGTGAACCATAAAGCAAAAGAACATCAGTTGAACCTAGTGAGTCAGTAGTCAAGAGAACAGCAGAACGTAGAAGCGAGCCGAGTGTCAGAAAGGAGCAGAATAGAAGAGCGAGTCAAGAATCAGATGATAACAAAGTAGATGAGCGAGTCATAGTTTCGAGAGAAAGGCTGAGTAGAAGAGCGAGTCAAAAAGGTTGATAAACACATTTTGCAAAGCGAGCCAATAAAATTAAGAAAACATCAAATCACTGGAGCGAGTCATTCTTAGGGAAAAAAGCAATGACAATGAGCGAGTCATAGTTTCAAAAATAACACAAACGAGAGCGAATCAGATAATGAGAGAACATCACAAACGGTAAGTGTGTCAGGTGCAAGGAAAGAGTCAGTACAGATAAGCGAGTCAATAAAGTTGAGATACCACAAAGTACGAGAGCGAGTCAGCTGGCCGAAAAAAAGCAAAAAAACAGAGCGAATCATAAGAACGATTGTTACTAAATCATTATTAAGGAGAAAATTATGCAATCAGAAGAACAGAGAATGAGAATCAAGGGAATCGTGAGAACCATCTATGATTATCAGGATATCAGAATCAAGATGGGCAATCGCTTACGGTTCAAGAAGGACGGGAATGACCAGAAGGACAATGGGACTGAAATGGCTATCAATGCCGAGGATATCCCCTCCCTGGTCGATGCCTACGATGATTCCAAGGATATTGAGGAGAATCTGGTCAAGTCCCTCAACAAGGAACTCAAGGGCATTCCGGTATATGACAAGTTTCTCAAGCAGACGAAGGGTATCGGGCCGATGATGGCGGCTGTCATTATCTCCGAATACGATATTCATAAAGCCCATACCATCAGTGCAATGGTGCAATTCACAGGACTTAATCCTGGTCTTGTGAAGGGCAGGAAAATGAAGAATGGGAAGATTGTAGTCACAGACGATATGATCCGTGGAGACAAGCTCACCGCAGGGTATCTTGCTCCCTACAATGCAAGGCTGAGAACAAAGATGGTTGGAGTGCTTGGAGCTTCCTTCCTCAAGGCAAGAAGCCCTTATGCGAAATTCTACTATGACTATAAGAACCGTCTGGAGAATGAGGCAAGGGAGATTGAGGGGCGTGAAGGCAAGATGTGGAATGAGACCACAGCAAAACACCGTCACAACGCAGCTATTCGGTTCATGATGAAAGCATTCATCAGAGACTTGTACTACGCTTGGAGAGAGATTGAGGGTCTTCCTACCAGATGTCCATATGAGGAAGAGTACCTGGGTATTAAACACCATGACTATAGTAAGGAGAAAACAGCATGAATAGGAAACCATGTCAGTATTGTGAGCTGGGAACTAATTCAAAATCGCTTCATTGTGAAACCAATAATGCAATCGCTTTGGTTGAGAAAGGGTATATCTACGTGCAAATCACACACAAGGACAACAAGCCGGTAGATGCTCAATTCACTGCAAGGTATTGCCCGAATTGTGGTAGAGAACTTTAGGGTAATATCTCAAAGGTTGATGTTCAGTAATAAGATTTCTGGGAGGGCGTAAAAACCCTTCCTTCACTCCTATTAAATAATAAAGGTAAATGGATGGCTAAATTACCAACAACCATAATTGCTAGAAGGGTTCAGAGAGAATTGGGTGATTTGGGGATATACCTGTATCACAAAGCAGTTACCACAAGTAGCTGGTACTTCAAATTTAAGGACGAGAGGATACGCAGTCTCACTGTCAGGGATCATAAGACCAAACCGAAGTACAGATATAAGTGGAACATAGTAATAGGTTACACAGGGCAGAAACGAGTAATGGACAGGGGTGTTCCAAGATACTTCTATTCGGAAAACGAGGTTGATGATTTCTTAACTCATATACAGAGGTACTACGCAACGATAATGAGGAACGAAACAACCCAACAAGAAGAATATGTAAACCAGAACCAAAGGAGTGTTCTATGAGAGATTATAGCGTGATGAAGCAGTGGCTGATAGAGAAAGTCGAAGAGACAAGCAGTAAAAAGGTAGGAAGCCTATTGGGGATCAAATACCCAACAATCGATAAGATTTGTAGTGGAGAGATTTCTAGACCTGGGCTGGATACCTTGTTGAAGATTGAAGAGGCTATGGGTGACACAGCTTCTGAACCCACTGAGAAATACAGCTATGTAGCAGTGCTTGCAGATGAAGAGAAGAGGACTATCACTACAAAGACAAACATAGATGAAGCCGAAAAAGCTATTACATTGCTTGCTGTTGCTATGGGAGATATGGCTGTTGATTTTAACCTTCCAGAAGCTTTCTTTCTTGGTCTCGTGGCTTCGACTTACAGAAAATCAAAAAAACATGATGGGGTATTATAAAACAAATGGCGAATGGAGTAATAGTAAAGATACCTAAAGGTAAAGGAGATCGTGGCTGGGGAGGTCAGGACGGAATTGTTCTCGAGACTTATGAACGGTTTGAAAATATGTATTCCGTACAGATTGTTCGTGCTGATTTCAATGAACGAAAAAAAGACAGGCTTGATGATAATATGAGATTCCTATTAGAAGAGTCATTGTTTATCGATATGGACTATGAACATCTTGCAGAACTGTATGATGGAAAGCAACTTGTTATTGAAGACTTGAAAAGGAAATTTAATGACCATTAAGCAGTTGCAGAACAAATGCTATGGACATGCACTCACTCATGGTTTCATCAAGAAGAACATGAACATTCCTGAAATGCTATGTGAGGTGCATGGCGAAGTGAGTGAGGCACTCTCTGCAATCGGAAAGGGCAAGAGGGCTGATTATGATTCCTACTGCAAGGAGGGGAAGACCAATGAAGCATTCATGAAGTACATCAAGGATTCTCTGGAGGATGAATTGGCAGACACTGTCATGAGGGTAGCTACTATCTGTGGCTATCTTGAAATTGACCTCCAGAGACATATCGATGAAAAAACCACTTTCAACAAGGATCGTGGGTATCTCCACGGAAAGAAATATTGAGCAACCATCGCCTGTCTTCTGATGGGCGATTCATTCTACATCTATGAGGTACGAGAAGGCTTGCATCACTGTATCCCTGTCATCGCTTTCGAGAAAACGGATACCTGGGTATTCGAATCGATCTCCGATGCCGCTGTTGCCTATGGCGTTAACAAAAAGGTGATTATCGACAGAATCAAAGACGGTTGTACCCTGAAGGACGGATACACAACGCTTGACTGGTATTCCCCCGAAGAGGAAACAGTGAAAGAATTAAGGGAAATGAGGGAGTATATCCCTAAAAATGATTCTATTGAATTAGACTAAAGTTACTTTGCCTTAAGGAACGTCATGGGTATACTGTGACAGGTTTTCTTGTACCCAAAGCGTTAAGGGATTCATGGCTAAATTGAAGAGAGAGGGGCTTCGGCCCCTCCTTTTTCATACCAATGTATCCACTCTTCCTCTTATACCCTGCAGCTGCTCAAGCTTCCTTCTCCCTTCTCGATGGTCATAGCTCTCACAATATTTGGTATGTCCCATCAGTTCAAGAATCTGGTTCTTTTCCAACTCACCGGATATTGCAGTCTGGAATGAGTGGCGAAGACTGTACTCAGTTCTCCCCTCCAGCCTCACCCCTGCCCTTTCTGCATATGTTATGAAATGCTTATTCGATGTGTAGGTGGTTATAAGCCTGCCTTTTGATAAGAACAAATACTCCTGTTCTAAGGGAAGGCTCAATAAGTACTGGTCAAGGAGTCTGCAACACTGTGAGTTGAGCAGACCAACTTTGTAACGCTTGCCAACCCTTGTTGTCTTGATCCTCTCAACCACTTCCCTCTTCCATGAGCAGACTGCCTGAGTTGTAAAAACACCACCAAGGTCTGGGAAGTAGTTTTCTCTTTTCATGCCAGCAATTTCTCCTGGTCTGAAACCAGTGCAGCGCATGATACTGAAATACACAGCCCACTTCAGATTCCCCCAAACCCATTCGACCTGCTTATCATTTTCAGGGAATAGTATTTCCATCTCATTTCTCATTATCGGGAGTCTTGGGTTGCTTCTCTCAACAATCTTGAGGATTTTCTTGCATGGGTTGCTATCGATATGCCCATTTATCTCTGCTTCCTCCATTATGTTGTTGAGGCACTCGAATATCTTGTTCTTTGTACTTGGGGATAAGTCTCCCTTGGTTCTAAAGCTTTTCAGCGATACGTACCATCGTTCTATTGTGACTCTATTCAAATTATTCAAGCAAACATCACCGAAAACAGGAAGGATGTAGTTCTGAAGCCTACCATCCATTGCAAAGAAATAATCATCCTGATATTCCTTGCCCTTCCTGATGCAGCTTGCTCTGAAAGACATTTCGTCTGTTCTGGTGTAAAAACCTTCAGAGAATTCCTCCAAAGTTAATTCATCTCTTTTAATTTCCCTGAGCTGGGCCTCTGCCCAAATGGTTGCATTGATCTCATCATCGTAACCAGAGGATACCCACTTGTCAGTGCCATTGAACATGACCTGTATGTTCCGGCCTTTCCTTCTGGTCATCTTGAAGCCTTTGTGTACTGGCGTCTGGATGTATCCTGTCTTATTTCTAATTTTTGATTCTGCCCACAATTCTGCATCATGCTTTGTGTAGCAACCGGAAGATACCCATTTGTTGGTACCTTCAAACATGACTTGGACACAACGACCAGTGCGCTGTGTCAATTTATACGGAGACTTTTTTTTCATGGGATTCATTATTGTAATAAATAAGTGAATTGTAAAGCTCTTT